>NZ_JBODRU010000002.1:0-785412 GCF_050632815.1 Chryseobacterium sp. JK1 | reverse complement strand
TTGTAGGATTGGGAGATGGGTTTTAGAAGGAATGAGGTATTTTGGCCGTATTTTTTTCTCGACAAGGATTATAGCCCTGATAGGAATGGTTACCCCACAGCTTAGGTAGGTACGTGAATGGGTCTCCGTGTAGGAGAGCGCGGGAGCGAGGAGTAAAAATGGATAGCAGGAAATAGCTACTGAGAATGTTGGAGAGGTGGAATGATTGAGAGTAAGATGGGAAAGCGAAGGGACGAGAGGGTTAAGTGATAGCTTTCTGTATGAAGGATCAGAAATGGAAATCTGATATGTCTTCAAGGGAGGGAATAAAAAAAACATTCCGTAAGAATCCTAACTACAGTGGACTCCTACGGAATGGTTAATAAAACGAAGTTATATTTTTAGTTCAGAACATAAGATGTTCCGTCTCTTCCGTCTTTTAATTCGATACCTTCTGCCAGCAGTTTGTCTCTGATCTGATCTGAAAGTTCGAAATTTTTGGATTTTCTGGCCTGATTTCTCAGTTCGATCAATACTTTTAGAGTTTGATCCAGTTTTTCATTATTATTTTCTTCTACAGTCTGCAATCCCAGCACGTCAAAGATGAAGGCATTCAATGTAGCTTTTAAATCTTCAAGGTCTTCTGCAGAGATTGTTTCCTTACCATCATTTAAAGCAAAGATATATTTTACGGCTTCAAACAGGTGAGCTATCAGAATTGGAGAATTGAAATCATCTGTTAAAGCTTCATATGCTTTATTTTTCCATTCTTTGAGGCTAAATCCGGATTCTTTTGTATCGTCTGGAGTAATATTGTTCAATACTTTTACCGCTTCCATTAGTCTGATAAATCCTTTTTCGCTGGCAATCATGGCATCATTAGAAATATCTAAAACACTTCTGTAATGTGCCTGCAGAAAGCAGAAACGTACAATTGACGGATGGAAAGGCTTTTCAAAGAAATCATTATCCCCTGTTACCAATTGCATCGGAAGAATGTAATTTCCTGTAGACTTGCTCATACGTTGAGAGTTCATCGTCAACATATTGGCGTGCATCCAGTAATTTACCGGAGCTGCATCGTTGCAAGCTTTCCCTTGGGCAATTTCACATTCGTGGTGTGGGAATTTCAAGTCCATCCCTCCCCCATGGATATCAAATGTTTCTCCTAAATATTTCGTACTCATTGCAGTACATTCAAGGTGCCATCCTGGGAAGCCTTCTCCCCAAGGAGAGTTCCATCTCATGATGTGAGCAGGAGAAGCTTTTTTCCACAATGCAAAATCCTGAGGATTCTTTTTCTCGCCCTGTCCGTCAAGATCACGGGTATTGGCAAAAAGTTCTTCTATATTACGTTTCGAAAGCTCACCATAGTTCAGTCCTCTTTTGTTGTATTCTAAAACATCAAAATATACGGAACCGTTACTTTCGTAGGCAAATCCTCTTTCGATGAGCTTTTGAGTCAATTCAATCTGTTCTACAATGTGACCTGTAGCGGTAGGTTCGATGTTTGGAGGAAGCAGATTAAACATATCCAGGACTTTATGAAAATCTACGGTGTACTTCTGTACAATTTCCATAGGTTCCAGTTTTTCAAGTCTGGTTTGTTTTACGAATCTGTCATTATCTACATTTCCGTCATCGGTAAGGTGACCGGCGTCGGTAATATTTCTAACGTATCTCACTTTATACCCTAGATGCATTAAGGTACGATAAATAAAATCGAAAGAAAGGAAAGTTCTTACATTTCCCAAGTGTACATTACTATACACGGTAGGTCCGCAGACGTACATTCCGACATTTCCGTCAAGAATGGGTTTGAAGTTTTCTTTTTCTGCTGTAAGAGAGTTATATATTTTTAATTGCATTTATAGTTAAGTTAAAAGATTTAATGATTAATATTCAAAAATTAGTTAAAAAACAATTCTGTCACAACAAATAATCGTTGTGATGAAAATCTTATGTGAAACTTTTTTAAATTTTATCATAATTAAATCGCTTTTAAATGATGCTGCAGATGATCTACATAATCATTGATCAAAAATTCCAATGTGAAAACCCTCGTTTCTGTTTTGGTGGTATCACAGGTTCTCTGCAAGGCTTCATCAGGAATATTTTCCACAACATGAATAAGCTGATAATTCAGCAATTTCCACAAATCGATAAGATCATTTGTAGGAACATTCTGATAGTTTTGTGCTTTTACCCATTCATTCTGATCATAAACAATATTCTCGTTTTCCTTATATTGAGTCACTACAAATCTACGGATATTCGTAAAAGCACTGTCACAAAGATGACCAATAATTTCTTTTTTGGACCATTTTTCTGATGAAGATTTTTGTGACCATTCTTCTTCAGGAATGTTTTGAAACCTCTGAAGCTCTTTATCAATAATATTCTTAAGAATCTGATAGTTCATCTACTATTAATCTAGTTTTGCATGGCTTCCTACATAATGTAAGAATTCCTGTCTCGTAATAGGGTTTGTTCTGAATATTCCACTCAGTTCTGCAGTAATCGTAGAACTTGCCGTATCTTTTATTCCTCTACAATTGACGCAAAGGTGTTTAGCATCAATGATACAGGCTACATTTTTTGTTCCCAATGCTTCTTTCAAAGCATTTACAATTTGCATCGTTAATCTTTCCTGAACCTGGGGTCTTTTTGCATAATAATCAACAATTCTGTTAATTTTTGAAAGACCGATCACTTCTCCGTTGGAAATATAGGCAACGTGAGCTTTTCCTATGATTGGTAAAAAGTGATGTTCACAAAAAGAATATACAGTGATATCTTTTTCCACCAACATCTGGCGGTATTTGTATTTATTGGAAAAAGTAGATATGCCCGGCTTATTTTCAGGAAGAAGACCTCCGAAAATTTCATTCACATACATTTTGGCAACACGCTTTGGAGAATCTTTTAAAGAATCATCAGTCATATCCAATCCTAGCGTCTCCATGATTTCTCCAAAAAGCTCAGTAATTTTCTCTATTTTTTCCTGTGGCGATTTATCAAAAGCATCTTCCCTTATAGGCGTATGTTCTTTTCCAGTGAAAATATCATCGTCGTTATCAGTAAAATCAACCATTTTTATTTAATTTGCAGCAAAAATACGGATAATATCTGTTCCTCTATTTTTTCCGAAAGTTTTTTATTAATTTTTTGGATCGTCAGGAAGCTCTGTAACTTCTATAGGTATTGAATACTTTGTGAATCATAGAGGTTCCACATGGAATGAAAAACATTATCTTTTATAACCTACTCTGATTAAAAAACCTATGATTATTGTCGAAGAAGTACAAAGCAAAGACCAAAAAAGGGAATTCCTGAAATTTCCAGCACATCTTTATCAACACGACAAAAACTATATCCGGCCATTAGATAAAAATATTGAAGAAGTTTTTAATCCAGAGAAAAACAAATTTTTTAAAAATGGAGATTGCAAAAGGTTTCTGTTCAAAAAAGATCACAAAATCGTTGGTAAAATAGCTGTTTTTGTGAATCGCTGCTATGAGCAGGAGCAACCTACCGGAGGTATTGGTTTTTTTGACTGTATCAACGACCAGGAAACTGCCAATTTTATTTTTGACCACTGTAAAAATTGGCTTCAGGAAAGAGGAATTGAAGCGATGGATGGTCCCATTAATTTTGGAGAAAGAGATAAGTTTTGGGGACTTTTGATTGAAGGATTTATAGAGCCTCTGTTTGGGATGAATTACAACTTTCCTTATTATCGAGAACTTTTTGAAAATTATGGTTTTCAAATCTATTTTGAACAGCTTTGTTTTACGAGACCTATTTTAGCGCCGGTTTCGAGGGTTTTCACGATTGCTTATGAAAAGAATAAGAGAAATCCTGCTATTTCAGCACAACCGATAAAAAAGAATAACCTACCAAAGTTTGCCAGGGATTTTACTGAAGTTTATAACAAAGCATGGGCATCTCATGGAGAAGGGAAACAACTGGAAGAAGCTAAGGTGTTGAAAATGTTCAATACGATGAAGCCTATTATCAATGAACATATCTCCTGGTTTGTTTATGAAAATGAAAAGCCGATTGCTATGTGGATCAATCTTCCAGATCTTAATCAATGGTTTAAATATTTAAACGGAAAATTTGGAGTATGGGAAAAAATGAAATTTTTCTTTCTAAAGTGTTTTAAGAAGAACGAAAAAATGGTAGGTCTTGTGTTTGGTGTGGTTCCGGAATGGCAAAAGAAAGGAATAGATGGATATATGATCTGGGAAGGGACCCAACATTTGAGAAAACATACGGATTTTACGACGACAGAACTTCAATGGATTGGTGATTTCAATCCTAAAATGATTAAAATTGCGGAAACTCTTGATACGACTATAACAAGAAAATTGGCAACGTACCGATATCTATTTGACAGGAACAGAGAATTTGAGAGACATCCATATTTATAATATTCTAAGAAAACTAAACTTTTCGAAAAATTTTAGAATAATATTTGTACTTTTGGAGCTAATTTTTTTTCAAAAAAACTAAAATAAAACCTACAAAATGAAAAAAGTAATTATGGGCGCTTTGCTACTGTCGTTCAGCGCCAGCTATGCACAAAATTATACACCAGGAGGGTATCAATCTAACTTTTCCAGTACCTATTCAGTAAACAGTCTTGGAGGAGATCATGCTGTATTCGGTGTAAAGTCAGAAAACTCAGGAAGAGCATTGAAGTATGATGAGATTATTGGTTCACCTTATTATACTACAGAATTCCAAACTGCTAAAGTGGTTGAAAACTTCGATAAAGTACCGGTAAGATACAACAGTTATAAGGATGAAGTAGAGTTTCAGAAAGAAGGGAAGCCACTAGTTCTTCCAAAAGAGGATACTTATTCCAGAATTGAAATTGCATCTCCTAAAAGTACTTTAGTTCTTGTAAAAACAAACGATGATCTTGATGGATATTTTTTTGAACTTGTAAATGGTAAGAATAAATTATACAAAAAAGTAAAGACTAAATTTAATGATGCTGTACCTGCAGCTAATTCTTATGCATCAGATAAAGCCGCTTTCTTCAAAAACCTAGATCCGGTTTATTATATTCAAACCGCTGAGTATGGTTTCATTAAAAAACCTAAGAAATTAAAAGACATTCTAGATTTTTTCCCTGCTAAAAAAGAAGCTATTGAAACCTATGCTAAATCTAATGACATTAAATTCAACAAAGAAGAAAACCTTGTAAAGCTGGTCTCTTTTTTAAATGAATAAATAATACAAAAATAGCGATACCGTGAGTATCGCTATTTTTTTGCAATAGATAATAAGAATTATCTTAGTCTTTGAATTAAGATTAAACTTCTATAAGATTTTCCTGTACCCGGTGTTTCATTAGAGGATACTACGAAATTATTTGATGCCGGAGATATTGTAAAATCTACGGTTTGAGCCGATCCTGTAATATTGATATAATCATCGAAATAATAAGTACCTGTCTGGTTACTTGTATTTGCCTGGTTGACTAATGAGTATTCATTATTATTTACAATACTCTTTACGAAAATTGAATTGTTTGCACTAGCTGCAGCAAAACTACCAACAAGCCTTACCTGAATTTTGTAAACCCCTGGTTGTAATGTAACTCTATCTGTTGTTCTAACAGGAGAACCCTGTCCTGCAGCTGCCGAAACATTATCTGTAATCACAGCTCCTACAATGGTATTAATAAAGTTGGATGCAGAATTGGGAGCATTCCCCATTTCTGTTGCATCATCATTCGCACTGAATCTAAGACCAACTTCCGAGCCTGAATTGTAAGTAGTAGCATTAAGACCTATTCTTAAAATCTGACCTTCTACTGAAATCGTATTATTTTTATAAATATCTCCATTAGTATCAATCACCAAACCCGAAGAACTGGCTCCATTCGGTAAAGCTGCCAAATTTTCAAACCTTACAGCACTTGATCTGGCATTCACATGTAGTGGCTGTTGTGGTGCCGCAGTACCAACCCCTACCCTATCGTTAGTTGCATCTACGGAAAATGTAGTTCCATCTACGGAGAAGGCATTCACTGCAGAACCGGTAAAAGCAAGCGTATTCGCTCCTTGTGTTACAGTTCTGTTTCCTGTAAGGGTTCCGTTTGCATTATAAATATTGGTAATTGATGCTGGTTTCCATGTTCCAACACCATTAGCGTCTGAGGTGAGCACATAATTGTTGTTTTGATTTCCATCAACAATCTTAATGGCTGCTATAGGTGTAGCGGAAGTTCCTCCTGACTGTACATCAAGCTTTACATCTGGATTCACTGTTCCAATTCCTACATTTCCTGAGGATTTAAGGGTCATTCTGGCTGCATATCCTGTGGCATTTCTTGTAAAAAACTGTAAACCTGCATAATTGTTGGTGATATCTCTGTCGATCCCGGCAATAGAAGCTCCTGAAATTCCTGAAGCACTTGTTCCGGGAATAAATTCCAGCCCTCCAAATTGAGTATTGGTTACATTGGCATTAAATAAAGTAATATTTCTTGCTGAACCTTGACCACAAGGCTGTCCACAATTATCAATACCTGCTGAAAGAGCATCTATTAAATCACCAGACGTAGGTGTCAGTACGGAAAGAATAGATGGAGGAGCAATAGTACCCACTCCTACTCTTCTATTGGCTGCATCTACTGAGAAAGCACTTCCTGCTACTGAAAAAGCATTTACTGCAGTACCAGTGAAAGACAATGTATTGGCCCCTTGTGTCACAGTTCTATTTCCTGTGAGTGTACCATTCGCAGTATAAATATTGGAAGAGACAAATGAGGAATTACTAGGATTGTGAAGCTTAACCCATGCGGTTCCACTGAAATAATAATATCCGACGGCATCAATATTAACCGCAGTACCTGCCTGAGAACCTGTTGCAACATTATTAACATAGATAAGTGTGGAAGTGGGAACGCCCGTCATTACCTGAGCTCTTTGGCGGTCCACTCTTGAGAGTAAGACACCGTCTACATTTGTGGCAGTTCCTGTAGCATTCTTTGCGACAACATCTAAAGTTGCAGTGGGAGAAGAGGTATTAATACCTACCTGAGCATTAACAAAACTGCAAGAAATAAGACCTAGCAGTAATAAAGTATTTTTCATAAAAAGTAGAATTTAATTCTAAAATACATAGAAAAAATAAATCAAAATGTTAATTTTCTGCTTTTAACATTTATGTTTTCTTAATATTTAAGATGAAAAAAGTGGAGTAATTCTCTGTTTTGTGATAAAAAAAAGCCTTGCTATAACAGCAAGGCCAACCTTTCAAGTTTACTTCATTTAGAATAATTCTCCTGCGACTTTTTTTATGTTGTCACTTTTACCCATTGAGTAAAAATGAAGAACGGGCACTCCAAAATCTAAAAGTTCTTTGCATTGTGCAATTGCCCACTCTATTCCAATCTGCTTTACCGCTTCATTATTTTTGGCATTTTCTACTTCATTGATGAGCTCTTCGGGCAAATCTATTTTGAATACCTGTGGTAATAATTTCAAATGCTTCTTTGTAGCAATGGGTTTGATTCCCGGAATAATCGGAACGTTGATTCCTATTTCTCTTGCTTTCTGAACGAATTCAATATACTTTTTATTGTCAAAAAACATTTGGGTAACGATATAATCGGCTCCGGCGTCTACTTTTTGCTTCAACCATTTAAGATCATAGTTCATGGAAGGAGCTTCAATATGTTTTTCCGGATAGCCGGCTACTCCTACACAGAACTTATTCAGTTCATCACAAACCTGTTCATCATTATGAAGGTATTTTCCTCTTCCCAAGTCATTGATTTGGTTCACCAGATCCATTGCGCTGGTATGACCTCCCTGAGTAGGCTCGAAATATTGATGACCTTTCATAGCATCTCCTCTCAAAGCCATTATATTCTCAATTCCAAGGTACATACAGTCTACCAACAGATATTCGGTTTCTTCCTTTGTAAAACCTCCACAAAGTAAGTGCGGTACCGTATCTACGTTATATTTATGCTGAATAGCGGAACAGATTCCCAGAGTTCCCGGACGCATCCTAGTAATACGTCTTTCCATAAGGCCATTTCCTTTATCCAGATAAATATATTCTTCTCTTGAAGTGGTAACATCAATGAATGGCGGTTTGAATTCCATCAACGGATCTATGTTCGCGTATAGGTCTTCAATACCGATTCCTTTCTGTGGTGGGACTACTTCTAAAGAGAATAAAGTTTTCCCATTTGCGTTTTTAATGTGTTCTGTTATCTTCATGTTAATTTTAATCTGCTAAATTGGGTGACAGCCATTTTCTGGCTTCCTGGATGCTACAACCTCTTCGTGCAGCATAATCTTTAAGCTGGTCTTCTGTAATTTTACCTAACCCAAAATATTTGGCATGCGGGCTTCCAAAATAATACCCGGAAACAGAAGCCGTAGGAAACATGGCCAAGCTTTCTGTAAGGAAAACGCCTGTATTTTCTTCTACTTTTAAAAGATCCCATATGGTTTTCTTTTCAAGGTGGTCTGGGCAAGCCGGGTAGCCTGGTGCAGGGCGAATTCCTTTGTATTTTTCTGCAATCAGTTCATCATTGCTGAGTTCTTCTTGTGTGGCATATCCCCAATATTCGGTTCTTACTTTTTTATGTAAAAATTCGGCGTAAGCTTCAGCAAAACGGTCGGCAAGCGCTTTTACCATGATGGAGTTGTAATCGTCATGGGCTTTTTCGTATTCTGCGGACAATTCGTCGGTTCCAAAGCCTGTTGTTACACAGAAAGCTCCCATGTAATCGGTTTTTCCAGAACTTTGAGGGGCAATGAAATCGCTTAATGCTAAATAATCTTTCCCTTTTGATCGCTGGGCCTGTTGTCTTAATGTGAGAAATTTTGCCTGTTCTTCATGATCTTCATTCAGAATTAAAATATCATCAGTGTCGTTGGAATTGGCTTTAAAAATTCCGAAGATGGCTTTTGCCGTTAATAGTTTTTCATCCAGAATTCTTTTCAGGATAACCTGAGCATCTTTGAAAAGTTCTTTAGCCTGAACGCCAACAACCTCATCTTCCAAAATATTCGGATACTTGCCATGGAGATCCCAGCTTCTGAAAAACGGCGACCAGTCGATAAAAGGAACCAGTTCATTGAGGTCTTGGTTTTCAATAAGTTTTATACCTAAGTTGTTCGGTGTAAAAATGTCTTCGTTTTCCCAGTCAATTTTAAATTTATTTTCTCTGGCTTCTTCAATAGAGACATAGTCTTTATCAACTTGTCTGTTCAGGAATTTTTCTCTGAAATCGGAATAGTCATTTTTTAAATCCGAAACATATTCTTTATTTCTGTCTCCCAGCAATGAACTTACTACATTTACAGCTCTTGAGGCATCGTTAACGTGAACGACTGCATTTTTATATTTTAAATCTATTTTTACCGCAGTATGTGCTTTGGAAGTGGTGGCACCACCGATGAGCAAAGGGAAGTCCAGATTCTGTCTTTCCAATTCTGAAGCGATATATACCATTTCATCTAAACTTGGTGTGATAAGACCGCTCAACCCAATAACGTCTACTTTTTCGGCAATCGCTGTCTGAATAATTTTTTCCGCTGGAACCATTACTCCAAGATCTACAATTTCATAATTGTTGCAGCCTAGCACAACGCTCACAATATTCTTTCCGATATCATGAACGTCACCTTTTACGGTAGCCATCAGTATCTTTCCATTAGCTGGTCGTGAGCCGTCTTTTTCTGCTTCAATAAAAGGCTGTAAGTACGCCACTGCTTTTTTCATTACTCTTGCAGATTTTACCACTTGCGGTAAAAACATTTTTCCACTCCCGAATAAATCGCCTACAACACCCATCCCGGTCATCAGATTAATTTCGATAACGTGGAGTGGCCTTGCTGCCTGTTGCCTTGCTTCTTCTACATCTTCTTCAATAAAACGGTCTATACCTTTCACCAAAGCGTAGGTGATTCTTTCCTGTAACGGATTGTTTCGCCATTCCAGGTCTTCGGTTTTTTCTTTTTTTACAGATTTATGTTTCTCAGAATAATCGAGAAGTCTTTCTGTAGCATCTTCTCTTTTATCAAGAATGACGTCTTCTACCAGCTCCAGCAATTCTTTGTTGATCTCATCATACACTTCAAGCATGGCTGGGTTTACAATACCAATGTTCATTCCTGCCTGAATGGCATGATAAAGGAATACTGAGTGCATAGCTTCTCTTACCGTATCATTTCCTCGGAAAGAAAAAGAGACATTACTTACTCCACCACTTACGGAGGTATAAGGGAGGTTTTGTCGTACCCATCTGGTGGCTTCAATAAAATCGATGGCATTTCTTCTGTGCTCATCCATTCCTGTTGCAACCGGAAAAATATTTAAATCGAAAATGATATCTTCTGCAGGAAAACCAATCTGGTTGACCAAAATATCATAGGATCGTTTTGAAATTTCTATTCTTCTTTCAAGATTATCTGCCTGCCCTACCTCATCAAATGCCATTACAATAACAGCCGCTCCATATCTCTTGATGGCTTTGGCATGTTTGATAAACTCCTCTTCACCTTCTTTTAAGCTGATGGAATTCACCACACATTTTCCCTGAGCCACCTGCAGACCTGCTTCAAGAATTTCCCATTTGGAGGAATCTACCATGATGGGAATTCGGGCAATATCCGGTTCGGAAGCAATTAGGTTCAGAAATTTGATCATGGATGCTTTCCCATCTATCAATCCGTCATCGAAATTAACATCCAAAATCTGAGCACCGCCTTCTACCTGATGGCGGGCAATATCTAATGCTTCAGAAAATTTCTCTTCTTTAATAAGCCTTAAAAATTTTTTGGACCCGGCAACATTGGTTCTTTCACCAACGTTGATGAAATTACTTTCGGGCGTTATGATAAGAGGCTCAAGGCCTGATAATCTTAAATACTTCATCTATTTTATTCTTCTAAAATATAGTAGGCATTATTTGCGTTCTGCCTCAATAAATCTCTATGTTTACCTAAAGCGGTAAGCAATGGAAATCTTTTGTATGCCAAGCCATGTTCTATGGCAAATTTTTCGATCTCTTCTGTGATCTCGCTATAATACATATAGCTATAATTCGGAAACAGATGATGAGCAACATGGAAATTGAAGTTTCCCAACACGTTTCTCACCCACCAATTGTTTTCTTTCAGATCATTGGTGACTTCCAACTGATGGCGAAGCCAACTGAACGGAAGTCCATTTTCTTTATTCAGCTTCGGAAAAGCATTATCAGGAAGCGGATGCAAAGGCAATAAAACAAAGAGTGCAAAGATGCTTGCTGATATCACCTGTAAAAACCATGCTCCTAATGCCAACCCTATTGATACTTTAAAGAACACAATTGGAATTACAATCTGATAAAAAAAGTAAAACAGCTTATAGCTTATCATTTTTACCTTTTCTCTCAAGGGTATTTTTCCCTGAGTCTTCAAAATCACTCTTTCCGTATCAAAGAAATCTCTAAAATCTCTTATAAACATCCAATTGAACAAATACAAAGGATATACTAAAAAGAAAAACCTATGCTGATATTTCTGAATTCCTTTTGCTTTGATCCACGGGACTATCAATAGTAACCCGCTTTGTTCGATATCGGTATCCCATCCATCCACATTGGGATACGCATGATGGCTTGCGATATGTCTTTTCTTCCAGATATAGGAATTGGCTCCTACAAAATCAAAAATGTGTAAAACCAGCTCATTGAGTTTTCTGCTTTTATAAATATTGTTATGAGCTGCTTCATGGATTAGGTTTAAATAAATCAAAACCAGAAATATTCCCATTGAAACAAAACTCAGAATATATACCCCATGTTTTTCAGCATTAAAAACGGCAACGAAATACAAACCTACATAGATCAATGGCAGAAGAACAGCTTTGATCTGAATGTAGATATCCCTATTCTCGGGAATGGCTTCTACACGTTGATTCACTTTCTTTCTCAATTCATTAAACAATCTGGTATCCTCTGAATCTTTTAAATAAATCGGCTTTTCCATTACATTTAACTTTGTGGTTTACATAAAGTTAACATTTATATTTCAGCCTACATTCTTGATTTTAATTAAAAAAATCTATCAAATCACACAAATTCTCTCAATTTCCTTGGAGGATATTTCTCTACCAGATCAGCAATCGCTTTGATGTGCTCCGGAGTCGTTCCGCAACATCCACCAATGATGTTGATCAGTCCTTTCTCTACATATTCTTTAATCTGTCTTGCCATATCTTCCGGTGTTTCGTCGTATTTTCCAAAAGCATTAGGTAAGCCGGCATTCGGATAAGCGGAAACATAGAATTCTGAATTATGAGCCAGCGTTTCCAGATAAGGAGTCAGCTGATCTGCTCCCAAAGCACAATTGAAACCTACGCTTAATAAGTTAAGGTGCGAAACTGAAATCATAAAAGCTTCTGCTGTTTGCCCGCTTAATGTTCTTCCTGAAGCATCTGTAATGGTTCCTGAAACCATGATCGGGATTTTTATTCCTCTTTCTTCCTGCAATTCATCAATAGCAAATAAAGCTGCTTTTGCATTCAGGGTATCGAAGATGGTTTCTACCAAAAGGATATCTGAGCCTCCATCGAGCAATGCTTCACACTGTTGTTTGTAAGCAACTCTCAGTTCTTCAAAAGTGATGGCTCTGTAACCAGGGTCATTTACGTCCGGGCTTAAACTTGCTGTTCTGTTGGTTGGGCCGATAGATCCCGCTACAAATCTTGGTTTTTCCGGGTTCTTCGCTGTGTATTCGTCACAGGCTTTTCTGGCAATTTTTGCAGACTCATAGTTCAGATCGTATACCAAATCTTCCATATGATAATCTGCCATCGCGATTGTTGTTCCAGAAAATGTATTGGTTTCGATGATATCGGCACCTGCTTCCAGATATTTTTTGTGAACTTCTTCAATCGCCTGCGGCTGCGTCAGAGAAAGCAGATCATTATTTCCTTTTACAGGATGTTCCCAGTCTTTGAAACGTTCTCCGCGGTAATCTTCTTCCTCGAATTTATATCTCTGGAGCATGGTTCCCATTGCGCCATCAAGAATTAAAATTCTCTCTGTTAAGGCTTTGTATAATGCTTCTGAATTTTTCATTTCTTATCTATTTTGGCTAAAGCCGTTGGATATTGAGTTAGTCTAAAGCCTGCTTTAAGTCTGCAATGATATCTTCTACATTCTCCAATCCTACTGAGCAGCGTACCAAACCTGCAGTAATCCCGACTTCATTTCTTTCTTCATCTGACAGTTTGGAGTGTGTAGTGGATGCTGGATGTGTAACGATCGTTCTTGTATCACCCAGGTTAGCAGACAATGAACACATCTGTATCTTGTCTAAGAAGTTTCTTCCTCCTTCTATTCCTCCTTTTATTTCAAATGCTACTATATTTCCACCGAGCTTCATTTGTTTTTTGGCGATTTCATAGCTTGGATGTGATTTCAGGAATGGATATTTTACCAATTCTACGTTAGGATGGTTTTCTAAAAATTCGGCTACCTTCAATGCATTTTCACAGTGTTTTTCTACACGAATGGCCAATGTTTCAAGGCTTTTTGATAATACCCAGGCATTAAAAGGAGATAATGCAGGTCCTGTATTTCTTGCGAAAAGATAAATTTCTCTGATCAGGTCTTCTTTTCCTACTGCAATTCCTCCCAGTACTCTTCCTTGTCCGTCAATCAGTTTCGTGGCAGAATGTACAACAATATCTGCACCATATTTAATGGGCTGTTGCAGGTAAGGTGTCGCAAAACAATTATCTACAATAAAAAGAAGATTATGCTTTTTGGCAATTTGTCCGAAAAATTCCAGATCCAGAATTTCAATAGCAGGATTGGTAGGAGTTTCCAGATATAAGATCTTAGTATTAGGTTGAATGTATTGTTCTACATTGGCAGAGTCTTCTGCTTTGAAGTAAGATGTTTCGATATTCCATTTTGGGAAATATTTGGTAAACAGGGTATGTGTAGATCCAAAAACAGATTGGCAGCTTACGATATGATCTCCGGCATTCAGTAATGCTGCAAATGTGGAATAGATGGCTGCCATTCCGGTTGCAAATGCATATCCTGCTTCTGCGCCTTCCATTTTAGCAATTTTATCTGTAAACTCTGTTACATTCGGGTTAGAGAAACGGCTGTAGAGATTTTTAGGTTTTTCTTCTGCAAAACTGGCTCTCATATCTTCCGCATCCTGAAAAATAAAGCTTGAGGTAAGATATAACGGTGTAGAATGTTCGTCAAACTGAGTTCTTTCAGTTTGGGTTCTTATTGCTGATGTTTCAAAATTTTCCATATAGTTTTAATTTTAATAATGTACAATGTATCTCAGGGCTGTTATTTTTATACTTCGCTCAATACAACCTTTGGCATTATTATCTTCATCATTGATACATTGTACATGTTATCTGTATACATTATTTTGTTTCACTTACTCTTAAAATATCTCCGAATACTCCTCTTGCTGTTACCAGGGCCCCGGCTCCTGCTCCCATAATTACAATTGGATTTTCACCGTAACTTTCTGTATAAATTTCAAAAATTGAATCTGAACCTTTTAACTGTCCTAAGGCTGAAGTTGCTGGAACGGAAATCAATTTTACATCCAAATCCCCTTTATCTTTTTGAAGATCCCCGTGCAGATCGCCTACATATCTTAGTACATGACCTGGCTCCTGATTCTCTTTTATTTTCTGGTATTCTTCATCCAGTTCTTCCAGTCTTGTCAGAAATTCTGATTTTGAAACTTCAAGTAAACTTTCAGGAACAAGGTTCTGGATATTGATATCACTAAACTCATTGATTAAGTCCAGCTCTCTGGCCAGAATCAATAACTTTCTTGCCACATCATTCCCGGATAAGTCTTCTCTTGGGTCTGGTTCTGTATATCCTTTTTCCAAAGCTTCGTTGATGATGGTTGAGAATTTGTCATCTCTTAAAGAAAAATTGTTGAAAACATAGCTTAATGTTCCTGAGAAAACACCTTTAATTCTGGTGATATTTTCTCCAGAAAGGTGTAGTAATTTGATGGTATCAATTAGAGGAAGGCCTGCTCCTACATTGGTTTCATACAGATATCTTCTGTTATTTTTATTCAAAGTATATCTTAGCTTACGATATTCTTCAATAGGAAGGGTATTAAAAATCTTGTTGGAAGAAACCAGATCAAAACCGTTTTCAGCCAAAGCATGGTAGTTATGAACAAAATCTTTACTTGCCGTGTTATCTACAACGATCAAATTTTCCAATTGATTTTCGTTGGAGAAATTGATCAGTTCCTGAACATTCGATGGATGTTCTGCCGTTACAACTTCCTCAGTCCAATTACCGTCAAATCCTTTTTTGTTAAATGCTATTTTTTTAGAATTGGCAACTGCCACCACTTTAAGATCTATATTCTTACGTCTTTTGATCTCATCTGAAGATTCTAACACCTGATTGATCAATGTTTTCCCTACGTTTCCATGACCTATAATAGCAAGATGAACGGTTTTGGGTTTTTTGAAAATTTCGGATTCTATGATATTCTTGGTCTTTTCGTCCTGAGAAGAAGTCACTACAATATTGACCCTATTCTCTCCTGCGATCTGATTTAAAAGCAAAGGAAATACATTATTTCTCGCCAGCTCTGCAAGGACTTTATTAAAATCTTCTGATACAAAACCTAGTACAGAAACATTATTGATGCTATAAATTTGGGAAACTTTCCCTGATTTTCTTTCTGCTTCAAACTCATCAATAAGACAGGCTACTGCTTTTTCTGCATCATTTTCGTGAACCAATATTGAGATTCCGTTTTCTACAGCCTGCTGAGAGATTACTCCTACACTGATTCGTGCCAAAGTGAGTGCTTTAAAGATTCTTCCATCAATTCCGATTTCTCCTAGAAAATCTTCGCCTTCAAATTTGATGATTGATCTGTTCTTTAAAAATTTTATTTCATTAACCTTTTTCATTACTTTATAAAATGTTTTTTATGATATTATTTAATTGTTGATATTCCATTAGGAAGGCATCATGCCCGTGTATAGATTGGATCTCGTGATAAGAGGCTTCCTTATTTTTCTCTTTCAATTTCTCGAAGCACATTCGGATTTCAGAAGCAGGAAAAAACAGGTCTGTATCTACGGAGATCATGTGCATTCGTGCTTCTATTCTCTCTAAGGCTGATTCATCAGCGTTGATATTCATCAGTAAATGATTCATCAATTGATATGCTTTCAAACTAAATCTTTCGTTTAAAGCATTACCGTGATATATTAACCAGTCTTCTGATTCTAAGCGCTGTTTGTCCTGATTGTATGTATTCTGAAATCTGCTGTTGAGCGATTGTGGAGTTCTGTAGCACAACATAGCATGAATTCTTGCTTTCTGTAGAGGTTCATCTTTATCATTTAATAAAAATTTCTGAACCATACACTGTGCATGAAGCCAGTCGTGTGTTCTGTAGTCACAAGCTATCGGGATAAATATTTCTGCAAGCTTAGGTTGCTTGGCAAGCATTTCCCAGGCAATTCCTCCTCCCAGAGAGCCTCCAATAATGGCATATAAGTTTTTGATATGTAAAGCTTCTAATCCTTTCAGAAATATATTGGCTATATCTGAAGGGGTAAAGCTTTCATAGTCTTCAATTAAAAAAGTATCATAACCGTTTCCGGGTATATTGAAACAAAGAACGGTATATTGCTCCGTATCTACGACCTGATCTTTACCTACCAAATTTTTCCACCAGCCTTGTTCTCCGGATACTGTTGAATTTCCGGTAAGTGCATGGTTGATAAGAATAATAGGAGCTGTAAACAGGTCTTTCCCGAAAAGCTCATAGCTTAACAAGATATTGCATTCCTTTTGGGAATTGGTTTGATACGAAAGATTAATATAGTTTAGTTCTGTTTTCAATTCTATTATTTTAATACAATTGAAAATGCCACAGGAAATGGCTGAAAAGAACTTCAGTAAGTTATCTGTCCAAAATCACTTTGGTAGAACGTAGCACCTTCTCTGCATGCGCAAAGGGTTGCTAAGGTTTCATAGGGTCTAATCCCTCAACCTTTCTTGATAACATTTTCAATATTTGAATGAACGAATGGTGCAAAGGTAGCTCTTTTCTTTTAATTTCAAAAAAAAAATAATTTAATATTTTAAAAAGCCTTTAAACACAAGTATTTCAGGGCTATATTAATAATTATTCAGATGAAAGGAATTGGAATTATTTTTCAAAAAAACTAACTTCGTGTGGAAAAATGTTGAGATATGACTGCCGAAAAGGATAGATTACAAGATACCAAATGGAAAAACTGGGGACCTTATGTAAGCAACCGGCAATGGGGTAACGTACGGGAAGATTACAGTAGAGACGGGAATGCCTGGAACTTCACCAACCACAATAATGCGGAGAGCTATGCCTACCGCTGGGGAGAAGAAGGTATTGCCGGAATATCGGATGTAAAGCAGCTGTTTTGCTTTGCATTTTCATTCTGGAACAAGAAAGATAAGATCGTAAAGGAGCGTTTCTTTGGTTTGAGCAATCCACAGGGAAATCATGGGGAAGATATTAAAGAAATTTTTTATTATCTGGACAACACTCCTACCCACAGCTATATGAAGATGGTGTATAAATATCCCATCAATGCGTTTCCTTATGATGATCTCGTTACAGAAAACGGAAGACGTGGCAAAAAAGATCCGGAGTATGAAATCTTTGATACAGGGATCTTTGACAATGATGAATATTTCGATATTTTTATTGAATACTGTAAAGCCGATCACAACGATATCCTCGCCAGAATCACGGTGTGTAACCGCAGTCAGCATAATGCTCCGATTGTTGTAATACCTACAGCCTGGTTCCGAAATAACTGGAAATGGGGATACAATACTTATAAAGGAGAACTGAACGCTTATTCTCATGACGGAAGCATTAATATTGCACATGACAGTGTTTCTATCAAGAAATTATACTCGAGAAACGTCAATGCACAACGTGTTTTCTGTGATAATGAGACCAATACTTCTAAACTGTATGGGAATCCTTTGCCTGAAAATCATTATTTCAAAGATGGGATCAATGATTTTCTTATTCATCAGACCAATACAGTAAATCCTGAACAAAAAGGAAGTAAAGCTTCTTTTCTGATTGATGAAATGATTGGACCAGGACAATCCAAGGTTTTTGAATTCAGATTATGTCCCAATGAAACAGATGCTCCTTTTTCCGGATTTGATGAAATTTTCAATAATAGAAAAACTGAAGCTGAAGATTTTTACAACGAAATTCAATACGATACAACCAATGAAGATGAAAGAAATGTACAAAGACAAGCCTTCGCTGGACTTCTCTGGAACAAACAGTTTTATCATTACAATATCGGAAAATGGCTAAAAGGCGATCCCAATTTTGAAGCTCCAAGAAACTTTAATGAATATGTAAGAAATACAGAATGGAACCATCTTCACAATAAAGATATCATTTCCATGCCTGATAAATGGGAATATCCATGGTATGCAACGTGGGATCTGGCTTTCCACTGTGTTCCTTTCTCCATTATTGATGCCGAATTTGCCAAAGGCCAACTTCTGTTGCTCACAAAAGAATGGTACATGCATCCTAACGGTCAGCTTCCCGCCTATGAATGGAATATGAGCGATGTGAATCCTCCTGTACACGCATGGTCTTGCTTCCGTGTTTTTAAAATTGATGAAAAAGCCAACGGTAAACCCGATTTACTGTTTCTTGAAAAAGTTTTTCAGAAACTACTGCTCAATTTCACATGGTGGGTGAACCGAAAGGATAAAAACGGGAAAAATATCTTTGGTGGAGGTTTCCTTGGTCTGGATAATATTGGTGCTTTTGACCGGAATATGGAACTCAAAGACGGTCAGCATCTTGAACAGGCTGACGGTACAAGCTGGATGGCAATGTACGCCTTAAATATGATGCGTATTGCCATGGAACTGGCTCAGTATTACCAAGTATATGAAGATATGGCAATCAAGTTTTTTGAACATTATCTCTATATCGCAGAAGCCATGGAAAATCTGGGTGAAGGCACCAAAGGTTTATGGAACGAGGAAGATGGATTCTTTTATGATGTTCTTCAGCTTGGAAATGGCGACAGTGTTTCTTTAAAACTAAGAAGTATTGTCGGTCTGATTCCTCTGTTTGCTGTGGAAATTGTAGATCATCGTTTATTGGAAAAGATGCCTAATTTCAAAACAAGAATGGAATGGATCTTAAAAAACAAACCTGAGCTTACCAAACTTGTTTCTCACTGGGATGAGGAAGGCCAGGGGAGAAAACATCTGATGAGTATTCTCCGCAAAAACAGATTAACAAAAGTTCTGACAAGAATGCTTGATGAAAAAGAGTTTTTAAGTACATACGGAATCCGCGCGATGTCTAAAGTATATGAAGAAAATCCTTTTGTATTCTCTGTTCATGGGACAGAAAATATGGTTTACTATACTCCCGCAGAAAGTGACAGCAGGATGTTTGGCGGAAACAGCAACTGGCGAGGCCCAATTTGGTTCCCTATCAACTTTCTGATTGTAGAAAGCTTACAGCGTTTCCATTTTTATTACGGAAACAGCCTGAAGGTAGAGCTGCCAACCGGAAGTGGTGATAAAAGAAATCTTGACGAAGTAGCACAAAATATCAGTAAAAGACTTTGTTCTATTTTCTTAAAGGATGAACAAGGGCAAAGAGCTTTCAATGGTGGTAATGCAAAATTTAATTATGATGAACATTTTAGAGATTATATTACCTTCTTTGAATATTTTCATGGAGATAACGGCCGGGGTGTGGGAGCTTCTCACCAAACGGGATGGACAGCTACTGTAGCCAAACTGATAAAGCCGAGACTTACCTTCTAAAGTAATCAGTACTAGGTAATGAGCAATAAAAAAGCCGGATGTTTCATCCGGCTTTCTATATTTTTAAATAAGAGATTAAATTTTTTCTCCGTTCACATATACTTCGTACCCGATTTCTACATTCGGTTCTAACGTTTTTGATACGGAACAGTATTTCTCAAAAGAAAGCTCTGCAGCCTTTAATGCTTTTTTAGGATCAATTTCTCCCTCCAAAAGAAACTTAACCTTAATAGATTTGAAAGGTTTCGCATCATCTACCTGAACTCTCTCTCCTTCTACTTCTGCCTGAAAACTTGTAATATCCTGACGTTGCTTTTTTAAAATAGAAACCACGTCTATTCCGCTACATCCGGCTACTGCCATCAGAACACTTTCCATGGGAGACACTCCTTTTGCTCCCGGCTGGGAAGTATTGTCCAAAAGGATAGAATTTCCCTGGGAGTTTGTACATTCAAATAAAAAGTCGTCGTTGATTCTGTTGAGTGTTATTTTCATTGTCTGTTGCTTGTTGCGTATACAAAGTTATAAAATTCCTCTTGCTTTTATCTCCAAATATTTATTGATAACATCGATATTCAAGTTTTCCGGAAGGGTATAGACTGTATAAATTCCATATTTTCGAAGTTCCTGAATGATCAGCTTCTTTTCAAATTCAAATTTTTCTGCAACGATCTCATCATATATTCCCTGCATATTATCCGGATTTTTGTTGATGAGTGTCTGAAGCTCCGAGTTTTTGAAAAATACCACGACCAGCAAATGGTTTTTGGCAATTCCGCGGAGATATTTCAGCTGGCGGTTGAGTCCGTCCAATGTTTCAAAATTGGTAAAAAGGAGAATTAAACTTCTTTGATTGATGGAATATTTTACGTCCTGGTATAAACGGTTGAAATCACTTTCAAAAAAATCCGTCTTAATATTGTAAAGGGCTTCGGATATCTTTTTAAGCTGTCCGGATTTATTTTCAGCAGCGATTTTATTTTCAGCTTTTTTGGAAAAAGTCATCATTCCCGCACGGTCTCCTTTTCTAAGAATAATATGGGAGAGTGCCATTGCAGCATTAATGGAGTAATCTAAAAGGCTTAATCCGTTGAAAGGCATTTTCATGGTTCTTCCTTTATCAATCAACATAAAAATACGTTGTGATCTTTCGTCCTGAAACTGGTTAACCATCAAACGGTTGGCTTTGGAAGTTGCTTTCCAGTTGATGGTTCTGATATCATCTCCCGGAACATATTCTTTGATCTGTTCAAATTCCATCGTATGTCCCAGTTTTCTGATTCTTTTGATTCCGCCCATCAAAAACTCACTTTGCAAAGCCATAAGCTCGTATTTTCTGAGATGAATAAAGGATGGATAAGAAGCCAAGGCAGCATCTTTCTGAAACGTAAATCGTTTGGAAACAAACCCTAAAGGTGAAGAAACATAGATATTTAATCCTCCGAAATGGTATTCTCCTCTTTCCTTAGGTTCTAATGTGTACTGAAAGAAGGTATTCGCTCCTGAAGCAATTTCCTTGATGATCATAAAATCTCTCTTCTGAAACTGAAAAGGAATTTCATCAATGATTTTTGCAGTGATCTTAAAGCTGTAATTATTTTTAATATCAATTTTCACAAAGTTCTCATCACCGTTCGATAACTTTTCCGGCAATATTCTCTGAGCCTGCAGTGCATTTTTCTGATTAAAAAGCAACAGAAAATCTACCATTGCCGCCAGAAAGCAGATCAACAGAAGAATATGAGCCATCCACATAAGGACCGGAAAGAAAAATGCCAGGACATACAGAGCCCCCACTGCAATGAGTGTGAAGAAGAAGCGTGTATTGATGTATAGGTTTTTCATTGGGTTAGGGATTAGGATTTAGAATAAAGGGATAGGGATTATGTCCTAAACTCATTTATCTGCTACCTATCTAGGGATTTCTATTCCTTCTAAAATCTGACGGATGATTTCATCCGCGGTAAGTCCTTCCATTTCTCGCTCAGGAGAAACAATGACCCTATGTCTCAAGACGGCATAACTCGCTTCCTTAATGTCTTCAGGAGTTACAAAATCTCTTCCTCTTAGCGCCGCAAAAGCTTTGGATGCAGTAAGAAGCGCCAGTGAAGCTCTTGGGGAAGCCCCTAAATATAAGAACTGATTTTCTCTGGTATTGATGATAATCTTAGCGATATATTCCATCAGTTGTGATTCCACAATGATTTCTTTCACCAAATTTTGATAATTTTTCAGCTGCGCAGCAGTAATTACTCGGTTAATTCCTTCTGTTTTATCTTCTTTTTTGCTCTCGTGCTGATTTTTAATAATTGCTATTTCCTGTTCAAGGTTAGGATATCCTACGTTGATCTTGAATAGGAAACGGTCCAGCTGAGCTTCCGGAAGTCTATACGTACCTTCATGCTCAATGGGGTTCTGTGTAGCAACAACAAGGAAGGGTTCTTCCATAATGTAACGGGTACCATCCATTGTAATCTGTCTTTCCTCCATTACTTCAAACAAAGCAGACTGTGTTTTTGCCGGCGACCTGTTGATCTCATCAATCAATATAAAATTAGAAAAAATGGGTCCTTTTTTAAATTCGAATTCGGAGTTTTTCACACTGAAAACAGATGTTCCTAAAATATCTGACGGCATAAGATCCGGTGTAAACTGAATTCTGCTAAAGCCCACATCAATTGTTTTTGCCAATAGTTTTGCCGTAATGGTCTTAGCAACTCCCGGAACTCCTTCAATCAGAACATGTCCGTTTGAGAGCAATGCTGCCAAAAGATGGTCTATCATATTTTCCTGGCCAACAATTACTTTACCAATTTCAGCTTTTACTTTGTCCAGACTTGTACGAAGTTCAATCATATCTATTCTGGACTGAAATTGACCTTCGTTTTTATTAAGATTAATAGAACTTTGATCTTCTATGTTTGGATTATCTGTGTTTTCCATAGTATTTATTTTAAAATCTAACAGTATAGCCTTAACATAATGAGCTTATCATTAAAACTTTATTATACTCATGCCCTACTGTTATATTGATAATGGGTCTTTATTTTTTTAATTTAATATTTCATCAAGCAGACTATTGATCTTCGCAAGGTCTTCTTTCATAACACTTGCATAAGGGTCCTGCCCTTTTTTGATCAGCTGTATTGCTTCATTAATCATTTCTATTGGTTTCCCGGTTTTAAGCTGCAGTTTTTTTGCAAATTCTTCATCTAAGTTCTGAGTGTCGATCAGCAGATCCATTCTCACTTTATTCAGGAAATATTGCGCTTTTTTGGCCATCATATCATGAAAGTCACCCTCCTGAAGATAAAGATTTCCTATGCTTTTCACAAAATCCAGGGAAGTATTTCGCAGAGGTTCTATTACGGGAACGACTCTCTGTTTTCTTTTAGCATTGAAGAAAATAAACAGGACAAGTCCTCCTAAAAGTATCCACCAGGCATATTTTAAGGCGGGTTTAGAGAGTATAAACCTCATAAAGAAACTTGAAGGTTTATCATTGCTTTCCACAAACCAAAGTGTTTCTCTGTCTTTAAGGTAAGAGAATACATCCTGTGTATATCTGCTATTCCCCGGTTTCAGAAGATAATAATTGGTCAGAAAAAGAGGTTCGGTATGTACATAAATATTTCCTTTTCCCAATTTAATTTTAATAAAGTTGGCCTGATCTGTATTTTTATTTTCTACCGTTTTTCCCAATACTTCCACACCGGGTTTGATGAATGAAAAACCTCTTCCGGAAGGAAATTTATCTAATTTAATAAAATCGTTCTGGTATTTCTTATCTGTAAGTTTCAAAACATTTTCTTCCTCAAAAGAAATTTCGGAATCATAATATCCTATACTGTCTGAAACTTCTTTAGGAACGCGGCTTACCATCAGCATGGCATCCGAACCTTTGGCTATCTGGTCGAGAATTCTCTTCCAGGATTCGCCATCAATCTCGTGTTCTATAACGACAATATTATGAGGTTCTTTTGAATTTTTACTGTAATAATCGTAAGGAGTCCGGTCTATTTTCTTCAGATTATTTTTAAAAAGGTTTTTCGCTTCATTATCGAACACAAACAGACCAAAAGGAGATTTTTCATGAATATCAAAATTCTTCTGCCAGTTCAAGGTCTCTTTTTTGTTAACTTCAAGCAACGCCAAAATAATCATCACAACGACGAAAATTACAGCGTATATTTTGAAATTCTTATTCATGGTTTGTTTTTGTTATGGTTTAAATGCCTGATATTGGTCTTTGAATTTGTGATAGCTCTGTTCTTCGATATTGAATTCTCCATACCATACATAATCAAAAATATAGGAAAGATCGGAGAAATCTTTTTTAAGGCTAGGCGCTTTCAGCTCTGAGGCATAGTCTTTATTTGTTTTTTCTGGATTCCAGTTGATGAGCTTTTTATCGCTTAATTTTTTTAATACATACAAAAACTGATACCGTATTGCTGAACGATAATCTTTTGCATTTTCAAACCTTGCAATACTTTCAGGAAAGTTGATCTCATGAATATTTTCATGAAGTTCTTCCACGTTGATGTCCAGCTTTTTATTCTTTTTACCAAAAATAAAGTTCCCTTCTTTTCCAAGGGCATATTTAATGATAAAGTACAATAGAAATCCAACCAGAATAATCGCAAATAAACGAATAAGAGCTGTGGTAAGCTTAGCAGAGTTTGTGAAGGATGTTTCTCCAAAAATACTTTGCAGAATCTTATTGATCTTTCTCAGCAATTTCTGTCCAAAAGATTCTCTTGGTTTCGAAGTTGAATAATCAAACTCCTGTCCTTTATACCTTGAGGGAATATTTTCCTTAAATTGTTTTGAATAGGTCTCGTTTTCAGAAACCGGATTTTTCATCAGCACAGAATCTGCGCGCAGCATATTATGATAATGTCCTGTTATAAACAATGAATCTTCCGAGTAGGCATCTACAGGGATCTCATCCTGAGCATGAAACCACCCAAAAGAAAATAAAAATAATATGATAAAAAAAGTCTTATTCATTGATACCAATGGTGTCTATTTCTGCCAGTTCCACTTTCTGATGAAGATCTGTTCGGCTGTCATAATACATCAAGCCGGCATTCACATACATCAGGTTTGAAAGGAAGAACGAAAGCAGCATGGAAATTCCGTAGAATACAAAAAAGATAATACCTAATGTTCCCGTGAAAGGATTTTGCTCAAACTGTCCATTTGGAGATGATGTAAGAATTGAACCATAAAAAAACAGTAACGGAACATAGGTAAAAATGGAAGAAACAATTGATATAATGGTAATCATGATAATGGATCCTCCCCAATATTTCCAGTAAGGAGATTTTTCTCTTCCGTTCGGATATGAAAACTGTGACCGTATGGAATAGCTCAGACTTTCGAAAAATTTCCTGTCTGAATTAAAATAATCATACATCAAAAATGTAACAACATTATACAGGGTTGGATATATGAGAAAGATCAGAAACAACCCGATGATCACAAATATTAGGATGTACGAAAATATAATGACAAATAAAGCAAGCGGAGTAACGATAAAAATTAACCCAATACACAGCTTCGCTATTTTTCCGGCATTCATTTTAAAATCACGCAGAATCTCATCTGTTTTTATATTTTGAGCTCCGTTTGCTATCCTTTTAAGATAAAAAACAGGATATAGATAACTGACTATGGCCAGACTCATGAACAATAGAAAGGTAATCAGTCCCACCACAATCAATAATCCTGCATTATCAGAGAAATAATTTTCCAAATAAGAAGAATTTCCATCCATATTGGATCCGAATATCTGTGATAAAAGCTCGCTATACCCAAATAAAACAACCACTACCATTAAAATAAGCAGCAGCCCATTGATCAACATATAGCTTTTGAAATAATTTTTTCCGTATAATTTAAAAAAATTAAAGCTGTCACTGATGAAGGTTCCAAATTCTCTCTTTTTATACAATTGCATCATGAAGGTTTTTATTAGTTTTTTTATTCACGATAGAAGGGTACACAAGATAGTAAAATATTACAATGGCTAGTGATCCGAAAATGATAAGAAGATTCAAAATTAAAGGCATTTTCAATGCATGCCTTGTTACATAACCTTCAATAATCCCGGCACAAACTGTAAACGGAATAGTACTGAGAAATATCTTGAATGAATCTTTAAAGCCTTTTTTAAACGAATTAAATCTCGAAAAGGTTTTAGGAAACAGAATAGAAGCTCCCAAAATCAGCCCGCACATTGCTTCAATCACCATGGCGAAAATTTCAAATACTCCATGCAGCCATATTCCTCTTGCACTGTCTTTCAAAGCACCATAATCATAGAAAAAGTATTGAAACGCTCCCAGCATTACACTGTTGGAAAGCAAAGCGAATAAAGTTCCTACTCCACCCGAAATTCCATAAATATAGAGTTTTGCCCCGACCTGAATATTATTAAAAATAATACCAATCGTGCTTCCCCACGTAGATCCGCTTTCATAAACCGCTACAGCATTTCCTTTTTTAATGTTTTCTATGGTTTCATTTACATAGGCCTCCCCATTAGGGATAGCAACCGTTAAAAAACTTTTGTCATAGATTGCAGAAAGCACTCCTATTGAAGTAAACAGAATGAAAAAAAGAAAGGCGTATAAGAGATATCTCCGATACTGATATACCAATAAAGGAACTTCAGTTCTGAAAAAATACATCAGTCTGTTTTCCTCTACCCTTTTCGTTTTATAGATCTTCTGAAAAATCTGAGAAGACAAATGATTCAGATAAACCGTTGTATTGCTTTTCGGGTAATATGTCTGAGCAAAAGAAAGATCATTGATCAGGTTAATATATAACGAAGACAGGTCATCAGGATTTTTTTTTATTTTCCCATCAATAACCTGTTCTATTCCCAACCATTTTTCTTTATTTTGTTTAATAAAATAAACTTCTCTCATAATTGTAAGGCTAAAATAATAAAAAATATGTCTCAAATTGCGATAAATACCTCACAAAATGTAAATATCAGTTTTAATACGGCCAGTATTGGTGAAAGGATGCTTGCCTTCATTATTGATCTTCTGATAAGGGTAGCTTACGTCGTTATTGTGCTCTATCTGTTTTTCAATATTTTTGATTTGGGATATCTTATGAACGGTCTTGATGAATGGTCTGTAAGAGCCGTTTATATCGTTCTTACATTTCCCGTTTACATCTATCCTCTTGTCATGGAAAGTTTAATGGAAGGGCAAACTCCCGGCAAAAAGCTTATGAAAATGAGAGTTGTTAAAATCGATGGCTACCAGGCCAGCTTTGGCGATTATATGATCCGCTGGGTATTCAGAATTGTAGATGTTTCTTTTGGTGGAGTGATTGGACTTATCTCAATGGTTGTTTCTAAAAATAATCAGCGTTTGGGAGATATTGCCGCAGGAACCGCAGTAATCTCATTGAAAAATAATATCAACATCTCGCATACGATTCTGGAAAACATTCAGGATAATTATATTCCAACCTTCCCACAAGTGATTGCTCTGAGTGATAATGATATGAGAATCATCAAAGATAATTACACCAAAGCTTTAAAAGTAGACGACCGCCAAATTATCAGCAGGCTGTCGGACAAAATTAAAAGTATTCTGAAGGTTGAAGTAGATCCTACTAAAATGACGGAAAGACAGTTTATCCATGTAATTATTAAAGATTATAACTACTATACAGGGAAAGATAATTAGACAGGGGGAATCGTGAATATTGCTTCTGTCAATCTACGAAGTATTGCTTATTGCTTATTGCTTATTGCTTATTGCTTATGCAAAGCTCGGTGCAATTTTTGTATATTGAGTAACAAATCTCAGAATTATGAAATTTGAAAACAATAAATCCGGAAACGGCGGAGTTCTTACTTTAAATAACGAAACAAAAGAAGTCGGAAGGCTTACCTACACTATCTTCCCGGAAGATCATAAGTTTATCATCTCTTTTGTTTTGGTACATCCTGAATTCGAAGGCAAAGGAATGGGAAAATTCTTAGTAGAAGAAGCCATAAAATTTGCCCGAGAAAACAACTGGAAAGTCTATCCGCACTGTTCTTATGCAAGATCTGTCATGATGAGAATGAACGACGTTGATGATATTTTTTTAAAGAACTAAAACTTCCTTTACGAGAATATCTTCAATATCATTGGGGTAGTCTACTTTCAGATGATGATCGGAAGCTACCCATTCCATAATTTCATTAAGATCTAGCACCTTGGAATTCGGAATTCCCATTTTATCCAGCGCACAGGCATTGCACTCCTGCTCGTACTGGTTATGAATAGGAATGACAAATAATTTTTTATCCATAAAAAGAGCTTCTGCTGGGGATTCAAATCCTGCATTGCACAAAATTCCTTCACAACCTTCAAAATATTTCAAATACTCCATTTCATCAATAGGGAAAACTTCTACATTTTTCACCTTTACATGCACTTTGCTGTATTTGGAAAACACTTTCCACTCTACAGGAATATTTCTTAATATCTTGATGATGTTCTCATCTGCAAAACTGGGAAGATACACCAGATAATATCCCCGCTTATAGGGATTAAGATTTCGGATTTTCTTTCTGATTACAGGTTTTTTTATCTGAGGATGATAATTCTCAAAATGAAACCCTATTTTTCTTTCACTGGGAACATAATATTTCAGAATCATTTCACCCAGAAAATCTTTCTTATCAGGTTTAGGTGTCTCCGGAAAACTCATAGAAGCCTGATGACTAAGTTCAATCATAGGCAATTTCTTAAGCTTGGATGCCCAACCAGTCAAAGGTTCATAATCATTGATGATTAAATCGTATTGTGAAAGGTCAAGTTGTTTTATAATGTTAGCAGCTTCCAGAAATTTATTCTCTGTAAACGTTTTACGATAGGATAAACCGCCGGTTTTGTTATAAAGCAGGGAAATACCTCTATATTGAAAATTAATATCGAAATCAGCCTTTAACTGCGATTGATGCCCACTGATAAGAGTATCAACAGCAGCATATTTTTTTAGAAGCGGGATAATTTCCTGTGCTCTGGCTACATGGCCGTTACCAGTTCCCTGAAATGCATATAAAACTTTCATCTAGGAGAAATTGGTTACAATTTTTAAAAGAGCCGAAGAATCCATTTCCTGAATTTCTTCTACTTCATCATCTTTCAGCAAATGTTTGTGTTCGTCGTAGTAAAATATGGACCATTTTTTATCATTATATTCCAGCGCTGAGAGATTTTCAATCCAGTCACCGGAATTCAGATACGTACATGAACCTTTTTTATTGATTACTTCACGGATCTGCGGTTGGTGAATATGTCCACAAACCACATAGTCATATTGATTGTCGATGGCCAATTCTGAAGCCGTTAATTCAAAATCTCCAATATATTTTACCGCTTTCTTTACGTTGTTTTTTATCTTCTTTGAAAACGAGTACTTTTCTTTACCCATTTTATCTAAAAACCAATTGACAACATTATTGATAACAATAAGGAGATCATATCCTTTCCCTCCGAGTTTGGCGATCCATTTGGAATGCTGAACTGAAGCATCGAAGACATCACCGTGGAATATCCAGGTTTTCTTCTCATCCATATTCAGGCAGATCTTATTACAGACTTTTAGTTTTCCGAGTTCGAAATCTGTGAATTTGCGGAACATTTCATCATGATTGCCCGTAATGTAATAGACATCTGTGTTTTTGGTAGCGAACGAAAGAATCTTTCTGATCACTTTCAGATGGGGTTTAGGAAAGTAAGACTTTTTGAACTGCCAGATATCAATAATATCACCATTCAAAACCAAAGTTTTGGGATGGATAGAATTGAGATATCTCAGCAATTCTTTAGCCTTACATCCATAAGTTCCCAAATGAACATCCGATATAACAACTAATTCAACGTTTCTTTTCATAGTTTTATACAAAGAAACTAATTGAAAATTAACTGTATATGAATGCTATATTATTTTTTTATAGAGAGTTCAACAGCTCTTCTGTCATTTCCATATTGTGGTAAACGTTCTGAACATCATCATCGTCCTCAAAACGCTCAAGCATCTTCATATTAGCTTTAAATTGATCTTCGTTCACTTCCTTTGTATTATTTGGAATTCTCTGAAGTTCCGCGCTTTTCGCTTCAATACCCAAGTCGTCTAATTTATGAGATAAAGAACCGAAGTCTTCAAAAGCGGTAGTAATAAGTACTTCTTCCTCATCTTTTTCTACATCTTCTGCTCCACCGTCAATCATTTCCATTTCAAAATCATCCCAATCCATTTTGATTTGAGCCAAATCGATTGTAAAGATTCCTTTTCTGTCAAAGATAAATGCAAGCTCGCCATTTTTCCCAAGGTTACCGTCAAACTTGTTGAAAACAGCTCTTACATTGGCTACTGTTCTTGTTGTATTGTTTGTAGTACATTCTACAAAGAAAGCAACACCTCCTTGTCCGTATCCTTCATAAGTGATCTCTTCGTAGTTTTCCGCATCAGCACCACTTGCTTTTTTGATGGCTCTTTCTACGTTATCTTTAGGCATATTCGCCCCTTTCGCATTCTGGATACATCTTCTCAGTGCCGGGTTAGCCTCCGGATCAGTTCCTCCAGCTTTTACAGCCAGTGCAATATCTTTTCCTATTTTAGAGAATGTTTTGGCCATTTTATCCCATCTGGCCATTTTAGAAGCTTTTCTATATTCAAATGCTCTTCCCATTTTATTTTTTAAATTTCAACAAAATTACTCAAAAGTCAACAAAAAAAAAATACCTCCAAAAAAATTGGAGGTATTCATTATTTAGAAAAATTAATTATTTTTTCTTTTTAGCTGGAGCTTTTTTAGCTGGAGCCTTTTTAGCCGGAGCTTTTTTAGCACCTTTCTTCACAGCTTTTTTCACTGGAACAGCAACAGTAATGTCATTTTTCTTGTAAGTTTCCCACTCAGATCCTGAGATAGCTCTTACGATAACTTTTCTGTCAGCTAATCTTTCAGCATCAGAAGCAGTTGCAGGAACAGTAGCTTCTTGAGAACCGATACCAATTGACTTAAGAGTGTTAGGGTTAACTCCTCTTGCTTCTAGAGCACCTACTACTGCAGCAGCTCTTGCTTTAGAAAGATTCAAGTTGTAAGCAACAGAACCTTTTTTATCAGTCATACCTACTACTAAGAAGTTAGCAGCATCTGCTTCTTTGATGATTTTAGCAGCTTCATCTAACTTAGCGTTAGACTGTGGTCTGATAGTAGCCTTATTGAAATCAAATAAGATATCTTTAAGAGTAGTATTGATTTTTTCTACTGGCGGCTTAGCTGGAGCTGGACATCCATTGTATTCAGGAAGACCTGGTACTGTAGGACAAGCATCATCTTTATCTAAGATTCCGTCACCATCTGTATCTGGCCAAGGACAACCGTTGTTTTCAGCAGGACCTGCTACTGTAGGACAAGCGTCATCTTTGTCGATTACACCGTCACCGTCTGTATCTGGCCAAGGACAACCGTTGTTTTCAACTGGACCAGCTACGTCTGGACATTGATCGTCTTTATCTGGAACTCCATCACCGTCTGTATCAGGACATCCTTGGAATTCTGGTAAACCTGGAGTATCTGGACAAAGGTCATCTTTATCTAGGATACCATCCTTATCTCTGTCTCTGTTTCCGAATCTAAATAAGATAGATGCAGAAGCTTGCCAGAAGTTAGCAACTGTAGAGTGGTCACCTGGAGTTGACACGTAGTCACCTTGGATACCAAGACCGAAGTTTTTAGTTACCCAGAAGTTAGCTCCAGCACCTGTAGCTACAGTAAAGAAGTTTGATTTACCGTTTTCGTTACCATCTTTCCCGTTTGGAACGCTCTCGATAAAGTTACCGTTAGCATCTACCGCATTTCTTGGGAAAGTTAGTGCACTATAGTCATGTCTTAAATAGTTAGCTCCAACTCTTAAATATGGATCAAACCAAGATTCTTCGTTCCATAAAAGACCTGCAGCGTGAGCCTGGAAACCAAGACCTGTCATTAGGAAAAATTCTTTCCCCATGTTGAATTTTTTGTTTTCAACATTTCCAACAGAAGTTTGCCAGTCGATTACTAAACCTTTTCCAACGTTTCTAGCAACTGTTAACTTAGATAGTGGAGGTGTAATAGAGAAGTTGTTCACATTGAACATACTCTTTGTCAAATTGTTAGCAGAGAACGTATTACTGAAACTACCTCTAGCTGCTATATGGTTTTCAGCGTGAGCACCAACTCCGATCAACCACGGATTATTGGTAGTCTGCGCGAAAACAGTAGAGGCAACAGTAAGCGCCAATGCTGAAATTCCTAATTTTAGATTTTTCATAGAATTAAATGATTAAATAATTGATAATGCAAAATAAATATAATTTTTCTTTATATACAAAGTTTTTCAAATGATTTTTAACTTTTCTTTAATATTCTGTCCAGGTTTCGTTTATTTTCTCTATCTTTTATCGCCTCTCTTTTATCAAAGAGTTTTTTCCCTCTACCAAGGGCTATTAGAACCTTTGCTTTCCCCCGGTCAGTGATATATAATTTTAAAGGAATAATTGTGTTACCAGCATCCTTTAACTTTTTTTCAAGTTTTTGCAATTCTTTTTTGTGCAACAGCAATTTCCGTTCCCTTTTTGTTTTGTGATTGTAAAAAGTTCCCAGTTTATACTCATCAATCATCATATTAATAATGTATAATTCCCCATCAATAAACTGACAGAACGATTCTGTGATGGATGCTTTGGAAGAACGCAAAGATTTTATTTCGGTACCCGTCAAAACCATGCCGGCTTCATATTCTTCTAGAATTTCATATTCAAAGCGGGCTCTTTTGTTTAATATACTGACTGTTTTTTCAATCTTCATCATTTTAGAATTTCGTTAATGAAATATATAAAAAATACCATACATTTAAAAACTTGACTATTATATTATTACAGAATACCCAAATTCTTTTTGTATTTTTGCGCCAAATTTACAAAACTATATGTTAACAGTATCTAACTTATCTTTACAATTCGGGAAAAGAGTTCTTTTTGACGAGGTAAATATTATGTTTACCAAAGGAAACTGCTACGGAATCATCGGAGCAAACGGTGCGGGAAAGTCCACATTCCTTAAAATATTAACAGGAAAGCAGGATCCTACGACAGGTAACGTATCTCTGGAACCAGGGAAAAGAATGTCAGTTTTGGAGCAGGATCACTTTGCTTATGATCAGTTTACTGTTCTTGAAGCTGTTTTGAGAGGTAATAAAAAATTATACGAGATAAAAGAGGAAATGGATGCGTTATACGCAAAAGAAGATTTCTCTGATGAAGACGGAATTAAAGCAGGTGAACTAGGTGTAATCTACGATGAAATGGGAGGATGGACTGCTGAATCAGATGCACAGACTATGCTTTCTAACGTAGGTATTACAGATGATATGCACTGGCAGCTCATGAGTGAACTTGAGAATAAAGACAAAGTAAAGGTTCTTTTGGCTCAGGCACTTTTTGGAAATCCAGATGTACTTATTCTGGATGAGCCTACCAATGACCTTGACATTGAAACAATCTCTTGGCTTGAAGATTTCCTTGCTGACTATGAAAACACAGTAATTGTTGTATCTCACGACCGTCACTTCCTTGATACGGTTTGTACACACATCGGAGATTTGGATTACTCTAAACTTAACCTTTACACAGGTAATTACTCTTTCTGGTACCAGGCTTCTCAGCTAGCAACAAGACAAAGAGCTCAGGCTAACAAAAAAGCAGAAGAAAAGAAAAAGGAACTTCAGGATTTCATTGCTCGATTCAGTTCAAACGTTGCTAAAGCAAAACAGGCTACTGCAAGAAAGAAAATGATCGACAAATTGAATATCGACGATATTAAGCCTTCATCAAGAAGATATCCGGCCATCATTTTTGAAATGGAAAGAGAAGCTGGAGATCAAATCTTAGATGTAAAAGGTCTTGAAAAAACAAAAGATGGAGAATTACTTTTCTCTAACATCGATTTAAATCTTAAAAAAGGAGATAAAGTAGCTGTACTTTCTAAAAACTCTTTGGCTATCACTGAATTTTTCGAAATTTTAGCTGGAAACGTTGAAGCAGATAAAGGAACTGTTGCTTGGGGAGTTACTACCAACCAATCTCATATGCCTTTGGACAATACTAACTTCTTCCAGGAAGATCTAAGTCTTGTTGACTGGTTAAGACAATTCACGAAAAATGATGAAGAGCGTCATGAAGAATTCGTAAGAGGATTCTTAGGAAGAATGCTTTTCTCAGGTGATGAGGCGTTAAAATCTTGTAAAGTACTTTCAGGAGGTGAAAAAATGAGATGTATGTTCAGTAGAATGATGCTTCAGAAAGCAAATATTCTTTTATTAGATGAACCTACCAACCACTTAGACCTTGAAAGTATTACAACGTTGAACAACTCGTTGTCTAACTTCAAAGGAAACCTCTTATTGTCATCTCATGACCACGAAATGCTTTCAACGGTCTGTAACAGAATCATCGAGTTAACTCCTAACGGAATCATCGACAGAGAAATGACTTACGATGAATATCTTGCTGACAAAAAAGTAAAAGAATTAAGAGAAAAAATGTATTCTTAAGAATATAAGTTACATTTAAATTCATACTGAACCTCAAAGTTGACTTTGAGGTTTTTTTGTACCTCAATGTCTAAAAAAACATAAAAAAAGCTGCTTCAAAAATGATGAAACAGCTTTTTATTTTATCTAAAAACGAATTATTTTGTCAGTTTTGCAGCCGGTAATGTAACCGCTCCCGGATCTTTCCACAAGCCATCTTTCTCCGCTTTCTTCTTAATGGATTCAGCTCTTTTATTACTGTCGGGGTGAGAATTAAACATTTTTTCAAAATTCGACTGTGTACTTCCTTCTGAAAGTAAGGCCAGCTTTTTGAAAGCTGTATAAGCCCCTACTACATCATATTTATTCGCCTTCATGAAATCATATGAATATGTATCTGCTTCAGATTCCTGTTTTTTGCTGTGAGAAGCATCTAGAAATGCATTAGCCATTTTACCGATCTGACTGTCATTAAGGGTTGCTACAGCCGACGAAGCTGATGATGCAGCATCCAGAGCTGCGGCCTTTAGATAAGCCGATTTCATAGCGTCTTTAGTATCCTGATTTTTAACGTGACCGATCTCATGTCCAATTACTGCCAGTAATTCATTATCCGTCATCATATCCATAAGGGAAGAAAATACACGAACACTACCGTCAGCACAGGCAAATGCGTTGATGTCTTTCACTTTATACACTTTATAGTTCAGAGTAAGACCATCCTGAGATTTGTGGTTTCCAAACAATTTATTTAGTCTCACAGTATACGGATCTTTGGGTCCTGCTACAGTGTTATTCTTATCCATCCAATCTACAGATTCTTTGGATAATTTGATGGCATCTTCGTTGGTAAATGTTAAAGCCTTTGCACCATTTGAAACAATTCCGGCCGCTTTGCCAAGGTTAATTTTCTGTGCATTCATTGAGCTTATTGCCCCTAAGAAAGCGAGACAAACGATAATTTTTTTCATAATTATTTTTAATTTGGGGCACGAAGATAGCCATTTTTTAACAATTAGAAAGTCAAAACTTAATTCCTCTTCACTCCTAAATGCTATTTTTTTTCCTTATTTTTGTGAAATGAGTCAAAAATGGATTTACAAGCCTGAACCCGATGAGGAAGTTGTGGACAGACTAAGTTCGTCACTTGGTTTTGGTACTTTTGAATCTAAACTTCTCGTTTTAAGAGGAATTGACAATTATCAAAAGGCCAGAGAATTTTTCAAACCCAATCTTAACGATATTCACAATCCATTTTTAATGGCAGATATGCAAAAAGCTGTAGAGCGTATTGCAACCGCTATTGAAAATGGTGAAAAAATATTGGTATATGGTGACTACGATGTGGACGGAACCACAGCTGTTGCTCTAATGTATCTTTATCTCAGCAAAATTGTTGAGAAAAAATATCTGGATTATTATATTCCGGACAGAAACTCTGAAGGGTATGGAATTTCTACCGAAGGAATTGATTTCGCCAAAGAAAATGGGTTTTCTCTCATTGTTGCTCTGGACTGCGGAATCAAGGCCCTTGATATGATCAACTATGCATCGAACCTGGGAATTGATTTCATTATTTGCGATCACCACCTTCCGGGTGATGAGATCCCCAATGCGTCCGCTGTATTGGATCCTAAAAGAAGTGACTGCAGATATCCTTTCAAAGAACTTTCCGGATGTGGTGTAGGTTTCAAACTCTGCCAGGGATTAAATACGATCTATAAGATTCCGGAAGCCGAATTATTTGAATTGACAGATCTTCTCGCTATTTCTATTGCGGCAGATATTGTTTCCATGACAGGGGAAAACAGAGTGTTGGCTAAAATGGGATTGAAAATTCTTAGAAAAACCAGAAACCTTGGTTTAAGACTGCTGATTCCTGAGGATAAGCTGTCTCATTTTGAAATCTCCAACATCGTCTTTGAAATTGCTCCCAAAATAAATGCTGCCGGAAGAATCTCACATGGTAAAGCGGCCGTGGAACTGATGGTTTCTGACAACCTGAAACATGCCAATCAGATTGTAAGCGACATCATGAACCTCAACGATGAAAGACGTGAGCTTGATATGAACTCTACTCTTTCTGCTTTGAATCAAATTATAGAATCTCAGCAGGAAACCAAACATACAACCATCGTGTATCATCCTGAATGGAACAAAGGTGTCATCGGTATTGTAGCCTCCCGACTTATTGAGACGTATTACAAACCGACTCTGGTATTTACTGATGGAAATAATGGTGAAATGGTTGCTTCAGCAAGATCAGTTTCAGATTTTGATGTACATGAAGCTCTTGATCTGTGCTCTGAGTACTTTCTGAAATTCGGAGGACACCATGCTGCGGCAGGTCTTTCTATGGAAAAAAGTAAGTTTGATGCCTTTAAAGAAAAATTTGAACGTATCGTTTCTGAAAAAATTAAAGAACACCAGAAGGAACCTTCCATTTCCATTGATACAGAAATCACGATTGATGAGATCAATAGAGAATTCATCAATTTCCACCGAAAACTGGCTCCTTTTGGGCCTCATAATATGAAGCCTATCTTCACGTTGACCAATCAAAAGCTTTCCGGCTATGTAAAGACAATGGGTAAAGATAATAATCACCTGAAGTTTTACATCAAGCAGGAATCTACCGGCCGAAATATTGAATGTGTAGGTTTCAAACTTGGGCAATTTGTAGAAGATTTTAAGAATAGAAATTTTGACCTTGCTTTTACACTGGAAGAGAACCATTGGAAAGGGAATGTAACACATTACCTTAATATCAAGGACGTGAAATTCAGAGAGTAAGAAATAGGGATTAGGATTTAGCAATTAGGGAATAGGGAAACACATATGAGAAATTATAAGGAATTAATTGTCTGGAACAAATCTGTAGACCTCGTTACTGAAATTTATTCCGCCACAGCCATTTTCCCAAAAGAAGAACTGTATGGGCTTACTAGCCAGATTCGTAGATCCTCAATTTCAGTTCCATCTAATATTGCTGAAGGACATTCCAGAAGATCCACCAGCGATTACTCTTCAGTTTTTAAAAATTGCAAGAGGCAGCTGTGAATTGGAAACCCGATTGATTATTTCAAAAAACTTAAATTATTTAAATTCTGAAAAATTCGAAATTTTAATTGAAAAAACCTCCGAAATATCAAAAATGCTGAATGCAGTAATCACAAAGCTTCAAACTTCCTAAGCCCCAATTTATGCGATCTAACCCCTTATAATACATGAAAAAAATCGGTTTATTTTTCGGATCATTTAATCCAATCCATATAGGACATCTCATTCTGGCTAATTATATTCTGGAAAATTCTGATATGGAGGAACTATGGTTTGTAGTGAGCCCGCAAAATCCTTTTAAAGACAAAAAATCTCTGCTAAAAGATCATAACAGACTTGATATGGTACAGCTTGCGGTAAAAAATTACCCTAATATGAGAGCTTCCAACGTAGAATTTTCTCTTCCAAAGCCAAGCTATACCATTGATACCCTCACCTATCTTCATGAAAAATATCCCGAGTATTCTTTCAGTCTGATTATGGGAGAAGATAACCTGAGCAGTCTTCACAAATGGAAAAATTCTGATGTGCTGATCAAAAATCATCATATCATTGTTTATCCCAGAGTGTTTGAAGGTGAGAAAAAAGATTCTGAATATTTGCAACATGAAAATATCTCCATGATTAAAGCGCCTGTGATAGAACTTTCTGCTACAGAAATCCGAAATATGATTAAGGATGGTAAGAATGTAAGACCTATGCTGCCTCCTGAAGTTTTCGAATATTTGGATGGAAGTAGTTTTTATAAGTAATTTTGCCAAACGGAAACTGTAGTATAAGTTGGATACTCTGTTTCATTCATAATTTATAATTCATCAATCTAAACATGGATTTTATCGACAAAATATTCTCAAAATATTCTCAGGAAAAACTGATCAAATGGTTTAAACAGATTTGTCTGGCGGAAGCTATTTCGTGTTTCTTACTCTATTGTGTAGCCATGATCTGGATTCGATATGATGAAAACCTGTACTCTATTATTTTCATTAGTGTTATCGGGAGTTTACATGGCCTGTTTTTTACCCTTTATCTGATGCTCTGCCTTCCTGCAAAAAAAATTTACCATTGGGATGATGAAGATTTTGTATTTGCATTATTATCTGCATTTTTCCCTTTTGCAACGGTTTGGGTAGATAAAAAGCTCGCCCGTTTTGACAGAGAATAAATATCATAATTAAAAAAGGACCTTTTCGGTCCTTTTTTTACTTATTATAAATCTCGTTTTACGTGTCCTGTAGCAGTGAATGTATGATTTCCTAAGCTATTGGTAAAAGTACCGTTAACCGTAAAATCAATATAATCTCCAACAGCGCCGAAACTACTTATATTGACCACCAGGTTTCCATTACTTGGCGTAATAGCCCCTCCTGAAACTTCAAACATATAATCTGAAGTAAAACTTGCCGCAACTCCCAACATATTTTTCTGTGTGTAATAAAAAAATGGACCTGCAGGGCTCATTGAACCAATTCTCAACTGCTTCGCCGGTGTATTGGGTGATGTTGAAGTAAGACCTGTCCATTCCCCATTGATAGACCCTAAAATAGAAGTTACCGGTTGATTATCTATTTTGTAACTAATAAATTCGCTTACAGCATTACAGGCAATAATATTTCCTATGTTGAAATTATTGGAAGTTGCTGTGAAAGTCATCTGATTCGTACTTTGAAAATTAACTGTATCAAATCCCTCAAATATAAACTGTGGATTTGCTGTACATGAATAGGTAGTAAAGGTAAAATTTCCGTTAGCATCTACTGGAACCGACATATATTGGAAGTAGTTTGTAGTTCCCACTGGTTTCAATTGAACATATCCTTCAGTGACATTGGCATTAGCACAGGTTTTTAGGCTTCCCTGAATGGTATAACTAATAGAAGAAGAAGGATTGATTGTGATATCTGGCAATGTAGTTATTACTCCAGCAGAAAAAGGGCCCACATTGGCTGTATAGATCATACTGTTACAGGCATCATATACTTTTAAAATAAGAGTTTCTCCTGCGGGAACAATTCCTGATACAGTTCCTACATTATCCGTTACGCCATAAGTTTCGTACGATTGAGACGCTCTCTTTAAAGTTACTCTGATATTGGGTAAAACCTGTCCTGTAGAGTTTTTCACCGTGACTTTCATTGTTGCCTGTTCAAATTGCGCATCACAATTCCACCAGGAAAAATGGCTTACTGTTCCTACGTACGTATTACCAATTTTTGTTGCCGAACCCTCTTCCTGCCAAATTCCTGTGTTTTCATTGAAAGACCATAACGGAATGGTAGTCGGTGAACTGGAAGTTTGACTTGCATCTACAGGAACAGTAATTTCTGCTGTATGACCATTCGCTATCTGAAGGTTTTGCCCGGAGCTTCCTGTTAGTTGTACATGCAGCATTCCAAAAGTTTCCATCACTCTAGGATTTCCCGCTGAATTGGTCGCTAAAAAAGATCCCGGCATCAGTTCATTCAAATATTTGTCGGAAGGTGCCAAGTGAAAAACAGCAACACTTACACTTCCGGAATAAGCATTTCCATTAGCATCTTTGAAACTTCCGTCAAATTTTACTTTTGTTCCGTTGGACAATGAAACGGTAGAAGCAGAACCTGTATTAATGTTAGCCGTTGCCGTTGCGGGAATCATCATAATATTCACATTATTTGTTCCATTGGTTGGAACCAAAACTCTTGATGCATTTACATATCCTGGTTTTGTCACTTTAATATGGGCAAAATTTTCTTTTACCGAAGCATTTTTAAAGGTGAAAAAACCTTTATGGTTTGTAGTAGCTGTACCTGTTCCAATTGTTACAGTTGCTCCCGAAACCGGAAGACCATTTGTATCCAGCACGACACCCTGAAAGTTTTTTTGGGTAGAATTTCCAAAATTATAATTTGTTTGGGGAATTGGTGTTTCTTCACCGATTTCTAAGAAAGATTCATTTTTACATGAGATTATCAATGTAAATAATAAAAATAAGAGGTAAATTTTTCTCATATGGTATTAGTTTTTGATTTTCACTAAATTAATAATAAAATACATTCCTTGATACCCAATCCTTTTTTTCTATTAATTTTTTTAAAAATTTCAACAAATTTCACTTCATGATGTAACAAAAATATTGTTTGGATTGTCTAATAACATAGTAAAGTCATTGAAGACAAAAAAAATAACATAAATTTTAATCACTGATAATCAGTTATTTAAATTTTAATTAAAAACATTTTAAGTACTTTGCATTGCATGATACTAAATTTATTATATATCTTTGCAATGTTAAATAACAAACGATACAAGCTATTAAACTAAAAAAATAATTATCATGAAAACTCAAATTCTCATTGCAGCCCTATTTTTCAGTGGATTTGTTACTGCTCAGCAGAAGAAAGACAGTTTGAAAGTCAATTCTATTGAGGCAGTCAATATCAAGAAACAGGTTTTCAAAAAACAAGGCGACCGCCTTGTGTACGATGTAGCAGCCTCTCCTATCGCAAAAGGAACCAATACGTTCAACCTTTTGAAACAAACTCCAATGATTTCGAGTGTGGATGGAAAAACGTTGAAAATTCTTGGTAAGTCTGATGCTGTTATCTACATCAACAACAAGAAAACAAATATGGATGCTGAAGCGTTAATCGAAATGTTGAAGTCTACTCCATCAGAAGATATTCAGAAAATTGAAGTCATTACCGTTCCGGGAAGTGAGTTTCAGGTAGAATCTAAGGAAGGTGTCATTAATATTGTGATGAAGAAGAACAAGAATAACGGCTACAACGGTACCCTGAAAATGCAGAATGAGCAGGCTTATTATAACAATCCTTCTGCAGGAGCTTCTTTTAACTTCAGACAGGGGAAATGGTCCGGAAACTCCAATGTAAGAATGGGAAGCTGGACGGAAAGACAGAGGTATACATTGTCTAATGGGGATCCTACTTTCAGAAATGAATCTTATGGATATAATGATGATCCTAACAAAACTTTCGGGGGCGGCTTCAATGTTGATTATGAGATCAGCAAGAAGCAAAGTGTAGGTATTTCTTATAATATGAGATATAACAAGAGCTTCAATTCTGTATTGGATGTGACCAATTTTCAAAACGGAAATATAACAAACAGAACGGTAAATAATGAGGATGCACAAACAAGAAATCATTCTTTTAATCTAAATTATGAAATCAAGACTGATTCTTTAGGCAGCAAACTTACTTCGAACGTTTCTTATTTATGGTTCAACAGAGATAAAGTGAGCTTCAACGAAACTTTTCCATTAAACAATGTAAAAGACAATAATTATTCGGCTCTTCACCAATCTGTTCCTCAGATCATCAATAATTATGCAGCCAATATCGACTATCTGAAAAAAACGGCTAAAGGTGAAACATGGTTGATGGGAGCAAGCTATAACCACACCAACACAGATAATGATACGAAGCAGGATCAATACGTAAATCAGGAATTTATTCCAGATACATATCAGACCAACCATTTCATTTATAAGGAAAATATCCTGGGAATTTATCTCAACTATGAAAGAAAGCTTACAGAAAAGCTATCTGGAAAAATAGGAGCTCGTTACGAAATGACAAGAAGTACCGGAGATATTGTAGGCAAAGAGGGAGGTTTTACAAGAAATTACAATAATCTCTTACCTTATCTGAATTTAAATTATACCATCAATTCCGATCATAATTTGAGCTATACTTTCTCCAGTAGAATCCGCAGACCGAGATTCTGGGAACTGAACCCTTCCAGAACGTACTTTACCCCTACCAATTATACTCAGAACAATCCTTTTATATTGGCTGCAAAGTTTTATAATCAGGAACTTAACTATATGTACAAGAATGCTTTCTACGCCAACCTTAGTTTTAATATGGTGGAAGATGCTGCAGCTTCTGATATGATTCCTTTACAGGGAACGGTAACAGCACCTAAGAAAGATGAAGACGGAAATTATATCTATGACCCGCTAGGAAACAAAATCATGGAAACAACAAGATTCCTTAGATATATCAAAACAAATTACGGAAAGAACAGAGAGTTGAGCTTAACTCTTGGGATGAACAAATCCTGGTTTAATGATATCTGGACAACCAACTATTCTGTGAACTTAGGATACATAACCTACCAAGGAGCTGTACTGGCAGATCCTACTTCCAAACCGGGACCGGAAGAAACAGAAGTGGTAGATCCGTACATCATTGATATTAAAAACTATAATATGTCTGCTACCATCAATAATACGATTAGACTTTCTTCTAAAAAAGACTGGTTCTTGGGCGTTAATTACTTCTTTGCAAGCCAGGCAGCAATGGAAAGTGGAATGATTGGAGCCAGACAGAGTTTCGATATCAGCCTGAAAAAGATCATCGGAGACTGGACTGTAGTAGCGGAAGTGTATGACTTGTTCAACCAAAGTTTTTACAGGGTTCAGGGAACGCAGCCCAACGGAAAATATAATAATATAACCAATTTCAATTATCCAAGATTACTGAACATCGGAGTTACCTATAACTTCGGAAATCAGAAACTGAAAAAAGCAAGGGAAATGAAATCAGCGAATGATGCTGTAAAATCAAGAACCTAATCCGGAAATATCTATTTCACCTCAACCACTCTTAATAAAACAAACATGAAACGTATACTTTTGTCCATCGCCATCCTATTCGGAGCCTGTGCTTTTGCTCAGGAAAAGAAATCTGATACGGTAAAAACCAAAAGCATAGAAGGCATTACCATTACCAAGCAGGTTTTTAAAAAGCAAAGCGACCGTTTTGTATATGATGTTGCCGCTTCTCCTGTTGCTAAAGGTAATACTACTTTTGATCTTTTGAAGCAGACCCCATTATTATCTTCAACCGATGATAAATCCTTGAAAATTGCAGGAAAGAACAATGCCATCATTTATATCAACGGAAGAAAAACAAATATGGATGCTGACTCTCTGGTTCAGTTCCTGAAGAATACACCGGCAGAAAATATTCAGAAAATTGAAGTGATTACCGTTCCGGGAAGTGAATATCAGGTAGAATCTTCAGATGGAATCATCAATATCATTTTAAAGAAAAAGATGAGCGACGGACTGAATGGAAACATGAGAATGTCTAACACTCAGAATAAATACAACTCAAGCCAGGCCAGTGTGTCTGCTAATTACCGAAAAGACAAGCTGGGAATCAGTGCCAGCGTAAGCGGAGGGCAAAATATAGAACCTCAAACGTATACGTTGAAAAACGGTACTGCAACAACGTCGAATGAATCGGTAGGAGACGTTGATGACCCGAACAAAAACATCGGTGGTTATCTGAATATTGATTACCAGCTGAATGATAAGAGCAATCTTGCCCTATCTTATAATACATGGACTAACAAAAGTGATAATTCGACGGTAGATCTGTTTAATACCATCAAGACAGAAAAGGAAACAAAATACACCTGGTCCAAAAACAGAGAGAATACAAAATCGTACAACAACTCTCTGAATTTGAATTATGAATTAAAAACAGATTCACTGGGCAGTAAATTGAACTTGAATGCAGCTTATCTGAACTACAGAAGATTTCAGAATATTGACAATGAAACCTTCATGTCAAATGCTGATAGAGACGTAATGGACAGAACGACTCAGATCAAGCAAAACCTTCCTCAGATCATCAATAACTTCTCTGGAATGGTGGATTATATTCAAAAGTTTAAAAATGACCTTACCATCTCCGTTGGAGGTAATTATAACAAAACTAAAACTGATAACGATTCTAAAAACATCACTTTTTCCTACATCCCTCTTTTGGCTCCCGATCCAAGACCGAATCATTTTATTTATGACGAAAATATCTACGGAGCCTACATCACTATTGAAAAAAAATTATCTAATAAACTTTCCGGAAAAGTAGGGGCCCGATATGAAATTACCAACAGCTTGGGAACGTCTGATAATGCTCCAACCGAAGAGCTGAAAAGAATTGAAAGAAATTATAATAATTTTCTTCCTTATCTAAGTGCCAATTACGCCATTAATGATAAGAACAACCTTTCTTATTCCTTTTCAAGCAGAATGAGAAGACCGAGCTTCTGGGAACTGAACCCGGTAAGAAATATTCTGACAGATGCCAATTATACACAGAACAATCCTTTTGTGAAGGCTTCTTCTACCTACAACCAGGAACTTACGTATATGTATAGAAATTCGTATTTCTTAATTTTAAATCATTCCTACATTCAGGATGTTATTACTCAGGTTCCTTTACAGGGATATCCGGTGTCACCTTCCGGTAAAGTAGGAGAAAATCCGGTACTGAGATATATCCGAACCAATTTCGGAAACAAACAGGAAATGTCTGCAATGCTGGGTCTTCAGAAAAACTTCTTTAAACAGTACTGGACAACCAATTTCAATATCGGTATTCAGCACAATATCAATAACGGAAGTCTGGATACGGATCCTACAACAGGAGATCGATTCAAAAATGAAAAAGGAGATTATATTGTGTACAGCAATAAAACAAAATCTACCAGTCTTTTGATCCAGACCAATAACACGATCCGTCTTGATAAAAAGAAAACATGGTTCTTCGGAGTTAATTATTTCTATGTAGATAAACAACAGATTGAACTTGGATCTCTGAAAAGCTTAATGAGCTTAGACCTCAGCATAAAAAAATTATGGAACGACTGGACCTTCGCAGTGAATGCCAACGATATTCTGAATACCAATGTCATCAAAATTGAAGATCAGCAGGATAACGGAAACTACAACTATATTCACCAAAACCGTTACAACAGAAATGTGATGGTAAGTGTAACTTACAATTTCGGAAACCAAAAAGTGAAAAAAGTAAGAGACATAGAAGGCGCATCCGATGCCATCAAGAGCAGAACAAGATAAATTAATCATTCTTCATATTCAATTATTTTTGTATTATCAACCCATTGATTTATTCAGTGGGTTTTTTATATTTATCTATGAAAAAAAATATCGTTGTTATTTTTATTTATATAGCTATTTCCTTCGTATGGATCGGCTGTAAAGAAAATAAAATCCATCTTGGAAATAATATAAGATTTGATAAGGAAGAAAATATCCGTTATGGGAGTCATCCTGATCAGGTTTTAGACCTTTACACCCCTGATCAAAAAAATAATCAGCAAAGAGAAGTTTTTATAATGGTTCATGGTGGAGGATGGCGCGGAGGAAATAAATCTCAACTCACCTTTTTTACGCTTTCCATGATGCAGAAATTCCCGGATCATATTTTTATCAATATGAATTACAGACTAGCTTCTGCCACACGGTATGCTATCCCCACTCAAATGCATGATATTCAAAGTGTTGTCTCGTACATTAAAAAGAAACTGAATTATACTCCAAAGCTAATACTTCTGGGAAATAGTGCCGGTGGACATTTATCTATGCTTTATGCCTATCATTTTGATGCTGATAAAAAAGTGAAAGCCGTTGTTAATATTGTAGGACCAGCTGATCTTTCGGACAAAAGTTTCACTTCTTATGAAGACTATTCATTTGTAGAAAAGCATTTGATTGATCCTAAAACTGTGCCTCAAAAAATAGCGCCTGTCAATTTTGCAAGTCCTGTTCATTGGATTACAGAAGGCGTACCTCCTACTCTTTCTTACTATGGTAAAAAAGATCGTGTCATTCCTCTTACGCAGGAAAAGATATTAGATTCGGTTTTAAGAAAAAATAATGTTATTCATCAATCCTACGAATTTTCTGGCGGGCATCTTGACTGGGACAAAGATAGAAATGATGATTTTTTGATAGATAAAATTGAGAAATTCATACAGCTTCTTGATAAAAAATAACACGCTCTGATCTCGCAAAGCGTGTTACATTATCTCTCTATTCTTATCTATTCTGATTTTGCGATTTCTGTTCTTTCAGACATTCCATTGGCATTGAAAGCTTCAATCTGGAAATAATAAGCATCCGTTCTGTCTGCCCCTGTGAAGAAGTATTCATTCTTTCCATATACCATAATGCTGCCATACAATTTGTCCGGAGATTTCCCCCAGTAGATGACATATCCGTCAGCTTCCGGATTCTGCTGCCATTTCATCCAGATACTTCTTCTTTCACCATATTTCTTGGGATCAGCTCTTAAAGGAACAAATCCTTCTACCTTTTTAGGCTTTTCACCAGCTCCTTTTCCAAATACTCTGAAACCGCTCAATGCAAACTTCCCGGTAGGCATTTTAAGATTTTCCATTTTAAGGAATCTTGCTGTTGCAGGTTTTTCAAGCTCAATATAATCATGAGGAACATCTCTGGTATTTTTACTTTTATCAACAATAACCTTCCATTTCTTCCCATCATTCGATCCATAGATTTTATACTGATGCATTTTTCCTAAGGTCTTCCCCATAAATTCGGCATCCTGATCTGCATAGTTAATCTGTATGGCATTAATTGTAGATACGTCTCCTAAATCCGTCTGGAACCATTCTCCTGAGTTTCCTGTTTTAGCACTCCAATAGGTCTTAATATCTTCATCCACGGCATAATTAGGCTGATAACCTCCTAATGTTGATGATACCTGAACAGGTTTATTATAATTTAAAAGCATCCATCCGGCAAAAAGACCTTTGGTAAAATCTTTCCCCTGTGCATACTGTGGCAGATATGTGGGATAATCTCCGTAAGCTGTGTTGCAATACATCACATCATCTTTGTCAAAACCAGCAGGCCAAATTCCCAACCTTCTTTCAAAGTTATTTTTAGTAGAGATGAAAATGGTGGAAACATGCCACCAGTTTTTGTAATTATCCTCAAAAGTAGCTCCGTGCCCGGCTCCTCTTGCAAAACCTCCAGGTTTATAGGAGAAAGGATTGTGCTGTTGATATTCAAATCCCTCCAAAGGGCTTTTGCTTACATATACTCCATCCGAATATCCGCTGAATTCCGTAGCAGGGGCCCCGTACTGCATATAATATTTTCCGTTGTGCTTCGTCATCCAGGCTCCTTCCACAAAAGGCTGCAGGAAAACATTATCATTATATTCCCCGAATCTTTCCCAACCGTGATCTTCAGGTTTCAGTTTGAGAATCGGTTTTACAAATCCTTCGGACTGAAGATTTTTGACTTTCACTTCGGTTCCCAGTAATGGCCATTCATTACTCGACCCCCAATACAGGTACAGTTTATTTTTATCTTCATCATAGTGGAATGCCGGGTCCCAAGCCCCTACTTTTAAAGTATCTACTGCAATTTTCCAGTCGTCAATTGTAGGATTAGTACTTTTCCAGATAGGAAAATCCTGTTCCCATGTAGAACCGTATACATAGAGTGTATCTTTCATCGCCCAGACTGCCGGAGCATTGAGATCGTGAATATATTTGTTGTCTCTGAGGAATTTTCTTTTCACAAACTTCCAGTCCAGCATATCATCACTGTACCAGTATCCTTCCTGATTGGTAGAAAACAGAAAAAGCTTGTTTTTAAAATTGACAATAACGGGATCTGCTGTAGCACGATGTTTTCCCTGCTTGGAAAAAACTTCAAAAGGGGTATATCCGTAATCTATATTGATAGGGTTACAGAACGTTTTCTGCTGTGCTCCGACAAATATTCCCAGGAGAATTGCCAGTGATAAAAAGTATTGTCTCATTCTTAGATTTTGAACATTCAGGGCAAAGTTAACCAACTTTTTTGGGTTTCCTCCAGATAAAACCGTCTAAAAGATAATGAGTAAGCTGTGGAACCACCAGTAGCGGAACCAAAAACTGAAGCAGATTTTCAGAAATATTTAGGTTCAATGAAAAATGTTCATTCCAAACTAAAGTTTCCCATAAGAATTCTTCAAGAAAAGCGAATCCTAAGATGACCCCGATAAACAAAAATATTCCTATCAAGGATTTAAAGATTAAAAGCCTGTCCAGCTGATTATGGTCTCTTTGTTTTATTTCCCGGATGTAAATGAGTGCAATGTAAGGGACACCATGAGAAATAACGTTCAGGAAAGTAAAAAGAAGATCATTATTAAAATATACGATTCCGAAGTACCACGAAAGATAGGTTCCGGTGATGAGGGCTGTTTTAGGAATATTGAATTTTCCCGTTTTAACGGTTTCAAAAACAGTTTTACAACCCCAAAGAATAAGTATTCCAAAGTACATTACGGTAATACAGCCTACGTAGTCAGGAAGATGTTGAAGCCATTCAAATTCATTATTAACGAACCAGGTAAACGCTCTTGGTGTCTTGAACCAATACAGCATAGGATATATTGTTGCCGCATATACCGCTACCTCATCTATTTTTTTGCTCCAGCTGTTGGGTTCAAACCGGGCATATATTCTCATAAAGCCATATTGCTGACGTATAAAATGAAAAACGGCAACGAGTGCAAGTACCGACCAGAATGTCAGACTTCCCCATTGAAACAGAAAGATTCCTATTCCCCAACTTATAACAGGAATACCGATATACAAGAGTTTCTTCTTCTGTACTTCACCTTTTACAAAATAGGTTTTGAATAGTGTTGAATACACATGAGCAACATCTACAAAAACGATCAGAAAAAGCCAGGTGTAAAAGGAATAGGTATTCTCCAATTCCTGAATCTGTGTCTGGAAAAAGAAAATAATCAACAGTACCAGAAAAGGTGGTGATAAAATAAACCACCAGTCTGTTTTTGCATTCTGTATCCAAGGTTGTTTCATACTTCTTTACAACATTTTCTCCGCTGTTCTTATTCCCTGATAAAAGGCTTCTTCAAAAATAGAAATTCCTGAAAGATCAGAATGGGCAAAGAAAATTTTATCATCAATAGGTTCTTTTGCCGATTGAGCTGCTTCTCCAAAAATCTGTCCCGGAACCGGAGCTATCATGGCATGTCCAATTTTGTGAAACTGCATTTCGATGATGAAATCCTCAATTAACGGATGAGCTTTCTTCAGGTCTTCCAAAACTAAACTTCTCAGTTCGGCTTCCTTCATGGCATACAGTTTTTTTCTTGCTTTCTTACAATCATTACTGGAGAAGCTTCTGTAATAGGTAATCACTTTTTCGTTTAAAATTTGATCAAGATTCTGATGCTGATCATAAATATACCCTAATCCGGATGACCCGTAGATCACATTATCCCAGGCAAGTTCTTCGTCTCCACCAAATTCATTCTGCAATGTGATGGTTGTAAGAAGCCAGGGAACGTAATGAAATGATGATGCTCTCCTACGAGTAAGAATTCTTTCATTCACAAACTGAGGGGTTGCAAATAATACTTTTTCTGCAATAATTTTCCTGGTTTTCTTGTTGACATTGTCGAAACTGAGTACTTCAACCTTGTCATTAATTTTTACCTCAAAAACCAGATGTTCTGTCAAGTGTTTTCCTTCTGTATATTTTAAAAAGTGCTTGGCCAGTCTGGCATTTCCTTCCGGCCAGGTAAAAACCTGATCTTTATATTTTTTGCTCCAGTTATTTTTTCTTCCTGCAAAATAATGAATCCCGGCCCACGCCGAAACGTAATCAATTCCTAATCCATAATCATCTCTACAGGAATAATCCAATAACCACATTAGCTCTTCTGACTGAAATTTCTGCTCTGCAAGCCAATCCTTGAAAAGAATGTTTTCAAACTTTAAGACCTCATCTTCTCTACTGGAATCCTGTACAGGAATGGAGAACCAATATTTCCCTTGCGCATCTTTTTTCTCACGGAAACTGTCTATTATTTTAAAGAATCGGGTAAGTTCTTTTTGAGTTTCAGGCGAAATTCCCTTTTGTGGAACAATATCATTCTGCCATGCGTTCTTGAAGAATAATCTTTCCTGCTGTGGAAAAGTCATCTGATACTCATCCAAAACAGGTTCTCCAGTTTCATCGTCACCAAGGTATATTTTACATTCTTTTAAAAAATCGATAATCTCTGTGTTTTCTTTATTTGGCAACGGTAAATAATGCGCTCCCAAGGGAAATTTTGAAAACTTATTTTGTCCGTTGGAAGAGTTTCCTCCCAAATGACTTTCCATTTCCAAAAGAAGATAATCATTTTGATTATTCTGACTGAAAAATCGGCTTGCGGAAAGTCCGGAAATCCCTCCCCCCACAATAAGATATCGGGTGTGGATAACTTCCGAAAACGGTGGAAAATCTTTTGCCCAAAGCTGATGGCCAAGAACATGATGGGTTCCTGTAATCTTCAGCAGCATAGACTTCATTTTCTTTCCGCAATATTGCAGAAAAGGAAGCATAAGACTCCCTAAAAATATCGTTGTAAGAAATTCCTTTCTACTGTACTTTCCCCCACTCTTCATCAAAATAACGAACTAGTATCTGGTTATCCAAACGGTTAATTTCTACCTCTTTCACCATCATATCTTTATTGAAGTAAGACATCTGTGAAAAGTTGTAATCATAATATTTTAAATTGGGCAGTCTCCTATAGATTTTTCGATTGACAGGTTCAAAAGACGCCATTGAAAAACCCCATTCTCCAAACGACGGCACATAGGTGTGATAGGCAGTTGTAAAAGGATAAATCTGATTCATGGTTTTTTCAATACACCAGAAAGATTTGGGAGCAAAATAAGGAGATGTTGTCTGTACGACAATTTTAGTATCCGGTGTAGTAATTTTTTCGAGCTCTTTATAAAACTGCAGAGAGTACAATTTTCCCAAACTATAATTGGAGGGATCCGGAAAGTCTATGATAATAACATCATATTTTTTTTGGTTCTCTTTTACCCAAATATAAGCATCTTTGTTGATGACTTCTACTTTAGCATTAGATAAAGAACTGTGATTAAGTTGGCGCATAGTTTCATTGGTTTTGAAGAACTGCGTCATGTCACCATCCAAATCTACAAGGGTTATCTTTTTAACTTCTTTATATTTCAGTACTTCACGAACGGCAAAACCATCTCCACCTCCCAGAATAAGAATATTATCTATATTCTTTGACATTGACATCACAGGATGAACCAAGGCTTCATGATAACGATATTCATCTGTGGAAGAAAACTGGAGATTGTTATTGAGATACAGGCGAAATTCACGGTTATTCCTTGTTAAAACAATCCTCTGATAAGGAGAGCTCTTGGTGTATACAACATTTTCTCCGTACAGTTTTTCTTCGGAATAAGAGAGTATCTTATCGGAGAATATAAAAAGAGTAAGCAGTAACACAAAGGCACCGATGGACTTCACTTTTAAAGACACTGATTTTGAAAGCTCTTTTGTAAGGTAAAAACACAGAAATATAGCAATGGAAATATTAATAAGCCCAAAGAATAAAGGCGTCTTTACAATCCCAAGATGCGGAATAAGCACCAGAGGAAATAATATAGAGGCTAAAAGGGCTCCAATATAATCGAAGGCAAAAACATTCGACACCAGATCTTTAAACCCGATTCTGTCTTTAAGAATATTCATCAGAAGCGGAATTTCAACTCCGACTAAACATCCTGTAAAAAAGACGAACAGATAAAGAACGGCTTCGAAATGAGCCATCGTATTAAAAAGAATAAATAATACAACGGAGCTGATCCCACCCACAATTCCTACCAGAATTTCAATCTCTATGAATTTGTCGATGAGGTTTCCTTTAATGAATTTTGCCAGATAGGAACCTACTCCCATCGAAAACAGATATACCCCAATGATAAAGGAAAACTGCTTTACAGAATCCCCTAAGAGGTAACTTGCCAAAGCTCCGGCCACCAACTCATAAATCAATCCACATGTCGCAATGACAAATACCGAGAACATTAAAAGAAGTTCAAGAGGTATCCTCTTTTTATCCATGAATTGCTGCGCTTATAATCATTGAAATTCCGATAATAAATGCTCCAAAAACGATCGCCAGTGCTATATTTTTATTTTGAGCAATCTCATGCCATGTTTTCTCCGGGGTCAGTTTTTCAATAATGAAGTAACACACAAGCAGAATAATGATTCCTAAAAATGAATAAAGCACCGAATTGAGTATAGGCAGTACATTGATGTTGTTCATAGTTTTTATATTTTTATTTGTGATAGTATCTGTAAAATCCAGCTCTGGAATGGCTTTTTGTGGTTCCGTCGCGATAGTTCTCTGTTTTGGTACAGTCGCAGAACTGGTTTCCTGTGAAGGTAAGATATACAAACCACCCCAGAAAAAAACTTCCGATGGCAAAGAGCTGCCAGTTATTTTTGATATAATTGATGATTCTCTGCATAGCTTAATTGGTAGAAGGATAAGGTGAGTTGGAACTGTTCTTCCATTTATTGGTTTCAAAGATTCTTTTCGCCAGATAGCTTAATCCTGCAAAGAGAACTAAGCAGATGAGTACAATGGCAAAGTTCCAGAAGGAAACCGGAAGCCATATTGCTTTAATTTTGACAGAAGCGTTCTGCTCATATTTACTGGGATACCCATAATCCGGAACCATATTGATCAGTATAGAATCCAGTTTTCCCATTTCTTTAGGAGTATTGAGAAGGCCTGTTTTTTCTATAATTGTATTTTTCAGAGCTTGTTTGTCTGTATAAGAACTGATACTTTTATCTTTGTCATTTTGCAAAAAGAAAGTTCCCGTTTCGTTCTGAATGATAGAAAAACCTCCTTTTTCTGGTCTGAACCCTGATTTAAAAGGATCGGCAACCCCTCCTTCTTTTTCTGCTGAGATCAGGAAATGATAGGTTCCACCAGGAATTCCGCATATATTGAAGTCTTCACTTTTGCTTCCCTCGCTCCAGCTTTCTCCATCTTCAAATCCGGAATAGCGTTCTATATCTTTGGAGGCAGATATTACCTCATTGGTCTTTTCGTTAACCAGACTTACCCCTACGTTTGCCCAGGAATTGTCTACGTCTGAAAAAGCATGTATTTTCAATGGGGCGGATCCACCAGAAAGAGTAAAACTTTTGCTTACCATTTCTTTATCGTTCACCTCAGCAAAATTAATATTCTGCTCAAATACGGTTTGGTTACTTCGGGAAGTGACAACATAGAGTTGGAGTAAGCAAATCAACAAAGCAGTAACAGCCATAATATTGGTACTCTGTCTTACATTATATGCAAACGGCTGTACAATACCTATTCCGGTACGATAGGGTAATTCTTTTATTCCAAAGGCTTTCCGGATTTCTGATCTTGAAATATGTTTTCCATTGAAAAATTCTTTTGAAGCACCATATTCTTCTCTGGAAATCATTTCTGCTCCGTTCACATATTCTTTATAGGTAGCCAGACCAAACTGAAGTTTATCCTCGAAAAAGCCTGTTGCAGCGTAAATACTACATGGCGTTGTCTCGTACCATCTGTAATTTTTACCATTAGCTTCTGCGTAATATTTGTATTCTTTGAAAGCGAAATCTACAGGACAGAGAACTACCCAGTGTCCGTCACTTTCACTGAGAAAAATATTGTTACCTGCCTTATCTTTTAAAGCATATTCTCTCCAGAAGGTATCGGAACCATATTTTTTAATGACGATATTCATTACCCAGTATTCCGTTCCATAAAGTATACCTTTACGACCTACTTCCAGAACAACATTTTCTACGGGTTTTTTAATGGTTTTACTGGCGGTGGTTTTTCCTACTGTAATAAGTTTATCACAATGGCTGCAAATAAATTCTTCAATAGCGAAATCGATCGCCATCTGATTATTATTGGTTTGGCAAATGGGACAAATGTGATCCATTTTTTATCGGTAAATTTTGTGTTTTTGAATGGTGTTAGCTTTAAAATACTGGATCACCTCATCTGCAATCTGTTCTACTTTCGAGGTGTTATCCTGAGTATAATTACAAAGAAAAACATCAAAAGTAAGCTGCTTAAACTCTGGCCATGTATGGATACAAAGATGGGATTCTTTAAGACAAACCGCAGAAGTAAAACTTTGGTTATCAAAAACGTGATTAGTAACCCCTACAATTTCTACGTCTTTGGTGGACAGAATATGCTCTGTAAATTTTAAAAATCCTTTACTGTCTAATAATAAATCTTCTGACTCTGTTTCCAAAGTCAGAAGAATATGTAAGCCTTTACTTGATAATGGTTTCAATTAGTTTTTTTTCGCAAATATATTATTTTTTGGGAAGAAAGACTTCGGCAAGCATACATCTTGCACTTCCTCCTCCGTTTACTTCAATAGTATTCAGATCTGAATAAATAATTTCACAGTACTTTTCAATAGCTGCTACCTGCTCAGTTGTTAAAGACTGATAAGCGGTCTGACTCATCACCAGAAACTTATCTCCGTCTTTATTCTGAACCTGAAGCATATTTCCTGCAAACTGCTGCATTTGTTCTTCAGAAATTTCAACGATTTCTTTTCCTGAATTTTTGATGGTTTCAATCACTTTTTCTCTTTCAAGCTCGTCATCAATACAATCCAGACAGATGACCACAAACTTATCTGCCACGCACATCATTACATTGGTGTGATAAATCGGAAGTCTTTCTGTACCTACTGTTTGAAATGAATGAAAAACGACAGGAGTGAATCCGTATTTCGAACAGAATTCTCTAAATAGATTTTCATCTAATCTCAAAGAAACAGAACCGTAAGCAATTTTTTGATCATGATCGAAAATCATACTTCCTGTTCCTTCCAGAAAATGTCCCTGAGTTTCCGAGAATGACCAGTCATCAACCTCAGCAACATCAAATCCCTGCTCTTTGATGGTCTCAATGATGTCCTCTCTTCTTTCCACTCTTCTATTGGAAGCAAACATAGGATATAAGACTACTTTTCCGTCTTTGTGAAAACTCACCCAGTTATTAGGAAAAATAGAATCTGGTGTATGAGGATCCAAAGTATCTTTTATAGTAATTACATTGATTCCTTTTTCTCTCAGCTTGCCGACAAAGGTGTTGAATTCTGCCAACGCTTTTGACTGAATATCTGAACCTGTCTGTTCTACCTGAAAGTAATTGTTTTTTGCTGTTTCTGCGTTGTAACCGAAAGCAATCGGCTCTATCATTAATACGGTATCTGTTGTTTGCATTTTTATTAAGTTTGAGGGTGTTTGGATTTGAGAGTCTGAGTGTTTTAGTGTAAAGTTATTTTTGTTCTTTATTGATTGATGAAAATGTACACCAACTTTGTGACTGACTCATCATATTGACCAACATCCCAATTATTTGATTGTATTGATTGTTTAAATTAATAAACTGTTCTGCATTTATATAACTGCATTTCCATGCATACAATAGCCAAGTTTGAGTTTCTCTTGCTTCACCTTCAGAATCCGTAAGCCTAGCAACAAAGATTTTTCATATTTTCTTTTCCCCAAGCTTCACTAATATTGGCAGAAACTGATCTCGATGAACGCCTGATTGATCTGTAGGAGAATAAAGTTCTTCTTTGGGAAAATAATTTGTAAGTTCAAAAATCATCATAGCAAATTCTACAGATTTTTGAAACACCTTTAAATCCTGGTGAAATCTTATTGTTGGCATCTTTGTATTCTGAAACTAAAATAGAAAACAACAACAATTTTCACTCAAAAAATCTCAGACAAATCCCAGAAACATTCAAACCTTAAAACTCTACTACTCAGTTATTCTCTCACAAGCGGCATTGTTGAGCATCTTAAAAGGCCTCCCATTTTAGAAATTTCTCTATAAGGTATTTCCTCTACCGTCATTCCCCACTCGTTTCTCAAATGGTTGTTCATTCTGGTGAATGCTTTGTCTGAAACTACTACATCAGGAGAGATCGAGAAAATGTTCGGGAACATTTCAAACATTTCTTCATCATTGATGTGAAAGCAATTTTCTTCTCCAAAAATATCGATGATCAGACGGTAATCACTTTCATCTACAAACCCGTTCTTATAGATAATACATTTGTCTTCTCCTACAGGATTGAAAGTACAGTCTAAGTGAAGAATTCCTTCAAATGGAACTTTATCATTTTTTCTCAGTTCAAGATCTATGATTCTTTTCTTTGGAAAATATTCTTTTAAAATTTCAATGGCATATTCGTTGGTTCTTGCCGTTTTATAATTTCTATAGTCTTCGCTGAAGCAGGTTCCTATGAAAATAAAGTCGTTCCAAACAATCACATCCCCACCTTCAATATGAGCTGTTTCCGGAAGGTTGATAATTTTTCTCCAGGCTACTTTTTCAAAAACGCTTTTGTATGCTTCCTGCTCATCTGCTCTGTCTGCAATAACGTTTGAAATAATCATTTTATCATCAATCACAAAGGCCACATCTCTTGAAAAAACCTGGTTGTAATCCTGAATAATGCTGGGGCGGAGTACTTCAACGTTATACTTTTTTAAAACTGCTTCGAAAGCGTTCATCTCGTTGATGATATCCTCTTCTTTAGGATAAATGTTGTTTTCGATTGAGTAATACGACTTGGCGTCATAACTTTCTTCTAAGGTGGGAACTGGGCCCAATGAATTAGGCTGGCCCAATACTACAGATCTCAGCCTTCCCGTTTCGTTTTTAATGTTTAGTCTCATAAAGATTTATGCAATACTACAAATATAAGTAAAGGTCTCTATCTGGAAAACTTTTGTCTAATTTTCTGCTTCAAATTTGATTTTAGCAGTGATATCCTTTTCTAAATTTTATTCTTTCCTACAGCTTACCTGCTTTCATGGTATGTAAAAGTTCGCAAAAAGCTATCTTTCATCTATATAGGTATAAAAATCTCTTCATACAATTCAAATAATTTTCATACATTAGTGATATAATTCTCGCGAAATTATACTTTTTAAAACTTTACTATTAACATCAAAACAACAAAATCATGAACAAAAACAATTCTGTGCTGAAGAATGCACAAAAACTAGGAAGAGAGCAACAAAAATCAGTAATGGGAGGAGCTCCTATTTCAACAGGCAGAAGATGCTGTGAATGGGATAATACAGGAAAATGCTTTATCTGGACTTGTGACAGATGCCAATGTCCATAATACATTCAGAAACCTGCTTTTTCAAGCAGGTTTCTTTTTATCTCGTCCGGTTTTCTTCTTCAGTTTTCTGAATTTCTTTCACCTGATACTTCGAAGTTCCAAAATTATAACTCAGCGATACAAAAAGCCTACTGCTGTCCCACCAATGCGTAAACCGATTATCCATAATCTGCTTATGCCGAAATTCCAGACGCTGATCATAGGAATCCAATAGATTCGTGTACCCTATTTTTGTATTCAATTTATTATCAAACCATGACTTCTGAACAGACACATCAACATTATACCGTGGTTTAATGATATAAAGACTATTCCCGGTTTTGGATTCATAATTGAAAAAAAGATTCACGGTATATCCTTTTGAAAACGAAAATACCTGATTCAATCTTATTTCATAATTATAAATATTCAATGCAAAAACCTCATCCAGATAAGGCCTGAACTCATAGTTGTAATATCCTGAAAGTTGGGCCGTGATATTCCACCAATTGGTAAGCTTTATAGGTAAGCTTGTTTCCAGAATTGCAAAATTCCTGTAAGGAAGATTCGTTCCAAGATATTCCAACACATTTGTCTCAGGATTGTACAAAGGATAACGGGTCATCACGTCTTTCTCTTTTCCAACGGTAAAGCTTGTTATCCAGTTTTTGTAACGAAAGGATGCTTTGATCTGACTGGTAAAAGAAGGTTGTAAATAAGGATTTCCTATCCAGTAATTTAAAGGACTGAAGTAAAATCGAAAAGGATTCAGCTGTGAAAATACAGGTCTTGTGGTTCTCTTGCTGTAAGAAACCGAAAGTTCGCTGGAGGGGTTGAAAGTATAACTTAAGCTAAGAGACGGCAGCCATCTCAGATAGTTTCTGGTAACAGTAGAATCAATAGTAACAGCATCTGAAATACTGTTGGTATTTTCAAATCGGAGCCCTGCGTTGATCTGTAATTTATCAAACTTTTGTCTGTAAGCCAAATATCCCGCCCAAATTTTCTCTCGATAGGAAAAAATGTTACTTCTTGAAGGATCGAACACAAATATATTTTCTACTGATAATGTATCATAACGGATATTATTATGAGTATCTGAAAAGCTGTACTTAACTCCCGCCTCGATATCTGCATTCCCAATTTTTTGAGATGCATCTATCTGAGTCGTATAAATTGTGATTTTATTAAAAAGATCAGATTTCCAATAAGATAAAATATCTGTAGAAGATCGATTTCTATTGATAAAATCATCCTTTTGTTTGTTTTGAACCGAGAGATAATTTCCCAAAAAGCTGAGTTTAAATTCTTTATCTTGATAAGAATAATCGGTAGTTATTCCAAGATTGTCCTGTCGGTAGTTTGATGGATTTTCACTTATCGTGTTCAGTACAGTTTGAGTTTCTGTTTTATCGGTCGTAAACAAAGATCCGTCTCGGGAGCGCATGTTATCCCGAAAATTATGCCTCAGGTTAATGCCAAGTCTGTTTTTGTCATTTAATCTGAAATCTGCTCCTGTAAGAATAGCATACACTTTAGCATCATCTTTCTGATAGGCATTGGTTCTCATCATATCTGTACTGGCTAATTTCTGCAGGGCACTATACCGATATGTTGAAATTCCTTCATTATATCCAATCTGCACATTATAGGTGACATTATTTGTATTGTATGAAAGATTTAAAGTGTTTTCACGGTAATTGAACTTATTTACATACATATTCCCGCTATAGCTTCCTTTCCAGCCCAAACTTATATTCTTTTTTAATCGTATGTCAATAATACCTTTGAATTCTGCATCATATTTTGAAGAAGGGTTGGTATTTATTTCTATCGATTCTACAATTTCCGGTGAAAGAGAACGGAGATAGATCTGCAATTCCTGGCTGCTCATCACAACAGCTTTTCCATCAATGAAAATAGCGGGAGTTATTCTTCCGCCAATAAAAATACCATCTTCCTGATCTATGGAGACCCCTGGTGCTTTTCTCAATACATCCAAAAGATTGACAGAAGTTTTAAAGTCTTTATTTCCGGAAACTGGCATTACCAGATTTCCTTCATTCAATTTTACTTTTCTGGGAGCGGAACGGATAATAACCTCCGAAATATCTGTTGTAGAAGGCTGAGACTGAACAACAGAATCCGGAACTTTTTTTCTTGAAACTTCCTGTGCTTTTCCTAAAAACCCAAAGAGTACCAGGAACAAGAAAAGCCTTAATTTGATGATCATAAATTTTAATTTTTATGAAATCAAAAGTATTGGCTTACGGCAAAAAACAGGTTCTGAGATTAAAATCCCGCAGTACGAAATTATAAATTTGAACTCTGGAATGTAGATTCGGTAAGGGTTTGCGACTGTTTATACAAAAGAGGAGTTGTATTTTTAATCTTTTTAAATGTAGAAAAGAATGTTGACTTGGAATTGAATCCTACTTCATAACCGATCTCTTCAATCTTCAAATAAGAGCCATTTCCTATTTTCTCGCAAGCTTCATTAATCCTGTACTCGTTAATATATGTGGCAAAGCTTTTTTCCAGATTATCATTCAAAAGCTGGGAAAGCTGATGAGCGGGCATATTCATCCGGGAAGCCAGGTCATTTAGCTTAAGATTCGGATTTTTGTAAAGTTCCTCAGCATTCATCAGCTTGTCTAATTTTGATACAAAACTATCGGCCTGTTCCTCTGAAATCTTTTTGTTGAAATATCTTTCAACTTCCTTCATTGGAGAAACCTGTTGGTATTTTCTATTAAATAAAATCAAAAAATTAGCATACAAAACGAATGAAAACACAAGGCTTCCTCCTGCACAATAAATTTGTACCCATCCCGTAGAAATCAATTGATATGTTAAAAAGATAATCACATTACTGATAAGGACAGGAAGAACAAACCTATTAGAACTTTTGCTGTTTTGTTTTGAAAAAATATAATACTGATAAACTGCAAGAAACACAAATATAGACCATACTGCATATATAAATGTTCCGAAATAATGATCCCATGTGATTGGAAAAATTAAATAGAGTAACCCAACAGCCCCTAAAAAAATGGTTAGCAATCCAAAAGCTTTTCTACAGTTCTTCAGATCAAACTGTTCCTGCTGAAAGGAAGATTTGATAAAGTAGTATAATGCAGGCCCTGTAAAAAATAATGCCGATAATCCCAAATGCGGAATGACTCTCGGCAAATCGGGATAAAAGTAAATACATACGGAAATTCCGACCCTTGAACTTAGCATTAAGAGAAGAAGTCCCAGAAAAAAATCCGGAAGATATCTCAGTTTTTTTACAAACAGCAGATAGATACCCAGCAAAAGTCCGTTGAATGCTCCTACTGCGCTAAAAAAGAATAGCATCTGTTGTCCAAAAGTCATTGGGTATTAATTTTTTACAGTATAAATTTAATCAAATTATGATATTCGATTCCCAAAAAGAAAGTAAAATATCAAAAATTATGAATTCCGTAGATTTTTATTCGTTTTTAGGGATGCCTTCCATTTTCTTCAGAATAAGGGTCCGTAAACGTTCTTCATGATCATCACCCCATTTTCCCAATACAGCAATTACCGGAATCAGTGTAAGTCCAAATTCTGTAAGCCTGTACTCAACTTTTGGTGGCACAACAGCGTAAATTGTTTTAGCTACAAGCTCGTGATCTTCAAGTTCCTTCAATTGTACATTCAACACTCTGCGGGAAGCATCGGGAATCTTTCTCTGAAGTTCGCTTGGTCTTTGATATCCTTCATGAATAAACCATAATAAGCGGATTTTCCATTTGCCATACAGAACTTCTGCAATAAGATCAAGCCCACAGTTCAGATTGGGTGGAATTTTTCTTTCATACATAGAACAAATGTAGCACAATGACATGACACTACAATATGGGATAAATTTATCCGTATATGATTCGTAACCCCGTACTTGTAAGAGCCTGCCATACTCCTGAAATTTGTACAAAAAGAAATCATGACAGGAATATTTAATTTCAACAACGAATTATCAGGTAAAATTGCCTTAGTAACTGGAGGAACAAAAGGAACTGGAAGAGCGATTGCTGAAAGGTTATTAGCAGCCGGAGCTACGGTAATTGTCACAGCAAGAAATCAATCTGAAAATATGAATAATCAGCTTCATTTTATTTCAGGAGATCTGAGCCAGGCAAAACACGCCGAAAAGCTGGTAAGAGAGATTCTTTCTACTTTTGGAAGGCTTGATATTTTAATTAATACTTTAGGCGGTTCAGAAACTCCCGGTGGTGGTTTTTCTGTTTTGAGTGATGAAGATTGGGAAAACACGATCCAGAACAATCTTCTGGCCCCTGTTCGTTTAGACAGAGGATTTTTACCCCAAATGCTGGAACGAAAAACCGGGGTAATTATTCATATTGCTTCTATTCAGGGAAGGCTTCCTTTATTTGATTCTACTCTACCGTATGCGGCAGCCAAGGCCGGGCTTATCAATTACAGTAAAGGTCTGTCAAAAGAAGTCTCTCCAAAAGGTGTTCGTGTTCTTACTGTTTCTCCTGGCTGGATTATGACTTCATCTGCGACGCGAATGATGGAACGTATTGCAGAAAGTTCAAAAACCTCAATAGAAGAAGCTACACAAAGTGTCATGGATGCATTAGGAGGAATTCCTATCGGCAGACCGGCTCAACCGGAAGATGTTGCAGAGTTTGTAGGATTTCTGGTTTCTTCCCGTGCAAAATATTTAACAGGAACAGAATATGTGATAGATGGAGGTACTATTCCCACAGTATAATTACTCAATGTATTCCGTTTTATGATTTAAAGGCAAAATGATAAGCAATAAAAAATCCCAAAGCAAGCTTTGGGATTTTTTATGGTATAAGCAAATATTATCTGCTTGCAATATCGATGTAGTTTCTTTCCTGAGCACCTTGGTAAACCTGTCTTGGTCTTCCGATTGGGTCTCCTTTCAATCTCATTTCTTTCCACTGAGCGATCCATCCTGGAAGTCTTCCTAATGCAAACATTACAGTAAACATTTCTGTAGGAATTCCTAACGCTCTGTAGATGATACCTGAGTAGAAGTCTACGTTTGGATACAGTTTTCTTTCTACGAAGTACTCGTCTTCAAGAGCTACTCTTTCTAACTGCATTGCAATGTCAAGAGCTTTATCCTGAATACCTAATGCTTTAAGGATATCATCAGCAGCTTTCTTGATAATTTTCGCTCTTGGGTCGAAGTTTTTGTAAACTCTGTGTCCGAATCCCATTAGACGGAAGTTATCAGCTTTATCTTTAGCTTTAGCAACATATTTAGATACATCACCACCATCTTTCTCGATAAGTTCAAGCATTTCGATTACAGCCTGGTTAGCACCACCGTGAAGTGGTCCCCAAAGTGCAGATACCCCAGCAGAGATAGAAGCGAAAAGACCTGTGTGAGCAGAACCTACCATTCTTACTGTAGAAGTAGAACAGTTTTGTTCGTGATCTGCGTGAAGGATTAATAATTTATCCAAAGCATTTACAACTACCGGATCGATTTCGAAATCAGCGTTTGGTAATCTGAATGCCATTTTGTAGAAGTTCTCTACGTAGTTTAGGTTATTGTCTCCGTGGTTTAATGGTAAACCTTGAGTTTTTCTATAAGTCCAAGCACAAAGGTGAGAGAACTTAGCAATCATAAGCTCAGCTGCATGATCCATTTCTTCTTTAGAGTTTACGTTAACGGCTTTCGGGTTGAAAGCTGTCAATGCAGACGTCATAGAAGATAAAACTCCCATAGGGTGAGCAGAACGAGGAAAAACATCAATGATTTTTTTCATTTCGTCTGCGATGAAGTTATATTTTTTAATATTGTTGTCGAATGAAGTAAACTGATCCTGAGTAGGTAATTCTCCATGTAATAGAAGATACATTACTTCAGTGAAGTTAGATTTTTCAGCAATCTGTTCGATTGGATAACCTCTGTAGAATAATTCTCCCTGATCTCCGTCTAAGTAAGTGATGTCGCTAATAGTAGCTCCTGTATTTTTGTAACCTAAATCCAGAGTGATCAAACCTGTCTGGTCTCTTAATTTTGAAATATCAATCCCTCTGTCTCCGATAGTACTATCCACGATTGGATATTCATATGAATTACCTGCGTAATTCAATATTACTTTGTTGTCTGACATTATTTATTTATTTTTTTTAAATATACCACTTTCCATAAAATACGGCAAACAAAAATTATCGCTTGCCGTTATTTATAAATTCGATTATCTTTTAATCTTAAATGCTTCTAAACCTGGGAAAATTGCAGTTTCGCCAAGAGCTTCTTCAATTCTTAATAACTGGTTGTATTTTGCCATTCTGTCTGATCTTGAAGCGGAACCAGTTTTGATCTGTCCGCAGTTCATTGCAACCGCTAAATCAGCAATGGTAGCATCTTCAGTTTCTCCTGATCTGTGAGACATTACTGAAGTGAATTTGTTGTTCTGAGCCATTTGTACAGCAGCCATTGTTTCAGAAAGAGAACCAATTTGGTTTACTTTTACAAGGATAGAGTTGGCAATATTTTCTTTTACTCCTCTGGATAGTCTTTCTACGTTGGTTACGAATAAATCATCACCTACCAACTGTACTCTGTCACCGATTTTATCTGTTAACATTTTCCACCCTTCCCAGTCATTTTCCTGCATACCATCTTCAATAGAAATGATTGGGTATTTTGCAGCCAGTTCCGCTAAGTAAGAAACCTGCTCGCTGCTTGAAAACTGAGCTGCATCCGGAGTCTGGAATTTTCTGTAATCATAAATTCCGTCTTTGTAGAATTCTGAAGCTGCACAGTCAAGCGCTAACATAATATCATCACCTGGCTTATAACCTGCTTTTTCAATAGCCTGAAGTAAAGTATCCAAGGCATCTTCAGTTCCTTTAAAAGTTGGAGCAAAACCACCTTCGTCACCTACCGCAGTAGATAAACCTCTTGAATGAAGTATAGATTTTAGGTTGTGGAAAATTTCAGTTCCTTTTCTCAAAGCGTGAGAGAAAGAATCTGCTTTTACCGGCATGATCATAAATTCCTGGAACGCAATAGGAGCATCAGAGTGAGATCCACCGTTGATTACATTCATCATAGGAACAGGAAGTGTATTTGCATTTACACCACCAACATATTTATAAAGAGGCATTCCCAATTCTGCTGCTGCAGCTTTTGCTACCGCTAAAGAAACACCAAGAATAGCATTCGCACCAAGATTTCCTTTGTTAGCCGTTCCGTCAAGATCAATCATAATCTGATCGATATAATTCTGTTCAAAAACCGGCTGTCCAACTAAATTCTCTGCAATTACTTCTTTTACATTTTCAACAGCTTTCAGGACTCCTTTTCCTTGATAATCTGAACCACCATCACGTAATTCTACGGCTTCGTGTTCTCCTGTAGACGCTCCTGAAGGTACAGCAGCACGCCCCATCGCTCCACTTTCTGTAAATACATCAACTTCGATGGTAGGATTACCTCTGGAATCTAAAATCTGTCTTGCTTCTATGTAAGAAATTGCACTCATATTTTAATTTTTTTAGTTTAGACAAATTTAGTCAAAATTTAACTTTTAAGGCCATTTCGAGGGATTTTTTTGAAGTAAATCCAAGTTAAATTTTAGTTAATTTATATTATGGTAAGCTTTCTTATTTTTTATAAAATTCATAACTAGAAATTTCGTTTAGAATATCATCCTTGAAACATAAAAACTTCTCCAACATTGTAGATGGTTGGAGAAGCTGCTCTTTACATTCATTGAAATTCGGACAGTAAATATAAAGCAATATGGTCATTAGTTTTTTGCCATTATCTGTTGGGAGAAGGAGCCAGAAGTCCTGCTAAGGTTCCTATTGCTCCGGAGAAGATTGCATTACAGATGGTAGTTCAATTTTAATATCACTTCCTTATATGGAGAGAATAAAAGTCCGGTAATAATGATAAGGACAACGAGCCCAAGAATAAAAACGATTGACCTACAAATCCATCTATCTTCTTTGGGTGTTCCATTGAGGTATCCGGACGTGCTACTTCTATTTTCCAGCGGGTTTTCAGGTCTTTCATGAATGTTTTCCTTAAATGTATTCATGGCCATTAGTTTTTAATTTAATAATATAAAGTTCCTCTTAAAAGAAGTTCATGTCAAGTACACAAAAGGGTGATTATAAAAAAAGGAATTTTTCGGCTCACATTACAACTAAAGAGATCTACAGGTTTATTTTAAAGAGTAAAACGGTTCCCTGCTGTAGGGTTAGAATGTGGCAATAACCGCCGAGTTCTGCCATTCGCCTGGCCATGTTTCTAAGACCGTTTCCTTCATGACAATCTTCCGGGATTCCCTTACCATTATCTGATACTTCCATTGTAAAGGTATTGGCTGATTGGCTGAATGAAAGTTTAAGCTGATTGGCAAAGCTGTGTTTGTAAGCATTGTTTACAGCTTCTTTTAAGCATAAAAACAAGTTTCTTCTCTGTTCTGTCAAAATGGGAGTAGCTGCTATGATATCAATACTTTCATACCATAGTTTTATTTTTGTTTTTTTAAGAAAGTTATCTGTGTACAGAACGGTATAGTCTATAAAACTGCCCAGGGTATCGTTTCCGGAGTTCAGGCTCCACAGCATTTCTCTCATAGAGATATTCATTTCTGCGGATGTTTTCAGAAGTTCATCAATATCATTCTGTAATTCAATATCATTTACTCTTTGGCGAAGGAATTCTGCCTGAAGCTTTAATGTTGAAATTCTGGCTCCCAGATCATCGTGCATATCGTGAGAAATACGTTCTCTTTCCTTTTCTATAGATTTTTGTTTTTCAAGTTCCTTTTGAATGAGTTTATTTTGATATTCGGATTTCTGAAGCTGCCCTTCTTTTAAGTTTAAAAGTTGCTTTCTGTTGTGCATGATAACAACGAAAATAATAAATGCAACAAACAGCATCATTACAATGATAGCTGTTATATATACAATTTTTATTTCTATGGGAAGGCCTGTCATTGTTTACAAAATAAACTGCGGAAAAACAGTGAATAGGTAATGATGTTAACCATGGTGAAAATTCTGGAAATCCCTGTTAAAAAAACAGGATCAGCATTATACTAAGCACCCTTTCCTTCATCAATATGGGATTCTCGTAATGATCCAATACAGCTTTATTATACTTTCTCAGCATTCCAGGAGAGATTAATCCCCCCTGCTCTGGATTATCCACTTTTCATGGTCCGTCAAAATGAACATGCTCATTAAGTTTATTACTTCCTTTGTTAACCCCCTTGTTAAATATTTGTCCAATTCCGTTTTGGTTTGACTGTGCATAGACTACTATTTTAGTCCAGTCAATTTCCTGTCTTGTAAATATTACATTTTCTGTTCCAGATAGCCTGTTGCACCAGCTTTTAAAGAATTAAAAATCTTTTCATCATCCTCAAAACTTGTACATATGATGAACTGAGTTCCAGGCATATCTTTTTTGAGCTTTTCAATAATCTCTATACCGAGCATATCCTGAAGCTGGATATCCATCATCACTACATCGGGGGGAAATATCAGGGAGGTTTTCCAGAGCATTGTTACCATCAAAAAACTGAGCAACGACCTTCATATCGTTCTGATAATTGATAACCTTCTTCAACGCATTGTTGTAGTTTTTTTCGTCTTCTACTATGGCGATAGAAATACTCATGTCTTTTTTGTTTGAAACAAATTTCAACAGAAAACTAATAAGAATCAATTACACCTTTGTGTAATCTTGTCATTTGAGTGGTTATTATATATGAGTTTTTAGTTTATTAAATTTAATCAATTTTTCATTCCAAAAATCAATTTCAGAGAATAAATAATCCCGGCTTTACAAACGCTCACGGAATATAATGGAAACGCTTTCTGACAAAGCGATAACGAAAAATAAAAAAGATCATATATTAAATAATACCATTAAAATTTCTCATCATAGAAGGCATGATTTTTGTAAAATTAAAAGCATAAAATCATTATTGAATATCAAATAATATAATCATGAAAAAAAGCCTTTTAGTACTTGGAACAGTACTTACCTTAGCAGCAGTAAGCTGTAAAAAAAATGAAAGTGGAAACAAAAGTGTTATTAAAATAGACAGCACAGAAACCACCGTTACGGATCACAACGGAAAAATAGATTCTGTAACAGAAGGTTCATACACGGTAGATGTGAATGGCAAGAAAACTGTAAAAACTGATTTTGTGTATAAGGCAACGGATGGGACACTTGTAAAAGTAGTTTTTAAGAATGACCCAAAAGAAAATACAGTTGCTATCACCAGCAACAAAAAAACATTTACCCTTCCTAAGTCTGAAACCAAAGGAGATGAAACGATTTATAAAAAAGATGACATGACAGCCCGCGTAAAAGGAGATAGTCTTCATCTTGAGCAAGGCAGTAATATTATTGAACTCAAAAGAACAAAAATTTAAAATATAAATGTCCCTCACACCGAGGGACATTTTATTTTTTGCCTACCTTTAGACTTTCTTCAACAAATCACTGTTGATCCATCCATATATAGGTTCTTCATCTTTTGCTGTTTTTAATAAGACATAGACATAAAACCAGCCTAGTTTGCTTTCGATAAACTCAACTTCAGTATCCTTTTTAAGCTGTGTGATGGTATCGAATTCTGTTGCCGGTCCTTTTCTGACATTCACAAAATTGCTGGTTACCTTATAGATATCCGCGGTATTATCTTCCCTCCCCAGTAACTTTGCTCTAAAGTTTACCATTGGAAATGCCGGTCCCGGGTCATTCTTTCGATGAGGAGCAATGTCATCGTGGCCAAGAATGTCTTTAATCTTATAGGTTTCCATAAGAAGTTTACAAACCTTGAAGCATGAATCTATCTGTTTTTCCGTAAAGCTATGCCAATAAGAAACTTCATTTTCATGTTTGTGTTTGGCTTCAACAACAACATCTTTGGAGTACTCTTTTTCAAACCATGCATAATAGCGGTCATTCACTTTGGTAAGCTTTCCAGGATTTTCAAGTTCAATACCTATCGAAAAGTCATTAAAATCTGATCGGTCTGCCCATCTGCTTCTCCCCGCATGCCACGCTTTTTTGTTGAACTCCACCATCTGCGTAATTCTTCCATCTCTATCAATAATAACGTGAGCAGAAGCTTTTGCTGTGGGATCCTTAAGCCAGTCTATCGAACTTTCAGCTCCTCTTCCTGCAGTAAAGTGGATAATGATATATTCAGGAATAATAATTCCCTCTTTATTAGGAGTATCTATAAAGCTAATACTCTCCCCGGAAATTGTTTTTCCTAATCTATCTTTTAAAATTATCATGATCAAGATTTTTAAAGTATCAAATTTATTCCAAAAAAATTAATTACACATTAACAGAATAAAAAAACCACCCGGAATCCGGATGGTTTTTTATATTTCTGAATGGAATATATTATTCTTCAGTTTTTTCTTCAGCAGAATCAGCTTTAGCTTCTTCTACTTTCTCTTCTACTACAGGAGCATCAGCTACTACAGCTTCAGCTTTTTTAGCAGTTGTAGATCTTCTGCTTCTTCTTGTAGTCTTCTTCTCTTCAGCATTAGGGTTGTAAAGCTCGTTGAAATCTACCAATTCGATAAGAGCCATGTCAGCAGCATCACCTGGTCTGAAACCTGTCTTAATGATTCTTGTATAACCACCGTTTCTTTCAGCGATTTTAGGAGCTACAGTTCTGAATAATTCAGCAACCGCAAATTTATTTTGAAGGTAAGAGAATACTACTCTTCTGTTATGTGTAGTATCTTCTTTTGCTTTTGTTAATAGAGGCTCAACATATACTCTTAAAGCTTTAGCTTTAGCTACAGTAGTGTTGATTCTTTTATGCTCAATTAGAGAACAAGCCATATTAGAAAGTAAAGCACTTCTGTGAGAAGCTGTTCTTCCTAAGTGATTGAATTTTTTACCGTGTCTCATTATTAATTATTTATCAGCGTCTAACTTATATTTTGCAACGTCGAAACCGAAGTTAAGACCTTTTGAATGCACTAATTCTTCTAGTTCTGTCAAAGATTTTTTACCAAAATTTCTGAATTTCATCAAATCAGACTTACTGTAAGAAACTAATTCTCCAAGAGTTTCTACTTCAGCTGCTTTAAGACAGTTAAGGGCTCTTACAGAAAGATCCATATCTGCTAATTTAGACTTAAGTAATTGTCTTGTATGAAGAGTTTCCTCGTCATATTGGATAGATGCTTTTACAGCTTCAGTTTCAAGAGTGATTCTCTCATCAGAGAATAGCATGAAGTGATAAATTAATATCTTAGAAGCTTCTGTTAAAGCATTCTGAGGGCTGATAGACCCGTCAGTTTCTATATCTAATACAAGTTTTTCGTAGTCTGTTTTTTGCTCTACACGATAATTTTCAATGCTGTATTGTACTTTCTTGATCGGCGTAAAAATAGAGTCGATAGCAATAGTTCCTACAGGAGCATTGTTTGACTTATTTTGTTCAGAAGGAACATACCCTCTTCCTTTTTCAATATTGAAAGTAATTTCGAAAGTTACATCACTGTTTAGGTTGCAGATCACTAAATCTGGGTTTAGAACCTCAAATCCGTTGATAGACTTACCTAAATCACCAGCAGTAATAACCGTCTGACCTGAAACTTTAGCAACAACCTGCTCGTTCGCCTGGCCTTCTGCTGCAGCTTTTAATCTTACCTGCTTAAGGTTAAGAATAATTTCGGTAACGTCTTCGATTACTCCTGGAATAGTTGAAAATTCGTGCTCTACACCTTCTATTTTGATAGATGAAATAGCGTATCCTTCCAGAGAAGAAAGCAACACTCTTCTCAAAGCATTACCGATTGTAAGCCCGAAACCTGGTTCTAAAGGTCTGAATTCAAATTGACCTTTAAATTCATCAGAGTTAAGTAAAATTACTTTATCGGGTTTTATGAATTGTAAAATTGCCATATTATTGGGTTGAGCAAAAATTTGATTAAAAAATTATTTAGAGTAAAGTTCGACGATAAGGTTCTCCTTGATGTCTTCCGGAATTTGGATTCTTTCAGGAGCAGAAATGAAGGTACCTTCTTTCTTCTCATCGTTGAATTGTAACCACTCATAGTTTGACTTAGAAGCCAATGCATTGGTAACAACTTCAAGAGACTTAGACTTTTCTCTTACAGTGATTACATCACCAGCTTTTACCAAATAAGAAGGGATATTAAGAATTTCTCCGTTCACAGTGATGTGTCTGTGAGAAACTAATTGTCTAGCTCCAGATCTAGTTTTAGCAAAACCTAATCTGTATACTACGTTATCCAATCTTGATTCACAAAGTTGTAAAAGAACTTCACCAGTTACTCCTTTGCTTCTGTGTGCTTTTTCAAATAGGTTAGCAAACTGTCTTTCTAAAATACCGTACGTATATTTAGCTTTTTGTTTTTCAGCTAATTGAACTGCATATTCTGATTTTTTAGCACCTCTTCTTTTGTTAGGACCGTGTTGTCCTGGCGGTTGGTTTTTTCTTTTTTCGAAGTTCTTATCATCTCCGTAGATTGCAGCACCAAACTTTCTAGCAATCTTAGTTTTAGGTCCAATATATCTTGCCATAATGGGTAAATTCTAAAAATTAAACTCTTCTTCTTTTTGGTGGTCTACATCCGTTGTGTGGCATAGGAGTCACGTCAACGATTTCTGAAACTTCAATTCCTGAATTGTGGATCGATCTGATAGCAGATTCTCTACCTGCACCTGGACCTTTCACAAACACCTTTACTCTTCTTAAACCAGCTTCGTGAGCTACAGCAGAGCAATTTTCAGCTGCCATCTGAGCAGCAAATGGAGTATTCTTTTTAGAACCTCTGAAACCCATTTTACCGGCAGAAGCCCAAGAGATAACCTCTCCGTTTTTATTTGTTAAAGAAATGATGATGTTATTGAAAGAAGCTTGAATATGCGCTTCTCCAATAGCTTCAACTTTTACTTTTCTCTTCTTAACTACTTTAGTTTGTTTTGCCATAATTCCTAACGATTATTTACTAGCTTTTTTCTTGTTAGCAACAGTTTTTCTCTTTCCTTTTCGGGTTCTAGAGTTATTTTTCGTTCTCTGGCCTCTTAAAGGTAATCCAAGTCTGTGACGTATTCCTCGTTGGCATCCTATGTCCATCAATCTCTTGATGTTCAATTGCACTTCAGATCTTAATTCTCCTTCAACTTTTACGTTATCTAAGATATAAGTTCTGATTGCAGCCAATTCATCGTCATTCCATTCGTTGACTTTTTTGTCTTCGCTGATACCGGCAGCTTTAAGGATTTCAGAAGAAGTACTTCTTCCCACTCCGTAAATGTAAGTTAAACCGATAACTCCTCTTTTGTTTTTTGGTAAATCAATACCTGCAATTCTCGCCATAATTTAATTAACCTTGTCTTTGTTTAAATTTTGGGTTCTTCTTGTTGATTACGAACAGTACACCTTTTCTGCGTACGATTTTGCAATCAGCGCTTCTTTTTTTAATTGATGCTCTTACTTTCATTTTGATAGTATTTATTTTTTAACAACAGCCAAATGGAAATCCTAAGACTCCATTTGGCGTTTGTTTAATATCTAAATGTGATTCTCCCTTTTGATAAATCATAAGGAGACATTTCTAGTTTTACCTTATCACCAGGTAAAAGTTTAATATAATGCATTCTCATTTTACCAGAAATATGAGCGATAAGAATATGCCCATTTTCTAGTTCTACACGGAACTGAGCGTTCGAAAGTGCTTCCGTTATAACGCCGTCTTGTTCAATATGTTTTTGTTTTGCCATAAATTAATATCCAGTCGTTCTTGATAATTTAGACTGCATTAAGCCATCATAATGATGGTTCAGCAGATATGTATTAATCTGTTGAACTGTATCTAAAATTACACCCACCATAATTAATAGTGACGTTCCCCCGAAAAATAGGGCAAACGCATCTGTCTGAACAAAGGTTCCATGCACAATTGCCGGAAGGATTGCAAAGATAGATAAAAATATTGCACCTGGCAAGGTAATTTTTGATAAAATATCATCTAAATAATCAGCTGTCTCTTTTCCTGGTCTTACTTTCGGTACTAAACCTCCATTTCTCTTCAAATCATCAGCCATTTGGTTTACCGGAATTGTAATTGCAGTATAGAAAAACGAGAAGATAATAATTAATAGCGCAAACAATACGTTGTACTGCCAGCTAAAAACATTCTTGAAACCTGCAAGAAAAGTATTAGACTCATCGAATTTTGTTAATAATCCTGGTACGAACATCAGTGCCTGAGCAAAGATAATCGGCATTACACCAGCAGCATTTACTTTCAATGGAATCCATTGTCTTGCTCCCTGCATAAGATTTCTGTTTACACCTCCTCTTGCTTGAGCTCTGCTTACATACTGAATTGGTATTTTTCTAACAGCAACTGATAGAATCACTGCTAAAAGAACTACCACCATCCAGAATAATACTTCAATAAGGATCATGATAGATCCCATTCCTCCTTTTCCGTTCTGCACGGCCATTTCCTGAACGAATGCTTCTGGTAATCTTGAAAGGATCCCCACCATAATAAGGATAGAGATACCGTTTCCGATACCTTTGTCGGTGATTTTCTCACCCAACCACATTGCGAATACTGATCCACCTACCAAGATTACAATACTTGGCAACCAGAACATGATAGAATTTGGCTCTACAAAATATGCAGATTGGAACTGAGCATACGGTAAGAATAATTGAGTAATAGAAGTTAAGTAAGAAGGTGCCTGTACCAGACAAACTCCAATCGTTAACCATCTTGTAATTTGGTTCAATGTATTTCTACCTGACTCTCCATCTTTCTGAAGCTTCTGAAGATAAGGAATAGCCATCCCCATCAACTGAACAATAATAGAAGCAGAAATATAAGGCATGATTCCCAACGCCATTACGGAAGCGTGGCTGAAAGCCCCCCCCGTAAACGACGAAAGCAAGCCAAGGAGACCTGCTCCTTGCTTGTTACCGCCTTGATTTTTATAATGCTCTAAGAGATCTCCCACCTCTGCAAGGTTAATTGCGGGAAGTGAGATATAAGATGCGAATCTATACACAAGGATAATACCTAAAGTAAAGAGAATTTTATCTCTAAGTTCTTTAAGACTCCAAATATTTTTAAGTGTTTGTATAAATTCTTTCATTAGTAAGTATTATAAGGTAATTGCTTTTCCACCTGCCTTAGCAATAAGCTCTTCAGCAGATTTAGTGAACTTGTCAGCAGAGATTGAAACCGCAGATTTCAATTCTCCTCTACCCATAATTTTCACTAATTCGTTTTTAGAAACGATCCCATTTTCTACCAAAACTTCTTTCGTGATATCTCCAGTGATGGATTTGTTCTCGATTAACGTTTGGATAGTATCAAGGTTAACTCCTCTAAACTCTTTTCTGTTTACGTTTTTGAATCCGAATTTCGGTAATCTTCTTTGTAAAGGCATCTGTCCACCTTCGAAACCGATTTTCTGAGAATAACCAGCTCTAGCTTTCTGACCTTTGTGTCCTTTTGTTGAAGTACCTCCTTTTCCACTACCTTGACCTCTACCAATTCTCTTTGAGTTGAAAGTAGATCCTGCAGCAGGTTGTATGTTATTTAAATTCATTTTAATTTCTCTTTTATAAAATTATTTTTGAACTTCAAGTAAGTGGCTTACTGCAGCGATCATTCCTAAGATAGAAGGAGTCGCTTCGTGTTCTACAACTTGGTGAAGTTTTTTTAATCCTAATGCTTCAAGCGTTCTCTTTTGGGTTTTTGTTCTACCAATAGCGCTTCTTACTTGCTTTACTTTAATTGTTGCCATTGTTTTATTATTAACCGTTAAACACTTTACTTAGAGAAACTCCTCTCATTCTAGCGATTTCTTCAGGTCTTCTGATATCTAATAACGCTTTGAAAGTAGCTTTCACTACGTTGTGAGGGTTAGAAGATCCTTTAGATTTTGAAAGGATATCGTGAATACCAGCTGATTCCAATACTGCTCTTACCGCACCACCGGCGATAAGTCCTGTACCGTGAGAAGCAGGTCTTAAGAAGATATCTGCACCTCCGTATCTAGCAGAAGTTTGGTGAGGGATAGTGTGGTTCATTACCGGAACTTTCACAAGGTTTTTCTTAGCGTCTTCAACTGCTTTAGCAATTGCAGAAGCAACCTCTTTAGATTTTCCTAAACCAAAACCGATAATACCTTCTTCGTTTCCTACTACAACAATAGCAGAAAATCCGAAAGCTCTACCTCCTTTAGTTACTTTTGTTACTCTGTTAACAGCTACGAGACGATCTTTTAATTCTAATCCTCCCGGTTTTACTCTTTCTATATTATCTAGTCCTAACATATTTTCCGAAATTTAATGATTAGAATTTAAGTCCACCTTCTCTCGCACCGTCAGCTAGAGCTTTCACTCTACCGTGGTATACGAAACCGTTTCTGTCAAATACAATACTTTCGATTCCTGCAGCGATAGCTTTAGCAGCGATAGCTTTACCAACAGCAGCAGAAACTTCAGTCTTAGTACCTTTAGCGTCTACACCTTTCTCTCTAGAAGAAGCTGATGCTAAAGTTTTACCATTTTTATCGTCGATTAACTGAGCGTAAATTTCCTTATTACTTTTGTATACAGATAATCTTGGCAATTCAGAAGAACCAGAGATTTTTCCTCTTACTCTTCTTTTGATTCTTATTCTTTTTTCTAATTTACTTAATGCCATAATACTTATAATTTATTAAGCAGATTTACCAGCTTTACGTCTAACAATTTCTCCTACGAATCTTACACCTTTTCCTTTGTATGGCTCAGGCTTTCTGAAAGAACGGATCTTTGCAGTAACCATTCCTAGAAGTTGCTTGTCGTGAGACGCTAAAGTAATAATTGGGTTTTTACCTTTTTCAGTCAATGTATCAACTTTTACTTCACTTGGAAGTTCTAATACGATACCGTGAGAGAATCCTAAAGCTAACTCAAGTTTTTGACCTGCGTGAGAAGCTCTGTATCCTACCCCTACTAGTTCTAGTTTCTTTTCGAAACCTTCGTTTACTCCTACGATCATGTTAGCGATTAACGCTCTGTACAAACCGTGAAGTGCTTTGTGTTGTTTAGAATCAGATGGTCTGTTTACGTTAAGTTCACCATCTTTTTGTTCTAAAGTAATTCCTGCTGTAAGCTCCTGAGAAAGTTCTCCTTTAGCTCCTTTTACAGTTACTACACCGTTGTTTTCAGTGACTGTAACTCCAGCTGGAATTGTTATAATTGCTTTACCAATTCTTGACATTTTCCTCTGATTAAAAATTAATAAACATAGCAGATTACTTCACCGCCTACTTTCTCTTCTCTAGCTTTCTTGTCAGTCATTACTCCTTTAGAAGTAGAGATGATAGAAATACCCAAACCGTTTAGTACTCTTGGAAGTTCAGTAGAACCTTTGTACTGTCTCAAACCTGGTCTAGAAGCTCTTTGAATAGACTTGATAGCTGGTTTGTTGGTTTGCTTGTCGTACTTTAAAGCGATTTTGATCACTCCTTGAACAGCGTTATCTTCAAACTTGAAGTTTAAGATATACCCTTGATCAAATAGGATCTTAGTAATCTCCTTTTTGATTTTCGATGCAGGAATTTCCACCACTTTGTGGCCTGCGCTTTGTGCGTTCCTTACTCTTGTTAGGAAATCTGAAATTGGATCTGTTACCATTTTTCTTTTATAAATTATTGGTTAAAGAACAATCAGTATTGAAAAGACTTGAAGAGAAAAATATCAGACGTCAGAAATCTTCGGTCTGATATTATTATTCTTTAGTATCTCGACAACTTAATTGTCCCGATTTTTAATTAGTAATTATTACCAACTAGCTTTTCTTACACCTGGGATAAGACCGTTGTTAGCCATTTCTCTGAAAGTTACTCTGGAAATACCAAACGTTCTCATGTATCCTCTTGGTCTACCTGTTAGTTTACATCTATTGTGTAATCTTACAGGAGAAGCATTTTTAGGCAATTTTTGAAGTCCTTCGTAATCACCAGCTTCTTTAAGAGCTTGTCTTTTAGCAGCGTATTTAGCAACTAGTGCTTCTCTTTTGCGCTCACGCGCTTTCATTGATTCTTTAGCCATTTCTTAGTTCTTTTTAAATGGTAAACCGAAGTGAGTTAATAATGCTTTAGCTTCTTTATCTGTTTTCGCAGTTGTAACGAAAGTGATGTCCATCCCCTGGATTTTTTTCACTTTGTCAATCACGATTTCAGGGAAGATAATTTGCTCAGTAATACCTAAGTTGTAGTTACCTCTACCATCGAAACCATCTGCTTTGATACCAGAGAAATCTCTGATACGCGGTAAAGCAGAAGAAGTAAGTCTGTCTAAGAACTCATACATTCTGTGAGCTCTTAATGTTACTTTTGCACCTACAGGCATACCTTTTCTTAGTTTGAAAGCGGCTTCATCTTTCTTAGAGATTGTACCTACTGCTTTCTGACCTGTGATGTTTGTAAGTTCTTCTACAGCATAATCGATAATTTTCTTATCAGCAGTAGCGTCTCCTAAACCTTGTGATACAACGATTTTCTCTAATCTAGGTACTTGCATGATTGACTTGTACCCGAATTCTTCCATCATTGCAGGAACAATTGTCTCTTTGTATATTTTTTTGGGTCTTGCTATAAATTCCATGTTAATTCAAATTATAAAGTTTCACCCGTTTTTTTGTTGATTCTTACTTTCTTATCTCCTTCGATTTTGTAACCGATTTTGATTGCTTTTCCGTCTTTATCAACTAAAGCTACGTTTGAGATATGAATAGAAGCTTCTCTTTCAACGATTCCTCCTTGAGGATTTGAAGCTGAAGGCTTAACGTGCTTTTTGATGATGTTAAGTCCTGCAACAATTACTCTTGGGTCTCTACCTTCTTTCTTGATCACTTCAATAACTTCACCAGTCTTACCTTTGATATCTTTCTTACCAGTAGTAATGATTACGTTATCTCCTCTTTTTATTTTTAACTTTGACATTTCTTTAAAAAATTTTAAAAATTAAAGTACTTCAGGAGCTAATGAAATGATTTTCATATATTCTTTGTCTCTCAACTCACGAGCAACCGGTCCGAAAACACGTGTTCCTCTCATTTCTCCTGCTGCGTTTAGTAATACACAAGCATTGTCGTCGAATTTGATGTATGAACCATCTTTTCTTCTTACTGCTTTTTTAGTTCTTACTACTACAGCTTTAGATACCTGACCTTTTTTAGCGTTTCCTGATGGTGTAGAATCTTTGATCGTAACAACGATTTTATCACCAACTGAAGCATATCTTCTTCTGGTTCCTCCCAGAACTCTAATAACTAGTACTTCTTTAGCACCTGTGTTATCAGCAACTTTTAATCTTGATTCTGTTTGTAACATTATTACTTAGCTTTTTCAATGATTCTTACTAATCTCCATCTCTTGCTCTTGCTCAAAGGTCTAGTTTCTTGGATAAGAACTGTATCACCTTCTGTGCATTCGTTGTTCTCGTCGTGTGCAGTATATTTTTTCGTTTTTAGAACGAATTTACCGTACATCGGGTGCTTTACTCTTGTAGTTTCACTAACAACAATAGTTTTTTCCATTTTATTGCTGGAAACCACTCCGATTCTTTCTTTTCTTAAATTTCTATCCATTGTAAAATGAAATTATTGTTTGTTAGTTAACTCAGTATTTAGTCTTGCGATTGTTTTTCTCAAATCTCTGATTTGAATCGGGTTTTCAATTGGACTGATTGCGTGAGCTAATTTCAATTTAGAATATTGAGCTTTTGCTTCAGTTAATTGAGCTTGAATATCACCCGCGCTTAAATTTTTAATATCAGCTTTTTTCATTGTATTCAAAGATTATAGAGGTTTAACAAAATCGTTAGCAACTACAAATTTAGTAACTACCGGTAATTTCTGTGCAGCAAGTCTTAAAGCTTCCTTAGCGATTTCGTAAGGTACTCCTCCGATTTCGAACATAATTTTACCTGGTTTTACTACAGCTACCCAATATTCAACAGCACCTTTACCTTTACCCATACGTACTTCCGCAGGTTTTTTAGTAATTGGCTTATCTGGGAAGATTTTGATCCATAGTTGACCTTCTCTCTTCATATATCTTGTCGCAGCGATACGCGCAGCTTCAATCTGTCTTGCAGTGATCCAAGCTCCTTCCGTTGCTTTGATCCCAAAAGTTCCGTAAGCAAGTTGACTACCTCTTTGGGCATTCCCCTTCATCTTCATCTTGTGAACTCTACGGAATTTGGTTCTTTTTGGTTGTAACATAATTTCTAAATTTTAGATTTTAGATTTTAGATTTTAGATTTTTTTTAATTTTAAAAAAGTAACGGTAATTTAAAATTCAAAATTTCTAATCTAAAATTTTAATTATTATTGTTATTGTTGTTGTTTTTTCTAGGTCTTCTGTTGTCTCTGTCTCCTCCTCTGTTTCCTCTGTCTGACTGACCTCCTTTTTTCTGTTGTCCCACTAGTGGAGAAAGTTCTCTTTTACCGTACACTTCCCCTTTCATGATCCAAACTTTTACTCCTAATCTACCGTAAGTAGTGTGAGCTTCTGCCCAGTGGTAATCGATATCAGCTCTGAAAGTTGACAATGGAATTCTTCCTTCTTTGAAAGATTCTGATCTTGCCATTTCAGCTCCGTTCAATCTACCAGAGATTTGAACTTTGATACCTTCAGCACCCATTCTCATAGTACTTGCCATTGCCATTTTAACAGCTCTTCTGTAAGAAATTCTGTTTTCAATTTGCTTAGAAATACTATCAGCAACTAGTACAGCATCTAATTCAGGTCTTTTGATTTCGAAAATATTGATTTGAATATCCTTACCTGTAAGTTTCTTCAATTCTTCTTTCAATTTATCAACTTCCTGACCTCCTTTACCGATGATAAGTCCCGGTCTAGCAGTAGTGATTGTAACTGTTACTAATTTAAGTGTTCTTTCAATATAAATTTTGGAAATACCACCTTTAGATAATCTAGCCTCAAGGTATCTTCTGATTTTGTAGTCTTCAGCGATTCTGTCTCCATAATCGTTTCCACCAAACCAGTTAGAATCCCATCCTCTGATGATACCTAATCTATTACCAATTGGATTTGTCTTCTGTCCCATACCTTGATTAATTTTCTTTATTACCTAAGATTAATGTAACGTGGTTAGATCTTTTTCTGATTCTATACCCTCTACCTTGTGGAGCTGGTCTTAGTCTCTTCAATTGTCTTGCGCTATCCACGAAGATTTCTTTAACGATAAGGTTTGCTTCTTCAATATCAGCACCTTCGTTTTTAGTCTGCCAGTTTGCCATAGCAGAAAGAAGTAATTTCTCTAATTTGTTAGAGGCTTCTTTTTTAGAATATTTTAGGATATAAAGAGCTTTATCTACCTGCTCTCCTCTAATGATATCAGCAACTAATCTCATTTTTCTTGGAGATGATGGGCAGTCATTTAATGAAGCTTTTACAACGTCTTTGTTAGCTTCTTTTCTTGCGATTGAACTATCTTGTTTTCTTGATCCCATGATTATCTGCTTCCTTTGTTTTTGTTACCACCATGACCTCTGAAAGATCTTGTTGGAGAGAATTCGCCTAACTTGTGACCAACCATGTTTTCTGTAACATATACAGGGATAAAAGATTTCCCATTGTGTACAGCAATAGTTTGTCCTACGAAGTCCGGAGAGATCATAGATGCTCTAGACCAAGTTTTGATAACTGTCTTCTTACCAGACTCTATATTTGCCTGAACCTTCTTATCTAAAGTATGATGAATGAACGGTCCTTTCTTAAGTGATCTTGCCATAATTATTTTCTTTTAGATACGATGTAACGGTTAGACACTTTGTTTTTCTTTCTAGTTTTGTAACCTTTAGACGGCATACCGTTTCTAGATCTTGGGTGACCTCCAGAAGAACGTCCTTCACCACCACCCATTGGGTGATCTACTGGGTTCATTACAACCGCTCTTGTTCTTGGTCTTCTACCTAACCATCTGCTTCTACCAGCCTTACCTGATACAGTTAATTGGTGATCTGAGTTAGAAACTGATCCAATCATTGCCATACATTCAGTAAGGATCATTCTTGATTCTCCTGAAGGTAACTTGATGATTGCATATTTTCCGTCTCTAGAAGTTAATTGAGCTGAAGAACCAGCACTTCTTGCTAAAATCGCACCTTGACCAGGCTTCATTTCAACACAAGAAATAACAGTACCTAAAGGAATGTTTTTCAACTTCATTGCGTTCCCTACATTTGGCTCTACACTTTCACCAGAAATTACTTTCTGATCAACTTTGATACCGTTTGGAGCGATGATATATCTCTTCTCTCCATCTGCGTACTCTAATAAAGCGATAAATGCAGTTCTGTTTGGATCGTATTCTACAGTTTTTACAGTGGCTTCAACGTTTGCTTTGTTTCTTTTGAAGTCAATAATTCTGTATTTCTTTTTGTGTCCACCTCCGGTGTAACGCATGGTCATTTTACCTGTTTGGTTACGTCCACCTGACTTTTTAATACCAACTGTTAGAGACTTCTCTGGTTTGTTGGTAGTAATTTCCTCAAAATTGTTTACAATTCTGAATCTCTGTCCCGGGGTGATAGGTTTTAATTTTCTAACAGACATTACTATTATTTATAATTAATAATTAATTTACAGCAAAAATATCGATAACCTCACCTTCAGCAAGTTTGATTACCGCTTTTTTCAATTTGTTTGTCTTTCCTACTTGAAGACCTTTTTTAGTGTACTTTGAAGAAACCTTCGGAGCATAAATCATTGTGTTAACGTCTGCTACTTTTACACCGTAAGCTGCTTCAACAGCTTTTTTAATCTGGATTTTATTCGCCTTAGGATTAACTAAGAAAGAATAAGAACCTCTTAAATCTGTAAGGTAATTAGCCTTTTCTGAAATAACTGGTTTAATGATAACTGACATGACTTATTTCTTTAAATTTTCCTGGAATTTTTCAACTGCACCTTCTAAGAAAATAATCTCCCCTGCGTTTACTAAATCGTAAGAACTGATCTCGTTGAAGTTCATTACTTTAGTTTTAGGTAAGTTTCTTGAAGATAAATACACATTCTTGTTAGCTTCAGGAAGAACGAATAAAGATTTTTTACCGTTAAGTTCCAATGCATTTAATACATTGATGAAATCTTTAGTCTTAGGAGCATCAAAGCTCAAATCTTCTAAAACTTTAATGCTGTTGTCTCTCATTTTCTGAGATAAAACAGATTTCTTAGCTAATCTCTTAAGAGCTTTGTTCAATTTGAATCTGTAGTCTCTTGGTTTTGGTCCGAATACTCTACCTCCACCTCTGAAAGTTGGAGATTTGATATCACCATATCTAGCAGATCCAGATCCTTTTTGCTTCTTAAGCTTTTTAGTAGAAGCAGTAATCTCGCTTCTTTCTTTTGCTTTATGAGTCCCTTGTCTTTGTGCAGCAAGGTACTGTTTAACTTCTAAGTAAACCGCGTGCTGATTTGGCTCAATTCCGAATACTGTTTCGTCTAGAGTTACTTTTCTTCCGGTCTCTTTTCCTGATGTATTTAATACTACTAGTTCCATTTTCTGATAATTACATAAGAATTTTTAGCTCCCGGAACAGCACCTTTTACTACTAAAAGATTTTGTTCTTGATCAACTTTTAACACTTGAAGGTTTTGAACAGTTACCTGCTTACCTCCCATTCTTCCAGCCATTCTCATCCCTTTGAATACTCTTGAAGGGTCAGATCCAGCACCGATAGAACCTGGAGCTCTAAGTCTGTTGTGCTGACCATGAGTTGCCTGCATTACACCTCCAAATCCGTGTCTTTTAACAACACCCTGGAAGCCTTTACCTTTTGAAGTTCCTGTTACGTCAACATATTCACCTTCGATGAATAGATCAACTTTTACTTCTTCTCCTACTTTAGCTTCTGAGAATCCATCATGGAATTCTACTAATTTAGCTTTAGGAGCAGAACCAGCCTTTTTAAAATGGCCAGCTAACGCTTTACCAACGTTCTTCTCACTCTTGTCATCGAAACCTAACTGCACAGCTACATAGCCATCGTTTTCTAAGGTTCTGACCTGTAAAATCGAGCACGGACCAGCTTGAATAACTGTACAAGGAATGTTTTTTCCTTCTTCGTTAAACAAAGACGTCATACCGATTTTTTTACCAATAATACCTGACATTGTTTATATTATAATAAAATTTATCCTTTATTTTTCCCATTTTTCGGAAGTCTGAAGTAATTTCTAATTCTGATATAGGCATACTACGCTCCTAAAATGAGTGTGCAAATTTATGAATATTTTTATAACTGACAAATATTTCAGCTAAAATATTTTGATTTTTAATCAATTAGATGATTTTGAAAAAATTCAAAACAAATTTCACAATGATTTATTTTGAATTTTAAAAAGAAATTAAGATGAAGGACTTATTTTGTAATGACATTCACTCCTATTTCTTCAAGATTTATCCTGTCTTCTTCGGAAATACCTTCATCTGTAATCAGATAATCCACCTGATCCAATAAAGCAATCTTACCGAAACCTTTCTTGTTCAGCTTGGAAGAATCAGCAAGAATTACGGTTTTGTCCGCACAATCCATCATCACCTGGTTAAGATGTGCTTCTGCAGCATTAGAAGTACTGATCCCAAATTCCAGATCAATACCATCCACTCCCAGGAATGCTTTATTACATGAAAACTGTTTAAGAATTCCTTCCGAGATAGACCCTACAATAGAAGTGGAACTTTTTCTCACTTCACCACCCAACTGAATGATATTAATATTAGGATTGCTACAAAGCTCAATGGCAACTCTTAATGAAGAAGTCAACACCGTAAGCGGACCAAAATTCACCAGCATCCTGGCAAGATAATGCATCGTTGTACCGGAAGCCAATATAATACAGTCATTTTCGCGGATCAACTGAAGAGCCGCCTTCGCAATAGCCTGCTTAGCTTCTACATTAATATTCTCTTTCTCTCCTACATTTTTCTCATAAGCATATCTTACCTGCTTACTTGCACCTCCATGATTACGAAAAAGAAGACCGAGACTTTCGAGATAGTTCAAATCCTTTCGGATCGTAACCGAAGAAACATTCAATTTTTCGCACAGATCCTGAACAAGAACATTTCCCTTTTCATCAAGCTCTTTCAATATTTCGTCATGCCTTGGTATCAGCTTTTCCATTTTATTCGTTTCCTCAAAATTACCGCTTTTTTTTCAGATGTTAAAATTTCATTTATTTTCTTTTTACTTTCATTTTAAATTATTACATTTGAAAACGAAACATAAACGAAACATTTATGAAACGAAACGAAGAACTCAGTAAATTAACCAATGTAAAAGAATGGGACTTTATTGTCATAGGAGGAGGAGCCAGTGGTTTAGGTTCGGCACTAGACGCAGTAAGCAGAGGATTCAAAACTTTACTTCTTGAATCTCATGACTTTGCGAAAGCAACATCCAGCAGAAGTACCAAATTGGTACATGGTGGAGTAAGATATCTTGCACAAGGAGATGTAGGATTGGTAAAAGAAGCATTAAAAGAAAGAGGGCTTCTGGCAAAAAATGCAGCACATATTGTAAAAAATCAGTCTTTCATTATTCCGAATTATACCTGGTGGGGAGGAATCTATTATAAAATAGGTTTATCTATTTATGATTTCCTGGCAGGAAAACTAAGTTTGGGTAAAACAAAATACATCAGCAAGTCGAAAACTGTTGAAAAGCTTCCTACTATTGAACAGAAAGGCTTAGCAAGCGGCGTTGTGTATCAGGATGGACAATTTGACGATTCCAGACTGGCCATCAACCTTACACAAACTATCATAGAAAAAGGAGGAACCGCTGTTAATTACGTAAAAGTAATCAACCTTATAAAGGACAGCTCAGACAAAGTAATTGGGGTAGTCGCAGAAGATCAGTTCTCGAAACAGCAGTATAAGATTCACGCAAAAGTGGTCATCAATGCAACCGGCGTATTTACCAATGATATCCTGAATATGAATAACCCAAAACATGGTAAATTGGTTGTACCAAGCCAGGGAATTCACTTAGTCCTGGATAAATCCTTCCTGAAAAGCGACGATGCCATCATGATTCCGAAAACCTCGGATGGCAGAGTTCTCTTTGTTGTTCCATGGCATGACCGTGCGTTGGTAGGAACTACAGACACTCTATTAAAGGATGAAAGTTTCGAACCTCGTGCTTTAGAAGAAGAGATAAGCTTTGTTTTAAATACAGCAAGACAATATTTAGCAAAAAAACCAACCCGCGAAGATGTAAAATCAGTTTTTGCAGGATTGCGACCTCTTGCGGCTCCAAAAGACGGCGGCAAAAGCACCAAAGAAGTTTCCCGAAGCCATAAAGTAATTACCTCAGAAACAGGACTGGTTTCCATCATCGGAGGAAAATGGACCACTTATCGTAAAATGGCAGAAGACACAGTAAACGAAGCCATGAAAGTTCACAGATTGGGAAATACACCTTCCAAAACAGAACACCTTTCTATTCATGGAAATGTACGACCCGAACAGGTAGACAGAACCAATCATCTGTACGTCTACGGAGCGGACATTCCCGCTATAAAAGCCTTACAGCAAAGCAATCCCCGCTACGCTCAGAAAATCCATCCGGATCACGACTTTACTGTAGCCGAAATAGTTTGGGCAGTAAGAAACGAAATGGCAGAAACCATTGAAGACATCTTAGCAAGAAGAGTACGTCTTTTATTCTTAGACGCAAGAGCCGCAATAGACAGCGCTCATAACGTAGCAAGAATTATCGCAGAAGAAAAAGGATATACTGAAGAATGGGCACAGCAACAGGAAAATGAATTTATCGATTTAGCAAAAGGATATCTATTGACACCTTATTCACCTAAAGTAATCAACCTAAATTAGTCGTTTTTTATTATGAATGAAAAGTTAATCCTCGCTTTAGACCAGGGAACTACTTCCTCCAGAGCGATTCTATTCAACCACAGCGGAGAAATAAAATATGTATCTCAGAAAGACTTCAGACAAATATTCCCTACCCCGGGTTGGGTAGAACATGATCCGAACGAAATCTGGTCTTCACAAATCTCCGTAGCCGCAGAAATTATAGCCAAAGCAGGGATCTCCGGACTGGAAGTAGCTGCCATTGGGATTACCAACCAACGTGAGACTACAATTGTATGGGACAAAGAAACCGGTGAACCCATTTACAACGCCATTGTATGGCAGGACCGAAGAACCTCTAAATATTGTGATGAACTTAAAGAACAAGGGCACGCTGAAACCATCCAGAAAAAAACAGGACTTGTACTTGACGCTTACTTCTCTGCAACCAAACTTAAATGGATTCTTGACACAGTAGAAGGAGCAAGAGAAAGAGCAGAGGCAGGAGAACTTTGTTTCGGAACGGTTGATACTTGGCTTGTATGGAAGCTTACCAGAGGTAAAATGTTTATTACGGATGTATCCAATGCCAGCAGAACAATGCTTTTAAATATTCATACGCTGGAGTGGGATCAGGATTTATTAGAGTTATTTAATATTCCTAAAGCTATCCTTCCGGAAGTTAAACAGAGTAGTGAAATTTACGGAGAAACTGCAACGACCTTATTTTCAACTAAAATTCCGATTGCGGGAATTGCCGGAGACCAACAGGCCGCATTATTCGGTCAGATGTGTACCACTCCGGGAATGGTAAAAAATACCTATGGAACAGGATGTTTCTTATTAATGAATACAGGAAAAGAAGCAGTATCTTCTAAAAACAACCTTCTTACAACAGTAGCCTGGAAAATCAATGGAGAAGTCAATTATGCGCTAGAAGGAAGTGTATTCGTTGGAGGAGCAGCCATTCAATGGCTAAGAGACGGGCTTAAACTCATTCACTCTTCTGATGAAGTCAACAAACTTGCGGCTTCCGTAAAAGATAATGGCGGCGTTTATTTTGTACCTGCTCTTACAGGACTTGGAGCTCCATACTGGGACCAATACGCGAGAGGAACCATTGTTGGAATTACCCGCGGAACAACCGACGGACATATCGCAAGAGCCACCTTGGAAGGAATCGCATTTCAGGTTTATGATATTGTGAAAGCAATGGAAGCAGATTCAGGAAGAGAAAGTCTGGAACTGAGAGTAGACGGAGGAGCTTCTGCAAGCGACCTGCTTATGCAGATACAATCCGACCTATTCGGGTTTAAAATAACACGTCCCAAAACCTTAGAAACCACAGCGCTTGGAGCCGCCTACCTGGCAGGACTTGCTGTGGGATACTGGAAAAGTATAGATGAGATACAGTCTCAATGGATTGTTGACAAAGATTTCCACCCACAGCTAGACAGACAACAGGTGGATAAAATGACTCATTTCTGGAAAAAAGCCATAAAAAGCGCTCAAAGCTGGATCGAAGATTAATTCCTTCACTTTAAAAATACATATATGACTCCATTTATTGCAGAAGTAATCGGAACGATGCTTCTTATATTGTTGGGCAATGGCGTTGTGGCCAACGTTGTCTTAAAAGGTACGAAAGGGAATAATTCCGGATGGATTGTGATTACAACCGCCTGGGCATTAGCCGTATTTGTTGGAGTAACCATAGCAGGACCTGTAAGCGGGGCACACTTAAACCCTGCCGTTACCATAGGCCTTGCGGTTGCAGGAAAATTCTCATGGGATTTGGTTCCGTCATATATCGCCGCTCAAATGATCGGGGGAATGTTGGGAGCATTTCTTGTATGGCTTTTTCATAAAGATCATTTTGCGATTACAGAAGATGAAGGAGCAAAACTGGCCTGTTTCAGTACGACGCCAGCCATCAGAAAAACATCTTCCAATCTCATCAGTGAAATTATAGGAACATTTGTGCTGGTATTCTGCGTTTTTTATTTCGCAGATCCCAGTATTTCTCTACACGCAGATCCCACAGCGAAAGTAGGACTGGGTTCTATAGGAGCCATTCCGGTAACATTCGTTGTATGGGCAATAGGATTGTCATTGGGTGGAACCACAGGATACGCAATAAATCCTGCCAGAGATCTTGCCCCAAGAATTATGCATGCAATTCTTCCTATCAAAGGTAGTAGTGATTGGGGATACGCTTGGATTCCGATAGTAGGCCCTCTTACAGGAGCCATTATCGCAGCTGTTTTATATGGATTTTTAAAATAAGGCACACGATGAAAAGAATCTTACAAGGAATATGTATTCTTGCTTTAGGCACAGGAAAATTATTTTCTCAGGAAAATGCTGAACCTAAGGAAGGCAGACTTGATTTCACTGCCAATATTCAGAACAATCACATATGGAGAGGATTGATCATTACAGATAAACCTGTTGTTATGGGAAATCTATCCTACGCTCTGGATGCAGAAAAAAAATGGAAAGTCGGAATCTGGGGAGCATCAGCTCTTGCGGATGACAAAGACAACACCCATTATAAAGAGATCAACTATTATATCCAGTATTCTGACGGGCGTCTTTATATAGGGTTATGGGATCTTTACAATTCCAGAAATATCAATACTGCTGTGGCGGCTGACGATATTTTCAGTTATTCACAAAGAAGAACAGCCCATATTATAGATCTTAGAACCAATTATACCTTCGGACCTTCTTTCCCAATTAATATTGAGGCAGACATTATGCTGTACGGAGGAGCCAACGCCGGAGAGGTTATCCTGGAGCCCGACGGAAGCTACAAAAAGAACAGGTACTCTACCTATGTACAGGCAAGCTATCCTGTCATCAAAGGAGAAAAAGTCAACCTTGATGCCTTCGTAGGAGCTGGATTTGCGCTGAACAACAATACCTTTCTTTATGGAAATGGTAAAAATAGTTTCGACATCGTGAATGTAGGCCTTAAAGCAGGAAAAACACTTAAGATCACCGATCATTACAGTCTTCCTGTTTATATGATGGCCATGTGGAATCCTTCCAATAAGTTTGCAAGAATTCAACTGGCAGCTACCGTTTTTTAATCTGACTTTAACTCAATTATAAAAGGCCACTTCTTCCAGTAGTGGTTTTGTTTTATGGGAAACCAACCTAATACGCAATAACCGGGTTTTTACGGAGGCTGTTTTCCTGAAATATATTTACTTTTGAAAAAAAGATTTATGAAAAAGGGTTTCAGCTTAATGATCTTGTGTATCAGTATTTTTTCTCTGGCTCAGGAGATTAAAGTTCCTTTTACAGGACACAGAAGTTTCGATATTCTGGAAGGATATAGTGGTACCGGAACTCCTCACTATTATCTTGATGTAAAAAAGAGTGGCGATGTTCATTTCGGATATGTTCAGGTGAATCAGGCCAGCGGAAAAGAAACTACAGAAGAGGTAAATGCTGGGAAATATGCTCCCGATAAAGTGATTAAAGTTGTTTTCAAAAAGTTTAAAGAAACATTTTTCGTGAAATTCGACAAAGAAAAAATTTACCTTACCGACGAAAAAGGAAATATCCAAAACCTTGAAGGCTGCTGCTCATCCAGGGAAAGTGCCGACAAAGACATCTGCAAATGCGAAAGCGATCTTTATAAGTAGTAAAATTAGTATATAGAGAGAGCCACTCCATCTGGGGGTGGCTTTCTTGTTATGGGGAACCACCCCGTCAAACTGTAAATTTGTTGCCTTTTCAATGAGGAATCACTGAACTTACAAACTTTATACATTTGTGTGGATCTGACAAGCACACAATCACCGGGTTTTTACGGTTTATATTCTGCTTAAATATCTTTATTTTTGAAATAATTATAGCTGAACCCAATAGCGGTTGCAAGAGTGATTTATACCAATGAAAAATTATAAAATTTTATTACTATTTCTTCTTTTCCTTATGGTGTCGTGCAACAGGAAAGAAAATCATCCTTATACGTTTTATTACTGGAAAACCCAATTAAAGCTTGACGCTGAAGAGAAGAAAGCATTAGACGAAGCAACAGTTCCTTATTTATACACAAGATTTTTTGATGTAGACAAAGAAGCTGGAGAATTTCAGCCGGTTGCCGTCATTACAAAAAATAAGAACTTTATAACGGATAAAAAGATTGTTCCTACTGTTTTCATAACAAACAAAACGTTACTTGGAATCTCAGGAGAAGAAATTAAATTTCTGGCTGAAAGCATCCATCATTTGGTTGAAAAAAAGTCGGAAGAACTTCATTTAAAAATCAATAACGAAATTCAGATCGATTGCGACTGGACTGCCGGTACGCGGGATGATTATTTTAAATTTTTAAAAGAACTGAAAAAAGTTTCCGGTAAAGAAATCACCTGTACATTAAGGCTTCATCAGGTAAAGGATAAGAAACAAACAGGAATTCCTCCTGTGGAAAAAGTATATCTGATGTGCTACTCCACCTCTTCCCCTTTAGAGAAATCTGATAAAAATTCTATTCTGGATGTTTCCATTTTAAAAAGTTATCTTTCAAAAATCGGTGACTATCCCATAAAGAAAATTGAAGTGGCGCTGCCTATTTATTCCTGGGGAATTGTCACTAATCATTTGGAAAAACACAAACTGATTAATGCATTATCCCAAAAAGATCTTAACCATCCGGATTTCAAAAAAATTTCAGAAAATGAAGTGGAAGTTCAAAAAGATGGATTTTACTTCGGAAGCTATTTAAGCAAAGGGTTTACCATCAAAATTGAAGAAATATCTCAAGATCAGCTTGAAGATGTGATCCGCTTTCTTGAGAAAAAAATCCCGAATTTTAATATCATTTATTATCAATTAGATAGTAAATTTGTAGGAGATCGAAAATTTTAAACCTCTTGCAAATAATGACAGCCGACAAAATGTTATCACATCAGAATCTGCTGGCAACGGTATTTCAGACATTTTAATAATAAACGATTACATAAAAAACCAAAACACTACACCCTATGAAAAAGTATATTCTTTCGCTTGCGGTGGTATCACTTTTCTACACGAAATCTGACGCCTGTGCGTGGTCAGACCCAGACTATGAATACTTTAATCTTTTTACACAAAGTATCATAAAAGACAAGTCTTATCTTCCCTTCCTTCTTAATTATTCCGCAAGGTTCTACAGTGAATACAATCCCGCCCTGATTCCTGATGATAATCTTGAAACCTGGAAAAGATTCTTCAACAATCAGCTTAGCCATACTGATGCTCAGAATCTGGTTTATAAGATGAGTATGGCTGACCTTAATGCTTTAAAGAGCGGTAAACCTACCAATCCTCTTTTACAAAAACTGGGCACCGGGTTTTATCAAAAGTATCATGAGGCGATTGATTATCTAATTGAGGCTAAATACCTGGAGCCTTATATGAGCATCAATTATATAGAAAGTGACAATTCTTTCTACTATGACAGAGATGCCAACAGAAAAAATGCGACCAGCCTTGATTATAATAAAACCATAGCTGCTTTAAATTCTTTATACAATGCGGCAAAGAATCCTGAAATCAAACAGCGTTACGGATATCAGCTGGTGCGATTCAATCACTATACAAGAAATTATGATTCGGCAGTTAAAGCTTTCAAAACATATATAGAACCTGTTAAATTGAAAGGTTCGGTTTACTTTATGGCTCTGGATCAGCTGGCGGGTGCTCAAAGAGGTCTCGATATGAACAGTGATGCCAACTGGAATTTCTTTCAGGTATTCATGAATAGAAGAGACCGTAAAGAGTCTGCTTTTGTTTCTATGAAACTTTCGGATACTGCTTCTTTCAGCAATATCATGAAAAGAGCAGGAACCAATGAAGAGAAGAATATGGCTTATTTCCTTCTTGGTTATGAAGATTTCAACAATCCGATCTCCATCATGGAAAAGATGTATGACATCAACCCTGACTCTGAGATTTTGAAAGTAATGGCAGTACGAAGCATCAATGAACTTGAAAGAAACTATCTTCCTACTTATTATTACGCTTCTGACGCTGCTCAGAAATCGTCTGTAAAAAAAGATGATAATACGGCTTCGAAAGATTCTTCTGCAGGGCAAGCTTCTACCGAAGTAAAGGAAGAAAAGCTTTCTTTCTGGCAAAAAATCGTAAGGTTTTTCAAAAATCTTTTTGGCGGTTCCAAATCAGACAAAACGGCGGATGGAAAAAAATCTGACCAAAGTGATGATGACCTGTTCAGCAATCCGGACAGAATTCCGTTCTATAACAGAACCGCGTATTATTATGATGAAAATACAAAAGACTATCTGGACGATCTTGAAAAATTTACTGAAAAAACAAAAGAAAAATCTAAGGATGAATACTGGCAGATTGCCAATGCCTATCTGAAGTTTTTAAAGAAAGACTATAAAGGAAGTTCTGAAATTCTGAACGATATTAAAACAACCAATCCTGAATATCTGGAAGAGATCAAAAGAATGAAAGTTCTGAATGATATTGTCTCTCAACCTAAAATTGATGCCGATTACGAAGATCATTTGATGAAGGACTACGCAGAATATTTTGTAGAGAAAGTAGTAAAAAAAGACACCGCGAATACGAATGATTACGATGATTATGGTCAAGCGCCGTCTACTGCTGATTTCCTGAAGGATGTTATTGCAAACCGCTACTTCCTTCAAGGAGAAGACGGAAAATCTTTCCTGATGAACAATAAGCTTTCCGACCTTCAATATAATCCGAACTCCAGTTTGGTAAAAAGTGTTGAAGAGTTCTACAGAAAACCGAACAAAACCCAGTTTGAGCAACAGATCATTGCTAAAAACATGGATAGCGTAGGCAATATCGATGCTTTCTTCAACAATATATATGGTGACAGAGCTATGAGACTTGCCGATTTTGAAAAAGCCAAGTCATATTACGAAAAAGCGAAAAGCTTCAATGGAATCCCTAGAGTGAACTATGAATGGACGGAAAAGGACGGACAGAAAATTACTCAAAAGCAATACACCGCTTCTGAATATGATGGTTTCAAAAATATTCCAAGTCTGGTATTCGGACATAATGTTTGGGAAAGTTTCCAAAGCGCAGAAAATGAAAGCATGAAAGCCGAGGATTATTCTAATTTCCCTTTCATTAAAAACAATATGGATAAACTGGATCTTGCCAATACTCTTATTCAGCTTAAAAAAATAGGAAACGGAACTGATGAAAAAGCAGCGAAGGCCAATCAGCTGATCGGGAATTTACTGTATAACACTTCCATTCTAGGATATTACCGACAACTGTTTGTGATGGATATTGATAACAGTAATGGTGGAAAATATGATTTCTGGAACACCGACAAAAAGAATCCTTATAAGTACTATTATAAAAATTTCCTGGATAGATCTTATATTGAACCCGATAATTTTGATCTTTCCATTGGGTATTATCAAAAAGCCCTCAAGCTATCCAACAACAAAGAAGAGAAAGCAAGAATCCTCTTCCAGATGGCGAGCGCGGAACAGGGAAAATACTATCAGTATGAAGCCAAAGCTCCGAAAGATTTCGATTATTCTGATCCTAAGTGGTCTGAGAAAGAAGATGCCCGCCAAAAAGAGATGGACAATCTTAGAAATCAGAAATACAGAACCTATTTTGCTCAGCTAAAGGCACAGTATTCTGATACACAAACAACCAAAGATCTAATGGGGAGCTGTAGTTATTTCAGCTATTTTATGAGATAATTTTTATATAACAAAACCTCTGAGAGATCGGAGGTTTTTATTTTTTCATTATGTCTATTTATTTCTTTTGCTGTTGTTTTTGCAACCATTCTTCATGCTTTTTTTTGAAGAATTCATGTTTGTAATCCTGATTTCGCTGGGCAGCATCTATGGAATGAGAAGTGTGGATATCGGCATCTTCTTTGGCAAACTTAGCAAGGTTTTCATAGTAATGATGAAGCTGGTCTAGCTCTGCTTCTGTAAGGTCTTCAATATCCACAATTCTGTTACTGGCTTTTTCATGGGCGGCAATAAGTTCATTCAGTTTGATCTGAATTGCTTTGGAGTCTTTGTTTTGTGCCTTCTGAATAAGAAATACCATCAGAAAGGTAATGATTGTGGTTCCGGTATTGATGACAAGCTGCCAGGTTTCCGAATAATCAAAAAAAGGTCCTGAAACGGCCCACACCACTACCACGAGAACCGCCCCGCCAAAAGCATAGGCACTTCCTGTAAATTTGACAGCCCAGTTTGAAAATTTTTCAAAAAAATTATTTTTACTCCGACTCATAGCTAAGTTCTTTGTTATAATAAATGTATAAAATTAACCTGAACTGAACTAATAGAATCTTAAGATTAAAATTGAATCTGCAACACACAAGATCGTCATCTTATTCCAATGTACTTTTGAGATATTCTCGTCCCTACTCTATTTCATTTTCCTGAACCTGTGCCACCAGATCAGAAATCCTGTAATGGGCAAGGAACAACCAATAAGCGATATGATAAAGTAGAAAATAATACTTGGCAATCCCATAATTTCTCCCGTATGTAAAGGTTTTGCCAAAGCAGTAAACTGTTTGTTGAGAGGTTTATCTGAAAATACTTCTTTGGTCTTAAACACACCCGTTTTATCAAAAGTAACTTCATCGGGAAGCATCATTCCCAAAAGATTTTGAGTATTGGTTTTAATAACAACATATCGGGGATTATCTTTATTAGGCAGTTCAATACTGGTAACGGCGGAATAAGGCAAGTGCTCATCTGCAAGCTTTAAAATCTTATCAATAGATGCGGCTGTTGAATTTTTAAGATTTTTCTTTTCATCCTGCTTCTGGAGCATATCTTCCAAAAGTCCTCCGAAAGCATCATCACCGTTCTCTTTTTCTTTTGAAATTTGATCTATTGAAGATCCTCCGAGACTGATAATAAGAGCGTTTTTCACCCATGGATAGGTAATATACAGCCCCGTAACCGCAATAAAGAAAAGCATGAGAAAAGTATAAAAACCAAGGGTATTATGAAGGTCATGATTGACGCGTTGAAATTTCGCTTTCCACATAACAGTAAGTCCCTGTTTCAAAAACTTCAGCTTTTTGGGAAGCCAAAGAACAAAGCCAGAGATCAGCAATATGCAAAACATCAGTACCGATGCTCCGACAATTTGTCGTCCTGCATTTCCCATCATCAGGTTTCGGTGAAGATCGAGAACGATTTCAAAAAAACGGTTTGACCCAACTTCCGGCTGGCCGAGGATCTGCCCTGAGTACTGGTTATAGTAAACACTTTTATCCAACTGACGTTCCCGATATCCCAATACATAACTTCTGCTTTTCTCTACGGGAATAAGCAGCGAGGTAAGTTCTTTATTCTGCTGTAATAATTCAGATTGAATCTGATCGGGATTTTTGACCGTAGCAGATGACGGAGTAATATACACTTTATCTCTGTTGTTGAAATCCGTGATCTGGTTTTTAAAGGCATATAAACAACCCGTAACGCACATGATGAAGACGATGATACTTGATAAAAGCCCAAGCCAAAGATGCATGATCCACATCACATATTTGAGCAGGGTTTCGTTTTTTCTTCTTTTTCTGTAAAGGCTTCTCAACAGATTTCTCATACGTGTTATATAGCAAAAACATTAAGATCTTTTACGATCTTAATGTTCTTTAAATTAAAATTAATATGAATGTTTATAATTATTTTCTTCCTTTGAACTGAACATCTTTTACAATTTCTTCGAATTTTGTATAATGTTCCGGTGCCAGAGCTTTCTGAATAGCAGCTTTTCTCTGAGCATCAAATTTTTCCCAGTATTCTTTTGCTAAATCATTATTTCCGTGGTATACATCATGAGCATCATTGAATGCTTTTTCAAAGGCATCATTGGCAGCATTCACTACTTTGAATTCATCTTCTGAAAGCTGAGCTTCTGCCTTTATTCTTTCCAGTAATGCATTGTCATATCTTGGTCTTTTTCTTGAATTTTCATCAACAAATTTGTTGAATTTTTCCATTTGAGGACCATCCAGAACTTTTGCCATTTCAATAGACTGCTGGGCTCTCAGTTCTTCGTTTTTGATTCCCAATGCAACGCGGTCCATATTACCACCCTGTGCTTTCGCGGCCTGGAAATTCTGTTCCTGAAGATCCTGATATTTTTTGGTAATCTCATCAAAACTTTTGGTTTGATCAGGAGTAAGCTGAACTTCCGTTTTAAACTGGTTGTAATCTATTCCTTTCTTTTTATCTCCGGAACATGAGATGATAACCGCTCCAAGAGCAAATGCTAAGATGAATCCTTTTATGTTTTTCATAATACATGATTTTGTTGGTTAGAATTTATAGTTTACCTGTACGGCAAAGTTTCTTGGCTGGATCTGATCAATATATCCTCCTCTGAAGTAAGAGTTATATCCTACGGAATCAAAGATATTGTTAAAGAATCCTCTTAACCCTACTCCATTCTTGAAAGTATATCCTATCTGAGCATCTACCGTTGTATAATCCGGCATATTGAAAGGTCTTTCATCCGGCTGTGTTCCGTTAACGTGTCCATTATCTATTACAGTCTTCTGTTTGTAGTCATCTACCGGTCTTGTTCCTACATAGTAGATTCCTGCTCCAATATCGAATCCTTGAAGAACTCCGGTATTAAATTTATAATTCAACCATGCATTGGCAGAGTTTTTAGGGGTGTTGATTGGCGCTGAACCATTCACAAAGGAAGGACTGTCCTGATACTGCGCATCTACATAAGCCCAACCCGTCATTACCTGAAGGTTTGGAAGGATCTTACCAATTAATTCAATCTCCATTCCTTTTCTTTTCAGTTCTCCGGCTAAAGCGTATTTCCCTGTTCCCTGTCCGTTATTTCCAACAAGTTCATAAGAAAGGTTATCGGTATTAATACTGAAGAAAGTAACGTTAAATCTTAATCTCTCATTAAGCCAGTCTGATTTGATTCCAGCTTCCCACTGTTTGGTTGTAGAAGCTCCCACAGTTCCTCCGGATGCCAATGGGTTATTAGAACTTCTTAAAGCAGTAGTACTTGTATAAGATCCGAAAATATTCATGTTTTCAATAGGTGAAATCATAATTCCCAATGATGGATTCCATGCAAAGTCTCTTTCCTTATCAGAACCAATCAATCTACTGTAACGAAGTCCTAAGTGTGCTTTAAAATACTTATTGAAAGTAATAACATCCTGCGCCATTAATCCCATGGTAGGAGCTACGGCATTCACGGCACTTGCTGTGGATAAATCTATGTTCTTACCGACAGGAAGAATATTGTTGATGTCATTCAAAACATTGATCTGATCAACATCTACAGCTTTATATGAAGTTGTTGTTACATTAGACTCTTTCCAGTCGAAACCTACCTGGAATGTATGCTTCATAAATCCAGTCATTACATCAGATCCCATGAAGTCGAATTGAAATACTTTATTTAAATCTTCTCTATCGGATCTCGTTAATGTTCTGTTACGGAATTCTGTTGGGTTATCTCTCTTTAAAGGGGCCAGTGCTGCACCTACTATTTCAGATTGATATGAAGAACTCATAAAGGCAGCTCTCAACTTTAGTTTTTCCGTAAGTTTTCTGGTAGCTGTTGTTGAGAAATTGAAGGTTTCAATTTTCGCATTGTCTGTTGAAAAACCTAGGAATTTTCTTCCCGGCATATTATAGATTGCTTCAACATCACCTTTTGCCAGGTTTACTGTTCCTCTATCTGGAGTAGTATTGTTATGCATATAATCCATCTCCACAACAATTTCAGTTTTATCATCCGGACGAATAGCAATGGATGGATTTACATAAATACGGTCTGTATTCACAAATCTTCTGAAGCTGTTATTGCTCTGATAAGCTCCGTTTACTCTGATGGCAATTTTCCCCTGCGAATCTAAAACTCTCTGGAAATCTACAGTAGGTCTGTAAAAATCCCAGCTCCCGTATCTGAATCCTACATTGGTCTGATTGATAAATTTAGGAACTTTGGTCACCACATTGATCACTCCACCTGCAGATCCAAGCCCATCTCCAATACCTTGGGTAACGGCTGCAGAACCTTTAATCACCTGGATGCTTTCTACTCCCTGCATATCGGTAAGCATTGCTCCGGTACGGAAGTCAGAATCCATCTGAACTCCGTTTTTCAAAACAGGAACTCCTCTGTACCCTCTGATAGACATACTTTCTCTTATACCACCATAACTACCAAACTGAGTAACTCCCGGAACGTTTTTCGCAACGTCGGTTACTGTTAATCCTCCCAAATCCTCAATTACTTTGTAAGAAATTACTGAGATACTCTGGATCTGGTCTCTGGGTTTCAATGGCAGTCTTGTAATGGCTTCAAGACCTTCCGGCTGTTTCTTTCTTTCACCGAATAATTCCACTTCATCAATTTTTTTGTGCTTAATTGAGTCGTTTGTTTTCTGTGCGTTTGCAAGAACCCCACCTAATAACAGCAGAGAAAAGGATACTACTTTATTCATCTGATAATTTTTTGCAAAATTATTATTTTTATTAATTCTAAATAAATAATATAAGGTGACATATCTCACCTTATGTAGAACTATAATATCAGATTAAAAAGAGATCCCTGGATATGATTAAAGAAAATAATAATAATGTAAAGATCGTTATGGTAAAAGAACCAAAAGTGTTTTATGGGATTAAGATTAAAAACACAAAAAAAGCAGTTACTGAGACCTCCTTTTCTATTAATATCTAATCAATTTGGTAAGATCATTAGGATTGTTTGTTTTCTTCAAAAATTCTTGTACTCCTTGAGTGAGGCCTTTGAACTGCTCAATATAAGTAACTTTCGTTCCCAGCCTCGAGTACGAATACCATTCACTGTGAAACGCGGAATTTGTATGGACCTCCAGAAATACTGCTCTCCTTCGTCAACCAGGCAGTCAAATCCCTTTCCTCAAAATCAGGGGTCGCTTTTTGCAGTGTATATCCAAAGATTTCATATTTCCAGAATTTAACATGTTTGGGATTAACATTTTATTTTATCCGTACGATCATCTGTTGAATCCGTCTAGTATTGCAATTCATAAATAACACGATGGGTCTGCACATTGGCAATCACTCACAGCAGAATACATAATGCATATTTATAATAGTAGTATGCATTATATATATTATAGGCAAAAAAAAACCTCCCTGTAGAAAGGAGGAATACTATTGTATGTTATTTTCGTTAATGCAAAGGATACTTAACCACTTTATCAATTTCGATAGGATTGTTTTCTTTGAGCATCATTTTTCTTCTTTCGTCAGACATTCCTTTCAGCTGATCTATACTTTTTACCTGTACTCCTAAAACATAAAATGTATTGTCCGGATTGGTATTTGATTTAAATGCTTCTGCAATGTCATGTAAAGGATCGTTGTAGAGTTCCAGTTGTTTTTTTGCAATGATCTTCTCAGTCACAGGAATAGGCTTCTTTCCAAGAAAACTCTCTAAAAACGGGGTTTCATAGGTATTCGGAAACTTCATACTTTTTGCCAGTTTGAAAAGATAATTATTACGAGTATCTTCTATTTCAAAGATCAGCCCCGGAAGTCCACGGAACTTGTATGGTCCTTCGCTCAGATTGATGTCTTTGCAGAACCAAGCGATCCATATCCTCCCTCCAAAAGTGGTTGTTGCTTTCTGTAACTTATATTGTCCATCAACTTTTGTATCATTCAGAAGTGTCCAATTTATTTTATCTGTGGATTTTAAAGAAAAGAAATCATTCATCAAAATCAATGAAGTGTTTTCAAAAGAATTTTTCTTCCTGATAATGGCAGGAAGGTCATCATCCCATCTTACCCTTTTCTGGCCGCGAACAATATTCAGTGAATCAGTTTGAATATAAGAATAAGGGTAAAATTTGACATCATTGGGATTGACATCCAGGGCCATATTGGCTTTGGTAAAATCTTGAGCCAATGAATCTTTTTTATATTGAAATTGATAAATAAAACGATGTGTCTGGGCACTGAATAGTAAAGGAAATAATAAAAGGATCAGTTTATTCATGAAATTAGTTTATCCAAAAGTATCAATAAAGTTTGGATCTGCCCCCATATATTCATCCTTTTCTGAAAAACTAAAAAAAAATCCGCCCCAAAAAGGGGCGGATTGTATAATCATTGCAAAGTATGCAGTTATCACACTTTAATTTCAACGTCTACTCCTGAAGGAAGCTCTAATTTCATTAGGGCATCAACAGTTTTAGAAGAAGAAGAGTAGATATCCATTAGTCTCTTGTGAGCTGATAATTGGAACTGCTCTCTTGCTTTCTTGTTTACGTGCGGAGATCTCAACACTGTGAAGATTCTCTTATTCGTTGGCAATGGAATTGGACCGTTTACAACAGCACCAGTAGCCTTTACCGTTTTTACGATCTTCTCAGCAGACTTGTCTACCAAGTTGTAATCGTAAGATTTTAGTTTTATTCTGATTCTTTGTGACATTTCTTTAATTTAAAAATTAACCTTTTGCTTTAGCTATGATTTCTTCAGCAACGTTTTGTGGAGTAGCTTGGTACTTCTCTAATTCCATAGAAGAAGTAGCTCTTCCTGATGAAAGTGTTCTTAGAGTAGTTACATATCCAAACATTTCAGAAAGTGGAACAGAACCTTTGATTACAACAGCTCCATTTTTCTCTTCCTGACCACTGATAGTACCTCTTCTCTTGTTAAGGTCACCAATGATGTTACCCATATATTCTTCTGGAGTTACAACTTCCAGTTTCATAATAGGCTCCATAATTACTGGTTTAGCAGCACGTCCCGCTTCTTTAAATCCTAATTTAGCAGCCATTTCGAAAGAAAGTGCATCAGAATCCACCGCGTGGAAAGATCCGTCTTTAAGAATAACTTTAATACCTTCAACTTCGAAACCAGCCAAAGGACCGTTCTTCATTGCAGCTTTAAATCCTTTTTCAATTGCAGGAACAAATTCTCTAGGAACGTTACCACCTTTGATCTCATTGATGAATTCTAAACCAATTTTACCTTCGTCTGCAGGTCCTAGTTCAAATACAATGTCAGCAAATTTACCTTTACCACCAGATTGTTTTTTGTAAACTTCTCTGTGTTGAGCAACTTTTGTTAAGTTTTCTTTGTACTCTACCTGAGGTTGTCCTTGGTTTACTTCAACCTTGAATTCTCTCTTCATACGGTCTACAATGATATCTAAGTGAAGCTCACCCATACCAGAGATGATCGTTTGTCCAGAAGCCTCGTCAGTTCTTACCGTAAACGTTGGATCTTCTTCAGCCAATTTAGCTAGAGCGTTACCCATTTTATCCTGGTCAGCTTTAGTTTTTGGCTCAACAGCAATACCAATTACCGGATCAGGGAAAACCATCGATTCAAGAACGATTGGGTTTTTCTCGTCACACATAGTATCACCAGTTTTGATAGATTTGAATCCTACCGCTGCACCAATATCACCAGCTTCAATATATTCTACTGGGTTTTGTTTGTTAGCGTGCATCTGATAGATTCTAGAGATTCTTTCTTTATCTCCTGAACGAGTGTTCAAGATATAAGAACCTGCATCTAGTCTTCCAGAGTAAGCTCTGAAGAATGCTAATCTTCCCACGAATGGGTCAGTAGCGATCTTAAATGCTAATGCAGAGAAAGGCTCATCTACAGATGGTTTTCTTGTGATTTCAGCATCAGTTCTTGGGTCAGTACCTTTGATATCATCTTTATCCAATGGAGATGGCAAGTATTTACATACTGCATCTAGCATGAACTGTACTCCTTTATTTTTGAATGAAGAACCACAAGTCATTGGGATAATAGATAAATCGATAGTAGCAGCTCTCAATGCAGCATTGATTTCCTCTTCTGTAATTGAATCTGGATCTTCGAAGAATTTCTCCATCAAAGTTTCGTCATACTCAGAAACAGCTTCTACTAATTTCTCTCTATATTCAAGAACTTCATCCTTCATATCTTCCGGAATTGGAACTACCTCGAAAGTAGCACCTTGTCCAGCCTCATCCCAGATGATCGCTCTGTTTTTAATTAAGTCAACAACACCTTTGAAATCTTCTTCAGCACCGATTGGTAAAACGATTGGAACTGCGTTAGATCCTAACATATCTTTAACCTGGTTTACCACGTTAAGGAAGTCAGCACCTTGTCTGTCCATTTTGTTTACAAATCCCATTCTTGCAACTTTGTAGTTGTCAGCAAGTCTCCAGTTTGTTTCAGACTGAGGCTCTACTCCATCTACAGCAGAGAATAAGAATACCAATCCATCCAATACTCTTAAAGATCTGTTTACTTCTACAGTGAAGTCAACGTGTCCCGGTGTATCGATGATGTTGAAGTGATAAGGTTTAGTGTCTGCAACAGGTTTTCCTTGATCAGTTGGAAAGTTCCAAGAACAAGTAGTTGCAGCAGAAGTAATAGTAATACCTCTTTCTGCTTCCTGCTCCATCCAGTCCATTGTAGAAGCACCATCGTGAACTTCTCCGATTTTGTGGTTTACCCCTGTATAGAATAAGATTCTTTCTGTAGTAGTAGTCTTACCAGCATCAATGTGAGCGGCAATACCAATATTTCTTGTAAATTTAAGATCTCTACTCATTTCTAATTAGAATTTAAAGTGTGAGAAAGCTTTGTTAGCTTCCGCCATTTTGTGAGTATCAGATTTCTTTTTGAAAGCAGCACCTTCTTCTCTTGAAGCAGCTACAACTTCATTAGCTAATTTCAAAGCCATAGACTTATCATTTCTCTTTTTAGAGTAGCTAATTAACCATTTCATTGCCATAGAAATCTTTCTATCAGCTCTGATTGGCATAGGAATCTGGAAGTTAGCTCCACCTACTCTTCTAGAACGTACTTCTACGTGAGGCATTACATTTGTAAGTGCATCTTTCCAGATTTCAAGTGCAGTTTTTTCACTGTCTCCTTTTTTAGTTTCTACGATATCTAATGCATCATAGAAAATTTTGAATGCGATAGACTTCTTACCGTCTAGCATTAGGTTATTAACAAATCTTGTTACCAATTGATCATTAAACTTCGGATCTGGTAACAACGGTCTTTTTTTCGCTTTTGTCTTTCTCATTGCTTTTGTACCTTATTTAATGATTATTTTTTCTTTCCTTTTGCAGGAGCTGCAGCAGCTTGTCCTGGTTTAGGTCTCTTAGCTCCGTACTTAGATCTTCTCTGTGTTCTTCCGTTTACACCTGCAGTGTCTAATGCACCTCTTACGATGTGGTAACGTACTCCCGGTAGGTCTTTCACCCTTCCGCCTCTTACCAATACTATCGAGTGCTCTTGAAGATTATGTCCTTCGCCCGGGATGTAGGCGTTAACTTCTTTACCGTTAGAAAGTCTTACCCTTGCTACTTTTCTAAGTGCAGAGTTAGGTTTCTTAGGTGTAGTAGTATATACTCTCGTACATACACCACGTCTTTGTGGACAAGAATCAAGGGCAGCCGATTTGCTCTTCTTGGCAAGCGTGGCTCTTCCTTTTCTTACTAATTGTTGAATAGTAGGCATTTAATTGCTTTTTATTTTAGGGTGCAAAAATAAGAATATTTTTTTAATCTGCAAACACTTATATAAAAATTAAAATCAAACACTTACATCTCAAAAACGATCTCTTGGCATTGTAGAATGAAAGAATACAATACAGATGCGGAATTGTTCATCGAAGACATTATATTTTACAGCTTAAAATTTGAATATTAAATATTTATGAAATTCAAAAAAAATAAAAATAGGTACTGTTTAAATTGGCTCTAACTTCTTTTCTATACTTCCAAACTATTTTAAAAAAGTTTTCCATAGTTATCATCTATCAATAAAGCAGGGAGTTCGGCACGATATTTCGTAACTTTGAGATACACAAAAGATCAACTTATAAGATTGCCTTTACAAACCCTCAACAGCAAAGCACTACAATATGGCAATTGTAAACGACCTTAAAAAATAAATATATACATATGAAAAACGCTAGTATTATCGGACTAAAAGAAGCCGACTGCAAAAAAATCTCAGAAAAACTCAATGTACTTTTAGCAAACTATTCTATCTTCTATCAGAATACAAGAGGTTCACATTGGAACATCAAAGGAGAACAGTTTTTCACACTTCACCCGAAGTTTGAAGAACTTTATAACAGCCTTGTTCTGAAGATAGATGAAATTGCGGAAAGAATTCTTACTCTAGGAGCGATACCAGCCCACAACTATTCTGATTATCTAAAGGTAGCCACAATTAAAGAAAGTAAAGAAGTAACGGATGGCACAAAAAGTGTGGAACAAATCCTAAGTTCATTCAAAGTAGTGATTGATCTTCAAAGAGAATTATTGGATGTTACCGATGAAGCAGGAGACGAAGGTACCAACTCTCAAATGAGCGACTATATTACAGAACAGGAGAAAGAAGTTTGGATGTACAACTCTTACCTTGGAAAATAACTCAACAAAAGCATTGAAATATTTCAAAAAAATCGCCTTACATTTAGGCGATTTTTATTTTTTATTTTTATATTTGCGTTAAAATTACACATATCATGAACAACGTAAGACTGAACTCAATACTAGACAACGATTTCTATAAAATAACCATGCAGAATGCTGTGGTAAAATTATTTCCAAGTTCTATTGTAAAATACGAATTTATCAACCGGGGAAAACATCACTTTCCGGAAGGTTTTGATGTCGCGCTAAGAGAAGCCGTTAACAAAATGGCAGAGCTTAAACTTACAAAAGACGAGAAAAAATTCATGGCCAGAACCTGTCCTTATATAGATCTTCCTTATCTGGATTTTTTAGAAGGATATCATTATGATCCGTCTGAAGTAAAGATTCATCAGGAAGGAGGTGATCTTTCTGTGAGTGTGGAAGGACTTTGGTACAGAACAATACTTTGGGAAGTTCCGCTATTAGCACTTATCAGCGAACTGCATTATGAAATGAATCATATGGAAAGAGATTCTAATGAGGTCGTAATGAGTAAAACGATTGAGAAAGCAGATTCATTAGGCCGTTTGGGAGTTAATTTTGCAGAATTCGGAACCAGAAGAAGACATTCTTATAAGGTACAGAATCTGGTAATGGAAGCTTTAACACAGAAAAAAGATTCAACGTTTATCGGAAGCTCAAATGTACATTTCGCCATGAAATACGGAGTAAAACCAATAGGAACCCACGCTCATGAATGGTTTATGTTCCATGCTGCAGAATATGGATTCAAAATGGCCAACGAAATGGCTCTGGAACACTGGGTAGATGTATATAGGGGTGATTTGGGAGTAGCTCTTTCTGATACATATACTACGGATGTTTTCTTCCAGCAGTTTGATAAAAAATTCGCTAAACTTTTTGACGGTGTTCGTCATGACAGCGGAGATCCGTTAGAATTTGCAGACAAAACGATTGCTCATTACCAAAATAATGGCATCAACCCAATGTTTAAATATATCATTTTCTCAGATGCCCTTAATCTTGAAAAGGTAGAAGAAATTACCAACTATTGCAGAGGGAAAATAGGAATCTCTTTCGGAATAGGCACCAATCTTACCAACGATGTAGGTTTGAAGCCAATGAATATCGTTATGAAACTGATCGGAGTACAGGCACCTAATAAAGAATGGATACCAACCGTAAAATTATCTGATGAACATGGCAAATATACCGGTGATCCAAAAATGATAGAACTCGCTAAAGAATTTTTAAGAATAAAAGATTAACACCAAAACCGATGAAAAAATTAATAATGCTTTGCACAATCCCTCTTTCTCTTGTCTCATGTGTTGTTTACCAGAAAGGTGAAGATGGTAAACCTGGTACTCCTGGAAAAAATGCAGTCTCGGAAACCTCATCAAAGACGGCTGAAGTAAAAAACAGTACACAATCAAAAGCTGGCTGATTCTGTAGGCGCAGATCAGTATGGTATGAAGGCTTATACTATTGTTGTGCTCACAACAGGAGCAACAAAAATTAAATATAAAACCAAAATGAATGCTCTCATAAAAGGTCAGTTAGAGTATATCGGAAAATTGGCTGATGAAGGAAAGCCTTTAAACACGGTTTAACTCTACCTGTTCAACCCCTAATAAAGCAGCACCTCTTAAAAATTCCAAAAACGCTAAATATTATTTAAAACTAATCTAAAATAGACAAATTATTGACCATCAAATCGATTTTTCCTTATTAATTTGGCCATAACGAAGAATATTATTATATTGGTAAAATAAAAACTTTACCTTATGAAAAAATTACTATTCTTGAGCTCAATGGTACTCGCTACTATGGGCAGCGCACAAATTTTAGTCAATGAGAGTTTTGAAAATGCAACCTATCCCGGCTTTGTAATCAGCGGTGGTTATACTGATCTATCAGGGGGCACAGCAGGAACTTACATTGGCAGCACATGTGATGGAAATGTATTTATTGGTGCAGAGTCATATGGCTCCAGTGTTTCAAACAGAACAATCAATCTGGTGTATACCAAACCTGCCGGCATTACTGCTAACGGAAAAAAAATTGATGTTTCTTTTGTTTATACTACCCAGGCTTATGATGCAAACAGTCTTATTGGAGGTACTATTACTGTTGCCTATTCTAAAGATGGTGGTACTACTTATACCACAGTAGGCTCTCCTATTACTTTAACAAGTGCAGCACAAACCTGTGTTCCATTTGCAGGAACGATCCCTGAAAGTGATAACGTTAACGGAAATTTCATGCTAAGAATACAGACCGTGGGAACAACCGGTACTAATTATGATTTCTACAGCTTTATCGATAATGTTAAAATTAAACAGGAAGTAACAGCAATACCAACCTGCGCCACAATAAGCAGCCCGACAACCGGAACAACCGGAGCTTCAGTACGCCAACAGATTACCTGGGCAGCTGTTCCTGGTGCAGAATCTTATAAAGTTAAAATCGGAACAACTTCAGGAGCTTCAAACGTTTATTCCGGAAATACCTATAATACCTTCTATGTTCCTACATCGTCAAGTGCTTTCCCTGCAAACGCTACTCTTTACGCAACAATTACTCCAACAAATGCATTAGGAGATGCAACAGGATGCCAGGAAATATCTTTCACTACAGGAGCTAATCCTTATACTCCATATTGTGGACCACTTCTTTCGAAATTGGGAACATATCCTATCTCCAATGTTGTTTTCAGTGATATGACCAATTCATCTAGTGCAGTAATCACTACGGCACCTACAGACGGTCAGGAAATTTTCACCAATAAAGTGGCAAACGTTGTAAGAGGAACAGCTTATCCTATCACATTAACAGGAACTTCTGTAGGAACCAACAACCGTTTCGGATTTACTGTATTTATCGACTGGAATCAGAATGGAAGTTTTGCCGATGCAGGTGAATCTTACTTTGTAACTTCAGATTTTGCAGGAGGTACAGGTACTCCATTAACAGTTAATAAGAGCATTACAGTGCCTGCTACTGCAGCATTAGGAAATACAAGAATGAGAATTAAATATCATTTCAATAGTTCAACTACTTCGGTAAGAGCAGAGTTATCTGATCCTTGTGCTGATCTTAACCAAGGGCAGGCTGAAGATTATACGATTAATGTTCAAAGTACATTGGGCACATCCGATGTAGAGCTGAATAAGAAAGCGAATATCTCTATTTACCCTAATCCGTTCAAAGATATCCTTACTATTTCCGATATTAAAGGTGTGAAATCTATCATAGTAAGTGACGTTTCAGGAAGACAGTTAAAAACACTGAAAGCGAGCAATGAACTTAACCTTTCTGATCTGAACTCAGGTCTTTACCTAATCAATCTTCATATGGAAGATGGTAGTGTAAAATCACTGAAAGCAGTTAAGAAATAATATATTTTACATACATTTGATCTTTGATATTAAAGCGGTAGTTCCTTGACTACCGCTTTTGTTATATATTTAAGGTAAAAATAGCTTAATTCATATCATGAAAATCCTGCCATCTTTACTAATTATTCTTTTACTCACTATCGTAAGCTGTGGTAACCAACAGAATAAATTCAATATTGAAACAATTAAGAAGGATAAAGATGTCACCGAAGACATAGAACAGTTAAAAAAGCTATACACTCCTGGACTTTTATATACTGATAAAAATTATGAAGTATGGAAAAGCTGTTCTGGAGAATGGGGCGGAACAGTTTATTTTAAAAGTAAGGAATCAGGAAAAATTTACTACTCCAAAGCAGATTGTCCTATTTCTATAAACAAAATTGGTCATAAATATTATATCTCTACCTCTACGGCAGATGAATTGGGAGGGTCAAACATTTTGGAAATAGATGATCCAAGCAAGATGGAGGTAACTTATAAAATACCCGTGTATCATCCTGGAGTTATTACCAGAGAATATGAAGCTCACACATTAAAAGGGACAAAAAAAATAGTTGACTCTACTGGAATTTCGATAATGTCAAGTTTTGTTTATGATGAACAACTGTACTCTTTTGTACACGATTATAAGACGGGACAAAACATGATTTCGGAAGTGAGAAATCATAAATTTCATACAATACAGAAAATCGATAGTGACTTGTTCTCTCACGACCCTATCATAATACAGGAATCAGATCATCAGAAAATATTCCTACAGCATCCAAAACCTATAATTCTTGAAGTCATTGGTAAGACAATCAAGGTTAATTTATTTAAAGAGAAAAGACAAAATCTATAAGTCATCATACAACATTCTATATACCAAATATTTACATACATAATTTCAGTAAAAATATCAGTCAAAAGAATTATTTTAATTATCTTAGCATAAACAAACTTATACAATTCATTATAAGCAAGTTACAACACCATAATTAAAATTAATACTATGAAAAAAAACATTGAAAAACTTTCAAGAACAGACTTGAAGAATGTATTCGGAGGAACCCTTTATCCGGCAGAATGTCCCGGAGGATGCCATGGTGAAGGCATGATCAGATGTCCGGACGGCACCACTACAATGACTAATTTTATATGCATGGGAGGAAGCTGCCAACCGGCGGCAATGTGCAAACCATTGGTTCTTGAACCTTTTCCAGATCCGATTATAATCACTCCATAATCTGATGAATAACAAATAAAGTGAGCCTTCCAGCTCACTTTTTCAATACCTTTAAGTAAACAAAAACCATCATGAAAACTATTGAAGCTGTCTTGAAAAGGCTGGATGAAATTATCCTTTGGTGTAAGGAAAATAAAAGTCCCGCAGGCTATTTCGCATGTACTTACAGGATCATGACCGAACAGGTACTGAAAGGTATTCAGCAAAAGAAATTTGAAGACAACCCAAGAATGACTATACTTGATATTGCTTTTGCCCAACGGTATCTTCAGGCTTGGGAAAACTATAACAAAGGGATAAAATGTACCAATTCATGGTATATCGCCTTCGAGACAGCGAAAAACAAAAACGTACTGATCCTTCAACACCTATTTCTGGGCATGAATGCGCATATTAATCTGGATCTTGGAGTTTCTGCCGCCTCTATCATGCCCTACCGGAAAATAAATCCATTGAAAAAAGATTTTGAAAACATTAATAACATTATCGCCTCTATCAATCAAAGTGTACAGGATTCTCTGAACAAAATCTGCTATCCTGTGGATCTGATCGATCAGCTCTCGAATGGCAATGATAATGCAATATTGGATTTTGCAATCTCCAAAGCGAGAGACACTTCCTGGACAACCGCCGTCATCACCTCCAATACTCCTATTTTCTTGAGAGACTCCGTTATTGGCATTGTAGATTATGCTGCCGCAAAGGTAGCAAGCCAAATAGCAAATCCTAAAATTCTCACTCTTACCCTTTTAAAAGAGCTTAAAAAATGCGAAAGCAGTGACGTCGTGAAAAATATCGAAACATTAGAAGCTACAAAAAAGGCTTAATATAAAAAGGCCGGGATCTTCCTCACGGATCCCGGCCTCATAATGAACAAAATAAAAGAAACTATAAGGTTTCCTTATGCTTTTTTACGATAGGCATAATGGAAAACAATTGGTAATATTGTAAAAGACAACAACATACAGATGATTAATCCTCCTACAATCATAATGGCTAATGGTTTTTGAATTTCCGAGCCCATTCCGTTGGACATTGCCGCAGGAAGAAGCCCCATAGATCCCATCAGAGCAATCATCACAACCGGACGAATTCTACTTCGTACTCCCTCAGCGATAGATTCTTTAAGAGACAGCCTGTTTTGCAGATTTTCTTTCATAACCCCTATCAGAACGATACCATCAATTGTTGCTACTCCAAAGAGGATAATAAAACCGATCCCCGCAGAAATCCCGAAAATGGTTCCTGTGAACCAAAGGGATATAAACCCTCCAATAAATGCAAATGCTAATGTTATAGAAGAGATCAGCGTATCTTTCACATTTCCGAAGTTGAAATACAGCAGCATCAGAATAAGAACCAGGGAAATAGGTACTACCATGGCCAATTGTTTTGCCGCTCTTTCTTTACTTTCAAACTCTCCTGCCCATGTCATTTTGTGGCTTTTTGGGAGTTTTACCTCTCTATCTACTTTTTCTTTCGCTTCTTTGATGGTGCTTCCCAGATCTCGTCCTTCTATATTGAATCCTACTCCAATGTATCGGCTATTACCTTCGCGATAAATAAACGAGGGACCTGTATGATAATCAATAGTTGCAATTTCTTTCAATGGTACTTTTTTATTATCCTGGGTTGGGATCAGAATATTGCCCATTTTTTCAGGAGTGTCGCGGTATTGCTTTTCAAATCTAAGCATGACATCAAACATTCTTTCTTCTTCATAAAACTTGGTCGCCGCCTGGCCACCGATGGTCATTTCAATCACCGCCTGAGCATCTGCCATAGAAACACCATATTTTGCCATTTTGGAATCATGGAGCTGAATTCTCAGTTCCGGAAGTCCTATATTTTTAAAGACATTCACATCTGAAATTCCCGGTACTGTTCTTATCGAATTGGCTACCTGATTGGCATAATTTTCAAGTTCAAAAAGATTATTTCCAAAAATCTTGATTACCAAAGGCGCTTTTACTCCTGCCACATATTCTTCCACATTATCCTGTATTGGCTGGCTGAACCCAAAGTTGATTCCCGGATATTTTTCCAGAGAGACTCTCATCTCTTCAAGAAGCTCTTCTTTGGATATTTTTTTCTTCCATTCGTTTTCCGGTTTCAGCTGAATATTGAATTCGATGTTAAAGAAACCTGTAGGGTCTGTTCCATCATTGGGACGGCCTGTTTGAGTCATGACAAATTTTACTTCATCATATTTCATTAAGATCTCCTTCATTTCTTTGGTAAGCCGAACCGATTCATCCAGATTGACACTGTTAGGAAGTGTAGCACGTACATAGATCGCTCCTTCGTTCAGCTTTGGTAAAAATTCTGATCCGTAATTGGAAAATCTCCATCCGCAGATTGCCAGCAATGCTACAAAGCCAATGATAAATCCTTTTTTATGACGGTCACTGAATTCATAAATTCTATAAATATTGACTCTGAAAAATCTTGAAATAAAGTTTTCTTTTTCCTCAATATTTTTGGTCAGCAACAGTTTACACATAGCCGGCACATAGGTAAGACTTAAAATCAATGAACCTAGTAATGCATATCCCAATGTAAATGCCAGAGGAGAGAACATTTTTCCTTCAACCTTCTGGAAAGAGAAAATTGGCATCAGGGCAACAATAAGAATCAGTAAGGCAAAGAAAATGTAACTCGCTACACTTCCTGCGCTTTTCTTAATGATTCCCAGCTTTGATATTTTATTAAATCTCTGTAGTCCTATTTTTTTCGCTTTAATCTCGAGGGCGACAAATACATGTTCTACAATAACAAGCGTTCCTTCCAGGAGAAGACCAAAGTCCAGAGCTCCCATAGAGATCAGGTTGGCCGGCAATCCCTGAATTTTAAGCATAATAATAGCAAAAAGAAAAGCTAAAGGAATAACGGATGCCACAATAAATGTAGTCCTCCAGTTATAAAGGAAAATAAATACAATGATTGAAACCAGTATTACTCCTTCAATAAGGTTTTTGGAAACGGTATGAACGGTTGTATTCACCAGTTCTGTACGGTCAATAATCGGTACAATCTGAACATCTCCCGGAAGTTCTCCCCCATTAAGTTCTTCAATCCTGTCTTTCAGTCTTGCAATTACTTCACTTGGGTTTTCACCACGAAGCATGATCACAATTCCTTCTACGACATCATTTTCTTTGTTGTATCCTACCTGTCCCAGTCTAGGTTTAGCAGAGACTTTCACTTCAGCAACGTGCTTCACCAAAATCGGGGTGGAACCTTTTACTTCAATCTGAATGTTCTCAATATCTTCTTTTTTCTCTAAAAGACCAATCCCCCTCACTACATAAGCCTGATCACCTTTTGCTACTACATCACCTCCTACATTAATATTACTCTTCGAAACCGCTTCATACACATCCAGGGGGGAAAGGTCGTAATTGTGTAATTCTGTAGGGTTAATTTTTATTTCATAAGTTTTTTCTTCACCTCCAAAGCTCACTACGTCTGCTACTCCGGGAACGGCAAGCAACTCTCTTTCTACCACCCAATCCTGAATGGAGGTCACTTCCTTGATTGGTAATTTGCTTTTAATAATATATCGGTAAATTTCTCCTGTAGCACCGGACGGAGGTTCTATACTGTATTCTGCTCCATTGGGGAGACTTACATTTCCTAATTTATTGGCCGCATATTGCTGGGCATAAAAATCATTGACATGATCATCAAAAATCACTGTAACCACCGAAAGTCCAAATAAGGAGATAGATCTCACCGACGTTTTGTTCGGAATCGAATTCATCTCTTTAGAGATCGGTAATGTGACAAATTTTTCTATTTCTTCGGCACTTCTCCCCGGCCACTGGGTAATTACCCTTACTCTTGTATTGGTAACATCCGGAAATGCTTCAATGGGAGTGTGAATATAAGAGTAGATTCCTCCGGCCAACAAAAGAAAAGTTCCCAGAAGAACAATCAATGAGTTTTTTAGAGAGAAGGAAACTATATTCTGAACAAACTTTCGCATTACTTCTTGGCGTTATTTAATTGATTTTTCAGATTCTCATAGATCAGTAATCCGTTGGATGCAATAACATTTTCACCTGCTTTCAGATTCCCTTCTACATAAATATGCTGGCTGTTGGATGCAATTTCCGTTACTGGTCTTATCTCAAGTTCACAGTCTTTTTTGTACACCACAACATAGCTTTGATTGTTATCAAAGATCATTGCTTTGGCAGGAATGGCAAGAGCGGTTTTATTTTGTGAATTGATAGGCAGCACTACATCGGCAGACATTCCCGGTCTTAGCTTCATTCCATTATTATCCATGATAATTTTGGCTTTCAAAACCCTTTCATTTTCATTGAACACCTGCGAAATATTATTGATTTTTCCTGAAAAACTTTCATCCGGATAAGCAAGCGTTTTCACCACTACAGGCTGATCTACATAAACGTTTCTCATATTGGTAGCATATACATTCGCCATCACCCATACTTTCTCCAGGTTGGAAATAGTAAAAAGCTGATCACCTCCGGCCGTAACAGGCATTCCTTTGGAAACATTCTTAGAGATGACATAACCGTCTGCTGGGGCTTTAATCTGAATGGTACTTCCTCCCGCCGAATACAGCTGCATATTTTTATGGGTTTTGGAAATATTAGACTGCAAAATGGTAACTTCTGAGCGGGCTTCCTGAAGGTCCTTCTGAGAAGCAATATCATCTTTATACATAGCCTCTACAGAAGCCAATTTTCTTTTTGCTACTGCCAACTGAGCCTGCAATGTCTGTGTATCATCCTGCATTTCGTTGACAGCGGTACTTTTTACAGTAGCCAACACCTGTCCTTTTTTCACATAGTCTCCCAAAGAAAAATAGGTATCGGTTACCACTCCATCCACAAGACTTACGAAAGGAACCGTTTTATCCGAATTACTTTCCACCTCTCCTGTAAGGGTGATGCTTTCTTCAATGGGAAGCATTTCCGCTTTTACGAGTTTAATATCTTTTTTGAGTTCTTTGCTGATGCAGTAGCCCTTTTCCGTTGGGTTATTCTGTTCTTTCTCTTTACAACCTGTAAGAGCCATCAAAGCAGAGAAATAAATTACAGCAATGTATCGGGTAGTATTTTTGTTCATATCTTATAAATCTTGTCCTACAACATACTGCAGGTTTTCATAGTATTGATTGAGTTCTTTCTTAGTATCGAGGATGATCATTTTATTTCCGATGTAAGTATCCAGGAAGTCCATATATTCCAGCATACTGAGGTTTCTCAGTCTGAAGTTCTTCTCATGGCTAATCAGTAAATTATCCAGCGTAGATTCATAATTTTCATCTATATCTTCTGAAACCTTCTGGGTTCTGATATAGTTTCTAAAGACAGAAATAATTTCATTTTCCGACTTCAGCATATTTTTTCGGGTTTCATTTTTGCTTTTCTCTATTTCGAGCTTTGCATCCTGAATATTTCCTTTATTGCGGTCAAAAATGGGAAGATCAAGAGAAACTCCAAGCCCGACGAAATCTTTCATAATGTTTCCACCGCGATCATATCCTATTGAAAAGGCAAGATCCGGAGTCTTCATAGCATTCTGAATTTCCAGGTTTTTGGCAGCATGCTTTTCTTTGTTTTTGGAGATCAGGATGTCCGGACGATTTTCTTTAGCTTTCTCCAGCCATTGAGTAAGTTCTACCTCTGAAAGTTGCTTTTCCGGCATTACAAGAGGATCGGAAATTACAAGATATGCGTTAGAAGGAATCATCAGCAATGATTTCAGCTCTGCTTGTTGGTCTTCGATTTCCTGTTTTAAGGAAACCAGTTTCTTCTTGAATTCAATTTCCTGAGCTTTCAATCGAACATATTCTGCCTTACTTATATTTCCAAGGTTTAATTGATTTTGGTAAGATTTCGTCAGTTTCTCAATAGAAGCAATCTGTCCCTGGTAGATCTTCTGCTGTTCCTGGTTGTAAACAATCTCAGTTATTGTGTTTCTTAAGGTCTTTTTGAGCTCTCGCAGCACTTCCTGTAATTCATACTTTTCTCCTTCTACTTCAATCTTCTGCAGTTCGATATTTTTTCTTCTTTTTCCTGCCGTCTGAATAACCTGTTCAATTTCGGCTGAGACTTGGGTATTCTTTCCCCAGTTTCCAATGAGGGCGGGTTGTTCTTCAATATCATAGGTTCGCCAAAGATTGACTTCACTGATGCTTAATTTAGGATTAGGCCAGTATTTTGCCTGAACCGCTCTTGCCTCGGCTTGAGAAATCTCAATTTTTTGGGCAATAATATCCAGGTTTTTAGCCAAGAAAACTGCCTCAGCCTCTTGTCTGCTGATTTTCAACGTATCGGAAATCTGTGCAGAAAAGAAGCTAAAGCAATGGATATAAAAAAGGGTAAAAAAAATCTTCTTCAAGGTCTATTATTTAAGACCACAAAGCTATTTTTCTAATATTAGAGGTAATTTCGAATGAAATTAGAATTCAATTAGCCCAACATTAGAGTTTGATTAGAACTTTTCAAAATGTTCAAACCGCTCATATTTTCGCTAACGATGAAAAGTCTAAGAATGAGGTGGAAACACGAGAGTAACTGTCGTACCTTTATTTACAACAGAATCAATGGTCATGACAATATTATGGTGATCAAAAATACTTTTGGATAATGAAAGACCTATCCCACTTCCTTTGATATTATCCACATTTTTTCCCCTGTAAAAGGTTTCCGAAATTTTGATAAGATCGTCCGCAGGTATTCCTCTCCCCTCGTCTTTTACCTCAATCTGTAATTGATTGGCGTTTTCCGACAACGTAAGAATGGTTGGTGTATTGTAAGAATACTTAATGGCGTTTTCTACAATATTATATAGTGCGAGGTACAAAAGGGTTTCATTTCCAGGAAATTCAAGAAGAGAAGGTTTCGTAACCTGTAGCTGTATTTTGATCGTGGAATGTTTTTCTTTTGCTTTCGGTTCCAGCTTTTCATAAATTTTCCATATCAGCTCATCTACTCTCATCTGTTGATGGGAAGATTCAAGCTTTGTCATTCCGGACATCAGAAGAAGATTGTTGAGAATGTTTTCAATCTCATATACGTTTTCCAATGATTCTTTGGCGACTTCTTTATATTCTTGAGGAGTTCTGTCTTTTTGAGCAAATACTTCAAGATTCCCGGAAATAGCAGCCAAAGGTGTTTTAAATTCATGAGAAACATAATTGATAAAATTCTGCTGTAACAAGACATTTTCAGAAATTCTGCTTAAAAGTTTGTTATAGGATTTGATCAGATCTTCTATCTCATCATTGGTGTTGGTGGAAGTAATAGCCGTCGATATATTATTATAATCTACTTTACTGATTCTCTCCACAACATTGGAAATAGGTTTATAAACAATTTTTGAAAGATACCGGCTTAAGAAGAAGATCGCCAACAGACCAATAATCAGTACCGAAAGCATAATAATGGAAAGCCGCAGAATCTGCGACTGAAAAGAATCGTTGGGAGATTTTACAAAGACAACGAAGTCTCCCTGATTATCCGGATAAAAAATCCCATAATAGAATTGGTTACCTGCCATAAACTGGATTCCTTTATTATTCCGAACCGACTGTAAATGAAAAGGTTTAATATTTTCATCATGTAGATTATGCCCAAACGTCACCTCATTATTCTGATTATAAACGGCCACTCTGTTATTCTGAATAAGATGATTGTATTCTTTTTTTATTTGAGCGTGCCTGTCTTTGGGAAGTTCATCTTTTTCGAGATAATAAATAGCAGAAATAAGAGCGGTATTCCTTAACTTTTCAAAGTAAAAAATCTTTGTACTGTCATAATAAGCAAAGAAGATCACCGCCGATGTGACGATGGATACAATGCCAAATGAAAGGCTAGAGATAAGGGTAAACCTGTTTCTGAGGGTCATTATCAGTCTTTAATTAAATATCCGGTTCCTTTTACAGTATGAATAAATTTGTGTTCGGTTTCGTCAATCTTATTACGAACATAGGAAATGTAGACATCCACAACATTGGTGGAATTATCAAAATCTATCCCCCATACTTTGTGTAGAATCTGTGTTCTGCTCAGTACTTTATTCTTATTCTCCATCAGAAAGGTGAAAAGTTTATATTCTGTGGGAGAAAATTCAATCTCTTTATTATTTTGAGTTACTTTATGAAGATCTGTATCAATAACAATATTGGCACAGGAAAGAAACTGATCATCTTTTTGATAACTCAGCTTATTGCGTCTCGTTAATGCTTTAATTCTTGAAATCAGCTCTTCGAAATGAAAGGGTTTCGACAGATAATCATCTGCTCCCAGATCCAGCATTTTTATTTTATCATCCGGACTGTTCAAAGCGCTTAAGACCAGAATCGGAGTATAATTTCCTTTAAACCTTATGATCTGAGTAAGCTGCATACCATCTAACCCCGGAAGCATAATATCCATTAAAATAATATCAAAATCGTAGGTATGAAGAAGCTCTCGCGCTTTTTCACCAGAATCGGCAAGGGTCATATTGTAACCGGCTTCGGAAAGCCCTTTTATCAGAAAATTGCTGATTCTTTGATCATCTTCTACCAACAAAATATTCATATATTCCTGAAATTTCCGATAAATATAAGTATTCTAATTCAGAAAGGTTATGGAAGGATAAAAAGTTAAAAGAATATCACTACCCTAAAAACAATCACTTCCTGGCTTTACTGATTTTTTAGGCTTATCAATTCAACTTGTATGATAACTATTAAAACACGTTATTTCAACTGGAGAAATTAATTGTTCCATACAAACTTCCCGCTTTTTTCATAATTTTGGAAGATGGAGATGATATATTTACTTACTGGATGTATTGCCGGCGGATTACTGGGGGCGGTTATTTTATATTTTGCCTTAAAATCCTCAATGGTTTCAAGAAACAGGTATGACGAGCTGAACAGCTTCTTTATTAAAAACAAATCTGATCTGGAGAATGCAAACCTGAAAATACAGGAACTTACTCAAAATCTCACCAAAGAAAAAGAATCCAATCTTCTTCAGCAGGATTTGTTTGACGATCTTAAAAACGAGTTTTCTAAAATCTCTGCTGAATATTCTTCTATGAACCTCCAGTTTCAGGAGTTAAAACAAAACAATCAAAGACAATCCTCACAAATTGATAATCACATTATTGAAAAACAGGGACTTTTTGCTAAAAATTCAGAATTATCTGCAAAAAATGACAATTTACAGAAATCTTTAGATACCCAAAAAGAAGAGATCATCAAAATACAGGAGGAATCAAAACTTCAATTTGAAAACCTTGCCAATAAAATACTGGAAGAGAAAACAGAAAAGTTTACTACTTTAAATCAAAATAACTTAAAAAATATTCTGGAGCCTTTTCAGGAGAAAATAGCCGATCTCAAGAACAAGGTCAACGAAGCATATGAGAAAGAAAACAAAGAACGTTTCTCTCTGGCTGAAAAAGTAAAAGAACTCGCGGAACTCAATCAGCAGATTTCTGATGATGCCAAAAAGCTAACTCGTGCCTTAAAAGGAGAAAGTAAAACACAAGGAAACTGGGGAGAAATGATCCTCGAAAGTATTCTTGAAAAATCCGGACTGGTAAAGGGAAGAGAATATTTTCTGGAACACGAACTTCGTGATGAGGATAACAATGCTTTGTTCTCAGAATTTTCCGGTAAAAAAATGCGTCCGGATGCTGTAATAAAATATCCTGATGAAAGAAATGTGATTATCGATTCCAAAGTATCTCTTACTGCCTTTACAGATTTGGTAGATGAAACAGATCCTGATGTATATGCTATAAAACTGAGTCAACATCTGGGATCTATCAAAAACCATATTTCACAGCTAAGCCAAAAGGCTTATGATGATTATGATAAATCGATGGATTTTGTTATGATGTTTATTCCAAGCGAACCAGCCTATATTGCAGCGATGCAGGCAGACCCTAATCTTTGGAACTTCGCTTATGAAAAAAGAATTCTGCTACTGAATCCAAGTAATCTCATCACTTCCCTGAAACTGATTGCCGATTTGTGGAAGCGGGAATACCAGAACAGAAATTCAATGGAAATTGCTGACAGAGGGGCAAAGCTGTATGATAAGTTTGTTGGTTTTGTAGAAAATCTCGAAAAAGTAGGACGAAATTTAGATCAGGCAAAGAATGTATACAATGATGCCTTCAAGCAACTTCATACAGGGAATGATAATCTTGTGATACAGACTCAAAAATTAAAGTCTTTGGGAATTAAGAATAAGAAAGATTTACCACAGAGCCTTATCGACAGTTCTCAGAATACACTGGAAACCTTCAATGAATAAAAAATATGATTCAGGCCCGATATCGGGACTGAGTCATATTTTAAAATAGTTAATTTGTCTTTTTATTTTTTAATAAACTTAACTGATCTTCCATTTTCAAGTTTCAGAACATATACTCCGGAAACTAAATAATGAACATCAATTTTTCCATTTTCGGAAATATTCCCTTCGTTCGCCTGGTTGCCTGCAACAGTATAAATAATATACTTTTGCGTTTTCTCTACGCCAGCAACCTGAATGAAATCAGTAGCGGGATTAGGATATACAGACAATTCTTTTTGCTTCGCTTTTGCCTCCTGTGTTCCTAATGTTCCTGCAAAAAAGCTAACCGGAGCACTAAAATTCTGCACCCCTTGTCCGCTCGCTTGAGCTGTTCTCCAGCTTATGGTATAAGGTCCAGCATTGGAAGGATTTTTAATAAGTCCTGAAATCACAACCTTAATTTGCGCTCCCGCCGGAATTGACAAACCTGGAGAAGCACCATCTACAGATAGCTGCACTCCTCCGTCCCAGCTTCCTCCCAATTTAAAAGAAGTAGAGCATGGATATGTTACGCCATTCACTTTAAAAGTAACGTAAGGATCTAGATTGTTGGATCCAGACACTACTAAAACCTGTGGAAACCCCGGAGGAAGTGCACAGTAAAATACGTTAGGTGTTGTAGTTCCTTTTCCAATAGCCACTGTAGTTGTGTAATCAAATGTGTACACTGCTGATTGCCCCACTCCTGTATCACTCACCGTTACTGTTTGTGCTTTTGAAAGTGACATACCAAATAGCAGATTAATCATTGCAAAGTAGAAAAATTTCTTCATAAATTCTTTTTTTAAAAGTTGATTGTATAATAAAAGGCTATTAGTTTCTATAATTATTTTTCATCATTCAATGTTATTGAAATAAGATCTCGTCTTATTACATCATTAATGTGTTGTTTAGAATCTGAAAGAACAAAGGCGCACTTCATGCAAACGCCCACTGTCATTATGTTTCTGCAAAATTATACTTTATATAGATTCGTATATTCTGTCCTAAAATCATATTAAAAAAATGATTTAAAGTGATGTATTATACTGTATTTTAATTCCTTAAATCAGTCATTTTATGAAAATGATTAACAATATTTTTTCGGACAAAATCCAAACGCCTTTCTGTAAAAATTTAATCTAATTATTTTATTTTGTATAAAAAAATTTACAGACTATATTTGCCGCTTCTAAATAATGAATAAAAGCTGAAGGCCTGCTGCGATGAGAATTACTCAATATTACAACAACAGAATACATACGTTAAAGAAACAGCTTATTGAGACCTATTTATTCATTTTACTTATTTTTCATATTATCTCTATTTATATTTATCTGTTCTGGCTGAAGAATACTTTTCCTATTTATTATTTCGCTGCTGCACTGGTATTTTATATTTATTCTTACATATTAATAAGAAGGAATTTTAATATTTCGAGAATTGTCATTGCTTATCTTCACTTCAGTTCTCTGCATATTTCCCTTATCATTCTCAATTTTATTGACGATTCCATCGTAGGATTCATGTGGCTGATTCCAATGCCGGTATGTGCTTATGTTTTTCTGAAAAGAAAAATGGTTGTTTATTTCATGTTTTATACCATCATCCTTATGTTGTTTATTATGGTATATGCTAAATATTTTGACCATCATTTCTACAATTACGACAGAAAATATCTTAGACCGACCAATGCTGCAACTGTGATTGCCAATTTTTCTCTTATCTGTCTGTTTATATTCTACAAACTGAAAATAAGCCATTTAGAAACCACGGCTTTTGAATATAGCATCAAAAGAAAGATGAAAGAAAAGCACAATTTGAAACCTATTGCCATCGGAAATCATGAATATCCCGCTGAGCTTTCTGGCAGGAGTAAAAACGAATTGATGATAGATCATCATAAGCTTGAAAATCTATTTATGGAACTGGACCGGTATATTATGTATAATAACTACTTCACAAATCCCTCTATAAAAATTTCCAGTTTGTGCTCTGATTTGAATACCAATGTCAACTATTTATCCAGAGCAATAGACCATAAAGGGTATAAAAACTTCAACCAATACATCAATTCATTGCGAATCGATTACGTAAAAAATCTTATAGAAAAATCAGATTTGACGAAGGTGACTTTAATGTATATTTATACTGAGGCCGGGTTTACAAGCCAGGCAACTTTCAACAGAGTTTTTAAACAGTTTGAAGGTACAACGCCCAGCGATTACATTACGAGCCTGATACCTTCTCATCAATAATGAATTTTCATAGAAACTTTGTTCTAAAAGAAAGTCTGTTTAATCGGTAATTTTATCTAATTTTATAGAAATTGGTAACAATATATCCAACTATATTCAGATGGCACTTTTTCCTTTCCTGTCTTATTCTTATCCAAAATCGGAATCCTTTAGAGAAATTTTTATTTCGTCTTTAGGTGCGGGTATTGCAGTCTATTTATTTCTAATTATTTTTCAACCTTTCGGTACGGAAAACTTTCATCATCCTTATAAATATTCTTTACTTTTTCCTTATTGTATTATTTTTACTTTTCTTTTTTTTGTTGTCAGTATTTTTACTTCTCGTTTCAATTATTGGAATATTGGCACTGAACTTTTAAAGATAATTACCGTTCTGTTTTTAGGTTCTGTATTATCTTATTTCTACAATTCTCTATTTGTCAGCCATGTTGAATTCAGTCTTGGCAATTATTTTTATATGCTTCTCTATTCTCTAGCCCTAGGAATTCCTGTTTCTGCTATATATATTCTTGCACGTTATATTTATTTAAAAAATTTACATGAAAATACGGCCAGAAAGATTTCTCAGCAACTTACCACCGAAACCAATGTACCACCAGTAAGACTTCTGAAAGTATACAATAATACAACTGAACTCATCATTGGCGAAAGCGATTTTTTATGTGCAGTGTCTATGGAAAACTATTGTAATCTTTATTTTTTAGAGAACGGTAAAATACAAAAGCAACTTATTAGAATAAGTTTATCCAATATTTTAAAACAGATTGAAACAGATTCAATTAAAAAGTGTCACCGTTCTCATATTGTAAACCTCAGAAAAGTAAAGAATCTGAATGGAAATGCGCAGGGATATAAATTAATTCTTCCAGAAATTGACTTTAAGATTCCTGTTTCAAGAAGTTTTATACCTGATATCATTCCTCAATTGCAACAGAAAAAATATTAAAACTTGCCATTCGTCACTATTCTTTGCCATTGATCACTTTACATCAAATTCATTGATTTAAAGCTACATTTTTGCACAAAAATATTTGATATGCACAAAAACGTACGCTTCTTCACCATTTTTATTCTGGGATTTATTACCTACTACCTTTTTGATCTTTTTTGCTTCAAAAGTATACAAACCTTCGTCAGAGAATCATTACACAGCAAAGCTCTAGCACATGTTGCAGCGTACTCAGTCACAATGATTCCGTTGATCATTACTTTAAAAATTTTATTTCCAAAGAAGGAAATTGTCGTTCTTTTTTCATTAGATCAGTCTATTATAAAAGGGCTCACAATCTCTTTTATAGGGACACTTCCTATGCTTATTGGATATTCAATATTTTCAAATCTCGCGGAAAAATTTGATTTTGAATCATTGTTCATTAACACCCTATCTTCGGCTTTTTTTGAAGAGCTTATCTTCAGGGCATTTCTTATTGGTATACTCCTTCGATATACAAAATTGGGGTTCATTTCTTCGTTACTTTTCGCTTCACTATTATTTGCTCAGGCTCATCTTTACCAAAGCCATAATATAAAAGAAGCTCTTGAAATACTTACAATTACCTTTTTAGGATCTGTATTATTTGCCTGGGTGTACACAGAGTGGAACTTTACGATATGGGTTTCTATATTTTTACATTTTTTCATGAATCTTTATTGGAATATTTTCGATATATCAGATAATGCAGCAGGAAATACCCTTGGAAATATTTTCAGATTTTCGTCGGTTATTCTTATCATTTTAATGACTATTTATTATAAAAAAAGAAAAAACATCCCATTTCGGGTCACCTGGAAAAGCCTTTTTATAAAATCCGGAGAAGTACAATCATAAATTTTGCATAATTTTGCGGCATGTTGATAGAAAGTTTTCAAAACGATAAGATAAAAAATGTCACTAAGCTTCTTACTGATAACAGATTCCGTAAAAAATCTAAGGTTTTCGTAGTAGAAGGACAACAAGAAAATGAAAGAGCTCTGCATTACGATTTCATACCGGTAGAATTCTTTATCTGTGAAAATATCTTTAAAGGAAATATTCCTGATGGAAGAATTCATTATGTGAGTGATAAAGTATACGAAAAAATTGCTTACAGAGGAAGTTCAGAAGGTATTATCGGAATATATGAAGCTAAAGAAACTCTACTTTCTTCCTTTACTCCTAAAAACAATTCTACCGTTATCATTGTAGAAGGTGTTGAAAAACCTGGAAATCTTGGTGCTATTTTAAGAAGTTGTGAAGCATTCGGGATAGATGCCCTTATTGTAGCTGATGGCAAAACAGATTTTTACAATCCTAATGTAATCCGATCCAGTGTAGGCTGCCTTTTCGGAATGGAAGTTTATCAGGCTGAAAATGAAGAGACACTTAAATTTCTTCAGGATAACCATTTCAATATCTACACAACATTGATGGATGAGACGGCGGAAGATCTTTACAAAAGAGATTTTACACAGCGCTCGGCGGTATTATTTGGTACAGAACATTCAGGATTGAGTGATTTTTGGATTGGAAAAGGGAAAAACACCCTTATTCCTATGGCCGGAAGTATAGATTCTTTAAACCTAAGCAATGCTGTAGCCATTACATGCTATGAATCTTTAAAACAAAAGAAAGGATAAATTCTTTTCATAAGTATAAAAAATCCCCGAAGTAGATATATTACTTCGGGGATTTTATTTTAAAAAGGACTTTCTTAAAGATAAGACCTAAAAAAACCGTTTCACTGGGTGAAACGGTTCCTTTATTTTTAAGCTTAAGCTAAAATTATTTCTTAGCAGCATCTTTAGCAGCATCAGCAGCTCCTTTAGCAGCATCAGCAGCTCCTTTAGCAGCGTCAGCAGCTCCTTTAGCAGCATCTTTAGCAACTTCAGCACCAGCAGCAGTTGTAGCAGCAGCAGCATCTTTAGTAGCACCTACAGCAGCAGTTGCAGCAGAATCAACAACTTTAGCAGCAGAATCTGTAACTACAGCAGCAGAATCAGCTACAGTAGCAGCAGCAGAATCAGTTGTACCTTCAGTAGCTGTAGCTTCAGTTTTTTTACAAGCAACTAGAGAGATTGCAGCGATAGCAGCTACGAATAATGACTTTTTCATAATAAATTAAATTTAATTTTGTTAATATTGTTTTATAAAATTTTATTCTGTTCTGTTATTTGAACAAGACAAAGGTAGAGCAGTTAGAAAATTTGTTTATGAAAAATAATTGTAATACCTTTGTAAAATAGTTTTACAAAAAAACATAGCTGATAATCAATAATTTAATTATTTTTTGAAAAATTGACAGATTTAGATCTATTACACTTTGAGCAGTTAAAAAAGGATGTTCAGGGTCAATACTTAAAAGAATATACCCCATCACAGGATGATATTTCCAAGTGGAAGGGTATAGACATCATCTATTTTCAGGAGGACCTTCGAAAAAAAGCGAAAGGGAACATCAGTGAAAAGTCTTTTTACACCTACTTCAAAACTTCACCCGTTACCAAATTGCCAAGAATTGACATGCTCAATTTATTGAGTATTTATGCGGGATACGACTCTTGGTACGAATTCAAAAAGCAGCATCTTTTTGCCGGAGAATTACTTCAGGAAAGTGAAAATCTTGAAGAGGAAGAAATCAATGAATTGGAAAAAACAGTTGCGTCAGCTCCTGAACTTCCAAAAAAGGAGATTCAGCCACAAAAAACAGACTTGAACCCTCAGGAAAACACTGATTTACAAAAAACAAACCCTGAAAATCAACCAGTTAAAGAAAAAAACAAACCAACTCATGAGATTGAAATTTCGACGGCTGTTCCAAAGAAAAATTTCTTTAAAAAGAATGCCTGGGCATTTGTTACTTCTGTTCTGATTGCGATAACAGGTTTATTAGGATTTAAGGATGTACTTTTTTCAAAAACGTATAAATATTGTTTTATAGATAAAGACAGAGGGGTTTCTGTCATTAATACATTAGAAATAATGGTTGTTAAAGAAAATGAATCTCCATTAATGTATAAAATAAAGCCTGGAGAGTGTTTTTATTATTCCACCAAGGACAAAATTTTAAAAATGAGGATCAGCGCTCCTTTCTACGAACCACTGGAAGTGAACCGAAATCTTGAAAACGCCCCTGAGGAAGAGAAAATAGAACTTAAACCTGATGATTATAAGATGGCAGCCTATTATTTCTCCATTAAAGACATCAAAGGTGGAAACAATGAAGAACAGATTGCTCTGATCAAACAGAAAAGGAATCAGCTTGAAAACCTAATCAGCAACAATGCTATCATCTATCAGGTTTATGACAACAATACTTATGGTATCGAAAGACTGGACAAACAGAAATACATCACACTCGTAACAACTCCTACAACTTCATTAAAGAATCTGAGCGTAATAGAAATGAAAAAGGATGTTAAAGGTAAAATCGTCTCTATCAAATTTAAAATTGCCTCCACAGATGAAAAGAATAAATAATTTTTTAATTTTCACGGTTATTCTGGCATTATTTGTTGCCTGTAATAATAAAAAGACAGAAGCCAGCGATATTGAAAAGCTACGCAATAATAATAACACTAAAAGTTATCCTGCTGTACAGATGGACAGCATGCAGGCCATCAACTCTATTACTAAACAGAAAGTACAGGAACTTCTGGACCTCTCAACCCTCTATATAACGGGTAACAGAAACACAGAGGTTGATTCTTTTATTTATTCCCAAATGGAAAGCTATTTCCACAAACCAGATTCTATGACCTTCAGGAGAATGTTCAAGGAACTGGATAGTTTGAAAGTGAAAACGGCAAAAGTAAACGACCTTAATGTATATAAGGAATTTTATAAGAAAGACACCCTGGATTTTGCCAAATTCAATGTAGAATATTTTGACGATAAGAATAAATCGCTGGGAAGTTTTGAAAAGAATGCACAGTATATTCTACTATCAACGTCCAAGCTTAAAAGGGAATTTAAGTTTTATTTTCTAGATTTTTATTCCAAACCATTAAAGAAAGACAGTACTTCTACGGGAGTAACCAAATAGTCCAGCGGAATATCATTTTCCCAGACATCATCAACATATTCATCGGGGTCAAAGTAATTGACTCCGATTTTTTTTGTTTCCAGCGGCACATTTTGAAAAAGACTATCGTAAAAACCTTTTCCGTACCCTACTCTATTGCCTCTCATATCACAATACAGCAAAGGAGTGATCACATACTGGAAGGCATTTTCACCCGAATCTTCATTAGAAACCGGTTCTAAAATCCCCCAACTGTTTACTTCATACTCGGTATTTTCAAAAACTTCGATACTTATTAAATGATTTTCAACAATTTTAGGGACAAAGACCCTGATTTTTTGCGTTAAAAAATAGTGGATGAAGATTTGTGTGTCAATTTCCTTAAACTTTTTAATAGGAATAAAAACATGCACTTTATCGCCTTCCTGAGGTTGAAAATAAGAAAGAAAATTGCTGAAAATCTTTTCAGATAACAAGAAAGCCTCATCTACTGACAAGGCTTTTCTTTTTTGAGTATATATTTTCCTAAGTTCAGCTTTTAACATCACAAATAGGTTTGGGTAACTTATATAATTTTATAGATTTTATCAGATAAGCGAACTCTGAACGGAAGTTCAAAAGTAATCTGATCTCCAGGTTTTGCGGTTTCACAAGGACCTCCGTTTGCATAAATTTCAGTAATCGTAACTTCCTGTTCTCCGGTAGTAGGTCCTGAAATCAAAACTCTATCTCCTACAGAAAGTTCATTATTTTCAATTAAAAACTGTGCAATTTTTGATTTTGAGAAATAATGCTCTGCTTTCCCCAAGAATGTCTTTTTAACCGCAATTTTCTGACGGATATTTTTGTTTTCAGCTTTTGCAAGAGTCTTTGTGGATAAATCTCCGGAGTTTTTAAATTTCAAAGCCTCAGATTTTCCTTTTCTGAAAACTTTATTTCCAACCTGCAATCCTTTTCTTAATTCCACCTGTTCTTCCCAAGGCAAATGAATAGTATCAAGACATTCTGTAGAACAACAGTTTTCCATTGCTGCCTTACATTCATCACACTGGATGAAGAGTAAATGACAGGCGTCATTTGCACAATTGGTATGATTATCACAAGGTTTTCCACACTGGTGACACTGCGATATAATATCATCCGTAATTCTTTCACCTAATCTATGATCGAACACGAAGTTTTTACCAATAAACTTACTTTCAATACCTTCTTCCTTTATCTGTCTGGTATATTCAATGATTCCTCCTTCCAGCTGATACACATTTTTGAAGCCTTGATGTTTGAAATAAGCGCTCGCCTTTTCACAACGAATTCCACCTGTACAATACATCAAAAGGTTTTTATCTTCTTTGAAATCCTGTAACTGATCGTTGATAATTGGTAAACTCTCTCTGAAGTTTTCCACATCCGGAGTAATAGCCCCTTCAAAATGCCCTACTTCACTTTCATAGTGATTTCTGAAATCTACAACAATCGTATTAGGATCTTCAAGCATATTGTTGAACTCCTGAGCTTTTAAATGGATTCCTTTATTAGTCACATCAAAAGTTTCGTCATTCAGTCCGTCAGCTACTATTTTATTTCTGACTTTAATGGTCAGTTTTAAAAAGGAGTAATTGTCCTGGTCTACCGCTACATTTAAGCGGATTCCTTTCATAAAGTCATATACTTCAAGCGTATTGCGGAAAGCCTCAAACTGATCCGCAGGAACACTCATCTGAGCATTAATACCTTCATGAGCAACATAAATACGGCCAAGGGCATCAAGGGCATTCCAGGCTATAAATAAGTCGTCGCGAAATTTTTTGGGATCTTCAATTTTGGCATACGCATAGAAAGACAATGTAAGACGGTCCTTACCAGCTTCATCAATAAGTTGAGCTCTTTCTTCTGCGCTTAATGTGTTATACAGTTGCATGCTATAAACGTTTTAAGTGAGAAAAATTTTTGCAAAGATAAGAATTTTTCAATTAAGTATATTTATAAGGAGAATTGGCATGAAGATACACCAACCAAATCCCTATTTTATTTCGAAAGAAAAAGTAAGATTACAAAGTAAATTATTGCACAATGACATGACAAAAACAGGAGAGTGGCATTGTATTTTCTATATTATAAACTTATATTTCAAAGACAAAAAGTGACAAATTTGCTTTAAGTTTTTTTTAAGTTTTGTTAACGCTGCCATTAACAATTATGACATAATGCATAAATTGACACAATAGCAGTTAAATTTTAGTTAAAATTGAAACATAGCATACTAATTGCTTACTTATTTAACATTAAATTTGTTTACTCAAAAACATAAATAAAATAATTAATAAAAAAGAAAGATATACAATGAAGAGTACTTTAAAAAAACTATTACCATTTGCAGTAGTGGGAGTTGTCTCAGGAGCTACTACCGTTGGAGCTATACAATATTTCGGACATACCTCCAACAACGGAGATCAATCTTATTTCACAGCCGCTGCTCCTACAGCATCATTTGTAGGAATGAACACAGGCGCAGTAGGTGATGATTTTGTAAAAGCAGCCAAAACAACCGTTCCGGCTGTAGTTACCATCAAAAATTACCAAAGCAGAACAGCAAGCAGAGCTTCTGAACAGGATCTGTTTGACTTTTTCTTCGGAGATCCTTTTGGAGGTAGAGGTCAGCAAAGGCAAAAACAGCAGCAGCAGCAGCAGACACCTGACAATATGCCTTCGGGAATGGGTTCAGGGGTTATTATTTCTCCGGACGGATATATTATTTCCAACAATCACGTCGTAGCTGGAGCTAATAAGCTGGAGGTTGTATTAAGCAACAAAAAATCATATATCGCAACATTGGTAGGTACTGACCCTAACACGGACATTTCACTATTAAAGATTGAAGAAAAAGGCCTTCCTTATCTGAATTTTGCCAACTCAGACAATATTGAAGTAGGACAATGGGTGCTTGCAGTAGGAAATCCGCTGGGATTGAATTCTACGGTTACAGCAGGTATTGTTTCTGCCAAAGGAAGAGGAATCGGAATTTTAGGAAGCCAGGGTAAAGCGGCTAACCCAATTGAAAGCTTTATTCAGACCGATGCAGCCATCAATCCAGGTAACTCTGGAGGAGCATTGGTAAATACGGCTGGAGACCTTATTGGTATCAACTCAGCGATTCAGTCTACGACAGGTTATTATCAGGGATATGGATTTGCTGTTCCTGCCAATTTAGCCAGAAAAATTGTAGAAGATATCAAGAAATTCGGAATCGTACAAAGAGGTTTCCTAGGGGTTCAGTCTTTAGACCTATCTAATGATCAATTAGTAGCATCTTACAACAAACAGTATAAGACTAATCTTAAAGTTGGATCCGGAGTATATGTTACAGGATTTGGAGAGAAAAGCGGAGCTGAAGATGCAGGCTTGAAAAAAGGAGATATCATCACCAAGATAGACAACTACTCAATCACAGACTTTGCGGATCTTTCTATGTCTATTGGAAGCAAACGTCCTGGTGACAAAGTTCAGGTGAGCTATTTAAGAGATGGAAAAGAATCTACAACAACCGTTACTCTTAAAGACCAAAAAGGTGGAACTTCTACCAAAACAAAAGCTGACCTTACTGTAACAGAAAAAATAGGTGCTGAATTTGATCCTCTTACGGAGCGATTCAAAACAGAATACGGTCTAACGAGTGGTGTAGTTGCCAAAAACGTTTCTGAAGGTGGCGAAATGGCCAAAATTGGAATTGTAGATAACTATATCATCATCGAGGTAAACGGCAAACCTGTCAACTCACAGAAAGATGTTGAAAAAGCATTGGACAGATACCAAGGAAATGTACAGGTGAAATTTGTAGATGACTACGGAAGAATTTATACTAAAGGATTTAAAATGCCTTAATCAAAAAGAAACAAAATTAGTTTTCATATCAACAAAAAAAGCGCTGCAGAATTCTGCAGCGCTTTTTTTGTATTTTCTATTTAGATTTATTCATTTTTTCAGCGATTCTTTTCTTCTTATTCCGCTCATAAATTATTTCTACAATTTTACCTCCAATCCAGGAAAATGGAAAGAAAGTAAGGAAAATAGAAATCTTATAGAATGTAGGATGATAAGGAAAAATAATCACATCCAGCATTGCTATAAAAAGCATAATAAAACCGATAAGAATGGCATAGGCTACTTTGGCATATTTAACGATGATCGCTGTTGCCACACCACCAATGGTAGTTCCTAATCCGGAAATAAACAACAAAAATCCGAAGAATGCCTTATCATCTTTCATACTGAAGAGAAATCTCTGCCAGTGCTCAAACGGGGCAAAAGCTTCAAAAGTAACCCATTGCGGAAAAACCCTTATACCAAGAGTAATAATAAGCCCAGCAATACCAAGGCCCATCAACACCGCAATTGTATTTCTTATAAAGTTCATTAATCCTGATGTGCAATCATAGAAATTTCAATATCCACATTTTTAGGCAGGCAAGAAACCTGAACGGTTTCACGTGCAGGATAGCTGTCGGCATCCAGATAAGAAGCATAAATATCATTCATCACTGCGAAATCATCCATACTCTTAAGGAAGATGGTAGCTTTTACCACATTTTTAAAAGTCATTCCCGCTTCAGTAAGGATAGCCTCCAGGTTTTTCATTACCTGGTGCGTTTCTTTTTCAATTCCCTCTACCAGTTTACCAGTTGCAGGATCTACAGGAATCTGCCCGGAAATATACAAAACTCCGTTTGCCATATTAGCTTGTGAATAAGGCCCGATTGCTGCAGGTGCATTAACTGTGTTGATTATTTGTTTCATTAATTAGATTTTATTTTGGTTGCAAATATAAAATTTATATTCTCAAATCCCAATCTGATATTAGAAAGGTGCGTTAGGCTGCGTAAAACTTCTGTCTTTGTACTTCAATGCGTCACTTAAGATATTGGCTTTGATACCAATAAAGAAGTCATATACTTTATATTGCCCGAACGGAACCCAGTTGAAATTGATCGTAAAACTTCGCTGATCTCTTGAGAAACCAATTCTTGTATAGGCAAGCTCTTTGGTAACCATATCAAAGTGTGTACTTCCATTGATGTTCCAGTAAGGGGTCAATTTAATACTTCCATCTAACCCTACAGAAGCAATTTTGTTGGCAAACCTGCTGAGACCTTTTGAGTAAGCATAGTTTGCACTGATGTTCAATGTCCATGTCTGATCAAAGTGAGCATAATTATCATCATCAAAATAATAACTTTCATTCCTTACTTCTCCTTTCTTGGTATATTTCTTAGCATAATCTGTTTTCTCTCCAAAGATCTCGCTGCTTAAAGGATAAGATAGCTGTACGTTGAATCCCTGTACGCTAAAGTGCCCAAACTGCTCTGTTCTGACACCGGTATCCTGCCCCGGAGTAAATGCAATCTTATAAGGTTCAAGAGCAAGGCTGGTATTTACAGTAAGTTTGCTATTAAAGAAAGAGGACTGTCCGTTGATGCTGAGCACAGACCAAGGGTGATCTTTCGCTGCAAAGTTATAACTTCCCGAAAGTCCTAATGATTCAAAAATTTTGATTTTCTTCACACCTGTAGAATCACTCTTAGACTTTACTTTCATTTCAATATTGTTTCCGACATTGAAGGTTAAAGCTCCCACTACTCCACTTGATGGGCTTCCAACAATACCTTTTTCAAAGATAGAATAAGGTGTTAGTGCGCCAGTGGCATTATAATAGTTTCTATAATATCCAAAACCTGGGCTTGAGAAATCCGGAGAATAAGTAAATCCAATACTTGGAGTCATCATGTGTCTCACCGCTTCTATTGCAGATCCTTTTTTAAATTTCATCATCCCGTACAACGTTGTCTGAAGACTCGCCGTAGTAGAGAATGTTGAATATCCTGCAAAGTTCTTATCAATCTCGTCTACTGTAACGTTCTTTACCGGATCGTAGAATCGGTTCAGTGTTTTTGTTGTTAAGGCGTTATCAATATTAGCACTCAAACTGAATGTAAAATATTTTGCCAGCGTTGTATTGGTTGCCAGAGCAATATTATTTTTAAGCCCGGTCTGCATCTTATCCCACATCTCTTTTTTAAACAACTCATTTTCCTGAGTATTCACAAAGTTGGTAAGATTAATCCCTGTATTCACTGTAATGTTTTCAATAAGCCCTTCTCTGATTCCTGTTTTAGATTTAAACAGATAGAACTGATTAATGGCAACGTTCATCTGTGGAAGACGAAGATCTGCCAATCCTGTTGCAAAGTTCTGAGAATACGATGCCGTCCCCGTAATGGTTACAGGTAATTTCAGGAATCTTTTGGTAAGAGTAACCGTGGAATTCTGCTGTGTGTTCAGAACGTTCTGGTTGAAAATATAGTTGTTGTTCAGTGGGTTATTATAAAACTTCGTACTCACAACATCTACGGAAGCACTGAATGTAAGGAAAGGGTTTGCTTTAGCATCCTGAGAATGTGTCCAGTTGATTCTGTAAGTGCTGTTTTTTGTATAGTCATCCAGCCCTTTAATTCCTCTTACCATTGTACCGATATCTGCATTGAAGTTTCCGGAATAACGGTATTTTTTCTGATAACTTATTTGAGGCCTTAAGTTCCAGCTTCCTTTGGTATAGATATCTGCAAGGACTTTAAGATCAAAATGCTCCCCAATAGGCTGGTAATATCCTATTCCATTCAGGAAAAACCCTACATCTTCTCTTTCCCCAAAACTCGGAATCAAAATACCGGCTGCTCTTTTATCCGAGAACGGCAAAACAGCAAATGGAAGATAAAGAGGGGTAGGAACCTGTTCTATAAACATCTGAATAGGTCCGGTAACAATCTGCGATTTGTTTTTTGTTTTGATAAGCTTAATATTATAAGCTCTCATAAAATAATCCGCAGCAGTATCTTTTTTCTTAATAAAATAATCATCCGTCGTATAATCCGCTCTTACCATGGCGAATACGGAATCATTATATTTTTTGGTTTTCTGAGCAATAATTACCCCTTCACTTTCCTCCGTTCTGGCATTAAAAGCAATAGCCTGTTTTGTTTTGGTATTATAGCTGAATTCGTTGGTTTCGTATTTTTTACCGGCCTGGGTTGTAATTACAGGCTGAATAATCTTTCCTAAAGAATCTTGTTTTCCTCGTGCGTAGATCAGATTTTTATTATCGTCAATCGAAATATAGTCGGCATCAATCTGCATATCCTGATACTTTACCTGTGCATTTTTGTTCAGGAAAGTCATTTTTTTAGGGACATCTCTTCTCTGGTCGTCAGCTTTTGTACGAAGAATATCATCCAAAGCTTCTTTTTTTACAACTATGGTATCCTTTTTGGAAATAGTATCATTAACCGCATTTTTAGGCAATTTTTCAGGAGTTTTCTGTGCTAAAAAATTGTTAAAAATTAGGATAATTAAAATTTGTAATATATTTTTGAGGACGGTTTTGGCCAATTTTATTCTATATAATTAAGGCCCAAAATTAATATAATTTTTATAACTGTAAGATGTACAAACAAAATTTTAAAATAATTTTATCATTTCTCCTTATCCTTATCAGCAACTTTGTTTTCTCTCAAAAGAAGTTTACAATCGTTCTGGACGCGGGACACGGGGGAAGTGATCATGGGGCAAACCGAACTTATTCTGACATCGGAAGAATTGCCGAAAAAGACATTACACTCGCTATTACTCTAAAAGTGGGAGCAATGCTTGAAAAAAACAAAGACTTCAAGGTAATCTATACCCGTAAGATTGATGAATACCCTTCTTTATCGGACAGAACAAACCTTGCCAACAGAAGTAAAGCAGACTTATTCGTGTCTATCCACTGTAACTCTGCTCAAAGACCTACAGCATATGGAACCGAAACTTATGTTCAAGGGCCTAACCAAAATAATGAAAATCTGGAGGTTGCGAAACGAGAAAATGACGTAATCTTTCTTGATGAAAAAGATAAACAAACGTTTGGATCTTATAACCCTGATTCTCCGGAATCTTTAATAGCCCTGAAACTTCAGCAGAGCAAATATCTGGAATCAAGTCTTCTTTTGGGAGGACTGGTTGAAGATAACTTTGTAAATAAAGACAAAAGATTCTCCAGAGGTGTCTTCCAGAAAAACCTTCACGTTCTTCGTATGAATGCCATGCCTTCTGTACTGATTGAAACCGGGTTTATCAACCATCCTGAAGAAAGCCACTATATCGCTTCTGAAAAAGGTCAGGAAGAAATTGCGGAAAGTATCTACAATGCCATCATTGATTATAAAAAAGCCGTAGACAGAAAATCAGGAGGATCTATCGCCATCAAAAAACAAGAACCTGAAAAACCGGCGGAAGTTCCTCTGAAAAATGATTTCAGAATATTACTGATGAGTTCTCCTACAAAATTCAATGAGGATGATCCTGCACTTAAAGGGTTAAATTATATTCTTACTCTTAAAGAAAACGGTCAGTACAAATATTACTATGCCGTTACCAATATGGCATCTGTGAAGGATATCAACCTTAAAACAGCTAAAGATGCCGGATTCAGAAATGCTTTTGCAGTCGGGTTCATGCCTAACCAAAGAATCAGCATGGGATATTATACTATAGAAGTATATTCCGGGGAAAAACTGAACGGAAACTCCTACATTCTTCAAAACCTGAAAGACGTGGAAAGAGAAAAAGACAGTGGAACCTTCTATTATACGTATGGAAAAGTTTATACACTAGAAGATGCCGTGAAGCTTCAGAAAGATATTGAAGCTAAAGGAATCAAAAACACGGTGATACAGAAAATCTATAAATAATTTAAATAAATAATTTTGAGGTTCAAAAGTTAATTTCTATTTTTGCAACCTCAAAATAAGGCCTATTCGTCTAGTGGTCAGGACTCAAGATTTTCATTCTTGCAACAGGGGTTCGATTCCCCTATAGGCTACTTAAAAAACCTTTAACTCTTCGAAGTTGAAGGTTTTTTTATGGAGATTCACTATTTAAATTGCAACACAAAAATAGAAAGTTCATTGAGTTCAAAAGAAACAAATCAAATTTTCGATCTTAATACAGTTCAAAAAGCCTTTCTAAAACTTTATTTTTTAGTCCCGACTGAATTTTATAAAAAATTGATCATTTTCTTCATTTTTTTATACTCCTGATAGACTGATACTTATTATTATCAGGATAAAAATATCACTACTTTTACGTCAAAAACGCATTCAATTGACATAATATCTCGTAAAAGCATTATATTTGCAAAAATTTTTAATAATTTTATCCATAATTGGTTATCCAAATATGGGAACACAGATGAAAAATGTTATTGATAAACCATTGTTTGTAGTTGACTACAAACTATCAAATTTTATATCATGCCGGATTTAAAAATACAAGAAGCAAAATTGCTTTTTAAGAAAATCCACTCTAACCCAAAAAGTTATGATTTACAAATCAATGAAGACGGGATTACAGGCAGAGATGATAAAATCAGTTTCAGACTTTACAGGACTGGAGAAAGGGTTGCTTTTGAAGTAACAATTGATGGACTATCTTTCACCAATACCACTGGAGAATGGAACAACGCATTGATCATGCTAGGAAATACGATCAAAAAAATAGAAAAAGAACAGGAAAATTTAAAAATAGAACAAGCAATAGATAAGCTTAGAAAGTACCTTTCAGAAGAAAATTAAAATTTTCGAAAATAAATTTGGTAGTTTAAAAAAAAGTTTATAGTTTTGCACTCACATTTAAACGATATGGCAAATCATAAATCAGCACTAAAAAGAATCAGACAAAACGAAACTAGAAGACTTCGTAACAGATATTACCACAAGACTGCTAGAACAGCTTTAAAAGCTTTAAGAAATGAAGAAAACAAAGCTGCTGCTACAGAACAATTGCCAAAAGTTATCGCTTTATTGGATAAATTAGCTAAGAAAAATATTATCCACAAAAACAAAGCAGCTAACTTAAAAAGCAAATTAACAAAGCACGTTAATAAATTAGCGTAACAATATAGCTGGCCCGTTCGTCTATCGGTTAGGACCTCAGATTTTCATTCTGGTAAGAGGGGTTCGATTCCCCTACGGGCTACTTACATCTTATAAAGCCACTGTAACAACGGTGGTTTTATAAAGATCACAGTAGAAAAAAGCTATATTCAAATAAATCTAACCGGCCCGTTCGTCTATCGGTTAGGACCTCAGATTTTCATTCTGGTAAGAGGGGTTCGATTCCCCTACGGGCTACAAGATTAAGAGTTGATACTTATAAAAACAAAAACTAACACATTACTTTGGTAATGGAAGATAGAGGGCCCGTTCGTCTATCGGTTAGGACCTCAGATTTTCATTCTGGTAAGAGGGGTTCGATTCCCCTACGGGCTACAAAAGGACTTTTTTCAAAAGTCCTTTTTTTGTTTCTATACAATAATTTTTATCCTTAGTCCTTGAAGACATCTAATTCAAAAAGACAACAGTTAGGTTCTTTTTGGTAGTGAGCAGGCAGTGTTTCTGTATTAATCAGTTTTACCATTCCTAGAAAATTGAATCCGGCAGATGTATAATGTTCAATTAGCTTTGTATTATTTCCCAATGTATCAAGGCGAACAAAACGCTTTCCATTCTGCCTGGCATATTCCCTGGACCAACTTACAATATTATCAATAGATCTATTTCCTCTCAGATTGGGGTTGGTGCAGATTCTATGAATATAAATACTGTCATTCCTGTCTCGTTCTCCCCAAATCTCTTTGTCTTCGAATGCAATGGCCCAATTACAAACAATTGTTTCTTCATTTGTTATTTTCCATTGCTTATTTTCTTTTATTTCTTTTTTGAGAAATCCTTCTTCAAAATAAGGCCAGACAACCATTTGCCTTTCAATCTGCAGCGCTCTTGCAGCTTCATAAAGTGACAGGATATCGTTTACGTCGGATATCAAACAATTACTGATTTTCATATCTATCTATTTTTCGCAATTTCGAGTTTATTCACTTGGTATAAAATCCAAATCTTGCTGAAATTCGCCTTTTTATTTATGTTCGAGGATATGCTTCAATCCTCATCTACAAAACCTTCTTTTGATATTCTTTAAACTCAAAGAATCTCCTATTAATAGGCGTTATAAAAAAAATCACCAAAAATGGAAATATTATTTCTTACTTTTCCTTTTAATTCATAAATTTGAATAAAACTATTCATTCTAAAATAAGATAACATGAAATTTAATTTACTTTTGGGAAATAGATTCTCTTTTAAAGCTGGATTAATGGCTTTATTTTTATGTTCTGCAAGCACCATGTCATTTGGTCAAAGCAGAATTTATGCTCACGCACAAAGTTCGGGTGTATTTGGGGTAGCTTGTTTGGGATGCCGTGTAGACAATCCTCTTAATGCTATTGGAGATAATGAAGATGATTATTCTACAATGGTATTGGGAACAGCTTTATTAGGAGGAATCCAACAAACTTTACAGTTTCCCGACCTTAGAGCTGACACAAGACTTGTTGTTGGGATCGGTACAGACAATATTCCGTTATCTGTACAACTGCTAAGCGGTGTGTCGCTGGAAACAATGAATGGCGGAACTTCTAATGAAGACCGTAGAACTATTGACGTAAGCCTTTTAAAACTGGGAGCAACGCCCAACAGAGGTACTGTAGAATTTAAGCCAACAAAACCTTATGACGGAATAAGAATTGGACTAACCGGAGGGGTTCTTAGTCTTGGTGGTGGATTCAGAATTTATTATGCTTATCAAGATCCATTGGTCAACATTATGGCACACAGCCAAAGTGGACAGATCACTCTTGACGCCAATGTTCAGTTGGAAGGATCTGAAGTCGCTCTTGTTAATACATCAGGAAAAGAAGTGTATCGTACTACTTTAAAATCTAAGACGTTCAATTCTAATCAGCCTGAAGGTGTTTATTTTATGACAGTTCAGACAAAAGATGGAAAAACTTACTCAAAGAAAATTATTGTTAAATAAATGATACCCTAAGCCGGCAGATTAAGAAGTCTGCCGGTTTTTTTATGTCTTATATAGACTAAACAAGGCAAGCTTCAATATTAACTAAAAATTAATAAATATCTTTTATATAATACAAATATTTAAATATCACATAAAATTGAAATAAAATAACTAACATAATCATTTTATATGTAAATTTACAAAAAGCTAAAAATCTTAAAATTAAACATATGAAAAACAATTTATTAGTGAGAAAGCATGCTATGAAAGCTGCCGTTTCAGCCCTATTTCTATTCCTGATGAGTTCAATGTCATTTGCTCAGATTACAAAAATTTATGCAAACAATCAAATTAGTCAGGTATATGGCGTATGCTTAGGTTGTGGAGTATTAAATCCTTTGAATGCTTTAGGAAGTAATGAAGACGATTATTCTACGATACAGGTTTCTGTAGGATTACTTGCAAGAACTGAGCAAACCCTTATTTTCCCTAGCAGTAATATCAACAACAATACCAATAAACTTGTTATTGGAATTGGCTCTAACGGAACCCCTCTTTCCGCACAGGTTTTAGGAGGCGTATCTATTGAAACGTTCAACGGTGATGTTTCCAACAACGATTATCAAAATCTGAACAGCAATATTCTTCAACTTGGAGCAGGTGATCCAAGCAAGGGAGACATTGAACTGACTATGAATATTCCTTTTGACCGCGTTAAGATTAATGTAAACTCAGGATTGCTTAATTTAGGTGGTGAACTTAGAGTATATTATGCTTACCAGTATAAAGATCCATTTATCAATTTTATGGCTCATAATCAGAATGGGCAGTTTACACTTGATAAAAATATTGCAGCAGAAGGCTCGGAAATCACTTTGACCAATACTTCAGGAAAAGAAGTTTTCCGCTCAAAACTGAATTCGAATACATTTGAAACCAAACAGCCAGGAGGAGTTTACATTATGACTCTTCAGACAAAAGAAGGAAAATCTTATACTCGTAAGATTATTATTAAATAAATGATAAAGCAAAACCGGCAGACCTTAAAGACCTGTCGGTTTTATTTTATAACCTTGCTGAACTGATCAGAGTTAAATGCCAATATTCACAAAAAGGCTGAATCTCGACTTTGCTTCAATATCTCCACCCGCAAGATTGGTGTATACAGGAAGCATAATCTCGCTTCCCAAACTGAACTTTTTATAAGATGCTTCAAAACCCAGTTTTCCATACAAAGCACTTCCTGCAGTTTTGGGTAAACCTTCGCCAAACTGTTTATTTTGAGCATAAACTTCACCCTGAAGTCCTGTTTTTGCAGAAAATATCATTCTTTCGCTACCTGCGATCTGATAAAAGCCCGTTGCGGCATAATTCCATTGATTTCCGAAACGGTAGTTCTTTTTGTTTTCGGTTTTAACAGTATAGTCTGTGTTGACCAAAACGGCGATTTTGTTTTTTTGAAATTTATAATTCAAAACAGCCTGATAATCCCAACTTCCTGTTCCTAACTGAAAGCTTGGATTGACACCTGATATTCCCTTTTCATCAAATTTACCAAAGGGAACTTTTACTCCCAATCCTCCATTTAACTGATGGAAATTATTTTTAGAACTGAGTAACTGATAGATTCCCATCAGATTTAAATCCCCAATACCATTGATTTTTATATCTCCCTGTAAAGTCTTTTTTTCATGAAAATGAAAAGGGAGACTCGCATATACACTCAGCTTCTTAGTAACCGGAACTTTAGCCCACAACTGTAAAGTATTAAAATACTGATCCTGGGTCAGATCTTTCACAAATAAATTTTCTTTCGCTTTATAGTGCTGAGCAAAATATTTGATCCCTATAAATTGTGGATTGAGTAAAGATTCGAATCCTGACGATCCGTTTCCGGCACCACATCCACAAGCATCGCAATCGTCATCGAAATTGAACCTGCTAAAATCTTCCTGAGGAATATAAATACTATCTCTGAAGGTTCCGGCCTGGCTGAAACCAAATACAGACAAACTGATAATGACTATAATCTTCTTCATGTTTTCTTTAAATTATTCTGCAAATTTTGGATTGGAAATAAAACCTTTATCTGAAAGCGTTTTCAGAAAAGAAATGATAAACTGCTTTTCCTGAGTATTCATTGCAATTCCTATATGCCCGTTCTGTTTGAGCTGTGGATCGAGATTCGCATTGTCCTCCATCTGGTCTGAATAGAAATTGAGAACAGCATCCAGGGTATAAAATCGTCCGTCATGCATATAGGGAGCCGTATATTCTACATTTCTAAGGCTTGGAACGCGGAATTTCATCCAGTCATTCTGATCAAGTGTTACCCGATAGAGACCCGCATCTTTAAACTCCGAATTGTAATACATGCCGGTATTTCTGAAGCTTTCATCTGTGAACAGTTCACCACTGTGGCACGATGCACACTTTTGATTGAAAAGAGCCATTCCTTTAGACTCGTCTGAGGTTAGCTGCTCTCTTCCCTGTCGAAATCTGTCATACTTTGAATCCGACGAAATCAGAGAAACCATAAACTGGGACAATGCTTTTAAAATTCTTTCTCCTGTAATAGTTTCATCTCCATAAGCAGCCATGAAGAGCTTTTTATATTTCTGATCGTCTTTAATTTTAGAAATAACTTCCGGAATAGAGCTATCCATTTCATTCACATCTGTAATGGGGCTGATGGGCTGCTCATTCAGGTTATGAATGACCCCATCCCACATATATCTTTTCAGAAAAGCCATATTCTGAATGGGAGGAGCATTTCGGATTCCCAGTCTGTCGTCTACTCCATGGCTTACCGTATGACCGTGATGGGTAAACGCATTTTCCTGAATATGGCAAAAACCGCATGAAATAGTATTATTTCTTGAGAGCCTTCCTTCATAAAATAATTTGCGCCCCAGCTCAACCCCATTTTTTGTAACAGGGTTGCCGGTTTTATCAAAAGTCATTTCCGGAAAATAAGAGGGAAACTGAAGATTATAGGCCTCATCTTTTTCCAAAGGCTGAATAACATCATCTGAACAGGCTATACAGCTTAGAGAAAAGATCAATGCTACGAATCCTGTCTTAAGCAAAAAATTAATCATTATGAACGTGATCTACTTTAAACATTTTGGTAAGATTGTTTGTAACGTCTACAAGATGCTGGCTTGATCCCATCATCATATCATTCGCTGATGTAAGGGTAAGAGCTTTGTCTCCGCTTAAAAACTGGTTCAAATCTGCCAGAATATGAATAGAAGGTCTGATCTGCCCGTTCACTCTTGCTGTTGTTGGAAGGTCAAGAGTAATTTCTCTATAAAGATCAGGAGTATTATTTGCCGTGGTATTCCCCATATTCCCGGTATGGTTCATAAATTCTTTAGTAGGAGAATCGGTTCCGTATTTTCCTTCAAGTTTAACAAAAACATAACCTGCTGCCCAAGACCAGGACATTCCCTTCTGTTTAGCTTTGGTCCAGAATTCTGCCTGCCCGTCCTGACCAAGCAGATACGCCTTTTGGCTGACTCCTAACCCAAATTTTATTTTCTTATAATTATTTTTCGGAATACCATCAAGATTCAGGTATACAATTCCTGCAACGGCATCGGCCTGATCTACAATAAAGGCTCCTTTATCAGGATTGTTTTCATTATATTTAAATTCATTTCCGCTTTCATCAATCAGTGCAATATTACTGATGACATATTTTAAAGCTGAGAAATTATGTTTCTGACCTTGAGAAGAAGTCTGCATCGTTTGGTTCAAAACGATATCGCCAACATTATTGAACCCATTTTCAAATTTGATCTGAAGACTTCCCGGAGTAGTATCCTGCGGGTTCTCATCGTCTCTGCTGCTGCAAGAAGAAATAGTAAATAAAGTAAAGGCAATAAAGAATAGGGATAAAAATTTATAAATTTTCATTGTTGATTTTTTAAGTTGAATACATTTTTTTCGAATGTGAAAACATTCTTGTTTATTACAAAAGGCACAAGAGTTCTTCACACTTAGAAATTCTAAGTGAAAATATAGATACAGGATAAGAGTACTTAAGCTGTATTAAAAATCAAAGATTTACAACTTATGCGCCTTTTGCTGTTGAATAGTGATTGTGATAACTTAAAAAATCGGTGGTTTGAAAATGTGTTTCAGAAACAGAAAAGAATATGCTGTTTCATAAAGAAAATGAAGATTGAAAAAAGGAAATTTTTCAGTAGTGGAGATCTCTGCAACTGCAGGCAAAATATAAATATCCAGAACTTTCTGTCCGGCATTTTTAGATTTCTGTAAAGGTGAAGATTCAGAATCGTTTGTCTTTGCCAATTCTTTGCTCAGATAGCATTTTCCGTTACAGTGGATTTCCGGCCTGGACTTATTAATACAGAGAACTTTTGCGATATAATCATAATTTACGGCATACTCTACCAAGGGGATCAGGGGCCTGAACACCATATAAAAAGTGAAGAGTATACCGTAAAATAGTTTCATAAAATTATTTTTTGCTTATAGCAGCATCATATCTTTTGCTCACTTCTTTCCAGTTCAGCACATTCCAAATAGCAGAAAGATAATCTGCTCTCTTGTTCTGATACTTAAGATAGTAAGCGTGTTCCCAAACATCGATTCCTAAAATTGGAGTTCCTCTCTCTTCTACGATATCCATCAAAGGGTTATCCTGGTTGGGTGTAGAAGACACGAAAAGTTTACCTCCTTTAGACACAGAAAGCCACGCCCATCCGGATCCGAAACGGTCTGCCCCTGCTTTGCTTATTTTTTCTTTAAAAGCGTCCATACTTCCGAAAGCTTCATTGATTGCTTTCGCCAACTGTGGAGATGGCTGGGTATTTTTTTCCGGTGTAAGAATCGTCCAGAAAAGCTCGTGGTTGTAGTGGCCACCGGCATTGTTTCTTATTGCGGGACTTACTTTGGATGTTTCAGAAAGAATCTGAATCAAAGTTTGTTTTTCCTGTGGAGTTCCTGCGATGGCTTTATTCAAATTAGCGGCATACGCTGCACCATGTTTTGAATAATGAATCTCCATTGTCTGAGCGTCTATAGATCCCTCTAATGCATTATAAGCATAAGGCAGAGGAGTCTGCTTAAATTGCGCCATCGTAAACTGAGCGGCAAAAACTGCACTTACAGCAGCTATTTTCAAAATCTTCATAACGTTTTGTTTTATGGTTAAACAATATTTTTTATACGTGAAAAGAAAGGATTGAAATATGAAACAGTAATACTTGGCTCTATTTCCTCCTTATTTCAACAATTTTTTGATGTCTTCAATCAGAATTTCTCTGTCGGGATGATATTTCCCGTTCAGCCTTGGATTTTTACCTTCAGGGTCATCATAGTTTAATCCTGAATAATATAAAATCGGCATATTATCTTTATTGTAGCGGCATCGAATATTACCTTCCTGATCTACCAAGGCAATCATCCCGCTATGATTCAGGCTTTCTCCTTCATTTTCTTTATCCCCTACATAGATATTAAATTTATCTGCAAGATCACCAATATATGTTCTGTCTCCGGTTAAAAAATGCCAGTTTGGAGATTTTGCTCCAATTCTTTTGGCGTGTTCTTTTAAAGCTTCCGGAGTATCATTTTCAGGATCTATACTGATGGAGATAATTCCAAAATTGGGATCGTTCACCTGATTCTGAATGGCTTTCATATTGGTATTCATCACAGGACAAATCGTAGGACATTTGCTGAAGAAAAATTCTACCAGATATACTTTTCCCAGCATATCTTTATTGGTAATTTTCTTACTGTTTTGATCGGTAAGCTCAAAATCAGGAACTTTCATCACCGTATACAGGTTCTTTTTAAAGTACCCCATCCCTACTCCAATTCCAAGGAAAAGCAAAGCAATAACTGCAATAGGTATGATGACCTTGCTCTTATTGTTGGTTTTATTATTTTTTGGCATACTTTTCAGGATTTTGCTTGAATTCATCTTTGCAGTAAGCACTGCAAAAACCATACGTTTTATTTTTATACACAGCAGTATCTTTCAGAAACTCGCCGGTTTTCATATGACATACAGGGTCTTCTTCGTTAACTACCTGTATATTTTTTAAATTTTCTTTGGAAGAGCTCATGTTGCTTTTATGCTTTACCTGCGGCGTGTCTTTTGCACACGAAATAATTGAAACCAGCAGCACAGCAGCCAAAATAATGGAGGATTTCATTTTAATGTTAAATTGAAATTAATACTATTGAATTAAATTATCATCCTAAGTCTCAGCTTAGAAATTCAGTAAAGATGTTTTACGAAAAATGACAGGGGGTTACAAAAGCCTATAAAGAAAGCTAAAGTACCTTAGATGACGTAATACATCTTAATAAAAGGGTCAAATATTGCATGGGAGAAAAAGCGTCAACCATAGGTTTTTATTTGAATCTTTCAAACGGTTCTGATATAAAACTAAAAATATAGTCTAACTGAAATTACACTAATGGAGGATGGAAAATCCTTGAAAAATATTCTGAAGAATGGGAATTGAAGTAACTTGGATCTGGTTTCTCAGTAGAAAGTCCAACGTCTGCATGATTGGCAAAGGAAAGAATTTCATTGGAAAGAAAAACATCCAAACCGGGTATTTTTACTGTTTGAGAACTGTTGGATTGTTTCTCTGTTTTTGCCAGTTCTTTTTCAACATAGCATTTCCCTTTACAGGTTGACTGTGGTACGTTTCTATTCTCGCAAAGGTTTTTTACAATATAATCATAATTCACTGCGTAATTTACCAATGGCAACACGGGACGTATTGCAACGGTAAAAATGATGAATATGGAAATTAATAACCTCAACGATTCAGTTTTCTGCTGCAAATATACTACTTCGAAAGTATTTTACGATTCATTTATGATGAATGTCATTATGGTTATATACTGTTACCTTCAAAAATCATAAAACTGTGCCTGTTTCCAATATTATTTTATTCCGAACTTTGATTTAAAATTTTGTGCTTTATATAAAATTTTAATCTTGTTAATAAAAGCTTTACCAATGTCTAGGTAAAGCTTTTTATGTTTTGTTGGTTTCTTTGGGAAACGCAAAGATGCATTTTTTTTAAATGTTTACCGTTTTAAGGCGCAAGGATTTTATCTCCGATAAAATGTAAAACTAATAATAGTAAGAATGGATATTAAGAACTTTACTTGTTGAAAATCTTTGATTTTCTTGTCCTTAAAAACGGTACAAATTTTATCTTCTTTGCGCCTTTGCGTTCCTCCAACAAAATAAATAACAGGCATTACATATGTTTTTTTAAACAAAAGCCCTACTAATATTAGCAGAGCTTTTGTTAAATATAATTTAGATAAGTTGATTATTAATTATTTGTCTAATCTTTCTTCTTTAAAACCTCATCCTCTGAATTCTCACAGCATTTAAAATTGCAAGCAACGCAACTCCTACATCAGCAAATACCGCTTCCCACATGGTTGCAAGACCTCCGGCACCAAGGATCAGAACCACAGCTTTTACGGCAAAGGCTAAAATAATATTTTGCCAAACAATCTTTTTCGTTTGTTTTCCGATATTAATCGCCATCGGGATTTTACTAGGTTTATCATCCTGAATGACAACGTCTGCTGTTTCAATGGTAGCGTCGCTTCCCAGACCTCCCATCGCAATTCCGACATCACTTAAAGCGACTACTGGTGCGTCATTTACTCCATCACCCACAAAAGCTACGGTCTGGTTGGCCGTTTTGATGGCTTTCACTTTATTGACTTTATCTTCAGGTAACAGATCACCGAAAGCACTATCTATACCCAACTGATCTGCCACATATTTTACAACCGTACTTTTATCACCACTCAGCATAGTGGCTTGTACTCCCATTTTATGAAGCTTCTCAACCGTTTCTTTAGCATCTTCTTTTATGCTGTCTGCAATGGTAATATATCCGACAAATCTTCTATCGTAGGCTACAGCGATTACTGTATAAACAATATTACCGTGTTTGACATCGTAACTGATATTGAATTTATCCATCAGCTTAAAATTACCCACAAGAAGGTCTTTCCCGTTCACAGTTGCTTTTAATCCATGCCCTGCAATTTCTTCTACGTTTTCCAGTGGAATAGAATGGTTGATCTCTCCCACATAATTATGAATAGCGGTGGCAACCGGATGTGTACTTTTACTTTCCAGTGCATTTACCATCTGAAGAACTTCATCTTTATTAAAATCGGAGCTGATGCTTACTTCCTGAACTTTGAAGACTCCTTCTGTCATCGTTCCCGTTTTATCCATCACCACATTTTGAATCTGGGCAATACTATCCAGAAAATTACTTCCTTTAAATAAAATTCCGTTTCGGCTTGCAGCGCCTATTCCACCAAAGTATCCTAACGGTATAGAGATTACCAAAGCACACGGACATGAAATAACAAGGAAAATCAAGGCTCTGTACAGCCAGTCTCTGAACTGATAATCGTCCACAATGAAGTAAGGAAGAAGACAGATTCCTATGGCGAGAAATACCACAATTGGAGTATAAACTTTAGCAAACTTTCTTATGAAAAGTTCTGTAGGGGCCTTTTGAGCTGTCGCATTCTGAACAAGTTCCAATATTTTACTCAGCTTACTGTCTTCATAAGCGGTGGTTACTTTCACTAAGGCAATACTGTTCATATTGATCATCCCTGCCAGCACTACTTCGCCTTTATTTTTAGTATCCGGTTTGCTTTCTCCTGTTAAAGCTGCTGTATTGAATGAAGCCGCCTCTGAAAAAAGCTCTCCATCAAGAGCCAGTTTTTCACCTGGTTTCAATTGAATCATGTTTCCAACTTTGGCTTCTTTAGCTTTAATGGTCTTCGGTTGATCCTCTTCAATAACAGTTACTTCATCAGGCCGCTGATCCAACAATGCTTTTATGTTTCCTTTTGCTCTGGTTACAGCCATAGACTGAAATACTTCTCCTACAGCATAAAACAGCATCACAGCTACCCCTTCAGGATATTCTCCAATTGAAAAAGCTCCAATGGTTGCAATACTCATCAGAAAAAATTCTGAAAATACATCTCCTTTAATGATGCTTCTCCATGCATCTTTCAATACAGGAAACCCTACAGGAATATATGCTACCAGATACCACACTAAGCGTATCCAGCCCGTAAACCAAGTCGGTTTAACATAATTATCAAAGGCTATTCCTATTAATAAAATAATAAATGATATAATCGCCGGAAGAAACATCTGAAATACGGTTTGATCACCGGAATCATGCGAATGGTCATGCCCGTCATGATCATGTCCGTCTCCATCTGAATGGTTGTGTTGATGTCCTTTCGTATTAGTTTTTTCGGGTGTTGTACTACAGCATTTTTCCATAACTGATATTTTTATACAAATGTAAAGATGAGACCAATGCAATGCTATTGCAAACTTTCCAGGCAGTTTTCGCAGATTCCTTTGGCAAAGAGTCTTATTTCATCTATCCTGAAATTGGTCTGTATGTTTTCGGGAAAAGAAATATCTTCTTTGCAGGTGGTTTGTTTACATATTTTACAATAAAAATGCAGATGCCAGTCTTTATGTGTTTTTTCATCACAGTCATCATCACATAGTTTGTATTTTGTGGTAGTATTTTCCTGTATACTGTGAACAATTCCTTTTTCTTCAAAGGTTTTTAAGGTTCGGTAAATGGTAATTCGATCTGCATTGTCAAAGTGATTTTCTATCTCAGAAAGGGACAGCGCCGCTTCCTGGGAGCTTAAAAAATCATATACCAGAATCCTCATGCTTGTAGGCTTGGTATTTTTATCGATGAGTTTGTTTTCTATATCTTTTTTCATGTTTTAAAAATTAAATTTTACAGATGTACTTCTTTCTCCTCATATCCTTCTTCCTCGATCTGGAAAGTCGTATGACTGATTTTAAAATTATTAACTGTAGTTTCCGTCAGAGTTTTTAATAACTGATTCTGAGAAACATCTTTATTCTTCACGATATGTGCACTCATGGCATTGACGCTTGATGTAAGTGACCACACATGCAGATCATGAACATTGTTGACCCCCGGAGTTTGTTCCAAAACTTTACGCAGTTCATGAATATCTACATCTTTGGGAGTACCTTCCAGCAAAACATTGATCGCTTCTTTCAATAATCTCCATGTTCTTGGAAAGATTAAAAGTCCTATTGCAGCAGAAATTAAAGGATCGGCATAATACCAACCTGTTGTTAGCATAATCACTCCGGCAATCATTACTCCCACTGAAGTAAGCATGTCTGAAAGAACCTCAAAGTAAGCTCCTTTCATATTCAAACTTCCTTCTGAGTCTTTTCTCAGAATCATCATCCCTATGATATTGACTACCAATCCTATTCCCGCAACAATAAGCATTGATTTGCTCTGTACTTCCGGCGGATTCTGAAACCTCTGATAGGCTTCAAATAAAACATATACTGAAATTCCCAATAGAACTACTGCATTGACTACCGCAGCAAGAATTTCGGTTCGATAGTACCCATAAGTTCTGGAAGGATCAGCTTTTTTTTCTCCTATTTTGATGGCGATAAAAGCCAATAGCAATCCTACCACATCTGTAAGCATATGAGCTGCATCTGCAAGCAAAGCAAGGCTATTGGTCATGATCCCACCTATCACCTCAGCAATAAGATAGGTTCCACTGAGAGCCAGAACAATCAGAAGGCTTTTTTTATGCTGGCTTGCTGCAGAGCGTGCTTGTGTTGGTGTATTTTCCATATTTACGGATGGTTTTTATTACATTTCGTAGTAGGATGTATTTTCTTTTTTCATTGAAATGTTCTGCTCTCCGATCATCTGCCTGATATTGATCTCAATCGTTTGGGCCAAGGAAGTCATTGGCGTGTCTACCGGACTGTTTTCAAAAGGATCCTGCATAATGATAGACGTTTTTTCTATGGCAATAAACACCATCGGAATCAGGAAAGTGATCATCACCTCAACAACCAGCTGCGAATCGTCAAGCCCAAAAGGAAGCAATATGGCAAACACATAGATCAAAATGTGTACAAGAACACTGTATGATCTGGGGAAAACCGTATTTTTCAGTCTTTCACATTTGCCCATACTGTCACAAAGCCTTGTTAAGATTTCATTCAGTTGCATTTGTTGAAAATCTGTAAGTTCTTTAGAAACTGATACGTCTTTAAGCTGTTTTGAATGAGCATCCAGAAGTGCATTAGGAATATTGACCGCATCGATTTTATTTTCATCCAGGTATTTCCGCACTTTCTCTGAAAATGGAAGCCTCCTTAGCGACTCCCCAAGAGCATAGGTCCAGATGATCTGCCGTTCTGCAAATTTCTGAATCGTCTTTTCTTCTCCTAAAGGCATAAACTGAATAACCAATCTCACAAAAGTTCTGGAATCATTTACAACAGCTCCCCAAACGGTTCTCGCCTCCCACCATCTTTCATAAGATTGTGAGGTTCTGAAGGCCAGCAATAACGAAACTGCCGTTCCAAGAAGTGCTGGAATATTCAAAGGCAGGCTAATTTTTCTGAACCATGGCAGCATATCTAAAAGACCGACTGCTACAGCAAATATTCCGATGAATAGAATTTGAGATTTTATTTCACTGATGAAATACCAGACTGATATTTTTTTGTTTAATAGCATAATAAGTCATGTATTAAATAGGGTAAGATAATCTTTACTTCAGCCGGTTTTATACTTCAAAAAAGCAATTCCGTAAACAGCTCTAATATAAGGATAAAAATCGACATTTCACTGATTCTGATGGGTTTCATTAATGTTCGTGTTCTCCGGAATTCACCAATTTAGCGTTTACGAAAAATGCAGCTTTTACTACAATTTTTGCTTTATCCGGAATGTTTCCCACTGGTGTAATGGCCGTGTAGCCCATATCTGTTGCGCCTTTCACCACTTCTATTTTTTCAAAATTTAATGTCTTAGGATGTGGCTTTCCTTTTTCCTCATGTTCTTCTTCCACCTTTTTGTCAGTTTGTATAAAAACATAATATTTACCGTCTGCTTCTACAATGGCTTCAGTAGGAACAGCGGGTGTGGTACTTTTGTCGAGACTTACAATTCCGGTGATATTCATCCCGTCAATCAAGCCGGATTTGTTTCCTATAACTTCGCAATGCATGGATATGGTTTTACTTTCGTTTTCAAAAGAGGATCCTATGCTGTAGATCTTTGCGTCGTATTCTGTTTCGGGGTTGTTGGTAAGCTTAAAGTGAACGATCTGCCCTACTCTCATTTTAGGGAGATCTTTTTCAAAAACCTGAAGATCCAGATGGATAGATCCGTTATCAATAACCGTTGCTACTGGAGAAGAGATATCTACATAACTCCCGATTTGCGCAGTAATGCTGCTGATTGTCCCACTGATTGGCGATGTAATCACTAGACCGGATCTCATATTTCCATTATGTACCTTCTCTGGGCTTATTCCCATCATCTGAAGCTGCTTCAAAAGGGATGCTCTTTTAGTTCTTAAGGTTTTAAGTTCAGCATCGGCACTCTGAAGATTTTTCTTGGCTCCTGCGTCGTTATCAAAAAGCTCTCTCTGTCTTTTGTACTCCTGTTCGGCATAGGTAATTCTGCTGTTTGTGGTCAGATAATCTTCCTGCAGCTGAATGTATTCGGGATTGGCAATCGTAGCAATCACCTGTCCTTTTTTCACAATGCTTCCCACCTGAATATTGATGGTTTTGATGATTCCTCCATACAAGGAAGTAATGGTTGCCTTATTGCTGTTGGGAACACTCAATAGTCCGTTTGCTTTAATGGTAGAAGTCAGTTCTTTCATTTCTACATTTCCCAGGGCTACTCCTACCGATTTCATCTGATCTTCCGTTAATGATGCTATGGTTTGCGGCGCTTCTTCATGGGCATGCTCTTTCTGTTCAGTTTTTTCCGGAGCCTTTTGCTCGGGAACTTCTTTCTTTCCACAGCTTATGATCAACAAAGAGATCAGCATGAACGTTATGATATGATATTGGGATTTCATAGGTAAGTATTTATTTTTTCTAAAGTCACTTGATGATCGTTTTACGGTGAACTTTCTTAAAAGCGATTTCATATTATTTATTAATGATTGAATTGATAGTTACTACAGACTGATTGACCTGCTGTATGGATTCCAGATATTTTAACTGAATATTGGTAGCCGTCTGCAATGCAAAGAGATATTCCACATACGAGATTTCTCCTGTTTTATAGCCTAACTGAGCTGCTTTTACAATTTTCTCAGCATTCGGAAGTGCCTGATTGGTATAATAATCATATTGCTGTACATCTTGCTGATATTGGGTGAACGCATTATCCAATTGTACGGAAAGCTGTTTCTGCTGCATCTTAGCATTGGTTTCAGCAACCTGTTTTTCATACTCAAGAGCCTGGATTCTTGCTTTTGTGGCTCCAAATGTAAGAGGAATAGCCACTCCTACTGTTGCAGACTGAAAGCGTTTACCGGAACCGTAATAGTTTTCCATACCATTAACGGTATGCATTCCTATTAACGATTGATTGGTATATCCGAGACTGAAATCCGGAAGTCCTGTAGCTTTTTCAACTTTCTTATTTTTTTCCGCGATTTCCATTTCCTGGTAAAATGCTCTTACCGATGGGTTGTTTGCTACTGAAGAACTATCCAGTACATTCTCAGCTTTCAAAGGCTCATAGTTTTTATTGAATGGAACTTCAAGCTCTTCTGATGTATTCAGTAATGTTTTTAAATTCTTGTAAGCATTATTGAGAAATACCTCATTCTGCCTCAGTAAAAGATCAATTTCGCCTTTCTGGGTTTCAGCGGTGTTGATTTCAATTTTTTTAATATCACCTGCTTTAAATCTTACCGTTGCAATCCTGATAAATTCTTCATAATATGTATCCAGGCTTTTCAGCTGAGTTTTATTATATTGAAGATATTCAATTTGATAGTAATACGTACGAACCTGCTTAATCAATTCATTGGCTGTAATTTCTTTATCAATCTGTTTGCTTTTAATGTTTTCATTGATCAGTTCCTTTCTTGCTTTAAATAATGTAGGAAAAGGAATACTCTGTGAAATGGCAAACGACTGGTCAAACTTAGGACTGTTGTATTGCCCTAGCTGGGTTTCAACACTTAGTTTCGGAAGCTCTTTGGAGGTTGGTCTCAGCGCTTCTGCAGATTTAATGCTTAAATCCTTAGACTGAAGGGTCAGATTATTGCTCATCGCCATGTCTACTGCCTGCTCTACAGATATGGGTCTGGACTGTGCTTTAAAAGTCTGCCCAAACATCATCAATCCTAAAGCAAGAACAATGGTGAATGCTCCTGTCTTATTATTTTTCTTTTTCAGGATCTTGGTATTAAAAATAATATACAACATCGGCAGTACAAACAAAGTAAGGAACGTTGCCGTTATCAATCCTCCGATTACTACTGTAGCTAATGGTTTTTGAACTTCCGCTCCGGCTCCTGTAGAAATCGCCATAGGAAGAAATCCTAGCGAAGCAACAGTTGCAGTCATTAAAACGGGTCTCAGCCTGGTTTTAGTTCCTTCAAACACTCTTTTCAAAATATCTGTTTCTCCGTCTTTTTCCAACTGGTTGAAGGTTCCTATCAGTACAATTCCGTTGAGTACTGCTACTCCGAATAATGCAATAAAACCAATTCCCGCGCTGATACTGAAAGGCATATCTCTCGCCAGAAGGGCAAATACACCACCTATCGCACTCATAGGAATAGCGGTAAAGATGAGAGTCGCCTGCTTGAAGGATTTAAAAGTAAAATACAACAGCATAAAAATAAGAAGCAGTGATACCGGAACAGCAATCATCAAACGTTTGCTTGCTTCCTGAAGATTTTCAAACTGACCTCCGTAAGTAAAATAATATCCGGATGGCAGCTTCACTTTGTCAAGTTTAGCCTGAATATCTTTCACCACACTTTCTACGTCGCGACCTTTTACATTGAAACCAATTACAATTCTGCGTTTTCCCTGTTCACGACTGATCTGAGCCGGGCCCAGTTTATAGCTGATATTGGCCACTTGTGATAATGGAATTTGCGCCCCGCTGGCTGAGGTGATCATCAGATTATCAACATCTGAAATATCTGTTCTGTGAAGACTGTCTAAACGCACAACTAAATCAAAACGTCGCTCATTTTCAAAGACCTGTCCTGCTGCTTTCCCTGCGAATGCCGTACTTACCGCATTGTTGACGTCTTCAATATTTAATCCATAGTTTGCAATTCTTGTTCTGTCATACTGAACATTGATCTGTGGAAGACCGCTTACTCTTTCGATCTGAGGAGCCGTAGCTCCATCAACAGTCTGAATGACTTTTCCAACTTTATCTGCATATAGAGATAATGAATCCAGATTTTCCCCGAATATTTTCACAGCAACATCCTGTCTTATTCCCGTCATCAACTCATTAAAGCGCATCTGAATGGGTTGATTTTTTTCAAAAAACACTCCAGGAATTGTTTCCAGCTTTTCACTGATCTCGTCGGCCAGTTCATCATATGATTTTTTGGTTCTCCATTCTTTTTGTGGTTTTAAAACGATAATCATGTCGGTCGCTTCCGGAGGCATCGGATCGGTAGGTACCTCAGCAGAACCAGTTTTACCTACGACCATTTTCACCTCATCAAACTGCTTAATTATTCTTGAAGCCTGCATTGAGGTTTCTATACTCTGGCTCAGTGAACTTCCCTGGGGCAGAATACAATGGAAAGCAAAATCTCCTTCCTGAAGTTGTGGAATAAATTCCCCACCCATATTCTTAAAAATAAAGGCCGACAAAATGAAAACCGCAGCTGTAACAGAAACGATAACATATTTTACTCGAATTGCTTTCTGCAATAAAGGCTGATAGATCTTTTGCAGACGGTTCATCATCTTATCTGAAAAGGTTTCTTTATGAGATGCCTTTTTAGATAAGAACAATGCGCTCATCATCGGAATGTAAGTTAGAGAGAGAATTAATGCTCCTAAAATGGCAAATCCTACTGTTTTTGCCATGGGAGTAAACATTTTACCTTCTACTCCTGCCAATGTAAGGATTGGAATATATACGATGAGAATGATAATTTCGCCAAAGGCTGCACTATTTCTGATCTTCGATGCGGAAAGAAAGACTTCTTCGTCCATCTCAGACTGCGTCAGGTTTTTTACTGATTTTCTTACTCCTAAATGATGAAGAGTAGCTTCTACGATGATTACGGCGCCGTCTACAATTAATCCGAAATCTATGGCACCCAAACTCATCAGATTGGCACTCACTCCGAAAACATTCATCATTCCCAGTGCAAATAATAGAGAAAGAGGGATTGCTGAGGCCACAATAAGACCTGCTCTTAAATTCCCCAGGAAGATAACAAGTACGAAAATAACGATCAAAGCACCTTCGATAAGGTTCTTCTGTACGGTATTGATGGCTCTGTCTACGAGATCGGTTCTATCCAGAAACGGCTCTATCACTACATCATTGGGAAGCGACTTTTGAATGGTAGGAATTTTCGCTTTGATATTGTTGACAACTTCATTGCTGTTAGCTCCTTTCAGCATCATTACGACACCCCCTACTGCATCTACCTTACCGTCATAGGTAAGAGCTCCGTACCGTACGGCATTTCCCAAGCGTACATCTGCTACATCTTTGATGAAAATCGGAACACTTCCTGTTTCATTTTTAACAGCAATATTTCTTATATCTTCCAGAGAGGTTACTAATCCTATTCCACGAATAAAGTAAGCATTGGGCTTTTTATCGATATAAGCGCCTCCCGTGTTCTGATTGTTTTTTTCTAGAGCGGTAAAAATTTCAGTAATACTGGTCCCCATTGCCTTTAATCGGTTAGGATCAATAGCTACTTCATATTGTTTTAATTCACCCCCAAAGCTGTTGATTTCTGCCACGCCAGGGGTTCCGTTAAGCTGTCTGCGAACAATCCAGTCCTGCATGGTACGCAGTTCTTTTGCATTGTATTTTTTCTCGCTTCCTTTTTTAGGGTGAAGAATATACTGATATACTTCTCCTAAACCTGTACTTACAGGAGCTAACTCAGGAGTTCCCACTCCTTTTGGAATTTCCTCCACTGCATTTTTCAGCTGTTCACTAATGAGCTGTCTCGCAAAGTAAACATTAACATCTTCTTTAAAAACTACTGTAATAACAGAAAGCCCGAATCTTGAAATACTTCTGGTCTCCTGAATATCGGGAACATTGGCAATACTTTGCTCTATAGGAAAGGTAACTAACTGTTCTACTTCCTGGCCTGCCAATGTAGGACATACAGTAATAATCTGAACCTGATTATTGGTAATATCGGGCACCGCATCTATTGGCAGTCTGGTAGCACTCCAGGTTCCCCAAATGATCAGCACCAAAGTCATAATACCAATGACCGCTTTATTTTTGATGCTGAATTTTATGATTTTATCTAACACAATTTTATTTAATTTTTATTGAAAAATAAGCCCACAGTATACAATACTGCAGCAAAAATATCCTGAAAACATCTGCAATGGTATTGCAAAGTTTCAAGCACCGGTTAGAAAGATAACTTTCTAAAAATCAATAAAAATTAAATTTTAGGAGGTTGCCAGATAGGATCGTAAATCTGGTAAGCGAAATCGTTTTTATGAAACAGAATTTTCTTTGAAAAATAAGCGGGAATCTGCTCCGGGATTTCTAATAAGGGATCCATTTTAAATGCAGACACTGTCATCTGACAACAGCTGCAGGCACACAGCGGAGAACAGATATCTCCTTTGTCTGTAGTATGTGTTTCGCCAATACTTAACGAAATCTTCTTTTGCCCTGAATTGAAGGGATGAGACACGTCTTCACAAGGCATTAATGATAACGCCATGAAATAAATTGCCAGTATCCATCTTAACAGGTTCATTGTGACAAAGGTAGAGATTTTTTCTAAAATAGATCATCAAAACCGTAACAATAGAGATAAAATCCTTATCATTGGCGTTATAAAAGCCCGTATGAAAATCTATTTCCCGTCTATCATTTGTCTTCTGATCGTTTTTATGAGCCTCACTTCATGTCGTAATAAGAATACAATTGATCAAGATTCCACATTTGTGTATAGCAACTTAACCGATACTTATGATTCCCAAACAGATTCTTTTACAAGAAACTATGATTCTCATAAGACCACTGTAAAGCTTCATTTAACGAAAGAGGAAAAAGGGAAAATTCTGGAGGCTTTTTCTGAAAACGGTTTTCAAAATCTACCTGGGACAATTGATTGTACTACTTGGGGTTATCATCCTAAAATATATGACAGACTCAGCCTGAACACTATAAATGTAGAGTATATTCATAATGTTGATAGGAGCTGGTTTTGTTATAATGGAAAAAAGTTTGATAAGATCTATACAATTATTGAAAATATTATTTTCACTAAAAATGAAATCAAACAATTGGAACCTTCTTCTATTGCTTATGAGTAAGAAACATATCCTCCTATTCGGCATCTGTTTAACAATGTTATCCTGTGAACAAAAGGAAGTGCTTGCCAAAGATATTTCAATTAAAACATTAACCCGAAATCTTTCTACCATTAAAGGAACTGATATCTACACAAGCTTTATGATGATAGAGGACGATACTTCCGACACGCTCAGGTTTAAACTAACCGATAAGGATTGGGCTATTTTGAACGAAAGTTTTGACAGAAATCAAATCCATCTGATCAATAATAAGACTAAGATAGGGGAAGAAGTGAACTCTGCAACCATGTCACAACATATTAAGATCAGAACCAATAAAAGACTCATTTCTGTAGAGTATGATTATTATTTCGCTCGTGAGAAAGCTTTGTTTGACACGATAAAGACCATCAAGTTTAAAAAATTTATGCGAACTGTTGATTCACTAGTCTATTTCAGATCGAAGGAAACCAATTCATCAAATTTTAAATAATCAAAATATATCATAGGAAGTGATTGAGTGTTTTATTTTCTACACTAAAAAAGCCACCGCAAAAGCAGTGGCTTAAAAAATCAAATCTAACTATGAACCTTATATTTTATAGATTCGGATTATTCTCAGATTCTCGCTGAGGAATACTGAATAAATAGTAATTACTGTTGGGTATAAAAGCGGACTGATCTGGGAATGAAAACACAGAATGTCCTTTTCCATCCACTGTTTTCGTTACTCCCTCGGGAGTGGTAATCTGAACTTTGATTGGTTTCCCGTCTGCATCTACAAATGGTTTTCTTTCTACGGATCCCTGAGTTCTGATAATATCGGACAGAGAAAATCCTTCTCCGAATAATTCTTTTCTTCTTTCAAGCAAAACTGCTTTTATCACATCATTTTGTGCCAGTGAACCACTGTAGATATTCGCTTTTCTCGTAGATTTCAATTGGTTCAGAACGGCTACGGCCTGAGATACGTTTCCATTTCTTGCTTCTGCTTCAGCTTCAATCAGATACATTTCTGCAGATCTCATGTAAACAATATCTGCAATGAGGGTAGATTTAAATTTGAATTTAGCATACCTCAACAATCCTTCTCTTCCTTTAAGCCCATCCCATGAAAACAGCTGATATCTGATATCATTGGTATCAAATAAATCTTTAAAATAAGGATCGGCCATAAAGCTGTAATAATAACTTCCTGATGAAGACACATCTAAAAAGTGGAAGGCATAACTTTCGTCCGACTGTTCCTGTGTTTGCTTATGCCCCCAGATCCATTCTATATTATCGATATCATTGAATCCTTCGCTGTATTTTTCCGGAGCCATCAAAGGATATCCTTCTCTTGCGATTTTAGCGGATGCAGATGCTTTAGCCCATTCTCCGGTATTCAGATATGTTCTTGCTAAAAGTCCGTTTACTACATTTCTGTTGATCTTATCTTTGTTATTTCTTGTATAATTTTTCAACAGATTGTCTGCGTCTGTAAGATCACTTTTAATCAAAGTATAAATTTCTTCCAGGCTTGCTTTTTTCTTTCCCGGTGTAGCTGTAGTGGAAGGCTCTGTATAAATAGGAGCCGTTAAAGCCGTTTTATCTTTAAGGTAACTGAACTGATAAAAACTGGCTATATTCAGATAACAGAAAGCACGCAATGCCTTTGCCTGAGCTTTTACCTGATTTTTCTTTTCCTGACTTCCTTCTGTACCATCAATTTTTGCAATAACATTGTTCATATTATTAATGGCAGAATACAACATAGACCAGATGAACAATGGTCTTCCAGCGGTATTGTTCACCATCTCTGTGAAGTCATAGGTAGATGAGAATCCATATTTATTTCTAAGTACAGCGACATCACTACCCATGGCATCGCTGGCTCTTAAAACTGTTGAATAACCAATATTTGCATATGTTGTTCCATCATTATTAAATTTCGCCCATGTTCCGTTGATCACCGTTTCTGCACTTTCTGCTGTTTTAAAAACCTCAACACTGCTGGCCTGATCTGTAGGAGCGGTATCAAGATCTTTCTCACAGCTTGTAAGCGACCATAATCCGATAAGCGCAAAAGATAAATATTTTAAATTTTTCATTGTTTCAATTTTAAAGATTAAAGCGTTGCCTGAAGTCCAAAAGTAATGGTTCTCATCGCAGGATATCGGTAATAAGTGGTACCATCCAGCGCCTGTTCAGGATCCATTCCTTTATGTTTATAAAAGGTCAGAAGGTTTTCTGCCTGAATATAAATTCTGAATTTTTTGAGCCCGATTTTTTCAAAATAATCAGAGGGCAGTGTATATCCTAAGCTTACATTCTTAAGCCTTGCATAGGTTCCTGAATATAAAAACCTTGAAGAAGTGGAAGTCCAGTTATTAGTGGCTGTACTTAATACCGGAACATCTGTATTGGTATTATCCGGAGTCCATCTGTTCAGCATTTCGGCACTCCAGGAACGTCCTCCGGCGCTTCCGTTATGCATGATTGAAGTGTAATCCGTATCCAGGATCTTCCCTCCTATTTTAAAGGTCAGCAATCCTGAAAAATCAAAGTTTTTATAGGCAATACTCGTGCTTATCGCTCCTGTTAATTTTGGCAATGCAGAGCCTTGTAAAATTTTCGTTGCTTTAGCGTATTCTGAAGTTGTTCCTTCTACCGTATTTCCGTTAGCATCGGTAGAAATCGTTTTCCATAGAGGCTTTCCGTTGCTTGGATCTACCCCTACCCATTCCTGAATAAAGAAATCGTATACAGAACCTCCTTCTTTTAAAAGTTTGCTTCCTACAACAAGGGGGCCTTTCGGCATTTTCAATACTTTATTATTTAAAGTACTCAGGTTCACGTCTACATTCCATTCGAAATCTTCATTTTTGATTGGTGTAGTAAATAATGAGAACTCAAAACCTGTATTCTGTATGGTTCCTACGTTGGCAGGATAATCACTGATTCCCAATGAAGGGGCTACAGGCACATTAAACAGAAGATCCTGGCTTTTTCTTTTAAAATACTCTACGTTACCTTTAATTCTGTTTTTCAGAATAGAGAATTCCAAGCCTACATTGAGGTTAAGATTGGTTTCCCATTTCACATTATCGGTTCCTACTTTTTCTAAAGTGGTTCCGGCTTCTCCGCCAAGAGGAGAAATTCTGTATAACTCCTGATAAGCATAGTAAAGAGGCTGTCCGTTTGGACGCAATAATTTGTCATTTCCTTGTCCACCGTAACTTGCACGCAATGTCAGTTGGTTGAAGAAATTCAGGTTTTTGATGAATTCTTCATTTGAAATTTTCCACGATCCGCCCAAAGACCAGAATTTCCCCCATCTGTTATCCGGAGCAAACCTTGAAGAACTGTCAGCTCTTCCTGAAGCAGAAAGGAAATAGGTATTGTTAAAATCATATTCCACTTTCCCCAGAAAACTTAATAGACTAAGCTGATCGCTGTTTCCTCCAAAATTCACCAATAAAGAAGCGGCATCCGGCTCATAATAATAAGGCAGGGAGAAACGGCTTCTGGTCCCGGAAATTGTTTGATAGTCGTATTTATAGAATTCATGACCTGCCAAGACATTTACATGGTGTTTTCCGAATTTTTTGTCATACGTCAGAATATTACTGGTTGTGTAAGACAGTGTTCTTGTATTTGATCGGGTTACTGTTCCACCAATCTCAGCACTTTCTCCCAACAGCGGATTCGAATAATAGTGTCCGTTATAATTTACCAAATCTACTGAAAAGCTGCTCTTGAATCTTAATTCCGGTAAGAAAGTAAATTCCATAAACCCTTTTCCTGAAAAGTTATCTTCCTTGTTTTCATTCTTATCTAAAGGTAAGGTAGCTGCGGCATTTTGGTTCTGAAGGGCACTTGTAGGCCTGTATTTTCCAAAATCATAAATGTTATTCCCATTAGCGTCTAATATGTAAGATCCGTCTGGATTTCTTTCATAGTAAGGATAAAATGAAGGAATAAATCTTGCCGCATTGATGATATTACTTGACTTGGAATCTGAAGATGTAGGCGCATTCTGAATACTGTTGGTATAGCTTAAGTTCACTCCTACGTTCAGCCATTTTTTCACTTCAGAATTAATCTTTAGTCTTGTATTATATCTTTTGAATCCTGATTCGATAGCCATCCCTTTATCATCCAGATATCCTAATGAAAAGAAATAGTTGCTTTTCTCACTTCCTCCACTGATATCCAAATCCACCTGATTTCTTGAAGCAACTCTCTGTAAAATATCTCTCCAGTCGTCATTCCAGAGAGCAGTTGCACCTGGCAGTAATTTTCCGTCTGTTCCTACTGGTCGTGAATAATTAGGTCCATATGGGTTTATTCCCAGAGTGGAAACCAAATTATCGGATGCCATTTGTGCAGCCTGCTGAGAAGAAATCTTATCGGACTTATACCCGTTTCTCAATGCTTCCCAATACAGCTGGAAATACTGGTCCGTATTCACCTGCTGATAGTCTTTGACCGCTCTGCCTGAAAATCCCTGACTGATGTTAAAGTTTACTTTCGCTTCTCCTTTTTTTCCTGATTTTGTTGTAATAATGATGATTCCGTTGGCCCCTCTGGAACCGTACAATGCACTTGCTGTAGCATCTTTCAGAACACTTATAGATTCAATATCGTTAGGACTTATTGCGTTCAGGTTTCCATCAAAAGGAATACCGTCTACTACATATAGCGGATCACTGGAAGCACTTACCGACCCAACCCCTCTGATTCGGATGGTAGAAATTGCCCCCGGCTGTCCTGAAGCACTTGTGGTTTGAATCCCCGGTACCTGTCCTTCCAAAGCTTTGGTAATATTGGTTACGGGTCTATTATTGATTTTATCGCTTGAAATAGTTGCTACTGAACCGGTATAGCTGTTTCTTTTGGCTTTACCATAAGCTACCACTACCACCTCATCAATCTCCTTTTCACGGAGGGTATCTTTTTTCGGTTTGGAAGTCTGCCCGCTTACATTTGCAATTCCTAAGAAAAATGCAGCCACTGACGGAATCCAAACTTTAGAATTAAATAAAGTTTTATTAATCATAATCAATTTTATTTACCAAATATTAAAATTTTGCCCCTTGCAGAAAAGTCAGCAAAGGGCATCGATAAATACGATAAACCAAATGCTTATTTTTCCTTTATAGGCTGAATGTGACACCTTACGCATAGCAGGTTGTCAAGATTTCACTGGGTCAGTTCCCTCCATCTTTCTTTATAAGCCGATCGAAATATGGTTGCAAAGCTATAAACTTTTAGTCTACAAAACAAGTAGACTTATTGTTTTTTCATGATAATTTTTCAAAAATTAACAAAATATTTTATAAAACTCACCAAAATAGCACTTTATAAAAATTATCACTTTGATAAATATGACAAATATCATTATCGATAATTCAATGAACAAAATTGAGATATGATCTTATTTTTTAGCTTTTTAATTGAAAAAACTTTTTAATTTTATAGAATGAAAGTTTTAATTATAAATGGACCTAATCTGAATCTTTTAGGCACCAGAGAACCCGAAATCTATGGAAGCGTTTCTATGGATAGTTATTTGGAAGTTTTAAGAACCGAGTTTCCTTCTCATGAATTAAAATATTATCAGTCCAATATTGAAGGGGAATTGATCAACCGACTTCAGGAAGATGATTTTGATGCGGTTGTTATTAACCCCGGAGCTTTCACGCATTATTCCTATGCCATAGCGGATTGTTTAAAAAATATCCGAAAGCCTAAAGTTGAGGTTCATATCAGTAATATTTATAAAAGAGAGGAATTCCGACAGAAGTCTGTAACAGCAGCTAATACTGACGCCGTTTTATCTGGCTTTGGAATGGATGGGTATAGGTTGGCTATATTGAGTTTGAAGTAATTTTTCACCACGGATGTCGCAGATTTCCACAGATAATTGTGGATAGCTAGATGATTAATGACAATTTATGGAGATAAAAGGTGAAGTTTTTTGTACTTCTATTGGAGTCTATTCTCAGCAATTGACAAAGCGAAAGGCTTATATTATTGAGGAAATGAACCTTCAAAACATAAGAATTTGCAATGATGAGGATAAATTAAAATGGTATTCAAAATATTATTTTAGTTTGGAAGTAGATCCGGAAATCACTGATATTCAAATTGACGATCAAATAGAAAATCCTGAATGTGATGCCATAGAGGTAACGATTGAATTTTCCAATTGTCAGAAATATTGGCTTACTTTCGTCACTCCCAAATATTTAGATAAGATACTGAATGAAGAGCCTTATTTTTCTTCAAGACATTTTATGATTATTAAAAGATTGAGTGAAGAATCGATCAGGTCGACGGTTCGAAAGCTGGATGAACAAAATGAACTGCTTGAAAGCTGTAAAAAATATAAATAATAAAAGAGCCTCATCTGTGATGAGGCTCTTTTATGTATGTACAACTATTAGATAGTTTGTTCTTGTAATTGAGGTCCGGAAGCGATTAATCTTTTTCCTTCTTCAGTATCACAATACTGTTCAAAGTTTTTGATATATCTCGAAGCAAGATCTTTTGCTTTTTCTTCCCAATCTGAAGCATTTTCGTAGGTATCTCTTGGATCTAAGATTCCTTCAGAAACATTTGGAAGTGCTGTAGGAATCTCAAGATTCATGATTGGAACCTGAGTTTTAGCAGCGTTATCAATAGAACCGTCGATAATTGCATCAATGATTGCTCTGGTATCTTTCAGAGAAATTCTCTTTCCTGTACCATTCCATCCTGTATTCACCAAGTATGCTTTAGCACCGTGTTCTTTCATTTTACCGATCAATGTTTTTGAATACATTGTTGGGTGTAATGTAAGGAATGCTTCACCAAATGCAGGAGAGAAAGATGGCTGAGGTTCAGTAATTCCTCTTTCTGTTCCAGCTAATTTTGAAGTATATCCGCAAAGGAAGTGGTATTGTGCCTGATCTTCGTTAAGGATAGAAACTGGAGGAAGTACTCCGAATGCATCCGCAGAAAGATAAACAATCTTCTTAGCATGACCTGCTTTAGAAGGCAATACAATTTTGTTGATATGGTAGATTGGATAAGAAACTCTAGTATTTTCTGTGATAGATCCGTCTGTGTAATCTGCTACTCCATTGTTAACAACAACGTTTTCAAGAAGCGCATCTCTTTTAATCGCTCTGAAAATATCCGGTTCTTTTTCTTCTGATAAGTCGATTACTTTAGCATAGCATCCTCCTTCATAGTTGAATACTCCGTTGTTATCCCAACCGTGCTCGTCATCACCGATAAGGTATCTTTTTGGATCTGCAGATAAAGTTGTTTTACCTGTTCCTGACAGACCAAAGAATAAAGCTACATCTCCTTTTTCTCCAACGTTTGCAGAGCAGTGCATTGAAGCCATTCCTTTTAATGGAAGGTAGTAGTTCATCATGGCAAACATACCTTTCTTCATCTCACCTCCGTACCAAGTACCTCCGATGATCTGTAGTTTTTCAGTAAGGTTGAACATCACGAAGTTTTCAGAATTCAATCCTTGTGCTTCCCAGTTCGGATTGGTTGTCTTAGAACCGTTGATTACAGTGAAATCTGGTTCACCAAAGCTTTCAAGCTCATAGTGAGAAGGGCGGATAAACATATTAGTAACGAAATGCGCCTGCCATGCCACTTCAACGATAAATCTAACTTTAAGTCTTGTATCTGCATTGGTACCGCAGAAAGCATCAACTACATAAATTTTCTTGGCATCAGCAAGTTGGTTCAGCACTAGTTCTTTACAAGACGCAAAAATTTCTGTCGTAGTAGGTAAGTTTACTTTACCATCCCAGAAAATAGTATCTCTTGTAACATCATCCTGAACAATATATCTGTCTTTAGGTGAACGACCTGTGAAAATTCCTGTTTTTACTGATACTGCGCCAGATTCCGTAAGCTCAGCTTTTTCAAACCCCTGATTTTCAGGAGAAACTTCAGCCTGATATAATTCTTCGTAAGAAGGGTTATACACTACTTCATAGTTTCCTTTAATCCCTAATTTCTCTAAATCCTGGATGATTTTAGTGTTTTTCATTTTACTTATATTTTCTATTTCTTTATTGCTTTCAACAAAATTAATATTAATTATTTGTTAAAGACGGTTTAAATATACTGATATAAGTCAGAATGACAAATAAAAAAAGAATATTGTAAGATATTGATTATAAATCAATTATATTTTTCCATTCAAAAACAGTTGTAAAACCTTTCTCCCAAAAATAGTCTTTATAGTCCCCAAATTTGGCACTCATCACAAAATCTCCGCCCCATGCGCCTAAACTTTTGACAAATGCGGGACAGTCTGCAAATAGCTTCTCTTTAACTGTCGGAATTTCAAGAAAATTAGAAATTTTTTGCTCATGAAACATCATTAGTTGAGAAAAATTTTCCAATTCATTGCATAACAAAATTTTTCTTGTGATATTCGAAAATTCTTCAACCAATTCCGGAGACTTATTTTTTGACTTGTAAAAATTGATTCCTTCACGGCTGTCTTGCTTTTGATTTAAATGAATAAAAATCAGTTCATTTTTAAAGGAAGGGTTAAAATCTACTTTTTCATATTTAATTTCCGGTTTGCTCTGAAAAAGCACGGCTGACTTTTCTTTTGCCACTGCAATATCGTATCCGCTTCCACCCAGGCTGATTGTATTCAGATGAAAAGGATCAATTCCTGCCCATTCAGCCAGATTGTTCATCAAGGTAGAACTGCTTCCCAATCCAAAATCTGCAGGAAACTGAAGGTTAGTTTTTAAATGGTAAGTCGTATTATTTTTGAATTTAGTATCAGAAAGCAGCTGAACGTTTTTTAAAGTCTTAGTAATAAATTCAGCGCTTGATGGAATATTGGTTTCCAGAATCTGCCAATTCTTATAATCAATGACAGTGGTTAGCCATAGTCTGTTTTGATGATAGGCTTCCCAATAGATAAGAGCCTTTCCCTCTTCTTTTTCTTCAAAAAAAAACTCTTGTCCCAGCCTGGTTGGTACCGCTAAGACAAGAGCTCCATCGATTGCGAAATATTCTGAAGTCAGCATAAGCTTTCCCGGTGAAAAAATCGCGCTCATATATTGTAAATTTTAGATTGCAGAAGCAACTTCTACAGATCCGTCAATCTTTTTGATCAATCCCTGAAGAGTTTTCCCAGGTCCTACTTCAATAAAGTTAGACGCCCCGTCTTTAATCATATTCTGTACAGACTGAGTCCATTTTACAGGACCAGTAAGCTGAGCAATAAGGTTTTGTTTGATTTCATCAGGATTTGTCACTGCTGTAGTCGTAATATTCTGATAAACAGGAATTGTTGCTTTTCTGAATTTTGTTTTTTCGATCGCCGCTGCCAATCTCTCTTGAGCAGGCTGCATTAATGGTGAATGGAATGCTCCGTTTACAGGTAGTAATAAGGCTCTTTTTGCTCCTGCTTCTTTAAGTTTTGCACAAGCTTCTTCTACTGCAGGTGTTTCTCCTGAAATAACAAGCTGACCTGGGCAGTTATAGTTTGCAGGAACTACAATTCCACTGATTTGTGCGCAGATCTCTTCTACCTTAGCATCTTCCAATCCTAAAATAGCTGCCATTGAACTTGGATTTGCATCACAAGCATCCTGCATAGCCTTAGCTCTCTCGGATACCAATTTCAAACCGTCATCAAAAGATAAAACGCCATTAGCTACCAACGCTGAGAACTCTCCCAAAGAGTGTCCTGCAACCATTTCAGCTCCTAAACCGTTTACAGCTTTTAATGCTGCTACTGAATGTATAAATATTGAAGGCTGGGTAACCTCTGTTTTTTTAAGATCCGCGTCCGTTCCGTTGAACATAATGGAAAGAATGTCGAAACCTAAAATTTCATTGGCAGATTCCATCAGATCTTTAATATCTTTTCTAGAATCATACAATTCTTTTCCCATTCCTACGAACTGAGAACCCTGCCCTGGAAATACAAGTGCTTTCATGTATTGAATTAAATATTATGCAAATATAACTATAATGTTAAGAATATTCCTGTAAACAGATATAAATCATTTACGGAACTAATCTAATTACTCTATAGCCTGTATTTACATAAGCCCCATTGGCTTTTGATTTTACGAACTCAAACTTAGTCGCAAGCTGAGTCTGTACTTTGTTTATCTGTTTAAAAATTTCTCCTTTCTTGTTTTCTCTGGTTAACATATCATTAACGACATCGAATCCAACGATGGCATATTTAGGAGGAGTTTTACAATATTTAGCTTTGTAAGCTGCAAGAATTTCTTTTTCAAAGTTTCCTTCTGTATTGATCTTTCTATCCATTAGATATACCAGACTTGCCTGGCTTAGCTCATCTACTTTCTTTTCGAAAGCGGGTGAATAGAACATACTGAAAGCTTTCACCCCCTGTACCTCTTTGGAAAGAGTAGCTATTTTATTAGCAAAAGCTTCTCCTGCACTATTATCATCATTCGCCAAAATAGCAATTACCGGAGCAGACTGCCCTGTCATCATATTCTGATCCAGTTGAATATCTGTCGGAGAGTTTACGATCAGGACATCTGCATTTTTCACTGCTTTTTCAAGACCTGAACGAATGTAGTTAGCATTTTCTTTTTTCGCATCTGCCACTACATATATTTTCTGATTGGAATAGATTCCTTTTACTTCTTCAACAATCTTATCAGCATAAGTCTGATTGTTTGTTTCAACGATGATAAGGTTGTTGTAGTTATATAGTTCCGGAGTATTTGCAAATGGTGCTACAACCGGGATTTTTTGATTTTTAGTAAAATCCAGAACATCGATCACGTTAGATTTAAAGAACGGACCGATAATCAAATCTGTATTATCCGGATTGATCTGAGTTAAAGAGCTCTTGAAAGAAGCTTCATTTCCTGAATCTACAATTTTGATATCCAGTTTCTGACCGCCTCTTGCATTTCTTTCGATAGCCAGTTTTGCCCCTGTTAGGAAATCCAGTGCCATCGCTCTGTATTGTGTTTCGTTGGTACTGTAACCAAATGGAAGCATCATTACTACGCTTAGAGCATCCCCATTTTTCTTCACATAAGCCGGGTCCTGTTTTTTAATCTTTAAAACCATTCCAGTTTTTAAACCACGGGAAAGATCTGGATTAAGAGCAATCAGCTCATCAATAGAAACTCCGAATTTATTAACGATTGAGAAAACCGTATCTCCCTGCTGAACAGTATAGGTAACGTAATCATCTCCAGCAATAACATTTGAAGTTGACGATTGTTCGTTTCCGGAATCCATCTTTTCTTTTGGATTCGCTACCGGTTCAGAAGAGACCGTTGTATCGGTATTTGATTTTTTTATTTTGATAGACTCACCAGGCTTTAGTCCTTTTTCTTCCAACCCTGGGTTTAAAGTGAAAAGTTCCTGCTGAGTAATTCCAAACTGTTTTGTAATTCTATAATAATTATCCTTAGCCTGAATCACATAGTTACTTCCTTCCGCAACAGCTACAGGAGTTGTTGTTACCGGTTTTTCTGTATGAACTTCTGTTGGTTTTTCTGCAACCACAGCGTGCTGCTCACCACCGTATTTTTTAATGCTTGCAAGAGGTAGCGTAATTTCATCTCCAATCTTCATATGAGAATCCAGTTCAGGATTCAGTTTTCTAAGATCTGTTTCAGAAATTCTGTATTGTTTTGTAATTCCGTAGATTGTTTGCTTAGGCTGTAACACAATTTTGCCTAGTGAAGCACTTGAAGGTGCTTTTTCAACAGGAACAGTTTTTGTAACTACGGGAACAGGAGTTGCTGCTTTATCTGACTTAACAGTTAAAACGTCCCCAATAGCCAGCTTGCCATCTTTGTGTTTTGGATTTAGCTTCAGCAATTCATCTACAGTTATGCCATACTTTTTTGCAATGTTGTAAGGGTTATCACCTTGCACAACCGTATGTGATTTCTGGGCTGAAACTCCCAAAACCATACATAAACTTGATAGAATAAAAAACCTCTTTATCATATTCGATAATTATAATTTACAAAAATACTTCTTTAAAATTAAATGGCAACAATTATTAATTTGGAATCTTGAACCACCATTTCTTCCCAACAATTTTCAAGCCATGAATAACCGTAATCGGAAAAGAATACACTAAAATTGTAGACCCTTTCCTGCCATGTTTTTGCCGGATGAACATCTAAAAATAGATTTTCCAGTCTTTCCAGTAATTCATTCTGTTTTATTTTTTCAGCGTGAAGCAAACGTTTTTTCATTCTTTTAAAAGACTTCATCTGTCTTACTTCTTCTGCTTTCACCATATTCCCGAACGATTTATCTGTATTTTCCGCGGAAGCTCTAAGCTCGGAGAAATTGTTGGTCAATAGTTCTTCTTTTTCTTCCAATAATTTTAAAATGGCATTATCATCCAAAATCTTGTTATTGGTAAGTACTGGAAAATTCTGGAAAAAATCTTCAATTTTAAGATCCAGCTTTTCAATTTTTCGTAATGTTTTTTCCTTTAAGAAAAGCATAGAATTCCTAGGAATAAGAATAGGAAAAGGGACGTTAATGGTTGAAAAGTAGTCTTTAAGCTCCAGCCAGTACATAATCTCTGCATTCCCGCCAATATATGCCAAATTAGGAAGAACTTTTTCCTGGTACACCGGACGCATCAAAGCATTCGGGCTGAATTTTTCAGGGTAGTTTTCCAGTTCGGAAAGTATTTCTTCTTTTGTAAACTGAATATTTTTATCTACAATAAAATATTTCTCGCCGTTGGATTCAATTCTATCTCTGGTATCTGAAAGATAGAAAAGGTTAATTTCTCGTGGGTTGACCTGTACTTTTCCATATTTTTCAGTCAGGAAGTTTACTTTTTCTTTTGACGTTTTCTGTAAACTGCCGTGGAGAAGCTCATCTTTGAAAACTTCTCTAATCTGAGTTTTCAGTTCTTTAGAATCTCCATCCAATATCAAAAGTCCAAACTCAGAGAAAAGGCGGTTAACAAGAATCTGAATAGCCTGTGTTAAAGTATTTCCAGTTTTGTAAGCTTCCTTCATCATCAGAATAAGCTCAGTTCCAAAAATAGAATCTTTGAATTCTTTTTCAAATTCGGAAATAAAGTAAGTATCATTGATTTTGATTCTTCCTACCGGCCCTCCAGACTTTTCATTGGTTTCGTAATAGTTGTTTTCTGTTTTAAAATGGTTGATCTCTGCAAAGTCATGATCTTCAGAAGCCATCCAATATACCGGAACGAAATTAAAATCAGGGAAATTCTCTTTCAGATATGAACAGGTTTTTATGGTCTGCAAAATTTTATAGACAAAGAAAACCGGCCCTGAAAAGAGATTCAACTGATGCCCCGTTGTCATGGTAAACGTATTGGGTTGTAGAAGACTTTCAAGATTTTCTTTCTGTTTTGAGGAAAGTTTGAATTCCGAAAGCTGCTCTCCAAAAACATTATACAAAGTACGCCTTTGTTCTGATGAAAAAAATTCCTGTTTTTGATGAATCTGTTGAGTGAAGTTGTCTAAAGAAAATGTTTTATTTTCAAAACCCTCAATTTTTTGGTTTAAAAAGTCTTTTACCAATTGAGGAATACTTTCTATATCGTTAAATGATAATTTATTAATTGTTTTCAACTTGTCGTTTTTTAGTTGAACAAATACCACAGAATCCCGATATTCAATCTGAAATCGTATACCGGATAGTGTGGGAATGCATATGCTTTATTATTGGAAATAAAGGTTCCTATTTGTTGTCCTTCTATGAAGAAGAACATCTTTTTAACCTTCATGTTGATATAAAGATCGGCAATAGGCTGTCCTCCGATTGAGAATGAACTTGCGCCAGGCAGAATATATTCGTTAAGAACCGGGAAATATTCTCTTGAAGCAAATTTGGAAAAGTAATATACTTTAAGCCCCGCCTGAATCTCTGCTGCTTTTTTGAATGCCTGAGTCTGGAAAAAGAAATTGGCTCTTCCCACAAAACCTGGCATCGGTAACAAGTCTTTATTCGTTAATGTATTTTGGAAATGCAGTCTTGTATTTAAATGGAATTTACCATAGCTAAAGGTAGCATCACCTCCTACCTGAGAAATATTTACAGAACCGTCACTTTGTTTTGGCGTTCCGTTGTTGTCAAAATAAGTATAGTTATCGATTCTGAAATAGTTGGCAAAGAGCTCTGTTTTAAACCATTTCAGATTGATGCTTCCTCCTACTTCCATTATTGACTGGTTCTTTGCATTATCAAGGTAATAATTGAATCTGTCGTAAACAGAGGTGTTCAGTAAGTAATTAAAAGATGGATAAGCACTTTGGAAATTCACCTTTGCGTTTACAAAGTAATCTTTAATAGGTTCAAATTTCAAAGTATTGGCTGTTCTTAGATAACTTTTAAATTGGCTTCCATTTGAGAACTCCAAAAATGAATTCAGCTGAATTTTATCCAAAAGTTTTATCTGTAGATTTCCTACGGCCCCAATTCGACTTTCTTTAAGTTCCGTGGGATAGGAAGCACCGCTTAATGCCACGGCATCTCTTATACCTAATTTGATCATCTGATAACGAACGCCTGCATCAAGTTTGAATTTTTCATTATCAAAAATAAGGCTTACCGTATTGCTTAAATTTTCAGAGTATTTTTTTGTTGTTAAAGGAAAACCGTTAACCTGATTGATTCCCATATTTGTCCAATAGCTTTCTATTGCACCCTGGTTATAGTAGTATTTATTTCCCTGATGAAAAATAGTATGTCTTATTCTGAAAGGAAATCTTTCTGAATTGAAGGGAGTAAACTGATGACTCAGGTAATATCTTCTGTAAGCAAACTGAGAGCTACTCGACGCCAGATTAACCTGAGCGTTCTGTCTGTTTTTATAATTACTGTCTCCATTCTGAAATAAATTATCTTCTGTAATCCCACCACTTTCCTGATTATTCAGGTTTTGATGAAGATAATGGGCGAAGAGTTCGTAGTTTCCACTTTCAGAAATATAATGTCCTGAAAATATCGTATTGTTATTGGCCGCCAGCGAGTTTCTGTAAAGTCCCTGAGAACGAAGTCCCATATATTCAAGCGCAAAGTTGAATCTCTTTCCGATATTCTGAGTATAGGTTGATCTTAGCGCTGCTCCATTTCGCATTGCATTGTGATAGACAAATGTTGCAGTAGGAGTTTTAACGTCATAATATTTCACATCATTAGCTCCAAGAATAATGTATGATTTGTTGGAAGGTAGTAAAGAAAGGTTTTCTTCTGGATTTACTTCGAATACTAACGGGTTAAAGCCAGAACCTATATTGGCCGGCTGAATTCTTCCGAAGTTATCATGGTTATTATATTGTGAAAAGATGTTGGTTTTATCAAAAGTCATTACCGTGTCAAACACTTTCTTTTCTGAAAACTGAGTCTGAAACTGGTAATCGTTGATGGTAGGTTTAAAAATTTCCAGAGAGTCTTTCTTCCCCGAGTCTATTACTAATGTGTCTTCTTTTTTTATCAGAGGCTTCTTAGCATCTCTTTTGCCTACAATCTGAGCATTGGCTATAAAACTAAAGAAGGAAAGTATGAAAAGTATGTACTTCATTATGCATTATTGTACAGCAAAAATAAGAAATAATAGCAAATAAAAACCCCTGCTTAGAGCAGGGGTTCTATATAATATGATTATTGTTAATTAATAACCAGGGTTTTGCTGAATGTTCGGGTTAGCTGAAACTTCAGACAAAGGAATAGGTAGAGTATACTTGTAACTATTGTTAGGCAAGTTTTCAACAGGGATGTAATCATCATCGTCACTTCTATCCATAGTAACACCAGCTAAAGTAGCCAATCTCTTTAAGTCTAAATAACGGTGTCCTTCAAGTGCAAGATCAATTCTTCTTTCCTTAAGAATATCAGCATAAGCAGATTGAGCACTAGTATAAGTAGGAGTTGTTGCTGTACCATCAATTCTTCTAGCAGTTCTTACTTCCTGTATTAGAGCCTGAGCAGTAGATAAATTATTTTCAGCAACTGCACATTCTGCTAATATAAATTTCATTTCAGATAGTCTAAACAGTTTCAAGTCATTTCTGCTGTTAGTACTTACTTTTCCTGGATATTTATCAATTACATAATAATTGTTTGCCAAATATGGATAAGAAGTAGGATCTACATAAGCATATTTTCTTACGTCACCATTTACAAAGAATAAATTAACAAGATTTTTTCCCCATAACCACATAGGGCTACCTGTAACGATAGAGCCATTAGTATTAAATAATGTTCCAACGTTTGATCCAGCACCTAAAGGAAGTCTGTTCAATGCGAAAATAATTTCACCTCTTTCCTTATCTGCCCAAAGGTTTCTATATGGGTTAAATGAACCTAATAGACCATTTCCTGTAGCTGCAGTTGTCCCACCATAAAAGGCGATATTCCACTGAGAAGTTTGAGTATTGGCTGTAGCCGAATATGCTCCTGATACAGCGCCAGTGTAAGTATTTGTTCCTGTATTAGGTTGTCCTTGTGTAAGTGTTAAACCAGCATTAGAAATTACATCTTGTGCATATTGTTTAGCTAAAGCCACATTACCTCTATAAAGATTAAATCTTGCTGTCAATGCATTAACAAAACCTTTATTTATTCTATATCTATCTGTACCGTAAGTTGTTAGAGTTGTTCTTGCAAAGTCTAAGTCAGCATTAATAAAGTCGTAAACATCTTGGTTTTTAGCTCTTGGCAATTTTACATCTACAGAAGGTACATCTTTTACAAGCATTACCCCTAAAGCATTAGGATTCTTCATATCAGTAGAGAAAAATGCTTCCAACTGTACGTAGCTATATGCTCTGGCAGCTCTTGCTTGTGCTAAAATTTCGTTATACTGTTTCTGTTCTGCAGCTGAGGAAGGTTTGATTCTAGTAGCCCCATCCAACAATCTGTTAACATTATTGATAATATTATAGTGTTTAAGCCATAAACCTGGAGTTGACAAAGTACTCATCCCACCACCATTAACCCATGATGATGAAGGATTTAAAAAGTGTCTGTATATTTCCCAGTCCTGACCACCACTACCGATTTCACTGATCATCAATTCATCGGTAAATACACCAGAAAAATAAATTTCTTCAACAGGGTCCATATTTCCATATACAGAACCTAATAAAACATTATTAAGGTTTTCTACACTTGTAAAAAGAACATTATCATTTTCAGTTAGCTGACCCGCCTGTGTAATATCAAGTGCATCCTGGCAGCTATTTAGGGCTAGTGTTGTAGTTGCAAAACCCGCTACAATTAAAACCGTATTTATTATTTTTTTCATAACTATTTAAATTTAAAAATCAACATTTACCCCTACTGAAATAGTTCTCGGGTTAGGATAGACATTCAATGAGTACGTTGTTACAGGTTCTGGGTCAAACCCTTTCCAGTTACTCCAAGTATATAAGTTCTCTGCCTGAACAAATACTTTAATACCTTTTACAGGTAAATCACGTAGTTGATTTTTTGTAAAACTATAGCCAAGTGATATATTCTTCAATCTAATAAAATCTGATTTGTAAAGGAATCTATCAGACTGGCCTTGTAATCCCATGTTTTTCGCTTTTAAGTTAGGAACATCGGTATTAGTGTTTGTTGGCGTCCAAGCATTTAACAAATCTGCAGAAACATTAATATTATTACCAGCATAAGCAGGGTTCATTTGCCAATCATATAAGTTATCATAGATCCATCCTCCTTGTTGGAATGAGAATAATGTATCTAAGAAGAAGCCTGAATAATTGAAGTTAAATCCAAATCCTCCTGTAAATTTAGCATAAGGAGATTTTCCAGTTAATCTTCTATCACCAGCAACCGGCTCTTTAGTTACGTTTCCATTAATATCAAGGAACATTTGCTCTCCATCAGCAGGATCTACTCCTAAATAAGGATATAATTGATACTGGCTTGCAGGACCTCCCACTGCATTAACTACATCTCCTGTTAAATCCTGAGCATCTAAGCTCACAACTTTATTGGAGTTATAAGCAGCATTTGCAAATATTGATAATCTTACTTTATCTGTTCTTAATACGTTGTATCTGATCAAAGCTTCAACCCCTTTATTATCAAGAACACCATTATTTCCTCTTATCCCAAATGTACCTGTAGCTGCTGAATAGTTAATGTTACTATACAATCTGGAAGTTCTTTTTTGATAATAATCAAACGTACCTTCAATAATACCTTTATAGTTAAAGTCAATACCTATATCGGTTTGCTTAACCTGCTCCCATCTTAGGCCTGGATTTGCAAGGTTAGTGAAATAGTATCCTAGTAAGTTCTGATAAGCAGATGATCCGTTGTAAAGATCCAAGAAGTTATTAGGCAACTGAATCAATGGGTTAGCATTGTTCGTTACACTGATAATATTCTGGTTACCAGTAGTACCAATAGAAGCTCTCAATTTCAACATTCTAAAGCCTGAATTAGCCATAAAATCTTCTTTGTCGATATTCCATCTAACAGCTGCTGACCAGAATGTCTCCCATCTGTTTGAAGGAGTAAATCTATATGAACCATCTCTTCTTACAACTCCACTTACTCCATACTTATCTTTGTAATCGTAATCTAATGTTCCAAAGTAAGCTAAGGTTCCTGCTGTAACTTTTGATGCAGACACAGTAGGTCTGTAAACGTTCGGTGTATCAGGGTTGAATGGAATATATCCTGTACCAGCACCAAACTCCCATTGTGCAGGGTTCAATCCATTCTGTGTTTGTGAAGTTACATTTACGTGCGCTTTAATATAATCCATGTATGCGCCCACACTTAAATTATGGTCACCAAAAGATTTATTAAATGAAAGGTTTGTAACACTGTTATATGTTAAGTCATTGGTCGTTTGAAATGTTTCAGATCCACCATATTGCTGACCATTTGGAATTGCAGTCACTAAAGAAAGGTATCCGTTTGCAGATCTTGCAAAGGTTCTTTGGTGTTGCTTGTAATCAATACCTGTACGGTTTCCAACACTTAACCAATCTGTAAGTTTATAGTTTACATTAGCATTTGCTGATATACTTAATTCTGTAAATCTGTTTCTGATACCACCATTGATGTTATCCTGAAGAATCCACGGTCTGTAAGCTGCACTTGCACTACCAATAGCATTATATAGGTCTCTTCCGTTTGAATATGGGCTAGGAGCTAAATATGTTGGAGATAAAACGCCTCCAAAAAGTGGATTTTGAATTACGTTACCTGCAATACTTGTATTTGTTTCATCATCTAACTGATTTCTTTTTGAATATCCTAATCCTAGAATAGCTCCAAAAGTCAATCTACCATCTTTAGATTTCCCATTCAAGTTATTTCTTAAAGTAAATCTTTTAAAGTCAGTTGATTTAACGTTACCTTGGCTATCTAAATATCCTAAAGAGAAAAAGTTATTTATATTTTCTCCACCGGCAGTAAGAGATAAGTTATGTTGCTGAGAAATACCAACTTGAGTAAATTGCTTATTCCAGTCAGTATCAATAGCCCAATTATCAATTTGGTCTTGTGTTAGCTTATTTGTAGCCGCATATCCAACACCAAAATTTTTCTGAATTTGCAACAATTGTCTACCATTAGCAGAATTGTAGTGTGCTTTAGGCATTGTTGAGAAAGAGGTTAATGCATCATATGCCACCTTCAGTCCAGAGTTGAACTTACCACCTTTTGTAGTAATTACAACTACACCATTTGCAGCACGGTTACCATAAATTGCAGTTGCCTGAGCATCTTTCAAAATACTGAAAGTATCAATATCGTAAGAGTTAAGGTTTCTAAATTGTGATCCAGAAGTAATAACTCCATCTACAACATATAACGGATCTGTAGAACCGTTCAATGAGCTCATACCTCTAATAAGGATGTTGAATTTTCCAGAACCTGGAGATCCAGAAGCAGAGTTAACCACAATACCAGGAGCTGTACCTTGGATTGAGTTCAAAACAGAAATATTAGGTCTGTTTTCTAAAGTTTCCGAACCTACTGTTACAGAAGAACTCGTAGTTTTTGCCTTTGTAGCTGTCTTACTATACCCTAAAACAACTACCTCCTCAATTTTCGTCTCTTCGTTTTTCTTGTCCTTAGAGTCTTTTTGCTGAGCAAACACAGCTTGTCCTGTAAAAAACAAAACACCAGCTGTTAATACACGTAGTTTAACATTCATATTAACAAATTTTAATATATTTTAAGGGCAAATATGTTAATAAATATTAATACTAGCAAATTTTTTACACATATATAACCATTCAACATTCACAATATACAAGGTTAACAAGGCAATAGGTAAAAAAATTCATAATTTTAGCTGTATATTTTTTTAAAAAACACAAAATAAACTTGAAAAATGAAAGACTTTAACAGTTTATAATCATGAGCAAAAAAATTATTTATAATAAATCTAAATTACAACCCTTCTAATTTTCAGCACTCTAACTCATTTGAAACAAAAAAATAAATTTCAAAAATAAGACAAACTATTTTATGTTTTAATTTGAAAAAAATCACGTTCTTTACAAAGAAAAAGCCGTTAATAAGTCCATAACTAGACATATATACATTTTTTTTTACAGAAAAACAAAAATTTCATAAATTTAAAACATGAAAAAAAAGATTTTAACCACTCTAATTTTAGCTAGTTTCAGTAGCTTTAGCTTTGGCCAACAAACCCTTTCCGTAAATGGAGCTTTAGGGGCACAGTCTGTGTTTGATGGCATCAGATCCACTACCGGGAAAACTTTAAAATATGAAGACATTGCAGGAGCATCTCCTTATCTTAGTAAGGAATTTGCCAACGCAAAAGTCGCAGTAAATTATGAACAAGTACCCGTACGCTATGACAGTTATAGTGATGCAATTGAGTTCAAAAAGAATAATGAAATTCAGGTTCTTCCTAAAACTTCAGACTTTTCAAGAATTGAAATTTCTTCTCCAAAACAAACGTTTGTATTGCTCGAGACATCAGATGATTTAAGCGGATATTTCATAGAATTGGTAAACGGCAAAAACAGTCTTTATAAAAAGATCAAAACAAAGTTTACAGATGTTGTTCCTGCCCCAAATTCTTATGCAAGTGAAAGACCTGCTAACTTCAGAACTTTAGATCCTGTATATTACATTAAAACGGATAATGGTTTTATAAAGAAGCCAAGAAATCAAAAAGAAATTATCGAACAGTTTCCTGATAAAAAAGATAATTTAACAGCCTTTTTCAAATCTAATAAAATCAAATTTGACAAGGATGAAGATCTAGTAAAACTAGTTACCTTTTTGAATCAGAACTAAGAAAGATAAAACTTAAAATTTTCTTAAAAAAATAAATCAGGCACCTCATTTGAGGTGCCTGATTTTATTATATCTGAATAGAATTATTTCAGCTTTTTCTTCACTGCTACTTCTTCGTAAACTTCAAGAATATCTCCGGTTTCAATATCGTTGTACCCTTTTAGGTTCAGACCACATTCGTAACCTTTCGTTACTTCCTTCACATCATCTTTGAAACGTTTTAAGCTTTCAAGTTCTCCGTCAAATTTCACGATACCGTCTCTCAATAAACGTACTTTGGATTGTCTTGTAACTTTTCCGGTAAGAACCATACATCCTGCGATTGTTCCTACTTTAGAAATCTTGAATACCTCACGGATTTCAACATTACCGATTACCTGCTCCTGAATTTCCGGAGAAAGCATTCCTTCCATCGCTTCTTTTACTTCATCAATCGCTTTATAGATTACAGAATATGTTCTGATCTCAATTTCTTCACGGTCTGCAAGATCTTTAGCATTAGCTCCAGCTCTCACGTTGAATCCAATGATAATTGCATCAGACGCTGCCGCTAAGTTGATATCAGATTCAGTGATCTGCCCAACACCTGAGTGAAGGATTTTCACGCTGATTTCTTCTGTAGATAATCTTTGTAACTGATCAGAAAGTGCTTCAACAGAACCATCCACGTCCCCTTTAAGGATAATGTTCAATTCTTTAAACTCACCTAAAGCAATACGTCTACCCAATTCTTCAAGTGTTGTATGTTTCTTAGTTCTGATAGAAAGTTCTCTTTGTAATTGCTCTCTCTTATTTGCGATCGCTTTACCTTCACTTTCGTCAGTATAAACACGGAACTTATCACCTGCTGTAGGCGCTCCGTCTAAACCTAATATTGTTGCTGGAATAGATGGACCTGCTTCTTCAAGGTTTTTCCCTCTTTCGTCAAGTAAAGCTTTTACTTTACCATGATTTTTACCTGCTACTACATAATCACCAACTCTTAAAGTCCCGGTTTGCACCAACATTGTTGCTACATAACCTCTACCTTTATCTAGAGAAGCTTCAATAACAACTCCGTTAGCTGAACGGTCTGGATTAGCTTTTAATTCAAGCATTTCTGCCTGTAATAAAACTTTTTCCAACAATACATCTACATTGTTACCAAATTTAGCTGAAATCTCCTGAGCCTGTACATTACCACCCCATTCTTCAACTAGAACCGGAGGGTTCAAACCTGAAAGCTGCTGACGGATATTATCAGGGTTTGCATTTGGCTTATCCACTTTATTGATTGCAATAATCATTGGTACCCCTGCAGCCTGAGCGTGAGCAATTGCCTCTTTGGTTTGTGGCATTACATCATCATCGGCAGCGATTACAATAATTGCGATATCGGTGATCTGTGCACCTCTTGCTCTCATCGCTGTAAAGGCTTCGTGACCAGGAGTATCTAAGAATGTAATTCTCTGACCGTTTTCCAGTTTCACGTTATAAGCACCGATATGCTGTGTAATACCTCCGGATTCACCAGCAATTACGTTCGTTTTTCTTACGTAATCCAGTAATGAAGTTTTACCGTGGTCAACGTGTCCCATTACCGTAACAACAGGCGCTCTTGACACTAGGCTTTCTTCAGTATCGATTTCATCTTCTGAATCTGTATCTTCGAGATCTGCATCAGAGAACTCAATTTTATAACCGAATTCGTCTGCTACCAACAATAAAGTATCTGCTTCAAGTCTCTGGTTCATGGTAACCATCACCCCTAGTGAGAAACATGCAGAGATTACTTCAGTTGGAGAAACATTCATCAAACTTGCCAATTCACCAACTGTGATGAATTCTGTTACTTTAAGAGTTCTGTCTTGTGCTTCCAGCTCCTGCTGACGCTCATCCTGTTCTCTACGGAAAGTTCTCTTATCTTTTCTGTGTTTAGCAGATTTAGATTTACCTCCTTTATTAGTAAGCTTTTCTAAAGTTTCTTTGATCTGGTTTTTAACTTGTTCGTCAGTTAATTCAACTGGCATAACTCTTTGTCCAGGTCTATTATTCTGTCCACCTTTTTTGAAGCCACCACCTTGACCGCCTGGGCGGTTTTGGTTGTTGTTGTTTCCAAAACGGTTTCCACCTTGACCTCCCTGGCCCTGAGGTCTGTTTCCTTGACCTCCTTGTCCCTGGCGGTTTCCTCCTTGGCCACCGTTATTGTTCTGACGGTTTCCTTGGCCTTGGCCTCCTTGGTTATTGTTGTTATTTCCAGAGTTTTGGTTATTCCCCTGACCACCTTGCTGATTATTATTCGGGCCGCCAGGTTTTTCAATTCTCTTTCTTTTCTTTTTCGCTCCAGCACCTGGTTTTGGCGCAAACTGAGTTAAGTCTATCTTTTCTCCAACGATCTTAGGACCATCAAGTTTCTGATATACTGTTTCAATTTTTTGTGGTTCCTGAGATTCAGGTTCAGTCTCTACTTTTGGAGCTTCCACTTTTTTCTCCTCTACAACTACTGGTTTGGGAGTTTCTTTTATTGGTTCCACAGGTTTTGCTTCTTCTTTTTTCTCCTCCATTTTTGGTTTGTCTTTTTTCACAGGTCTGTTTCTAGATTCTATTTGAGACAAATCAATTTTATCCAAAACTTTGAATTCCTGCTTTTCAGGAGCTGCTTTAACTTCCGGTTGTTCTTCTTTCACAATTTCTTCTTTCTTTTCTTCAACCGGTGTCGCAACAGGAGCTACAGGAACCACAGGAGCTTCTTCAGCCTCTGGTTTCTTAGGTTCTAGATCTATTTTACCTAAAATTCTAGTTTCTGGTTTATTTGCTTTAGCTCTTATCACTTCAGGGGTTTTCTTTTCTTCAATTTCCAGTTTTTCTTCCGGAACTTTAGTGATCACCACCTCATGGGAAGCTTTTCGTTGTTCGCCGTCTTTAGCAAACTCAGCTTCCAATGCAGAATATGCCGATTCTTCCAATTGAGCGTTAGGATTGCTTTCAACCTCGATACCCTTAGCTTGTAAAAACTCTACTAACCTGGACATCGAAATGTTGAATTCCTTAACCGCTTTATTTAATCTAATTTTTGGCATCTATATTATTTACTGTTTTTTAATTTTTAAAATTAAAGTATTTCTTTTTTACTGTTTATTAAAATTTATTTAAAATTTTAATCTTCAAATTCTTCTCTTAGAATACGCTTCACATCTTCGATTGTTTCTTCTTCAAGATCAACCATATTCAGAAGACTTTCAGTTTCTTTATCCAATACTGATTTGGCAGTCGTAAGTCCTACTTTCTTAAATTCATCCAAAATCCACTGCTCGATATCATCGTTAAATTCTCTCAATTCAACATCATCATCCTCGCTGGACTCTCTGTAAACATCAATTTCATATCCTGACAACCAAGAAGCCAGTCTGATATTCTGTCCTTGTTTTCCAATTACTTTAGAAATCTCTTCAACAGGAGTATATACTAATGCATAGTTTTGCTCCTCATTGATGTCAATTTTATTGATGGTAACATTTCCTAAAGCTCTCTTCACCAAAATCTCAGGGTTTTTAGACCACTGAATAACATCGATGTTCTCATTTTTCAACTCTCTTACAACGCCATGAATTCTGGACCCTTTTACCCCAACACAAGCTCCTACCGGATCAATTCTGTCATCATAAGCATCTACTGCAATCTTCGCCTTTTCACCAGGAATTCTCACTACTTTTTTCAACATAATGGTTCCGTCCTGGATTTCAGGAATTTCCAGCTCAAGTAACTTTTCTAGGAACTTCGGTGCAGTTCTGGAAATAATAATCTGTGGTTTTGAACCTTTAAAATCTACTGTTTCAACAATAGCTCTGATATTCTCACCCTTTTTAAAGAAATCGGATGGGATCTGGTTTTCTTTAGGTAAAATAAATTCGTTTCCTTCATCATCCAACAAAATCACGTGCTTATGACGGATGTGGTGAATTTCTCCTACAACAATTTCACCAATTTTATCTCTAAACTGTTCGTACAGCATTGCATTATTGTGTTCCTGAAGTTTTGTTGCCAAAATCTGCTTCAGCGTAAGAATATTTCTTCTTCCCAACTGCGCAACAGGAATTTCCATTGTAAAGTCTTCACCTACTTCGAAGGTAGGGTCAATTTTTTTTGCTTCAGAAATTTCAATTTCCAAATCATCATCTTCAGACATTTCATCCTCTACAATTGTTTTGTTCAAAAATATCTGAAAATCTCCTTTATCCGGGTTTACAATCACGTCAAAGTGGTCGTCTGAATCAAATCTTTTTCTCAAAAGTGTCTTCAGTGAATCCTCAATAATTGCCATAAGATCAATTTTACTGATCCCCTTTTCGTCTTTAAAATCACCAAAGGATTCAATCAACGCTATATTATCCATCTATTTTTTTTTCTTTTTAAAATTTAATTACTACTAATGCTTTTTTGATCTCGGAGTAAGGGATTTCCTTTTCCTCCTCTACATCTACTTTTCCTTTTCCGATATCTTTCGGCTTACGGTAACGCAGAACTAGAGTGATCTTCTCTTCGTCTACTTTTGACAATTCTCCTTCAATTTTAGAAGAATCCTCCAGCATCACTTCAATCTCTCTTCCAATGTTTTTGCCAAATTGTCTTGGAGTGGCCAATGGCTCGCTTAATCCTGCAGACATCACCTGAAGGCTAAAGTCGTGCTCCTCGCGATCCATATTGAATTCTATTGCGCGGCTTGCATCAAGACAATCCTGCAAAGAAACCCCATTATCTCCATCTAAAATCACTGTAATATCATCTCCCGGAGAGATCTTAAGATCTATAAGAAACAGATCTTGTCTGGTCTCAAGGAATTCATTTAATAATTCTTCAATTCTTTTTCTAAACTCCATACGTTCTTTTATCTTGATTTACAGTACGAAAAAAGGCTTTCTTTCGAAGCCTTCCCATTTTTTCCGTAAATCCAATGCAAATATACGCCTTTTTTCTAAAAAAGCAAAATTATCTTATTATCAAGTAAATAGCGAAGGATTCTTTTACAATAAATTAAAGAAGCGGGTGAAAGTATTTTTATTACTTTTGTCTTTAGAATTTTAAAACAAACATTTTGAATATAACGATTGTAGGAACAGGTTATGTAGGATTAGTTACAGGCACTACTCTGGCAGAACTTGGCAATTCAGTATACTGTGTTGATATTGATGAAAAAAAAGTAGAAGGTATGAAAAACGGCGTAGTTCCCATCTATGAGCCGAACCTTGAAGAAATGTTTCTGAGAAACATACAATCTGAAAGATTATTTTTTACCACCAACCTTAAAGAAGCTTTAGATAAAAGCGAAGTAATATATTTGGCCCTCCCTACTCCTCCTGGAGAAGACGGATCTGCAGATCTCTCTTATGTCCTTCAGGTAGCCAACAATATTGGTGAGATGATGACGGAATATAAAGTGATTGTCAACAAAAGTACAGTTCCTGTAGGAACCGCAGACAAGGTGAGAGAAACAATATCTTCTAAAACAAGCATTCCTTTTGATGTGGTTTCAAATCCCGAATTCTTAAGAGAAGGGTTTGCTGTAGAAGACTCTATGAATCCTTCCAGAGTAGTGGTGGGAGCAAGCTCAGAAAGAGCAAAAGACATTATGTCTAAAATCTACCAGCCTTTTACGAATACAGGAATTCCGATCATCTTTATGGATGAAAAGTCTTCCGAGCTTACAAAATATGCTGCCAATTCATTTCTTGCTGTGAAAATCACATTCATGAATGAGATTGCCAATTATTGTGAAAAAGTAGGTGCGGATGTAGACAAAGTGAGATTGGGTATGGGTAGTGACGACAGAATCGGGCACCGATTTTTATTCCCCGGCATCGGATACGGAGGAAGCTGTTTCCCTAAAGATGTAAAGGCTCTTATAAAATCCGGAAAGCAGGAAGATTTTAATTTCCAGATTCTCGAAGCCACAGAAAACGTCAACACGACCCAGAAAGTTATCTTAGTATCCGAAATTGAAAGATATTTTGGAGGAAGTATTGAAGGCAAGAAAATTGCGATGTGGGGACTTGCTTTCAAGGCCAATACGGATGACATAAGAGAAGCTTCCTCATTAGATAATATTGCTTTACTATTACAAAAAGGAGCAAAAATTGTTGCGTATGATGCTGTTGCAGAAAACAATGTAAAAAAACTTCTCGGAGACCAGATACAGTACGCCAAAGGAATGTACGACGCGCTGGAAGACGTAGACGCATTATTCATTGCGACCGAATGGCCGGAGTTCAAAAATCCTAACTTTGAACTGATGGCTAAAAAAATGAAAAACAAAGTTATTTTTGACGGACGAAATATGTATCCGCTGGAAATCCCGGAACAAAACGGGTTTCATTATAAAAGTATAGGAAGAAAGACCATTTCAAAATAAATAAATGAAAAACATTATCATTACAGGAGGGGCAGGCTTTATTGGCTCTCATGTTGTAAGAGAATTTGTAAAAAAAAATCCGGACACCACAATCATCAATCTCGATGCACTTACTTACGCCGGAAATCTTGAAAACCTAAAGGACATTGAAAATGAGCCTAATTATGTTTTCGAAAAAGCAGACATCACAAAACCGGAAGAACTTAGAAAGGTTTTTGAAAAATACAACCCGGATGCCGTTGTACATTTAGCGGCAGAAAGTCATGTAGACAGAAGTATCACAGATCCAATGGCATTTATTAACACGAATGTAAACGGAACGGCCAACCTTCTGAACCTTTGTAAAGAATTCTGGACACTCAATCCGGATCACACCCACGGAAGATTCCCAGACGAAAAGCGAAGCAATCTATTTTACCATGTTTCAACGGATGAAGTATATGGAAGTTTAGGGGAAACAGGGGTTTTCCTGGAAACAACATCTTACGATCCACAATCGCCTTATTCTGCATCAAAAGCTGCTTCCGACCACTTGGTGAGAGCTTACGGAAACACGTACGGAATGCCGTTCATTGTATCCAACTGCTCCAACAACTACGGTCCGAATCATTTTCCTGAAAAACTGATTCCTCTTTGTATTTCCAATATCATCAATGAAAGACCGCTTCCTATTTACGGAGACGGAAAATATACAAGAGACTGGTTATTTGTAATTGACCATGCAAAAGGAATTCATCAGATTTTCAACGAAGCGAAAACAGGTGAAACGTACAATATCGGAGGATTCAACGAGTGGCAGAATATTGATCTGGTAAAAGAACTGATCAAACAAATGGATGCTAAACTTGGAAAGCCTGAAGGATATTCAGAAAAACTGATCACTTTTGTAAAAGACAGACCTGGCCACGACAAACGTTATGCTATTGATGCTACAAAACTGAATAAAGATCTAGGTTGGAAACCATCTGTAACTTTTGAAGAAGGTTTGGGAAAAACCATTGACTGGTATCTGGAAAATAAAGAATGGCTTGAAAATGTAACGTCCGGAAATTATCAGGAATATTACGACAAGCAATACAGTTAACATTTTAAGCTAAAAAAAGCTAGTAAAACTGCTTACAAACATCCATCAACAGCAGGAAAAAACAATTTATAACACAAACGAAATCAGCCTAATCCGCACCAAAACATGAAAGGAATAATATTAGCCGGAGGTTCCGGAACAAGACTTTACCCTCTAACGATAGCTGTCAGCAAACAGCTAATGCCTGTCTATGACAAACCCATGATCTACTATCCGCTCTCCACGCTTCTTTTAGCTGGAATTAAGGATATTCTCATCATCACAACTCCCCATGATCAGGAGGGATTCATCAAACTTCTGGGAGACGGTTCCCAAATCGGTTGTAATATTGAGTATGTTGTACAGCCAAGTCCTGACGGCCTTGCGCAGGCATTTATTCTGGGAGACCAATTTATTGGTGGTGATTCTGCCGCTTTAGTTTTAGGAGATAATATTTTCTATGGTTCCGAAATGGGAACTTTATTGAAAAACAAAACCAATCCGGACGGAGGCGTTGTTTTCGCTTATCACGTTGCAGACCCTGAAAGATACGGAGTTGTAGAGTTTGATAACAACTTAAAAGCGGTATCTATTGAAGAAAAACCATTGAAACCAAAATCAAACTACGCTGTTCCAGGACTTTATTTCTACGACAATAATGTGGTGGAAATCGCCAAAAATATTCAACCGTCAGCAAGAGGAGAACTGGAAATAACAGACATCAACAATGTTTACCTGAAGAACGAGAAACTTGAAGTTGCCGTTCTGGACAGAGGGACAGCATGGCTGGATACCGGAACTTTTGACTCTCTTCATGATGCTTCTGAATTTGTAAGCGTTATTGAAAAAAGACAAGGTTTTAAGATCGGCTGCATTGAAGAAATTGCTTTCAGAAACAAATTCATCAATGAAGAAAAGCTATTGGAAACGGCTGCCAAATATGGAAAAAGCGGCTACGGCGAATACCTAAAACAACTTATCGGCAAATAATAATAAATTTTATACATTCCGCATACTATTGGCTTTATGCCAATAGTTTTTGCTCATGCCAACAAATATCAATATATTAGTTGTAATTTTTTAGTTTTATGAAACGAATAAATCACAAACTGAAAAAAAACCGTAAGAATTAATTATCTATAAATTTGCAAAAAACTTACACAGATGAATGAACCACAACAGAAGTGGACTGAAACGATTGATGCAGATCATTCGTTATTTGACTTGAAGCTGAAAGAAGTCTGGAAATACAAAGACCTTGTCTATATGTTCGTCAAGAGAGACTTTGTATCCAGTTTTAAGCAAACGATCCTGGGGCCAATATGGTTTTTTATCAATCCTATTTTAACAACCATTGTTTTTCTGATCATTTTCGGAAAAATTGCTCAACTATCTACAGATGGTGCTCCTCCCCTTTTATTCTATTTAGGAGGTGTTACACTTTGGAATTATTTTTCATCCTCATTACTCGCTACATCTTCTACCTTTACAGGAAATGCAGGAATATTTGGTAAAGTTTATTTTCCGAGGCTGGTAACCCCTATATCAATTGTAATATCCAATCTTATGAGATTTGGAGTACAGCTCATCCTTTTCATTCTTGTATGGGCCTATTATCTGAGTAAAGGGCAGGTGCATCCCAACATTTGGGTTCTTGCAACACCATTTCTGGTGATACTGATGGCCCTTTTTGCCTTGGGAGTAGGAATGATTTTTTCTTCACTCACCACAAAGTATAAAGATCTGAGTATGCTGCTTGGCTTTGGAATAAGTCTTTATATGTATGCAACTCCGGTTATCTATCCAACTTCCGCCCTTAGAGGTGTGTTTAAAAAGATTGCTTTATACAATCCTTTAACAGGTATTTTTGAATGTTTCAAATATGCATGGATTGGCGTAGGGGATTTTTCGCCTGCAATGCTTGGAATCAGTACTATTATTATTGTCATACTTTTAATGATAGGCATCGTTGTCTTCAACAAGGTTGAAAAAACCTTTATGGATACCGTATAACAGCAGTCACTTTTTATTAATTTTAAAATTCACATAAGAATATGCTGTCTTTAAAAGCAGAAAATATATCGAAACAATACCGTCTGGGACAAGTGGGAACAGGAACTCTTTCTCATGACCTCAACAGATTCTGGTACAAAATAAGAGGAAAAGAAGACCCTTATCTGAAAATAGGGGAAGCCAACGATAGAACAACAAAAGGTTCTTCAGATTATGTATGGTCTCTTCGTGATATCAACTTTGAGATTGAGCAGGGAGATGCTGTCGGAATAATCGGAAGAAACGGAGCCGGAAAATCTACTTTATTAAAGGTATTAAGTAAAGTCACCAAACCTACCACCGGAAACATATACACCAATGGAAGAATTGCTTCTTTACTTGAAGTAGGAACAGGATTTCACCCGGAAATGACAGGGCGTGAAAACGTTTTTCTTAACGGAGCGATCTTGGGAATGACTAGAAAAGAAATCAAAAGAAAATTTGATGAAATTGTAGACTTTTCAGGGGTTGAAAGATACATTGACACTCCGGTTAAAAGATATTCTTCAGGAATGTACGTTCGTCTTGCCTTTGCTGTTGCTGCCCATTTGGAATCTGAAATCCTTATTGTAGATGAAGTTTTGGCTGTAGGAGATGCTGAATTCCAGAAGAAATGTCTCGGAAAAATGAACGATGTAACAAAAGGAGAAGGGCGTACCATACTTTTTGTAAGCCACAACATGACTGCCGTTAAAGAATTATGTACGAAAGGAATTCTTTTGAATCAGGGACAAATCGACTATCAGGGGAACATCCTCAACACCATTATAGAATATCAGAAAAGTAGTGCCAGAGATAGTTCTTATACCTATAACGGTAATATAAATGAAGCGTTAGGTAATGACAATATCCGTATCAAAGAATTTTCAGCATCTCCTATCAAAGGAGATCTTATAGATATTGACTCTGGAGTACGGGTAAAACTGGTTTTTCACAATTATTGCCCAGATATTACACTGGACACGACATTCGAATTGAAAAATTATGAAGAATTGGTTATTTTCCATGTTGGAAAGCTCATTACCGAGAATAACGATTCTAAAGTTGGAGAATATACCGTAGAATTTGATATACCCGCCGGACTTCTCAATGCAGGAAACTATTACTTCAAGCTCTATTTTGGGAAAGATCAGCGAATCCTTCTCTTTGGTATAGACGAATTTATAGGATTTGAAGTAGAGAATGTAAAGGTAGGAACAGTAATGTATGTTTACCCAGGAATAACCCGACCACTTTTTGAATATAAAGTACAGACACCATGATTCCCAGAATAATAGAACTTCCTAAAATTTATGACAAAAGAGGAAATTTATCTTTTTTTGAAAACCCCAATCAATTGCCTTTTCCAATAGAAAGAACCTATTGGATATATGATGTACCCGGAGGTGAAGTAAGAGGCAGCCACGCTTTCAAACAACAGCAGGAGTTTATCATTGCTCTTTCAGGAAGCTTTGATGTGGTGATACATAATGGAAAAGAAGAACAGAGATTTTCTTTAAACAGATCTTATTACGGATTATACATTCCTAAAATGTTCTGGCGAAGACTGGAAAACTTTTCAACCAATTCATTAGCATTGATTGTTTCCGACAAACCCTACAATGAAGACGATTATATAAGAAACTTTGAAGAATTTAAAACATTAACCGATGAAAAATAGTGTTTCAGTATTTGATTGTAATGTTATTGATTTAGGTAAAATCAGTTTCGATGAAGGAAACCTCACGGTGGTTGAAAACAACTCTGCATTTCCTTTTAATGTAAAAAGAGTTTTCTATTTATACGACATAGCAGGGGGAGAAAGTAGAGGAGCCCATTCTCATAAAGAATGTCATCAGTTTCTGATTGCAGCCAGTGGTAGTTTTGAAGTTTCATTAGATGATGGAAAGTTCAAAAGACAGGTTTTCCTGAATCGCCCCAATATAGGTCTTCACATTCCCCCGGGAATCTGGGCTTCGGAGATTAATTTTTCTTCAGGAGCTATCTGCCTGGTATTGGCTTCTCATACTTATAATGAAAATGACTACATAAGAAATTATGATGCTTATTTAACGATACAAAATGAAAAATAATATTCATCCCTTATCTGATGTTCAAACCGAAAACATAGGTGAAAACACCATGGTTTGGCAATTCTGTGTTATTTTAAAGAATGCAGAAATTGGGAATAACTGTAACATCAACTGTAACGTATTTATCGAGAACGATGTGAAAATCGGAGATAATGTAACCATTAAACCGGGTGTACAGATTTGGGATGGAGTAACGCTTGAAGATAATGTCTTTATTGGGCCTAATGTTACTTTCACCAATGATCTTATTCCCCGTTCGAAACAATATCCGTTGGAGTTCAGTAAAACTTTAATAAAAAAAGGAGCTTCCATAGGTGCCAACTCTACCATTATCGCAGGCAACGTTATTGGGGAAAATGCCTTAATTGGCGCAGGAAGTGTTGTTACAAAAGACGCACCCGCCAACACGGTGTGGTATGGTAATCCAGCTCAACATAAGGGGTATATTACGACAGAAGGCTTAATCATAAACCTTGAAATGAAAGATGAATCAGGGAATGAGTATTTTTTTGAAAATGCACAGTTAATAAAACGTTCGTAATCTTCTTACTAAAAAACACCTTATGATGAATAAAAAACTATCTCTAATTCTTCTTTCTTATTATAGCGAAAAACGCATTGTGAGCGTGTACGAAAATGTTAAAGAATTATTAGATCGAAATAATATTCCCTTTGAGTTGATCATCATGGATGATGGATCTCTGGACAATTCTTACAAAGTAGCATTAGAGCTGGAAAAAAAAGAGGTCAACGTAAGAGCTTACCAACTGAGCAGAAACTACACGAGTCACTACTCTATTTTTGCAGGACTCTCCCTAGCTGAAGGAGCCTGTGCATTACCTATTGTAGATGATGAACAACAGCCCTATGAGACGATTGTAGAAATGTACAATATTTGGCTTCAGGGAGAAAAAATCATTATTCCTCATAGAATAACGCGTGATGATAACTGGAAAAGCAAGATTTTTTCAGAAACCTATTACAAAATAATGAACAACCTTACGGAAGTGAAATTCCCTAAAGGGGGTGCCGATCTTTTCCTTATTGACCGTGAAATAATTGACATTCTTAACAAAAGAATACATCCAAGAAATACATCAACTGTTGCGGAGATTTTAAGATTAGGATTTAATCCTTATCACTTTGGGTATAAAAGACCTTTAGGTATTAATCAGAAATCCAGATGGACATTAAAAAAGAAGTTAACCCTGGCAAAGGATACCTTTTTTTCTTCCTCTTCATTTCCTATAAAATTTATATTTAATCTTGGCCTTTGGGTTTCTTTAATTTCGTTCCTGCTTATTCTGTTTTATATTTATATTAAAATTTTCGGCAGTCCGTTTTTAAACGATATACAGCCTAAAGGTTGGACAAGTATTATATTGTTTATCTCTTTTTTTGGAGGGCTTATCCTCTTTTCTCTTGGTATTATAGCAGAATATATCTGGCGCATCTTCGAAGAAGTTAAAGATCGCCCGGGTTATATTATTAAAGAAAAAAATGATATTGAGAAACAGTAACGATCTATTATGCTGACAACACTTAAAAAACTCCCTTCTGCATATTACATAATAGGCGTATTTCTATTGTGCTTGGCGTATGCCTTTCTCTCAAACGACAGGCTGCCGTTCAAATATGTAGATATTTTTGATGAAAAAAGTTATATCGAGATCGTTAAAAATTTTTCAACCCATTTTTTTGAACAAAGTTTTAATCCCTATTATGTTTCCAGATTATTAATGCCTGGAATCGCTCATTTTATCCATCGATTATTTGGAATCACTTTTACATTGGACGCTATTCAGAGTATCTTCACAATACTGAATGGTCTTACGATTTTCATTGCGTTATACTTTTATTACAAAATTGTACAGTTCAAAGGGTACAGCAAGAATATTACGATTCTTGGCTTTTGCTTTCTCTTTGTCAATTTTTTTATACTTAAGCTATCAAACTACTATCCTATTCTGATGGATCTGTTTGGCTTTACATCCGGGATTATTTTATACTATTATTATATCATCAAAAACAGAACTGCGTTTTTAGCCATACTGATGGTATCTATGTTTGTTTTTCCCACCACTTTTTTAATTGCGGTATCGCTTATTGCTTCCAGCCTTATTTCCTTTGATGAGAAAGGACTTGCTATTGAAAAAAACTTCAACAAATATTTATATCCAACTTTTGCGTTGTGTCTTTTATTTGAGGGCTTTTATTTATATTCAAATTACCAATTATTTGTAGCCTTAGCTCATAAGGATTATACTGTACAGTCTGCCCTGTTTTTGATTCCAGTAACGTTTATATTACTCAATTCTTTTATATTTTTCACCATCCGGTATATTCTAAAACTGCTCAATGGTTTTAATATAAACCGAAAAGGATTCGTCTCACCATACTTTATTTTTTCTTTAATTACTTTAATTGCATTCTTTGCTGCAAGTAAATTTCTCACCGTGAATTTTAGAGATATGAAGACTCTTTCATCGGGTGAATTTTTGTTTAATTTAATGTTTCAGGCGTTTTCATTTCCTTTAAAATTTCTTATTACACATTTTATATATTACGGATTATTTGTCGTTCTTATCATTTACTACCGTAAGATATTCTTCTCTTATGCAGCAAATAATACGGATTCATTTCTGAAAATTATAATAGTACTTTTTTCCATTTTCTTTATTCTAGGGACAGAAACAAGACAGTTTTTACAATTTTTTCCTTTTGTTGTATTTGTGTTTCTAGATTCCATAAAGAAAGTAGATTTTAGCAAGTATCAATTAATTGGTATTTTTACCTTCCAGCTGATATGGTCAAGATTCTGGTACACCATCAATGTACCTGAAGGATTTCTGGACAAAGCCTTACCGGCAAAAAACTTTTTTGGATTTCCCGCTCAGAAATACTTCCAATTTCAGGGACCATGGCTGTCAACAAACAACTCATTAATATATGGTGTTATATTTATCATTACTTTTATAACAATTTCACTTATCTTGAAAAAGAATTCTTTTAATCATAAAGTATAACATATAGAACATTATAGCACTTAATAATAATTAACAAATGATAAAATTCTTAGACCTTCAAAAAATAAACCTGCTGCACCAGGAAGAAATTGAAGCAAAACTTTCCCAGGTTTTCCGTTCCGGATGGTATCTTATGGGGCAGGAGCTTTCCAACTTTCAAGAAAATCTTTCTCAATATATAGGGGCTCAATATGCTATCGGAGTTGCCAACGGTCTGGATGCATTGCGTCTTATATTACGGGCTTACATAGAATTAGGCATCATGAGTCCAGGTGATGAAATCATTGTTCCATCCAATACTTATATTGCTTCTATTCTTGCCGTTTCGGATAACGGATTGGTTCCTGTACTTGTAGAACCCGATATTAATAATTATAACATTGATATCTCAAAAATTAAAGAAAAAATCTCTTCAAAAACAAAGGGTATTCTAATTGTACACCTGTATGGAAGAATTGTTTTTTCTGAAGAATTACAACAGCTAGCCCAAGCCCACAATCTGAAGATCATTGAAGATAATGCTCAAACTATTGGTGCAGAATGGAATGGCAAAAAATCAGGTAACCTTGCGGATGCTGCAGGATTCAGTTTCTATCCCGGGAAAAATCTTGGAGCGCTTGGAGATGCAGGAGCAGTTACCACCAACGACGAAAAACTCGCTGCTACGATAAAAGCTTTAGCCAATTACGGATCGAATCAAAAATATGTAAATATATATCAGGGGCTCAACTCAAGATTGGATGAAATTCAGGCAGCCGTTTTAGATGTAAAACTAAAATATATAGATTCTGAAAATGACAGCAGAAGACAAATTGCAAAACGTTACATTTCTGAGATTACAAACCCTGCCATAACACTTCCGGAATATCCTGAAAATGAAAAAGAGCACGTTTGGCATGTTTTCGTGATCAGAACTGTACAAAGGGATGCTTTACAGAAATATCTGGCTGAAAATGAAATTCAGACACTGATACACTACCCCATTCCGCCTCATAAACAACAAGCGTATAAAGAATGGAATGAGCAATCCTTCCCGATTAGTGAAAAAATTCATGAAGAAATATTGAGTTTACCTATTTCTCCTGTAATGACAACAGAAGAAATTGAAAAAGTAATAGAAACTCTAAACAGATTCTAAGGTTTTTAACGCTAAAAAAGTTTGACTTCAAAGTAAAGTATCATGACAGAACTCCCTCTGGTTTCGATTTTATGCCTCAGCTACAACCAACAACAGTTTGTTGTAGAATCTTTAGAAAGTTTCAAATCTCAGAACTATCGCAATATTGAGATCCTGATTTGTGATGACTGCTCTAAAGATAATTCTGTGGAAATTATTAATAATTGGATCAAAGATAATTCCCAACTGAATATCCAGTTTATTACTCATTCTCAAAATCAAGGGATCTGTAAATCTTTGAATGACTTATTGAATATTTCAAAAGGTAAATATCTCATTACGATAGCTCTGGACGACCTTATAGAACACGATAAAATAGAAAGGCATGTAGCACTTCTTGAAAACTCGTCTCCTCATGAAGCAATGGTATTTTCAAATGCTTATATCATTGATGACCATTCAGTACGCTATCAGAATACGTTCATTCCATATTTTCATCAATATCTGAGTCTTGAATCAGGAAACTTTTATAAAAGATTACTTGATTATAATTTTCTTCCCGCGATGTCCTGCGTTACAAAATCCTCAGTGATAAAGGAAATAGGAGGCTGGGATGAAAATTTAACCTTTGAAGATTATGATATGTGGCTGAGATTAAGTCAGAAATATGATTTCATCTACGATAACACCCAATCATGCAGTTATAGAATACATAACACCAACACTCATAAAAAGAGTGACTTTCTATCCAGCTCATTTTTTGATATTTATATCAAACACAAAGAGCAGCCTGAAATGAAAAAGAAAATTCTAAAAATTATTCATGATGCTTATAAAGCCAATAAACTGACTGAAGATCATAAAAAATTCCTCAGAGAACTCAAAAATAGAACGCTTTCTGAAAAGCTGATATTGAAGAACGTAGGAAAGTTTACATATAACACGTTGCTCTATCTTCAAAAGGTTTATCATAAAAGCTGGTAACCGTGTTTTTAGCTCAACGATGATATAATAAAAAAGTTAAAGCATGATTTTTTAATCTTTAATGGCTAAAATTTTGCTTCGAAAACAAACGATTCGATATTTATTAAACAGATAATTTAAGCACATAAATATGAAAATAAGACCAATCGCCATACATTTACCACAATATCACCCGTTCCCGGAAAACGATGAATGGTGGGGAAAGGGGTTTACTGAATGGACGAACGTCGCAAAAGCAAAACCTCTATTTGATAACCATTACCAACCCCATCTTCCATCAGACCTGGGCTTTTATGACTTAAGGCTGGAAGAAGCAAGAATGGCACAGGAACAACTTGCCAAACATTATGGCATCTACGGTTTTTGTTATTATCATTATTGGTTTAATGGGAAACGCTTAATGCATGAACCCATCGACAGAAAATTAAAAAATCCAAAAGAAGATTTACCATTCATGCTTTGCTGGGCTAATGAAAACTGGACCCGACGTTGGGATGGAAACGAGCATGAAGTACTGATTGAACAAAAGTATTCTGTACAGGACGATGAAGACCACATTGATTTTCTTCTGCCTATCTTCAAGGATCCAAGATATATCAAAGTAAATAACAAACCCGTTATTGTTATTTATAAACCTAATGTTTTTCCTAATATACAGGAAACCCTCAAATGCTGGAGAGAAAAAGCGAAAGAAGCCGGATTGGAATTATATATATGTCATATGGTTTTCTCCTATCAAAAAGATTGGGATCAACTAGTTGATGGCTTTGATGCAGCCGTTGATTTCGAACCTTTTGGGATCCGCAGAAAAAGTGTATTTAAAGAAATGTGGGAAAGACGTGTACCCCCAAAAAGAACAATTATAGACAAGATAAAGGGGCGCATTATAAAACAACCGGTAAAAAAGAGATTCAACTCGGTTCCCTATAAGTGGATGGGAGAAAATTTAATCCTTCAAAAAGATTTTCACTGCAAGCTCTACCCTTCTCTGGTACCGGGATGGGATAACACTTCCAGAAGAGGAGAAAACCCTACTCTGATCTTAGAAGACTCTACACCGGAATATTTTGAACACTGGCTTTCTAATGTGAAGGCAGATTTTATACCGTATTCTGAAGATGAAAACTTTATTTTCATCAATGCATGGAATGAATGGGCAGAAGGAAACCACCTGGAACCCGACATGAAATTTGGAACGCAATATCTGGAATCCGTTAAGAAAATATTTTCCGATCAATTATGAAAAAAATAAAACCACTTGCCTTTTACCTTCCCCAGTATCACCCTGTTCCAGAAAATAACGAATGGTGGGGAAAAGGATTTACTGAATGGACGAACGTAAGCAAGGCCAAACCTTTGTTTGAAGGGCACGACCAACCTATATATCCTGCAGATCTAGGGTATTATGACCTGCGTCTTCCAGAAGTAAGAGAACAGCAGGCTCAGATGGCAAAAGAATACGGTGTACACGGATTTATCTATTATCACTATTGGTTTGGAAGCGGCAAGCAATTATTAGAACGTGTAGCCAATGATGTTCTACAATCAGGAAAGCCTGATTTTCCTTTCTGCTTCTGTTGGGCAAATGAAACCTGGTCGGGAATTTGGCATGGCCTTTCGGAAAAAATATTGGTAAAACAAACCTATCCGGATGAGCAGGATCTGATTGCTCATTTCGAATATCTTCTCCCTTTTTTCAAAGACAGCCGATATATAAAAGTAGACAATAAGCCTGTTTTCATTGTATATGATGCCAATCATCTGAATGAAGGTGATCCTTACTATATTACAAAATTCAGGGAACTAGCTAAGGAAAATGGATTTGACGATCTATATTTCATGGCCTCCAATAAACTTCCTGATGATATCGATTTCCAATCTTTGGGGTATGATGGCAAAATATCCAATGCCTTTCACAAAGCATGGAATCCCCATATCCGAAAAAAAGAATATATTTCTCATTCTCAATACTATAAAAACAGAATAAAAGGATTAATAGGAATTAAGAAAAAGGAACAGCCAAAAGTCAGAATGCAGGATGCAAATGAAGTAGTCAACGATTTACAGTTTGAAGACAGCAATGTAACAACCTATCCATGCATTTTACCTAACTGGGATAATACTCCCCGAAGCGGCTATAACGGAATTATACTGACGAACAATTCTCCGGAATTGTTTGAACAGCAAATAGAAAAGGCCATCGCTTATTTGGACCATAAAAAAGACTATTCCGAACAGTTTTTAATTGTAAAATCCTGGAATGAGTGGGCAGAAGGAAACATCCTGGAACCAGATAGAAGAAATGGTTTTGCCTATCTGAATGCATTAAAAAAAATATTGAACAAACACAGCCAGAATGAGTAAATTCAGCGTACTTATTGCTAATTATAATAATGGACATTTTTTCGAGGAATGTTACCAAAGTTTAATTGCTCAGACTGAAACAGACTGGGAAACCGTAATTTTAGATGATGGATCCACGGATAATTCTCTTGAGACTATAAAAAAAATCGTAGAAAATGATTCTCGTTTTAAAATTCATCAAAATGGAGAAAATAAAGGAATAGGATACACAAAGAAAAGACTGATCTCCCTTGCAGAATCTGAAATATGCGGTTTTCTTGACCCTGATGACGCATTGGTTCCTCATGCCCTGGAAATTGTTTTAAAAACTCATTCGGAAAATAAAGAAGCCGGTTTGGTATATTCTAATCTTGTATTTTGTGATGAGAATCTCAAACCTCAATCTGTTCATAAAGCAAAACAAATTACCGAATTAGACCAGTCTTATTACAATTTTAGAGGAGAAATATCAAGTTTCGCCGCTCTAAAAAAAAGTATATATGAAAAAACGGCAGGGATAGATCCCTTTTTGAAGATTGCAGAAGATAAAGACTGGTATATGAAAATGTGTGAAACCGCTCCGGTAAAATACATAGATGAAGATCTTTATCTATATAGAGTTCACCAAAATGGAATATCTACCACAACCAATCAGGAGAAAGCTGTATTCTGGCATTGGGTAGCCTTGATTAAAATGTCGGAAAGAAGAAACATCAGTATTGAAGACCTCTTCCTTGAAAGATATGTTCCAAAAAGTAAATATGAACAGGTACTTTACAAACTGGATCGTGTAAAGAAATCGAAATGGGCTAAATTGGGTGATAAACTTGGATTGTTTAGACTCTTTAAGCATTTATAAACATACTGCGAAAAGATAACGCCTGTTTAATTAGAAAAAGAAAATATGATTATTGGTAACGGAATTCTGGCTAATGCTGTAAGACCTTATGATAAAGAGGATGTCATTTATTTTGCGTCCGGAGTTTCCAATTCACTGGAAACCGACCCATCTGAATTTGAAAGAGAAATCACTCTTTTGGAATCTACTATTGAAAAATTTCCGGAGAAAAAACTGATCTATTTTTCCACATGCAGTATTTATGATCCTACCAAAACAGACAGCCTTTATGTAGCACACAAGCTCAATGCGGAAAAGATCATTACACAGCAGTGCAAAAACTACGTTATCTTTCGGGTAGGAAACGCTGTAGGCCGTGGAGGAAATCCCAATACTCTCATCAATTTCCTGAAGAACTCTATTCTCTCAGAAAAGACAATCACCATTCACAGCAATGCACGGCGAATACTGATTGGTATAGATGACATTGGCTTATTTACAGAACATCATATAAAAGACCTCAACAAACAAACGATTAACCTTACTTTTCCTTACCAATATTCTCTCGCTGAGATTTTGTCTCAACTGGAAATTCATCTTGGTAAAAAAGCGGTATACGAAAATATAAACGAAGGCTCCAATTATAATATTGAGTTCAACCCTCTTACCGAATCTTTTTTTGAAGGAATGTCTTCTGAAGGCTACTTAAAAAAAATATTCTCAGCCTATTTATAAAATAAAAACATATTGAATGACAAACAAAGTTTCCATTATTGTTCCTAGTTTCAACCATGCAAAACATTTGGAAGAATGCATACAATCTGTTAAAAACCAATCCTACACAAATTGGGAATGCATTATTATAGATGACGGTTCTACAGATGATACCCGAAGTGTGGCCACAAAGCTGACGGATGATAAAATACAATATATTCATCAGGAAAACAGCGGAGTATCCAGTGCAAGGAATCAAGGAATCAAGGCTGCCACAGGAGACTATATTTTACCTTTGGATGCAGATGACACCCTCAATCCTTTGGCGTTAGAAAAAATGCTGGAAGTATTTGAAAAAAATAAAGACACATTAATTGTCTTTTCGGATACCGTGTATTTTGGCCATATTAATAAAACCTCCAATTTGCAGGAAAAGTTCAGTATGAAAGAGCTGTTACTCCAAAATAGACTCTTTTGTACTTCTATGTTTCCTAAAAAATATTTTGACCAGGGAATCGTTTTTGATGAAGAACTTATACACGGTTTCGAAGACTGGGAATTCTGGATTCAACTGATTTCTTCCCACCGTGAACTTCCTATTACTAAAATAGATTACCCGGTATTTAATTATAGAATGCACCCTGTAAACTCCAGAAACAATGATATCATCAAAAATGATAACAAAAAGGAGATTATATACCATACCGTTTACGAAAAACACAAAGCGCTGTTCCATGAGTTTTTTCCAAGCTACATTGCACTGCTCAATAGAAAAACCTTTTATGAGCAAAAACTGGAGAAAATATACAACAGCAAACCTTACAGAATATACAACTTTTTAATAAATTTATTTAGATGAGTCAGTTTATACACGTAATAATGACAAGATTCAATGTTCCTACAAAAGGTTGGGATGAAACCCGTTCAGGCTTCAAACCGCTTACAGAAGAGTGGTTGGATGACCGCTTCAAGCTCTTCCGTACCTATGTACTTCCTTCTTATAAGAACCAGACCAACCAAAATTATATCTGGCTTACTTTTTTTGATGTAAATACTTCAGAAAAATTCAGAAAAATCATAAAAGAAATTGAGGCAGAATACCCTGTCTTCAAAGCTGTATTTGTAGAACATTTCGATGCAATGAAAACCAAAGCTGTAGAAGTTATCTCACAGCTGATAACTCCTGATCATCAATTCGTTATCACCAGCGAACTGGATAACGATGATATGCTTCATCAGGATTATGTAAAAACGGTCCAAGAGCATTTCAAACCGGTAGATGATCTTGTGATCGATTTAAGAAGAGGATATCAGCTTACAATGCTTCCTGATCGCAAGGCCATTGTAAAAGTTTATAATGCTGTAGCCAATCCGTTTGTGAGTTTAGCAGAAAAAGCAGACAATTTCAAAACAGTACTGAAAGAAAGAGCCCACAACAGCTACCGCGATTACAAGGATTTTTCTATAGAAGATAGCAAGGAAATGTATATTCAGATCGTACATCAGTACAACCTGATGAATACTTCGTTTAAGCATAAAGCAGTTTCAGAAGTAGATTTTTCAAAATACGGAATGACTGAAAACACTCGTTTTACAATAGATCATGCCAAAACGCGTCGTCATAATATTTCCCGTATTCCTTTTGTGATGAAACTTATTTTGAAAAAAATATTTAAATAGAGTAAGTATAAAAAACTGCCCATCATTTAATCTTAAAAAAACAACTGAGAGAATGAAAATTTCCGTTATCATGCCTGTCTACAACGCTGAAAAATATGTCACTCAGGCTGTAGAATCTGCTCTTCAATTCGAAGATGTTTATGAAGTGGTACTTGTAGAGGATAGGTCTCCGGACAATGCTTTGGAAGTATGCAGGGAACTCGCGGCTAAATACGATCGGGTAAAGCTCTATCAACACCCTGATAAAGCCAATCATGGAGCCGGAGCAACCAGAAACTTAGGTATAGAAAAAGCTGAGGGAGATTTCATTGCATTTCTGGATGCCGACGATTATTATCTTCCTAATCGTTTTGATGCGGAAAGAGAACTTTTTAAAAATGATGAAGTAGAGGGGGTGTATGGAGCCATTGGGGTTCATTATTATTCAGAAAAAGCAAAAGAACAATATTATAGGGTATTTGGTGACCGCTTAACGACTGTTTACAAGAAACATCCGCCAAAAGATGTATTTCCGGGGCAACTTAATATGATAGGAACATTTGGCCTTTTTAGTATAGATGCCCTCACCATCAGGAAAAGTTCTCTGAAAAGGATGGAATATTTCTTTAAAACACATTTAAAACTTCATCAGGATACCGAGTTTTTATTCAGGCTTTCTTACTATCTGAATTTATATCCGGGAATATTAGACAGTGCCGTAGCAGTAAGAGGAGTTCATGAGAACAACAGAATTACCAAAGTAGATGCAAGAGAGATAAAACCTGCTTCTACAAGAGTGGTACTGTGGAAGGAAGTCAATAGTTGGGCACAAAATGAAAATTCGATCCCTGAAGATATTAAACTTCATATCAAAAGAGTTTACAGAAGCTTCCAAATTGCCAACGCTCCTTTTCTGAAAAAATGGGGAATGATCACCCAATATCTGTTTACAGATTATAGGAGTATACGCTCAGGGCTTTATAATATTAACTTCCGAAAGGATTTATTCTAAATTCCGTCCTCAAACTAAATATTTAGTTTTAATAAAAAAAACATTTCTATTTATTGTTTTACAAAGCTTATCTTTCTCAAAATATTTCGCATTGGCTTCTCAATACACTGATAAAAAACAGTGGAGCTGATGAGTACAACAACTATATAAATGGCAAATACAAGATCAATATTGAACTGGTATCCCTGCCATTTTAAAAATTCTCTCAGAAGATAAAGAACCGGAATATGGGTAATATATATCGCATAACTTATCTCTCCCAGATATTCTAGGGGTTTCATAGAAAACAGTTTTGTAATTTTTCCATTATTTGCTGAGATCAGAAGAATAGCGGGAACAAATAGAAGAGCCATCAGCCCATTGTGATAAAATAAAGGAACAAAAATCAGCGATAAAAGAATCAACAAAAAGATAAGAACAACATAAACATCATAGTTCTTTTGTTTAAAGTTTTTTACAAAAAACAATCCCGCCAGGTTTCCAATTAAAAACTCGTTAAGATGCCATAGAGGAAAGTAATACAGAAATTCATGGCTCTTGGTATGAGGTCCTTCATATGCTCCATATACAGGATACAGATTCGAAAAAACCTGAGTGATTAACCAGATCATAATGGTAACGATCCAAATGGTCTTATTGTCCCGGGAATAAAAATAATTATACAAAAGAGGAAAAAGGAGATAGAATAAAAATTCCACGGAAATAGACCATCCAGGAAAATTAAGAATCATCGCCTCTCCTGGTATCCATGTCTGAATTCCCAAACCGTACAAGAGGATTTTGTACCCTTCGAACATTTCAGACCTTGTCATAAAATACAGAAGAAGTCCTACAATATACAATGGGTAAATTCGGGCGAACCTGTTCTTATAAAATTCAAAATAATCAATCTTATCTTTTTTATGATAAGCAATAATCATGATAAAGCCAGAAAGGATAAAAAAATAACTGACCCCAACATTCGCTCTCAGAAAAAGATTGGAAATATAATCTATTTTGTATAAAAACAGATCTTTATTGAAATGTGAAACCACGATTGCCATTGCAGCAACAAATCGGGTAAATGTAATCTGACCTATCTTCACAGAAACAAAAAATGTTTTACTTCATAAAATACAGCTGCCCTCATCTGCGGCCAGTTGTATTTCATATAAAGTATTAATTTTAAGGCACAAAAATAAGATTTATTCTTATAATTATAGAAAACAATTTATATTTGTAGACTACAAATGTGAAAATAAATCTTAATATGCTTTATGAAATACTAGCAAAAATTCAGAGGAAAAGTCAGATTTCGCGGCTTACGAAACATCCCAATGTTTCATTCAAAGGAATAAAACTGGGGATTAGTAATCATTTTGTCTTATATCATAATTTAAAAAAGGTTACTATTGGAGATGGTGTCAGCTTTAGAAATTATGTTCATATACTTGTTCAGCAGAATGCCAGCCTGGAAATCGGAAATGGTTTTTTCATGAATAACTTCTGCTCTATTAATTGTCTGGACAGCATTTCCATAGGTAATGATACTTTGTTTGGCGAGAATGTTAAATTATATGACCATAATCATGCCTATGAACCTCATCCCCATTTTAAGCTGCATCATTCTGAATTTACCACTGCTCCTATCAAAATAGGAAGCAACTGCTGGCTTGGAAGCAATGTTACTGTCCTTAAAGGAGTCACTATAGGAGACAATTGCATCATAGGAGCCGGATGTATTATTTATAAAGATATTCCACCCAATACAACTGTAATCAATCATCAAGAATTAATTTTTAAGGAACATTAATGAAGTTTTCCATCCTTATTGCCCACTATAATAATGCTCATTTCTTCAAAGACTGTTTAGACAGTATACAGAAACAAACTTATACAGACTGGGAAGCCATCGTTTTGGACGACGCCTCCTCAGAAAACGAAAAGAAAATGGTACAGGAAATGATTTCAAAAGACAAAAGGTTCACATTTTTTGAAAATGAAAAAAATTCCGGTGTGGGTGTTACCAAAAGTAAACTGATAGAGCTGGCAAAAGGTGAAATCTGTGGTTTTCTGGATCCCGATGACGCTATTTCTCCCACTGCCATTCAAAAATGTATAGATATTTTCAAGACTAAAAAAGAGACTGTTCTTACTTATTCAAGATTTATGACCTGTGATCAGAATCTTAAGCCTATTGCTCCATTCAGGTCTGCAATGCAGGTTCCCAATGGAGATCCGTGCTTTTTTAATTTTCCTATTCAGATTGCCCATTTTGTGAGTTTCCGGAAAAGCACTTATGAGCAAACGGAGAAAATGAATCCCAATTTAAAGATCGGAGAAGATCAGGATCTATATCTTAAGCTCTACGAAAAAGGAAAAGTTCAGTTCATTGATGACACCAACTATTTTTACAGAACTCATCAGGGCGGAATTTCCCAGAATGATAATAAAAAGCAATCTCATGAGTATTTTGCTCAGGTGATTTTCAATACTATGAAACGCAGAGGGCTTGCCGCAATTAATGGGAGAAAAATTCCTGAAAATTATCCCGGTGCTGAAGAGATATTTGATCTGCTTCAATATCAGCATCAGCTGCCATTCCGAATCAAGAAAAAAATAAAAATCACTTTACAATCAATCTTCGGTTAATGTTAAATAAAAAAATAAAAATTTTGTTCAGACACCACTCCATGGAAATGGGAGGCGTAGAGAAGGTATTGCTAGGACTTCTCAATAATCTTAACAGGGACAAATTTGAAATAACGGTATGTCTTAGCCTGAATCAGGGGAAATTGCGAGATGAGCTTCCCGAGCATGTTAGAAAAGTATACCTCACTGAAGGGAAAGAAGATTTTTCCTCAAACAATATTTTACAGAAACTTCAGCTTATTGCCAGAAGGATAAAGCTTAAAAAATTAAGAGATAATCCTGCCATTACAGATAACATCATTAATGATACTTTTGATATAGAGATTGGGATGGATTATAGAGATTATGATGCTATACTGAATTCTACCAACAAAAATTCAAAAAAAATAGGATGGTTTCATTCCGAGGTCAATGTTCCTAAGTTTCAACCGCTGGTTCCCAATATTCTGAAGAGTTTTCCACAGTTTGATCATATGGTGTACTGCTCTCATAAAATAAAGGATATGATGCATCATTACTATCCCAAGTTGGATTATCCCTCAGAAAGTGTGATCATCAATCCTATTCCTATTGAAGATATTAAAAAGAAAGCGGAAGAAAAGCTGGACAACTTCCCAGAGGGGCCTGTTTTCGTTTCTATAGGACGTCTTCATACCAGAAAAGGATATCATAAACTAATGGAGGCACACAAAAAACTTATAGATGAAGGTCTTCATCACAGTATTGTTGTCATAGGAGACGGCGGGGAAATGAAAAATCTTAAAGATCAGGCTACCAACCTGAATGTTGAAAAGACATTTATTTTAGCAGGAAATCAGATGAACCCATATCCATACGTCAAAAGAGCGGATTACTTTGTTCTTTCTTCCGAATCTGAAGCCTGGCCATTAGTGATTGCCGAAGCTTTAATTCTCCAGAAACCTATTGTTGCAACCAATGTGGGAGATGTAGGACTTATGATCAAAGACCAGGAGACAGGATACCTCATCAGCTATGACGTTGATGAGATGTATAAAGGAATGAAAGCCTTCCTTACGAATCCTGAACTGGTTCTCCATATCAGGGAGAATCTTAAAAATATTGAAAGTCAGTTTGACAATAAAAAGATTTTTGACAGTGTGGAAGAGATTATAGAAACTCTTCACGGAAAATAGCTTACTGTGCAGAATATCCGCCATCGATGACAAGATTGGTACCCGTTACCCATCTTGAAGCATCTGATAACAGAAAAATACAGGCATTCGCTACGTCTTTAGGTTCTCCTAATCCCAGCGGATGCTTTTTTATAATCTCTGATGAAGCTTCATCTCCGATGTCATCAAACATTTTTTCTAAGATTGGAGTATTCACCATTGCCGGGCTTATACTATTCACTCGAATATTACTTCTTGAAAGTTCCATTGCCAACGAACGTGCTCCGGCGATCACAGCCCCTTTACTGGCGGAATAAGCTGCTTTTCCCGGCTCTCCTACCATTCCGGCAACCGATGAGATCAAGACGAAGCTGCATGTTTCATTTTTATACTTTTTTAAAGACAAAATCTTTGCAATTTCAAATCCCGCAATAACGTTTACCTCAAATATATCGTGATAGAGCTGTGGACTATGCTTTTTTAGCGGCAGTGTTTTTTCTATTCCTGCACAATGAATAAATCCTGATATTTTTCCTAAAATGGCAACCTTTTCTGCAATCACAGCTTCAAGGTTATCCGATTGGGTAATATCTTCAGCAATAATTTCTACTCTTGCTTCAGGGTTCAGCATGGTGGCTGTTTTCTGCAGTTCATCAAAGTTTCTGCCAACTAAAATAAGATCTGCTCCACTATTGCTGCATTCTACAGAACAGCTTCTCCCGATTCCGGAAGAAGCCCCTGTAATAAGAATTGTTTTATTTTTTAATGAAAAAGCATCCATTAATCTTCAAAATTTTCTTTCCCAATCACATTCATAAGATCGGAAACCGTATCTATATCTTTGAAATGTTTAGTATCAATCTTTTTGCTAAAGTTTTCATCTACAAATGCAATAACAGAAAGTAAGCTGATCGAGTCATAACTTTCTAAAGATTTCAAATTTGTTTCAATAGTTAATGTTTCATCTTCTTCCAATTCCTCCTGTAGTTTTTCTAAAAAAACAGATGTTTTCATATTTTATTATTTTAAATGTTTCTTATTTTAAATTTCCATTATGGTAGCTCCCCATGAATATCCTACTCCAAAGCCTGCCATTAAAACTTTATCTCCTGCTTTCAGCATTCCTTTGTCCATCATATTTTTAAGGGCAATAGGAATAGTTGCAGAAACGGTGTTTCCGGTATTTTCCATATCAATATAGAACTTTTCTGCCGGTATCTTGGTTTTTTTTCTTAAATAATTCAGCATAAAAGAATTGGCCTGGTGAAAGACAAAATGATCGATATCATCCATCGTCATCTGGTTCACTTCAAGGGTTTCTTTTACCAGCCCCGGAATGTTTTCAATAGTGAAATTAAAAATCTCAGGACCGTTCATATAAATATTTTCCGGGCTGAAATCATGCTCCGGATTCAGTTCAAAATCTTTTTTGAAAGCTCCTTTTTTAACGATAAGGTTCTCAGCACCACTGCCGTCTGTTCCAAGACAGAACTGGTAATCATTACTTCCTTCCACTTTTTCCACAATGGCAGAAGCAGAGGCGTCTCCAAAAATACTTCTGTTCCCTTTATCATCAGGGTGAATATGCTTTGTATAGGTTTCTGAAGTAACCAAAAGAATACTTTTTGCAATTCCGGCAGAAATCAAACCTTTAGCAAATGCTAATCCGTATACAAAACCGGAACACCCAAGATTAAAATCTATCGCTCCTATATTTTTTCTAAGGCCTAATCGGTCCTGCAAAATACAAGCCGTTGTTGGCAGAAAATACTCTGGGCTTTGCGTACAGAAGAGAATAAAATCCACTTTATCTCTGTCATAGTTTTCGAAAATTTTTTCTGAGGAATGTACCGCCATATCCAGCACAGTTTCGTTCTCAGAAGAGATATGACGCTGAGCTATACCTACTTTCTCTTTGATCCTTTCTGAGCTCCACTCCGGAAACTGTTTTTCAAGATCCTCGTTCGTTAATACCGCTTGTGGCAGATAATATTCTATTTTTGAAATTTTCATCATATTAATAAATTCTCTTTCTTTGCAAAAGTAAAGAAAAACAAATTTACATTCATGATGATTTTTATATTTAGAATCCTATTAAAAATAGACTCCCTCTATCATTCTTTTTTGAATAGGGCCAGCCTTGAAGCGGCAAAATATAGAGGCATGAAAGTAGGCAAAGGCTTCAATATGCCTGATAAAATTTATTTTGGGACAGAGCCCTACCTTATTGAGATTGGGGATCATGTAAATATTGCAGGAGGCGTAAGATTCGTTAATCACGGAGGAACCACCACTTTACTGAGAAGACTTCCCGGCTATGAAGATGCAAGAATTCTTGGAAGAATAAAAATCGGGAATAATTGCACGATCGGGCTCAACTGTGTAATTATGCAGGATGTAAAGATTGGAAACAACTGTGTGTTGGGAGCAAATTCCGTGTTATCACAGTCTATGCCTGACAACACGGTCTTTATTGGAAACCCCGCCCAATTTCTTTGTACCATTGAAGATTATGGTGATATTGTCTTAAAAAACAATCCGGAATATCCACGAGAATTGGAAAAAGACAGAAAAAGGCTGGATGACTATATCAAAGAAAATCTTCCACACAAGTATAAAAAAGCAAGAAAAATTAAATAAATTTAATCTTGTAAATGATAAAGCAACTTCTGCGAGGCAGAATATTGTTCCCCAATAACTTATAAAAAAAACAAATTGAAAAAGAAAAAACTCCTCATCCGTATAGGCTCTTTACGTCATGGTGGTGCTGAAAAGGTATTAGTCAATTTTCTAAAAAACCTTCCTCCGGATAAATATGAAGTAGATCTGCTGGTGAATCTTTATTCGGGGCTCTACATTAAAGAAGTTCCGTCCTGGGTAAATCTCTATTATTTAACAAAAGGAGAAATGATAACCACTAACAGGCCTCAGGATATTCCCGTAAAGGCATACAGAGTTCTTTATCAGAAAATGTTTCTTTGGTTTCCTTCCCTTCTCTATAAATTTATTTTAAAAAACAAAAAATACGATGTAGAGATTGCAGCCATTCACGCCATGCACAAAGAGATACTCACCAGCCCTCAAAAAGATTCGAAAAAGATTATCTGGGTGCAGAATGATATTTTCAATTTAAAAGAATATACTCCGGAAGTTATCCGACAGTTTTTCAAGTTTGATAGGATTTTGGTGATTTCCAATAAGCTTCAGGAAGAGATGCATAAACTGGCGAAGAATGAAGCGGAAAAGCAATCCGTAATAAAAATCTTTAATCCCATTGACAAAAACGATACCCTTAGGAAAGCAGACATTGAGGTGGATGATTATCCTTTCAACAACGATCTTCCCACTTTTGTAACGGTAGGAACAGTATATCCTCAAAAAGGATATGACAGGCTTCTGGATGTGCACAAAAAACTGATTGATGAAGGATTGCAGCACAACCTGATTATCATTGGAGATGGGTATGATTTTAATAAAACGCTGGATCAGCTTCATTCTCTGGGGCTTCAAGGTACTGCAAAAATGCTTGGTTTTAGCAGTAATCCTTATCCTTATATGAAAAAGGCTGATTTCTATATTATGTCATCAAGGCATGAAGGGTTTCCTACCATCATTGCTGAGGCTCTTATTCTTAACAAACCAATTTCGGCAACGGATATTTCCGGAATCAGAGATCTTCTTCAGGATGGAAAACTTGGGAATATTACCCCTAACTCCGAAGAAGGAATTTATGAAGGTATGAAGAAGTTTCTTACGGATAAAAGCTGTACTGAAGAGTATAAGAAACATATTTCAGAAACAGAGCTTCCTTTTGTACTGGAAAAATCGGTAGAACATCTTCAGAAAATAATTGACGAAGTTTAAAACATACTTGCCATGGCTGATTACTCTATCATTCAAAAAGATTTTTACCGGGAAAGTGGAAAGTGGCTTTCAACGTTTCAAATCTGGAAAAAATGCATCAATCCGAATTTACACTTTGTATACATTCTAAGAATGACTCAAAAATATCAGAAAACTTCCGTTTTGAGTACATTCTGGAGAATTATTTTAAGACATTATCAGATTAAATATGGTTTCCAAATTTATCCGGAAACACAAATTGGCGAAGGTTTTTACCTGGGACACTGGGGCAGCTTGGTGATTAATCCCAAAACCATCATTGGGAAGAACTGTAATATAGCACAAGGTGTTACTATTGGACAGCAAAACAGGGGTAAGAATGAAGGCTCCCCTATTATAGGTGATGAAGTCTGGATTGGCACCAATGCTGTTATTGTAGGAGCGATAACGATAGGGAATAATGTTTTAATTGTTCCCAACTCCTATGTCAACTTTGATGTTCCCTCACATTCCGTTGTCATAGGCAATCCTGCTAAAATTATCCCTACAAGTAACGCTACAGAGGATTATATTAACCGTAAAGTATAATCAATTCAACAGATACACTAAAATCGTCTTGTTTTTACCTGCAATTTATTGTACATTTGTCAAAGAAAACATGTCTTAATTATGAAATCACGAATATGCAATTCGATTTATCAGGAATTTCACTTCCCGGTATCGTTTTCATCAACCTAAACATGTTGCTTGTTCTGAAAAGAAATCACTAATAGTAAAAAACACACCCCAAAAACTATTATTAATTAAAAAATAATTTTGATGAAAAATATTCTTATTCCCAATTCAGTATATTAACCTGTATTTCAAGCCTTTCGAATCATTTTCTGAAGTATTAAAAATTCGGAGAAAATCTATGATTCGTAATGAAGCCAATATCCTTCAAAAGTTTTCTTAAGTCGGCACACAACTTGTGGCCACAAAGTGTGAATGTTAAATCATACCTTTCTGGTTCGCTGCCAGTTTGATTTTCCTAAGACACTTATATTGGATTTCTTTTCGAGTGGATCACCCTAATAATTTATCTTAACAGCCTTTGACAATCTTAACCATGCTCAAAAAAATAATTCCCATACTCACTATTATCATTTATCTCATCGCTTTTTTGCTTTCCTTTCCCTATATCTATGATAATTTTTTCGGGGCAGATAAACTGGACAGTATCAGGAATATTTTTGAATATGGAATCATGTTCTGTTCATTTCTTGTTTTTAATGCTCTACTGTTTAAAAATAAATATACAGCTCCTATTGCCGTTGTATTATGCTTTCTCTTAAGTATTAATGTTCTTATATCAATGTCCTGTTTCTTTATTTATCATTCAGGTTTTAATGTAGGAATGGCTATCAGTATACTAGAATCCAACATCCATGAGGCCATGAGTATGTCTTATATGTTTATTCTTCCGGGTGTTTTATTTTTCATTTTTTCAGCAATGTTGCTGTACACAGTCATTTATCTGAAAAAAAATGTCGTCACCTTTACTTTTAAATTTGGAGCCATTGCTCTGATATGGCTGATTCTTCCGTTTGCTTTTTTCCTTAAACATCGATATGTAAGCAATAAAGGAGGTGGTAAGATGATTAAAAGTGTTTATTATCATTACTCGGATTTCAATACAGCATTGAAAATTCAGGAAGATATCAACATGATCAAAAAAAATGTTCCGGTCTTCAACATCAAAAAAGTACAGCCAGGGATAGAAAACGTGATCTTGATCATCGGAGAATCTGAAAGAAAGCAGAATATGTCACTGTATGGTTACAGTAAGAAAACAACACCTTATACAGATCAGGAAGCAGGAAATATGATGGTTTATGATCATGCAGTTTCTCCCGCAGGAATCACGAATCTAAGTGTTCCTTTAATTCTTTCCACCATACATCCTGATGAGTTTAGGTACCGTTATGATAAGCTATCTTATAACATCATCAATCTCGCTAACCAAATAGGATACAACTCTTTCTGGATAAGCACTCAGGCAAGTGCAAAAGGAATTACTGCCATTGCTTCCATGTCTAGAAACAAAAAATGGGTCAATGGTTATGATGAAGTAATAACCCCTGAACTCAGAAAAGCTATTCAGACCAAAGAAAATAAATTTATTGTTTTACACATCATGGGAAGCCATCCTAACCCATGTAACCGACTGCCTGAAAATTGGAATTCCGAAGGTCTTGACTGCTATGACAGTTCTATAAAATATACCGATCATGTGATGAAAGATATTTTCAACACCCTGAAAAACACCAATTCTGTGGTGATCTACGCTTCCGATCATGGTCTTAAAATACAGGAAGACAAATTGCTTCATGTAGATTCAAAAGAGTCTACACAGGTTCCTTTTTTTGTATGGTTTGGTAATAAAGTTCCTTCCGAATACCGAATTACAGGGCATGAATCTAAACTTACCCAGACTACCTATATCTATCCACTCATCATGAAGTATATGGGACTGGAAACTCCTCAACACTATAAAAATGAAGAAAACAAATATCTCAATTTAAATATGAGAAGCATAGAATACGATAAGCTCCCCGAATAATTCTCTGAGGTAAAATTCTTTATGTTGTGGCAGCTTTTCTTTGGTTAATACAATAAGCTGCCAGCAGATTAGGAACCCAACATAACCAGGCCACAGCAGTATAAGAACCAGAAGGATCTTTTGTTAGACTTTGCAACAAAGGATACCATAATCTCAAGGTGACGGCTGCAAAAGTGCAGGCATAACTGTAGGTCATAAGCTGTTGGTGTTTGAGTATTTGTCCCTTTTGTATCTGTATAACTCCCAAAAACGTTGTGAAGAGCCAGATTATTCCTAAACAAATAAATCCTGCGGCAGAAATCATTCCCCCATTAGCATAAAATCCCATATAAATTGCTGAAACAGAACTTATCGTTACAGATCCTACGTAAATTTTGCCAATGAGTTGATGCAATTTCATATGCTTTTCCCGAAATGAATTCCCAAATTGCCGCCATCCTATAAAAAGAGAAATTCCCCCGAAAATGATATGCGCAAAAAATGCTGTTTTCCAGGTTATATCATATAATAATACGGGTGATTTTGAACTCAGGAATGTATATTTAAGTTCAACAAAAGCATACATAATAGGATAAATTCCAATGAGTAATGCCAATACGCTCATAAGCACAAAGAATATTTTTTTCATAGTCATACCTAAAATTTTGTGCAAAAATGGGCAATACTGAAGCTCCAATTGTTCCAAAATGAAAGTTGAAACCTATTTTATTAAACCTCTAAAAAAGCATTTATCTCACTCGATATGAACACTTTGATTTTTCATAAACTCACTTGGAGAGCAATTCACGTATTTTTTAAAATTCCGGTTAAATGATGTCTTGGAATTGAACCCACTTTCAAAAGCTAAGGAAAGAATGGTAAATTTCTGGTTTTCCTGAAGAATCACAATTCTTTTGAATTCTTCAATGCGCTGCCGATTGATATAGTCATAAAAATTCTTATTCTCTATGGAATTAATAACCTGTGATAATATATTGGGATGAACTTCTAAAAGTTTTGCCACGTAATTCAGATTCAGATCCGGGTCTTTATACAGTTTTTCATCTTCCATTTTAGAGATAAGCTTTTCATAAATACTGTGTATCACATCATCACCTGGCGAGTTTTTCTGATATTTTATAGTTTCCTCATCACGATCAGTTCTTTTTGAATCGGGAACCTCAGCAGTCACCGGCAAGTCCAGAATACCTACACGGCTTATCCCAAAATAAGCAGCCACGACAATAAACAGAACAACCAGAGAGAAAATAAGAACATCATTTCTTATGATAACGGCAATCCAGATCAAAGCAATTCCGATAATCAGATAGTAAGACCAATTGATATTAATCTTTTCCGTATTGGAATACTGATCGGAAATTTTCTTTTTATAATTTTTAATAGCCAGAAGACTTAGCCCCACATAGAAAATTCCGGAAAAAATCATAAGAAATTTGATCATCTGGCTCAACATTTCATATCCCTTACCTTTGTTTTGATAGACCATCACCCTCTCATGAGGTGACATGAGTAAAAATTGAAGCAGCATTATATAGATGATGAAAACAGGAACACAGTTGAGCAGCCAGATCTTTTTACCGGGACTTCGGCCAGTGATACACAAAATATACAAATACAACATTGGCCCATGCATAAAAGGAAAAGGAATTTCAAAACCTATGAGGTAAGAAAATTTCATATAGCCTTCAGAAAGGAATAATACAAAAAAGGTGAGGTGAGCGCCTATAATCAAAAACCAGACGGCCAAAACAAAATCGGCAGTTCTTTTTTTCACCTTTCCCAATATCAGAAAAGATGAAAAGAAGGCGATAAAAATTCCAGCCCAATAAAACAAAGGTGATAAAGCTTTAAGATCTAAATCTGCCATTCAAATAATAAAGTTATAATATGAAACTTAAGTTATTTATTTTCATTCGGTAATCAGTCACTTATTTTACCATTATCTGAAAGAATTTTGAATTTACAAATATTTTAATTCACAAATGATGATTTTTGGTTTATAGTTAGTAATTTTATATTAGCTTTTAAACGTTGGGATTATCCAAAGTATTCCTACCAGTGTAAAGCAAAGTATACCGTTATATACATATGATTTTAAGCATATTTTAATATTAAACTTTGTTAAAACTGATTAAATATTGGGCAAAAAGTATATTTTTGCATCATTATTGATTTAGTCTATTGATTTTGAAAATAATTTAAACGAAATAAATAATTATAAACTTTTAAAAATTTAAAATTATGTCACAATCGTACGAAGTTATTTTCGAGAATAACAGAAAATGGGTAGAATCAAAAGTAGCAGAAGATCCCGATTTTTTCCAGAAATTAGCCGAAACTCAGAATCCTGATTATCTGTACATCGGATGCTCAGACAGCAGAGCTACAGCTGAAGAATTAATGGGTGCAAAACCGGGAGAAGTATTTGTTCACAGAAACATTGCCAATGTCGTTAATACTTTAGATATGAGCTCCACAGCAGTGATACAATATGCTGTAGAACATCTGAAAGTAAAACACATTATTGTTTGCGGACATTACAACTGCGGCGGTGTAAAAGCAGCGATGACCCCTCAGGATTTAGGATTACTGAATCCTTGGTTGAGAAACATTCGTGATGTTTACAGATTGCATCAGGCTGAGCTTGATTCTATTCAGGACGAAAACAAGCGTTATGACAGACTTGTGGAACTTAATGTTCAGGAGCAGTGTATCAACGTTATCAAAATGGCCTGTGTACAGGAAAGATATATTCTAGAAGAATATCCTATTGTACATGGCTGGGTATTTGACCTTAGAACAGGAAAGATTATTGATCTGGAGATCGATTTTGAGAAAATCTTAAAAGACATCCAAAAGATCTACAACCTTACCAGCTCTGATTGGGTTATGAGCACAAAGACAAAATAGTTTGTCTAAAAAAGAATGTAAAATGAAATTCTGGAGTATTATTATATTAACATTTTTTCTGAATTTTACGGCGCTGCCAAGCATTGCTGCGGTGGCTGGCTGGGATATTCTGAGAACGAATATAATAGTGAATGAAGAAGAACCACATTCTCACTCGTCCTCACTTATTGTTTACGAAAAGACACTTCCGAAACCTCTAGACGTTTTCGATTATCTGAAGTTTTCTGAACCTGACGTTCAGAGAATGTCTTTTGTACTGATTGATGATTCTTTTCATCTTTCACCCCTACTTTCTATATTTTCTCCACCCCCCGAAGCTTAATTTTTAATAATTAGATTTTTTGATGCCTATTCCATATCATTTTTTGATATAGGATACACACGTACTTTAAAAATTAAAAATTTTTCAAACTCTCATAATTGACTTATTTAAAGAGAAATAAGCCAATTATACCTCACAGCTTCACATCATGAAAAAGACATCATTAATAGGAGGAATCAAGGAGAATTTCCCTTCGGGACTCGTTGTATTCTTAGTGGCACTTCCACTATGTTTAGGAATTGCTTTAGCATCAGGTGCACCCCCATTATCCGGAATTATTTCCGGGATTGTAGGCGGACTTGTTGTAGGATTTATCAGTAACTCAAATATTTCAGTTTCAGGACCTGCGGCAGGTTTAACAGCCATTATCCTTACCGCCATTACGGATCTTGGAGCATTTGAATTATTCCTTTGTGCAGGGATTATTGCAGGACTTATTCAACTTGTTTTAGGATTTGTAAGAGCAGGAAGTATTTCCAATTACTTTCCCAACAACGTTATTGAAGGAATGCTTGCCGCAATAGGAATCATCATTATTTTAAAACAAATTCCTCACGCTTTAGGATTCGATAAGGATTATGAAGGTCACGAGTCTATTTTTGATAACGGCTTAAACTTCGGATACTTCACAGAACTATTTGGAGCCATTCATATGGGAGCTATTATTATTACGTTGATTTCGGTAGCCATTCTTCTTGCTTGGGACAGAATTCATGTACTGAAAAGGATGAAAATGCTTCCAGGAGCTTTAGTGGCTGTTATTGTAAGTATCATTTTAAATCAGATATTTATTATGACAGGAAGTTCTTTGGCTATTCAAACCCAGCATTTGGTTTCTTTACCAGTTCCAAAGTCTTTGGATGATTTCAAAAATCTTGTAACGACACCGGATTTTAACGGTTTTACGAATCCAAAAGTATGGATTGTAGGCGCTACCATTGCTATTGTTGCATCTATTGAAACATTATTGTGTATTGAAGCTTCGGACAGACTGGACAGGCAGAGAAGAATTACTGATACCAACCTGGAGCTTAAGGCACAAGGAATAGGAAATCTTATCAGTTCATTTATCGGAGGGCTTCCTATGACGTCTGTTGTGGTAAGAAGTTCTGCCAATGCCAATGCAGGAGCGACATCCAAAATTTCTTCTATTATTCACGGAGTCTTTTTACTGATCTGTGTACTTTCCATTCCTGTTATTCTGAATATGATTCCCCTTGCTACTTTGGCAGCAGTGTTGATTCTTGTAGGATATAAACTGGCCAAGCCTGCTACGTTTAAGCACTTCTGGCATTTAGGAAAATTCCAGTTTATCCCGTTTGCGGCAACGGTAGCAGCAATTGTAGCAACAGATTTATTAAAAGGTGTGGGAATTGGCCTTGCCATCTCTGTATTCTATATCCTTCAGGGAAATATGAAAAGAGCCTATTATTTGAGCAGAGAAAAGCTGGATGATGCAGATGGAATTAAAATAAAATTAGCCGAGGAAGTTTCATTTTTAAATAAAGCTGCCATCAAAAAAACACTTAAAAATATCAAGCCTAGCTCCGTAGTAATTATTGATGCTACCAACACTTCATACATCGCAACAGATGTATTGGAAATGATTCAGGATTTTGCCAACATACGGGCCAAAGAACAGGACATCAATGTGGAACTTTTAGGCTTTAAAACGTCATACAGAGATTATGAAAGAAGTCAGGATTCTCATATTCTGGTTACGCACAAAAGAGCGATGTAATCTCATTTATCATCAATTATTTTTTTTAACTTTAAATTCGAAAACAATTAAACAAATTATATGAAAGCACATACATACGAAACTCAATCGACGATCACTCCTGAGAAAGCCTTAACCTTTTTAAAAGAAGGAAACCAAAGATTTGTTAACAACCTTAAAGCCAACAGAGACCTTTTGGAGCAGGTAAACGCTACCCGTGAAGGACAATGGCCGTTTGCAGTTGTTTTAAGCTGTATAGACAGCCGTACTTCTGCAGAGCTTATTTTTGATCAGGGATTGGGGGATGTTTTCAGTATCAGAATTGCCGGTAATTTTGTTAATCAGGATATTCTTGGATCTATGGAATTTGGCTGTAACGTGGCAGGTTCTAAACTGATTGTAGTTTTAGGACACACCAAGTGCGGAGCTTTGAAAGGAGGTCTGGACGCAGCGCAAATTGAAGGAATGGGAATGGATAACTTAAACCACCTGATCAATCATTTCGACCCAATCATCAACCAGGTGATTGAAGACAACGAAGAACGTTCATCTAAAAACAGTTCTCTTCTGGAAAGACTTAATCAGCAAAATGTAAAAAATGCGATTGAGGATATCCGTAAGCAAAGTTCAACACTTAGAAACCTTGAAAGCGAAGGTAAAATTAAGATCGTTGGAGCCAATTATGATGTTGAAACAGGAGCTGTAAGCTGGTTATAAACAACAAGTACAAGACCACATACATTTAACACTTACTATCAATTATAATTTTTTGAAGAAGGCCATCAACATTTGACGGCCTTCTTTTTATTTTCTATTTCCCGTTAAATGCAGACATTGTATTATTCAATCCAGCAAATACGAAAGAAAGACTCGCTTTTGAGAATGTTTCAATTCTTTCTGTAAGCTTCTCTGTTTCTTCTTCATTCCAGGTTCCCAGTACATAGTCTACCTGACGCCCCGCTGTAAAGTCTGCAGAAATACCAAAACGCAGTCTTGCATAGTTTTGAGTCTGCAATACTTCATTAATATTTTTCAGCCCGTTATGTCCGGCATCAGAACCTTTCCCTTTCATTCTCAAAGTTCCGAAAGGAAGCGCAAGATCATCCGTTACAATCAGTACATTTTCCAAAGGTATATTTTCTTTCTGCATCCAATATTTCACCGCGTTGCCGGAAAGATTCATATAGGTATCCGGCTTAAGAACGAAGACTTTTCTGCCTTTGTATTTTCCTTCTGCCAGCCAGCCAAAGTTGGAGGTATTGAATGATACTTCAAGTGTTTCAGCTATTTTTTCGGCGACTTTAAAGCCTATATTATGTCGTGTATTTTCATATTCTGAGCCTTTGTTACCAAGCCCAACGATTAAATATTTCATCAGAAATTTTTTGCAAAATTAAGAGATATAAAATAAAAAACTCAACCTTATGAAGGTTGAGTTTAAATATTGTTCAAAAAAGGTCTATTGTGGCTTATAGATATAATTAACGCCATACCCTTTTGTCATGTAAGTCTGAGGATCATAAGAGTAATTTGTACTCTTCACAATCGGGCTTGGAATAGGCGGCGTAAGATCTGTCACCGACCATCTCTTAGGATTGTTTGGAGATAAAATAAGACTTTCTTTATCATTGATCACTGTAGATAATAATCTTGAAATTTTATATACATGTGGCAATAATGTGAATGGACTCACCTGGTCATCATATGCATAATATTCATAGCTGTATTTACCTGTAACCGGTCCATATGAAGTACCGCTGGTACCATTCATTTTCCCGTAGTATCTGATTACTTTAGATACATTGTCTCCCAGGTAGCTATATCCTGTTTTTGAGTAGTCTGTAAATACAAAATTGGTTCCGGCAGTATCTGGTCCGTTTCTCATAACGATAGAATCCAATTTTCCTGTGGAAGTGCTGTAAACTATTCTGTAAGAAGATTTCTCTTTTCTCAATAACGTTTGAGGATTTGGCGTTGTTGCCGGCGGAACAATTGGAGGTCTCCTGAAAATAGAACGGTTTTCAGAAATAGTCTGCAGCTTGTTGTTGTTTGCGTAAGTAAACAATTGAGTATAAGAAACACTGTCTTTATCCAGTTTTCCGTTACCATCAAGATCAAGGAAACCATTAAAATTAATCTGGCTGATCTTATCGCCACTGTACATGATATCTGTAACAGAAGCACTGTCTTGAAGTACTTTAGTCACAAGAAGACCACTGTAGTGATATTCTGCCAGGGTATCTTTATTTGTAACTTCTCTATATAAAGCTCTTGGGCCGCTTAATCCTTCTGTAGTATTCAGGTCTAGTAGAGGATTTCCATCCTCATCCAATAAACTTTTACAAGAATGTATTGTGGATAAACCTGCTATTAATATAATAAAATAGAAAATTCGCTTCATTTCCTGGTAATTGATTATTTTTTTGACAAATATAATTTTTTTTTGCTTAAAAAATTATATGATTATTGATATTCTGGTTATTATTATTAATGGTAAACTGCTTTCTTATAAATTTTTATAGAAATAAGTTACATTCTGGTTTTTCTCTAGAGTCGGGTAGCCCTGATTATCGTAAGAATAGCTTTGTGACGTATTCGTTGCAGAAGTAGGCGTCTGTATATATATTGATGTAGGGTTACTTGGTGACATTTTATAGAAATTGGCAGGATTCATCAAACCTTGCGTAAGGAAATACAGGGAAGGAAGTGTAGAGAACGGGCTCTTTCTTCCGTCATAATTCTGGAAATTATATTTTGTAACTTTTGCCGTAGTCATATCCGGAGCTCCGTTGTTATCCAGTATTCCTTTAGAGCAGGTAACCTGAAAAATTTCATTCCCCGTGTAGGTAAACACATACTCTATAAACTGATTATAAGCACTGATACCACCTGCTTTTCTTTTTTCAAGAATTTTAGTAAGCTTATCTGTAGTAGCATCGTAAGTGAAAGCATAGTCGCTTATGTGAGATACTGCAGCAGTAGCTCCCGTTGCTGTACAGCTGGCATTGTAAATTTTCTTTCCTGTTCCATCAGGAACGATATTAAACTCATAAGCAAGACTGGCTGTTGCAGAACTTACGAATTTTATTTTAGTGATATTTTTTTGTGTATACGTTACATTTCCTGTGTAATATGCTGTAACGCCAGTAGCACTCTCATCTCTGAAGATACCTTGTTGCAAAGTTCCTGTACCTGCAGTGGTAACATACTCTTCACTGGAAACATTATTGATATTGACCTTCGTAAGAATTCTTTGTGGCGGGATACCCGGATCAGGATCAGGGATAGATTCTGTAGGATCAGATGTAGTATTACATGCTGCCAGCAATCCTAGAAAAGCAATACCGGCAAACATTTTAAGAAAATAGTTTTTTACCATAGAGAGTTTTTTAGATTGTCCAAATATAATTCAATTTTCGATAATACACTCTACTTTATTCAAACAAATTCACAAGGAATAGAGTTAATAAACAAAAAAATCTAAAAACATAACGTTTTTAGATTTCTATTTATTGTATTATGATGAAAATTAATATGGTTGCAGTACAGATACACTCAAAACAGACTGTGACATATCGCTGTTAAGAAAAGTTGTATTCACTGCTCTTCCTATTCCCAATGTAGTTCCTGTGATAGCCCTTTTTGAACAAGCTACTTTAACGCTATACTTGGTATTCGTGTTGACATTCAGGTTGGAAAGCGTTGCATTCAGGTTAAAAATCTTATATGTTCCGCTATCTCCAAGCAAAACATCGGTTCTTACAGCTCGCAACTGATTATCTATAAATATCCCACACGCAAAGCTGGCAGAACTTGTTCCGGTTTTCTGAACCGTGGTTTGAAAAGAAAAAGTGGCTTTATTATTCGCACTGGTTACAATAAACGAATAATCAATTTCCGGAAGTGCAACCCATTTAGGCTCGTTGGAAACTTGAGTAGATATAGATTCTCCATCTGTATAAGCACTTGTTGATCCGTTATTACCGGTAAAACTAATCCCTGTTTTGTCTGACATTGTATTGACTGAGAACAATGACATACTCCCTTGTCCATCAGCAATTTTAATAGTTTTCCAATCGTTCGCTCCCAGATCTGTATTATTATGTAAAATAGATCCTGCTGATCCTGCTGACCCTGTCAAAAGATCGGTCCCTCCGGTTCTTAATTCTTTTCGAACATTTAAGTCTCCGTTTACATCCAATGTATTGGTTGGAGTTGGAGTATTAATACCCACCTGTGCGTTTACAGTAATCGCTAAGAGAATAGTCGTTACAATTCCTATTTTTTTCATAATCTGCTTAGTTTATTACTGAGTTAAACGTTTGTGGAACTTCGTATACATCTACTTTAAGAGATGATTGTGCAATAAAATTGTTGATATTGGTTGCTCCGGAAGCATTGGTTCCTATCGCAAGAGAAATATTTGAAGCATCATATGAGCCCAATCTTGTACAGGCAACGCTTACACTGTGATCTCCTTTAGAAAGGTTTTCTACAATTCCAATCTGAGTATGGGTGATGAAAGGATAAGAAGCATTGTTGGCTTTAATGTTTCTTTGTCTCAAATTCACGAGTTTATTATCCACAAAAATACCACATGCATAATCTATTGAACTATCCTGAGGGTTAGTACCGCTACCCACTGCAGCAAAACTGGCATGTACTACGGTTTCAAAAAGGAAATATGCCTTACTTTCAGTACTGAAAACACTAATCGTTTGCGAAAGCCCGTCAATTTTTTTAAATTTTGTAAGCGTACTATAATCTTTTCCTTTAGTAAATGTAGCTCCTCTGGAACCATAGGCTACTGAAGAATCATCACTATTGGCAAATGTTGTTCCTACTTTATCAGAAAAAGAGTTGTTATAGATCAGGTAAAATTTATTAGCTTCATATTCCGGAATACGGAGAGATCTCCAAACCGGAGGAAGTCCCTCTCCTCTGGAAACCAGTAATTGATCATTATTTCCTTGCGAAACAGAATTATCAGTAGCATCGAAAATAGCGATTTTATTTCTGAAATTAACATCTCCATTCACATCCAGCTTTGCTTGTGGAGCTTCAGTTTTGATTCCTACTTGAGCCGACAATAAGAGTCCTGTTGCAAGAAACAAAGTTGATAGTATTTTTTTCATCGTTTGATTAATTTTTATAAGTCACAAATTCAATAACGTCTACCTTCATGTCAGATTCCAGAGTAAATGCACTGGAAGCACCATTAGAACCATCTACATTACGTCCTATTGCGAATTGTGCGTTGGTATTGGAAGCATCAATTTTTCTGCAGGCAATCTCCACTTTTTGAGGGCCTACCGGAACATTCTGCTCTGTATAATTAAGGGTGAAAATATAATCCAAAAGACCTAGTTTCCCAGAGTTATTATTAGAAGCAATTCTATCAGGACGTACTGCTACCAGCAAACCGTTTCTGAAAACCCCACACGTAAATCTTACACTTTCCGGTGTGGCTGTTGTAGGAGCTTTTATTTCAACTCCCGTCTGAAACTGATAAGTAAGTCTGTTTTTTCCGTTTTTGATAGTGAAATTGGTTTCAAGATTAGTAATCTTTACCCATTTACCTTTTGAAACATCTGTGATATTGTCTCCAACACTGTTTTTGTAAACAATGTCTGTTGACGTGGCATCAGGAAGATTGGTGATACCAACTTGATCTGAAGACAAATATGAATTAATTAATTTATACTGTCCCTCTTCTATAAAGGAAACATTCAAAGTTTTCCAGACAGGTGGCAGTCCTTCTCCTTGAGAAACCAAAACCTGACCGTTCAATCCGGCGCTTCCAACTTGAGTTGAAGTTCCGCCCACTCTAAGCTCTTTTCGTAAGGTAGTTTTACCATTTACGTCGAGACTAGACTTTGGTTTGGGAGTCCCGATTCCCACCTGAGCGTTAAGATTGAAAGACAAAAGTCCAATAACGCTGCAATATATAGTTTTTTTCATAATGAGGACTGCAAAGGTACAAATTGAAGTCCACAAAATTCCAGTTATACATTCATAATACTATAGAAATAAACGCATTAGAGGATAGAATTAATCACACACAAAAGTAGAATTATTTCGACATAACTCTACTTTTTTAGTCTAAAAAAAATCACACAACGTCCCAAACCCTTACTGTGTCGTATATTACGGATTAATTTTACTCAATAAAAAGTGAATTTGACCCCTTTTAAAAGGCATTAATTCCCATAAAAATGAATATTACAACCAAAAAACATGATAATAATCATAAAAAATCGTATAAAAATCTGCATTTTTATACGATTTTTTAATAATTCTGTGATAATTTTATTGCTACCTAAAATATGGAGTACTAATGTTCAATAATGGCTTTTAGAAGTACGTTCACCTCATCCACATTTTTCACCCTTTCTTTTCTCATCATGAGCTGGTTACCTTCTTTTCCGGACTTTTCTTTAAGTTGAGCTTCTGCAGGATTTCTGGTAAGATAATTAATGATATGTCTGAATCTGTCTGTCTGATAGAATTTGTCCTGAGGATTGCCTGGGAAATACCCTAAAAATACACCATTCTTCATTACAATCTTTTCGAAACCAATATCTGCCGCAAGCCATTTCAGGGAAACACTCTTTAAAAGATTCACGGCTTCTTTTGGTAAAGCTCCAAAACGGTCGATCAGTTCAAGCTCAAACTGATGAAGGTTTGCTTCATTATTTATTTCTGCAATTTTTTGGTACAGCAATAGTCTTTCTTCTGTATTGGAAATATATGAATCTGGCAACATCAGTTCTAAGTCTGTATCAATATTTACATCTTTCACAGATTTAAAAAGCTTCTGTCTGTCTTCTTCATTTTCGAACAGATTTTCAAACTCAACGTCATCTTTTAATTCTTCAAGCGCTTCCTGCATCAATTTCTGATAGGTTTCAAATCCCATCTCATTAATAAATCCGCTTTGCTCTGCTCCCAACAAATCACCTGCTCCACGAATCTCCAAATCTTTCATTGCAATCTGGAATCCGCTTCCCAGATCGGAAAACTGTTCAATCGCTTCCAGACGTTTTCTTGCATCGGAAGTCATCATGTCGTAAGGCGGCGTAATCAGGTAACAAAAAGCCTTTCTATTGCTTCGCCCTACCCTTCCACGCATCTGGTGAAGATCTGCCATTCCGAATCTTTGAGCATCGTTAATAAAAATTGTATTCGCATTAGGAACATCCACACCACTTTCTACAATGGTAGTGGAAACCAGAACGTCATACTTACCATCCATAAAGTCCAGAACATTTTTCTCCAGCTGCTTCCCTTCCATCTGACCGTGCCCCGTAATTACTCTTGCATCCGGAACAAGTCTCTGAATAAGCCCTGCAATATCTTTAAGATTTTCTATTCTATTATTAATAAAGTATACCTGCCCGTCTCTTTGAAGTTCGTAAGAGACAGCATCACGAAGTATTTCTTCGTTAAATCCTATAAGTTGAGTATCTACCGGCTGTCTGTTGGGTGGCGGAGTTTTAATGACAGATAAATCTCTAGCCGCCATCAAGGAGAACTGTAATGTTCTTGGAATAGGGGTAGCCGTTAATGTGAGCGTATCAACATTATTTTTTAGAGTCTTCAATTTATCTTTTACAGAAACTCCAAATTTGTGTTCTTCATCAATAATCAACAAACCAAGATCTTTAAACTTAACAGAACTGCTTACCAACTGATGGGTTCCTATTATAATATCTACTTTTCCGTTCTTCAGGTCTTCTAAAGTTTCGGATTTCTGTTTGGCTGTTCTGAAGCGATTAACATAGGAAACGTTCACAGGGAAATCTTTAAGTCTTTCTTTAAAACTTCTGTAATGCTGAAACGCCAGAATAGTTGTCGGTACCAATACCGCAACCTGCTTCCCGTCTGTTGCCGCTTTAAAAGCAGCACGAATAGCTACTTCCGTCTTACCAAAACCTACATCTCCGCAAACTAACCTATCCATCACCGTATCGGCTTCCATATCTTTTTTCACATCAAAAGTCGCCTTTTCCTGGTCTGGAGTATCTTCATAAATAAAGCTTGCTTCAAGCTCGTTCTGCAAATAAGAATCCGGTGTAAAAGCAAACCCTTTTGCCGTTTTTCTCTGCGCATACAATTTAATAAGGTCGAAAGCTATTTGTTTTACCTTGGCCTTTGTTTTCTGTTTTAATGATTTCCAGGTTGGAGATCCCAGCTTACTCAAAACAATCTCTCTGCCATCCGGCCCGTTATATTTCGAGATCTTATGAAGTGAATGGATGCTCACATACAATAGATCTCCATTTTTATAGGTAAGCTTAAAACATTCCTGAATTTTACCGTCATTGTTTACCTTCACAAGTCCCATAAATTTTCCGATCCCATGGTCTATGTGGGCAATGTAATCCCCTATTTTCAAGGACATCAGATCTTTCAGGGTAAGCTGCTCGGATTTTGCGAATGTATTTTTTGCTTTATATCTTTGATAACGATCGAAAATCTGGTGATCAGTGTACATCAGCAATTTGTGGCCATTGTCTACAAATCCTTCATGAAGTTCAGATTTAAAACTTTTAAAAGGAAGCTCATGTTCCAGTTCTTCAAAGATGGATTCCAGCCTTTCTTTTTGTTTCTCTGTTGAAAAAGAAATCCAGGTTTCAAATCCGTCTTTTTGTTTTTCTTCAATATCTTCAATCAGCAGCTCAAAATTTTTATGGAAGGAAGGCTGCGGAAGCTGTTCAATTTTTATTTCGGTAATTTCTTTCAATCCTTCGATTACCACTCCGCCAAAGTCAACCGTTTTGAATTTCTTATAATCAAACAGAAATTCCTGATCGGAGATAAAAAGTTCCTGAGGTCTTTTATGAGCAATATCTTTACTTAAAGTATCATATTTTTCCAACGACTTCTCATAAAATGTTCTGATCTTCTGCATTCCTACCATTCCATTCCTGGAAACTACGTAGCTTTCTTTCGGTAATAACTGTAATAGTGAAACCCTTGTTCCCGTCACCGAAAAATTCATATTGGAAACCAACTGAAATTCTTTTACCTTTTCTACAGAAAGCTGTGTTTCTATGTCGAAGGTTTTAATACTCTCCACTTCATTACCAAAGAAAGTAATTCTGTAAGGTTTTTCATAGGAATAAGAAAATACATCTACAATTCCTCCTCTCACAGAGAATTCTCCTGGCTCTGAAACAAAATCTGCCTGCTGAAAATGATAATGAGTAAGCAATTCATCCACAAAGTCAAAGTCAAGCTGGTCTCCCACTTTTATATGGTGAGAAATTGCTTTGAAATCTTCTTTCTTCAATACTTTTTCGGATAAAGCGCCTGCATAGGCTACAATAACTTTGGGAGAACGTCCGGAGTTGATCTTATTCAATACTTCTGTTCGCAATACCAGATTAGCATTCTGCGTTTTTTCAATCTGGTAAGGCTCCATATGAGTCGCGGGAAAATAGAGCACCTTTTCTTTTCCAAGCAGATCTTCCATTTCGGTATTGGCATATAAAGCATCTTCCTTATCATCTACTAAATAAAGAATATTCTTCTTCTGAACCAAAAAAAGTTCAGCCACAAAAATAGAAACCGCCGATCCGGCACTACCTTTTACAGCAATATGCTGATTGTTTTCTAACTGTGTGAAAATTTCTTTTCCAAATTCTTTCTGCAACAGATCTGGAAGAAACTTTTCCTTGATGGATTTTAACTGCATAAATAGTGATGGTATAAACGACGAAATCGATTTCGGGAGTTTTCCGAAACCGTTCATGCTTTACAAAGGTACGGATATTTTTTTCTTAGACTAAAAAAGCAAAGCACGTTAATCTTTAGAATGAAGTACTTAGTATAATATTTCTTAATATTTTCCTAATTTATCTAATTACCTGTTAAAAAAAATCAATTATCTCCTGGCGGCATAATGTTTGGCAATTCAAAAACACCAAACATCAAAATATAATATTATGAAAAAGACAATGAAAATCTCAGCAGTTCTGATATTCCTGTTTATTACGGCCATTTTTGCTTCGTCGTGCAGCAGAGATGATGATCCCACTAATAACGATTTCTTTGCAGGAACCTACAAAGGAAGTATCTCTTATAAAGATGGAGGATCCACTACCATAAGCACCGATAACGGAAGTGTATTCGTGACTAAGATTGCAAGTGGCACCAAATATAATTTCGGTTTTTCAAATGGAATTCCCGATTTAAACGGAGTCGAATTTGAACAGAAAGGAGATCACACCCTTGTTATGGTTGGCTCCAACGGTACTTCTTATATAAGAATTGATAATAACGAATTGAAAATTCTATATATAAAGGACGGCAAAATCTGGACCGCCAACTGTACACGCTAAACATTCTAATTCGTATCATAAAGAAGCCTGTTTCGATTTTCTGAGACAGGCTTTTTCATTGCTTTCCAGGAGCTTTAATTTTTTTTTAATCTGTAATAAACTTTCGTAAAGTTTACATTCACTTATTTTCTAGCCTGCTTTTTGCATATCTTTATTCAACAAAAACAAACAATATAATCCCTATGAAAAAATTATTATCTGCAATGTCATTAGTCTTAGGATTAGGCCTTGCCACTGCTCAGCAGACTGCTCCCGCTACCACTTCTACAGCACACCCAACAGCAAAAACAGTAAAAGCAACTAAGCCGACAGAAGTAAAAGCAGCAAAACCAGCCGCTACTAAAGCAGCGAAACCAGCTGAAGTAAAACCAGCCCAACCTGCTGCCAAAATGAAAAAAGACGGCACTCCGGATAAAAGATACAAAGACAATAAGCATCTGAAAAAAGATGGTACTCCGGACAAAAGGTATAAAGAAAACAAATAAGCACAACATTAACATATAGTTGTTATTTTCATAATCAAATTTCGATAAGCCGATGAACTTGTTTCATCGGTTTTTTTATGTGAAGCTTTGTAAAAAATGGCTCCAGATTCTATACTTATTTATAAATTTGAGCCATGTTAAACTTCTTCAAGAAAAATGCGGCACTTATTTGGGCAAAGAAACATGTCCAAAAAGCAGAGGAATTCAAAAAAAATGCAGAGAAAAACCAGGAAGACCTGTTATTGTCCCTTGTTGGAACAGCCCAGAAAACACTTTTTGGGCGGGAGCATGATTTTGAAAACATCCATTCTGTAAAAGAATTTCAAGAGAGAGTTCCTATTGCTGATTATGAAGATCTTAAACCTTATATTGAAAGAGTAAAAAAAGGACAGGCCAATATTCTCTGGACAGAAACTCCCGAATATTTTGCAAAAACTTCAGGAACAACCTCCGGTTCTAAATACATTCCTATTTCTAAGGAAGGAATGCCGTTTCAAATTGCAGGTGCCCAGAGTGCCCTGTTTCATTATATCAGCAAGAAAGGAAATGCTGATTTTGTAAACGGAAAAATGATCTTTCTCCAGGGAAGCCCCGAACTGAAAGAAGTTTTTGGGATAAAAACAGGAAGATTATCTGGCATTGTAGCCCATCATATACCAAATTATCTTCAAAAAAACCGCCTTCCAAGCTGGGAAACCAACATTATGGAAGACTGGGAAGCTAAAGTAGATAAAATCATTGAGGAAACGGAAAAGGAAAACATGACCCTTATTTCCGGAATTCCACCATGGCTTATCATGTATTTTGAAAAACTGACGGAAAAACACGGTAAAAAGATCAAACAGCTTTTCCCCAATCTTCAGCTCATTGTAACAGGAGGTGTCAATTATGAACCTTACCGGGACAAAATGGAAGATTTGTTGGGAGGCACCGTAGATATTATACAAACGTTTCCAGCTTCTGAAGGCTTTTTTGCCTTTCAGGACGATTACACCAAAGAAGGGCTTCTACTGTTGACCAATCATGGTATTTTCTACGAATTCATTGCCTTGGAAGAGTATGGAAAACCTGATGCGAAAAGGCTAACTTTAAAAGACATTGAACTCAACAAGGACTATGCGCTTATCCTGACCACCAATTCAGGTTTATGGGCTTATTCTATTGGTGATGTTGTGAGATTCATCAATAAAAATCCTTACAGGGTTCTCGTAAGTGGAAGAACGAAACATTTCACTTCTGCTTTTGGAGAGCATGTAATTGCTTTTGAGGTGGAAGAAGCTATGAAAGCCACTCTTGAAAAATATCCGGCACAGATTACAGAGTTCCATCTTGCTCCGCAGGTAAATCCGGGTGAAGGACTTCCTTATCATGAGTGGCTGATTGAGTTTGAAAAAGAACCGGAAAGTCTGGAACTTTTCACGAACGAACTGGATGATCAGCTTAGAGCCAGAAATACGTATTATGATGATCTTATCTCTGGGAACATTCTTCAAAAACTCCATATTACAGGATTGAAAAAGAATGCCTTCCAAGAATATGCAAAATCTCAGGGGAAATTGGGAGGTCAAAACAAGACTCCAAGATTGGCAAATGACAGAAATGTTGCCGATCTCTTAGAAATTTACAAACTTTAATCATATTTTTTCAATTCCAAAAACGTATATTCGAAAAAAATTATAAATTTGAAAAACTAAACGAAAATAATGAAAGCATCTGTACTGTTGAAATCGTCTTTATTAACATCTTTATTTGTCATTACATCTTGTGCTACTACAAAATACAGCGAGGATATTTCAAAAAATAACTATTCTAACCTGGAAGCAGGAAAAGTATATAAGGTTACCATGAGAGATGGTTCTCCGAAACAGAAAATACTTTTCAGAAACATTGTTGGAGATAATCTTGTAGGTACAGCAGGCAAAAAAGACAGTACAGAAGTAATTATCCCTAAATCGAAAGTAGCTGCAGTAAAAGACAGAAGAAAAGCAAGAATTGCTACAGGAGCTACCATTATTGGAGCAGCAGGTGTAGCGGCTATTGTTTTGAGTTCTACAAGAGCGGACTAAAATAGATTTTATCTTTCGGAACATATTTAATATATCTTTTAAAAATCAACATATGAATAGCCTTAAATAAATTTTTAGGGCTATTTTTGCTCATGATTTCCTTTACCCCGTTACAGACATTACAAAATGTTGAGTTTAGAAATCTTCTCACCGGGAGATTTTTTATTGTTTTAGCTTTCAGAATGCTGGCCACACTACTAGGATGGTGGGTATATCAACTAACAAAAGATCCTTTTTCAATAGGTCTTATAGGCCTTTCGGAGGTTATACCTGCTGTAAGTTGTGCCTTGTACGCAGGCCATGTTATTGACATGAATGAAAAAAAGAGGTTACTTCTTATTTGTAACTATGCTTATATATTCCTTATCGGACTTCTTCTTATTCCGGCTTTCCTGAATGTAGAAATACACTTTACAGGACATGAGATCACCTACTTTATTTATGGAGTGATATTTTTCACAGGAATTGCAAGAGCCTTTATCGGGCCTATCGTCCCTTCTATGATTCCTAGAATTGTAAAGAAAGAGAATCTTCCGAATGCGGTCACTCTCAACCAGGCAACTTTTCTGATATCTTCAGTGTGCGGACATGCTATTGGTGGTCTTCTTATAGGTTTCTTCAGTGTAAAATGGACCCTTGTTGTGATTCTTTGCCTGATATTTGTCGCTTCTTTATTTTTCTGGCAACTGAACAAACAGCATTCTGAATACAAAAAAGAAACGGTGAATGTTGTGGATAGTATGCGTGAAGGAATTTCCTATATTTTTAAAACCAAAGAAATTCTAGGAGCTTTATGCCTGGATATGTTTGCTGTACTTTTTGGAGGTGCGGTAGCGATGATTCCTGTCTTTGCAACAGACATTTTAAAATCCGGAGCTGAAGGTTTTGGTTTACTGAATGCAGCGTCTGATATAGGCTCCATGTGTATTATCACTATTCTTTCTATTGTTCCCCTTAGAAAAAATCAGGGCAAAGTACTTCTTGTCGTTGTTACAGGATTTGGACTTTGTATCATTGGGTTTGGATTATCCAAGCTATACTGGCTCTCTTTCATGTTCCTTGTAATGAGTGGAATGCTGGATGGTATTTCTGTGGTGATCAGAGGAACTATTGTACAGTTGAAAACGCCGGACCATATCAGAGGACGGGTATTGAGCGTAAATTCAATCTTCATCATGTCCAGCAATGAAATGGGACAGTTTGAAAGTGGACTTATGGCTAAAGCGCTGGGTGTAGTACGCTCTGTAATATTTGGAGGCTGTATGACGGTTTTGGTTGCTTTAACGGTAGCCGCTACTAACCCGAAACTAAGAAAAATGCAATATTAGCAGCTAAAATAATTCTTATAAGTCTGTTATTGACTTAAAAAAAGACCTCTTAATTGTATTAAGAGGTCTTTTTTTTATTGAATAAATCATCTATTCTTCTTTCTAAAAAAGGAAGCCCGAAAACATTTCTGTTTACAAAACTACTTATAAGTCAATGTCTTCAATTTTACATTTTATTTTCATTCTGAGCAAAAACAGCCTTTTTTTTCAATTTACTTCAAAATCCGCATCAAAAATCATATTATAAGTTGCAATTTGAAAATTTAACAGATACAAACTTCTGGTTGACAAGTTCATAAATTTAAGCAATAATGTCTTTATTTTATTAAATATATCACAAAACCTTCAATTTAACTTTAATAATTTTTTATATTTGCTTTATAAAAAATCCCCTTCTATGAATAAACTTTTATTAATTCTAAGCTTTTGCATAGTAAGCTGTTGGACCAACGCCCAGAGCTTTACTGACAAAGCTCTTACACAGGCTGTTTCACAGCTCAACAGTTCAAAAACGGTGAACGATTACGATGATCTTTTCACTAAATTTTCAAAGGCCAAAACTTCTGAAAAACTACAAGCGGATTATTATGCCGCAGTGAGCCTCTATCTTAAAAATGAATTACTCCTAAAGAGTGGTTCATCACAAAACACTGGCGACGATAATGCTATGGCTAGAAAAATAGCCATCGGAGTATGGACAGCAAAAAGAGATAATGCCGAATTCAATATACTAATAGGATTACTTTACTTTCAGAAAATGCAGATTGACCAGTCTCAAAATGCTGATAAGGATTTAAATACTATTTCTGAGATGATTACTAAAGCTGGAAACAGCTCATCAAGTAATCCGAGACTGGCTATACTTAAAGCTAAAATGAAAGAAAAAGCAGGTGATAAAGCAGGCGCCGACGTATTGTTTCAGCAGGCAATCTCCGAATTTGGAAACCAAAACTCTTCAGATGGTACACCATCATGGGGTAAGCAGTTACTGCAATCGAATAAATAATCTGAAGATTTAAAAAATTAAAATGCTAAAAATGAAAAAATATATACTCGTTTTTCTATTTTTCGTAGCTCAAATGCTATCTGCACAGCAAGACTGTGCTACAGCTATACCTATATGCAGTGATGCCGACATTTCTTACACTCCTAACGGATGGGGAAGTGTTAAAGAAGGGACGGTAGGCTGTCTGGGACCTGGAGGAGAAAGTAATTCCATCTGGCTTACGTTCAGTATAGAAACTGCCGGAACTTTAACGTTTGTGATTACTCCTACAGGACCTAACGCTACAAATATTGATTATGACTTTGCTTTGTATGGTCCTAACCATAATTGCTCCAATCTGACTGCATCTCCTTTAAGATGCTCATATGCTGGTATCGTCAATTTCGGAGCTGTTAACCCTACAGGATTAAATATGACAGCAACGATCACTTCAGAACCAGCAGGTTTTGGAGCTACAGGCTTTGTAAAATATATTGATGTACTTCCAGGGCAGGTATATCACTTATTGTTAAACAACTTCTCCACGGATATTGCTCCATTTACATTAACTTTTGGAGGAACGGCTAAACTCCTTACTCCATTCGATCATAATTCTACACATACTTATCAGCCTAATCCATTTGTACAGCCTGGACCTACTTTAAATGGAGAAATTCCTGTTTGTGGAAAAATTGTAAATTATGATTTCTCTACTTTTTCTTCACAAATCTTAAATGCGAATCCAAATTTCATCGTAAAATATTATGCTTCGGCAACGGATGCACTAGATGATATCAACCCTATTACTGCGCCTACAAATATCAATGTAGCCACTACATATACCTATGCGATCAGCTACATTGATCCGACCAGCCCAACAAGCTTCCTGAACCAGTGTAGGGAGTATGGACAGATCAAATTCCTTGATAAATCGTTTACTCTTACCCCAGCTTCGCTTACTTCATGTAGTAACAATGGATCAGCAACAGCTTTATATGATTTATCAACAGCCACCATTGGAGCACTTCCAACTCATATCCTGAAGTATTATCCAACCATGTATGACCTTACTCACGGAACCAATGAAATTACAAATCCTTACATGTATGTTTCGGCAGAAGGATCTGTTTTTGTAAAGGCAACTAATGAATTTGGATGTACAGCTACAGCAGAAATCACACTGAAGTTTTATCCAGTGGTTACGGCTACAGATGCCTCTATAAGATCATGCTTTATAGAATCTAATCCTTCCACTGCTTTATTCAACCTTGGAAATGCTTCTGTAACAAGCCCAACTGCCACTACTACCAAAAGATACTTCCCTTCTTTAACAGATGCTATTGATGCAACGAATGAAATTTTAAATTTCAATGCATACATTGCTCCCAATGGATTTGTATATGTAAGAGTATCTGATACACGCGGATGTTATACGATTGCAAAAATTACATTAACTGTAATTGCTCCTGTAACTTCAAGCGTACTGAAAGACAAAATAATCTGTATGGAAGATACTACTACTTTGGATGCAGGACCAGGCTTCAAAAGCTACGAATGGAGCACCGGAGCAACAACTCAATCTATTTCCAATGTAGGCGTAGGAACCTATTGGGTAAAACTTAAGACAGGAGATTGTGTTGCTACTCAAGCAGTAACTGTATACCCTTCTGAGCAACCCGTGGTAAATGGTATTGATGTTTCCAATACGACTCTTACGGTAAGTGTTATTGGAGGAACGCCGGACTATCAGTATTCTATGGATAAAATATTATGGCAAAATTCCAATACATTTACTAATATTGCAAGAGGTACTTATACAGTATACGTAAAGGATGCTTATGATTGTGACCCTATCGAAGTAACAGTAGTGGTTCCTAATCTTGTAAATCTTATCACACCAAACGGTGATGGTGTAAATGATGTAGTAGATTATTCTGCATTAGCTGGTAAAGAAAACCTTGTTTTAAGTATCTTTGACAGATATGGAACAAAGATCCATCAGGGTGACAAAACAAATGGATACAAATGGGACGGTACTATCGTAGGTAAAAAAATACCTACAGGCACTTACTGGTATTCAGTATCATGGAATGAAAACAACAAAAAGAACACTCCATTTAAATTCTCAGGATGGATTGTTGTAAAGAATAGAGAATAACCTATTGATACTCATAAAAAGCCGCCTCGGTGGCTTTTTATGTAACATCAAATAATGATAAAAATTTATTTTTCTTCAAAATTTGTTTCACAAAAATCGTTTAAACAATGAAAAAAATACTACTTCTTTTTATTTTATTGATAACACAAGTGGTCTATTCGCAGTCAGATTGTATCTCAGCAATTCCCATCTGTGGTAACTCTGACATTTCTTATACCCCTTCAGGCCCAGGAAATATCATAGAAATCCTTAACCAAAATGGAGGATGCTTGAGCACCAATGAGAGATATACCGTTTGGTACACTTTTACGGTATCCACACCAGGTACACTTGCATTTACCATAAAACCTAATAACCAGGGAGACGATTATGATTTCGCAGTCTACGGCCCAACAACAGACGGATGTAATTCTTTACAGAACGCAGCCCATGTCTTCGTACAGCCAATAAGATGTAACTATAGCGGTACTGCTGGAGATACAGGTCTTGACCTTACTCTGGCTCCACCTGCAGTATTTCCTCCCAACACAGCTAATATGAATAATGGTAAATGGAGTCCTTACATGAACGTGTTAGCAGGTCAAACGTACTACTTGGTTATTGACAACTACAGTAGATCCGTAAATGGTTTCTCTATGGAGTGGACAGGTACTGCGAGTTTAAGTTCTGCATTCAACAACCCTGTGCTTGCTCCTAATCCATTTATACCTCCAGGAATTCAGTCTACTGATACCAATGAGCCTAGTAAAGTAATGGTTTGTGCTCTTCCTACTCAGTTTGATTTCAGCACTTTGAGTGCTGCAATTGTCAATGGAAACAGCCCCGACTTCAGCGTAAGCTACCACAAAACAGTAAACGACGCTCTTACAGGTGAAAACGCACTTACTACAACTCTCGTAGATGGTACGACAATTTATTTCTACAGGGTTGTATACCGAGACCCCACCAATCCGAATAATCCTATTAACGGATGTTTCATTACCGGTAAGTTTAAATTTGTCAACGCAAGTATTACAGCTAATTCCGCTACTTTATATTCCTGTAATAATAACGGAGCCGGAACGGCACAATATGACTTGACTTCCGCAAATGTTTTCGGAGGTACAGGAGCAACAATTAAATATTATGCTTCAGCTGCAGATATGAACGCAGGCATTAATGAAATTGTTAACCCTACAAACTATGTTTCACCAGAAACAACGATATATGTAAAAGTAATTTCTGCTTTTGGATGTACTGCAACACCAACAATCAAGCTTTTATTCAACCCTGTTGTTGTTATCAAAGACGCGACACTTGAAAACTGTTATATTGAAGATGATGTTACCCGTTCAACTTTTGACCTTTCAAAAGCAACAATCGGATTGCCGGTACCATTACCGACAGGTATGGTTGTACAATATTACAAAACAGTAGCAGATGCATTAGCTCAGACTAATCCAATTGCTACACCATTAAATTATCTTTCAGAAACCACTACAGTATATGTGAGAGTAAACAATGACAAACAATGTTATGCGATCTCTAAAATTGTATTGAAGGTATTACCTCCTGTACAATCTGCAGTACTAAAAGATAAAATAATTTGCCCAGAGGGTAAAACAACATTAGATGCAGGTCCTGGATTTGTCAGCTACGAATGGAGCACTGGAGAAACAACACAATCTATCAACAACGTGAGCGTTGGTGTATACTGGGTAAAACTTCAGACAGGAAAATGTTTCACTCTTCAGGAAGTACGTGTAAAACCTACAGTACAACCTGTTGTGTCAGGAATTGAAATTACGAACAATAATATCGCTGTTACAGTTACAGGTGGAGTTCCTCCATACAAATATTCAATTGACGGTATCACTTGGCAAGATTCTAATACCTTCACAGGACTTCCAAGAGGAGAAAATGTAGTATATGTAAAAGATACTTACAACTGTACACCGGTTCAGGTTTCAATTACGGTTCCTAACCTTATCAACGCGATTACTCCAAACGGAGACAACATCAATGATGTGATCGACTATTCTGCATTGGCTTACAAGAAAAACCTTGTCTTCATTGTGTATGACAGATACGGTAACAAGCTTCACGAAGCAAATCAAATGAGAAACTTCACATGGGACGGAACGGCATTCGGTAAGAAAATTCCAACAGGAACTTACTGGTACACCATTTCATGGAACGAAAACAATAAAAACAATACCGAAACAAAATACTCAGGATGGGTATTGGTAAAAAATAAAAACTAAGTTTTAACTTACTATTTTAAAAATCACCTCAGACCGGGGTGATTTTTTTATCAACATATACAACCTTCTGTTGAAAGCATTTTTCGAAAGACTGCTAATAATTTGTTGAATACTATTTTTTTATTATTTTTTAAATAAACTATCTTTGCACCATGGCTCAAAAAGAAACATTATCATCCCTAACACACGGAAACTTTGCAAAAGAACTGTCTATTGCGGATGGAAAAATGCCTCCCAATGCAGTAGATTTTGAAAGACTTGTAATCGGAACTTTTTTGATTGATAAGAAAGGTCTTGACCATTCCATTGACCTATTGACCTCTGAAGTATTTTATGATCCCAGACATCAGGTCATATTTTCCAGCATCTTAAAACTTTATGAAGGGAACCATCCGGTCGACTTAATGACCATTATTCAGGACCTGAAAAAAGAAGACAAACTGAGTCAGGCAGGTGGAGACCATTACATTATTGACCTTACCATGGGGGTAAGCTCATCTGCCCATATTGAATATCACGTACGTGTTATCCTTGAAAAATATATATTAAGAAGCCTTATCAACGTTTCTGCCAACGTTATTGACTCTTCCTATAAAGAGTCAACTGATGTTTTTGAACTGTTGGACAAAGCTGAACAATCTTTCTTTGAAATCACCAACGGGACCATCAAGAAGGGGTTTGATACAGCTAATTCATTAGTAAAACAGGCTATTGACACCATTAAATCATTAAAAGATAAACAGGGACTTTCGGGAGTTCCTTCGGGATTCCGGGATATAGACAAAGAAACTGGTGGATGGCAGAATTCTGACCTTATCATTATTGCGGCCCGTCCGGCAATGGGTAAAACAGCATTCCTTCTTTCGATGGCGAGAAATATTGCAGTAGGACATAAAATTCCTATGGCGCTATTCTCTCTCGAGATGGCTTCTGTACAGCTTATCACCAGAATGATTGCTTCGGAAACAAAAATTTCTTCCGAAAAACTGAGAAAAGGAACTTTGGATGACGAAGAATGGCAAAGACTATTCTCCAACGTATCTGAACTGGAAAATGCTCCATTATATATAGATGAAACTCCTTCCCTTTCCATCTTTGACTTCCGTGCAAAATGCCGAAGACTGGTAATGCAACACGGGGTAAGACTTATCATGGTTGATTATCTTCAGCTGATGACAGCAGGAAGCAGCAGCGGAAAAGGGGTTGGAAACCGTGAACAGGAAATCTCCATGATATCCCGTTCACTGAAGGCTATCGCCAAAGAACTTAACGTTCCGGTGATTGCACTTTCCCAGCTTTCGAGAAGTGTGGAGGCCCGCCCTGGAAAAAGACCTCAACTTTCAGACCTAAGGGAATCCGGAGCAATTGAGCAGGATGCGGATATCGTATCTTTCATCTTCAGACCAGAATATTATAAAATTACCGTTTGGGATAATGATGATGAAGGCCAGGAAACTTCTACTGAAAATCAGGCCGAGCTGATCATCGCAAAACATAGAAACGGTGCTACAGCCGATGTACGATTATCTTTCCTAAAACATTTCGCAAAATTCGGAGATATTGAAGCGGCCTTTGATGGCGGTGCAGGAGGAGGATATCCTTCCAACTTCGGAGAACCAAGCGGATTTGATAAAATAAAGACAACCATTCAACCTGGAGCAGCGTTTGATCTCCCGGACAGTTCAAAACTTTCCGGCTCATCTATGAATGACTTTGACGATGACGACGATTTTCCTTTCTAAATCATAGAATATAACCTCATCTAATTTTACAAACAGGTTTGAGAATCGAAATTTATACTGACGGAGCTTGCAGCGGAAACCCCGGAAAAGGAGGATATGGAATTCTCATGCGTGTACCGGAAAAGAATTATCAGAAAACATTTTCCAAAGGTTTCCGAAAAACAACCAACAACAGAATGGAACTTCTGGCCGTCATTACGGCATTGGAAAAACTAAAATCAACAGAAAACGATATTCATATCTATACAGACAGTAAGTACGTATCTGATGCTATCAATCAAAACTGGATTTCAGGATGGATCAAAAGAGGATGGAAAAACGTAAAGAACCCCGATCTCTGGAAAAGATTCATAGAACTATACAACAAACACACTCCCAAAATGCACTGGATAAAAGGGCACGCGGGGCATTTTGAAAACGAGCTATGCGACAAACTAGCGGTGGCAGCCGCAGGTTCTTCTGATCTTGACATTGATACTTATTTCGAAGGATTGGATGAAAACACCCTTTTTTAATTTAATTTAAATAAAGACAACCTTTCCTACATAAGTTTCATGATTCCATCATAAGAAATGACGTTTATTAAAAAATAATTAAATTTTTTGACAAATTTAACAGTACTCATATATTTTTTACTCGGGATTTAATATCTTTACCTATATAAATCTAAGTCCCAGTTAAATGAATAAAAAACTACTGTTTTATTTTTCCGTTCTTTTATTGTGTATCGCGGGAAAGTCTTTTGCCCAGACATATCAGCTTGCGGGCAACCCTGTTAATACCACGGGATGGACAATGGTCTCTCCTACTCAGGTAAACACCGATTTTATACAGCTTACACCGGATACCAACAACCAATCCGGTTCGATAAGGCTGAATGACCCTATTAATTTAAAATATTGCGACAAATGGCGGGTAGAATTCGACTTCAGAATGGATTCTAACCAAACGTCCAATGGTGATGGAATTGCTTTCTGGTATCTTGCCAACCCACCTGTTGCCAGCGTGCTGGGTTCAGGTCTTGGAGTTTCTCAGAATGCCGTGGGTTTTATTGTAGGATTTGATACTTACAACAATACCACTACTGCCACGATGAGCAAGGTTCATGTTGCTTATGGACAGGTACAGAACACGACAGATACCAACAATGTTGAATTCTTCAATGTTCCGGGAAGTTCTTTTCACTCACCGGATCTGAACACGACTCAACCTTTTCAGGGAGCAACTTTTAAGCACGTAGAAGTAACTGCTCAGGTAGATCCCGCGGTTCCCACCAACTGGATTGTGAAAATAACAATTGATGGCAATGTAATTTGCAATCAGTCTTTTGCTCCATCGGGCACTGCTGCTGCAATGACTGTAGGATATTTCGGTTTTTCTGCATCTACAGGAGGTGCAAGATCAAGACACTCTATAAAAAATGTAAAAATCTATACTGATAAAGTTCCGATCATTAAGGACACAGCAACCCAGTCTTTCTGTCCTAATCCGACAACAGGATACGGAAGTGTGAATTTAACTACTTTCAATTCTCAGTTTGTAAGCAATCCTTCAAACTACACTTTCACGTATTATCCTCTGGGAAGTTCTACCCCTATTAGCAGCCCTACAAATTATCAGTTCAATGCCAACACAACGGTAACTGTCGTCATCAAGGATAATGCAGGAATTCTTTGCGATAATCCTGACGCCAAGATTCAGCTTGTACTGGCTCCTTTTGTAGCACAGGACAAAACATTGATTCAGTGTAATAATAATAAAATAGGAACGGCAGTATTCAATTTGAATTCAGCGGATGTAACAACTGTTCCGGGGGTTGTAAAAAAATACTACAAAACCCTTTCAGATCTGAATACAGATACGAATGAAATCCTAAATCCCAACACTTATTTATCTGCGCCTGGAACAGTGTATGTAAAAGTGACAACTCCTCAGGGGTGTACCGGAACGGCTAAAATTACGCTTACCTTTTACACCGACACTTCAGTAAAAGAAGACACACTCAGATCATGTTTTATTGAAGATAATATTACGAATGCCATCTTCAATTTAACAACTGCGGATGTGACTAATTTAACAACCGGTGTCAGCAAAAAATATTATAAAACTGTAATAGACGCTGTGGATGGAACCAATGAAATCATGAATCCTTTACAGTACATGTCTACCACTACAGCTGTGTATGCAAAAGTAACAGATGCCAATGGATGTTTCGCTGTGGCTAAGATCAACCTTATTGTACTTCCTCCTGTTAAATCTTCTGTTCTGAAAGATAAAATCATTTGTATAGGTGAAAAAACAGATCTGGATGCCGGCCCTGGTTTTGACGGTTATGAATGGAGCACCGGAGCCACTACCTCATCTATTAAAGACATTGTTGTAGGAGCTTATTGGGTAAAACTTAAAACAGGAAACTGTATTACTTTGCAGCCCGTGAATGTAAAAGCATCTCCAAATCCTGTGATCTCCAGCATTGATATTGATAATAATACGATTACTGTAAATGTTGCAGGAGGAACTCCGCCTTACCAATATTCTTTAGATGGATACCACTGGCAGACATCCAATATCTTCACAGGTCTTCCAAGAGGAGAAGCCAGAATTTATGTAAAAGATTTCTACAATTGTACGCCTGTAGAAGTTCAGGTTACTGTTCCTAATCTCATCAATGCCATCACTCCAAACGGGGATAACGTTAATGATTTTATAGACTATTCGGCTCTGGCTTACAAGAAAAACCTTCTTTTCACAGTCTATGACCGATATGGAAACAAGCTTTACGAAGCTGGTAAAATGAGAAACTACACATGGGATGGTACCGCTTCTGGCAAGAAAGTAATCACTGGCACTTACTGGTACACCATTTCATGGAATGAAGACAATAAGAACAATACTGAAACCAGGTATTCAGGCTGGGTACTTGTAAAAAACAGAAATTAAAACTTACATCAGAACTACCTCTTATATGAAGTAGTTCTGATTTTGAAAATACCCCATTTTATCTTACAAAATCTATGAAAAACATTCTGCTCAAAATGTGAAGTCGCAGAAAAATGATTTACAATCATTTAACAACTAATAAAAAATATATAATATACCTTAAAATCCTACTTACACTAACATTACCATAATCCAACCACTATGAAAAAAAATATACTCTTTTTATTGCTGGCAACACTGCTATGCTTACCAGGAAGTTTATTTTCTCAAACTTATCAGCTCGCCGGAAACCCGGTAAACATAACGGGCTGGGATCTTGTGTCTGATGCTGTCGTTAACGGAGACTTCATACAGCTAACAACCGACCAGACCAGTAAATACGGAGCCATAAAATTATCCACTCCCATCACACTAAGCTATTGTGATAAATGGAAGGTGGAATTCGACTTTAGAATAGACGGAAACGGAACCACTCAATTTGGAAGAGGAGATGGTTTCACATTCTGGTATCTGGCTAACCCTCCAACAGGTTTTGTATCCGGAGGAGGATTGGGAATTCCCGCCAATGCATCCGGACTGATGGTAGGTTTTGACATTTTCAACAATACAACCGAAGGTCAGATGAGTAAGGTTCATATTTTGTATGGAACTAACAATACTGCGGGTAACAATATTGAATTCAACAACACTCCCAACAGTACATTTCACTCTCCCGACCTTAACCCTACACAACCATTTGTAGGAAGTAATTACAGACACGTAGAAGTAAACGGTGAAACCGATCTCAGTAATCCTACCAACTGGATCATCAAAGTAAAAATAGACGGTATCCTTATTGTTGACCAATCTTTCGCCCCTTCAGGAGGTGCAGTAGGTATGTCTCAGGGATATTTTGGTTTTTCTGCAGCAACAGGAGGAGCAAGTGCAAGACACTCCATCAAAAATGCAAAGGTATTTGTGGATAAAGTTCCCATCCTAAGCAATACTCTTACTCCATTTGTATGTACTAATCCTACTACGGGAACCGGCGTTGTAGATTTAACTTCTTATAATTCTCAGTTTGTCAATAACCCTTCAAATTATATTTTCACCTATTATGTATTAGGAAGCTCTACACCTATTGCCAACCCGGCAAGTTTTCAATACTCAGGAAATACAACCATCAAGGTGATTGTGAAAGACCCGACTTCCACATTATGTGATAACGGAGATGGTATTATTCAACTGAATCCAACTCCATTCGCTGCAACAGATGCAACACTGACAGGGTGTAATAACAACAATGCAGGAACTGCCACCTTCAATCTCGATACGGCAGCAGTAACAACCCTCACAGGTGTTACCAAAGAATTTTATTCTAGTTTATATGACATGAATAATGGGATCAACCCAATCACCAATCCTTATACATATGCATCTCCAGCCGCTACAATATATGTAAAAGTAACCACAGCACAGGGATGTGTAAGCACAGCTAAAATCACTCTTAAACTATATCCTGTTGTTACAGTAAACGAAACCGAATTAAGATCCTGCTTTATTGAAAACACTCCGGCGTTTGCTTCTTTCAACCTTATTGGAGCAGTCGTTTCTCAGGGTGGACTTACCAAAAAATATTTCCCTTCTTTAACGGATGCCATCAATGAGACGAATGAAATTTCGACTCCGGCAGCTTATATTGCCCCTAGTGGAGTTGCTTACATCAAAGTATTCAGTTCTGATGGATGTTACTCCATTGCAAAAGTTACATTAACCGTCATTGCGCCAGTTTTATCAACGGTTTTAAAGGACAAAACCATTTGTATGGAGAGCAAAACAACGTTAGACGCAGGACCAGGATTCAAAAGTTATGAATGGAGCACCGGAGCTACCACACAATCTATCTCTAATGTAGGAGTAGGAACTTACTGGGTAAAACTTAAAACAGGGGATTGCGTCGCGACGCAGGTAGTAACAATATATCCGTCAGAAAATCCGGTTGTTACAAGTATTGATATATCAGGAAATACCGTTACTGTGTATGCCAACGGAGGAACAGTACCTTATAAATATTCGATGGATAATATCAACTGGCAGGATTCCAACGTATTTACCAATATTCCAAGAGGTGAAGCGAAGGTATATGTGAAAGACGCATATAACTGTACACCTGTTGAGATCAACATTACCGTCCCTAATCTAATCAACATCATTACACCGAATGATGACGGAATCAATGATTTTGTAGATTATTCTGCACTTTCGGGTAAACAGAATCTGGAAATAGGAATCTTTGATAGATATGGTTATAAAATTTTCCAGGCAGATAAAACTAATGGTTACAAATGGGCAGGGACAACCCAGGGAAGCAAAAAAGTGCCTACCGGAAACTACTGGTATTCTGTTTCATGGAAAGAAAACAACAAAAACAGTACGCCAATCAATTTCTCTGGTTGGATTGTTGTAAAAAACAGAAATTAAATTTATTTCATACTCCTAAAAAAATCACTCCGGCAGCCGGGGTGATTTTTTGTATTTAAACGAAGGAGATATTTCATTTTAAAGAGCCTTTTATTCATATTCAATGCTTAAATTTGTGCTATGAATTATTTGGAAGCTTTAAGCAGAAGATATTCTGTAAAGAAATTTAATAATCAAATTATTCCTCAGGAAACTCTTCATAATATTCTTGAGTCAGGAAAACTGTCTGCCAGCTCATTGGGACTTCAACCGTATAAAATTATTATTGTTGAAAGTGAAGACATGAAGCAAAAGCTGATTCCGGCATTTTACAACCCATCTCAGATTTCCACATGCTCCCACCTTGTTGTCATCATTTCGAAAAAAATAATTGAGGAGAATTATATCCGCGGATATTTTAATCACATTTCTGAAGTAAGGGAAACACCTATTGAGAAATTAGACCCTTTCAAAAATAGTATTAATCAGCATATTACTCAAAAAACACAGGATGAAATTTTCAATTGGGCAGAAAAACAGTCTTATATCGTATTAGCCAATCTGATGTATGCCGCTGCTATTGAAAATATAGACTCTTGCCCTATGGAAGGCTTCCGTCAGGATCTTATCGAGGAGATTTTAGAGATTGACCCCGAAAAAGAAAAAGTAACCGTTACCCTCGCTTTAGGTTACCGTTCAGAAGAAGACCCCTTCCAACACATGAAAAAAGTAAGAAAACCAAACGAAAAATTGTTTAAATTTATTTAATCTTTTTAAACGATTGTACCTAAAGCAAGCATATGATAAAAGCGGATGTATTAGTTATTGGTTCCGGCATTTCCGGACTTTCCTATGCCATTAAAGTTTCTGAACAGCTCCCTGATGCCAAAATCATCATCGTAACCAAATCTGATGAGGATGAAAGCAACACCAAATATGCCCAGGGTGGACTTGCTGTAGTAACAGACTTCCAAAATGATAACTTCCAAAAACATATTGACGACACCATGCGTGCCGGAGATGGCGAAAACAAACGCGATGTAGTGGAAATGGTGGTAAAAGAAGCTCCTGCGAGGTTCAACGAAATTGTTGAATGGGGTGCCCAGTTCGATATGAAAAACGGAAAGTTTGCCTTAGGAAGAGAAGGTGGCCATACGGAAAACAGAATCGTCCATCATAAAGATATCACCGGATTCGAAATCGAAAGAGCCTTATTGCAGACAGCTAACAACAGTCCAAATATTGAGATTCTGGATCATCATTATGTAATTGATATCATCACCCAACACCACGTTCCCGGCAAAGAGCTTAATGAAGGAGACATTCACTGCTACGGTGCTTATATTCTGGATGAAAAATCCAAGACAATCAAAAAAATCACTTCTAAAATAACACTGGCAGCCACAGGAGGTGCCGGGCATGTTTATAAAAATACGACCAACCCAACTATTGCCACAGGAGACGGAATTGCTTTTGTAGCCCGTGCCAAAGGAAAGGTTTCCAATATGCAGTATTATCAGTTTCACCCAACAGCTTTGTATAGCAAAATGGATGGAATGTTATTTTTAATTTCAGAAGCGGTACGTGGAGACGGAGCGAAATTAAGAACAAAAAGAGGCGAAAAATTCATGCATAAGTATGATGAGCGCGAAGAATTGGCATCAAGAGATATTGTAGCAAGAGCGATCGACGCCGAAATGAAAATTACCGGTGATGAATTTGTAGGTTTAGATTGTAAGGAAATGAATCATGAAAAATTCCTGGAGCACTTCCCGAATATCTATAAAAAATGTAAAGACGAAGGAATAGATCCTTTTACCCAATTGATCCCTGTTGTTCCAGCATGCCATTACTTAATGGGAGGAATTGAAGTAGACAGAGACGGACAATCTTCTATTAAAAATCTTTTTGCTGTTGGCGAATGTACCAATTCAGGACTTCACGGAGCCAACAGACTTGCTTCAAACTCTTTGCTTGAAGGACTTGTCTTCGGCCACAATGCTGCGATGAAAGCAGTAGAACTTCTGAACGAAAATAATTTCAACTTTGATGACCTGAAAGCCGTTCCGGAATGGAATGAAGAAGGAATGAAAATTATGGACGAAATGGTCATTGTCAGCTACCTGAGAAAACAGCTTCAGGAAATGATGAGCGACCTTGTAGGAATTGTAAGAAGCGACAGACGTCTGAATATGGCTTTACAGAAACACCAGGAAATTGCAGCGGCCGTGGATGAAATCTACCACTACTCTATTCTTTCACCACAGCTTTCAGAATTAAGAAATTTAACAACTGTTGCCCACCTCATCATTACCCAGTCTATGGAAATGACAGAGAACAAAGGAGCATTTTACAATAAAGACCTTGTTTAATTTTAACAGATTCAATGAAAACCCTGAATGTAAATATTCTTAAAATAGTTGATATTTTATTCTATTCAAGAATAATACTTTCGTTGATTTGTGGGTTTACATTATTAAAGTTTTTCACAAAACAGGAAAGAGCGGATAGTTTTTCAGATATAGCTATTTTGCTAGGCGCCATAATTTTGGCCGCTCTTTTCGGATTATACGGAATAACATTATTAAAAAAGATAATTGTTCCCAGATCTAAATATCCTTTAGTTTTAAATCTTCTATGCAACATGAAAGGATTAGGAAAACAGGAGTATTATGGGAGCTTACAATTTGACTTAGATAATATAATTAAGGATAATAAGTTACGCTTAACTCTTTATTATGTCAATAATTCTCAGTATCCGATTTTAACCTTCAATAAAGAAAAAATTATTTATTACACTCAGGAATATCATTGGGATAGCCTTACATGGAGTTACAAAATTGTACCGGACGGGCGAAACGAAAAACAAGTATTAGAGTTTCAGGGAATTAATCAAAACAATATAAAAATAAAAGACAATATAGATTTTGAAAAAATAGACGCTAAGGAAAATGAAGTCCTTTTACTATTTATAATTCATGACATATTGTTCGGAAAGAGATCTTCCTTTTATTATTAAAATCAAAAAAATATGAAAAGACCAGCATACGTTACAGAGAAAGCATTAAAGACATTTATAAAAAATGCTCTTGAAGAAGATATTCAGGATGGCGACCACTCTACCCTTTCTACCATTCCGCAGGATCTTGAGCAAAGCGCCAAACTTCTGGTAAAGCAAGACTGTATTCTTGCAGGAGTTGAACTCGCAGAAATCATCTTCAAAACTTTTGATAAAAATCTTAACGTTGAAGTTTTCATTAAAGACGGAACCCCTTGTAAGTTCGGAGATGTTGTCCTTATCGTAACAGGAAGTGCAAGATCTATCCTTTCTACAGAGAGATTTGTTCTTAACTGTATGCAAAGAATGAGTGGAATTGCCACTCTTACCCATGAATGGGATTCAAGATTGGTAGGTACAAAAACTAAACTTTTAGATACACGGAAAACCACTCCAAATTTCAGAATGTGTGAAAAATGGGCTGTTGCCATTGGAGGAGGAACCAATCACAGATATGGTCTTTATGACATGATCATGCTGAAAGATAATCATATTGATTACAACGGAAGTATTACCAATGCTGTAGCAATGGCAAAAGATTACGTTAAGAAGAACAAAAAAAAGCTAAAAATAGAGGTTGAAACCAGAAATCTTGAAGAAGTACAGGAAGCCATCAATGCCAAAGTAGACAGAATCATGCTGGATAATATGGATGTGGAAACAATGGCACAGGCTGTAAAGATGATTAATAATTCTTGCGAATGTGAAGCTTCTGGTGGAATTACCCGTGATATGCTAAAAGAAATTGCCTCAACAGGAGTCACATATATCTCTGTAGGAGCCCTTACACACTCGGCTGAGAATATTGATTTGAGTCTCAAAGCAGTGAAATAGCGTTGAATTTTTAACAAAAACAGCCCCGCTTTGTTAAAAATTCATCAACATGACTTTTTTCATGTAAAAATTGATTTTTTATTTACATTACTGAAAATCAACGAATTAACATTATTAAGATTGAGTAAAAATTAACATTGAGTTAATAATAGTTAAATTTTATTTTGCGAATTTTGCAGAAAATTAAATCTAATTATTACTAACGATTATGAAATTAATCAACAAATCGATTCTAACTGCGGTAATTACATTATCAACGGCTAGCGTCTATTACGCTCAAGAAGTTCAAGATTCAGCAAAGACTAAATCTAAAGACATTGAGGAGGTAATCTTAAGAGGTGTTACAGATATCGCGAAAGATAGAAAAACACCTGTTGCAGTATCTACTATTAAAGCTGCACAGATTTTAGAAAGACAGGGAAACCAAGAACTTGTCGAAATACTGAACACAACACCTTCCGTGTATGCTACAAAAGGTGGTGGTGGTTTCGGAGATTCTCAAATTGTAATGCGTGGATTTGAGTCTAGAAACATTGCAGTAATGGTAAACGGTATGCCTGTAAACGATATGGAAGGAGGCTCTGTTTATTTCTCAAACTGGACTGGGTTATCTGATGTAACAAGTACATTACAGGTACAAAGAGGTTTAGGTTCTTCTAAATTAGCAATTGCTTCTGTTGGGGGTACAATGAACTTCATCACCAAGTCGGCAGACATGAAAAAAGGAGGGATTATTAGATTAGGAGTTGGTAACAATGACTATTTGAAAACATCCTTTGCTTATAATACTGGAAAATCTAAAGATGGTGTTTCTGCCTCATTCTTAATGAGCAGACAAGCTGGAGGTACTTATATTGAAAATACTGATTACGAATCTTATGCATATTTCTTTGCATTAGGTTATGAGATCAACAAAAAGCATAACTTACAGTTCACAATCACTTCTGCACCTCAGTGGCATGATCAAAGAACTTTTGCTCCAACAATCCAAAACTATATCAACTACAATCCTGATCATGACGGAAATCCTTACAGAAGATATAACTCAGATTACGGATATTATACTGATGCAAACGGAAATAAAGTTGCTTTAGCTAACAGATCAAACTATTATTCTAAGCCGGTAATGATGTTAAACTGGGATTGGACAATGAACGAAAAGTCTAAGCTAAGTACAGTTTTATACATGTCTAACGGTAGAGGTGGTGGAACAGGTGACTTAGGTAAAGTAGGAGGAAAAGGAATGACTGATTTCTATGATGCTGCAGGTCACTACAATTATGATGCTATTTTTGCAGCTAATGCCGCTGTTAACTTAAATACAGCAGGAGCAGGAAGCACTTTAGTTCGTAGATCTAATATTAATTCTCACAACTGGTATGGTATCTTAGCTAACTTCCAGCACAAACTTAATGATAACTGGAATTTCTCAATCGGTACTGATGACAGATACTATTATGGTTACCACTATCAAGTTCTTACTGATCTATATGGAGCAGCAGGATACAAAGACGCTGCTAACAAAAATATAGCTACCCCAAGAATTGTAAATACCCTTTATGATTACAAAAAATTAGCTTGGAATCCTTTCGGAGGAAAATTAGCACCAGCTCAAGACCAAATAGGATACAGCAATGATGGAGAAGTTCTTTGGTACAGTGGATTTGCTCAGGTAGAGTATACTAAAAATAACTTATCTGCATTCTTACAAGGTTCCGTATCTAACCAAGGTTTCCAAAGAATTGACAACTATGTGGTAGACGGAAGTACAATTAAAGGTCAGACTGTAAACACGAAGACAGGATTTAAAAACATTTTCGGATATAATATTAAAGGGGGAGCTAACTATAACATTAACGAGCAACATAACGTTTTTGCAAACTTAGGTTACTATAGCAAGCAGCCGTTCCTTAACTCAGTTTACCCAAGTAACCAACAGTTTGTTAATCCTTATCTAACTAACGAAAAGATTGCTTCTGCTGAAGTTGGTTATGGATTCAGATCTGCAAAATTCACTGCAAATGTTAACGTATATAGAACACAGTGGAAAGACAGATGGTTGAGAAAAACAGGTCAGACATTTACATTGGCTGATAATACAACTACTACAGGTTATTCTGAAATCAATGGTATCACTGAAATTCACCAGGGAGTAGAATTTGATGGTGTATACAAACCAAACCGTTTCCTAGAAGTTCAAGGGATGTTCTCTTGGGGAGATTACTATTACAAAGGAAATGCTAGTGTAGCTTCATTTGATGACAATAACAACCCGGTTACTTTAGCTAATGCTTCAGGAAATACACTATACTTAGATAAAGTAAAAGTAGGAGGATCAGGTAGCAACAGTATTCCTCAGATGACCGCATCATTAGGTCTTACTGTAAAACCGGTAAAAGATCTTAATATCTTTGGAACATGGAGATATGTAGGAAAAGTTTACTCTACGATTGATGCAGGAACGTTCACTAATGTTTCAGCTCAGGAAAGAGGAGTATTACAGTTACCGGATTTCAACTTGTTTGATGTAGGTTTCTCTTACAAAATCAGATTAAAGAACGAAGCTCAGTACTTCACTATTGGAGCTAACGTTTATAACTTATTTGATAAAGTTTATATTTCTGATTCTGCAACAAGTCTATTTGGTGATGATAAACCAAAATATTTAGCTGACGGAAAAACGCTTAATACTAAAAATCAGACTTACGAGCAACTAGGAATGATGTACAATGGTATCGCAACAGGTAACCGTGCTTATTTCGGTTTCGGAACTACATGGGCTGCAACCTTATCATTCAACTTCTAATAATATAAAAACTTTAGATTTTATAATAAAAAAATCCCGGCTTTGAGCCGGGATTTTTTTATTTTTATGAAAAGCAAAGTTCATGGAAAAAGCACTGAGTCAATTTTTAGACCAATGGAAAAATAAAAAACATGTAATAGGTATTTTATTAACCGGAAGTTATGCTGTAGGCCTTCAAACAGAAAATTCAGATATAGATATCCGAATTATATTTGATTCATCAAAAACAAAAACATTAAAGGGATTAGAAACTATTGACAATTATAAATTTTCTTATTTGGGCAGGAGCTTAGAATCTATCAAGAAAAAGTTCAATGACGAGTTTCTCAATAGACAAAAGTTTGAAGCATATATTTTTAATATTGGGACCATATTATATGATAGGAAAAATGTGATTAGAGAATTAAAAGAACTAGCCAACGTTTATGTTTCTACTCCCCTCTTAAAAAAAATAAATATAAAAAGCGAGACAAAAGCCGGTTTATATGGCTTATATAATCATAAAAACCACTTGCTTTCTCTGGACGAAGAATCTCCTTTTTTTCACTATCATTACTATGTGTTTTTAAAAAAAATACTCTTCTATTATTCATCATACCTGGGCTACGAGACATTTTTAGATACAAAAACGGAAAAGGTTTTATGTGATTCTTTATATAGAGAACACTATCATTGGGAAAATTTTCCCGATAAAGACTTTACAAAACAATGGATTTCAAGCATTAGCCCCAAAAACATTAATAAAAATTCAGCAATAAACATTTATCACTACATAGAGAACAAAATAGAAAAAATCAATGATGAAAAATTTAGTATAGAATGGAATGAGGTCTAATTTTCATTATTTTAGACTTACTTAAACCTGAAATACTCAATTTATGGAAAAGAAAAAATTAGCATTGAAAAAAACAAAAATTTCAAAGCTTAATATCACCATTCTTAACAAAGGCATGAAAGCAAACATCAAAGGAGGTGACGTGGTTCAACCTAACACACACCCTTCACCTGTATATGGAGGTGATGGTGGTTCTGCTCACGGAGCATGGTATCATGAAAGTTATGATGCACAAACCAACTCTATCCATGGCCCTACATGCTACTATGATTGTGGATCTTAAAGATTCACCACCTTATTATCTTTATCAACAACTTTCTAAAAAAATTAACCATGAAGAAAAAGTTAACACTAAAAAAGACTAAAATTTCAAAGCTTAACGCAGGTATTTTAAGCAGAAACTTACAGGGAAACATCAAAGGAGGTGATGTTCTTCAACCTAATACACATCCTACTTCTGTAATAGGTACAGAAAATGCTTCAGGCCAGGGATACTGGCAGCATGCAAGTTATGATGCACAAGGTAACCCAATTCATAATGAAGAATGTTACTATGTATGCGTTTCGTAAAAAAATAATACTATAAAAAACCGCCATAGTAAATTAATTTTTACTATGGTTTTTTATTAATATCGATTACTATGTTATCACCTGATTTTCAAAAAGATATTTTGGAGAAGCTAGAGAATATTTATATACACCTTAAAAATAATTATCAGGAATATAGCCGCGTAGGCACTTTAAATGGACTTAGCGGCATCGCTTTATTTCAATCGTATTACGAAAGAAAATATAACATTCAGCAAGATCAAAGTTTAGAAACAATCGATTATTGTATAAAAAAAATCAACGAAGAAAATCTTCCTTCTTCTTACTGTAATGGTATTGCCGGATTTGCATGGCTCCTTCAACATTTAGAAGAAAACCAATTTGTTTCTGAAGGTGAGTTTTCTGAAACATTATCCATACTTGACACCTATCTGGAAGGCGAATTATCAAAATATATTCTTGAGAATAACTATGATTTCCTTCATGGAGCGCTAGGTTACATTTTTTATTTTCTAAAAAGATCAAAAAAAGCAGACTGTTATAAAAACCAAATTTCTATTTTATTTTCAAATCTTCCTGAAATCTACAGTACCATCACCCACCATCATCTGAGTAAAATTTCCATGCACGAAATGGTGGAAGGAAAGCAGAAAAACAGACTTCATTTTGGGCTCGCTCACGGAATAGCAAGCATTATTGCTATACTTTGCCTTTGCCATGACAAAGGTTATTTTCGGGAACAATCAAAAGAATGGATCGAAAAATTTATCTTTTTATTATCACAACATGAAATGCAACCTGAGTCTGAATCTAAATTTCCTCTATGGATGGATCTGGAAACAGGTGAAAAATCATTCAGTAGTCTTAGCTGGTGCTCTGGAGACATTGGAATTGCCATGGCATTTATGAAGGCATCCCGTATATCAGAAGATAGTGCAATCTCACATACATTATCAGCTTTATTGAAAAAATCTGCTCAAAGGAAAGAACATAAGAACGCAATGATCAAAAACTATGGTATCTGCCATGGGTATTTTGGTGCATCAAGAATTTTTTCAAGAGTCTATAATGATACGCTGTCGGAAGAATACAGAGAGACCTCTATTTTTTGGTTAAATAAAGGTATCAATGCTCTCACTTTTGCAAAAGATTCCCCTATGAGTATTCTCAATGGGTTATCAGGTGCAGGGTTAGTATTGATGGATTTTCACCACAATGAACTAAACAGCTGGGATGAGTGCCTATTAATTTCATAAAACCAATTCACATGAGTAAATTTCCTTATAAAATTTTAAATCAATATGTTTTGAGAACTCCCTCAAAACCCATTAATATGATAACAGATCTTTTAAAAGAAAAAAGTATCTCTGATGAGTCACTTAAAATTCTTTCTAAAGATGCTCTTTTTAAGGAAGCACTATTTTTAGCTTCTCCATTATTACACGGCATGTTGGTGAGCTGGCTTGAGGGTACACTCAACAAAGAAAAAGAAGAAAAATTCAAAAGATCTCTTCTGAAATACATAAGCAGAATGTCATCACGCTGTACTCCTTTTGGCTTGTTTGCAGGTTATTCACTAGGACAACTCTGTGAAAAAAATGAGGTAGAAATATCCAAAGAAGATCAATATCAAAGGTATACCAGACTTGACATGCAGTACCTTTTATCTCTTTCGCAATCGATATCCTATGACAAAAAAATGAGAAATCATTTAACGTACCATTGGAATACAAGTATTTATAAAGCAGGAGAACAGTATCGGTATGTTGAATATACTTATCCAGGTGGACTAAGAAGAGTTCATCATATTGAAGCCGTTGAAATCACTCCTCATTTAGAATATCTTTTCAATACTATTCCTCAGGATTCTACAATTCAAAATATAGCAGATGCTTTAATTCAGTATGATCCGGAAATTACCACGAAGGAGGCTAAAAACTTCATACATGAGCTTATAGACAATCAACTTCTTATAAGCAATATAAGCGGTTCTTCTATTGGAAGTGATTATTTCAGTTCTATTAATAAAACTTTTTCAACAATCAAAAACAATCCATACTCCCATATATTTAACGATATTACCCGCGATATTGCTCAGCTGGACGGGTCTATCCCGAATGACACAGGCTTTTATTATACTATTCACGATAAGGTCAACCAACTGGGAGTGCAGTCCGACCTTAAGTTCTTATTTCAAACCGATCTTTCCGTAACAACTAAAAGTAATACTCTTGACAAGAAAATTATAAAAGATCTTCAGGAAGGACTTACTATACTCAATAAGATTTCATCTGCAACAGAAAAAAACAATAATTCCTTGCTAGATAAATTTATTATAAAGTTTAAAAAAAGATATGAAGACCGTGAAATTCCTTTAAGTATTGCCATGGATAACGAAATTGGAATAGGCTATGCGTCTAATCACAATATTATTCCAGGTAATCATTTTCTTGAAAAAATTCATATTCCTTTTCCACAGAAAAAGAAAGAAGAAATAAAGTGGGATGCAATAAGCAACCTTTTCCAAAATAAGATAATGGAAGCTTATAGAAATCATTCAAAAGTTATTTGCTTAACCTCCATGGACATTCCCAACTCAAATAACGATTTATGGAGTGATTTTGCTGACACCTTTTCGTTAATGGTAGAAATTATTCATACTGACAATCAACAAAAAATTCTTTTTCACGGGTTCAGCGGTGCCAGTGGTGCCAATTTACTGGGAAGATTCTGCTCATCCGATCTTCTTCTCAAAGAACATACTGAAACGATCGTGGATATAGAAAAAGAAATTAACCAAAATTCTATCATAGCCGAAATATCTCATATTCCAGAAGCCAGAATAGGAAATGTTATCTCCAGACCGAGTTTTACGGAATATGAAATACCTTATCTATCAAGATCTGAAAAAAGTGAAAATTTTCAAATCAACACACGAGATCTGATGATTTCTATAAGAAATAATAAAGTTGTACTACGTTCAAAAAAATTAAATAAGTATATCATACCTAGACTCAATACAGCCCATAATTTTAGTAGCAATTCTTTACCGGTATATCATTTTTTATGCGATCTACAAAATCAGGGCAATAAATATGGGCTTGGACTACATCTTGGACAGATGGAAAAAAAATACAAGTATATACCCCGAATAGAATACAAAAATTTAATTTTAAAATCAGCAGTCTGGAATTTTAATATCCTGGATCTACCTGCTTTATCACAAAAAAAATTATCAGATAAAGAACTCCTTGAAATGATAAAGAGTTCGAAAAAAGAATGGCATCTCCCACAATATATATTACTAACAGAGCATGATAATGATTTGTTAATCAACTTAGAGAATATCAACAGTATTAGAATGATGATTGATGCCATAGGAACAAAAGAAAATTTCACCTTAAAGGAATTTTTATATACAGATAAACATCAACTGGTAAAAAGGGATCATCATTCTTTTACCAACCAATTTGTTTTTACCTTTTACAATAATCAAAAATTATCGACAATAAGAGATGCAAAATAAAATACAACGTATTTTTACACCAGGAGATCAATGGCTTTATTACAATATATATTGTGGATATAGTGCATCGGATGATATTTTAATTCATTATCTCAATCCGTTAACTCAATCTTTTCTTTCAAAAAACCTAATTGATCAGTGGTTTTTCATAAGATATAATGACCCGTCCTACCACATCAGATATAGAGTACGGGTAAAAGACGTAGCTCATATAGGAGAAATTATGTATTCCATCAATAATTCTCTTAAGGAAATGCTGAAAGATGAATACATTTCAAAACTTCAAATTGATTCTTACATAAGAGAAATTGAAAGATATGGGCCCAATACGATGGAATATGCAGAAGCCATTTTTTTCCATGACAGTAATAGTATTGTGACAATCTTAGCATCGCTGGATGAAAACAGGCCTAATGTCCGAAGTTTATGGGGTCTAAAATTAGTTGACTTTTATCTTTCCTCTTTTCATTTCTCCATTTCTGAAAAGGTCCTTTTTTCGGAAAAACTTCGTAATCACTTTTATAGTGAATTCGGAGTGGATAAAAACACAAAAAAAAATCTAGACAGATTATATACCGAATATCAAACAAGCATCCATTCATTTCTTGCAAAGAACAGTAAAAAAATCAATAAGACTGAAATTGTAAAAAATGCCTCCAAAATTGTAAGCTTAAAAAACAAAAATCTTCTTACAGTAGATTTTACCAGTCTTATATCAAGTTTAATTCATATGTCCCTCAACAGACTTTTTGTAGGAGATAACAGACTTCATGAACTGGTCACATATGATTTCATCTGGAGATATTATAAAAAAGAGCTTTATTTCACCCATCATAAAACCACCTATGAAACAGAATCAGGAGGAATACTATCTTAATATTGTAAAGCTATTAAAAATACAGTCTTTTTCTTATCCCTCTCTGGGCTTAAATGGAAGATGCGCTGCTGCCATTTTCTTATTTGAACTATCTGGAAAAGAAAATAATACAGAAATTTATGACCAGGCAATTGATTTCATAGAAAGAGAATTAAATGAAATTGATAAAATTGAGAATTTAAGTTTATACAATGGACTTTGTGGGATCGCATGGACTATACAATATTTAGCAAATGAAGATTTTATTGACCTCAATGTCGATTCCTATCTTTCACAATATTTAGAGAAACATTTCATTCAATTTAAGGACAATAACTACAATATTAGCACAGTATATCAATTTCAGACTTATACAGATTTGCTTTTCTATTTCTCCAGCAGATATATCAGTGTTAAAAAAGAACGTCAAAAGATTAAATATGCTCAGCTGATCAGTCAGATTCTTATTATACTGAACCAGCAATCGTATACAGATCAAACATTTGAAAGACAAAATAGTTTTCCTTTTCAAAATATATTCTTCCTCTTGCGAGCGCTTATCTATCTTCTTGATATAGATTTTCAATCACCTTTAATCAAGCCATTATTACAAAAAATCAAGGAAAAGATTGAAAAGAAAAAAGATTTTGAAAGTGGAGATTCATATCAAATGTATATTCTACGAAAAGTGACTATTTACACCTCTAAATCCCAATCTTTTACCGATAGAAAGCCTGTAATAAAGGATTATACACAGAATAACCATATTACCACGAAGGACAACAGTATTGGAATATGGAATAATAGTATTGTTCATGATGCTATCAGAAAGATACTCACAACGAAACCGGAAAAAGATTTAGGATTAAACTATATATTGGAATGTCAGTATAATTCATACTGAGCCAGCCGGGATTTTTGTTATCTTTGTGTACAAAAAATAGAAAGTATGGATTTTTACAACATTTTGCTTAATGCCCACAAAGGATTTGGGTATCTTGAGCTTCTTCTGGTTGCTTTATTTATCATTGCTCTTTTGGCCACCATGTTCGGTTTCAGTGGAAAAGTGAACAAATTCTTAAAGAAAACAACCCTTTTCACAATGATTTTCTTCCACGTTCAGTTTTTATTGGGGATTATCATGCTGATTACAACTTTCAGCAGAGGATTGAATATGGGAGAAGTAATGAAAAATGCAGCATTAAGATTCCAATATGTTGAACATCCATTCTCTATGCTTATTGCAGCAGTTTTGATGACTATCGTCAACAGAAAAGTAAAATCTAATGATACTATTTCTTTAGGAGTAGTTATTATGGGACTTATTGCAGTAGGATTATTTGCATTCGCGTTCCCTTGGACAAGAGTCTTCGGGGCTTAAAAAATAAAGAAAAATTATATGCGTTATAATTTATAAATAGTTTAATCTTAAATTTTTAATTAAATCAATGAAAGTAGCTGTAGTAGGTTCAACAGGAATGGTTGGACAAGTTATGCTGAAAGTTTTGGAAGAAAGGAACTTCCCTGTAACAGAATTAATCCCGGTAGCATCCGAAAAATCTGTAGGCAAGAAGGTGAAGTATAAACAGAAGGAATTTACCATCGTAAGCATGAAGGACGCTATAGCTGCCAAACCGGATATTGCCATCTTCTCTGCAGGTGGTTCTACTTCTCTTGAATTTGCCCCTCTATTTGCAGAAGCAGGAATCACAGTAATTGATAATTCTTCCGCATGGAGAATGGACCCTGATAAAAAATTGGTAGTTCCTGAAATCAATGCTGATGTTTTGACTAAAGAAGATAAAATCATTGCAAATCCGAATTGTTCTACCATTCAATTGGTAATGGTTCTAGGACCTTTGAACAAAAAATATGATTTAAAAAGAGTAATTGTTTCTACCTACCAGTCTGTAACAGGAACTGGAAAAGCTGCAGTAGACCAGTTAAATGGTGAAATCAATGGTGATGATTCTACTGCAAAAGTATATCCTTATCAGATCTTCAAAAATGCATTGCCACACTGTGATGTATTTGCTGATGATGATTACACCAAAGAAGAGATCAAACTGATGAAGGAGCCTAAGAAAATTCTTGGAGACGATACCTTCAACTTAACAGCAACAGCTGTAAGAGTTCCGGTTCAGGGAGGTCACTCTGAAAGTGTAAACATTGAATTTGAAAACGAATATGAACTGGATGAAGTAAGAAAAATCTTATCTGAAACTCCTGGTGTAATTGTAATGGATGATGTAAAAAACAACCACTACCCTATGCCTCTTTATTCCGAAGGAAAAGACGAAGTTTTCGTTGGAAGAATCAGACGAGATTTGTCACAGCCCAAAACGCTCAACCTCTGGATCGTTGCAGACAACCTGAGGAAAGGAGCAGCAACAAACGCTGTACAAATCGCAGAATACCTTGTAGCAAACAACTTAGTATAAACTAACAAAATAAAAAAGAGTCTCAAAATTGAGATTCTTTTTTTTATCAAACTCATGATGAACACCCAGAAAAACACCCACAAAGACAAAATAGGATTCCAGAAGCTTATTGCAGCCTTTGGAGTGATTCTTTTTATAGGAAAGATTATCGCCTGGAAACTCACCAATTCCGACGCTGTATTCTCTGATGCCATGGAAAGCATCGTGAATGTGATCAGTGCATTTATGGGATTGTATTCACTACATCTGGCAGCTAAGCCCAAAGACGAAGACCATCCTTACGGCCACGGAAAGGTAGAATTTGTAACTTCTGGAATCGAAGGAGCCCTTATTGCCATTGCAGGGATTATGATCATTTATGAAGGGATTAACAGCCTTATCGTAGGAAAAACTTTGAGTAAGATAGATCTTGGCATCTGGATCATTGCTGCTACGGCAGTCATCAATTATCTTCTTGGATATATTTCAATAAAAAAAGGAGAAAAAGAGAACTCTCTGGTCCTTATTTCTTCAGGAAAGCACCTGCAGTCGGATACCATTACAACCCTTGGGGTTGTAGGAAGCTTAGTGGTTGTTTACTTCACAAAAATCTATTGGCTGGATTCTGTAGTGGCTTTGATCTTTGGACTTTATATTATTTTCGTAGGGTACAAAATAGTTCGTAAATCTCTAAGCGGAATTATGGATGAACAGGACCCCGAAATACTAAATCAGGTTATCAGAATTCTGGAAAACAACAGAAAAAAAGAATGGATAGATGTCCACAACATGAAAATCCAGCAATTCGGAGCCTCTCTACATATTGATGCCCACATCACTCTTCCCTGGTATTATGACCTTCGTGATGCTCACAGTGAGATGGAGAAAGTGATTATTCTTCTCGCTAAAAACATAAAACGTCCCATAGAGTTTAATTTCCATATGGATGACTGTAAACCTATCTCATGTTCTGTCTGTCAGATTGAAAAATGCCCCGTAAGAGAGAAAAGCTTCATTAAACGGGTAGAATGGACACCGGAAAATGTAACAAGTGTTGATAAACATACCGCAGAGTAATCTGTACTATTTGTAAAATCATTTATAATAGTTTTTACCTTTACTTGTTAGATTTATTTCTCTTACTTTTCCATCATCTGTTTTCTGTAATAAAACATCGGAACAAGAAGTAGGATAATCAAAGGCTGTATCACGAATCTCCTCATGTAGAATGAAAAAAGATACCCGATTTCAAACCTGTCATACACACAGTATAAATAAATTGGCAGCGAAATCAAAAATACAATTCCGATCATTACCGCTCCCTGGAAAGTCCATGCCTTGTTTTTAAACAAACCGTAAATAATAAGACAGGAAAAGAAAAGATTTAAAATAAATCTGAACACATGGCTTACAATCAATTTTTCCCAATCAAAAGAAGGGAATTCCATATTTTTGGTAGCTTCATGGAAATATCCCAGAAAAGGATCATAAAAAATCGTGTTTTCAAGAACCCGGACGCTTATCAGTCCACAGATTCCAATGATGACAAGAAGCCAGTTAAGAATTTTCATGTTTTAAAGCAAAAAATTTAATCCAGATCAGCCAAAGCACGATTACACTTCCATAAATAATGGCGGGAAAAATAAAATCATGGAACATTTTACCATATTCCTTATGATCTACCATAACAATATTCAATCCTGTAATTCTCAGCAAATTCATCATATATAATGCAATGAGCCCAGCTGCTACAAAAAGAAACGTCTTAGCTCCTTTGTAAAAAGCAAAGATAAAAGATACAAATAAAATCATTACAGAGACTGCATTACATCCCTCAACCATCCTTGTCGCATACTGAGATTTCACATAAAACCAAACCTGCTCGTTCTCTATATCATTATAAAGGCTGGTAGGATATCCTATTGAATTTTGTAGAGCACTTACTCTATTCGCAATCATGGTCGAAAAAGAATCCAGTCCGGAAAACTTACTGCCATTCAGATAAAACTGGTAAGCAAAAAGCAGCACCAGATAAATGATGATAAAACGAAGCAGAATTCCCAAAACCGGCTTAAAATCCTTAAACATAATACAAATATAAAAAATAGCACGAGAATAAACTGATTTTGAGACAAGAAAGCTACATTTTAAATCACACAGAAGAGAAGTTAAACTTACAAAAACTGTCAAAATAACTCTTTAAATAATTATAAAACACCTCATATTTCCAACTCACCTTAAATTACTATATTTGTTTTCTATTATGACTTCTGAAAACGCAAAACGATTTTTCGAAAACCAATTGGGGAAAAAATCGACCGAATTCATCACACTGGCTCAAAGCGGTTCTGCGCGGGTTAACTTCCTCGCCTCCACTGATTCTGAAAAATACATTATCACTTACAATGAAAATATCCCGGAAAATGAAAGTTTTCTTTATTATTCCGAAGTATTTTCTGTGCTCAATTTAAACACGCCACACATTCTTGCCGTTTCGGATGACAGTAAAATGTATGTACAGGAATTTTTGGGAGCACAAACTCTTTCTGAAGTGATTGCAAAGGAAAATATCTCATCCCATGTAAAACAATTGGTACAGCAAACTTTAGAAAAACTGTTCCAGCTTCAAATACAGACCCAGGGGAAAATAGATTACTCTAAAACATTTGAGTACGAAAGCTATGACGAACTTCCTGTAACTCATGATCTCTATTACTTTAAAAACTTTGTAGCAGATGTTCTGGAACTGGAATATAATAAATCCACATTACTGAAAGAATTCAAACAGATTGTCAAACTTATTGAAAATCTCGAACCTAAAGGAATTATGATTCGTGATTTTCAGGCAAGAAACATTATGGTGAATGAAGAAAATAACGTTTCGTTCATCGATTATCAGTCTGCCATGAAAGGACCTTTGATGTATGATGTGATTTCCTTCCTGTATCAGGCAAAAGCCAATTTCCGGGAGGATTTTAAAAATGAAATGCTTGAATTTTATATCAGTCAATTTGAAAATCCTGAAGTAAAAGATCAATTAAAAAATAGCATACAGCCGATTCAGATGATGAGATTTCTACAGGTATTGGGTGCTTATGGCTTCAGAGGATTAATCCAAAGAAAGCAGCACTTCATCACCAGTCTCGATAAAGGGATCCAAAATATCACAGAATTTGCAGTTTCCTGGGACGGAATGAAAAACTATCCGGAACTGAATAAGGTCATTCAACAATTGACGTCTGAAAAAACGCAATTAAGGATTGAACAAATACTTAACCCAAATCATTAAACTTAAAACACTTTAATGATTCAAAAATAAAAAAGAAGAAAAATGCTACACATAGACATACACAGTTTTTCCTATAAGAAAGGAGGAATTCCAAAGGATAATTCAGGAAACGGCGGAGGTTTCGCTTTCGATTGCAGAGGAATTTTAAATCCCGGAAGAATTGAAGAATATAAAAGCCAGACAGGAAATGACATTGGAGTTCAGGAATACCTTGAAACCAAAACGGAAATGCCAAAATTCCTGGAGCTTATAAAATCTCTTGTTTCGATCAATATTGAAGATTATCTGGAAAGAGGTTTTGAGCATCTGCAAATCAATTTCGGATGTACAGGCGGTCAGCACAGATCGGTTTACTCTGCTATAAAAATAGCTGAATTTATTAAAGAACAATATCCTGAAGGAACAGAAGTAAGCCTTCACCACGATGAACAACCACAACTTAACATGAGTAACCTATAATGAGCAGTCAGTAATTTTCTGATCATTTATATTATTCATTACCTATTATTCGTTACTTATACTATTATGAAAGCTCTAATTTTCGCCGCAGGGAAAGGAACCAGGCTTAAGCCATTTACAGATCACCATCCAAAAGCACTGGCAAAGGTAAATGATGTTCCACTTTTGGAAAGAAATATTAACTATTTAAAAAGTTTCGGAATAAAAGACTTTGTGATAAACATCCATCATTTTGGAGATCAGATTGTTAATTTTTTAAACAAAAATGATAATTTCGGATGCAGAATTGAAATCTCTGATGAGAGCAATGAACTCCTTGAAACAGGGGGCGGCTTGATTTTTGCAAGAAAGTATCTGGATCATGGAGAAGACTTTCTAATCATGAATGCTGATATTTTAACAGATATGAATATCAATGCATTAGTAGAATACCACAAAAAGATAAAAGATTTTGCTACTTTAGCGGTTTCGGACAGAGAAAGCTCGAGAAAACTTCTTTTCAATGATGAAATGGTTTTGAGGGGATGGCTGAATGTGCAGACGGGAGAACAACGTCTTGCTGAGTTCAACAAAGGTTTTAAAGCACTTGCTTTCAGTGGAATTCACTGCATCAACCCTCTGATCTTTAAGAAAATAAAAAGAACCGGCAAATTTTCTGTTATGGAAGAATATCTGGATCTGATGCAAACCGAACATATACACGGTTTTGTTCACAACAGTATTCTTGTAGATGTAGGCAGACCTTCATCTGTAATAGAGGCCGAAAAATATTTTAAATAAATTTTGCAATGGAACTTGATGGGACTAGGGATGAAAGTTTAGTAAATCCAGAACTTGACATTAACGAAACAAAACTGCACAACAGTTTCAGACAGAAAACATGGGATGAAACCATCACCAAAGACAGCTGGATGGTATTTAAAGTCATGGCTGAATTTGTAGACGGCTACGAAAAGCTGGCTAAGATTGGCCCATGTGTATCCATATTTGGTTCTGCCCGTCTGAAGCCTGAGAATAAATACTATCAAATGGCAGTGGAAATTGCCGAAAAAATAACAAAACTAGGCTTCGGAATTATTACCGGCGGTGGCCCGGGAATTATGGAAGCTGGAAATAAAGGCGCTTTCAATGCAAAAGGAAAATCTATCGGTTTGAATATTGATCTTCCTTTTGAGCAACATTTTAATCCTTACATCAACAAATCCTACTCTATGAACTTCGATTACTTCTTCGTAAGAAAAGTAATGTTCGTAAAATATTCTCAAGGCTTCGTTGTAATGCCGGGAGGTTTTGGTACGTTGGATGAATTAACAGAAGCAATGACTCTTATTCAGACTAATAAAATCGGTAAATTTCCGATCGTCTTGGTAGGAACTGAATTCTGGGGTGGATTACTGGATTGGTTTAAAGCAACGCTTTTAAAAGACGGGATGATTGCTGAAGATGATCTTGACCTATATCGTGTGGTAGATACTGCTGACGAGGCAGTAGCACATATTAAAGCTTTTTATGATAAATATTCTGTGAATGTGAATTTTTAATTGGCATATTATTTGTGACTTATAACTAGCAAGAATGATTGTAAATCTATTAATTAAGATGAAAAAACTTTTATATATATCAGGAATTTTAACATTTTTTGTGTTAATGAGTTTTATGTATGCAGACTTTTTCTCTTCAATGACCAAAGTGGACTATATTGATGGAAGCAAGACATTGAAGTTTACCACAAAAATGAATACAAGCCATATCTCTGATGCTATTAAAATCAATCCGAACACAGCAGGATTTGAAGCAGAGGTAAAAAAATATGTAAACAATAATTTTGATGTATTTGTCAATGGAGCTCCCAAAACGATAACCTTTACGGGAAGTCAGGTCAGTGGAGAAACTGTATGGGTGTATTTTGAAACCGGAGGCGTTTCGGATATAAACACCTTAAAGATTAAAAATACGATCCTTTTAAGTTCCTTTCCTAAACAGATCAACTTAGTAAGTATAGCTTACAAGGGAAGTCAGAAAATGATGAACTTCCAAAGAGGAAAAGAAGTGAACGAGGTTTCTTTTTAAAGAAAATTAAACAAAACCATTATAAATGGGTGCCCTAAGGAATACAATTCTTTAGGGTATTTTTTTGGACTGATAAAAAATCACATCAGGGAGATTAATTAAGTACAAATACCTAATCTTAAATTTCAGCATTTACACTCTAATATTTTCATTTTCAACAATGTACATTTGTATTGTAATTACAACCCAACAGGTGAAGCCGGATCACTTTAATCACGGGGCGGAATCTGAAAAGCCCAATGAGTAAGAAAACACCAAACAAAACTAAATATCATGGAAGATATAGAACTTAAATCGTCCAGCCAGGCAATAGATGTCCTGATTGTAATTGACACGGATTATGTACGAGAACATTATAAAAGTCCCAGTACAGATCCCAATAAGCCTGTAGGAATAGACCACAACAGCCAGCATATGATTGTTTCAAATGCTAATGCTATATCAGGACAAGGTTCTGCTGATCTCAACTTCAGTGCAAGAGCTGGAGATACAGTTTCTTTCAGAGGAACTTCAATCTATCAGAATTCGGATGACGCAGTTATTATTTATAATATTAAGTACTGGTCGGGAGATCAGGTTTTTAATAATTTCGTATACAATTCTGTCAGAAGAAAGCAAGCTGTTGTACCGGATGTAAATTCTTTAAACGGCCTTCCTGCAACCACTGCAGATATCAGCTTTGCCAGTATCGATTCAAAAGTAAGATCTACTGGAAAAGAGAACTTCTATGTACAGTTTGGACTTTATATTTTAGATCCTAAAGACAGTAACAAACAGATCCTTTACGGGTACTTTTACTGGGATCCAACAATTACGGTTAAGTAAAAGAAAATAATGAGACCACTGCCTTGGCGGTGGTTTTTTTATGTCAAAATCCTGACCATAAAAGGACTTTCAGGTCTAGTTCACTTATATTAAAATCATTTGGATAATCTCTGAATCCGGGTTTCTTTTTAAGCTGATCAATAGCTATTTCAGCTTTATCCAAAGATGAAAATACACCGATATATCTCTCATCGTCCAAAAAAGTATGAATAGTATAGGAATGACTAAGACTAAAAACCGTATTAATGCCTAGTTCTTTAATGGAAATACAATGATCATCAATGATATCTCCCTTTTCAATATAATCCCGCCCTATTTCTCCAATCACATTCTGAAAACCATCCTTCCAATGTATCTTATCCAGGATATAATAATCCGTAACAAAACAATCAGGATAATCTCTGAATCCAGATAAAAGAACCGCTTTCTGTTTTATTTCTTCCAAATCCTCAAGACTATTGAAAAATCCAAGAAACTTAGTATCAGTATGTGTTTCATCGGTGTAAGTATGATTCAAGGCGTAAATAAAATATTCCATTCTTTCTTTTATAAAGTTTTTCAAATTAATAGTTTCTCCAAGGGTATTTCATCCTTAAAAATATATAAAATTCAAGTGCTGAGACCCAAAATGATTAAACAAAAATAAGCCGGCTCTTATGAACCGGCTTATTTTATTGATAATGAAATAGTATTCTATTTCAAATTTATAGCAAAGGATTACTCAATCTTGATGTTATCAATCTGAATATCATAATTTCCATTTGACCCTGTTTTTAAAGCAAACATAGTTTTTCCAGCGGTTACGTTAAGATCAGCAAGACCTGTAAGCGTAAGTTCTACTAATCTCCACTGCCCGTTTGTATTAATAGATCCTGTATAAGAGTTCGCACTTTCTACCCCTAAAGTAGCCCCTGTAGAGAATGTTCCTAAGTTGAATGTATAGAAAGTACCATTAGTTTTATATACGTTGAAAGAAAGCGATTTTCCTGTCGCTACACCTTTAATGTACATTGTAATTCTCTTTGGAACAGCAGGTATTCCGGTAGCAGCGACTGATGTAAATACGTAATCATTATTGGCAGGTGTACCTTTAATCTGAAGGGAACTTGTACCATTATACCCTAAACCAATACCTTGAGATGCATAAGGCATAAGCCCAAAGCTATTTAATGTGGATAGGAAAGATGCCCAGTTTTCAAAGTCTGATCCTGCAAAAAGATTAACAGCACTTGCAGATGGGGCTTCTGGCTCACCTGGATTGAATCTGTCATTCGGGAAGTTCAGGTCATAAAGATCTCTGATATAAGCCTGTTCTGTATATGTAGTAGATGTTGGGTTACTTGGGCTTGTATAACGGCTCAATAGAAGAACGATATCACCACTTTTCGCATACTTAGGAGAAATCGGAGATTTTGCAAACGTTGCAAAGTTACTGAAACGAAGATCTAATCTTGCCGCTTTTTTATCAACAATATAACGGTCTCCTGTTGCAGTATCGTCAGAGAAGTTTTTCGTTAATTCCGGATCTTCAAACTGAACGTTTTTGATTTTTACCAACTGGTTAATGTGAGCTCCGTTTTTAAGAGCGTCAGCAACAGAGTTAAACTCAAGTGGCTTGATTGTGGCAACTACAGGTCTCTGACCATCGCAAACTCTTGCCATATAATTTGAAACTTTATTCGGATTGATTCTTCCTACTGAATAGTTAGGATCATAAGAACCTACTTTGATATTTCCGTTAGACGCCTGAACGATTAAACCTTTCAGATTAATTCTAACCAAAGCACCTGTAGGGAAATCAAGATACTGGTTTCCACCGTCGATATCAATCTCAATACCTTGTGTAGGGTTTTCAGGCTTATCTTGAAGGAACATCATTTTGTAGATATTTCCAGACTCATCACTTGAATTAACATAAGCTTCTACGATATAATCTTCTGCAATGATATCTGCAGCTGTAGGTTTTGGCTTTGCAATGGTTGCTAATTCTGATAATTTGTGATTCGCTGCTGCAAATTTGTTTGTACACTGAATTTCCGGCACATCATAATCATCGGATTTTACACATGACGAAATCGTCAGCATGGAAATGGCGCTAAAAATGGCCGCTTTAAAATATATATTTTTCATTGTTTTCAATTTTTAAGTTTAATTTTTTAGAATCTGAATTGAAGGTTCACAAAATAAGATCTTCCTTGATTATACCAATATTTAGGAGCAAATACCATGTTTCCGCTGTCATAATCACTAGTATAATCATTATAGTTAACGTTTCTTGTCTGCTCAAATCCTCCAGTAATATAGTTTCTATTGTTTAGAAGGTTATTTACAGATGCAGATACCAATACATAATATTTACCGATCATCCAGGATTTACCTGCATTTACGTTAAAGAAAAACGCTGAAGGTAGTTTGGTAGGAGTAAGAACTCTTGCTAATTCTTCCTCGCTTACGTTATCATAAGGAACTCCCGGTGTATTAGGGTTGGTGTAGAATCTTGCAGTTCTGGTTACTGGAGACGGATCTAAGTAAGAATGTCCAAAGTAGTTCCATGTTGCTCCTACCCACCAGTATTTAGGGCTGCTATATCTAAGACCTAAAGTATAAGCCTCTTGAGGCGTTCCTCCCTGTCTGTAGTTTTTAAGAGTAGCCTGACCCATATTTGTGTAAGATCTTGATACGATATTTCCGTTTCCATCAAGTTCTCTGAATGTTCCAACGGCATCAGATGCGAAATAAACTGTAGGGTTATTCGTATAAGTATATTGTCCTAAACTTACCAATCCACTAGCCGTTAATGTAGGTGTAAGTTTTACCTGAGCACCCAATTCAACTCCCATATTTCTCTTGTTGGCACCTGCAAGAACCTGCGTGATGAAAGCACCATCCTGTACCGGAGCCTGATCTCCTGTTTCAGTAAGGTTCGTTAACTTCACCCCTTGTGCAAAATATCTCTGTACGCTGGTTTCATTCTGAGTATTAACAAGGTATCCTGTTAATCTCACTTTAACAATTGGCGTGGAAATTACATAGCTTAAATCATTCGCATCAATTACAACATTCTTGATACCAGGAGTGGAAACACCACTTACTCTTGTATTGAAATAAATATCGTTTAAGAATGGCGACTGTGAGAAGTAAGCTCCGTTGTAAACAAAGAAGTTTCTACCGTTAAGTCTGTAAGTAACCTGACCTTTAACACCCACGTTCCAGAAGTTTTTATCCTCTCCTTTTCCGTAAGAAGACTCATACAGATAATGTTGGAATAAACCTTCTCTGCTGTTATTGCTATATCCGAATAATCCGGAAATGAAAACATCAAATTTACCCGTTGAGAATTTGAATGCAGGGTTTACTTTTACTTCCTGTCTTCTGAAAATATAGTCATACCCTATTTTGTCTCCTTTTCTCTTGGCTACATCTGCATCGCTTTCTCTGGTATTATATTTACCCCAAGTGCTTCCTGCAGTTGTATTATTGGCAAATGGATCCATGTTCAGGGCAAAATCAGCACCTAAAAGGTCATTTACTTCTCTATATTGTTCAGATCTGTAGTTCTGGTAAGACACGTTTAAAATGAAACGGGAAGTATCATTAAAGTTATACGTGTAGTGAGTGGATACATTGAATACTTTGTCATCCTTCACATCATCAACTAAATAATAAGCAGCTCTTCTACCACCGAATTCCGGTCTGTAAAGGTTATCACTTCTGTTGGCGTTATAAAGATTATCCCAGTTGATCTGTGTATGAGACTGATCGTCATTAGTCCACCAGTCTCTGGTAAGTCCAATGTTTGCAGCCTGTTCAGGAGCTGGGTTTTTGTAGTTTAACCAATAGCTTGGTAAATTACGATAATAAGTTGGAGATGGGTTATTGGCTCTATACCAATCTAATCTTGAACTGTATTCTTTTCCGAACTGGTAAGAAACGGTAGTCCATAATTGAGAATTTTTATTGATTTTCCAAAAATCCTGTAACTGAAGGATTGGCTGGAATCCTCTTCTTACTCTTTCATTTCTTTTTTCTCCACCTTGCCATCCCCAGTACGAGTTGTAATGAATTCCTCTGAAATCATAAACCTCCTGAGTGCTTGGGCTTGAAGAACTTCTTGCATATTTAGATCCAATAGCATTGAAAGTCATCGTATGACTGTCGCTGAATTTTTTCTCAACACCAATATATCCACTGTATGCATCATAGAAAGTACCGTCCTGAATCCCTTCTTGTGCCCATCTTCTTGCGATCATCCCTGTGAACGCCCATCCGTTCTTATTCATTCCGGAAGAGTATCTGTAAGATAATCTGTTTCTGTAGTTTCTGTTCGTCAACGAGTAAGTCAACTGACTTCCTTTTCTGTACTCGCTGGCTTTTGTATTCTTATAAAATACTCCGGTAGCACCACCGAAAGCATACTCGGAAGGAGCATGATTAGCAGAAATTTCCGGGTAACGGGTAATTTCATTTAATCCTCCCCATGTACTGAAGTCAACGTCTCCGTTGTCTGCACCCGCCATGGAGATACCGTTTATCATATTCTCTCCGGTTCTGCTGTCAATTCCTCTTGGACGGAACCAGTATTGTCCTAAATCAAAACTGGCAATTCTGTTAAATACATCCTGAGAAGACTGAAGCAATCCTACGGTTGCAGTCTGCTGTCCGCCACCGCTGTCACTCTCTGCAGAGTCATCTACGATCGCTAAACCCTGATCTGCACTAGTTAATGCAGAATAAAGAGTAATTACTCCAAGATCTTTCTTTTTCTCATTATTAGTTACGTCAAATTCTAAAATTTTAGTTTCAAAATTTGATTTTGTAACCATAATCTGATAATGTCCGGGCATCAAATCAGCAAACTGAAAGTAACCGATTTTGTCCGCCTTTACATCATTTCCTACTCCTTTTAAATCCACGCTTGCCTGTTCAACAGGTTTACCATCTGCATCCTTAAGATACGCAAACACTGTTGTCTGCGCAAAATAATAAGACGCAGGCAGCAAAGTGAATAAAGAGATTAATGATAGTTTTTTAATCATGAGTATATTTATTTTTTTAAATACTTTTCTTGTTAATTCTCAACAGTTTAAAAGTTGGGGGCACAAATTTAGTCAAATTTTGCAATTCAGCACTTTTTTAACATTATTTTTTCTTAACATTGCAAACTTTTAAGAATCATTATATAAGAGAGTGATGGATTACCGCATTTAAATTTACAATTATTTAAAATGCAGTGAATTAAAAAAAAGTAAATTTGCAAATTAAATAGTATTAATAATAACTCTAAAGAGGATGAAGAGATTTTCGTGTCTGTTTGCTATTATCATTTCGATGATGGCATTCTCACAACAACAAGGAAAACTGAGAAAAGTTGCCACCGTAGGTTTTTTAAACGTAGAAAACCTTTGGGACACCATTCGCTCAGCAGATTATATTGACGGAACTAAAGATATAAAGAATCCGGCTTTCCACAGAAGTATTCCCATGGATTCCATTAAATTTCTGGATGCAGAAAAGTATGACGGACCATGGAGCGATGGAGCCCTGATCGGTAAAAAAGCAGTAAGAGAACAAAGTGGATCTGATGAGTTTACCCCAAAGAGCGCAAAAAACTACGGAACAAAGATTTACAAAGCAAAATTAGCAAATGAAGCAAAAGTAATTTCCGAGATGGGAGCTCAATACACCAAAACAGCACCTGCTATTGTAGGTTTGATTGAGGTGGAGAACAGACAGGTTATTCAGGATCTTATCAATGAGCCTGCTTTAAAAAAATATGATTACGGAATTATCCACTACAATTCTTATGACTACAGAGGAATTGATGTTGCTTTGATCTATCAAAAAAGAAGATTTACCCCAACTAACTCTTTAAAGAAAGAACTGAAGATTTTCGGTGATAACGGAAGAAGAGAATACACCAGAGACATTCTTGTAGTAACAGGATTTTTGGATAACGAAAAGGTTGCATTTTTCATGAACCACTGGCCTTCAAGAAGAGGAGGTGAAGCGATCTCTTTACCTAAAAGAAATGCCGCAGCTCAATTATTGAAACAGCAGATGGATAGCGTAAGAGCCGCAGATCCTACAACTAAACTTTTTGCAATGGGGGACTTCAATGATGATCCTATCAGCCCAAGTTTAAAAAATCACCTGAAAGCTCAGGCTAATCCTAAAGATTTAAGTGAAGAGACTCCTTATCTGAATCTCATGTATCCTCTATACAAAAAAGGAGTAGCTTCTTTAGCTTACCAGGATGCACCCAACCTTTTTGACCAGATTATCGTTTCTAAAAACTTAGTTTCTGATCAGGCAACAAAAGAATACTCAGTATATAAAGCCGAAATTTTTGCTCCGGCTTATTTGGTAAATAAAGAAGGAAATTACAAAGGTTATCCTTTCAGGTCCTGGAATGGCGACCAATTTACGGGCGGATATAGTGATCACTTCCCCGCGTTTGTAGTTCTGCAGAAAGAACCTTAAAAAATATAAAAGCTGCCTCATTTGAAGCAGCTTTTTTTATGAAGCAACCAAAGATATCATCAAAACCTACTGGTTTTATAAATTTGTTTACTTTTACCCGAGTAAAATCCAATAGCTGGATTCATTACTTATCAGCTTATGTACAGATATATCATTATTGAAGATGAACGATTGGTATCGGAAGAACTTAAAAGAATGCTTTCCGCCATCAGACCCCAATATATTCACACAGCAACTCTGACACGGGTAAAAGAAGCTGCTTCTTATATCAAAAGTACGAATACCGCTGATCTTATTTTTCTGGACATTCAACTTTCAGACGGAATTTCCTTTGATGTTTTTGAACAGGTGCAAACGGATATACCCATCATTTTCACAACTGCTTATGATGAATTTGCTTTAAAAGCATTTGAGCTCAACAGTATAGATTACCTTCTCAAACCCATAGAAACAGAAGATCTTGAAAAAGCTTTACAAAAATTTGAGAAGCACAACAAAAAACAAGAACCAGAAATCTTCAGTAAAATCAGAGAGGTATATCAGCCCAATTTTGTAAAAAAAAGATTTCTAATCCAGCAGGGAGCTCTTTACGACTATATTGAAAGCAGTGATATTGCTTTTTTCTACAGCGAAGATAAACTGGCATTTCTCCATACCTTTTCAGGCAAGAGATACATTATTAATTATACCATAGAACAAATTGAAAACTTCTGCGACAGGCAAATGTTCTTTAAGGTTTCCAGAAGTTGTGTGGCCAATATACAATCCATCAGCAAAATCGTAAAATACGACAACAGCAGGCTGAAAGTCAGCTGTACCCCAGAGCATCCCCATGAAATAATAGTAAGTCGTAAAAGAGTCCCTGATTTTCTTAAATGGATTGACGGAATTACCATTTCATGAAAAAACAGACCCAATACAGTATTGCCTTTACAGGCCTTATCATTGCTTTATCCATCATTTTTCAGTATATTATATTGAAAATTCAGCTGGGTGACGATGGACACATTACCTCTTTATCTGCTGCCACAAGTACTTTAGCCTGTATTTTTTTTGGCTTTTTCGATGTATGGATTGTTAGAAATATCATTAAAAAATATTCTTCATACCTTTTTTTAAAAGTGATGGTAATTTCCCTAGCCATTACTTCTTTAACCGTTCTTTGCGTAAGTATTTCTGCGCATTTTTTAATCCTGGATACTGAAGATTTTAAGAGCCGCCTTTTTGATATTACAGTTCCTGCGTGGCTTCTGAACTGCATTCTTGTATTTCTTATTGCAGCGTATTATTATGCGGAACAAAAAATCAGACTGGAACTTCAGCTAATGGCAAGAGAAAAAGAAAAAGCTCAATATCAATATGAAATTTTGAAGTCCCAGCTGAATCCTCATTTCTTATTCAACAGTCTTAATGCATTATCTTATCTGGTATATGAAGATCCTACCCAGTCTAATCTTTTCATTAAGAAACTGGCAGGTCTTTACCGGTACGTATTACACGCCCACACAAAAGAGCTGATCACCCTGAAAGAAGAACTTAAATTTGTAGAATCTTATTTCTTTCTGGAAAAGATACGTTTTGACAGTATTTTTTTAACAATCTCCGGCAGTGATCACTTCGGCCAACGGAAAATAATCCCTCTTTCTCTTCAAATTTTAGTAGAAAATGCAATCAAACACAATGTAAGTGACAGCGATGCCCCTTTAAAAATCACGATCACTATAGATCAGCAGGGAATATCCGTTTATAATCCTATCAACAGCCGCACTCAGGTGAAAAAGAATGGCATAGGCCTGGAAAACCTGGAAAAGCAGCATTCAGCTTATGATAAACATCTTTCAGTGAATCATCTGCCCGATTCCTTTTCTGTTCATATTCCTTTTATAGAATAAACGTTCCTTTATTTCATCCTCTGAATTTTTATTTTCATCCTAAAAAAAATAAACCCTATCCGGATTTACTTTCACCCCGTTTTTGAATTCTTTTATTTTGAATAAAATTTACGGTTTCAAAAACATGAAAAAAGTATTACTAATAGCTGTATTCAGCTGCTTATTGGCATCTGTTTCTGCACAAATTCAGATCAGAACAGAATATCTTTCCAGCTCATCATTGCAGAATAAAGAAGATGAAAAGTTCGGGAAGGGAGATATGCTGAAAATATCAGGAAGATATACCCTTCCTCTTTCCATAATCCCTACAGAAAGAGCACAACCAAGAATATGGAATGCTACAATAAGCGGATCTTACGGAAGTTTTAGAAATGAATTGGAACAGGCAGATTTGGATCAGAGTCAGATTATCAATGCTAATTTCACAGTCAATCATATTCGTCCTATATCAGAAAAATGGTCATTCATCGGCAGTTTGGGAGCGGGTATTTACTCTTCTCCCAAAGCCATAACGGCGGAAAGCATCCTTTTCAATGGAGCTGCAATTTTTATGTACAGAATTAAAGATAATCTCAGTATTGGAGCCGGAGCCGGCCTTACCAACAGCTTTGGGGTTCCATTACTGATTCCGATGGCACTCGTCAACTGGAAGGTATCAGGCGATTATGAGGTTTCTGCAAATATTGCCTCGGGAATTGATATTTCTGCGGCTGCAAAGCTTTCGGAACACTGGAAGTTAAGAATAACGGGAATAGAAATAGATGGAATATCTTCCGTCGTCAAAATTGATGATACTTCAAAGATCTATGGACTGTCTAATATACGGTCTTACATTTCTCCGGAATACAAAAGAGGCAATACATCTTTATTCATCGGATTGGGTGGGAACTGGATGAGATCTGTAACTCTTGCAGACCGTTCTTTCAAAGGATTTACAGAAAGTCTTTTTAAGAATAAGAACAAATTCAATTTCGGTTCTTCTTTCTATATTACAGTAGGATTCAGGTACAGTATGTTTTAATAAATGCTTATGAAAAAATTACTCAATATATTATTATTCTACTACTTTTCCGGAACTGTGCTGGCCTGTGCCGGCAGAACAGGAACAGAGTACACTTATGAAAATATCAAAAGAATTGTCCCGGGTATGAGTTTTAAAAAAGTAATTACCCTGATGGGAAAGGAATATGAAGTACTAGACAGGAAAGTAGAAAAGCTGGAAATTGGTTACAGAACGGCAGACCGTGCAGTCTACAGAATATCTTTTAAAGAAAATATAGTCATCAAAATCCATAAAGAAAATCCGGAGATTATTATCGACCTAAAAAAATAACTATTACCCCCTCTTATCAAGTGCCTGTCTTATACAGGCATTTTTCATTTCCAATTGTAGAGCATTCCGTTTCAAATAGGCGTATATTTGTTTCATCCTACACCACTGAATATAAAACTTTTATATTGTATTTCTTTAATAAAAATTCATATGAAAAATATAATCTTAGCTCTGTTATTTGCACTTATTCCTTTGGATTACTTTTCACAGACAAAGCCTGAGACCTCCAAAGAAAAATCCGAAATGAAACCTTCTAAAAACGAAGACGGAGAATGGGACCTTACGGTAATTGATACCCAGTTCGATTACTTTCTAAGTGCTATTGCCAAACCTATCAGCCAATACTCTGAATCTTATCTGAAAACAAAGAATACATTTTTGGTGAATGAGTGGAACAGTTATTACAATTCCGGGAAATACAGAAATATCATAGAATCCGGAATAGACTATGACCCAAAAGAAAACTATGGGATCAAATTTGAATACAAGCTGTATCAGGTTTTTGCCTATGTAAACTGGAAATATGGCTTAAAAATGAATGCCCTTTCCGGTAGTGATGCAGTAAGATAAATTAACAAAAACACTTTTAAAGTACTATTCAAACCCTACATTTGTAAAGAATAAAAAAACCTTAAGCAAATAGTATTGAGGTAAATATGAAAAAAGGTTCAGAAATTTCTGAACCTTTTTTATTTTATAATAGCTGAAAATTATTTGTTGAATAATTCTTCTACTTTATCCCAGTTTACTACATCAAAGAATGCAGAAACATAGTCAGGTCTTCTATTTTGGTAGTTTAAGTAGTATGCATGCTCCCAAACGTCTAATCCTAAAACCGGAGTTCCTTTAACGTCTGCTACAGGCATTAATGGGTTGTCCTGGTTTGGTGTAGAAGATACAGATACAGAACCGTCAGCATTTTTTACCAACCAAGCCCATCCTGAACCAAATCTTGTTTTTGCAGCATCAGAGAAGTCAGTTTTGAACTTTTCAAGACCACCATAGTTTTCGATTGCCGCTTTTACATTTCCTACAGGTTCTTTGCTTCCTCCAGGAGTTAAAATTTCCCAGAATAAAGAGTGGTTGAAGTGACCTCCACCGTTGTTTCTTACTGCTGGTTTATCAGTTCCTGTCTGGCAGATCTCTTCAATCGTTTTTCCTGCTAGTTCAGTTCCTTCAATTGCTTTATTTAAATTGTCAATGTATGCCTGGTGATGCTTTGTATGGTGGATTTCCATAGTTTTTGCATCAATAGTTGGCTCTAATGCATCATATGCATATCCTAGTTTTGGTAATTCAAATGACATAATCTTTATTTTTAATGTTATAATCCAAAATTAGCCAATATTTAAGGGAATATCAAAGATTGGGTATTACTTTAATAAATCTTTAACATTGATATATTGATTTAGAATGAATTAAATTTTTAAATATTTATTTTTATCCTCTATTTTCCTTGTCAAAAAAATAAAAAGCACGAATCATATAATACGATGCGTGCTTTTTATTTAACAATAATTAAATTTATTTATTCATAGACATCAGGAATTCTTCATTGTTAAGAGTTCCTTTGATGTTTTTATTAACAAATTCCATGGCTTCTACCGGATTCATTTCAGAAAGATATTTTCTAAAGATCCACATTCTCTGAGAAGTCACTTCATCAAGAAGAAGATCATCTCTACGAGTGCTGGAAGAAACAAGATCAATAGCAGGATAAATTCTTCTGTTAGCAATTTTTCTGTCCAGCTGAAGTTCCATGTTACCTGTACCTTTGAATTCTTCAAAGATTACTTCATCCATTTTAGACCCTGTATCGATAAGTGCTGTTGCAATGATCGTTAAAGAACCTCCTCCTTCAATCTTTCTTGCTGCCCCAAAAAATCTTTTGGGTTTGTGAAGTGCATTAGCATCTACTCCACCGGAAAGAACCTTACCGGATGCAGGAGTAACAGTGTTATATGCTCTTGCTAATCTTGTAATAGAGTCCAGCAAAATAACTACATCATGACCGCATTCTACCATTCTCTGTGCTTTTGCTAGAACAAGATTGGCTACTTTCACGTGTTTTTCTGCTGCTTCGTCAAATGTAGAGGCAATAACTTCTGCATTTACGCTTCTTTCCATATCAGTTACCTCTTCCGGACGTTCATCAATAAGAAGAACCATCATATACACTTCCGGGTGGTTGGCTGCAATAGAATTGGCAATATCTTTAAGCAACATTGTTTTACCTGTTTTAGGCTGTGCAACAATCATTGCTCTTTGTCCTTTACCAATTGGCGCGAACAGGTCTACGATTCTTGTAGAAATAGTAGAATTGTTTCCTGCCAGATTGAATTTTTCTTCCGGGAAAAGTGGGGTAAGATATTCAAAAGCAACACGGTCTTTAATGAATGCTAAATCACGTCCGTTAACTTCCGTAGGTCTCAGCAGTGAAAAATATTTTTCACCTTCCTTTGGAAGTCTTACAATCCCTTTAACAGTATCTCCGGTTTTCAAACCAAAATTTCTGATCTGTGCCGTAGAAACGTACACATCATCAGGAGAAGAGATATAGCTGAAATCTGAAGAACGTAAAAATCCGTAGTTATCTGGTAAGATTTCCAAAACACCTTCAATACTTACCATTCCATCGAAATGGAATTCTTTTTTATGGTCTTGCGGTTCCTCTGCCTTTTCAGAATGTCTGTTCTGATTTTGGTTTTGGTTTTGATGCTGATGTTGATTTTTATGTTGGGTTCCACTGTTCTGTGGATGGTTGTGTCCTTTTTGAGGTCTGTTAGCCTGTTGCTGTTGAGGAGGGGTGTTAGGCTTTTCTTCGGCCTGAGCTGGCTCTTGAGATTCTGTGTTTTTTGGAGCTTCTATTTTCTCCTGGGTAGCTTCTGCATTCCCTGTATTGGTAGGAACCCTTTTCCTTTTCTTTTTAGCTGGAGTGGCTGCTTGGCCTTCTTCTGCAGCGACAACTTCTTCAGTTTTGGGTTCTTCAGGTTTTACTTCTTCAGGAACCGGTATCTTTTCTTCTACTTTTTCTTCTGCCGGAGCTTTTGCAATGGCTTTTGGCTTGGCTGGTGCTTTTTTTGGAGCAGCCTTTCTTGCCGGGGCTTTAACAGGTTTTTCTGCTGGAGCCTCTTCAGTATTTACACTGGTGGTTTCTGTGGCGTTGAAATAATCTTTTGAGACTTTAGGGTTAGAAGCCTGAAAGTCAAGAATAGCAAAGATCTTGTCATTTTCATTGCTGTTTCTTGCAACTTTAACGCCCAAATCTTTTAAGATTTTAGTCAGTTCCGTTACGGATTTTGACCTTAACGTTTCTATGTTAAACATATTTAATGTAAAAATGTAATTAATTGTGAGTAAGAAAAGTAAGTCCGGTGACTTTGGTTTTCAAGTACATTGTATAATGCAAATCTACACTTATTTTTGAATTGTGCAAAATTTATGTTATTTTTGCCAAGAATTTAATATTCAATGCTACAGAGAATACAAACTATATGGACCTTGTTAGCAGTTTTAGCTGCTGTTTTTCTTTTTATAACAGGACAGGATGTTGCCGTTTTCGGCAGTATTCCAGTAATTAATATTGGATCTATAGTGCTTGTTGTTATTGGAGCATTAAGTATCTTCAGTTTCAAAAACAGAAAAAGACAAATTTTGCTGAATACTATCAGCATCATTATAAACGCTTTGTTGATTGGTGTATTGGCGTACTGGTTACTAAACTTATCCGGAGGAATTAATTTTCCTGAGAAGGGTATTGAGCCGGTTTTCCCATTGGTTGCGGTAATATGTCTGCTTATTGCAAATATATACATCCGTAAAGATGAGAGGCTCGTGAAATCTGTAGACAGACTTCGATAGCCTTACAACGATTTTTTGAGTGAGAACAGTTCCCCAGGGAGCTGTTTTTTTTTATTTTTACAGAAATGAAAAGTACCGCCAATAAAATAAGTATTATTGCAGCCTTCTTACTGGCAGGTTTCTTTATTGCCTACCAACTTCAACACCAAGAAGATCAGGAAGCTGAAAAAAAACCAAGTTTCTACCTTTCCGACATTGATGAGAATATTGATAATGATTTAAAAACAGGCTATTTATTTAGCATCAATACGATAACCTACAAACCTGGCACTTATCATTATGAACTCCATACCAATGCCAATGATGAAAGAATACTCTTTCTTTCCGGAAATAATCTATTTGACAGCAATAATACTATTGATTTCAGCTGGCGCCAAACCATCCCTCCCTACAGAATTATTAAAAAGCCTAAAGCAGATACCCTGTATATCATCAAAGAAGGAAGAACAATTGCTTTTCCCAAATATCTTGTAAACAACAAATAAAAAATATGAAAAAACTAACTTATCTTACGCTATCACTTTTCTCTGTATTGTCTTTCGCACAGGAAGTCTCAAAAACAAGAATTCAAACAGTACTTTCTACTCTTGCTTCTGATGAAATGAAAGGCCGTGAGATCGGCACCGCTGAAAATGATAATGCGGCCAACTATATTGCAAAGCTTTTCAAGGAAAACGATCTGGAATACTGTACAGGAAATTCTTATCTGATTCCTTTCGATTATAAAGGGAAAACAGTATACAATGTTTGTGGAATCAAAAAAGGAAAAACAAATCAATATCTTGGCTTCTCTGGACATTTTGATCATATCGGAACCAGTAATAAAAGTGGCGACAATATATACAACGGTGCAGATGATGATGCCAGCGGAATTACCACTTTAGTAGGTATTGCTGATTATTTTAAAAAGAAAAAGCCTGAATTCTCAATGGTCTTTATGGCATTCAATGGAGAAGAAAAAGGAATGCTGGGCTCAAAAGCAATTTCCGTAGATAAAAATCTGGATCACATTTATAATAACATGACGGCTCTTTTCAATTTCGAAATGGTTGCTACCGAGTCTCAATGGGGAAAAAATGCTATGTATATGACCGGAGACGAATTTTCTGACCTTGATGAGCTTTTCAACACTCATGCTGCAAACGGATTAAAAATACATGCAGACCCATATGCTCAACAACAGTTATTTTACCGTTCAGATAATGTGAGCTTTGTAAAAAAGAAAATCATAGCCCACTCATTCTCTACTGTGGATATGACGAAAGCCACTCATTATCACCATGAAAATGATGATGTCAACATCGTAGATTTTGATAATATGACCCAGATCATCAATAACTTCGGAAAAACTTTGGACCAGCTTAATCCTAAGAATTTTGCACCGAAGTACAATGACCAGGTAAGATTTTAATACATTATTCATCATAAAAAACCGCTACTCCAGCGGTTTTTTTAGAATCGTGCTTATCCAGATTCCGCTTTTCGGTTCTTCTTAATTTATGGCAAAAGAAAATTCATGAGTTATGAATTGTAACAAAAAGACATTTTTTGAAACTTATCCTTTAAAGTAAAATAGGATTAAGAACGTCTTATCTTTTAATTTTACGTAATTTTGCTATCCAATTTTTTCATTGAATGAACCAATATATTAAAATACTAAAGTTCGCAAGACCGCACCAAAAATACATCTACGGAAGTTTGTTTTTCAACCTTATGTACTCTGTATTTCAGATTGCTTCCTTAGGGACTATTCTACCGGTTTTAGGGATGCTTTTCGGAACCATTGAGGCCAAAAAATACAGCCATCCTCCAGTTTATTCGGGAGAGATTTTAGACTTTTTCTCATATGCAAAAGAATATGCCAATTATTATGTTCAGACTTTAGTCACTGAGCATGGAGCACTTAACGTTCTGGCGTGGCTTTGCGTGGTAACAGCTTTTATGTTTTTACTGAGAAACCTTTTCAGATATTTAGGTTCATTTTTGTTGATCAATTACCGTGTAGGTGTTACTAAAGACCTTCGTGGAGCTATGTACAGAAAGATTCTTGCTTTACCTGTTTCCTTTTTTACGGAAAGCAAAAAGGGAGATCTGATGTCCCGTATGTCCAATGACGTAGGCGAAGTTGAAGGAAATATTTTAGGAAGCTTAGTTGAATTGATCAATGCTCCTTTTATGTTGATCAGCACATTGGTAACGCTTTTCTTTTTAAGTACAGAAATGACACTTTTCTCACTTCTAGTATTACCTATAATGGGAACGATGATTGCTTTAATAGGAAAAAGTCTGAAAAAGGATTCTCACGAAGCGCAGCATGAAATGGGAAATATTTTCTCTATTGTAGATGAAACATTGAAGTCTACCAAAGTGATCAAAATTTTCAGTGCAGAAAAAATAATGGACAACCGTTTTATGCTGTCTATGCAGAAATGGATCAACAGTTCTATAAGCTTAGGCAGAAAAAAGGAATTAGCCTCTCCTATGAGCGAATTTTTAGGTTCGGTTACGTTCTTAATTATTGCCTGGTACGGAGGAAAACAAATTATTGTAGAACAAAGTATTTCACCAGCGGATTTCCTTGTTTTCCTGGGTATTTTCTTCCAGATTTTACCGCCTGTGAAAAGTTTATCTCAGTCTATCTCGAATGTTCAGAAGGGAGAAGCTTCTCTTGAAAGAGTTTTAGCGATTCTTGATGCGGATGTGAAAATAGACGAAATCCCAAATCCTGTTTCTATCTCAACATTAAATAGTTCAATCGAATTTAATAATATTGGTTTCTACTACGATAAAGACCATACGATTCTTAAAAACTTCTCTCTTTCTATTCCTAAAGGGAAAACCGTAGCTCTTGTTGGGCAAAGTGGAAGTGGAAAAACAACCATTGCCAACCTTCTCGCAAGATTCTACGATGTTTCTGAAGGAGAAATTCTGATTGACGGAACAGATATCAAACATTTAAAGTTAGAGGAATATCGTAAGCTATTGGGAATGGTAACCCAGGAATCTGTACTTTTCAATGATACCGTTTACAATAATATTCTGATGGGTAAACCTGATGCTACGAGAGAAGAAGTAATTGCTGCCGCCAAAATTGCCAATGCAGATGCATTTATCACAAGACTTCCTGAAGGATATGATTCAAATATCGGAGATGATGGAGGGAAGCTTTCCGGAGGTCAGAAACAAAGGGTATCTATTGCAAGAGCAGTACTGAAAAACCCACCGATTATGATCCTGGATGAAGCAACTTCCGCATTGGATACAGAATCTGAAAGATTTGTACAGGATGCCTTAGAAAAAATGATGGAAAACAGAACGTCTCTTGTTATTGCCCACCGTCTTTCTACCATCCAGAAAGCAGACTGGATTGTAGTCATGGAAAAAGGTGACATCGTTGAACAGGGAACTCACCATGATCTTATTGCCAAAAAAGGAATGTATAATAAGCTCGTTGAGCTACAGAATTTCGACTAAAAACAATTTTAATCATTTTTATAATGAACCCCATACAAGAGTATTTCTACAGAATTAAAGAACCTGAAAGAAGTACTCTTCTTTTTTTGCGTGAAAAAATCCTCGCATCTGATACGGAAAACATTACAGAAACGTTCAGCTTTGGACTTCCGTTTATCAAGTATAAAAAGAAAATGCTGTGTTATTTCTACTACAGCAAAAAGTATAAAAAGCACTACATCAGTTTTTACCACGGAGACCGTCTGGATCATCCGGAATTGATACAGGATGGCAGAAAGAAGTTTAAAATCCTCCTGATTGATGTGGAACAGGATTTACCATTAGAATTGATCCTACAGCTTACAGAAGAGGTTAAAAAATATATTAAATAAAGATCTTTAAACAAAAAAAGAGAGCCACATGGACTCTCTTTTTTTATATACAATACATTTTAATTTTCCTTCAATTTAGCAATCACATCAAGACCACCTTTTGTAATATCACCAATCTTACAGATGATTTCGGTATCTAAAGGAAGAAATACGTCCATTCTCGACCCGAATTTAATAAATCCGAACTCATGCCCGGCTTTTGCTTTATCTCCTTCATTACAGTAGAAAACAATCCTTCTTGCCACATATCCGGCAATCTGCCTGAATACCACTTTATGGTTGGTTAAAGTCTGTACCGCTACCGTTGTTCTTTCATTTTCCGTAGAAGACTTTTCATGCCATGCTACCAGATATTTTCCAGGGTGATACTTTTTGTAAATCACTTCTCCTGAAACCGGATATCTACAAATGTGCACATTCAGCGGAGACATGAAGATGGAAACCTGAATAGCTTTTCCTTTGATGAATTCATCCTCCTCTACTTCTTTTATCATTACTACTTTCCCGTCTACCGGAGCAATAACGTTTTCTTTGTGATCAAGGATCGTACGGTTTGGCACTCTGAAAAACCAGAATACAAGACAGTAAATAACCAACAAAGGCATAATGATCAGCAGTGACCATATTTCAAGGAAATAGATTGCCAACACTCCCACTACCAAAAAAAGTAGGGTTGCTACGGTAATCGTTCCTTTTGATTCTCTATGTAATTTCATGAGACTAAATAAATTTTTCTAAAATAAAGTACAAATATACGACAGGAACGCAGATAATAAAACTATCAAGCCTGTCTAAAACTCCTCCGTGCCCCGGAATGATGTTTCCACTGTCTTTCACGCCGAAATTTCTTTTCAGCTGGCTTTCCACCAAATCTCCCAATGGAGCAAAAGCAGCTACCAGAAATCCTACAACCATCCAGTTTCCTCTTAGTTCAGGTTGGTAATGCTCTATAAAGTAAGAAAGGACAAGAGTTAAAACAACGCCTCCAATATATCCTTCCCATGTTTTTTTAGGAGAAATCTTAGGAGCCATTTTATGTTTTCCGAAGAACTTTCCTACCAGATAAGCAAAAGTATCACTACTCCAAATCAAGATAAACAGAAAAAGAACTTCCAGAGAGAAGGTATCATTATAGCTTGAGAACTTAGGCAGTCCCAATGCAAAACTGAACGGCAGAGCCACGTAAATGACCGTAAAGATCAGTTTCCCGCTGTCGAAGTATAATTCGTTAGGATATTTAAATAAAGTGACTACAGCGATTCCTATGAGGGCAAGAGCCAGAATTTCACTCAATCTGAAATCAAAAAAGAAGTCATGACTAAAGTATCTTTTGGAAAACATATAAAATATAAAAATGACTAATGGATACACGACCCATTTTTCGTATCCTTTTCCGAATTTCATGATCTTAACACACTCCCATGTGCCCACGATAAGTAAGAGACTTATCAGCGCATGATAAAGATATTGCTGTTTGATAAGGCCCGGGGCAATATTGTTGATCAGCTGTGCTCCCAGCGGAGTTGAACAAAGAATGATGACAGCTACATAAACTATCCCTGAAATGGTTCTTTGAATGAGATTTTTGTCCAAAATTTAAAGTTTAGAAGTGGGTGCTTAATCTTCAAGCAGCAGTAAAAACAGTTTCACGTTGGAATTGGCAGAACTGTCCATTTTAGATTGGCTTCCACTGATGGAAGTAAGGTTCTTGATATTTCCGTTTCTTTTTATTTTTCCCATGGCATCATTCAGATTGTTCACAATCTGTGAAACGTTGGCAATGATAATAATTTTATCAGGGAGTCTTGAAGAATGGTAATGGAGAATATTGTTATGTGAAAGCATGATTCGGCCATCATAGGCGATCAGGTATTCACAGGTGATGAATGCGGCATCATTGGACGGCTGCAGTTCTGAGGTATAGGTAGATTTCACAACATTTAAAAAGTTCTGAAGTTCCTTATCCCAACAGAAAAGATTACCGATACCTTCTATTTTGATAATTTGATTTAAAGTTTGTAGAGCTTCCGCTTCATCTGCACAATAATTAAAAAATCCCCCCGAATGCGTAAATAATTGGGCAAACTTATAGTCGAGATCCGCATTTTTCAGCGAATCCCCAAGCTTCTCCAGGCTCTGTTTCTCGTCTTCCTCAGGCTGGTTGGTAAGTTTGCTTACAATCCTCTTGAATAAATTCAACTTAATCTATTTTTAGTCAACTTTATACAAAAATAGAAAATAAATTACAATAGAGTTCAAAATATCTCCTTAAATATGAAAAAACCTGACAATTTTGAGGTTGTCAGGTTTTATAAATTCTATTTTTTAAGAGTATTAAAGCTGTGTCGGGCTTTCTGGAGCCTGTATTTCTCTTTCCTCTTCTTTCTCTTTGATCTGAGGGGTTTCCAATGCAATCTGCTGATCTTTTTCAGGGATTGTATTGGTAACAGGTTTCTCTGTCAATTCAGGATCCCATGCTCTTTTTCCGAAAATCTCTTCCAAATCTTCGCGGAAGATTACCTCTTTTTCTAAAAGTTTATTAGCTAAAGCATCAAGCTTATCTTTATTCTCAGTAAGAATTCTGATCGCTCTGTCGTATTGCTCGCTTACAAATCTCTTAATTTCATCATCAATGACCTCTGCTGTTTTCTCAGAATAAGGTTTTGAGAATGAATAATCCGACTGGCCTGAACTGTCATAGTAAGAAACGTGTCCTACCTTTTCGCTCAATCCATAAATCGTAACCATTGAATTCGCTTGCTTGTAAGCTCTTTCCAGGTCATTCTGTGCTCCTGTTGAGTAATCACCCAAAGCAACCTGTTCTGCTGCTCTTCCTCCTAAAAGTGAACACATTTCATCAAGCAACTGTTCAGTGGTTGTGATCTGTCTTTCTTCCGGAAGATACCAAGCTGCTCCTAAAGAGCGTCCTCTTGGTACAATGGTTACTTTCAATAATGGAGAAGCATGCTCTGTAAGCCATGAAACGGTAGCGTGACCAGCTTCGTGGAAGGCGATTCTTCTCTTTTCAGAAGGTTTGATGGCTTTATTTTTCTTTTCAAGGCCACCGATAATTCTGTCTACAGCATCAAGGAAGTCTTGCTTCACTACAAATTCGTGGCTGTTTCTTGCTGCAATAAGTGCTGCTTCGTTACATAAGTTAGCGATATCTGCACCACTGAAACCTGGGGTTTGTTTTGCTAAGAAGTCTCTGTCTACACTGTCATCAAGCTTGATTTTCTTTAAGTGAACATCAAGAATCTGTCTTCTTTCGTGTAATTCCGGAAGATCTACATAGATAGAACGGTCAAAACGTCCTGCTCTCATTAACGCTTTATCAAGGATATCTGCTCTGTTGGTAGCAGCCATTACGATCACGTTTGTATCTGTTCCGAAACCATCCATTTCAGTAAGAAGCTGGTTCAGAGTATTTTCTCTTTCGTCGTTTCCGCCTGAGAAATTATTTTTTCCTCTTGCACGTCCGATGGCGTCAATCTCGTCTATAAAGATAATGGCCGGAGATTTAGCTTTTGCCTGAGCAAAAAGGTCTCTTACTCTGGAAGCTCCTACCCCAACAAACATTTCTACGAAATCCGAACCTGAAAGTGAGAAGAACGGTACTTTAGCTTCGCCAGCAACCGCTTTTGCCAATAAGGTTTTACCGGTTCCCGGAGGACCTACTAAAAGTACTCCTTTAGGGATTTTACCTCCCAGTTTGGTATACTTTTCTGAATTTTTCAGGAAATCAACTACTTCCTGTACTTCTTCTTTAGCACCTTCTAATCCTGCAACATCTTTAAATGTTACCTGAATTCTTTCTTTTTCATCGAAAAGCTTCGCTTTAGATTTTCCGATAGAGAAGATTTGTCCGCCAGGACCTCCGCCACCACCCATCTTTCTGAAAAGAAGGAAATAGAACAGTCCCAGAATGGCAATCCAGATCAACGCAGATACTAAAATATCTGTGAACGGACTCTTGCCTGTTCCGTAATCTTTTGTTGTTTTAATAGCCGGATTGGAAGCTTTTGTCTGATCAAATTTTTGAAGGAAAAGCTGAAGATCTCCATATTTTACAGTAAAATCTGCTTTAGGAGCCATATCCAAGGCTGAAAGAGGGTTGTTTTCTTTGGAAGTTTTAGCAACAGTAGCCGCTTTTGCTTCTTTGGTAAGGAAAACATCTGCTTTCTCTATGTCTTTGTATATAATTATATTCTGGACTTTCCCCGCCTGCATTTCTCTAAAGAAACCATCTTCATCAATAGATTTTGCTGCTTCACCTCCAAGGAAATTGGAAGCGAAAAATAGCAAAAGAGCTACGATTACAATAGGAAAGAACCAGTTGAATCCTTTATTATTCATTTATACTTTTTAAAATTTTATTATTCATTTTCAATTCTGGTGATGACAGCGTCACCCCAAAGCTCTTCTATATCGTAGTACTCACGTACATCTTTTTGGAATATATGAACCACCACGGAAACGTAATCTACCAATACCCACATTGCGTTTTCGGTACCTTCTACGTGCCAAGGTCTGTCTTTCAAATCGTTTCTCACTTTCTTCTCTACACTTCCTGCTAATGCAGCTACCTGTGTATTGGAGTTTCCACTGCATATTACGAACGTTTCCGCTACGGAATTTTCGATGTTGGAAAGATCAAAGATCATGATATCTTCTCCTTTTACATCTTGAAGTGCTTCAACGATTTTATCTGTTAGTGCTTGTTTTTCTGCTGTTTTATTCATTAAAAAAATACTATAATCTGCAAATTTATTGTTTTTTCTTTACTTTAACCTTACTTTTACTCCCTTAATGTCTTAAAGTTTTCTTAAATGAGCCAACTCTTCTACTTGAAAGAATGTTCTTCTACTAATGACGAAATATCAAAGTTTTTACTTTACGAAAATTCAAATTTTATTGGATTGCATACTTTTAATCAAACTAAAGGGCGTGGTCAGTATGGAAATGTATGGACTCAGACTGCCGAAAAAAATCTGGCGTATACGCTGGCAGTGAATACTCAAAACATTCTGTGCTCTGACTTTATATTCAATTATTATACCGCAATTATTGTCAGGGATTTCCTTGCCATATTGGCTGATTCTGAGGTAAAAATTAAATGGCCGAATGATATCATCCTTAAAGGTAAAAAAATAGTGGGAATATTAATAGAAAAGAAAAAAATTAATCTCAATAATTATTTCATAATAGGCACCGGAATCAACATTCTTCAGGAAAAATTTGATGAAATATCCAATGCAGGATCACTCCTGACCCAAACAGGTCGAGTTTTTGATCTGGAAGACTTCGCGTTTAACTTTCATACGTATATGTCCGAAAAATTGAAAAACATCCCTTCCGATAAGGAAATTCTGGCCATGTTCAATCAAAACCTTTTCCGCAAAGATGAGATTTCAGTTTTTGAAATTGGAAAAGAGCGACAAAATGGCATCATTCGAAATGCAGACGAAAAAGGACAAGTCTGGATAGAACTGGAAAACGACGGATTGCGCTCTTTTTATCACAAGGAAATAAAGCTCCTTTACTGATTGGCTCTTTTGATATAAAGATAAAGGGTAAGCGGTAAAAACACAAGGTTTGGAAGCCACATTGCCAGAGCCGGAGACAAACTTTTATTTTCGGACACAACTTTTAATGCTTCAAAAGAAAACACGAAAATGAAGGCCAGAGAGATTCCTATCGCAAGGTTGATCCCAAGTCCTCCCCTTTTCTTTTGGGAAGATAATGAAAGTGCCAAGAATGTCAGAATGATAATAGAAACAGGCATTGAAGTTCTCTGATGAAGCTCGTTAAGATAAGAATTCAAATTACTGTTTCCTCTTGCTTTTTCTCTCTCAATAAATTTTAAAAGTTCCGGTGTAGTTTTATTCTGTCCCAGAAGCTCATTAGGGAAAAGTTCTTCCGGCGAGTGACCGTAGTTTTTTCTAAGTTCCATTCCGTTATTAATCTTCTCGGAATTGTCTTTATTGATTGTTTTTTCGAAAAAGTTATTTAAAACGAACTGTTTTTTTTCTTTATCCCAATATACATCACCTGCTTTAAGCTCGTATACCATTCTTCTGTCTTTATCAAACTTCTGATAAACAAAGCTGGAACCTCTTTTTTCTCTTTTATTCCAGGAATCCACAAAAATGTATTCCGTCTTACTAAGCTGCGAAGAGGCAGGAGCTGTTCCTAAAATCTTTTCTTTATTGGCTGCATTATAGGTATAAGCTTCGAGTTCGTTCTTCTTGATATTAGCCCATGGAAGCACCATATGATAGACCAAAAGGGACATTACTGCTATTAAAATAGAAGTATACAAATAAGGTTTTGAAAATCTGTGAAAGCTTGCTCCACTACTGATGATGGCTACAATTTCGGTATTGTTTGCCATTCGGGATGTAAAATAAATCACCGAGATAAAGACCAGAATAGAAAGGAAAGTCACCACAAGGTTGACAATCCAGAAAGGATAAAAATGAATCAGGAAATACACCAAGTCAAGCTTTGGGTCAATAGCCTTTGCATTTTCTATCCTTGGAATTTTCTGCTGAACATCAATAACGAGCACGACTATAGACAAGAGTACAAGCATGAAACTGAAAGTTCCAAGGTACTTTTTAATGATATATTTGTCTACAATTTTAAGCATAATTTTCTTACAGTCTTTGTCTAAGAACCGGTACTACAGAATTCTTCCACTCATAGAAATCTCCTGCAAGGATGTGCTCTCTTGCTACTTTTACCAAATCAAGATAAAAGGCAAGGTTATGGATTGAAGCAATCTGTTTTGCCAGATATTCTTTAGATACAAACAGGTGACGAAGATACGCTTTTGAATATTCACGATCTACGAAACTGGTTCCAAATTCATCCAAAGGCGAAAAGTCGCGCTTCCATTTTTCATTTTTAAGGTTCATTACCCCCTGCCATGTGAAAAGCATTGCGTTTCTTGCATTTCGGGTAGGCATTACACAATCCATCATATCAATTCCCAGACCGATAGATTCCAGGATATTCCATGGAGTACCAACCCCCATCAGGTATCTTGGTTTTTCTTTTGGCAGAATATCTGTTACTTCATCTGTAATTCTGTACATTTCTTCTTCCGGTTCTCCTACCGAAAGTCCTCCGATAGCATTTCCTTCAGCACCTGCTTCAGAGATCACTTCTGCAGAAATTTTTCTTAAATCTGAATAGGTTGATCCCTGAACAATAGGGAAAAGCCTTTGTTTATGACCGTATAATTCTGGGTTTTCGTTTGTCCAGTCGATACATCTTTTTAGCCAACGGTGAGTAAGTTCCATTGATGACTTTGCCTGGTTATAATCACACGGATATGGGGTACATTCGTCGAAAGCCATAAAAATATCGGCACCGATCTGTCTTTGAATTTCCATTGATCTCTCCGGGGAGAACATGTGATAGCTTCCGTCGATGTGAGATTTGAATCTTGCTCCTTCCTCGGTCATTTTTCTGTTGCTAGCCAAAGAAAAAACCTGAAAGCCTCCTGAATCTGTAAGAATAGGAAGGTCCCAGTTCATGAATTTGTGCAACCCACCTGCATCCTGCATTGTTTCCATTCCGGGACGAAGGTAAAGATGATAGGTATTTCCCAGAATAATCTGAGCTTTAATGTCTTCTTTTAATTCTCTCTGATGAACTGTTTTTACGCTTGCTACAGTTCCTACAGGCATAAAGATGGGCGTTTGAATTTTCCCGTGATCTGTAGTTAACTCCCCTGCTCTTGCTTTTCCTTCAGAGGTTTTTTCTATATTAAAAAATTTCATTTGTCAACATTTTTTAAGTCACCGTTTCACTGGTGATTTGTGTAAAATAAAGTCTACAGCCCGTTTACCTAACTACTGGAGCCATATTTCCGTTCTGTTTCAGTTTTTCTTTTACATATTTATCCGCTTTGGGATCTTTCTTTAACAATATTTCCTCGGCATCATTGGCTATGCCATCCATTTTTTCTTTAATCACATAATATTTAAAACTTTCAACAAAGTCATCCGGTTTTACATTATGGGATTTAAGGACGAATCTTGTACCCGCTTCCAAATTTTTATTCGGATACATAAAAATCGCCTGATCATTGATGGCCAAATCGGCTATGATGGCAGCCATTTTATCTTCATCTACAAGATTTTTAGGCTTATCTATAAAATCACTGCATGAAAACAGCCCCAGCAAAACGAAAATGAAGATCAGTTTTTTCATAATCTATTGATGATGGATTTCCATTTTAAATTTAAAACACCAAATACCGCTTCATGAATGATGCCACCATTCATTTTGCTTTCTCCTAAAATTCTGTTGGTAAAGATGATGGGAACTTCTACAATTTTGAAATTCTTTTTATACGCTCTGAATTTCATTTCAATCTGAAATCCGTAGCCTTTCAGTCTTACATTATCCAGACCAATTTCTTCCAGCACTTTTCGTGAAAAACAGACAAATCCTGCTGTAGTGTCATGAATAGGCAGTCCTAAAACAGATCTTACATATTTGGAAGCAAAATAGGATAAGAGAACTCTTCCCATTGGCCAGTTGACAACATTCACTCCCTTTGAATAGCGAGATCCAATAGCCATGTCGGCATTCAGGCAGGCTTCGTAGAGCTTGGGAAGATCATTAGGATTGTGGGAGAAATCGGCATCCATTTCAAAAATATAATCATAATTGTTTTCGATGGCCCATTTGAAACCATGAATGTATGCTTTTCCCAGCCCGTCCTTTGTATGTCTTACCGACAGATGCAGGTAATGAGGGTGTCTTCTCTGTAAATCTTTTACCAATTCTGCAGTTCCGTCCGGAGAAGAATCATCCACTACTAATACATGAAAGTCATCCTCCAATGCAAAAACCGCGGAAATAATATTTTCAATATTTTCCTTTTCGTTATACGTTGGGATAATGACGAGTTTTTTCATTTCAGTTTGCAAAGATAGTTTATTTAACCTTTTTATTTTATACAAAATAATCTATAATTTTGCAAAAAATATTTCTCACGGATTAAGCGAATGAAACAGAAACTTTTATTCCACGAATCTGAATCGTAAGCGAAATTAACGGGAGCATATATTTAAAGCAATAATTTTCATAGATGAGGCGTTAAGAAAATGTATGCCAAGCTGTGAATTTTGGAATTAAATAAAAATTAAAAAAATAAATTTTGCCGTCATCACAAAACTTCATCAATCATGTAAGAATACCTGAGAATAATGACTGGGTAATCTTTATACTCGTAGGCTGTATATTTTTATATGTTTTTATGATGAACATTATAGAAAGGGATGCCAGTCTTAAGGATTTTCTGCTTCAGAAATATTTTGATGCGAGCAACAATCTTCCGAGCTGGATTATAACATCCTGCGTGATAACCCTTACGCTCTCGGTGTTAATTTCACAGTATATTCCTATTGTTCCTAAATATATTGCCGACCTGCAGGTTTTGGGATATCAGCTGAATAAGTTTGGTTATACTTTTATTACAGTACTGCTTTTTTATATGACAAGGTCTACTTTAGGCTTTTTATTTTATCAAAGTATAGGGGACGGAAAAAGATGGACCATTTTTTATTTTACCTCTACCAAATTTTATTTTATTCTTTCTTTTTTGATGATAATTCTGTGTGTAGCCCATTATTATTTTCCAATCGATAAGAATAGAATGTTTCTATATTATTTCCTGTTCTTTGCTTTTGTGTTTATTTTCAAAGTTTTTTTCTATTTATTTCACAAGAACAAGATTCTTCCTGAGAAATGGTATTATAAATTTTTGTATATTTGCACCCTCCAAATCGCACCATTGTTATTGCTTTGGAAGTTGTTATTTTATTAATAAATGTCAATGATGAGAATAAAGTCTATATTGGTTTCTCAACCAGCGCCTAGTGAATCTTCTCCATATTTGGATATAGCGAAGAAGGAAAAAATAAAGATTGATTTCCGCCCATTTATCCACGTCGAGGGGGTTGACAACAAAGAACTCAGAACACAAAAAATAGATCTGACACAGTATACCGGTATTATATTTACCAGTAAGAATGCGATCGACCATTACTTCAGACTTGCAGAAGAGCTGCGTTTTGCGGTTCCTGATACAATGAGATACATCTGCCAGTCGGAAGCAATTGCCAATTATCTTCAAAAACACATTGTGTACAGAAAAAGAAAGATCAGCTTTGGAGAGAAAAACTTTGCAGACCTGCTTCCTCTTTTCAAAAAATTCCCTTCTGAAAAGTATCTGTTGCCATCTTCAGATGTATTAAGCCCGGATATTGTAAAAACCCTTGATACTTCTAATGTAGAGTGGACAAGAGCGATCATGTACCGCACAGTATGCAGTGATCTTACAGATATCAATGTAAAAGATTATGATATGCTAATCTTCTTTAGCCCACAAGGAATCAAATCTTTACAACAGAACTTCCCGGACTTCAAGCAGGATGAAACAAAGATCGGTGTTTTTGGAAATACCACTTTAGCAGCCGCAGAAGAAGCTGGATTAAAAGTAGATCTAATGGCCCCAACAAAGGAAACTCCTTCTATGACAATGGCCCTTGAAAAATATATTAAGGCTCTTCACAAGTAATCCTTACTACCAACATTTGAAAACCACCTCTCCAATAAAGAAGGTGGTTTTTTTATGTATAAAAATTGATAGAATCGAGCTTGAATTCATCGATCAAAGATATACAGATTAAACTCATTATAACTCGATTCCCCTCCAATTCCATCATGAGTAAAAACAGTAAAACAGTAAAAAATAATTCTTTCATTCAATATTACGTACAAAGGCTACCAAAAATTTAACAGCCTTTCTTATATTTGAACAAGAATTAACAATGAATACAACGACACTGTAGAATATCAATATACAGTACGTAAAAAATTAAAATATAGGATGAAAGCTCCACAGGCAAAAAAAATAGAAAAAATATTAGAAACTCACGGTGACAGAAGAATTGACAACTACTTTTGGCTCAACGAAAGAGAAAATCCCGAAGTCATCAAGTATCTTGAAGAAGAAAATGCTTATGAGGAATTCATCATGAAAGACACTGAAGCTCTTCAGGAAGACCTTTTTGAAGAGATGAAAGCCCGTTACAAAAAAGATGACGAATCTCTTCCTTATATATTCAACGAATACTGGTACATCGTACGATATGAAGAAGGTAAAGAATATCCTATCTTCTGCAGAAAATACAAAAGCCTGGATAACGAGGAAGAAATTGTTCTTGATGTAAATATTTTAGCTGAAGGTGAAAACTTTTTTGAAGTAGGAAGTGTTGCCGTAAGCCCTAGTAACGAATTGGCTTCTTTTTCTTCCGATAACATAGGAAGAAGAATCTACACGTTGAACTTTAAAAATTTAAAGACTGGAGAAATTCTTTCAGACAGCATTCCCAATACAACAGGAAAAGCAGTTTGGGCCAATGACAACCAACACGTATTCTATATCAGAAAAGATAAAAGTCTGCGTGCTTTTCAGGTATACAGGCACCAGCTAGGGACAGATTCTTCTGAAGATGTTCTGATCTTTCATGAAGAAGACGAAACCTTCGATGTGAATGTTTTTAAAACAAAATCTCTACAGTATATTTTCATTGCCAGCTCCAGTACTATTTCTGATGAACACCGTTTCATCCCATCCGACAATGTATTTGCAGACTGGACCATTATACAGCCAAGAATTGATGATCTTGAATATTCAGTAGAACATTATAAAGATGAATTCTATATTATCACCAATGCCGATGACGCCACAAACTTTAAAATCGTAAAAACAAAGATCAGCAATTGCGGAATGGAAAACTGGACAGACGTTATTCCTCACCGTTCTGAAGTTTTGTTGGAAGGTTTTGAAATTTTCAAAGATTATCTGGTACTTGAAGAAAGAGAAAGAGGATTGCTTCAAATTAAAATTATTGATGAAAAAACTCAGGAGTCTCACTATCTGCCGTTTTCAGATCCTACGTATACCAGCTATATTGGAATCAACCTTGAATTTGACACCGAAGTGTTGCGCTACGGCTATACTTCTTTAACACAGCCAAGTTCGACTTACGAATATAATATGAAAGAAAAAACGACCCAACTTCTGAAACAACAGGAAGTACTGGGCGGAAAATTCTTTGCTGAAAATTATATTTCTGAAAGAATATGGGCAGATTCCAGAGATGGAGAAACTAAAATTCCAATTTCTCTGGTTTATCATAAAGACACCAAAAAATCAGCAGATACTCCCCTTCTCTTATATGGATATGGAAGCTATGGCCATACCGTAGATGCCAGTTTCTCTAACGTAAGATTATCAATTCTGGACAGAGGATTCATCTATGCTATTGCTCACATCCGCGGAGGAGAATACCTGGGTAGAGAATGGTATGAAGAGGGAAAAATGCTGTTTAAGAAAAATACCTTCTTCGACTTTATTGATGCCGGAAAATACTTGATAAAAGAAAACTATACTTCATCTGCTCATATGTACGCCATGGGAGGCAGTGCAGGAGGTCTTCTTGTAGGGGCAGTAGTGAACTATGAACCTCAGTTATTCAATGGAATTGTTGCACAGGTACCTTTCGTAGACGTTGTTACCACCATGCTGGATGATACTATTCCTTTAACTACCGGAGAATATGATGAATGGGGAAATCCTAATGATGAAGAATATTATCATTATATGAAAGACTATTCTCCTTATGATAATGTAGAAGCTAAAGAGTATCCACATATGCTGATCACTACAGGGTTCCACGACTCTCAGGTGCAGTATTGGGAACCTGCAAAATGGACAGCCAGACTAAGAGAGTTGAAAACAGACAACAATATTTTGGTATTCAAAACAGATATGAGCTCCGGGCATGGAGGGGCCAGCGGAAGATTTGAATCCTTAAAAGAAGATGCATTGGAATATGCCTTCCTGTTAAAGATCAACGGTAATTCATAAATGATAAATGATGGATAGCCCGGATTATAATACAATTTTTGCTTTTAAAACAAAGCAGCTAGCCATCATGATCATTAAAGAATTTTCTAAAATTCCACATAATGAAGCCTTTTCTGTGATCAGAAAACAAATATTCCGGTCTTCTACTTCTATGGCTGCTAATTATAGAGCTATATGCAGAGCAAGATCAAAAGCTGAACGGTTTTCTAAAGATTGAAGAAACTGATGAAACGTTGTTTTGGCTTGAAATGTTAGAGGAACTGGAATATGTTCAAAAAGAAATTATTGCAGATATAAAAACAAAAACTGAAGAAATACTGAAAGTAACTTCTTCCTATAGAAAAATGCTAAAGAACTAACTTTATCATTGATCAACTATCATTTATCATTTAAATATATTATGAACGAGTCCGAATATTGGAAAAAAATAGAACAGTTTTTTGAAGACAACTTCCAGACGGAAAAAAATCCACCTGTTGAAACCTTATTATTTCTCATAGGGCTGCGGGAACTGGGAAGTGGTCAACAGAAATACACAAAAGACGATAAAGTGAATCTTATTCACATTGCTGTTTGCAGGCTGATGGAGCCTTTTGGATATTATAAATTCTCTCACTATGAAGACGGATGGCCTCAGTTTGAAAAGCTGGAAGACCTTCCGGAATTAAAGCCTAATGAACAGGCTTTGCTCATGAAGAAGGCTATTATTCAATACTTTCAGGAAGAAGAATTACTATAAAAACAAAGCTTGGATATTTTCCAAGCTTTTTATATTTCAATCCTACAGGTCTGATTTTACTTTTTATACACCTTCAAAACATCTTCCAGCTGAGTAAGCCCTATGGTAAAACCACCTTCAAAACCCATATCAAACATTTTCTTCATAATTTCCTGGGACTGATAATGAATATTAACCGTTACTTTTGTTCCTTCTTCCACTCCCGTAAAGCCAATCAGCCATTTTGATTGCGGTGCATCTTCGTCGATATTTCCGTTCTCATCGCAGAAGGCACTCATCCAGTCGATACTTCTATGCTGAATGATTTCACCATATTTCGAACGGGAGTAGGCTTTTTCACCATTTGGGCCTACCATAGCATACAGCCAGACTCCATTTTCTTTAAAATCCTGGTTTATGGTTTCGCATCGCCACGGTTTGGGCCCCCACCATTGGTCCAGTAGTTCGGATCGGGTAAAACTATCCCATACTTTTGAAACATCGGCATCATAAATTTTCATGACATACGTACTCTTCGAGTCAAAATCTTTGTTGAAAATGATATTAGATTCCATAAGTAATTATTTTCAATAAAGTTACCTTTTTTATTTATAGAAAGGACTTTTCGTATGACAAGTAAAATATAATTCATAAATAATTGTTAAAAAACACTCTTTTAAGAGAAAAAAAACAATTTTTTGGCTCGTTTTTTGTTTATGTAGTCTTAAAACAATTAATTTTAACATTCATCTTTCCAAAACATATACAATTAAATAATGAATAACAAATTCATCCCAATAATTTCAGTGTTTATGACGATCTCACTGATTGTCTTTGTGACGCTCCAATTTTATTGGTTGAAAGGCTATTACGGTGTACTGGAACAGGATTTTTCAAATAAAGTATATGCTGTTTTGGAAAGTACTTCAAAAAGTATTGAAGAAATTGAAGCCGACAAATATCTGAATAAAGACATTAAAGACTTCAGAAAGAATATTATTGCCAATAGTAAGCAACCTTCTTTAACCACGATTCAGCAGGTAGAAGATTCCGGAACTCAAAGACAGATCATCTATTCTAAAAATATTATTTCAAATACACAGCTTCCTATCTCTAAAAAAGGAGACTCTGTAAAGCTGACAACGCTTTATACGGATGAAGCAGCCTATAAAATAAAAAGAGACACCACCAATCGTGAACTGCTGACTACGGATCTCAATCAGGATATTGAAACAGGAGATTATTCTATGAAGGAATTTGTAAAAGTATATGGCAAAAACCTTCCTATCACCAAAAGAGTTGATCCTAAAGCTCTTGACTCTGTGATTACCAAAGAATTGAAAATAAGAGGAATCACGGCAACATTTGGTTACGGAGTTTTAGATAATAACAGTAAGCTGACCAGCATTGCTAATAAAGCCTATAAAGAGAAAAAAGACAGCAATACCTATAGTTATCCTCTTTTTACAGATAAAAAAAATACGCTTTACAGCCTTGCTTTAGTCTTCCCGAAAAAAGAATATGCACTGGCAATGAACAACTGGCCAATGCTTTTAGGTACCTTCCTTTCTCTTCTTACCATACTGGGAATTTACATTATCTCCATCAATTATATGATGAGGCAGAAAAAACTTGCTGAAGTAAAAACCGACTTCATCAACAATATGTCTCATGAATTCAAAACACCTTTAGCGACAATTTCTGTAGCAACAGATTCTTTGGCTAATGATAAGATTGCAACCAACCCGGATAAAGTAAAATATTATTCAGAACTGATTAAACAGGAGAATCTGAGGATGAAAAAGCAGGTGGAAAATGTTCTCAACATGTCTAAGCTTGAACGAAATGAAGTAGAACTTTTCTTAAAAGAGACCAATGTAAGAGAGCTCATTAAAAGAACAACAGAATCTTTCAATCTGATTGTGGAACAGAGAAAAGGATCTCTTACCCAGCAGTTCAATGCGACTCATTATAACTTTAAAATAGATGAGTTCCATATCTCGAATATGCTGGTAAACCTTCTGGACAATGCTAATAAATATTCACCGGAAGCACCTGAAATTCATGTAGAAACAAGAAATGAAGGTTCTTTGTACGTCATTGAAATTTCAGATAAAGGAATGGGAATGGAAACTCAGAATAAAACCAAGATTTTCGAAAAATTCTTCAGAGAAGAAACCGGAAATATACATAACGTAAAAGGACAAGGGCTGGGACTTTCTTACGTTAAAAAAATTGTGGAACTCCACAAAGGAGAGATTATTGTAGACTCTCACAAAGGAAAAGGAAGCAAGTTTACAATCAAACTGCCAATGGCATAATTAATAATGGAATATCTATTCCTAAGGACAATATCATAAAGGGGAAACCAAATATCAAAATATAGAAGATAGAGTGAAAACGTTCATTCTTAACAGTAATCATTAATTAGTAAAAGTTATGAGCAACAGAATATTATTAGTAGAGGACGATCAGAGTTTTGGGGCGGTGCTTAAAGATTATTTGACAATCAATAATTTTGAAGTAACTCTTGCCACTGATGGAGAGCAGGGACTTAAAGAATTTACAGAAAATGAATTCGACATCTGCATTTTTGATGTAATGATGCCTAAAAAAGATGGGTTTTCATTAGCTGAAGACGTAAAAAAGATTGATAAAAATACACCTATCATTTTCCTTACGGCAAGAAACATGAGAGAAGATATTTTGAAAGGATACCAACTGGGAGCGGATGACTATATCACAAAACCTTTTGATACCGAACTTCTTTTATATAAAATAAAAGCTATTCTTCAGAGAAGTTCTACACTGGAAAATGAAGAGCAGGAGCAGTTCAAGATTAGCAATATCTTCTTTGATTCTATGCTTAGACAGCTGAAAGTAGGTGACAAAGAATACAAGCTTTCTCCTAAAGAAAACGAATTGCTTAAACTTCTTTGCATCCACAGAAACGACTTCATGCCAAGAGATCTTGCTTTAAGAAAAATCTGGAAAAAAGAAAATTACTTCACCGCAAGAAGTATGGACGTATATATTGCCAAGCTTCGTAAATTGTTGAAAGACGACGAAGGATTGGAAATTATCAACGTTCACGGGGAAGGATTTAGACTTTTAGTAAAAAATTAGTCTGAAAATCAAATTATAAATATAAAATTAGCAAAACAATTGAAAATGTTTTGCTAATTTTGTTTCATACCCATGGATATGAAGAATACATTTATTGGTTTGATCACCGTATCACTATTAGCAACATCTTGTAAAAAAGATGAAAGAGCAACTTATTTAAAAGAAGAAGCAGGCGTTACCCAGCCCAATGTAGCTTTAAACAGCACTTCTAAAACAGCATTAATGGAGCAGGCTGGAATTCAGTCTAATCCCAACCCTACTCCTATGGCTACCGCGCCAGGCATGAATCCTCCTCACGGACAGCCCGGTCACCGATGCGATATTCCTGTAGGACAACCTCTAAACAGCCAGCCAGCCAATAATACGGCTCCTGCCCCTCAGAGCATTAATGTGGGAGGAGGAACCAATACCATTCAGATTGATCCTAATTCAGTATCACCTGGTAAAATTGCAATCGACAACAATGGCAAACAGGTAAAAACAGCTCCGGGGATGAATCCTCCTCACGGGCAACCGGGACACCGATGTGATATTCCTGTAGGACAACCGCTCAACAGCAAACCAGCACCGGCACCACAACCCGCTCAAAATGCAGTTCAGGTAACCCCACCTCCGGCTCCAGCATCACAAAACATTGCAATGGGTGAAAAACCCAAAGCAAATCCGGCACATGGAGAGCCTTGGCATAACTGCTCGGTAAAAGTTGGTGATCCATTGCCATAAATTTCTTATTTTTGCAGATATGAAGCTGTTTCACATACTTGCAATAGTGTTTTGCTTAGGAGTCTTTCTGATTCCTAAGGATAACTTCTATGCGCAGGCTATGCAGGAAACATGTTGTAAAGCAGAATCTTCCAAGAAGAGTGACTGTTGTAAAAACCACTCTTCTCAAAAAAACAAAACCCAGGACAAGACCAAATCATGCAAAGATGATTGCTGCTCGTCATGTGTTGCCTGCTACACATTCATAGAAACTCCTTTTTCAAAAAATCTCCATTTGGAACTGTCTTATTACAAAGCGAATAAGAATCCTCAGTTTCATTATTCAGATCCTTATCTTTCAGACCGTTTAAAGGAAATCTGGCAACCGCCCAAGATAGGTTAATTAAATATTATGTGTTCATTACACTCTGTAATGGACTGTTTTTTAATTAATTTAAACTTTTAAGCAAAATGAAATTATATATTTCCAGGTTATTACTTGGTACCCTATTCTTATTTACACAATTCGTATCGGCTCAAACTCTTTCAAAAAATCAGTTCAAAGTAAAAGGGAACTGTGAAATGTGCAAAACCAGAATTGAGAGCGCAGCCAAAAAAGCAGGTGCAAAAACAGCCGTTTATTCTATAGATCTTCAAACATTGACGATAGAAACTGATAAAGTATCTCCAGACGATGTTTTGAAAAAAGTGGCTGAAGCAGGTCACGATAACGAAAAATTCAAAACTTCCGATGCAACTTATGAAGGACTTCCGGGATGTTGCCATTACGACAGAGATCAACAGCCTTCTCAGGCAGATGCACATCATGAACATCATATAAGCGCTAATACTTCTGTTAAAAAAGACAATGAATTTTATGTAAGAGGTAACTGCGCTTCATGCAAAGCCAGAATTGAAAGCACAGCCAAAAAAGCAGGAGCAGATCTTGCAGAATGGGATGCAGAAAAGCAAACCGTTACTCTAAACTTTGATCCATCCAAAACCTCATCAGATAAGATTCTAAAGGCGATTGCTGATGCAGGTCATGATAATGAAAAGTACAAAGCTTCAGATGCGGTTTACAATGGTTTGCCAAGCTGTTGTTTGTATGACAGAGATTTTACTTTTGGAGAACCTAATCCAAAGGTACATTATGAAGAAGGGGCAAAGCATGATGACCATACAAACCACGAGGCGGCAGCGGCAAAAGAAGATCATTCTCAACACGAAAAAAGCATTGATGGTGTTGTGGTAACAGGTTCTAAGGCCGCTACAGCGTTAAGCAAGAAAGAAACAGGACTTGTCTTTAATATTGATAAAAAAGAACTGTTAAAAGCTGCTTGCTGTAATCTGTCTGAAAGTTTTGAGACCAATGCCACTGTAGATGTGTCCTTCAGCAATGCTGTTACTGGGACAAAGCAGCTTAAAATGCTGGGTCTGGATCAGAAATATACCAGTTTAACGAAAGAACAATTGCCTGAAATCAGAGGATTGGCTTCTGCCTACGGATTAAATTTTATTCCGGGAAGATGGATTGAGAGTATTCAGCTTACAAAAGGAGGAAGTACTGTGACAAACGGTTATGAAAGTATCACAGGACAAATCAATACTGAGTTATTGAAAAACGCAAAAACTCCAGAAACGTCTTTGAATCTTTTTTCAGATTTTAATGGAAGAGCAGAAATAAATATTACCAATGTTTCTCCTATCAACGATAAATGGTCGCAGACTTTTCTTCTTCACGGAAACGGAACTTTCGGAAATACGGATATGAACAAAGACGGTTTCTTAGACAGACCGAAAGGGAGCCAAATCAATGCTGCTTATTTGCTTAATTATAATGACCTTGAAAAATCAGGGTTCGGTTCTCACTTTGGAATCAATTTTATCCGTGATGAAAGAACTGCAGGGCAGATTGGATTTGATAAAAAACTTCCTCAGGATAAGCAGCCTCTTTACGGTGTTGGAATTGATATTTCAAGATTTCAGGTATGGAATAAGACAGGATATGTTTTTAAAGGAAAACCTTACCAAAGTATCGGTTGGATGAACCAATATGTGTATCATCAGCAGGACAGCTTTTTTGGGCTTAGAAATTATAACGGACAGCAGCAAACGTATTATTCCAATTTGATCTTCGAAAGCATCATCGGGAATACCAACAACAAGTACAAGGCTGGTGCGAGCTTCTTATATGACGGTTATAAAGAAACCTATTTAACGGACGATATGAGAAGAAACGAAATTGTACCTGGAATTTTCGCTGAATATACTTTAACAGGTTTAAAATATACTTTAGTAGCAGGAACCAGAGTGGATTTTCATAATCTGGCAGGAACTCAGTTTACACCGAGGCTTAATTTCAAGTATGATTTCACGCCTCAGACCATCTTAAGACTTTCTGCGGGAAGAGGTTTCAGAACAGCGAATGTGTTTGCAGAAAGCCAGCAGTATTTTGCTTCCAACAGAGCGATCAATATTTTACCTAATGGAGGAAATATTTATGGTTTAAGACCGGAAATTGCATGGAACTACGGAGCGAGTTTACAACAGGAGTTCAAATTATTCGGAAGAAAATCCAGCGTTATTGCCGACTTCTTCAGAACAGATTTCCAGGATCAGGTATTGGTAGATTTAGATAAGTCTCCACATCAGATCACATTCTATAATCTGGACGGAAAATCCTTCGCGAATTCATTCCAGACCCAATGGGATTTCATGCCTGTTAAAAACCTTGAAGTAAGACTGGCCTACAAATATTACGATGTACAGGCGGATTATATCGGTGGAAGAAGAGAGGTTCCTTTCATGGCAAAACACAGAGGATTTGTGAATCTGGCTTATTCAACCAATAAGAGTGACAAAGGAGCATTCTGGAGCTTTGATACTACTTTGAACTGGGTAGGCAAGCAGAGGCTTCCAGATACTTCAAGCAACCCTGCAGAATTTCAGCTTCCGACCTATTCTGAGTCTTACGCGGTGCTTAATGCTCAAATCTCAAGAAATTTCAATAAAAAGATCAGAGCGTATGTTGGAGGTGAAAACCTGACTTCGTACTATCAGAAAAACGCGATCGTAGATTTTAAGAATCCTTTCGGAAATTATTTTGATGGCGGAATGGTATATGCCCCTATTATGAAGGCTAATTTCTATGTGGGACTGGATGTAACCTTTTAAAAGCGGGAAGCTGAAGGAATGAATCTGGAAGCACCCACAACCAAGTAAAGTTTTTATCTTCTTGAAGATAAAATCTGAATACACAAAACCTTATAGGTCTCGGAGACCTATAAGGTTTATTTTTGGGCATCAGCCTGTAAGTTCAGCATGAGTTATAGAAGAAAACGATGAATTTTTAACAACCTCCATTAAGTCCCATCTTCCAGACTCAGGCTTCATTACCCAATAAGAAATCCGCTTCAAATGAAGCGGATTTTGTTATTTATCTTCCAAAGTCATCCTGTACTCTTACGATATCATCTTCGTCTGAAGGGTTGGATGCATCTGTATGTTGCCAAATCTCAGCTACAATTCCCCAGCCTGTAAGACCAATTAATCTGTGTCTTTCTCCCTGCTGAAGTTTCACCTGATCTTTAGGGCCATACTCTCCTAATTCACCTTCTTCATCTGTATTGCTTCTTTTGATTCCTACTGTACCTTCCACAACTTGCCAAATCTCAGCTCTTCTGTGGTGATACTGCCAGCTTAATCTTGCTTCCGGAGCAACGATAAGAATTTTGGGGCTTAGTTTCCCTCCTATTCTCAAATTATCTACATCAATACCATCGAAATATTGGTTGGCAAAATCCTGTGCCTGGTTTTCATCTATTACAAAAAAACCTCCCCATGGTCTTGTATCATCTTTTGCTGCGATGTTAAAACCTTGTGTCTGCAGCATTTTCTCTACTCTCTCGAATATTTCTTTTTTTTCTGTACTCATACAGCTTGATATTTATTTTTAATTAAAAAATTATTTGCTTGATTCTTCTTTTGACATTGAATAGGGAAAATCTTTTTCCTGTGTCCCTCTTTCTTTGTTGGGTTTATTATCCATTTTAAAATCTAAAACAGCTCCGTTCATCAATTCTTTATGGCTCAACCAATTTTTGGAATAAGGCTGTTGATTTACATTTAATGATTTTACATATAAATTATCAGCTGTGTTTTCAGGTGCTTTTATTTCAATTTTCTTACCATTTTCGAGATGAATGGTAGCTTCTTTAAACAATGGCGCTCCTAAAACATACTGATCTGTTGCCGGCGTCACCGGATAAAACCCAAGAGCTGAGAAAATATACCATGCAGAAGTCTGTCCGTTATCTTCATCACCACAATATCCATCAGGAGTAGCATGATACAATTTGTTCATGACCTGTCTTGCCCAGTATTGCGTTTTGTAAGGTGCTCCTGCATAGTTGTACAGGTAAATCATGTGTTGGATAGGCTGGTTTCCGTGAGCATACTGTCCCATATTCATGATCTGCATTTCTCTGATCTCGTGGATCACTCCTCCGTAATAGCTGTCATCAAATACCGGAGGTAAAGAGAATACCTCATCCAATTTGGCTTCAAATTTCTTTTTTCCACCCATCAGTTCTGCAAGACCGTCAATATCCTGAAAAACCGACCATGTGTAATGCCAGCTGTTTCCTTCAGTGAAAGCATCTCCCCATTTGAAAGGATTGAAAGGTTTCTGGAAATTACCGTCTTTATTTTTACCACGCATTAACCCCGTTTCTTTATCAAACAGATTTTTATAATTGTAGGCTCTCTTTTTATAGATATCAATCTCTGAAGCTGGCTTTCCTAATGCTTTTCCTAATTGGTAAATTGAGAAATCATCATAAGCATATTCTAATGTCCTTGCTGCATTTTCATTGATCTTTACATCGTAAGGAACGTAGCCTAATGTATTGTAATATTCTACTCCTGCACGGCCTACCGCTTCTATAGGACCAGCATTGTTTGCGCCATGTTTTACTGCCTGCCAAAGCGCTTCCGTATCATATCCGCGAAGCCCTTTTATATAAGCATCCGCTACTACTGATGCGGAATTGTTTCCAATCATAATATTAGAATATCCCGGGCTGCTCCATTCTGGTAAGAATCCTCCTTCTTTATAAGCATTGGCCAAACCTTCCTGCATTTCGACATTGATACTTGGATAAACAAGATTCAGGAAAGGATACAAAGCGCGGAACGTATCCCAAAAACCTGTTCCCGCAAACATTCTTCCGTCAACAATTTTTCCGTTGTAAGGGCTCCAGTGTTTTATTTTGTTCTGAGCATCTACTTCATATAATTTTTGTGGGAAGAACAACGTTCTGTATAAAGAAGAATAAAAGGTTCTCATCTGTTGATCTGTTCCTCCTTTTACTTCTATTTTTCCTAAAGTTTTATTCCAGATATTTTTAGCATCAGTTTTTACCTGTTCAAAGTTTTTGGTTCCGATTTCTCTCTTAAGATTTAGTTCCGCCTGTTCAAAGCTGATGAAAGAAGAGGCTACTTTGGCGTAAACCGTTTCTTTATTTTTAAGTTTAAATCCTACGACAGCCCCTGTATGATCACTGGTAATTTCTAACTGATCGTTTACCAATTTATCATCTTTCCAGGTTTTTGTCAGTTCAAAATCTTTATCAAACTGAATGACAAAGTAGTTTTTAAAGTTCTCATATTTCCCGGTAGAATATCTTGTTGTATAGCCCAGAATTTTTCTTTCTTTTGGTAAAATCTTAATGTAAGAACCTTTGTTCAAGGCATCAATAACTACGTACGCACTGTCTGTTTTTGGAAAATCGAATTTGAAAAAAGAGGCTCTTTCTGTTGGAGTAAATTCTGTAGTGACGTTGATGTCTGCCAGATATACGCTATAGAAATAAGGGGTCGTCACCTCAGCTTTATGACTGAACCAGCTTGCCCTGTCTTCTTCTTTAAATTTCAATTTTCCCACTCCCGGCATGATGGAAAATGCACCATAGTCATTCATCCACGGAGAAGGCTGGTGCGTTTGTTTAAATCCTTTTATTTTATCGGCATCGTAGGTATATGCCCATCCGTCTCCCATTTTTCCGGTTTGAGGAGTCCAGATATTCATTCCCCATGGAAGTCCGACTGCCGGGTAGGTATTTCCGTTGGACAATGAGGGTTTGGATTGCGTCCCCATCAAAGGATTCACATAATCTACGGGAGATACATTCTGACCAAAGGCCCAGGCCTGTAATAAAAGTAAGCAGGTAGAAAATATAAACTTCATTGTATCGTTTCGTTTGTTAATTTATATAAGCTTTTTTTAGTGCATAGCTGGCCGCTCCCAGAATGGCGGCATCTTCAAATATGGCAGAAATTTTAACCTGCAAGTTAATATTATTCTTTGTTAAATTCTGAATAAATCTCGACTCAAAATAAGGATAAGCTTTTGCAATATTTCCTCCTATCACCAGTGCTTCGGGGGTATAATGATCAACATATTTCACAATAAATTCAGAGAAATAATCTGCATATTCGTCGAATATCTGTTTCTGAATAGCTTCCGGTTTATCCAGTAAATCTTTGGTTCCTGAAATGTCTTCTCCTGTAAGCTCTTTATAACGGTTCACAAACCATCGGGTTGCCAAATAATCTTCAGCGATAGAGTTTTTAAAAGGAGAATCCCATAAATCTTCATCAGTAGCCAGTTCTCCGTTGAAGAACGTGGTTCCCAATCCTGTTCCCAGCGTCACCCCAAAAACCTTTTTAAAATCCTGTGCGCACCCACCAAACACTTCTCCTTCCATAAAGGCAGCAGCATCATTTACAAAGTGGATCTGATCCTGAGAAACAGCCAATCTTTTTGCTAATTCTTCTTTAATGTTTATTTCATAAATATCAATAAATTTTCCCTGCTGCATCAGCGATATTCCGTTTTCGTAATCAAACGGCCCCGGCATTGCAATTCCTATTAAAAGATCTTCTTTTACAAGATCATGGGCAACTTTTTCTATGGCTGAAACCCATGCAGCGAAAATAACCTCTCTGTTATCAAAAGAATTTACATGCTCCCTTACATACGTTGAAGAAATGATCTCACGTTTCTCAGGATCTACCTGCGCCAGTGTGATATGAGAACCTCCAATATCGATTCCTACTATATTCTGCATTATTTTATATTTTAAATTCAAGCTATTCTGTGTGACTGAAAAAACAGACCAACAGGAACTGATAGCCTGCCTGTCTGTTTTGTATCTCAGTCTTTATTATTTTCAGATCAATTGTATCTGAGTTTTATTTCACAATGATTTTACCGGATGATACCACCTTATTGCCAGAAGCTGTGATTCTGTAAATATAAGTACCACTGATTAAATCCTGTGTATTCATCACATTATTATTTTGATTAATATCCTGTTTCTTCAATAGTTTTCCTGAAACATCGAAAATCGCCACCTCCGCTGTAGAGCTACCAGTAATCGTAAAGTGAATATCACTTCCTCTTTTTACAGGGTTTGGATAAGCGGCATTGCTTTCTTTAGAAGTTTCAATGTCTTTTACAGATAAAGAAGCTGTACAAGGAACATCTGTTTTCCAGTTGGCATCCGTCATACTTACCAGCGTTGCGAAGTGAGTGTTTGCAGTAGCATCTAAAGCACCATTTCCACTTCCTTCATCCATTTTCCAGTTGGCTTCAAGACCTGTGGAGTTAGCAGGAACATTACAGCTGTTGCTTAGGATTTCCTGTGGCGTTAACGCTTTTTTCCATACTCTGAATTCATCCAGGAAACCGTTGATTGTACGGGAATTGTCGTAGTTTCTTCCCAGATAAAGGATCCCATTGGCTGTAAAGTTACCTGTAACCGGAGCACTGGCATCAAGGGTACCATTCACGTACAGTTTCATGGCAGCTCCATCATAAGTTGCTGCAATATGATACCATGTATTGGTATTAAATGTGGCATTGGTATTAAGTTTCACCTGTGAAGATCCAAAACTCAGAATAAACTGAAGTTTATTATTCGCCAGATTTCCGTCTCCAAATCTAAGCATGGCAGAATTATTATCTCCTACTTCGATACCCATCACTGATGAAATGTAAGGGAATCCTGTTTTAAAAGCATTTACTTTCACCCAACCTTCAAAGGTCATCGCATTTCCACTCAGATTAAATTGCCCTGCATTAAGATAATTGGTGCTTCCGTTAAAAGAAAGTGATCTTGGGCCAGGACTGGCCACCGGTGCAAAACCACTGTTGAATGTTCCTTCTCCGGAATAGGTACTTGTAGTACCTCCATTACAGGCTGCCTGTACTTTCCATACATAATTGGTATTGGGAGTCAGGTTTTGTAATGCGTATGTATTCGTGGTGATGTTCTGAATTTCAGACCATACTGTAGCTGCCGTCGTTTTGTACTGCAATGTATATGAAGATGCAGCACCGGCATCCCATGATACCTGGGCTGTACTACCAAGATAACTTCCGGAAGTGAGTCCTGAAGGCGTGGCACATCCGTTTCCGGAGTTGAATCTTGGAGCAAAAATATATGTACTTGTTAATGTCGGTGAGCAATTGGATTGTATTCTCCAGTCATAATCTGTATTCAGGGTTAGGTTATTCACCATAATATTGTTTCCTGAATAATTGTTGGCTACGTTGGTCCAGACTGTTGAATTGGCAGGTTTATAATCGATATTATAAGATTGAGAAGCATTAGAAGTCCAGTTCAGTGTAGCGGAAGTTCCTGTTACGTTTGAAACATCAAGACCTAAAGGCGGATCACAGGTTTGCCCCTGAGACCAGGAATAAAGCTGCCCGCTTAAAGTCGTATTTTCGTTGTAGAGAATATTGGAACCTGTACTCAGATAGTTGGCTACGTTGGTTCCTCCTAAATCATACCACATAAATACTCCATAGCCGTCATTTTTTGAACTCGTTGCTAGATTGGCCAATGTTGCAGCAGATGTAGAGCTGGAATTCGAATTTTGAATCCATGTTGCAGCCGCTGAAATTTTGGTTTTATCCAATGGGGGAACAACAGGTGCATTGTAAGTACTGTACATAGCGTTCCAGGTATAGTTGATATAATTTCCTGCCAGATCTCCGTTGTAAGTCTGTCTGGTGGTAGCTGGTCCATAGTAATAGAATGTGATCAGTTTATCCGGCATCGCCGCTTTCAATTCCTGTAAAAGCATTACGAAAGAGCTGTTATTAGGCTGTCCTGTTCCATTATTTCCATATCCTGCGTATTCATCATCAAGATCTACACCATCCAAACCGTAGGTGTAGACGGTGTTTGCAACCTGTAAAGCAAAATCTTTAGCCGCTTCACGATTGGGAAAATTCGAAATTCCCGCTCCCTGGTGATTTCCCAAAAGATCCAGCAATACTTTAATCCCTTTCTGCTGTAAAGGTTTTACATAGGTATTGACATCATTCAGTACTTTGGTAACGTTATTGTTATTCGAAATATATGCTCTGCTTTTCGAAACATCGTAATTAATATTAGCTGCGAAAATAATCGCCACATCAAAAAGCTGTCTGTTGGTATTTTGTAAAGTGTAAGAACCTGCATTCAGCGGATTGTTGTTGTTTACTTCCACATAACATATTCCTAAAGGATTAAGCTGTTGTGCTTTGAGCAATGGAGCTGTCTGAAGCATCAGAGCCATCAAAGGAATAAAAAAGGATTTTTTTCTCATAGTATATCAATTTTATAGTTGGAAAAGCCATTGGGACAGAGCTCAATGACTTGTTTCATTATTTTACCATTAGTTTTTCTGTCTGTTTCAAGCTTCCATCCTGAGATTCGAACTGAAGAATATAGTTTCCACCAGAAAATCGGGTCAGCTCATAGGAGTTATTGCCAGCATTGAGTAATCTTGTGTCTATTATTCTTCCATTAAGATCATAAACCTTCAATTTTCCTTTGCTGTATTCGTCTGGGACGGATATCGTAAGGATGGATGATGTATTTGCCGGATTAGGATATAGTTGTATTGAGGTTTTACTGTTTATCAGTCCACCATCAAGCGCCTTTTGATTTCCTGTATTTCTTGCCAGTTTTGAAGTTCCGGTTGCACAAGGCAGATCTGTTCCCCAGTTGGAAGCATCAACACCCGTTAATGTTAGGCTAACTCCATTTCCTGAGCTGTCCTGAACTGTAGAACCACTTCCTTCATTAAACTTCCAGTATGCTGCCAATGAAGAGGCCGGAACTGATACATTACACATATTCTGACTGATCTCTGTCTGAGTTAATGCCCGTTTCCAAACTCTCATTTCATCTATTTTTCCATTGAAATTTCTAGATGTACTGTACAAATATCCTACATTGAATGCTCCATTTGAGGTAACGCTTCCGGTTTGTGCTTTAGTGGTGTCCAGTGTTCCGTTGATATAAATTTTCATATTGGCTCCATCATAAGTTGCCGCAACATGATACCATGTATTCGCATTCAAAGCTGTTGCAGAAGCCAGTTTTTGCTGCACATTATTGATACTTACCACAAACTGAAGCTTATTATTGGCAAGACTGGCATCTCCCAATCGTAAGAATGCAGAATTGCTGTCACTTACCTCGGTTCCCATGATAGAAGAAATGTATGGAGAAGCCGATTTGAATGATGAAGGTTTGATCCAGCCTTCAAAAGATAACGCAGAACCACTCAGATTAAGATTTCCGGCTGCTCCCGATTCAGTGCTACCATCCAGAGATAAAGCGTAAGATCCTGTAGGTGTTGTTCCTGAGCTGCTTTTAAATCTTGGAGCGAACATATAGGTGCTTTTCACACTGCAGTTGGTTCTGATTCTCCAGTCGTATTCAGTATTGGCTGCTAATCCGGAAATCGTTACAGAAGTAGATCCGGTTGCAGATACCGCATTCGTCCAGGTAGTTGAAGAAGCTGGCTTATAATCAATATCATAAGTATTGGTTCCTACTGCAGACCAGTTCAGTTTTGCACTGGCTCCTGTCACATTACTGGTGTACAGCCCAATTGGAGCATCACAATTTGTACCTTGCGTCCACGATTGTAAAGTTCCGCTCAGTACTGTTGGCTGTCCATATAGCGTTTGAGTTCCTGCTGAAAGTTGTGCTGTCTCATTGGTTCCGTGAAGATCATACCACATAAATACTCCGTATCCGCCATTTTTTGTCTGCGTTGCCAAACTGGTGGTTGTAGAATTGGAAGTATTTCCCATCCATACTGCTGCCGGAGAAATTTGTGCTTTGGTAAGCGGAGGTACATTGGGAACAGAGAATGTACCGTACATCGCATTCCAGCTATAGTTCACATAATCTCCTACCCTGATTCCGTTCCAGGAAAGTCTTGAAGATGCGGGACCATAATAATAGAAAGATATTATTTTATCCGGCAAAAGAGCTTTCAGTTCCTGTACAAGCATTACAAATGAGCTGTCATTAGGCTGTCCTGTTCCATTTTGCCCATAATCGGAGTATTCATCATCAAAATCAATTCCATCTAAACCGTAAGTATTCACTGTATTGGCTAGCTGCTGTGCAAAATCTTTAGCCGATTCACGGGTTGGGAAATTGCATATTCCTGCGCCCTGATGGTTTCCCAAAACAGTTAACACCACTTTAATACCTTTCTGCTGAAGGGGCTTTATGTAGGTATCTGCATTGGTAAGTACCTTGGTTACATTATTATTAGAATAAAGATAGGCTCTTCCACGGCTGGTATCGTAATTGATGTTGGCCGCAAAAATATTCACCACATTAAACAGATAACTGTTTGATGTCTGCAGTTTGTACGCTCCTGCATTCAGGAGGTTGTTGTTGTTCACTTCCACATAGCATATTCCTGTAGGATTAAGCTGTTGTGCATTAAGCAGGGAACCGGATTGAAGCATCATGGCTGTCAGTACGGTAAAGATGGATTTTTTTTTCATTGTATAATCTTTTGGTGATGTTTTTCAGTGTTAAAATTTTATACAGCAATCCCCTGATATTCTTCTTTTTCAAGAAAAATACCTCAACATAAAAGGCGATATAAAAGGATGGATTATGTCAGCAAATCCGGATTTTCATTAAAGGTTTTCCATAACAATTCTCCAAATAAGGTATTGGACCAAGCAAACCATTCTCTGGTGAATTTCTTATCGTTGTCTTTATGGAAGGACTCGTGCATGAAGCCTGTCCCGCCGTGCGTTTTCTGTAAGGTATCTATACACCATCTGATTTCACCTTTATCTTTGGTGGTGAGCGCTTTCATAATGATACTCATTGGCCAGATCATATCCAGTCCGATATGTGGTCCTCCTATTCCTTCTGCCAGCTTCCCTTTGAAGAAGAATGGGTTGTTTTCCGACCACACAAACTTTCTTGTGTTCAGATAAACAGGGTCATCAGCTTTTACCGCATCCAGATAAGGAAGTCCCAGTAAGCTTGGGCAGTTCGCATCATCCATCAGATTATAGCTTCCAAAACCATTGACTTCAAAAGCATAGATTTTTCCAAATTCAGGATGATTGTAAATTCCGTATTTTTTGATGGCTGCATCTACCTCATCAGCAAGACTGTTCAACTGCTGAGCCAACGTTTTTTCATTTTTAATCTGAGCAACCATTTCTGCTGCCTGGCGTAAGCTAACTACTGCAAATAAGTTTGAAGGGATCAGGAATCCGTAAATAGTAGCATCATCACTTGGACGGAACATAGAGCTGATCAATCCAACTGGTTTTGTTGGGTATCCGTATCCTCCCATAGGGATTCCATCGGTTGCCCACGCTGTTGTACGTTCAAATTGATAAGGTCCAAGATTATGCTTTCTCTGCTGCTCTGTAAAGGTTTGTAAGGTCAGTTTAATTCCCTGTAACCATTTATCATCAAAAGGTTTTGTATCTCCGGTTGTTTTCCAGAAGTGGTAAGCCAGACGGATAGGATAGCAAAGTGAATCAATTTCCCATTTTCTTTCATGGGTTCCCGGTTTCATATCGGTATGGTCATATTCCTTCCACTTACTGATCTTCTGATCGTCATTGTAGAAAGCATTTGCATAAGGATCTTTCAGGATGAAAGTCGTTTGTTTGCGAATAACTCCTGAGATCAACTTGTGAAGTTTTTCATCTTTTTTAGAGAACTGCAGGTATGGAAAAACCTGTGCAGAACTGTCACGAAGCCACATGGCATCAATATCCCCGGTAATTACATAGGTATCGGGCGTTCCATTATTTTCACTATAGAAAACAGTAGTATCTAATGTATTGGGGAAGCAGTTTTCAAAAAGCCAGCTTAGCTCTTTGTTTTTAACCTTCTTTTTAAATGTTGCAATGGCATTTTCTACGGACTCGCTGGTAAAATGTCTTTTGTCTTTAGGAACACGGACAACCGGAAAATCGTCCAATACTAAATTTTTAGCAAAAACATTCTGAGTAAACAGCAATCCGGCTCCTGCCAATGCACTTGTTTTAATAAAATTTCTCCTTTCCATTGATACTTTTGTTTCGTTTATTTTTATTAGTTTTATTTTACCGGTTTACTTCCCATTACAAATCTCAGTTCGCCACCGTTCATGATATCACTGTGATTCAGTTCCCAGCTTTTGTATTCTTTTCCGTTCAGGAACATCTTCTGTACATAGATGTTCTTGTCAGATATCTTGTCTGCAATGACAGTAAAAGTTTTTCCGTTTTCCAACTGCAATGAAGCTTTGGGGAATTGTGGTGCTCCGATAGCATAAACTGGTTTCCCCGGTGTCACAGGATAGAATCCTAATGATGAGAAGATATACCATGCCGACATCTGGCCGCAGTCTTCGTTATTAACGATTCCGTCAGGTTTAGCGGCGTACATATTGTCTCGGATAAATTTTACCATTTTCTGGGTTTTGTAAGGACTTCCTGCGTAATTGTACAGGTATGGAACGTGATGTCCAGGTTCGTCTCCGAATCCTAAGGACCCAATAAATCCTGAAATATCTACGTGCTGCTCTCCTTCCATATGCAACGCTTCTGTAAAGGTTTTATCCAGTTTTTCTTCAAATCCTTTTTTCCCTCCGTACAGATTCATCATTTCATCAATTTGATGAGGAACAAAGAAATCATATGCCCAGATGTTTCCGGAAACCCAGTGTGGCTGTAGTTTTTTCCAGTCGTTCAGTGTGAAATCTGCTAAGAATTTACCATCTTTCTGTCTTGGCCAGAAGTGGTTATTTTCTTTATTGAAGGTATTCAGGAAGTTCATAGAACGTTTTCTGTATACTTCCGCTTCGTCTTTTTTACCTAATTTTTCAGCAAGTTGTTGAATGCACCAGTCATCATACGAATATTCAAGTGTTGCTGAAACTGAAGCCCCGTTTTCTGATGGGGTATAACCTAATTTGATATAATCATTAAGACCTCCGCCACCATCGCTGCTGCTCATTTTGTCTGTTAAAGAAGCGTCTTTCATGGCTGCAAATGCTTTCTCGGCATCAATACCCGGAACTCCTTTAGAAATGGCATCCCAGATTACTGAAACACTGTGATATCCTAGCATACAGAAGTTATCATATCCGCAAAGCTCCCAGATAGGCATGTGATCTTTACGATCTGTGTATCTGCTGATCAGAGAATTGGCAAATTCTTTTGTATGTTTCTGATCCATAATGGTCAATAATGGATGTGTTGCTCGGAATCCGTCCCAGTAAGAATAGGTACTGTAGTTGGTAAACCATTTGGTATTCATGTTTTCCTGAGCGGCAACATAGTCTCCATTGGTATCCATGTAAAGGTTTGGAGCAATGAATGTATGGTAAACTCCGGTATAGAAAATTTTTCTCTGGCTGTCTGTACCTCCTGTTACCTGAAATCTGCCGATTAAATCTCTCCAGGTTTTTTGTGCTGTTTCTTTTGCCTGTGCAAAATTGATATTTTTAGCTTCCGTATCGAAGTTTTCCTGTGCGTTTTCTGTACTTACCGGAGACAGAGACACTTTTACTTCAATGCTTTCCTGATCTTCTGTTGAGAATCTTACAAATGCTTTAGCATCTTTGGCAAGGGCAATTTTTTCATCATTTTTGATTTTTCCGTCAGCATAAACGCCGTAAGACTTAAACGGTTTGGAAAACTCCATCACGAAGTAAGCAAATCGTTTACCTCCCCAGCCATTGCTGTAACAGTAACCTTTGATTTTATTATTGCCTTCTACACTTACTAAAGTATGGTAGATATTTCCGAAGATCTTATTGGTAGGATCGATAATGATATTGGCTTCATTACTCTTCGGGAAAGTATATTTATGAAACCCTACTCTTGGTGAAGCAGTAAGCTCTGCTTTAATTCCGTAGCTATCTAACATTACGGAATAATATCCCGGAGACGCTATTTCTTTATCATGGGTAAATTTTGACCGGTAACCTGTCTCAGGGTTTTCTTCAGATCCGGGAACCATTTTTACCTGTCCTACTGTAGGCATTACCAGAATATCGCCAAGGTCTGCCCATCCTGTTCCGCTAAGGTGGTTATGACTGAATCCCATGATCGTTTTACTGCTGTAGTGATATCCGGAACACCAGTCCCAATCGCCACTTTTTGTATTCTGATCCGGGCTTAGCTGAATCATTCCAAATGGCGTGGTTGCCCCTGGAAATGTATGTCCATGTCCGCCTGTTCCTATAAAAGGATCTACCCAGGATAAAACATCGTTTTTATTTTGCTGGGCACTGGCTACAGAAATCAGGGTGGTAAAAAAGCAAATTAGCAGTTCTTTTTTCATGATAAGAGAGGTATCGGAATTTTTTTTGTTTAAAAATAGGAAAACCATTATAAAATTCCCAGTAAATGGGAAAAATTAAGATGATTAACCTATTTTCCTAAACTTATTATTACTAGATTAAATTGAATTTTTTTTCATGAAATCAATAATTTCTGAGATATATCCAAACGCGATAGCAACTACGGTATCAGCAGCACCATAATATACTGTCACTTTATCTCCTTCCGTTAATGCTGCACAAGGGAAAACCACATTGGGTACATCTCCTGTCAGTTCATACAATTCAGCCGGAGCCAATAGATAAGGCTTCGTTCTGTATAATACTTTTGTAGGATCTTCAAGGTCTAGCAAAGCTGCTCCCATTGAATATCTGAATCCTCTGCAAGTATTAATTACTCCATGATAGAAAAGTAACCATCCTTCTTCTGTTTTGATAGGAACCGGTCCGCCACCAATCTTTGTACACTGCCATGCACTGTCTTCAAAAGGTGTCACTTTCATCACGCAACGGTGTTCTCCCCAGTACTTCATATCAGGACTGTAGCTGATATAAATATCACCGAAAGGCGTATGTCCGTTATCACTCGGACGGCTCAACATGGCATATTTACCATTGATTTTTTCAGGGAACAAAACTCCGTTTCTGTTGAAGGGAAGGAATGCATTTTCGCACTGGAAAAATTCTTTAAAATCAAAAGTATAGCCAATTCCAATGGTTGGCCCATTGTAACCGTTACACCATGTGATCCAGTAACGGTCTTCTATAAAGGTTACACGGGGATCGTATTTGTAATCGGATTCAATCATGTCGGTATTTCCTGCCTGCATTTCAATAGGATCGTGATTGATGTCCCAATTGATTCCATCTTTACTGAAACCTGCAAAAATATTCATCTGCACCGCTTTGTTATCACAACGGAACACACCGGCAAATCCATCTTCAAAAGGAATTACCGCACTGTTGAATACACTGTTGGATGTTGGTATCGCATATCTGTTAATGATCGGGTTTTCGGAAAACCTCCACATGATATCATTACAACCTTCCGGGCGATCCTGCCAAGGGATCATTACTGATTGAGCTGTCATAAAGTATTTTTTACTTTTATTTTTTTATTATTAATTGATTTGTTGTTCTTTCTGATTTTCAGGATATGGGAAGGGAACAAATAGAGTGACTAAAAACGCAGGAATGGTAGCTATCAATACCCATATAAAGAACATTTTGTACCCGATCCCGTCGCTGATCATTCCACTGAACATTCCGGGAATCATGACCCCAAGATTCATAATTCCTGTTGCAAATGCGTAATGGGCTGTCTTATGTTTTCCGGGTGCGATCTGCTGCATCATGTAGAGCATTAATCCTACAAACCCAAATCCATAGCCAAAGTATTCTACGACTACTGCAATTGCTACTGGTAACAAATCAATAGGCTGATAATGCGCTAGTAATGCATATACCACAAAAGGAATATTGAATGCGCAACATAGCCATATCAAAGATCTTTTCAGTCCTCTGGCCGAGATAAAATATCCTGCCAATACGGAACCCAGAATGAATGCTGCAGAACCGTATGTTCCATAAATAAGTCCGATATCGGAGGTAGATAATCCTAATCCTCCTGAAGTTCTTGGAGCTTTAAAAAATAAAGGGGCAATTTTAATCGCAAATCCTTCTGCAAAACGGTACAGAATAATAAAGAGGATGGACCACAGAATATTCTTTTTGGTAAAGAAAGAGGTAATAACTTCCAATAGTTCTTTACGGACATTTCCTGCATTTTTCTCTTCTTTCTGCTCTTCTTTATTTTCTTTAGGCAAAATCAGATAATGATAAATTGCCAGTACAAAAAACAGCAATGCATAAATAATCATAATGATCATCCAGGCATGCGTAACTCCTTTTGTTTTTTCTAAAAAGCCTGCAAAATAAACCAATGCTCCGCTACTGATGATCTTTGCCAAATTGTAAAAAGCTCCCTGCCAACCAATATATTTGGCCTGTTCTTTATTGGTAAGAAATCCAATATAAGTTCCATCTGCAACCACATCATGAGTGGCTCCACAAAATGCCACTACGGCAAAAAGGGCAATACTGTATTTGAAAAAATCCTGCAAAGGCAGACTTAACGCGATCAGAGCAAAGAGAATACCTATGGCAAACTGGGTAACAACAACAAAGAACTTTTTGGTTTTATAGATTTCCAGGAAAGGGCTCCAAAGAGGCTTCAATGTCCAGGAAAACAAAATAAGGGCAGTCCAGAATGTGATCTGCGAATCCGAAACACCCATATCTTTATACATGATCCCTGAAACCGCATTAATGGTTACAAAAGGAACTCCCATTGCAAAATACAATGTGGATATCCAAAGGATCGGCTGAATACGACGGGTTCCGGAGTTGTTTTTTCCCATATTAAAAGAAAGATTCTAAATAAAAGAGAACATCTCAAAAGTTCATTCCGGCTAAAAACGAAACTATAAATTTTGGAGATTTTATTCCCCTGCCTCAATGAATGAATGTAATTTTGAGATGTCTCTGTGTTTGAATAATTTTGATTTATTATTTCTTATCCCACCATAATCTGGTTCCGCCAGTATCAGGGCCACTAAGGGTTTGTACCGCTTGCTGATAATTATATAATGACGTTTTGGTATCGATAGTGAATGGGATTCTTCGAATCATTGCATCAGTACTAATCAATCCTCCACTATCATTTTTTCTTACCTTGAAAAGAATTGGATATCCTGTTCTTCTCTGCTCTGCCCATGCTTCAGGTCCGTTTGGATAAAGAGACAACCATTTTTGGGTAATGATTCTTTCCAATTTTCTTTCGTTGGTATCACCATTATTCCATGCGATAGTGATGGTACTTAGTTGAGAGTTTCCTAAAGCTACATTATTAGCAGCATTTTTCGGATCAACATACGGTGCTTCCGTAGAAGTTGTATCCGTAAGATAACTAGCAACGCTTGCACTTTTCCCCCACTCTCCGAAAGACTGCTGAACTCCTGTAGTATAGTTGGTCTGAATATCACCTGCACCTGCATATCCTCTTAAAGCGGCCTCCGCTTTCAAGAACCATGTTTCTGCAGCAGTGAATAGTTTCATTTTACCGTCAGTCCCGGAAAAATAATCTCCGTTAGCTGATTTTGCCTGTGGCTGAGAGAACCCTCCATAAGTAGACTTACCGTTTAACAGATCTATTCCCTGACGTACTCCAATATATTTTCCTTGTACAGCAGCATCATTTGCAGGAATGGCATAAGCCGATAGCCTTGGATCATTATATCCGTTCATATAGGCCATTAAAGGTGCTCCTATTAGGCAATCTCCCCATGAATAAATGATAAAGCTTAGTTCTGATTGTCCTACACTAAGCAAAGCATTATCTGCATTATCTGTAATCAATCCTGCTGATGAAGCCAATGCCTCTTCTGCATATTGTTTTGATTTCACAGGGTCAGCATAACTCATTCTCATCGCTAACCTCAATTTCAATGAATTGGCCAGTTTTGCCCATTGAGCCATATTTCCACCATATACTAAGTCAGCACTTTTTAGTGACGTTTTGTCTTCCACATTTTGTGTTGCAGAAGTGGCAAGCACCTTTTGTAGGTCAGTAATGGCAGAGGTAAGATCAGCAACAAAGTAGTTATAGGCATCCTGCTGGGAATCAAAATCGGTAACTCCATTAGGATTTGGTTTTTCATATTTGCTATATACAACAGGGCCGTGACTATCTGAAACTCTTGCCGCCGTAATGACTTTCAGAATTTTTTTCACAGCAAGTGTCCCTGTAAAATCGATCCCTGGATAATTTCCTTTAGCAGCATTATCAATAATGATAGAGTAATTAAAAATATCCTGCTGTCTTGCAATAATCCTGTTATTCCATCCATCCATCATAGAGTACGTAAGATTATTCACACCACCATTAAATGGTGTTGCTGTACTAAACATACCACTATACATATCTGCACTAAGGTTAGGATATAGCTGATAATCTGCTTGTAATCCTCTCTGTATAGATTTCATAGGATTAACAATAGCGATAAAATCTGCGTAAAAATTTTCAGGCCCTCCTAATTTTTCCTGATTATATTGGTCAAAGTCGTTGGTACATGCTGAAGAAGCAAGTAGTACTACAGCTCCAAATACCAATGTTTTAATATGATTGATTTTCATTTTCTTAATTGTAAAAGTTAGAAGTTCGCTTTAAATGATAATCCGATAGATCTGGTAACCGGCAACCCAAATGAGTCTACCCCTACCCCTCCAGGTGTATTTCCTGATACCTGCTCCGGATCAAATGGTGCTTTTTTGTAGAAGAAAAATAAATTCGTTCCCACTAAGCTTACCGTTGCATTCTTCATATATTTTGAATTAATATCAAATGTATATGAAATAGAAGCCTGACGTAAACGTATTGTGGTTGCACTGTACAAATAAGCTTCATCAATTCCTTTTGCATATCCTTCAGTAGTTCCCACCGTTTTATAATAGTCTTGAGGATTAGTTAATCCAGTATACGCTTGTCCTGCATTTGGGGTTCCGGGCGCATATACAGCATTTGGAATAGACACTCCTCCTCTGTCCCTTGCGTCAGCACTAGCCTGGCTTACACCATACAAATCATTGGCTTTTTCTGTAAGAGACAATACTTTTCCTCCAAATTTTCCATCAATTAGGAAAGATATTCCTAATTTACCAATATTAAAAGAGTTATTGAAACCCATGATAAACTTAGGGTTAGGATTTCCCAGATAAGAAGGAGTACCTTCTGCCAATGGAACCCCCTTTTCATCTACCAAAATATGCCCTTGATCATCTCTTCTGAATTTGATTCCATAAAGATCTCCGAAAGAACCTCCTAATATAAGTTTTGTATACTCACCTCCTCCGGCAAGTGAGAAAAATGCTCCTTCCGGAATAGAAAGACTTGAAGGGAATAGCTCAACAATCTTATTTTTGTTGGCAGAGGCATTTACTGTAGCTGTCCATCCAAATTTCTCTGAATTGAAAATTTTATAAGATAATGAAGATTCAAAACCTGTATTGCGGATTTTTCCAGCGTTAATGTAGTATGATCCTGGAGCCAATCCTCCTAAATAGGAAGAAATTGTTGTTTCCAACAACTGGTTACTGGTATTGGAGTTGTAATAAGTAATGTCAAAATTCAATCTGTTATTTAACAATCTCAACTCAGTTCCGGCTTCAAAGGTTTTGTTAAGTTCCGGCCTTGGAAGTAATGCTTCAAAACCAGGACCTGTAGCAAAAGAACTCTTAGGATATATAATTGTTCCAGCATCTACCCCATAAACATATCCTTTATTATATTCCACCATCGCATTGGTAATGTTGGTAGGTAATCCTAGTCCAACCGTTGCATAAGACCCTCTTACTTTCCAGAAATTAATAACTTCCGGAAGTTTGAAAATAGAAGACAATATAGCATTGGCTCCTACAGATTCATAATCAAACCCCGTTCTTCCTGTTAATGCCAAAGTAGAATCCCAGTCGTTTCTAAATGTCATATCCACATAGAACATATTTTTGTATCCTACTGAAGCACTTGCAAAAACAGACTGTACCTGTTTTTTCATATTTGTATAGGTATTATGATATCCATCTCCCGGCGCTCTGTTAATATTCCACTGAAGGTTATTTAATGTGAATAGGTTAGGATTCGCTAAATAAGCATTATCAATTTGTCCTATTTTATTTCTTGTGGTATTAATACTTCCTCCTACGGTAAAATCTAAAGAAATAGACTCACTTATCTTAGGACTACCAATCAACAAAACATCTCCATAAGTAGAAGAGTTCTCATATGTATTTTTAAGCATTCTACCATTAAGCCCATTAGCCAGTAAGCTCGGCGCTGAGAATGCTGCAATATCACGCTGACTGTCTGAAATATTCCAACTATAATTCCCTCTTACTCTTGCTGATAACCATGGATTAATCTGATAAGAAAGCGCAAGTGCCCCATATGCGTTTTTATTACTCACCGTAACTGGATTCCTATTTAAGATCCAATAAGGATTCTGTGTTACCGGATTTCCTTTGAAACTTCCGTCCGGGTTTACTTCCCACCAATTCTGAGCTGGTAAAAATCTGGTTTTATCCAAATAAGAATAATTATCCGGACCATATTGGTCAAAATTCACTCCTCGTGGTAGCCAGTACAAACTTGTTAAAGGAGAAAAAGAAGCTCCAGGAGTTTGTCTGTTTTTACTCTCTTGTAATGAACCAATAAAGTTAGCATCCAATGTCAATTTATCATCTAAAAATTTGCTCGAATTTCTGAAAGAGATATTATATTGATCAAAGTAAGACATTGGAACCACTCCTTTGTTGGTAGTATTTCCTACAGAGAAATAATTCGTAGACTTTTCATTTCCTGACTGGAATGAGAGACTGTTTACCCAAGTCGTTCCTGTTTGCAGAAAATCTTTAAGATAGTCTTTAGACTCTCCTTTTGCTCCCCAACTTTCCACAGATTGACCAGGAGTTTGCCCTGGCACAGAAGGATCATAAGACAAATAACTGTGCTGTAGCTTTGGAAGACTATATGCTCTGTCAACAGTAAGACTAGAGCTGTAGGTAATAGTACTTTTACCAGCACGTCCTTTTTTAGTTGTAATCAAGATTGCCCCATTTCCTCCGGCAGATCCATACAATGCAGAAGCAGAGGCCCCTTTCAGAAAATTCATGCTTTCAATATCATCAGGATTGATGGAACTTAAAACATCTCCCGGATCCGGCATATTAGAATACTGTCCAATATCTGCTGATTTACCAGTTCCATTGATAATAGGAATTCCATCGATTACATACAACGGCTGTGTATTATTTACAGACTTATTTCCTCTCATTATAACCCTTACGGAGCTTCCTACACCATTAGTTCTGTTGATCTGTACATTGGAAACTTTTCCGTTAATTGAATTTAAAAGGTTGGGAGTTTTTACTTCAGTAAGCTCATCCCCACCAATCTGCTGACTGGAATACGTCAAAGAGCGCGCTTGCCTCTTGATCCCCAAAGAGGTGACCACGACCTCCTGAATAGTGTTTGTTTTCGCTGTGTCAGCCACTTTTTTCTCTTGTGCAGTAGCAGAAAGTGAAAAAACGAACAGAATGGGTATAACTGCTTTTCTCATAAGGTTTAGATATAGTTAGATTTAATTGAGAATCAATTACATTGCTTCATATTATAATGCAGAAATTATATTGTTTTTTTAGCAATATTTTATCATTTATGCATTAAAATATTTAAAGTTTTCTTAAGATTTAATTCACATTGACAAATCTAAATTTTGTAGTCAGTCTGATATAATACTATTTTATCATAAAACGATATTATTTTTTCATAACCTTTGCAAAAAGGCAAATAAAACCCTAAATATCAATAAAATACCACACTGAAAAAGCAATCAAAAAAAAGAGGATTTATCTTACTATTTTGCCTTATTTTGACAAAATAGTATCGGGAAAATCTTGAGAAAGTACAGAAAACTGAGATTTTTTTTAACAGAAATTATTCAATTTTTTTAACTCCCTTAAACTGTTCTTTAAATTCTGTTGGAGTTGTCTTTTTTATAGACTTAAAAACTTTGTTGAAATTCGCAATATTATTAAAACCAGCTTCAAAAGCAATTTCAAAAACGGTAAGATTTTTCTCCATCAGCCATCGCGCCGCATAGCTGATCCGTATTTCATTAAGGTAATTAACGAAGGTTTTCCCCGTTCGCTTTTTTATAAAACGGTTGAAAGTTACATTACTCATATTCACCAAAGAAGCAACATCGTCCAGCGTTATTTTATTCTCAAAATTTTTGTGAACAAAATCATGTACAATTTTCATTTTGTCATTATCCCCAAAAGTCTCAAGCTCAATACTATATGATGAAAGCAAAGTTCTGTCTTCAGCAACAGCCAGTTCGTTCAAAATCTTCATAATTTCTATGAAAGACTCAAAACTGTTCATTTTAGAGAGATTAAGAAATGAATCTTTCAGTTTTTCAGCCGTTTCAGTAGAAAAAAGAATACCCCGGATGGAGTCTTTCATCAGATTATTGATGGGTTTCAGGATATTTTTCTGCATCATAGACTGATTAAAGAAATCCTGATTGAACTGAATGGTAATCTCGTGAGTTTTCCTGTTTTTACATCTGTAATTCGCCCAGCAATGAGGTAAATTGGGACCAATAAGTACCAGTTCTATATTTCCGATTTCTCCCGTATGATCACCAATCATTCTGCGATATCCTTTTCCTTTGTACACAAAATTGATCTCAATTTCCGGATGATAATGATAAGGAAAATCAAATGATGCTTTTATCCTGTCAAACACGAGAAAACTATCCTCAGGAGATAGTGGAGTTATTTCTCTCAGAATATTTTCTAATTCGCTCATGCAGGCAGTTTTGAAAAAAGATTAAAATATAAGGTATGGTACAAATATTTGTAAAAATGATAAAATAAAATCAATGTAAAAACATATTTTCATTTTTTTTATACTATTTTGACAGAAGAATAGAACATCAATAATTTAATAGGTTTGAAATCATGCTTTTTTGTATCTTTAAACTAAAGTTAAAATATGCCACAACCGCTTATTTTTGAAGATCATTATAAAAGACTGGGACTTGAAAAATTCTCGGAAAGCCATCTGGAAAACATCAATGGCGATCAGTTCAGGATGTATATTAAGGTGTTATTTATTCCCGCAAACTATGAACTAACGGTAGATTTTAATCATTATCTCACAAAAAAACCTTCACTTTTCTTTGTAACCAACCAACATCTGACCATAGAAAAAGGAAAAGAAGAAGCAACACTTCTTTATTACAACCGGGATTTTTACTGTATTCAGATTCATGACAAAGAAGTTGCTTGTGATGGACTTCTCTTCCACAATATTTTTGAAATCCCTTTTGTGGAACTTGATGATTCAGAAACAAAACAGATCAGAGAATTATTCCAAAACATCGAACACGAGATTGAGCAGAAAGAATCTTCCGCAGAAGAAATGATCCGAACGTATGTGAAACAGATCATTATCCGGGCCACAAGAAAATGGAAAGCACAAAATCTCCACCATGAGTTTACCAAAAATACGGGTAACGAACTGGATATTTTCAGGGATTTCAGCAGATATCTGGAAATTCATTTCAGAGTAAAGCACAATGTCTCCGACTATGCAGATCTGCTTCATATGGCCCCTAAAACATTAACACACAAATTTAAAAGTTTACAACTGGAATCTCCCAATCAGCTTATTATCAATAGAATTTTACTGGAAGCCAAAAGATTATTGTTGTATACTGATAAACCCGTAAAAGAAATTGCTTATGATCTTGGCTATGAAGACCCTGCTTATTTCAACAGACTTTTTACCAATAAAACAGGCAACACTCCTGCTAATTTTAAAAAAAATTATTCTTCGGGAAAAAAGTACAATATTTAAGCCTTTTTATCTATTGAATTAGATGTACTACTACTCTACCTTTGTATCATCAAAATCAAACAATATTAAAAAACAAAAAAACAAACATTATGAGACGTAACGCAACAGCCGTTTGGAACGGAACCATTAAAGAAGGAAAAGGACATTTAACTACTCAAAGTACTACGTTAAACCAAACTCAATATTCTTTCAACAGCCGTTTTGCTGACGGTGTAGGAACAAATCCTGAAGAACTATTGGCAGCAGCACACGCAGGATGCTTTACTATGAAACTGGATGCAGAACTTTCTCAGGCTGGTTACAATCCTGAAGAGCTGAAAACAACTTCTGTGATCACTCTTGATCCTAACATTGGAAAAATAACCAAGTCTGAATTGACCTTAACAGCAAAAGTACCGGGAATTTCAGAAGAAGAATTCCAAAAGTTTGCGAAAATAGCAGAAGAAGGATGCCCGGTAAGTGCAGCTTTCAATTTTGAAATTACGCTGAACGCTACTTTAGAGCAATAAGCAGCTTAGATAACATACATTAAATCTGGGTACTTACATCACTCAGATTTAATTTTCAAATAAAATATACCGCTTGGTATATTTTTGTATATTTGCATTATATTTTAATACAAACAATGTCAAAGGCAGAAAAAACAAAACAATTTATTATTGAGAAAACAGCAACTTTGTTCAACACAAAGGGCTACATATCTACCTCACTGTCAGACATCACCCAAGCAACAGGTCTGACAAAAGGAAGTATTTACGGAAATTTTGAAAATAAAGATCAGGTTGCCATTGAAGTATATAAATACAATGCAGCCCAACTGAGCAAAATTATGAGCCGATCATTTGGAGATCAGTATCCAACTTCTATCGATAAGCTCCGTGCTTTTGTAGATTTTTACAGAAAAAACTGGCGTTCGGTATTTTCCAGTGGAGGATGTCCTCTAATGAATGCTGCAACAGAAGCTGATGATTCTTTTCCTGTGCTTAAAAAACAGGTTCAAAAATCTTTTGAAGCCTGGACAGCGAGAATAACAGCCATCATTCAGCAAGGTCAGGAGAATGAAGAATTGAATAAGACAATAAATGCTGAAGAATACGCATCCTTATTTGTGATGCTGATTGAAGGAGGAATTTTACTTTCAAAAACTATGGATGATGAAAAGTTTCTGAATCAGGCCCTGGATAAGATTAGGGAGATGATTGATCATGAACTTAATATTCTTCCATCATAAATTTCACCTTATGGAAACAAAAAAAGTGGCAATAGTAGGATACAACAGAATTCCGTTTGCCAGAATGAATACTGCTTATACTGAGCAAGGAAACCAGGATTTACTACTGGCTTCACTGAATGGTTTGATTGACCGTTATTATCTGAAAGGCAAACTGCTTGGAGAAGTTGCCGGCGGAGCCGTAATCAAACATATTACTGAAAGCAACCTCATCAGAGAAACAGTCATGAACACGTCTTTAGATCCTGCTACTCCTGCTTGTGATCTTCAACAGGCTTGTGACACAGGAATAGAAGCAGCTATTTATATCGGAAATAAAATTGCTTTAGGACAAATCGAAAGTGGAATTGCCTGCGGAGTAGAAGCGATGAGCAATATTCCTTTTGAATCTTCACCAAGGCTGAGAAAAGCTTTACTGAAAGCTAATAAAGAAAAATCAGGATGGGGGAAAATAAAACAACTGTTAACTCCCAAATTGAAAGACTGGATGCCGATCCCTTATAAAGGACAGGAGCCTAAAACTGGTTTGGTGATGGGTGAACATACAGAAATTACAGCCCAATATTATAAAATATCCAGGGAAGAACAGGATGAACTTGCTTTTAAAAGTCATCAAAATATGGCAAAAGCTTATGATGAAGGTTTCTTCGATGATATGATATCACCAGCTTTTGGTCTGGAGAAAGACAATAATCTTCGCCATGATACCAGTCTGGAAAAGTTATCACAGTTAAAACCTGCTTTTGATAAACAAAACGGGACTTTAACAGCAGGAAATTCCACGCCTTTTACTGATGGGGCTTCAGCGGTTTTATTAGCCAGTGAAGAATGGGCAAGAGCCAATAATCTTCCAGTTTTAGCCTACATCACTTTTTCTGAAATTGCAGGAATTGAATATGTTGAAAATAAACAAAACCTTTTACTGGCACCTGTTTTCGCTGCAGAAAGGATGCTGAAAAAAGCAGGAATGACTTTGGAAGATTTTGATTATTATGAAATTCACGAAGCTTTTGCTGCACAGGTTTTAGCTACTATTAAAATTTGGGAAAACGACGACCTTGCCAAGCGTTTCGGACTGGAAAAATCATTAGGAAAAATAGATAGAAGTAAACTGAATGTAAAAGGAGGAAGCCTGGCCGCTGCCCATCCATTTGCTGCAACAGGAGGTAGAGTAATAGCAACTCTTGCAAAACTACTTCATGAAAAAGGCAGTGGAAAGGGATTCATTTCTATTTGTGCAGCACGAGGACAAGGGGTAACGATGATTTTAGAAAAATAAAAATTGAAAGTATGGATAGATTAGCACAGTTAAAACAATTCATCGGTAAAGAATTTGATCAGTCACCATCTCCTTTTATGAAATGGCTCAACCCTATTGTTCTTTCTGTAGAGGAAGGGCAATTGGAGTTTCAGTACACCATAAGACCCGAATGGCTGAATCCTATCGGAAATCTTCATGGCGGAGTGACGGCAGCTATTATAGATGATGTGATAGGGGCCACCATGTTTTCTTTAAACGAAAATTCTTTCATAACTACTATAAATAATGTCATTGATTATTTTTCAACTGCAAAAGAAAATGATAATATTGTAGCTGAAACTAAAATCATTAAAAGAGGAAAGCAGTTCGTCAACGCGCAATGCGAAATATGGAACGCAGACAAAACCCGGCTAATAGCGAGAGGAACCTCCAATTTATTCAAAATCAATAACTAAGTATGAAAAGAGTTGTCATTACAGGTCTTGGCGCAGTGACGCCTTTGGGAAATAATGTCGAAGAATTTTGGCAAAACAGCATCAATGGAGTAAGCGGAGCCAATAGCATCACGCACTTCGATACAGAAAAATTTAAAGTAAAATTCGCTTGTGAGGTTAAAAATTTTGACCCAAAACTTCATTTAACACACAACGAAATCAAAAGAAGTGATCTATTTTCACAATATGCAATGTATTCTACTGCGGAAGCATTGAAAGATTCAGGACTTGAACTGGAAAACATGGATCCCTTTGATATTGGAGTTATCTGGGGGACAGGACAGGGAGGAATGTGGACTTTCGAAAGCGAAGTAATGAATTTCGCCAACGGAGACGGAACACCAAGGTTCAACCCGTTCTTTGTACCTAAGTTTATTGCTAACATGGCTTCAGGGATGATTTCTATGAAATTCGGACTTCAAGGAATCAATTATACTACCATTTCAGCTTGTGCCACAGGAAATACAGCACTGATGGATGCTTTCAACTACATCCGTCTTGGAAAAGCTAAAGTGATTGTAAGCGGTGGTTCTGAAGCGGCTATTTCGCCAGCCTCTATTGGGGGGTTTTCCATCATGAAAGCGATGTCTACAAGAAATGACGATTTTGCTACAGCAAGCCGCCCTTACGATGCAAACAGAGATGGTTTTGTAATGGGTGAAGGTTCAGGAACATTAATTTTGGAGGAATATGAGCACGCAAAAGCAAGAGGAGCAAAAATCTATGCAGAATTGGCAGGAGCAGCTATGACAGCAGATGCTTATCATATGACCGCACCACATCCTGATGGCGTTGGAGCAATTAAAGCAATGCAATTGGCACTTAATGAAGCTGAAATCAATATAGATGATATTGATTATATTAATCCGCATGCTACTTCTACTCCACTTGGAGATCTTGTTGAACTGAATGGTATCAACAAATTATTTAAAGGAAGTAAAAATCTTGACATCAGTGCTACGAAATCTATGACGGGCCATCTGTTGGGAGCTGCGGGAGCTGTTGAAGCGATCATTTCCATTAAAGCAATTCAGAATGGTATTGTTCCACCAACCATTAATCTTCATTCTATTGATGAGAATATTCCGCAGGATATTAATATTGTATTTGGAGAAGCAAAAGAGAAGAATATTAATTATGCTTTGAGTAATGCTTTTGGTTTTGGAGGTCACAACGCAACGTTGATTTTCAAAAAGTTCAGCTAATTCTCGTATTAAAATAAATTGAAATCCCTGTGTTTTTGCACAGGGATTTTTTGTTTATTCTATAAATAAGAAGTAATAGTTTACTGATTAAAAAAATCTTTAAAAATCAATTATAATACGACTTCTTTTGTCGCTAACCGTCAATATTTTTGTTTCAGTAAAAATCTTGCAAGAGTTTACAAAATAATTATTTAAAAAGAAAAAATGATGTATAGCTTCAACATAATGACACAGAAGACTCTTTTTACTCCCCTTACTCCGGCTTGTATTTAACAGAGTGGAAATCTCAAAAATCGGATCCGAAGTGGAGGGCTAAATCTATAAAAACACCACTACGCAAAGGGTGAAAACGAAAAGAGTGTAATGTTATTCAAGAAACATTAACATCCTAATTATGTGAGCAATTTAGCATTAATACTTCAAAAAAAATCATATTTAAAATAACAAAAAACAAAATTAATATGTCAATACAACTTGTAAATCCCGCTACCAATGAAATGTTGAATTATTACCCTACGACAACATTTCTTCATAACAATAACTTACCTATTCCATCAAATATTAATAATGACGATGGAGTTATTTATCTTGAACATTCCGGAAGCACCTATGTCCTTGAAGAATTTATGGGAGGCCATCCTATTAATGTAAGAAGATTCGGAATTGACAGCAATGATAAAGGCTATACTTCAGCTGCCATCAATAAAGGAATAGAGTTGGCGAGAAAATACGATTACAAATCTATATATATTCCCAGCGGAGATTATAATATATCTGAAACGATCAAAATAGATGTTCAAAATTATACAACGATCAGAATTGATGGGAATTTAAAAGTAAGTGAATCACTGAAAGACAATGCTATATTTATAGGACCTACGCTCCATACTAAAGAAAATCCAGTTCCTCCCGTAGTAAATTCTTTAGTAGGCCTGAATATTCAAGGGCTTAATTGTGAAAAAGGTAAATATAACGCATCAGACAATACTATTGGAGTAAAAATCAATAATATCATTGCTTCTTCCATTGAAATCAAAAGAGTATACGGATTTGATATAGGAGTACTTTTGTATTCTGATAAAGGCAGCGGAGGTGGTATATCTTATAATACCTTCCAGCTTAATCATCTTCATGATAATAAAATCAGTATAAAATTTGAAAAAGCGCCTGGTGATGGATATATTAATGAAAATATTTTTTACGGCGGAACCTTCAATCATAGTACAGATTTTCCAAAGGTTGAAACGTACCACATCTTGATGGAAAATAATAAAGAGAACAAGAATCCCTATAATAACAACAGATTCTTTTATCCTTCTTTTGAAGACAATGATCCCGAGAATGCTAAAGCAGCAAAAATATCCGGAGAGAGCAATACCATTGTAGGACCTAGAATGGAAAACCCGGCTAATCCTGAATATGAAATTATTTTCGATACAGATTCTAAAAGATGTCAGGTTATTTCCAAAGGTTTTGGTCTTTATAAAGGTTGTGTAAAAAATCTTGGCCAGGAAAATTCTTACGAAACCAATAGTGGCAATCTCCTAACAACAAACTCGGAAAACCCTGTATTAACGTTACAAAACAAGGCTTCTTCAGCATTTATACTTTATAGTGGTTTAGATATAAACGATAAGACAGTTTTCTCTGTGAACGGTGAAGGAAAAGGATTTTACAGCAATTCTGTATATGCGGAACAGGGATTCAGATGGACAACTTCTGACGGAAGCAAAAATGACAGAGGTCTTTTCTCAGGAAGTGGAGATCCTTCCATTTCCGCTAATCCGGGAAGTATCTATATTAATAACAACGGAGGAGATAAAATGCTTTGGGTGAAAACAACAGGAAGCAGCTCCACAGGCTGGAAACTGATAGGAACACAGGCTGCACCTCTTACCGCAACTATTCCTACTACTCCGGTTACAGCACAGGATGTATGGAATAGATTACATGATCTGGAGGAGAAACTTAAAGAAGCAGGCTTACTATCTTCTTAAATTAAAAATAAATAATCTTTTAATTGTAAAGAGTTCGATATTCTATCGGACTCTTTTTTTACATTTTGGATCATTACTTTGAAAAGAGAATTGACCACAGATTTACGCAGATTTTCACGGATGTTTATGGTTACACTGACTGTAAAAATCTGATAAGAATGATGTTAACAGAAAAGGAAAAGCAGCCAAAAATGACTGCTTCAAACATAACGAATCTATATATTCTCTGTAAAGAGAGTGTATTACAACCTATTTAGCATCCGGTACAAAAAAATCATCTGCATTTTCAGCGATAGGAATATACAGTCTTTCCCATTCTTTGCTTTTTACCATATCCCAACTGTGCCCGGTTCCTTTAAGGTCTTCAGCAAGAAGAACAACCCCTGGTTTTATCATAAAAGTAGAGCCATCCGTTACTTTAAATCTGATATTCCCTTTAATGGTAATCACATATTGTCTTCTTGGTGCAGGGTGAGCATTCTTTTCCCATTCTTCCGTTTTGTTGCTCATCCAGAAAGTGGTAGTGTTCATATGTTTAAGAGTGGGTATTTTCCCTTTTTCAAAAGAACATGAACCATCGGGGTTATTGATCAGTCTGACAGCAGGGATAAATTCGGTGGAAGTTTCCGAAGTTACGCTTACATTTTTATGGTTTTTATGTTGTGCATTCATAAATCCTACAGTACTTACTACTAAAACAAGGCTAAGACCTTTGATGAAATTTGTCATTATAAATTTAATTTTTTATTTTTAATTATATACCGTGTCGTGAACCATCATTTTTTCAAAAAACGGTTTGTATTTCTGGACTAATGCCAGATGTTCCGGGAGTTTTCCATAGGCTTCCAATTCCTCAAGGCTGTCAAATTCCATAGAAGCGTTGTAGGTAAATGTATTGTCCAAAACACTTCTTGGACTCGAAGCAGCGGGTTTTCCGTAACGAAGATTTTTCTGGTAAGGCAGTTTTTTAAGACCTTCAAAAAAATTCTCAAACTCTTTCACTTCTGACGCTGAAAGATCTTTTCTCAGCCAGAACAACAAATAATGGAAGTACACTTTTTTCTTTTTTATGGGGTTAAACATGGGTAAAGCAGAGGCAAACATATTTCCGGAAACCAGAAGTAAGGCAGAAGCCTGTACGGATCGGAATAAAAATTTTCTTCTTTCCATAATTCTATATTTTAATTAAAATCTATTCTGTATTTCAGTACAAACTGCCATTTTCTATCAGAAACCACCGCATTATTGGAAGGATCGTTGGTATAAACGGGTCTGTTTTGAGCATCAAAAGTTAACCTTGAAGACATTCCGTTCAGTAATAAAGAAATTCCGGCATCGTATACCACGGCATTGTCATGAAGCCCTTTGAGATCAGAAAGCTGTATTCCCACTGCAGGCTGAAGCTGAAGGTTTTTCTTTTCTTTATTTAAATAAGGAAGTGTTCCTCCAAGCTGTACGTAGTAGGTATTTCCGGTCCCTATAACAGGCATTGCATTTCCGGCTCCGTTAAGACTTGCCTGTGTAACATCTACAGAAGTTGCAGGGTTATTGGTTCCTACATACCGAACATAGTTGGGTCCATAATCATTATGCATTGCCATTCCGTAGGCGCTTATCGAGGTTCCTTTTTCTTTGTTGAGAGGAGCATCGTAAAATAAATCTACAGCAAAGCTTTTCATATCGTCATTCACTGTATTTTTCCCGGCGTCCATGTGCCATAAGGCATTGTGGATGTAATCAAATCCAGCTCCCAAGCTCAATACATTCTTTTTCCCAACATAGGTTCCCGAGTTAAAAGGAGTTGAAATATTTTCTGTATCAAAGAAAGCATATCTGAAATATCCTGAAAAGTCTTTCCCTGGAGAATTTTTGCTGAAAGTCGCCAAGTTCATTTTCGGATCTCCTGTGGCCATAGTGTAAGGATCTGCTACTACCAAACGATAGTCAAACTTCCCTAGCTGACCTTTGATATAGGCACTTAGTTCCCTCACGGTATAATCTGTAGCTCCGGCATTGGATGTTGCATAGGCGGGAAGATCATATAACAGAGTATTCAACGGTCCAGTTGTAAATCTTGAAAGTCCTCGCCATGTAGAACGTCCTGCTCCAAAGGCAATTTTATCATTAAAAGAATATTCAGCATAAGCATCCAACAGGTCGAAATAGTTACTTGCTTTAGCATTCACGTTCACATTGGTGGTTCCTCCCTGTAATACAAACATTAACTTTTCAGTCGGTTTATAGGTCATTTTCACACGAACTCTACGAAGGGAAAGGTCAGACAGATCTGATTTTGCTTCATTATTCACAAGGCTTCCCGGGTTAAGCTGCGCATACCTGGCCCATAGTTCAGCATATCCGCTAAGGGAAATGTATCTTGAATGATCATCATTGAAATAATGTGTCAATCCGGGATTATTAAAATCATTTTTCTTCTGAGCTTCCAATTTTCCCATGATTCCCATTAGGGAAAGTAAAGCAAGTCCGGTTCTGAAAGAGTTAGTCTTCATAATTTTCTATTCTTATCTTTTTGTTGATTTCAACGGGACAAAATTAGATCGGGAAAGCGCCGGCAGGTATTAGAAATCTATTAGAAACCTTATAGAAAACTATTAAAAAGGTTAATCTTTTCTGATAAAAGGAAAATATGAAATACCTTTGTACAGGGCTTTGAGGTCAGCTGAAAATCAACCTTTTGAAAATAAAATCACTGCTAAAAAACAAGATCTTTACTCCCCCTAATTGTTTCCTTATGAGAATTTTAATTGTAGAAGATAATTCACGGGTTTCAAGTCTTTTGAAAAGAGGACTGGAAAGTCAGGAATATCAGGTTTATATCTCCGAAGATGCTGAAGATGCCATTGTTCTGTTGAATAAAATAACATTCGACCTGGCCATCACAGACATCATGCTTCCTAAAATGAACGGGATAGATCTTTGCAAGCAGATCAAGCAGCAACATCCTGATCTTCCTATTATTATGCTAACGGCTTTAGGAACGATTGATGAAAAAATTGAAGGATTTGATGCCGGAGCAGATGATTATATGGTAAAACCTTTTGAAATCAGGGAACTTTATGTAAGAATAAAAGCCATCCTGCAGAGAAGATCAACGAAAAATAAGGAAGCCTATTTAACAGATTTAGAGTATTATGATTTAAAGATTGATAAAAAATTTAACCGGGTTTTCAGAAATGGAAAAGAAATTGAACTGACGCCTAAGGAGTTTAAACTTCTGGTTTTTCTTGTCAGCAATGCAGAGAGAATCCTTACCCGTGAAGAAATTGCTGAAAATGTATGGGGAAATCATTTTGATACCGGAACCAATTACATTGATGTGTATATTGCCTATTTACGCAAAAAGATTGACAAAGATTTTGACTCTAAACTCATCCACACCAAACCTGGAGTAGGATTTATTTTTGCTTCACAATTATGAAAATAGCAACCAGAACAGCCTTAATCTACGCTATACTTACAGCAGGTATTCTCTTTCTGTTTGCCTACGTTCTTTATTTTGTTTCTGAAAAGAACAGAGAAGATGAGTTTAATGACCGCCTTGGGTATAAAGTAATATGGAGATCAGAATTTATTTTTGATGTCAGAATCAGTGATGAAAAGATCCGTGAGCTTCACCGTCGAAATCAAACCTTGCTGAACGAAGCAGACATCAGTGTATACAACAGTAAAAAACAACTGACATTTACAGATATTCCTCCTCTACAAAGCAATGATAAATATCTGGATAAGATCATCAAATCTAATAAAAACCGAATTTTCTGGCAACAGAATGGCCGGCAGTATATTGCCGTTCAATTTGAATCCAACGGGGAAAAATTCTACATCATAGGAAGCGCAGAGGACGTCACGGGAAAGGCTCATATTGCAGAGTTTAAAAAAGATATCATCATTATTTACATCAGTTCCATTGTGGTAATTTTCATTATCGGATTCTTTTTTTCCTATTATACTTTAAAACCACTGAAAGACATTATCCTTCAGATCCGAGATATCTCTGAACATAACCTGAACCAAAGGTTGGACATTCCCAAGGCAAAGGATGAAATCTATGAACTCACTGAAACCTTCAATTCTACCTTTAACAGGCTTGAAAAATCATTTAACAATCATAAACAGTTTGTCACAACCATCTCCCACGAGTTTCGTACTCCTCTTTCCACATTAATTGCCGAGCTTGAACTTGCAAAGGAGCTGAATGTGACGCTGGACGATTATAAACTCTCCATAGATAATGCTCTTCAGGATGCCAATCATGCTTCAGAATTATCATCTGCCCTTCTGGATTTTGCAAGAGCAAGTTATGATGTCTCACAAATCAGCTTAGTGAATCTTCGTCTGGATGAAATTTTAGCGGAGGCAAAACTTGCTTTGATTCAGAAAAATATCCATTACAAAATCGGTATCAACTATATGGATACTACGGATGATGAGGATGAAAACAATTATGACTTCTTTGGCAATCCTTATCTGCTTCAGGTAGCCTTCTCCAATCTTATGGAAAATGCCTGCAAATATTCTCAGGATAAAAGCTGCCATGTAGCAATAGAAACCAATTCAAAGTATATTAAAATACATTTTATTGATCGGGGTATAGGAATTTCGGATCAGGATCTTTTAAAAATTTTCGATCTTTTTTACCGGGGTTCCAATAAAAGTTATGAAAAAGGTAATGGTATTGGTCTTTCTATTGTAAAAAGGATTGTCGAAATTCATGAAGGTAAGCTTTATGTAGATTCCCAGGTTTCCCAAGGCACTACCTTTACGATTGAATTTCCTTCAAAAAACAAAAAAGCAGTCTGATCAGACTGCTTTTTTTATTATGCTTTTAACCACTCTGAGGAAGAGAGATAATTTTGGTCTGGATAGTAAATAAACAGACAGTTTCTTCCTTTTATTGTATTAATGATGGGCTGTGTAAGCTCTCTTGGTACTGCAGGACATCCCCAGCTTCTTCCGATTCTTTTGTGCATCGCAGCAAATTCATCACTTACATAATTGGCTCCGTGCAGAACAATTGCTCTTCTGTATGCAGCATCATTATATCCTTTATCCATTCCCAGCAGTTTCAGAGAATATCCGTTATCCCCCTGATACGTTGCATCTGTAATATAAAAACCTAAGCTGCTCTGTAACGAACTTTCCCTGTTAGAAAAATTCGTTGCAAATTCTTCGCCGGTATTTTTACCATGGGCAACCAATGAGTTAAACAAAACTTTTTTGTCTTCAAGGTCAATCACCCATAATCTTTTTGTATTAGAAGACATAGAGAAATCACAAATTGTCAATAAATGCGAATCCTGGTTCAGCAATCCTGCTTTTTTTAGATTTTCAAAACCGGTCAATGCTTTTGAGAACACTTCATAATTCATTTCATGTTCAGGGTCAAATGCAATTGATTGGTACAATGCTTCTGATGAAGATACAGTTCCGGCATTCTTCTCAGATTTCGTGTCGTCCGCTACAGCTACTTTTTCAATTTTTGTTTTGAAATTTTCATTCTTTACCACCGTTCTTGGAGAAAGATAGAATGAAGTCGTAACCATGTAAACAAGGCCTACTACGCTATAAAATCCTTTCATTCAATAATATATAAATCCAAATTAGTGGGGCAAAATTATAAAAACATCATTACCCGGCAGGTAAAAACGGAAAAAGTTTAACGCTATTTAAGAAACTTTAACGTCCTGATTCTGTGAATTAAACGGTTCATTTTTGAGAATCTGAGACAAATTCCAGACTTATGGAATTCATACAATAACGCAGTCCCGTGGGCTTTGGACCATCATCAAAAACGTGTCCCAGATGGGAGTCGCATCGTTTACAAAGCACCTCTACTCTTTCCATTCCGTAGGTTTGGTCTCTCTTATAATAAACTCCTTCTTTATCAGCCTCAAAGAAACTTGGCCATCCGCAGCTGCTCGCAAATTTTGACGTGGAACGGAAAAGGTGATTTCCGCACACAGCGCAATAATAGTCTCCTATCTCATCAAAATCATTGTATTTTCCGGTAAAAGCTCTTTCTGTAGCAGCTTCTCTGGCAATGGCATAGAGGTCTGGAGCAAGGATCTTTTTCCATTCCTCATTGGGAATATCCAGTTTTGTAGTATCTGTCCTTGAATAGTATGGATTGTTTTTTGCTTCTGTATTTTCCATAGGAGTGGTTTTAATGGGTTGATAATTCTGTGTACAAGACTGCAGAACAGTTAATATGATGCTTGAAACTAAAAATTTCATTGTTTATATTGGCTCTTACCACTTTACCCCGAAAAGGCTCAAAAGTTTTTGTATCTTTTATGGGTGAAATGCTCCTGCTAAGACGAACCGGTTTCGTAACCAAATTTAGTAAATATGAATGACAAAGCAAAAAGAAAACAGCTCAGAAAATATAAAGCATTTGCCACAGGATTATTTGTTCTGATGGCTGTTATTTTTATTACGACCACCATTTTACAGAAATCTAATCCCTCTCATTGGATCGGTTATGTACAGGCTTTTGCCGAAGCGGCTATGGTAGGTGCTCTGGCAGACTGGTTTGCCGTTACAGCACTCTTCCGCCATCCGCTTGGTCTTCCTATTCCTCATACTAATCTTATTGAAAACAGCAAGCAAAGACTTGGTGATAACCTGGGAAGTTTTGTAGTAGGTAATTTCCTTTCTCCTCAAAACATACGTCCTTATATTCAAAAGCTTAAAGTATCCAACTTTGTTGGGGAATGGCTGGGAAAAGAAAAAAGCCAGGAAATCCTTATTAAAAACCTTTCGGATATTGTTCTTGATATTCTTAATAAACTTGATGATTCTACGGTAAGCCAGTTTATCAGCAAAAAAGTTTCCGAGATGACGGACGATATTAAACTTAATAAAGTAGTAGGTAGCGGAATAGGGTATATTTTGGAAAAGAATGATCATCAGAGAATTATTACCAATCTTGCCAAACAGATTAAAGAGTATATCCTTGCCAATGATGAAATGATCAAAGACCGGGTAAAAAAAGGCAGTTATTCCTTCATCCCTTCTTTTGTAGATAATAAAATTGCGGATAAAATTGCTGACGGCCTGTCTGATTTTTTCAAAGAAATAGAAGAAGATCCCCAACATGGAGTACGGGATCTGATCACTGAAAAAATTTATGAATTCTCTGTAGACCTGAAGGAAGATCCTAAATGGGAAGATGAATTTAAAATCATTAAAAACGGTCTTTTGAAAGGCGACAAATTAGAAGAATACTCTAATGACATCTGGGTTTCCATTAAAAAAACCTTGATGAAAGAATTACTGGAAGATCATTCAGCCCTTAAGAATTACCTTACCAAAAATCTGAATGAATTTGCACAGAATTTAAAAACAGACGAAAATCTTCAGAACAAAATTGACCATTGGGTTCGCGTAACGGCGTATAAATATATCCTTAAAAACACCCATCAATTCGGCAACCTCATCAGCAATACTGTAGGAAACTGGCAAGGGAAAGAGCTGAGCGAAAAGCTGGAGCTGGAAGTAGGAAAAGACCTTCAGTTCATCCGGGTAAACGGTACTCTTGTGGGTGGATTGGTAGGATTGATTATCTATACCATTGCTCATTTTTTCCTTTAAAAAACTATAAAACCAACCATGAAAAAAATTTTTACTGTACTGCTTTGTGTAAGCTTTACATTTTTGTTCAGCCAGAAAGTTGAACTTAAAGAAGTGACCGATTCTGCTCAAACTTTTACCGGAAAGATCGCCGGAATTCCTATCACCATACATCTCAATTATACAGGAGTTGTAGATTGCAACCAGTATCAGCACTATGTGGACGGATGGTATTATTATGATAAGTATAAAAAGAAAATTCCGCTCACAGGAATTTACGACTATTATGGTAACCTGTCCTTATATAATTTCGGATCTCAGCAAAAACAAAAATCTAAGATTTTTAAAAGCCAGATTACTTCTCTTCAGAAAGTGGAAAAGACCGATACGATTGCCCAGAAATTAATTCCTAAAGAAAGCATTATACTGCAAGACGTTTCCTCTACGAAGGGACCGGTTGCCGGTCATTTTTATCTGGATAAAAAAGTTCAGCCCATAGCTCTGTCTACCAGCAATGTAATGATCTACCGTTTCAACAACTATCTGTTTTTACCTCATAACAAAAAGATCAATACTTATGACTTTATAAACAAAGCAGGAGGAAATAAACTGATTTCTTATTCCTCAGGAGAAAATGGAAACCGGGTACTGCTCTATTTCGAACAGACTTCAAATTTCAATGCCTGCGGGCAATGCGGGGCAAGTGAAGGAGAAAAGGGGTACAGAGTCCTTTACTTTACCAAAGACTGGAATTATAAAAGTTATGAAGAATTCACCATCGAAAGCTGTTTGGATTCTATGTACGACACTACAAAAACAACTTCGAAGGATGGAAAAACGATAGAATATAAAATTGGACAATCTGATTCTTTACCGGCCCATACGCTTACTGTGAATATTCAAAACGCTTCTGTTGTGAAATCTAAATAATCTTAGAAAATTTCACTTAACCACTTAGTATTATTTTTTATTTTAGCACTTGCTTAAATAAGCAAATAACTATATATTTGCCATTATGGAAAACAATATCTGTATTCGGCAACAGGCAGACCATAGCCAGATTGACCGTTGTAAATCAACTATTTCTGAGCTTAGCTATTCATTTGATCACCTGTCAAATGGTATTGAACTGGTTGGTAATAATGTAAGACTAAAAATATTATTTCTCATTGATCAGGAAAAACAACTCTGCGTGTGTGATCTGAGTGATATTCTTGGAATGTCTGTTTCAGCCATTTCCCAACATTTAAGAAAACTTAAAGACCGAAAACTCATTCAATCCGAAAGACAGGCTCAAACAATATTCTACTCTTTAACAGAAGATTACAAAGAAATGCTTCAGTCTATTTTCAAAATGCTTGCTGTAAAAGAAACTCTATGAAAACCGAAGGAAAAATTATAGGAACAAGCATAATAACTGCAATTGCAGCTTCGTTGTGTTGTATCACCCCTGTTCTCAGCCTTATTATAGGAGCTGGTGGACTGGCCTCCACTTTTTCATGGCTTGAACCTGCAAGACCTTATTTGATTGGATTAACTGTTGTGATTCTTTGTTTCGCGTGGTATCAGAAATTGAGACCACAAAAACAGGAAGATTGTCTATGTGAAACAAAATCAAAAACAAAATTTCTCCAGAGTTCTTTTTTTCTGGGACTTATTACAGTTTTCTCGGCACTTATGCTTGCCTTTCCTTCCTATTCTTCTATTTTTTATCCAAAATCAGAAAATGAAGTCGTGACAGCATCTAAATCCGACATTAAAACTGTTGAGTTTACTATTAACGGAATGACTTGTGAAGCCTGTGGTGAACACATTAATCACGAGGTAAATAAATTGAAAGGCATTATCCGATCCAATGCTTCTTATCAAAATAAAAATGCAGTGGTAACATTTGATGATACTAAAACCAGCATTCACCAGATTAAAGAAGCGATCAACTCAACTGGTTATACGGTAGTTAATAATAAGAAAAAATAAAATGAAAGTTATCTTACAATCCACGATCACCTGCCCAAGCTGCCAACACAGAAAACAGGAAACAATGCCTACCAATGCCTGTCAGTATTTTTATGAATGTGAAGTCTGCAAAACTCTTTTGAAGCCTCAAAAAGGAGATTGCTGTGTATTCTGCAGCTATGGAGATACAAAATGTCCCCCTGTGCAGGAGGACAAAAAATGTTGTAGCTAAAAAGAGCATCATTCAACTCTCTCTTTTTATTTTTTTCTAAATATCGTTTTGAAAAGGTTGGGATAAAAATCCTCTGTTCCGATTTTCATTTCTTTGGTTACTGGAAATAAAAATTTCAGCAGTGGAATAAGAAACAGCGTTAAAAGTACCGAGATTATAATATTCATATTCCTTGTTTATCTTGGTAATCTGCTTGCTCTTTTCAGAATTTCTTTATTGATCTCGTTGATAAGCTCCGGTCCTTCGTAAATAAAACCTGTATACAGCTGCACAAGGCTCGCTCCGGCATCCAGCTTTTCCATGGCATCTTTGGCAGAGTGTATTCCTCCTACTCCAATGATTGGGAAAGCTCTGTTACTTTTATCAGACAGATATTTGATCATCTTTGTACTTCTCTCACGGATTGGTTTTCCGCTTAATCCTCCATTTCCTATCTGCTCTAAAACCTCTGGTGATGTCTTCAGCCCTTCTCTGTTAACAGAAGTATTGGAAACTACGATACCATCAATTTTCGTTTCTGCGATCAGTTCAATGATTTCGTCTAACTGGTTGTTATTAAGATCCGGAGCAATTTTCAGTAGAATAGGTTTCTGTACAGATTTAGACTGGTTGATTTTCTTAACCTCAGTAATCAGTTCTCTAAGATATTCCACATCTTCAAGTTTCGCATGGCTTCCTACATTCGGGCAGCTCACATTCAATACAAAATAATCTACATGAGGATGAAGACCTTCAAAACAGTCCAGGTAATCCTGAGTATAATTTTCCGGTGCTGTATGGGTATTTTTTCCTATGTTTCCGCCGATGATTATTTTCCCTTTGTTTCCCTTCAGCTTTTCAATGGCAGCTTCAAGACCGTCATTATTGAAACCCATTCTATTGATAATCCCGCCATCTTCAATGAGACGGAATAATCTTTTCTTAGGATTTCCGGCCTGAGCTTTCGGGGTCACCGTTCCAATTTCTACAAATCCGAATCCCAGATCTCCCAATTCGTTAAACAAAGTGGCATTTTTATCGAAACCGGCAGCCAGTCCTACAGGATTTTTAAATTTTAATCCGAAAACTTCTCTTTCCAGACGTTTGTCTTCAATAGGTTTTGGGAAAAATAATTGGGTAAGAAATCCAAAATTCTTTAGCATTGAAAAAGTAAAGTGATGCACTTCTTCAGGATCGAATTTGAAAAGAATCGGGCGAATGAGCGATTTGTACATTGAAAAAAAGTTTTACAAAAATACTCATTTTAAAATTAATGTTTGATTAACCTGTGATATTTTATCAAAATGTTTTATTTATAAAATCTAAAAAGAGAGAGAACAGCTGCAACTCTGTAAATCAGTGAGATTTTTAACGCTACAATCGCTAGGAAATATCACTATTCTGAAAATATTTTTATTCGCAAGGGCATTTCACTAAGCGAAGTACACGCTATCAGTATTTGCTGAACGAAGTGCCCTTGCGATCGGAAAGAAAGACCATTTTTCAATAAACTTTGCGAACATTGCGTTAAAAAACACGCAGATAAATATCTTCATTATTTCTGAATGAATGGGATAATTGGAAGCCTTCACCTTGTCAAGGTTTTGAACCTTGACAAGGTGAAGGTAAAAGGATATAATCGTTGGGTTAAGATTAGGAATACGAACTCAGATCAAATTTCAGAATATCCCCTACTCTTTTGAATTCTTCATCTATAATCGCATTGACTGTAATTCTTTCGTTAGAAATAGGATGATTAAAAATCAGCTGGTGCGCATGAAGTGTCATTTTGCTGATCTCAAATGTTTGAAGCCACAACTTATTCTGTTTATTACAGCCATGTTTTCTACAACCTAAGATAGGATGGAGAATATGTTTAAAATGTTTTCTCAACTGGTGAAATCTTCCAGTTTCAGGAATGGCTTCTACCAAAGAATATCTCGAGGTCTGATGTTTTAAAAAAGGTAAATCTATTTCCGAAGTCTGCAAACGGCGATAGTAGGTAACGGCATTTTGTTTGACTTCATTTTCGTTAACCAAATCATAATCAATTGTTTCTTCTTCCTTTGTCCAGCCACGAAGAATGGCCAGGTATTTCTTCTCTACTTCGCGTGACGCAAACTGCTCACTCATGATTCTGAGGGTATCTTTATCTAAAGTAAACAGAAGAACACCAGACGTTTTTCGGTCCAACCGGTGTACAGGATACACTTTTTGCCCAATCTGTTTCTTCAATTCCTGAATAGCGTAAGTATCTGCTTCTCCTGCATAGAAAGATTTATGAACCAGTAATCCGCTGGGTTTGTTGATGGCAATAATATGCTCGTCACGATAAAGAATTTCTAACATGGTGCAAAAGTAGAAATTTTCGACCGATATAGCCCTGATTGCAACGGCATCCTTTTGCAAAGCAAAAGATATAGTGAAAAGCAGGTTCCTGGCTAATGACAAACCTCATCTACACTCCTCATTAATTTTACTATTTTCGCGAAAAAATTAATGAGAAAACTATTATTTACTTTATTGACCAGTTTATTCTGTATTCCGGCTTCCGCCCAGGTTTCTGATTCTCTTACTCTGGGAAAAAACAATCGGGAATTTTTTATTAAAGGTGAACAGAAATATAAATTTTCGGAATATAAAAAAGTATTTACCAATCCTGAAGCGTTAGGTTACATGAAAAAAGCGAATACCAACAGTACTGTCTCGCAGATTTTTGCAGCGGTAGGCGGTGGTTTTATCGGTTTCGGACTTGCCAAAGAGCTGTTGAGAAATAAAACGGTATACCGTAACGGCATTGCCTATAAGGAGAAACAGGAAGGCGGATGGGGACTGGTAGGAATAGGCCTCGGATGCGTGGGTATTGGAATTCCTTTTGCAATAAGCTCCAATAAAAATCTTAAAAAAGCCATTAAAACTCAAAATCAGCCAACAGGTACTGAAGAAAATAAAGTAGCTTTCTATAAGCTTGATATCAGAGGAAATGGAATTGGTTTAAGCTATAATTTCTAATAATATAGGTAAAAGGCAGTTTTTTAACTGCTTTTTTTGTTGAATTTCATGGAATTGGAATTCAAATTCATATTTTTGCATTTCAGACGTTAAAAAAATTATGGCAAAGCAAGAAGATGTTTTCAAGAAAGTGATTTCTCACGCTAAAGAATATGGTTTTATTTTCCCATCGAGTGAGATCTATGATGGTTTATCCGCTGTTTATGATTATGGACAGAACGGAGCCGAACTTAAAAATAATATCAAACAATATTGGTGGAAAGCGATGGTACAGCTTAACGAAAATATTGTGGGTATTGATTCGGCGATTTTGATGCACCCAACAACATGGAAAGCATCGGGCCACGTAGACGCTTTCAACGATCCATTGATTGATAATAAAGATTCTAAGAAACGTTTCAGAGCAGACGTTTTGGTGGAAGATTACTGCCTGAAAATTGAAGAAAAAGAGAAGAAAGAAATTGAAAAAGCGGCGAAAAGATTCGGCGAATCTTTCGATAAAGCTCAATTTGAAGCGACAAATCCAAAAGTTTTGGAGTACAGAGCAAAAAGAGAAGCTATTCTTTCAAGATTGGCAAAATCTTTAGAGAATGAAGATTTGGCGGATGTAAAAGCTTTGATTGAAGAGCTGGAGATTGCTGATCCGGATACAGGTTCTAAAAACTGGACAGAAGTAAGACAATTTAACCTGATGTTCGGAACAAAACTGGGAGCTTCTGCGGACAGCGCAATGGATCTTTACCTTAGACCTGAAACAGCTCAGGGTATCTTCGTTAACTTCCTGAACGTACAGAAAACGTCACGTCACAGACTTCCTTTTGGTATTGCACAAATCGGTAAGGCGTTCAGAAACGAGATTGTTGCAAGACAGTTTATCTTCAGAATGCGTGAATTCGAGCAAATGGAAATGCAGTTTTTCGTTGCTCCGGGAACAGAGCTTGAGTTCTACGAGCAATGGAAACAAAAACGTCTGAACTGGCACTTAGCCTTAGGGTTGGGAGATGATAACTACAGATTCCATGACCACGAAAAATTGGCTCACTACGCAAATGCTGCTGCTGATATTGAATTTAACTTCCCGTTCGGATTTAAAGAGTTGGAAGGTATTCACTCAAGAACAGATTTCGATTTAAAGGCTCATGAAGAACATTCAGGAAGAAAGCTTCAGTTCTTTGATCCTGAAAGAAACGAAAACTATGTTCCTTATGTAGTGGAAACTTCTGTAGGTTTAGACAGATTATTCCTTTCTATATTCTCCCATTGTTTGAGAGACGAGGTATTGGAAGACGGCTCGGAAAGAACTGTTTTATCTTTACCTCCTGCATTAGCGCCAATTAAAGCTGCGATCCTTCCGTTGATGAAGAAAGACGGCTTAGCAGAGTATGCTGAAAAGATTTTCAACGATCTGAAATATGATTTCAACTTATTCTACGAAGAGAAAGACGCGATTGGAAAACGTTACAGAAGACAGGATGCCATTGGTACTCCATACTGTATTACGGTAGATCACGACTCTTTAGTGGATCATACCGTAACCATCAGAGACAGAGACACTATGAAACAGGAAAGAGTTCCGGTTTCAGAGTTGAGAAGGATCATTGATGAGAAAACAAACTTCAGAAATTTACTTTCAAAAATATAGTGTAAAAGCCCTGGTTTCAGGGCTTTTTTTATTTTTAGGTTATTAGAGAAAAACATACCACAAAAATTATTATTTTTAGCAGATTAAAAACTAAAACTAATAACAATCATGAAAAAACTGATTATTTCCTCACTGGCTGTGGCAGTGCTCTCAAGCTGCGTATCTAATGACAACCCTGCCGATCACAGAGAAAACACCAAGAACAATAATAACGGTAGCAATGGCAACAGTACTTTCCGCTTACTGAAAAAAGGAACCGAAGTGATACCAGGAAAGCCATCCTATGTGGTAGAATTTAAATATGATGGAAATAAAATATTGGAATCCTACAGTACTTCCGACGATAATAAAATTATTTATACTTACAACGGTGATTATATTTCTAAAACGGAAGAATTTGTGGGTGGAGTGCTGGTTCTTATGAAAGAATTCACTTACGCTAATGGAAAACTAGTGGCTGAAAAAGTAACTGACAAAGAACAGGGAACCCTTATTTACACTAAAAACTATCAGTATATCACTGATACTCACATAAAATTCAATGAATATAAAAGCGGGACTTACAATTCAGCAACAGGAACCTACTCAAATCTTGTTTTTGCTCAGGCTGACGCTTATCTAACCAACAGCGGCAATATAGCTTCAGTCTCTTACACCCATAATGGAACGACATACAATATTGTCAACACCTATGATACATCTCATAATGCGATGAAAAATGTAAAAGGTTTTATTGAACTCGCCATAACAGATGTACACGATGGGCAACTATCATATAATAATTTACTAACTCAGACCGAGACTTATTCCGGAGCACTTAATGGAGCCAACAAAATAACGGCTGTTCACACGATTAACAGTGATAATTATCCAACCAAAACAGTTAGCACATATGACATTACGGGCTATGGAACAGCCCTTCGCACTTCACTTTATGAATACTACTAGTTATTATTGTAAATTTTAGATACTAAGCCCAAGGATTATTTCCTGGGCTTTTTATTTTTTATCAACATATGCTCTAATTCATTATTTTTATCCCTCAAATTTTAACCATGAAAAAAATAACTTTAGTGGTGTTTGGACTCTTCCAGACCTTGGCATTTGCCCAAACTCAGGACCTTACTTCTTTGGCTTCCGGAGATCATGTGGGAATGAATGCTTTATTCGATGACAAAGACAATCTTTACGGCTACGTATCATTATATTCTTATGGAAAATCAGGAGATAAAACTAAAAAGTTTGAATACGTTATTCTTGATAAAAACCTCAACCCAGTTGCCAATAAAGAATTTGAAGGAGACATCACCGCTGCTTCCTATAAAGGCTATGTAGATTTTAAAGGGCAGATCATTCTGAAACCTTCTTATATAGATTATTCTCTGATAAAAAGTAAAGAGGTATTCACACCTGTTTCAATGGTTATAGATCCGAAAACAAATACCATTACGAGAAAAATATATTATGATTATCTTGAAGACGGTACTTTCAAAGAAATCAACGAGCCGAAAAGCTGGAAAGAAATGCGTAAGGAAAACCGCGATGAGAAAAAGGAAAAAGGATATAACTACGTTTCTGCAGTAGGAGAACTGAAAGAAGGCGGTTATTTTGCCGTTGAATATAAAGATTACGGAAAATACGAAAACAATAACAGCCTGATCAGGTTCGACGACAAGAAAAAAGAACTTTGGAGATATAAATATAACACGGACGGAAGCAAGAAGGTTTTCACCACATTATCCGTTCTCGAAAGGGATGAAAACTACATGTACTGCATCATGAAAAAAGTGAATGATAAGCAGAAAACATTCAGTCTTCTTGCCATTGATATGAAAACCGGAAAAGAAGCATCCAATAAAAAAATTGAAGGAACGCTATCCGACGATACCCTTGATAATATTAAGTCTTTTTATTCTGACTACAGAAAACTGGATAACGACAAAACCTTTGATGATAAATTCGTGGTATTAGGCAGAAATTATGATCGTTTGGAATCAGTAGGCTTCGCCAGAATGATGGTTAACAAATCGGATTTTAGCGTAGACACCAAGGTCATCAATTTTGAACCGAACGTTTCAGCCTTTCTTCCAAAAGTGAATAAAAATGGGTATGTAGAAAACGGCTATTTCCTACAGACTAAAGACATGTACTTTATGAACGACGGAAGTGTAGGTATTTTATCTGAAAAGTATAAGCCTGCAGGTCAATATAACGCTCCTAAAACAACAGACCTTGTTTACATCTATACAGACAAAGATTTCAAGGTGAAGAATGTTCAGGTTTTTGAAAAAGAAAAATCAAAGTGGGTAAACAGCGACTATCTTTTTTCACAGTACCTCAACGGCGGTAAAGATGTTGTTTTTTTCTATCGTGACTATCAGAAAGATGAAGTGACCAGACAGAAAAGATGGAATCTCTTTATCAATACCATCATCGACGGGAAGTTCAAGCAGGAAATTATCCCTATCTCTGAAAAAGACAATTATACCGTTATTCCTTATGTAGGAAAAGAAGGTTATATTCTTCTTAGAGAGTATAACGAAAAGGAAAAATTCAATAAGATCCGCCTGGAGAAGTTGAATTACTAATATAAAAAGGAAAAGCTGTCTCAAAAGTCAAGTAATTGATCTTTTGAGACAGCTTCTTTTATTAGAGATAATCTTACAATCAGTTCGTCTTTGCTATAGCCTCATTCGGTTTATAATAATCTGCAATATTTTTAATTTCATCCAGACTCAAATTCCACATAAAGTTCAGAAACTGCTGATAACTTTCACTTTGGTGTTTAGGTTCTATCCTATCCAAATATCGGTTGAGATTATAATTTTTCCTTGCTTCATATATTTTAGAAAAACATTTTCCAAGCCAGCTTTTATAATATTTTTCTTCCTCTTCATCCTGTAGAAACTGCATTGCGGCATAAATTCCCAGTCCATAGTCTTCCGAGTGAAAGTAGTTGGGTAAGGCTTCCATTCTTGCAATCTTTTTTAATTTCATAAATAGGTCGGACGGTTTTCCAGGAACTCCGGGAGTTTGAAGCTCCGCGAAAGTTTTCTTTAACAGATCTATTCTTATGGACATTTCCGGGTGTGAAGACAGAGAATCTTTATTCAGTTTTTCTTTGTAAAAATTATAATTGTAAAGTGAAAAATCTTCTTTTTTCATCCATTTATCATTAAAAGCCTGCTTCGGAAGATCAAAAAGTTTTTTATACGTTTCTATCTTCAATGCTCTGGGTGATATGGTATCGAAATCTTCCAGCTTTTGAAGAGCATTTACATATTCACCTTTCTTAAAATCGCTGTTTCTAAAAATAACATATCCCAAAGAATCGGCCTGCATTTCATTCTGCCTTCTCTCTACTCCTTTTTTGTAAATGGTATTCTTAAAAATATCAAAAGCCTTCTGATTCTGGTTCTGGCTACTTTTTTCTGTAGTAGATTTTATATTCTGAACCGTAATTTTATCCAGATTATCCTGTTCTATAATTTTCAAAAATGTTTTAAAAGAATGATCTTCTATCTTATGTCCCAACTCGTGGGAAATAACAGCTGCAATCTCCTCTTCATTATTCAGCCAGCCGTAGAGCCCCATGTTGATCACAAAGGTTCCGTCAGCAAGACAGTAAGCATTGGGGGTATTATCTCTGGCAATTAAAATTTTGAGATCCTGTGGAACCTGTGCATTATTTTTTTTAAGACCTTGAATCAAAGATTGTATACTGTTTTCAAAATCAGATTTAAAGATAAAATCTTTATTTTTCACCTGCTTTTCGAAATCGGTTCCAAATTCTTTATAAATTTTGGCGAGCTCAGACGACGTTTTCCCGGAATACTGCGACTTTATTTTTTTGATGGTGGCTTCATTATTCCCGTTAAATTTTGTCAAAAATGCTTTTCTCTGTGTATAATCTGCAGTATCTATAGGTTTATAAATCTGTGCAATTCCCATCACAGAAAGAAAAAGGCACCACAGTGCAATGAGTTTTCTGGTCATATTTTTCATCAATAAAAGCAAAAATAACTTATTTGTGGATTCATTGTAATTTTTATATTCAAATTATTCTAAATTTGTTAAGAACCGATTCATGAAAAAAATGAGAATACTAAAATATATGATAGGCGGAGCTGTAGTTGGCGCTACAGCAGCTTACTTTTTAGGATACGATTATTTGTTTAGAGGGATATCCAAAACCTATCTCAAAGGCAAATCCAGCGCCTATATTGATGACGGAAATCTTTTCCCCAGCAACCCCATTGCTACAGAGGAACCCATCCTTTGGGAAGAAGATCCCGGATATAACAAAACCACACTACCTAAACATTTAGTTGAAAACTTAAATCATTCCAAAACGGCTGCTTTTGTGGTCATTAAGAATGGTAAAATTCTTCATGAACAATATTGGGAAGGCTACAGCCAGCTTTCACAAACCAATTCCTTTTCTATGGCTAAAGCTGTAACGGTGATGCTTTTGGGAAAAGCCCTGGAAGAAAAGATTATCACCAGTATAGATAATCAATTAACAGATTTCTATCCTGAATTTAAAGAGAAACATTTTGGCAATCAGGTTACCCTTAAAAACCTTGCTCAAATGGAAGCTGGATTAGATTGGGATGAAAACTACAACAATCCATTTCTGCCCAACGCTAAAGCGTATTATGGAAAGAGTCTGGTAAAAGCCGTATTTACAAGAAAGTTTAAAGAAGAACCTGGAACCAAATTTGAGTACCAAAGCGGGGCGACCCAACTTCTTGGCTTTGCGATAAAAAAAGCACTCAACAAACCCTTAGCCACTTATTTATCTGAAAAGTTCTGGATTCCTCTTGGGATGGAACAAAACGCTAAATGGACAACAGATGATTATGGAATGGAGAAAACCTACTGCTGCATTCACTCCAATGCGAGAGATTTCTCCAAACTTGGTCAGCTGTTTTTAGACAATGGGAAAGTGGGAGATCAGCAAATTCTTAATTCTGACTTCATAGAAAAGATGAGAACTCCAACCGAAAAGTCTGAAAATATCTATGGAATGGGACTCTGGATCAATCACGATAATCCTATTAAACATTATTATTTTCTGGGACTACAAGGGCAGTATATTATTATGGTTCCTGAGCATAATATGGTGATTGTAAAAACAGGAAGCTACGCCAACAATCCTAAAAATGACCGGGGAAGGCCAGATCAGGTAAAGTTCCTTGTCAACGAAACGGTAACATTATTTCAATAGAAAAACGATGGAAAAATATTCCTCCAAAATAGATTCATATATCGAAAAATCGCAGGATTTCGCTAAACCTATACTCAATTATATCCGTGAAACCGTTCATGAATGCTGCCCTGAGGCAGAGGAAACCATGAAGTGGAGTTTTCCTCATTTTATCTACAAAGGGAAAAATCTCTGTGCCATGGCTTCATTTAAGCAGCATTGTACATTTGGATTCTGGCTGGAAAAAGAAATGAAAACCATGCAGGAAATCACTCAGGATATTGAAAAAAATTCTATGTTCAGCTTAGGAAAGCTCACCCGGGTTGAAGACCTTCCTTCCAAACCTCAGCTTAAAAAAGCAATTCAGGAAGCCATAGAACTTACAGATATGGGGGTTACTATGAAAAAAGCAGCCCCATCCAAAACGGACATGGAAGTTCCTGATGATTTTCGAACGGCGTTACAGGAGAATCAACAGGCCTTAACGGTGTTTGAGAAAGCTTCCCCCTCATTCAGAAAAGAATATATTTCCTGGATTATAGATGCTAAAACAGAGACAACCAGAAATAAAAGAATGGAACAGGCTCTGGAATGGATAGCGGAAGGTAAAGGGAGAAACTGGAAGTATGAGAGGAAGTAGATACAAATGAAGAATCTTCAATAGGCTATTATCTATACATAATCATTCAATAATCTAAACGTAAGATTTATACGCTCTCTCATCGGTATTGCTGATTTAGCAATCCTATGCTCCCAATGCTCCTGCAGATCACCTTTCATAATGAGCAGTGAACCGTGAGGAAGCGGTAAGCTATACTTACTTGAATGATAATCTTTTTTCCGGAAATCAAAATTTCTCGTTTGCCCCAAACTAATGGATGCAATTACAGGACGTTTTCCGTAACGGCTTTCTTTATCCCGATGCCAGGCAACAGAATCATTATTATTCCTGTACAAATTGAGCAGAACTCCATTAAACCGGCAGCCAAACTCCCTCTCAATTCGCTCTTTTAAAGCCAACAATTCAGGTGTCCATGCATTGGTAGGTTTTTTATTTTTTTCAAGGTCATACGTTTTTGCATCTCCATACCAGGCTGTTAATCTGGGAGTCAATACCATTTTATCATACATTTTCTGAGTACGCTGTTCCCATGGAGCGGTAGTAAGCAACTGATCTTTTAAGAGATCGGCTTCTTCTTTACTTAGAAAATGTTCTTTATATTCCAATAAATCTTTTGGGAATTCATACAACTCTTCTACATCAAATAAACTCAACTGATTCATAATTACTATAATTAAAAATTTGATAAATCATTACTGTATTTTGTGTCTCGGCAAACCTATCTCGTGGGCCTGCGGGTAAGGTCTTCTATGAGTCATACTCACATCTTCTTTAATCTGTCTGTGAATATCATATTGCTTTTCCTTATCATAAGCATATCTAGGATCAGGGATCATAGGCATTTTAGCCATCTTATGAATGGTTATGGTTGGAAAATGAAAATCAACTTCTACTGTTCCTAATAATAAATAGCATCCTCCACCCTGAAAGTCATATTTTTTCAAGCTATCAGGAAAATGGGCTGTATCAAAATAATCTCCGTTGGCATCGATCCAGGTTCCGAAATACATTTCTCCTTTCTTCGTTGGGACATGTTTTCTGGCAATAAGGTAAGCCAGCATTTTTACTTGTTTTTTGTGAAATTTCAATACATCTTTTACGAAAACAGAACCTCTGTATTGAGTCTGTAGCAAATCAAAAGGACTGCATGAAACCGGAAAACCAAGCAACTCAATTTCGTCAAAAGCATCTTCAAAACTTTCTCTTCTGAGTTCAGGAAGCTTAAACTCTTGAGCAGGCTCTTCAATCAGCATTAGCCCTCTGTTTTCAGGTTTAAAATTCACTAATAACACTCTTGCTTCCACAAGCAACTCATTTTTAGGTTTTCCTGTAAATCGGAATGCTCCAATGAAAATTAAGGTCTGGATTGTCTCAATACCGATTGAAATACGTTTAATAAAATCTTCCAATGATTTATAATCTCCATTTCTTTCACGCTCTTCAACCATTTCATGAGCAACTGTTTCTCCAAGCCCTTCCAAAAGCATCAGTCCTAAAAAGATATCCTTTCCCTTTAATGTCGTTTGAAATTCACTTGCATTAACACAAGGAACCTGAATATTACCTCCGGACATTTTTGCTTCATGGATATACACTTCTGTACGATAAAATCCTCCTTGGTTGTTGATCACGGAAACCATGAATTCAAGAGGATAATATACCTTCAGATATAAACTCTGATAGCTTTCCACTGCATATGAAGCCGAATGTGCTTTACAGAAAGAATACCCGGCAAAGGATTCAATCTGTCGATATGCTTCAGCAGTAAGCTCTAATGAATGCCCTTTATCCTTACAGGATTTAAAAAAATTAGCCTTTACTTCCTGAAGTTTTTTAATAGAGCGTTCCTTTCCACTCATTGCTCTGCGTAAAATATCTCCATTAGCCAGAGATAATCCTCCGAAATATTGGGCGATCTTGATCACATCTTCCTGATACACCATTATTCCATATGTTTCTTTCAGGTGCTCTTCAAATACTGAATGAAAGTATTGAAACTGATCCGGGTGATTATGTCTGAAGATATATTCCCGCATCATTCCACTTTGTGCTACTCCCGGTCTGATAATAGAAGAAGCCGCAACCAGTATCCTGTAATTATCACATTTTAATCTTCTTAAAAGCCCGCGCATTGCCGGAGACTCTATATAAAAACATCCGATAGTTCTTCCAACAGCCAAATACTCATTACATTTTTCTTCATCTTTAGATAATCGTGTATCCCGGATATCGACATCAATTCCTCTTGTTTTTTTGATAAGATTTACTGTATCATTAATTGTCCCGAGACCTCTTTGAGACAGAATATCAAATTTCTCCAGCTTAATATCTTCCGCTACATTCATATCGAACTGAACAATGGGAAACCCCTTTGGTGGCATTTCGAGTGCAGAGTAATGAGTGATGGGTTCTTCGGAAATCAAAATCCCGCAAGCATGCATGCTCCTTTGATTCGGAAATTTTTCCATCAGCCTTACATACTTATGAATTGTTTGAACAACAGAATTGGTTTCGTGAGCTTCCATTGGTTTTTTTGTAAGTTCATCCAGCTCATCTTTAGGCAGTCCAAAAGCTTTCCCGACTTCTCTGAATCTCGATTTGTACTTGAATTCCACATTGGTTCCGCAGAAAGCAACATGGTCTTTTCCGTAACGATTGAAAATATATTCCAGAATTGTATCCCTGTTTTGCCAGCTCCAGTCAATATCAAAATCCGGAGGACTTTTCCTGTTAAGATTTAGGAATCTTTCAAAATACAGATCAAGTTCTAAAGGGCATATATCTGTAATTCCTATACAGTAACTGACAATAGAATTGGCTCCGCTTCCACGTCCTACATGCATGAATCCCATTCTATTGCTGTACCGCACAATATCCCAAGTGATCAGAAAATAAGAACAAAAGTTGAGTTCGTCAATTACTTTCAGTTCTTTCTCTACTCTTATTTTTGCGATTTCATGATCTTTCCCATACCGTTTTTCCAATCCTAAATAGGCTAACCTTTTCAGAAGTTTTACATCAGATTCCTTTGACTTTGTATAGTATTGTTTATTCTTTACTTTTTCAATATCAAATTCAAAGCTGCAGGCTTGCAGTATTTTTTTTGTATTCTCTATGATCTCCGGATATCTTTGAAAGGTACTGATTATTATATCTTCGGATTTAAAATATTCTGATTCCCTGCAAATATCTTGTTCAGCCAGTTTTGACAACAAGGTATTGTTATCAATAGCCCTTAAGATTCGATGAAGATTATATTCTTTCTTCATATTAAAAGTAACAGGATGAAGAACTACCATTTTGGGAATTAGATTTGCAAATTCAGTGCGAATCAATACATTCAATTCTTCTTCCCGGACTCCAATAAATTCATTCTCTTTTAGCTTTGAAGGAATGTTATCGATCGGATAAACAATGAAAACATTTTCAAACACAGGCGCTATTTCAGAAAGTTCAGCGCCATCACAATTGTGATCCGTCAATACCTTATTGACTTCACCAATGCCGGAAAACTCTTTTGCCACAGCAATATAAAGCAGCCTGTTTTCTTTTCTGACCTCCATTCCGGCAATAGGTTTAATTTCGACTTTTTCACATTCTTTCTTGAAATCATAAATAGCAGTAATTGTATTAATATCTGTCAATACCAATTCTTTGATACCCAAAGAATGCGCCTGTTGTACCAATTGTTCTACCGATAAAGTACCGTAACGAAGACTGTGAAAAGAATGACAATTTAGAAACATGATAGAAATTTTATACGTTATTTTCCAAAATCAAAACCGGATGCTCTACCGACTGCATCAGTGCCAAACCGATTCTTCAAATAATCCATCGTTTGGTATAAGCTCATCTGCTCTTCCGTATCTTCAAACAGATTCATCTGATGGTTACCATGAACAAGTCCGGTAAACCGCAATCCAACCAATCTTAACCTCATCCTTCTTGTATATACCTGATTGAAAAGTTCCAATGCCACTCTCGAAAGCGTATGATCCGCTGAAGTGTAAGCTATCTTATGCTGCTTTGTTTCCGTATCGAAATTGGCATACCGAATCTTTACGACCACTGTTGAAGTCAGCCATTTCTCCTGTCTTAATTGATAAGCCAACTGCTCCGCCATTCCTGATATCAGTCTTTTCAGTTCCATGATATCCATCGTATCATTTGTAAATGTTCTTTCCGTTGAAATCGACTTTCTTTCTGAATAAGGAATTACAGGATTTTCATCAATCCCATTCGCCTTTTTCCAAAGTTCTTTCCCGTTGACTCCTATCATTTGCTGAAGCACCAGCACCGGCATTTCAGATAAGGTATGAATGGTCCGGATCCCGATTCTTGATAACAACTGAAAGGTCTTGTCACCTACCATTGGAATTTTTTTGATGGATAAAGGATTTAAAAATGGCTGTACTTCCAATTCTTTAATCTCTAACCTTCCTAAAGGCTTCGATTCTCCTGTTCCAATTTTCGAGACGGTTTTATTGGTAGATAAGGCAAAACTTATAGGAAGTCCGGCTTCTTTTTTTACTGCTGCTGCAATTTCCTGAGTCCATTGATAGCATCCAAAAAATTTATCCATTCCTGATAAATCCAGATAAAATTCATCAATGCTCGCTTTTTCCATTACAGGTACTTTTTCCTGAATAATTTCAGTGACTGTATGGGATAAATTGGAATACAATTCATGATCGCCACGGATGACTTTTGCATCCGGGCAAAGCCTCAATGCCATACGGATTGGCATTGCAGAACGGACTCCAAACCTTCTGGCTTCATAGGAGCACGAGGCTACTACTCCACGGTCTCCACCTCCTATAATCAAGGGAATTCCATCAAGCTGAGCGTTATTACGTCTCTCACAGGATACAAAAAATGTATCCAGATCCATATGTACAATTGCACGGTTCACGATACAAAATTAGAGACTATTTGTCCCAAATAAACTATCTTTGTTGGTACAAATTGTCCCAATGTCAACTTTTGCAGATAATATCAGGTTTTTGAGAGGTAAGCGAGGTCTATCCCAACATGCTTTTGCCAATGATATTCTTATCATCAGCAGAGATCGGTACTCCAAATACGAAAGTGGCCGATCAGAAGCACCCTACGAAGTTTTAATAAAGATTTCGAAGTACTTCAATATAAGTATTGATTTGCTTCTTACCGTTGATATCAGAAAGTACCCATTGGAAGATATTCTGAAACTTCCTGATAACCGAATTGTCTTACCTGTTGTGGTAGATCAATTAGGAAACAACAGCATCGAGATCGTTCCTCAAAAAGCATCAATGGGTTATCTATCCGGCTATGGTGACCCGGAATATATTGAAGGACTGCAAAGAATCACACTTCCTTTTTTAACGAATGGAAAGTACCGCGCTTTTCCGGCCCTGGGAGATTCTATGCCTCCTTTTAAAGACGGTTCTTACATTATCGGAAAATATGTTGAAAATTTCGATGATCTGAAACCGGGTAAAAGTTATGTTTTTGTGACTTTGAATGATGGTATTTCTTACAAAAGATTTACCTCCAGAAATACAAAATCAATAACTGTTGCTGCTGACAACTCATTTTACAAACCTTATGATATTCCTTTAGAAGAAATTGTGGAAATCTGGCAATATGCTTCCGGTATATTTCCTGAAGATTTTGAACCAGAGAATTTTGACAATTATAATTTGAAGGATATGTTTTTGGAATTGAGAGGTGATATTCGAAAACTCGATGATAAAGTTTCCACTATAAAATAAAAAGCTTTTTTATATCAAGTCGAAGTAAATTAAATCATAATATTCAGATCCCCACATTTATTCATCATCATTGTCCATAAAAATGCTTAGCATGCCACTTTCGATAAAAACTAAAACATCAGATTTCTGTCCCTTTCTCAAAAATAAAAAATCCCTTTTCAGATCTTTTCTCTGACAATAGCTAAAAAACAGTTCAAGTTCATTAGACGAAAAATCACAGTAACGAAGCAGTACATTCTTTAAACTTTTCATACGTGTTAAACTATTCTGTTGTTTTAAGGGAATTACCATATTCCATGTACGGTCAAAACTATACGAACCATTCCCACTACCCGTAGCAACAACAAGGTGGGTAAGTTTTCCATCTTTAAATAATAAAAACGGGCTCTCGAAATTAGCCTGAAGCGTTTCAGTATCGTCACTCCATTTCATTTTTTTGAGTATGCTTTAAAGCTCCCAGTTGATCCCGTCACAGGAAAACGCATATATTCCCCCTCCTTCTTCACCACAAATATGTCCGAACCTATCTTACATGATCAATTCAAAAGATTTCCCATTCCACCAAACAAAGGGACTCTCTACATCGTCCATTTTTAATAGCTTCTTTTGATTTCAAATAAACCGATTTTATGCATTACCTGTAGGAAAAGACATTTTATTTTTGATTTTCAATTTTAACCTGAAGAAAACTGCTTACTTACTGAACCACCAGTTTTTCAGGAACGCAAATCTTATCCCAACTGAAAAAGAAGTTAAGTTATTAGTGTCTTCAAAGTCTGTAACTACATAAGCATTTCCAAATCCTCTGGAATAGAGAACAAAAACCTCTGTACGGTCTGAAATTGTAAACCCTCCACCGCCATTCAAAACATAATCCAGCTTTGTGGAATGATATTGTCGGCCATTGTTATAATCTAATGTCCATACCACATATTCAAACTTACCTCCCAGAAGCAGATAAAATTTTCCTTTTTTGAAATTTTGGCTCAGATATTTTTTAAAATGGGCACCTCCGGCATAAGTTACAAACTTCAGATCTTCTGTATACGAGTTTTTAACCGGTAAGGAAACTTCAAAGTAAGGCTGCAGATAAAGTTCGCCATCATCAAAATAAAATATCTTAGAAAGCGCGACATCTACTGATATATTAGCTGTATATTTATTTATCCATTTATTTTCTCCATTCTTTTTATCAGTAAGATTGCCAACTGTATAACCTGCCCCCAGATTCCATTTTACAAACTGGGACCTCCAGTCATCATATTGCTGGGAATAAAGAATCCCTGAAAACATGGCAGATAAGCCAATTAATAATTTATTTTTCATTCTATTGTGTGTGTTTTTTAATTAAATATGTAAACAATCGGGAATATATTGTTGGTGTACAAAATCTAATTTATCTGGGATCTGATTATAATTAGAAACTTACACCATATACATATAGTTTTTCAAAAAAGCCAAATTACACTTTTTAAACTTAACAACTATTTATATAGAGAAAATATTTTGAATTAGTTCTGAAACTCTGCATATTGGGAGATACAGCTAGATATAGTATGGAAATCCAGAGTCCCGAACCTCTTCTTTTTGAGCACGTTTCTGTCCTCCGCAATTGATTTTTTGGGAGGTGGTTTATTAAGTTCCGGCTGACGAACTCTCTTCAGTTCATCGATCACTCTTACCCCATGAATTCTCATCATTTTTCTTACCCATAGAATATCCCGGGCTCTGTACACTCCATTGGCTTTCATTTTGGCAGCAAGCTTTCTACCAATCCTCATACATCTTCTATATTAAGCCATTTCAAGGCTTTTCCAATTTTCCAGGGCTACCCAGAATATGTACACCATTAAACTTTTCCGGAAACTTTACATAAAGTTTTAGTGGGTACAATACCTATACTTACAGGAATATTTTCTTTTTGCGGAATATCTTCTTTGATGGTAAGGCAGTATCGATACATATCTATGTATTTATATCCTGTCAGATCAAGAAATAGTTCATCAATACTATAAATTTCATATTCTAAAACATAGGATTCAGCAATACTAATGACCTGCTGGCTTTTATAATTGTACAACTCAAATTTGGCAGAAAAAGCTTTTGACATTATTTTCTTCTGAAAGAGATCTTTGTATTTGAATACCGGTGCTGCCATCGGAATCTCAAGATCTTTTCCTTCTTTACTTCGGGGACACGATGCGACTGTCGTCGTTAGCAAGAACCACAACGGGTTTGGCTTCTAGTGTACAGGAAACAAAAAAATTATTTAATGCGACAAGTTTTGTCGCATTAGTATTCTAATTTAGCATTCAAAAACCTGTTAATAGGCTCGCTTGAAGGATGATAGTTCAGCGAAAAATTAAATCATTTTTAAACGTTCTTCCTCCAGATCAATTTGATATAACTGATGGCGTATGATCTCTTCATTCACCGTAATGTCTTTATTGAGCTCTAGCAAAAACTGTCTTTGGCTTTCCAACATTTCAAAAAGAGTATTGCGGACATTGTCATCCATCCAATCTGTATTGTTGGCCTGATTTTTTTCTTCCCAGTGTTTCAATATCCGCTCCATACCGGCGTGACTGTTTAGTTCGCTTTCATGCTTATTTTTAAGGAAATGATAAACGTGCTGTTTCAGCTTTTGTTTTACTTCCTGCTTGGCCTTCTTTTCTTTTTCATCATCTATAAAATCATCAAATGCATGGCCATACTTTATAAAATAAGGCAAGGTAAGTCCCTGAACCAAAAGCGTAAGCAGAATAACTACAAAAGTAATGAAGAGAATAAGGTTTCGATTGGGAAAAGGAGTTCCATCTTCCAGAGTAATAGGAATAGCAAGAGCTGCGGCTAAAGAAACAACTCCTCTCATCCCCGTCCATCCCAATAAAAGCGGCATCATTAATCTTCTTCTGAACGAGGATGCTCTGGGAGCCACACTTCGCCGAAAGATCAACGTAGCAACCATTGCAGCATATGAGCTTATAATACGGGCAGCAATAAGAATTCCGGTAACCCACACTCCATACTTGATGGCAATTCCTAACGGAATTCCTTCTGAACGGAGACCTCCGACAATTTCAGGAAGCTCCAGCCCAATGATTAAAAATACAATACCGTTCAAAATAAAAACAAAACTTTCCCAGACACTATACCCTCTTATGCGGCTGGTGCTGTTTAAAAATATCATCCGCTTATTCGACATATACAATCCTCCACATACTACAGCAAGCACTCCGGAGCAGTGAACCTGCTCTGCAACCCAGTACATCAGATAAGGTTCAATGAGCGTTAATGCAATATCAGAAGAAGCATCTGTAGGAAGGCGTTTGTGTATTTGTACAAAAATCCAGCCCAGTAGAAGGCCTATTCCGGCTCCTCCTATCACCATCCAAACAAAATCCAGGGAAGCTTCCTGCCAAACAAATTGTCCGGTTCCTACGGCAATGAGGGCAAAGCGAAAAATAATAAGAGAAGAAGCATCATTCAGTAAACTTTCTCCTTCAAGAATGGCTGCAGTTGTGGTAGGAATTTTCACGAATTTCATAATGGCTCCTGTGCTTACCGCATCCGGAGGAGAAACAATTCCACCCAGCAAAAAACCTAATGCAATAGAAAATCCGGGAATAAAATGATTAGCTGCTATCGCCACAGCCAGGGCTGTGAAAAAAACAACCAGAAAAGCAAAGCTTCCAATGATACGCCACCAACGCCTCATTTCTTTAAAAGATATAGACCAGGCCGCTTCAAATAACAAGGGTGGTAAGAATATGAAAAAGATAAGATCCGGATTGATCTTCACAACCGGCAAGCCGGGGACAAAACTAACGAGTAATCCAAATACGACCAGTAGAATCGGATAGGCTATTTTCAGTTTTGTAGCCCACATATTCAATAAAACAATAGCCGCAATCATGGCCAGAAAGAATGGTAAAATCGTATGCATGTAATATTGTGTTTTTTATCAATCATATTTACTACTTCTATTTGATTTTTAAAAGTTAAAAATCATTTTTTTTGATTTTTTTTGATTTTAGACTCTCTTAATAATGTTTAAAATTTCAATTAAAACACGTCAAGTTTCGTCGCTTTTGTGATGTATTTTTGCTTTATAACAGTAAAAATTATGGATAAAGTAACATTAGAGCGAATTCAGAAACTTCACCCAATAATAAGAGAGGAAGTTAAACAGATTATAAAAGAGTGTGATGAAGCTCTTACCGGGCGGGCAAAGATTAGGATTACCCAGGGATTAAGGTCTTTTGAGGAGCAGGAAAAGTTATACGCAATCGGAAGAATTACCTCTGGAAAAAAAGTAACCAACGCAAAGGCAGGACAAAGCATTCACAACTATGGATTGGCTGTAGATATCTGTCTTATGATCGATGGAAAGACCCCAAGTTGGGATACGGCAAAAGACTGGGACAATGATAAGGTTGCCGATTGGTATGAATGTGTGAAAATTTTTGCCAGACATGGCTGGGACTGGGGTGGAAACTGGAAAACCTTCAAAGATCTTCCTCATTTTGAAAAAAAGACAATTCCTTCTAAAAAAGGGCTGGTAAAAACAAGCTGGAGAACACTTTTGAAGATGCCAAGAGACAAAGAAGGCTATGTGATATTTTAAAATTTCACTAGTGTGGCGTTTATTTCCTGTAAAGAATTGTAAGAGTGATTCCTCATTATTTATCAAAAGGAAAAATTGCTTAAAGAAATAATCTTTCGAATTATGGCAAGTAAAAGAGCTATCCAAATTCAAGGTAGTTGGGGATATATATTCTCAAAAATAAAAAATCAACCAAAAATATAAAACACTGATTAAAAGCAACTTATTTTTAACAAAATTCTTTAAAATTCTTTATAACACGACAACTTCTGTCGCTTCCCAGTCCTATCTTTGCTTTAGAAGAAAACAACAAAAAAACGATAAAATCTCAGCACAAAATCAGAATACTTTCCTCATCAATTCTTTGATTTTAAAGATTTTAACATCGCATGTACCCTTTTAAAAAACTATAAAAATATCACATGAAAAAGACAACCATTCTTTCTTTGGACGGGGGTGGAATAAGGGGAATTATTACCTGCATTATTCTGCGCTACATAGAAGAGCAGCTACAGTATCATGATAAACCCACAGCTAAACTGGGGGATTATTTTGATCTTGTGGCAGGTAGCAGTACAGGAGGTCTGATTGCTTCTATTATTCTATGTCCCGATGAAACCCGAAAAGCAAAATATTCTATCCAGAAAGGGTTAGAGCTGTATGCGGAAAAGGGCGGCGACATCTTCCAGGTTTCTTTTTGGGAAAAACTGGTGAATCCATTCGGATTACTGAATGAAAGAATTTCTCAGGAAGCTCTTGAGAAAAATTTAAATGATTTTTTTGGAAATTTAGAGTTAAAGGAATTAATAAAACCATGTCTAATAACAAGTTATGATATAGAAAACAGAAGAGCAAAACTTTTCAACTCATGGGAAGCGAACCTCAGCACTGATAATTTCTATGTAAAAGATGTCTGCAGAGCTACTTCTGCGGCACCTACTTATTTCAGTCCGGTTCAGATCAAATCCATGTACGGGCAGATATTCAGTTTGATTGATGGGGGAATGTTTGCTAATAATCCTGCATTATGTGCCTATGCAGAAGCAAGAAAGATCCCTTTCGCAGAAGTATTGAAAAATCATCAGAAAGCGAATCATCCCGGTGTAAATGACATGATCATTGTTTCCATAGGAACAGGAATTGAAGCACGTCCCTATCCTTTTAAAAGATTGGAAAAAGCTGGGAAAATAGGTTGGGTAAGTCCAATAATTGATATCTTAATGTCTGCCAATGCCGAAACAGTAGATTATCAATTGGGACAAATGTTTCAGACCCTGGGACTTAGAAATCAGAAGAACTATATCCGACTGAATCCTTCTCTTAAAAATGCCTCTCCGGCAATGGATAACGTAAGAAGATCCAATATTGAAAACCTAATCCAGGCAGGCCTGAGCTATATTGATGACAACAGAGAGACATTGAATCAAATTGTCCAGAAACTCATCAAAAATAAAATATAAGCTTTTAACCTTATAAAGCCATCATATAAGCTTTAAAGATTATATTAAAAAAATGAAAAACATTTTTTAACACGTCAAGTTTTGACGCTTCGCTCCACTATCTTTGGAGTATCAAAAAAGACACAAAATAACAATCTAAAAACTTTTAAAACGCCTTTGAATTCACCATTCACCCATGTTGAACAGCATGAAATATGTTCAAACTATAACCAAAATCTCACAACACATACTATGGAAACTCCCCATCAAAAAACAGATCCCCTCTTCGATGAAGATCTCTATACTATAGAATGGAGCGACATTGAAAATGCAGAGATAGACTATGAAAACTATCTGAACGACATTGAAAACTTCTTTCGAGAAGATTTTGATAATGATATCCTGGAAGAAGACTCATTATAAAATAAAAAATTTAAAACACGACAAGTTCTGGCGCTGTCCGACTTTACCTTTATAGTCTCTATAATATACACAGTCTCATTATACTTTCTCAGCACCTTTGAATTCACCATTCACAAAATGTTGGACAGCCAGAACTATGTCTGAAAATATATACAGAATATAAACATATGAAGTTGGAAATTGAAACCAAAGGTGGATATCTCTTGCCAGAAACCACCGAAAAAAATAAGGCAAAATCAAGAAAAAACTCTATTGAAAAGAAATTTCAAATCAATCTTAATTAACACACAACAAAATTACAAAATGGACAATACTGAAAACAAAGCAGCTGGCTCATCTGCTGATAACACTCCATCACAAACACTTTTTAGATTTGTAAACCTGAGAAGCCCGCAATTACCTGATGAAAAGAAAGAATATAAAAAATTCATCAGAATTCCAGATAGCTTAAAAAATGACGATTCTTTCTATAAACCTGTAGTAGCCAATTCTGGTTCTAAACAAAGAGTGCTGAAGGAAAGAGCCGAGCTTTATAAGCAAAACAGCAATTTTATTCCAAATGCTCAAACTTTGAAACAAGTACATGCGGTAGTGTATGACTATGCTTTATGGCTTACTAAAAACAAAGATACCTGTACTCAGAACCAACTTAATGAAAAAATAAGACAAGTAACAATCTCTTCCTCTTACGCTTTTCCTAACCTTGTCAATTTATGGAATAATTTAATTTATCAGATTGTCACTCAAAAGGATTTCTATGTAAAAGAAGGGTTGATGCAGATTCTACTTGCAGCACACACTCTTCAACCTAATCAAGTAACCTACAATGAAGAAGATGTTAGAGATCTTTTGTCAGCAAGAGTAGTAATTCCAAGAGAACTGATGCTGGACACTCCCAATACGAATCCAATTGGTCTTGCTTCAAAAATGGCAGAAAAAGAGTCTGGAGAAGAAACTGCGCCTTCGGCTTATATGGAAAAGCAACAAAAAATCCAGGAAGCCCAAGCCTTATTGAGCAGATACAACGTCTTAACTAAAGAACTTTCTCTTATTGAAACACAATACAAGAAAGAATATGAGAAACAATATAAATCTGAAGAAAAAGAGTACAATAACGCCAATCAAAATATTATTGATGATTATTATGCTCGTGTAGAAGAAGCAAGAAGAAAATTCTGCGAAATCAGAAAACCTGATCAGCCTTATAATCCACTAGACCCTTGCCAGAGACCAGAAGAAATTCCTTATCCAAAACTTGATAAATTCGATTTCTCATTCCGTTCTGAAATTGATGGAAAAACACTTGCAAACACTTTAAAACCAGATAGTGTTGATACCGTGCTATCTCTTTTAGACTATGATTTTTCAGGGAGAGACAAAGGAAGAATTGATAATAGCGGAATGATCGACAGCTTATTGGCAGGCAGAAATACCTTCAATGAAGTGAAAGATCTTATCTCAAATGCCTCTGAAAAGGCCAATAGAATCATTCTGGATAATATGATGGATAATTCTGAAGCCTACACCAGCATTGGTGGAGTTATTCTTCCTGTTTCAAGAGTAGAAACAATTCCTTTTACCTATCAGCTATGTCCAAAATTTATCATGAGATTTACATCTCTGGATTTATCTCTTGATGTACCTGATGCTTCCTGGAATGTAGCCAGCATGAGCTATACTTTTTATACCAACGCAGGCCCTATTTCCGGAACTTATTTTGAAAAAAGCCGTGTCGGAAATAAAATCTTTTTAAGTAAATTATTAGCAAGTCCTACAACAGATGGTGTATACATCACTCAAACGGAAAACTTTACAATGGATGTTAAAATTACATTCACCAATGGTAAAGTAACAACTTTCCAGCCAAGGATTATCACGATGAAATCTTGCTACACTTCATCTTTTGAATTGGTAAATGAAGTTAAAGATCCTGTTGAGGAGCAGCCAGATGATTCTTACATCCCTTCAGGATTCGGATTCAAGCAGATCGGTATTGCAGATTATCTTAAAGTAGAGCAAACGACCCATGCCTACGTAGAAGGAGAAGTTGCCCACATCGAAAATGTAATGGCACGTGAATATCGTGAAAAAGCGACCAGAAGATTAAGAAGAAGCGAAAACACAAGCACTACTTCCTCAGACACTGAAAGAGAAAAGCTTACGGATACAACGACTGCAACAAGATTTGAAATGCAGAGTGAAATCGCCAAAATGCTTCAGGAATCCAAAGATACCAATGTACAGGCACACTTTGATGCCAAATGGGAAATGACTGGCGGAGCTTCATTTAGTACTGGAGTTGCGGGAGGATATGCCAATCATTCTTCTAAAGAGGAAAGTACAAGACAGGCTGTAACTCAGGCACAGGATATTACCGCAAGAGCATTAGACAGAGTGGTGACTAAAGTTCATGAAGAAAGAATTGAAAAAATCATTGAAGAGTTTGAAGAAAACAACAAACACGGATTTGATAACACGAAAGGAGACAAACACGTTGTAGGAGTTTTCCGTTGGGTAGATAAACTCATGAAAAACCAGATCTACAACTATGGAAAACGTCTGATGTTTGAATTTATGGTTCCTCAACCAGCCAAACTTCATACATTAGGAATGACATTGGATAGCTCTCCAACAAAAAGTGATCTTGTAAAACCTGAAGATCCAAGAAAAGCAAGCACTCTTACCATGGAGAATTACGCTTCTTTAAATAACGATGCAACCTTAAAACACTGGGTGAGTAAATATAACGCCGAAATTGATGAAAGACCTGCAGAAACTTTTGCGATCAGTAAATCATTCAGTGGGCGTGACGGAAACTTCGGAGGAAAAGATGATGACAAAGTTCAGATCGTCAATGGAAACGGAGACGTAGAAGTTCCAGAAGGATATTTATTGAAAACTGTTGACTATACTTTCCAGACTTATCCACACGGTTTCAAAGGAGCTCACCAGGCTTTCATGACTATTGGAGGACAGGGAACAAACTGGATTAGTTCACCAAACAGCACTCAGATAAGCGGAACAACTACAACGCTAAATATCAAAAATAAATTGGAATTTAGTTTTGCTACCGGAGAAAGTCCAATTATGCAGGGAACTTTAAAACTAAACCTTGAATTGACTCCTGAAGCAAGAAACGCGTGGTTACAGAAGACATTCAAAGCGATTATTGACAGCTATGAAAAAGCATTAGCGATTTATGAACAAAAAATAGCAGAAGAAAAAGCAAACGGTATTCAGATCAAAGGAACCAACCCTGGATTCTACCGTCAAATCGAAAATACGGTCCTTCGTAAAAACTGTATCTCCTATATGATCAACAGAGCTGCCAATTCTACCCACGGATATGGTATGGCAGGATTAACTACAGGAAGTACATTTACAGACTATGAGACAGATCTTTCTTCAACATTGGATAAATATACAGCCTTCCTGAAATTCATGGAACAGGCCTTCGAATGGGAGAACCTTTCTTATTATCTGTATCCTTATTATTGGGCTAACAAAACAGAATGGGCAAACCTTTACCAGGCTGAAGATGTAGATCCTCTGTTCAGAGCATTCTTACAAAGTGGTATGGCAAGAGTTGTTGCCACAGTTCGTCCAGGATTTGAAGATGCGGTACAGTTCTATATGGCAACTGGAAAAATCTGGAATGGCGGTGAAGTACCAGTAATTGGAGATTCACTTTATATGTCTATTGTCGATGAAATGAAACAGCCTAAAGGAGTAAAACAAGGAAAAGCTTGGATTACAAGGCTTCCAACTCCATTAAACATTCTACAGGCAGAAAGCATCGGCTTAAAAGTAGGTCACGCTTTACCTTTCACGGCTGAAGATCCTAACGAATTTGAAGTTCCGGGAGATGTGGTCACTGAAAGTAATTTCGTAAAAGATAATTCTTTAATGGGAACTAAATCAAGTACTAAGCAGATCCAATTCTCACTAAAACAGTTAGATAGTACGGCTTCTTATAGAACCGTTGGTGATCTTGATAATGCAGGTGAATTTCCCAGAAAATATGAATGTATGGGACAAACCATTGAAGTCGTAAGAGATGCAAAATGGGCTAAAACAGATTCTTTGGTGAAGCTTTATGGCGATTTGGCTGCTGGCCTTTCCAAAATAGAGGGTATTGAAGCATTTGCCAACCCAGAAAATGGAGTTACCATTCGAGTAGATATAGACAAAATCAAGAACTTCAAATTTGTAAAACCTCCTTATTCAGAAATGTCGGATACATTAGCTTTTACAACGGATGGAATTAATTTCCTAAAATTTGCTGATGATTTCTTCACAGGTTCATCAAACCGACTTTTCGACAAAGATGATAGGCTCGTTGAATCTCAAGAATATACTGAAAAGCTGTCTCTATCAAGATTCTTAATTTAATTCTCTAAAAACATACAAACCATGAGTCGAGTAAAACTCGAGGCTATTTGGCAGCACGATCAAGTGCTGCCTTATATCCTCACAACCTTAAAGGAAAAGATTGATGATATTACTGCTGTTGAGAAAATATTTCTTTTCGGAAGCAGAGGCCGAGTTCCTTTTGATGAATGGGATACTCTGGAAGGAAAAGACTGGGATGTTTTAGTACAGGCTAAATGTAAACTTAAAAACGCTTATGTTCTAATTGATCAAGATTACTATGTGGATCTTCTCGTATTGGATGAAAAAACGATAAAAGAACATTATTCCAACAATAAACTTACGATGATCTTTCCCGAGAATGAATTATCGTTCATAAACTCTAAAACCAACGATAATGGCTGATTTCGAACAAATAATTGAATTTCTCAGACTCTATCGAAGATCTGAAGAAGCCGCGCAAAACGCGCTCCCTCCCACCGAAGTTCTTTTAACAACTTTAGATGATGGTGAAGCTTATAATGTCAATAAAAATACTTTCGAAACAGATTTTAGTAAATACAAACGAATTTTCGGTATCCTTGATAACCATCATGCTGAAGCAATTTATCTGTTGAAAGACAATGGAAACAATAAATATTATGTAAAAAAATTCACAGGAGAATATGTCAACCTTTTAGATGAAACGACAGAAACGATACCTGATGAATGGCTTATAGAATTTCCTATAGAATTTGGAACAAGCTCATATATTTATGATACTGTTAAAAACTTAGTCGTCATTTATGCTGAAAGTTTAAAAGCAGTAACCATTTTCCCAGACAATATATATTATGATCCTAACGGAAAATATCTGAAAGATATAGAAAGTGACACCTACACTTATGATTACACTGATCATGTGACAGCTTTTGGGAAAATTATAAAAATCTTATTTGACGACGCACAATATATATGGAACAATCCGGAGAAGAAAGTTCAGGTTCTTAAATCCGAGAAAGAAGGCAGAATGACTTTGATTCCCTTTCTTCAGATAGAATACGGACTGAAAAACTTCATCCTCAAATACAGATATTATGAAAAAGGATATAGACCAAAATTCCTTCTGCCCGACGATGAATGCTCCATTATATTAAAATTCACAAGTATTGGCGGAATACTGACTTTCTTAGATCAGACTTTGTTTAGCGAAGGATTTTCTTTACAAAAAGGAGAAAACAGCAATCCCCAGAGAGATTCTTTCAGAGATCAGTTTATGAATCAGGTTATTCATAAAATAGAAGACAGCATCAAAAGTAAAAGCACCCTTGCTTACTATGATGCCATGAAAACCCTGTTCTACTTGCCTGAGTCTGTAGCAGCAATGTTTAACGAGAACTTCCTATGGACCCTTATGGAAATGGCGATGAGTAGAGACAGCCTTACCAATACAAGAAATCTTGCCGAAGAAAATATTTTTATAAAACTCATAAAAATTATTCTGCAAAAAGAAGGACAGGAAGTGAAACTCATGAATTGGTTCCTTGAAAGAATAAAAGACGGCGACAAAAATATTTCCAAGTTTGAATTTATTTATGACAGGATCAATGGAGATAATTTCATTGAATTTGCAAAACTTATCAGCAGGTATGGAAAAAATCAAGATTCATTTATCCTGATACAGAAAAAAATCCTGAATTTGCAACTACGGACGGACTTTTATTCCTTCCTTATTCTTCTGAAAAAGCTCTTGGGTTTTATTTCAGCAATGTAAGTATGACTTTTGATACCCATCAGCAAAAAGGAAGGTTATTAAAAACATTATACGATACGGGGAAAACCACCACTGAAATGAGGCCAGGCTTGAAAACAGATAATTTGGTACCTACACAGGTCCCAATTATAGATCAATTCTGGTATCATCCTTTCTACCCTATTTATCTCAAAGATATTGAAAACCAGGAAACAGAACTGAAACTGGATTCTGTTGTCCCTGCCTTTATGCTAAAAGCTAATCATGAGAAGCAATTCTGGAGTAACGTCATAACAACTGCAGAGTATGCCGCAGATATTCTAACCACCGTCTCCGGAGTTGGGAACATTGGAAAATTCAGATATCTGGTAAAATTTGCAGCAAAAGCAGAAAAGCTTAGCTTTGTAAGTAAAGCAGGAAGAGCTGTAGCCAATGTAAGAAAGGCTGTAGCAGCAACGGCAGCTGTAGTAGAAATTACGAGTGGTACAGTAAACACCTTACTGAAACTTTCCGGAGCACGAGATGCTGCTTGGAGTAAGTCATTATCTGAATATTTATTTTGGCTGGAATTATTATCTTTATCCGGAGAACTGAGCGTCGCTATCCATAATGGATTGAGGAAAAGCGCCAAAGAAATTCTGGAACATGAAGATGATATCAGAAATTCTGCCAAGAATGTGGATGAAGCAAAACAGATTGATGAATTAATAGAAGACTTATTTAATGTATCAGAAAAAGCAGGAGGAGCAAATAAGAAATTATTTGCTATTTGGAAAATTAATCTTAAGGAAGGAAGATTCAATTGTGCCAATACAGCTATAGCTACAGATGCAATGCTTGCGGGAAGACCAGCATCTGCACTTCCTTATACTATACAAAGGAGATGGAAAAATGGAAGAATGCAAAATTATGCTTCTTTTGATAAAGGTACATTTCCAGACGTGTTAGAAAAAGAATTTAATGCTAAGTTTACAGGTTGGAACAAAAACTTAAATAAACTTGTTGAAGATTTAGAACCGGGTAAAAGAGGAATTATCTTTGGTATTAAAGATGGAAAAAATTTGGGGCACTTTTTTAATGTAATTAATGACAAAGGAGTAATTAAGTTCCTCGATGGACAAACAGGAAAACGAGCAAAACTGGTTTATGATAATTATCAATTCTTACCAACAAATTAAAATATTATGTATACAAAAGAACAGGCTCAGGCCAAAATGCAACGTTTTGTTGACTATCAAAACAATTTAATAATATGGAATAATGAAGGAATACCAGATATTATTATATATGATAATTTAACAGAAGATCATTCTTTTGGATGGGTATTTTATTGGCAAGTAAAAAATATAAAAAAAGATTATTCAAATTTTCTGTCAGGAAATGGACCTATTATTATCGAGAAAGCTACATTAAATATGTATAAAATGATGACCGCTATTTCTGTAGAAGAAAATATTGAACTTTATGAAAGTGATAAAAATAAATTATTGCAATTAGAAGAAGACGATGAAGGTCTTTTTGATCCCGTAAATCTCTAACAAGCAAAATCAGCCTTCCAGAAATCTTATTGTAAGCTATGTGTTACTTAAAATAGTCAATCCAAAAGAGAATGCTTTATTCTATCTTCTCTTAATAAAGGATAAAAACATAATTTCTATGCTAGCAGACAAAGAAATGCTACAAATAGCAGAACGTTTCATAAGAAGAATAGTTGCAAAGAATATTGAGACGATGATTATTCCTAATGCCACTTTAAACAAGCCATATGGCAATATTTATTTTTTCAATTCTAAAAAACATATATTAAAAGGAGATCCTACTGCAGCTCTTGTAGGTTCAGGGCCTTTTATCGTAGAAAAAGAAACGGGAAGAGTCGTAAGCTTTGGTTCTTTAGGAACTTTAGAGGACAATATAAAATCTTATGAAAATGGAACAATGACACCAAGTTTAGACCTTTACTGGTACCCAGATGAAGACCGTTTTGATTATAAATAAAGAAGGAAATAAATCATGTATACAAAAGAACAAGCAAAGGCAAAAATGCAACGATTTGTAAATTATGAAAATAACCTTCGAATTTGGAACGACTTGGGAAAGCCCAATATAATTATATTTGATGATCTTACACAAGAGCATCCTTTTGGTTGGGTATTTTATTGGCAAGTAGAAAATGTAAAAGATGATATTTCAAATGCTTTGGCTGGAAATGGACCTATTATTATTGAGAAAGAAACACTAAATGTATATTGTATGATGACCGCTATTTCTGTAGAAGAAAATATCGAACTTTATAAAAGTGATAAAAATAAATTATTGCAAATAGAAGAAGATGAAGATGGCTTTTTTGACCCAGTGAATCTGTAAACAAAAATACTTTTTACAGTTATCATTTTTACATGATTAGCAAGTGGTAATACAAAAAATCAGAAAAAGAAAACAACAATCTTATCTATGCTAACAGACAAAGAAATGCTAACAATAGCACAACGTTTTTTAAAAAAACTAGGCGAAGGAGGTGAAGATATTGAGGTAATTATAGATAAAATTATTAAAAAGCCGTATGGTAATATCTACTCTTATGATGCTAAAGAATATCTTTTAACAGGTAACTTTAATAAGTCATTAGTAGGTAATGGTCCTTTTTTAGTAGAAAAAAAAGCAGGAAGGGTTGTTACTTTCAGTACTTCAAGTAATCTGAAAGATCAATTAATAGCTTATGAAAATAACTCTTTACCATTATGTTTAAAAGGGTATTGGTACCCAGACGAAGACCGTTTTGATTATAAATAATCAAAGTACTTTACAAATATAAAACACAGGAAGTAAAACTCTTGAATAAAGAGGCCGTCCAAAAAGACGGCTTCTTTTTATTATTTTGCTCATTAGAAAGCATATCTTATTATTGGTTATATAGTATCAACTCATTTTAATATATACAACTCGATAATCATGAAACATACGGAAGATCAGATTAAAAAAACCATAGCTAAGGTTTATAAAGATTTAAAATTAGATCATAATGAACAGTATCCCATAAAATTAAACTTTTGGAAAAAAGAAGATCCAGACAATAGATTTAATATAGATTATTGGTCTGGATGGTATGATTATTCAAAAGGGTTTCCTCCTAATGAAATGTATGAAAATTACATAATAATGATAAATGATAAAGATGGAAAACCTTTATCCATATTAATCTTTCCAGAGGAATCTAAGATTGAAATTGATAAAAATGGAAATTATGCCTGGGAAAAATAAAACACGACACCTTTTGTCGCATTAAGCACATATATTTGTCTTACAAAACTTTACTATGAAGAAAGACTTTTATCTGACGAGATATGCCTTAATTATTAAAAGATTAGAAAGTTCTCCCGCTACCTATTCTCAGCTGGAAGACTATCTTTTAAACTCTTTTGAATTCCAGGATGCGGATATCAAGAGCTACTCTATTCGTACCCTGCAAAGAGATATCCGTGAGATTTCCGACCTTTTCAATCTTTCCATTCACAACAAAAAAAAGGGGGACAACCGTTATTATATTGAAAGTCGCCCCATTATGGAAGTGGATGAATATAACCAAAAACTATTAGAATCTTTCCAGGTAAGCAACGCCATGAATACCCATCCGGATTTTGCCAATTTCATCTTCTTTGAAAGCAGAAAACCAACCGGAGTGGAGAATTTTTATGACTTATTTTTTGCCATCCGTAATAAAAGAATTGTTTCCTTCGAACATTACAACTACAAAAACAAGTTGATGACCTCCCGCAAAGTTCATCCTCTTGCCCTGAAAGAATCCAAAGACAGATGGTACCTCATCGCTATTGACACCAAAGATAAAGCGCTGAAATCTTTCGGACTGGACAGGATCAACTACCTCGATGTAGGTAAAAACCAATACCGCGAAAAATACAAATACAACTTCAGAGAACATTTTAAAAATGCTTTTGGCGTCATGAATCTGACAGAACAGAAACCCGAAAAAATTGTTTTAAAGTGCAGCCGACATCAGGGAGAATACATCAAAAGCTTTCCTCTTCATCAGTCACAGAAAGAGACCAAGGAAACTCCGGAAGAGATCTATTTTGAGTTTTTCCTCCACCCTACTTACGACTTTATGCAGGAAATTCTTTCTTACGGAAAAGAGGTTACCGTATTGGAACCTAAATGTTTAGTTGATGACATCCGCAATCATCTGCAGGAATCTCTGAACCGCTATCTGGAGAATTGATAGATAATCACTCTGTCTGATATTTTTTGTTATATTTACATAAATATACCTTATTGAAAACTTTATTCATCATCCTCTCCTGCTTTATTTCTTCCTTTTGCCTGTCACAGCAGAAAGAAGAATTCAGGCTTGTGAAAAACTATTACAACCAGCACAGAAGTATGCTGAGTAAAGAATTTAAGAAAAAATTTGATGCAGAATCCAATACAACAAAGAAGACTGAAATAAAAGGAGATTTTCTTTTTTTCATGAAAAAAATGGACAGCATTGAAAACACTGCCCTTATTGGAGCTTTACTGCGAGTAAGAAATATAGAAGACCTTCAAACCCTCAAAAAGACAAAAGAAAATACCTCCGAAAAATCTCTCGATCCGCAAAAAGCAGCCGATTATCCCGGCGGGCTCAATTCTCTGAGACAGGAAGTGGTAGATCTTCTCTACGTAGACGGAGTATATTCTCAAGAAAAAACCATAAAGACTGATGTGGCATTCGTTGTAGAAAAAGATGGTAGCATCAGCAACGTACATGCCCAAGGGGATAATTTTACGTTCAACAGACAGGCGGAAATTGCGTTATACTCGCTGGGAGAGAAATTCTCACCCGCCACATTTAACGGAGATCCAACCTCCTATCGGTTTAAGCTTCCTTTAACTTTAACGATGGCTGAATAACAACGAAGAGCATCCCAGTGCTTACCCTTTTATTAAACTGATAAAAAAGATATTAACGACGATTTTTTATACTAGCTTTTAATTCAATGTTTACTGACGAATATTATATGAAAATGGCCCTGCAGGAAGCAGAAGCCGCCCTGGAAAAAGATGAGGTTCCTATCGGATGCGTAGTCGTATCCAACAACAGGATTATTGCAAGAGCCCACAACCTTACTGAGACCTTAAATGACGTAACAGCTCATGCAGAAATGCAGGCCATCACCGCAGCCGCTAATTTTCTGGGCGGGAAATATTTAAAAGACTGTACTCTATATGTAACCATGGAGCCTTGCGTCATGTGCTCAGGAGCGTTATCCTGGTCGCAGATCTCCAAAGTAGTAATAGGCGCAAGAGATGAACAGAGAGGGTTCATCAACAAACACCTTAGCCTGCATCCAAAAACAGAAATCATCACAGGCGTTATGGAAAGCGAATGCTCTTCTATTGTCAAAGATTTTTTTAAAAGTAAAAGATAACTTTATTCAGCGTCTTCTATTGTCATATGAAAAAGCGGTTTTAAAGCATTCATCTTTTTCCAGTTTTCTTCTTTAGTCTCCCAACTCTTTTGTCCCAACGTAAGGGTAAGAAGACTGTCTTTTTTCTGATAATGAAGTTCAGCATGGATCTTCCTGCCCTTATAATCTTCCAGCAGCAAATCATGATCTGAAACAACGGTGTAACGGAAATCCTGCATTTTCTCTTCTTTATCCATAAAAATCAGATATCCCTGTCTGTGAAAAAAGATGTATTGCATCTCTGAGTCTCTGTTTATATTTCTGAAAACGCCATGAACAGATGGTCTTTTCATCGTATCATCGTTATAATTTCCCGAACTTATATAAGGATAAAGGATGATTACAGTGGCAATTCCCAAAAATAAAGTTTTAAACCCTATCAGAAAAGCCACAGGAACTTCCGATATAACATTAATTATTTTGGCTTCTTTCCCTGTAATAAAAAAATGATACAGAATTACCCAGTTTTCTTTTAGAGCAAACATTACCATACCAATCAGAATCATAGAAAACAGCTTAACAGAAATATCGAACCCCAGATTAATTGCCAGAATAGGTATCAAAACTCCTAGAGAAACAATAAGTCCTAAAACCCTTGTTCTGTTGAAAATGATCAGTATTGCTGCACAAAGCTCCATCAGTCCTGTAAAAACAGAATAAAAACGGGAAGTACCTATCGTACTCCAAAACAGGATGTCTTTATCCAGGTTTCCAAAGCGGGAGTAAAGAATGTTAGGTTCCGGAAGATAGAACTGTCCTTTAAACACTTTATCAAATCCGTATTTCATGAATATGACAATCAGGTACAGAATGATAGCCTCTTTAGATAAGAACAGAAGAGTCTGGCTATGCTTTCCTTTAATAAACGATGAAAGAATAACTGAAATACAGATTAGAACTCCAACAAGAATAAACATTGAAATACTGTCCGATGAAAAATCAATCCGGAATTGATGATGCCCCGGCACAAATCCTATAAGCAACTTTGTAAGATCTTCAAACAAAAATAACGATATCGTTTTCTGAAAACTACCCAGAAAATCTAGCGGAAAAAACAGAATAAAGAGAACAAAAAACAGCCCTATTCCCGACAGTACTTTATTCATTATTTCTTTTTACTCTTTTCCAGCCATAAAAACCAGATGCTCCCGAAATCAGCAATATTCCCAGCAAAATACTTCCTGTTCCTTTTTCTCTCTTTTCTTTCTTCTCTTCTACTTTTACAGGTTTTATCTCTTTATAGGATTTACTTTCTTTATCATATTTTATGAATACAACGCTGTCCATATTATTGACGAAATCATAGTCTTTTTTTAGTTTTTTTTTAGCGCTGTCAATATTCTTCTTAGAAAAAAATGAGCGACTGCCTACAGGTATTCTTTCAGACATCCATTTTCCTTCAGGGTCCTTAAAACTCTTTTCACTGGTTACCAACACACTTTTTTCATCGTCAAAAATAATCACAGAATCCAGTTTGGATTCTATTATATATTTTTTAGGTGGTAATCCAAGATTAGAAAAGTTAGCATCAAAGAGATCATTGGCAACAGCCCTTCCAAAATTTTCTGTGGAACCGCTATGACTTTTAAAAGCAATAAGTTTGGTTTGAGCGGTAAGAGATATGCTCATCACCAATAGGAAAAACAGGTACTTTTCTTTCATAAATAAATTTAAACCTTTGATAATCGATTTGATAAAAAGTTAAAAATATCACAAATTATTTAAAATTAATCAATATTCACATCAAACAAAAACACATTGTATTGAATAATTACTTATATTTAACTTACAACTAAACTAAATACCATGAGAAAATTATCAAGAAAAGAAACCGCAAAAATTAATGGAGGAATTCGCCCTGACCAATGTTTTTACATAGACAGTAATGGGGTAAGAAAAATCGGATGCAGAAATATGCCTTTCCAGGATGCGGGTGGTGTATGGGTTTATCCATTAGTAGAATGTGATGCCTGTGGAGGTCTGTAAATATCTTCCTTAAGTCTTATAATTGAGTTATAAGCATCATTAGTAAATTGTTTTGAAAATAAAAAAGTCAGAGAATAGGAGTATTCTCTGACTTTTATTTTATAATACTAAAGTGGTAGTAAACTTATTTGCTCCTTTTAAAAATAGAATACATAGCAAGATCATGATACGTTCCGTCTTTTTTGGCATGTTGTTTCAGAATAGCTTCTTGCTTCATTCCAATTTTTTCCATAATTCTTCCGGAAGCAGGATTGTGCAGAAAATGAGTAGCATAGATTTTATTACATCCAAGATCTTTAAATCCAAAATCAACAATTGCTTTCGCAGCCTCAGTCACAAAGCCTTTATTCCAATAAGGAATACCCATCCAGTAGCCCAATTCCGCCTTATCATCTTCTCTGTCGTGAAGTCCTATTGCTCCCATAAGATGTCCTTCTTTATTACGGATCGCAAAAATAAAACCTGTACGGTCTTCAAATACTTCTTTAGACATCTGAAGCCAGAATCTCGCATCATCTTCAGTATAAGGGTACGGGATATTAGAAGTAAGATCAGAATAAATTCTATGCTGAAGGTATTCAACAATAAAAGGAATATCCTTCTCTTGCAGTTGGGAAAGAATAAGTCTTTCTGTTTCTATCGTAGGGAACTTTTTCATGACAGTAAAGGTTAAAATTGAGAATATGATGCAGTCTCATTGTATAGAGAACCTCATCTTCATCTGATAAATTTATAAATCTTTTCCCAGAAAATAAAGCCCTTTCAAGGTATGAAGCCTGTCCATCAGGTGAATTTTATTCGTCAATGGTTTATAAACATGAGAAACTCCTCCGGTAGCAATCACAAAGCAGTCGTCATTCACTTCCTCGTTGATCCTGTCGATAAAGCCTTCTACCATTCCTAAGAAACCATATACCATACCGCTTTGCATGCAACTTACAGTATCCAGTCCAAGAACCGTTTTAGGTTTTTTCAGTTCTATTTCCGGAAGCTGGGCAGTCTGGCTGATCAGAGAATTCAGCGAAGTAATAATTCCCGGAGCGATAATTACCCCTAGAGATTCCCCCGTTTCAGAAATACAGCTTGCAGTAAGTGCTGTTCCAAAGTCCAGTACTATTTTCTTCTTCCCCGGGTAAAGCATATGTGCTGCTACAAGGTTTGCAAAAATATCGGTTCCTCTGGATTTGGATTTTGCCTGAACAATGGAGGGTGTGTTGCTGTCTACAATCACAGGGTTTTTCCCATGGATCTTTTTTATGGCCACACTCATCACTTTGGTAAGCTGAGGTACTACGGAACCTATAATTACTTTTTGAATTTCGCTGGGTTCAATTTTGTAGGTTTGATAAAGCATCAGCATCTGAACATATAACTCGTCTGCAGTTCTGTATGGCTTTGTATTGATTACCCACGATATATCACAATTGTCATCATCAAAAAGACCAAATCGGATATTGCTGTTTCCTACGTTGATTACGATTGAATTCATTCACCTATTTTTCAATTCAATTTCCGTTCGTTCTCTAATAGAAAGAATAGAAATTCTATGTTATTTTGCAGCCCTAAAATTAATCATTTTAGGAAAAACATTCTTTGATTATAAACTAAATTACCATGTTCCGCTCATTTCTTTTTTCTTTCTTGGAACAAATACCTATATTTAAACAGAAAACTTTAGCACCCCATTATGAAAAATCTGATTCTGGCAATTTTTTTATGCTTCAGCTTCTTTGCTTTTGCACAGTCAGGTCCACAAATAAAAGAAACTTTTCAGAAGATAAAAAGCCAGACGGCCATTGATGCTAGCGATAAAACGGTCTACGATCTGATGGATGAGTTTTACCAGAAAAGCCTGCAGGCTGATGATGATGAAATGACCCCGGAAACGGTGCATAAAATTGAGAGGGCAGCATCCGACCCCAATACAAAAAACCTTCATCTTCTTTTTCTTTTTCTGATGTATCAGCAGCATATCAGCCAGACTGTAATGGCAGGGAAAGCAGCCAACCCGGAATTTCAGATAGAAACCATGGCTCTGCTGGAAAACGAGGCTAAAAGTGTATACGGAAAGATCCCTGCAATTATTTATATCTATAAAACAGAAGCCCTGGACGCCGGTCAGAAGAAGGTGGAAGCCCAGGCTACTGTTACCAGTGGATTAAAGGAATACCCGGATTCCATTCCCTTAAAAGTATACGGCTATCTGCATACCAAGGATGAGGTGTTGAAAAAAGACCTTATCAAAAACCATCCTCATCACTGGATGGTACAGCAATTCGGTATCCAGTAATTTTTAAAGAAAACTATCGCAAAGAATTCTCTATTTTTTCCTTATTTAAAACAAGACTGTTTGTAACCTACACAACTACTCCGGAAGTTACAAACAGGGTTGATTTTCTCTTCCAGAGATGTCCGGAGGTTTAAAACAGACTTGTTTATGAGTTCCGGAGGACTCCGGAAGTCTTCTGCAACTTGCGGGAAACCAAACAAGGTCTCCGTTGGTTTCAAACAACATTGGGTGTAACCAAACGACTGTTATTTTTCATTGAAACAGTCTTAATTCGAAAAAAAAACAATAAAAAAGCTATCCTATTAACAACTATCTTTCACTTTATTCCATTGAGAGATTTTGAAAAAAAATTCTTAATTCCCAAGGTAACGGATAGCAAAAGTTTACAACAAAATAATGCCGTCTTACGAATAAGAACAGCTTTTTGAGCATTGAAATGATCTCTTATTTCAAATTTTCAAAAACATCACATTCACAACAAAACCATTTATTAATTGAATATTTACAACACATTAAGGATATTTAAAAACATTTTTATTAAAAATTAATAAAATATCCGCAGAAAAACTCTATACTTGCGGAAAAATAACCCTTAAAAACCATGAAAAAACTCAAACTTCTAATGTTATTCACATTAGCCTTTCTCACATTGGGCTGTCGTGAAGAATTAGACTACGTCAATTCAAACAATCCCAGCCAAAATCAGAATGTCTTCACGAAGGACAATATCGTAACGAAGCGACTCTTTAAGCACGATTATGAAACCAAATTCGGACTCAAAACAAATGTTGAGGCGGTAAATGATTTCTTAAAGCAAACTAATCTTTCTTCGTCGGCAAAAAATACTTCAAAAAGTACCATCATCAATGGAATTGAAGTATATACAGATGTTTTTGAAGAGGTAGATTATTTGAATGCCAAGTATTATTCTTTTTATATTCTGGGAACAGCTCCTACCGACTATGAACAGAAACTTGTATTAAAATATGTAGATAATCAAATTGTAGAAAAGCATATTATCAAGTACAAGCGACTTCCGAATATGCAGGTTGACCCTAAGTCTTATCAACTTGAAAAGCTGGTTGAAAATACTACAGGAGGAGGTCTGAACTCTAAACTAATGTATATAGATACATTTTCTGTAGGATGTACCACCTACATGATCACGACATTCAACTGTGGGCATTCCGGCAACCATACCAACGGACAGTATTGCGATGTAGAAAACGCTTATATGCCTGAGGATATTGTAGTTTCTTACAATAACCCAAACTGTAACGCTGGCGGTGGCGGTGGCGGCGGAAATTCAGGAAGCCCTGGTGGCGGAGACGGGTCTCCTGGAGGAAGCCCTGGCGGTGGTGGTGGCATCGGCGGTGGCGTAATAGATGATCCTTCTACTCCTACCACGCCTGTTGTTATTACGATTCCTACGGTTGCACCGATATATAGTATTAAAGGTATCAAGACCGGTACTGTAAAGAATCCACCTGATTTTAATCCACTAGGTCTTAGTACAGAAGAGATCACTCAAATAAACAGTAATGATCAGTTCAGATTAAAGATCTACCAGTTTTTAGCCGTGAAGCAGCTTTATCCTCTTGATTTCTTTTTAAGTGATGAGCAACAAACTTTTGTGAAAGCAACGTTAAAATATATTAAAGACAACCCAAGTATTCAGGTGAATGATTTAAACCATGAATTCTTAAATATGGTATATGAGTTTCTGCAATCAGATTATATTGATATTGATTCTCCGTTAGAAATATTCCAGCGTTTTAAAACTCTTGATAATGCGGTTACACAAAACCCGAATCTGCTATTGGACATCCCTTGCAGCCAATTACCATTCTGGCAGGATGTAGCCACTCACCAGGTTCCTCAAAGTGTAAAGTCAAAACTTGAAAACATTAAAAACCAGACCAGCTGGTGGAGCAACTGGAAAATCACAGATCTGGATGATGCTGCAAGTGCCAGAGTCAATATGGATTTGTTCCCTATTAAAATAAGCAGCCTACCTAACAAGCCTAATAGTAATGAGAAATATACTCCTGCAGAGTTTTTCAATTTTTTCAGACTTAACATCAACTTATTTGCAGAGAAGTTCACTCCCATTGTGGACAGTAACTATGGTATAGATGATACTGCTTTGTGGAATTCTTCCAATCCTTTAGGAGCTCTTATCCATATTGAAATTCCTATAGATGACGGAACCGTAGTGTGCTCAGGGGTAAGCAGCAATGCATGGATATTTTCGACAATAAAAGCACCGATGGGCATGGATTATGATGGCATACATCCGGTAGCAGGAAACAGGGTTTTCAGTTATTATATGGAAGGAAATACCATGTATATTTATACCAGAGGAGTTGACAGGGTATCTAAGAAAGTTACAGATACACCAAATCTTGCCAACTACATTATGGAAGCGAGTGCTTTTCTGGGAGCAGACCAGCTTTGGACAGGAATGCAGGATAAGTTATCGGCCTATGTAAATCAGAAAGGAGGTTCTGCCACAAAAGTACCAGAAATTACCTATAGACCTAAATATTCGAAGATAAGAGACTATCTTAGAAATAAAGCACCGTTAAGTTCTTTAGGATGTAATTAATTTTATTTGTAATGATTATGAAATTCAGTAAAGCCATTCCAAAATTAATAGGAGCAATGTACATTTTTATATTCTTAAAGAATATATTACAGTTGTTGTTCGGGTATGTATTCAGTGAGAATACGGATATTAAGTTTTATAAAATTTATGCTATTTCAAAAACTCCTTATGGTTTAGATTTTATTCTTCTGTTGGTTCTCACTTATGAATGTCTTCTCTTTGCTCTGGTCTATTTCTGTGTTTTCAGTATTCTGTATTTTATTACAGTAAAGTATGGTAATGCCTTATGGATACACATTGTTTATTTCATGAGCATCTATTCTGTAATCGTTTTGGCCACCCATACTGAATTTGATATTTATTTTTCTCTCATCATGATCATTTCGGGAATATTAAACTGGTGGCTATTTAAGAAATGGATTAAAGTGCCTTAGAAAGGATAGTAATCTCCAAAGAATATTAAAGAATTTGATAACAAAAAAACCGCAACGTTGTTGCGGTTTTCTTTATTATTTATGGGAAATTATTTCACTTCTACGAAGTTGTCTTCCATATTTACATCAGCAAGTCTCTGGCTGAAATCTATTCCTAATACAGATAACTGAGATTTTGTATAAGGAACTGTAATGGTATACTCTTTCTGAGTCCAAGGCCAGTAAGGCATTGTTTTAAATTCTCCATAAGAATCTTTTTCTTTCCAGGTGTGTGTCATATTAAGAGGAATCTGGTAAGTAACCACTTTCTTATCTTTTGTCAGCACACTGAAATCAATCGGCATTGGAACCTGACCTTTATTGATCAAAGTAATGGTGGTAGAATTAGCTTCATATTTCACATCTTTGATCCCGTAATCGATCGTTTTGGTAGTATTGATCCAATAGTTCTGGAACCACTTCAAGTCCATCCCTGAAACTTTCTGAGCAATATGCAGGAAGTCTCTGTCTGAAGGGTGCTTCATACTCCACTGATCATAATATTGTTTTAAGGTTTCTGCGAGCTTCTCCTCTCCCATAATATATCCTAACTGAACAAGGAACAATTCTCCTTTCACATAGGAAGCATAGGTATAAGCGGTACCGTTATCGTGGTGATCTCCCAGCCATACTGCAGGTTCTTCAATTCCTTTTTTAACAAATTTTCTGTAGGCATCCAATCTTTCCATAAAAGGATTCGGTAATTGCTCCGGAAACAGCTGATACATGGTATATCCTTCTGCATAGCTTGTAAAGCCTTCGTCCATCCACGGGCGCACCGACTCGTTGGTGGCAAGCATCTGCTGATACCATGAGTGAGATCCTTCGTGAGCCATTAATCCTAAAAGATCTTTAACGCTCTTCGCTTCTCCAAGGATCATGGTGCACATCCCGTACTCCATTCCGCCATCACCACCCTGGATGAAAGCATAAGTTGGATATACATATTTCCCAAAGTGGGAGTTCATGATCTGGAAGTATTTCGTAACGTAAGGCTGTGCTTCTCCCCACACTTTTGTTTTATCATTCTTCTGGTAAACGAAATAAACTTTCGGCCCATCCGGAACATTGAAGCTTTCTACAGAATAGTCTCTGTCTGCACTCCAGGCAAAATCCAGAATGTTTTTAGCGGTCCATTTCCAGCTTACTTTTTTATCTTTTTCTGCCTTTATCTTCGCATTGGCATCGTATCCTTTTACCTCAGTAGGGTTTTCAAGGATTCCTCCTGCTCCTACCACATAGTCTTTGTTGATTTTAATGGTAACATCAAAGTCTGAGAAAGGGGCATGGAATTCTCTTCCCAGATAATCAAAAGTTGCCCAGCCATCATAATCGTACTCTGCAATTTTCGGATACCACTGCGTCATGGTCATATCTACTCCTTCTCTGTTATTTCTTCCACTTCTTCTGATCTGCTGAGGGATCACAGCATCCCAGTCCATCGTAAAGGTTGTTGTTGAATTGGGTTTGATAGGTTCAGCTAAATAGACTTTCATTATGGTCTCCTGAACTTCAAATTTCAGGTCTTTGCCATTCTGTTTAATCCAGTGGATATTTTGTGCTCCTTCCTGATCTTTTGGAATGGAGGCCAATCTTGAAATTCCGTCTTTCTGTAATCTGGAGTCACCATTTTTTCCCTGGGAAGCCACTCTCTGGTCCATCATGGAATTGGGTTTAAAAGCGTTCCAGTATAAGTGGAAATACACGACATTCAGCTCATCGGGTGAGTTGTTCGTATATTCTAGAGTCTGTTTTCCCTGGTAGGTAAATTTTTCAGCATTAACATCAATATCCATCTTGTACTTCGCAGCCTGCTGATAGTAAGCTCCTTGCTGAGCCTGAAATTGTGAAATGATAAACGCAAAAATGATTGCAGCCGATTTTCTCATTTAAAATTTTATTTTTTCTAAAGGTAGGTAATTTAAACAAAACCCTCAAATGTGGAGTTATAAGAGGGTTTTTATTCTTTTTTATATGGTTTTAGATGAATTAAAATCTTAATTGTTAAATTTTTTAATTGTGGGAATTTTTATTTTTTTAACCACAGATGACGCGGATTTTCACGGATGATTGGGGAGAGTTTTTTTTGGGAGGGTTAATGGGTGTGAGAGTTTATTTTTTAACCGCAGAGGACGCGGATTTTCGCAGATGATTGAGGATATTTTTTTGGAGAGCAGGGAAAAGCAATAAAAGTTATGGGGTTTTGAGGAGTTTTTTGATTAAGGTAATCTGCCCCAGATGATAGTAACAATGCTCAATCATTCCGTCAATATTTCTTTGGTAGGTTCCGTATTTTTCATCAACGAAGACCTCATCCATTTTAGAATCGGGCATCTGTTCCAGTAAAGTGGCAAAATTTTCGGAATCTTTCCAGAGCTTATTCAAAAGAGCTTCCCACTGTTGTTGGGATTCTATAGCAGGGAGATCAAAACTGAATTTGTCTTTTATTTCAAAGGCTCCTCCTTCAAAGACATTTATGAGTCCCGCTATATAATAATCAATATGAAAAGAAAGCATGGCAATGGTATTCAAAGAATCTATCTTTGTTACCGCCTGCTCCCAGGTAACATCTGAAAGCTGATCTTTAAAATTGGTATTGGCAATCCAGAGACCATCGAGAAGGACTTCTGTGAATCTTTTTGATAATTCTAATACTGAGCTCATAAGTCATTGTTTTTATTTTTCAAGAGTCACAATATAAGATTTTTTCAGCAAGATCTCTTCACCCTTGTCAAGGTTTAAAACCTTGACAAGGGTGAAGGAATGAGGTATTTTCTCCAGCACAAAAAACCTCAGATGTCAATACATCTGAGGTTGATATTATAATTTTATATTACAATTATTTTTTAGCAGAAGCTTCTTTTTTTCCGCTTCTTAAAATCTTTTCAAGAATTCTTAAAGTAATCAGATAAGTTGGTTTTACTCCTGTAAGCCCTAATCCTCCCGAGGATAATGTACTTCCCGTTTCCAATGGGTTATCCGATGCATAGTACGCGTAGCATACAAACAGATCCGGTGAAATGTGGTGTCTGATCTTAGAAGCCACCTGAATCGCTTTTTGATAGTGTGCTCCTTCCATTTCAAGACCGATGGCCTTCCATGAAGTGTTCATAAAATAGGAAAGAATGTCTTTATTCTGAAGGGAAGTTCCTAAAACGGTAATCATTGGTCCTTCAAAAGCTTTCAATTCATCATCTTTGAAATCGTCCAACTTCAATGCGTTTTCAAAAGGATAGTTATCTGCCGTTCCTTCAAAAATATGAGAGGTAGGAATCATAATATCTCCTTTTTCTCCTGTAAGAATACCTGCTTTCCCCATAATGGAAACAGATTTTACATGCATCATATATACTTCTCCTTTATGCTCAAAAGGCCTTAGCAATTCATCCATTACTTCGAAAGCCTGCTCTCCGAATGCATAGTCAAAAACCATCACCACATCATCTCCTCCAAACTTGCAGTCTGCGAATGGTGTATTCTTAAGATCTGTTTTGCTGAGGTCTATAATCTGTACATCAATATTACTTCCGCTCTTATCGGCAATGTGGATCATCCCTTCGTCCAATGCATATTTCAGCACTTTATCACGAAGCTCTTTTTTATTCGAAATCTCTTCGTACAATTTGTAATCTACCTCATTATGCTGTTTCTTTTTAAGGGCGTTATTAGAATACAGCATATTTTTCACCGAGTGCATATTGGCAGAAATAATGTGCAACGGGCGCATATGAAGATTGTTTTCAAATAAAACTTCCTTCACTTTGTTGGCCCATTTTTCTCCAAAATAATGGTGACCTACTCTTTCTTTTAATATAGAACTGAAATGAATTTCTCTTTCTCTGCTCCCTTTAGCATCATCGAGACTTACTTTTCCTAAGTTGTAGATAATTTTGAATAAACGGTCAGGGTTTTCATCATCCCCAAAAGTATTGTAAGCTCTTAACGTTTCATCAAAAGATCTTCCTATAAGGGAGGAAAGGTGAATAAGTGCCACCTCTTTTTCTTTTCTGCTGAATTTTTTCTCTCCTTTTACTACTTCTTCGATAATCTTGAAAGCACGTGTTGGCTTCCAGTTTTCATCCTGAATGAATGCCAGATTACGGATTTTATCAGCTTCTATAAATAGGAAGGTAAGGTGGGTAAGAATGTCATAAATTTCGGAACGGCCCAAAAGAACCTCAATATTCATCTGGTGTTCGTCTATTCTATAACAGTTTCTTCTTCTTTTCTTCGGAACAATAGGTTCGAAACTTCCTTTATCAAACCCTTCATCTGATGTAAGATGAATAAAAGCACACTCCTCAATCCCTTCCGGAAGTCTGTCTAAAACATACATCAACCCGTCAAGTTCCAACTTACTTGGAATATTCATGGTTCCGTAAATTTCCGGATTGATGATCTTCAACAAACTTCTGATACTTTCTCCTGAAACCCCTCCCGGCTTGAAAAATCCTCTATAAAATAAATGTCTCATAGAGATGTATAATCTTTCAATAGCCTCTGTGGTTTCTCTTGCTCTAGAATTTGTCATAAAATAAATTTCACACAAATATACAAAATCTCCGTTCAACTTATTTTAACTATCTTTTAATAAGTTGTTTAAAAGCCATGGATAAAGCAGACTGAACAATAAGACAGAGCATTAGTTTTTCTTCTGTTTTGAATAATAACTATTTCTTTTTTTAATCTTATATTTATACAACCTTAGGTATAGGATTTGAGATAAAAAGGAAGTTCAATACAAAGAACCATAGCCATGACATTATCAAGAATATTGAACCAGATAAAATACAGAGTACATAAAGTTTCTCTTTTTTGGAAGGTATGGATCTGTCATATTCTGCTTTATTTCTTAGCGCTTATGCTTTTTTTAATGATAAAAGAAGGGAATTCGGACGATACTATTCTTCGTGACAATATCTTTCTATTACTTCTAAAAAGTTCTGTTATAGGATTATTTGGTTTTCTGGACGGAATAGGTCCTTTGATCTTCGTCTCTGTCGCAGTTATGTATCTTATCAATTTATATTTCCAAAAGCTATATATAAGTTATATATTATCCTTAGCTTTAACATATCCTGTTTTCATGCAGTTTTGTAATGAGGGATATGGCTCCAATACTATTACGGTAATCAGTTTAGCCATTACAGTCATCATTACTATGATTATTTTTAGAAAAAGCATTCATACAAACCCAGTTCAAGAGAATGAGAGAACCATAGATTCTGATTCAGTATAAATAGAGAATGCCCCCTCTCAAAAATAAAACCATTGTTTAAATTTTAGTTAAAATTCACAACACCCCTAAAAAAAATAGGGGTAAAATATTTTCAATCCATTTTTTTTGTAAATTTGCCCTGTAAAAAATCACCCAAATATGTCAACCTTAAGATTCAAAGCATTAGAAACCCTACCATTTAAGGATTTCAGAAAAGACAACTCTGTTGAAATCCCTGCAAAATTATCTGAACTGTTCTGCAAAAATGTTTTCTCTGAAGAAACGATGAGAGAATATTTAACAAAAGAAGCATTCGGTTCTATAATGGATGCGATAAAAAAAGGAACTAAAATCCAAAGACACATCGCAGACCAGGTAGCGGTAGCAATGAAAGACTGGGCAATGAGCAAAGGTGTAACACACTACACTCACTGGTTTCAGCCTTTGACAGGAACCACTGCAGAAAAGCACGATTCTTTTTTTACTCCCATTGAAGGAGGAAGAGCGATTGAAAGATTCAGCGGAAACATGCTGATCCAACAGGAACCTGATGCATCATCTTTCCCGAACGGAGGAATCAGAAACACATTTGAAGCAAGAGGATATACAGCTTGGGACCCTACTTCTCCGGCATTTATCATGGGAACTACACTTTGTATTCCTTCTATCTTTATTTCTTATACCGGAGAAACGTTAGATTATAAAGCACCTCTTTTAAGAGCTTTGAACGCGGTGGATGAAGCTGCAACCAATGTAATGCAGTATTTTGACAAAAACGTAACGAAAGTAACGCCTACTTTGGGTTGGGAGCAGGAATATTTCCTTGTAGATTCAGCATTATACCAATCTCGTCCGGACCTTGTATTAACAGGTAAGACCTTATTAGGACACTCTCCGGCAAAAGGACAACAGTTGGATGATCATTATTTCGGTTCTATTCCTACAAGAGTAATGAACTTCATGAAAGAGTTGGAAATTGAGTGTATGAAATTGGGTATCCCTGCAACAACAAGACACAACGAGGTTGCTCCTAACCAGTTTGAGCTTGCTCCAATGTTTGAAGAGGTAAACGTCGCTGTAGACCATAACTCTTTATTGATGGATATCATGGCAAGAGTAGCTCACAAGCACCACTTCCATATCCTTTTCCACGAAAAACCTTTTGCAGGGGTAAACGGAAGTGGAAAACATAACAACTGGTCTTTAGCAACTGATACCGGTGAAAACCTTTTAAGCCCTGGAAAAAATCCAAAGAAAAACTTACAGTTCCTTACCTTCTTTGTGAACACCATTAAAGCGGTTCATGAGTATGCAGATCTATTAAGAGCAAGTATTGCTTCTGCAAGCAATGACCACAGATTGGGAGCGAATGAAGCACCACCGGCAATTATCTCCGTATTCATCGGAAGCCAGTTGTTCAGCGTTTTGGAAGAGCTTGAAAAAGTAACCAACGGAAAATTATCTCCGGAAGAAAAAACAGAATTAAAATTAAATGTAGTTGGAAAAATTCCTGAAATCCTGTTAGACAACACAGACAGAAACAGAACTTCTCCATTTGCATTCACAGGAAATAAATTTGAGATCAGAGCCGTAGGTTCTTCTGCAAACTGTGCAGAATCTATGACGGTTATGAACACCATTGCTGCAAAACAGCTTAATGACTTCAAAAAAGAAGTAGATGCTCTTATCGAAGGAGGATTGAAGAAAGATGAAGCGATCTTTAATGTATTGAGAGAATACATCAAACAATCGAAGAGTATTATGTTTGAAGGGGACGGATATTCTGACGACTGGGCTAAAGAAGCCGAGAAAAGAGGATTGAACAACCTTAAAACAACGCCGGAAGCATTAAAGCAGGAAATGGATAAAAAATTCTTAGATCTTTATGAAGAGATGGGAATTTTCAACCACAGAGAAGTAGAAGCAAGAAACGAAATAAAGTTAGAAAAATATTCTACGGTTATTGATATTGAGGCAAGAGTGTTAAGCGATATTGCAAGAAACCACATTATTCCTTCTGCTTTAAACTATCAGAACAGATTAATTGAAAACGTAAAGGGTCTTAAAGACATCTTCGGAGATAAAGAATTCAAACCATTGGCAAAAGAGCAAATGAGTTTAATTACAAATATTTCTGAAAACGTTTCTAAAATCAAACTTGGTGTAGAAGATCTTCTGAAAGCAAGAGAAGAGGCAAAAGGTGTATCGGATAGCCAAAAACAGGCAGAAGAGTACTGCAACAAGGTAAAACCACTATTCGACAATATCAGAGAGGCATCAGATGCTTTGGAAATGATGGTAGATGATGAGCTTTGGCCAATGACAAAATACAGAGAAATGTTGTTTACTAAATAACATCTGTAAAGTTCCATATTAGTTTAAATTCCCCGGAAAACTGGGGAATTTTTTCGTTTCGATGGTTTTTAGAAGACTTAAAAGATTTTAGCTTAAAACACTTATAGACAAAGACTTCAACAACTTCAAAATTGGTACAGAATTTAATTATAATTTTGCGTCAATTATGAAAATCCTGATCATAGAAGACAACAAGGAACTTGCTCAAAGTATGGAATTTTACCTTGAAGGCGAGAACTATATCTGCGAATGTGCTTACAATTATAATGAAGCGCTGGAACGCCTTACCTTCAATTCTTATGATTGTATTTTACTTGATATCATGTTGCCGGACGGAAACGGATTGAATATTCTGAATTACATCAAAACCGAAAAAATCAGCAGCGGGATTCTCATTATTTCTGCAAAAAATGCGCTAGACGATAAAATTAACGGGCTGGAAAAAGGAGCTGACGACTATATCACGAAACCTTTCCACCTTCCTGAGCTACATGCCAGACTAAGGGCCGTTTACCGCCGAAAGAAAATGGAGGGTTACAACGAAGTTAAATTCAACGAAATAGTATTAAATACAGACACTTACGAAGTAGTTATCAGCAACAGCCGACTAGAAGTGACTCAAAAAGAGTTTGAATTACTGCTGTACTTCCTCGTAAATAAAAACCGTGTATTATCCAAGCAATCGATCGCCAATCATCTTTGGGGTGATTATACGGACAATTTAGCTAATTTTGATTTCGTGTATCAGCACGTCAAAAATCTGAGAAAAAAAATCGGTGCTGCCCAGGGAAACGATTATATCGAAACCATCTACGGATTGGGATATAAGTTTAATGCTTTAAAATATAATGGTTCATGAATTTATTGAATAAAATATCAGTCTGGTTTATTGCCATCGTATTGCTTGTGACCCCTATAAGTATGTACATTTCGTACAGCAGTATAAAAAAACGTATTGACAGTTTTGAGACTGAACGACTTAAAAACGTTAACAACTACGTTATCAATCAAATAGAAAAAGGAGAAGTCCCTACAAAAACATCTCAGGGTTTACCTATTTCCATAAGTTTATTTACTGGCAAAAAGATCCCCTCACAACCGGAGATTTTCCATACCTGCCTACAAGACAAAGGAGTATCCAAGAATGAATGTAAAATTCTGGTCAATTCCTACGCAAAGGTTAACAATAAAACCTATAAGATATCATCATACGGCTATATTACGGCCAGCCATCAGATTATTGACGGAATGCTGGTGGCTTTTGTCTGGAAAGTACTTCTAATTACAAGTATTGTTTTATTTACCGCAAGAATTTTATCAAAATTCATCTTAAAACCTTTTCATCACGCCATCAATGAACTTCAGCAATTCAGTATTCAGAAAAAGGAACGTTTGCAGCTTTTACAAACCAGCACCAAGGAATTCAAAAAATTAAACGAATTTCTGAAAACAATGACAGACAAAGCGTTAGAAGACTACGCTTCTGTTAAAGAATTCTCAGAGAATGCTTCCCATGAAGTTCAAACTCCTTTAGCCATTATTCAAAGCAAAATAGAACTATTAGCTGAAACAGAGATCAACGAAAATCAGGCAATTTTGTTAACCGATATTCAAAATTCCATTGATAAGCTAAGCAGGATCAACCGTTCCTTAATTCTTCTTACCAAACTGAACAATAATGAATTTCCCACTAACGATGAGCTAAAATTCTGCCGCGTAGAGAGAGAAGCATTGTGTATGTATGCCGACCACCTCGCCCTGAAGAATATTACCTTAAACAGAACTTGTGAAAAGAGTGTATATGTAAAAATACATCCCACATTAGCCGAAATTCTTTTGAGCAATCTTCTGTCCAATGCCATTCGACACAATTTGGAAGGCGGGAAAATTGAAATCAATTTAACCCACAGTTACTTTCAGATCAACAATACGGGATTACCCCCTCATGTTCCAACTCAGGAACTTTTCAAAAGATTTAAGAAAAACAATCAGTCGCAGGAAAGTATCGGGCTCGGCCTTTCTATTGTAAAACAGATCTGTGAAGTCAATGATTTCTCTGTACATTATGATTTTACAGACGGATGGCACAGCATTACCATCTATTTCGACAATACCAAAATGCATGAACCTACCCTCTGCGACAAGATATCTGCCGAAAACGCAACCCTATTTGAACCCGTAGAACAGATGGTAAATTTTGCTAAATAATTGATTTTTAAATTATTTTTATAACTTCAAATTTGCTTCAAAATGTATTTTTTACTTTGAAAAAAGAAAAATACGTTAGATGCTTTCAAGAGTTTTTATCCTCGCATTATTATCCGTTTTTTTTGTCAACACTACGAAAGCACAGCAAGTTCTCACACTTCAGTCTGCGCTGGAAACAGCCGTTCAAAACTACGGATCTATCAAAGCCAAGGAGTCTTATCGTTTATCATCGAAAGAATCCATAGAACTGGCAAAACGGCAATACCTGCCTAATCTTAACATCAGCCTCCAACAGGATTACGGAACCGTCAACGGACAAAATGGTCCTCTGTATGGTTTCGGAGGATATGGAGTAGCCTCATCCGGGCTTCCTCTTCCTGATCAGAATTGGAATGCTTCTTTCGGAGCACTGTATCTGGCGAATGTCAACTGGGAATTTTTCTCTTTTGGAAAAGCCAAACAAAGAGTAAAAGTGGCAGAATCTAAAAATCAGAGAGATACTAAAGATTTATCTGATGAAATCTTCCAGCACAAGGTGAAAGTTGCAGCCGCTTATCTGAATGTCTTAGCTGCCAACAAATTAAAGCTTTCCTACGCCCGAAACCTGGGGAGAACCGATACCATCAGACGAATTGTTGAGGTAAAAGAACGAAACGGAATTGTTCCCGGTGTGGATTTATCCCTTGCAAAAGCAGACTATGCTAATGCCATGATTACTTACACCAAAGCAAAAGACAATGAGCAGGAACAGGAAAACAAACTTGCCCAATTACTAGGGATTCCCGCTCAGGAATTTGTATTGGACAGCACTTTATTAAAAAGGATTCCTGATGAATTTCCTTCCGAGAAAAGTTCTTCTTTGGACAGCCACCCTTTATTAGCTTTATATAAAAGCAGGATCAATGTAAGTGAACAGGAAAAACAGTTTCTGAAAACCCAATATTACCCGTCATTTTCAATGGTAGGAATTTTCCAGACGAGAGGTTCGGGATTCGGGAACAGCTATGCCCAGAATCAAAATGATTACTCTACCTCTTATTGGGACGGAGTTCATCCTACAAGAAGCAATTACCTGGTAGGACTTGGTGTTTCATGGAATTTTACTCAAACATACAGATTATCAAAGGAAATAAGCGCTCAGGATTATGTAAGCCAAGGTTTGCAACATGAGTATGATCTGGCAGAACAACAGCTAAAAGCTCAATTGAATCTATCCGATAACAAATGGAAAAATGCCATTACCGTTTATGATCAGGTTCCTATTCAGCTGAAATCGGCTACTGATGCTTACATTCAAAGATCTGTTCTCTATAAAAATGGCTTAACTGATCTCATTGATTTATCTCAAGCCATTTATGCGTTAGTAAGGGCCGAAACCGACAGAGATATCGCTGTAAGCAATGTATGGAATGCTTTATTGTTAAAAGCGGCCGCATTGGGTGATTTTTCTGTATTTGAAAACGAGCTCTAAGATTAGTATCAATTATCATCAACATTATCTCAATGAACCTAATAAGATTTGCATTAAGAAAACCTATTACGATTTTAGTGATTGTTGCCGGTCTGTTTTTCTTCGGATTACGGTCTGTAAACTCCATTAAGGTCGATATTTTTCCTAAACTGGATTTACCCGTGATCTATGTTTCTCACCCTTTCAGCGGATATACTCCGCAACAGATGGAAGCATTTTTCGCTAAACAATACATCAATATTTTCCTCTTTGTGAACGGGATTAAAAGTATTGAAACCAAAAACATTCAGGGACTGACTTTAATGAAAATTAATTTCTATCCCGGAACCGACATGGCTCAGGCCGCAGCAGAATTGAACTCGTTTTCTACCAGAATTCAGGCCGCCTTCCCGCCCGGCTCCAATCCACCGTTTATTATCCGTTTCGACGCTTCTACCCTTCCAGTTGGGCAGCTCGTTCTAAGCAGTGATAAAAGATCAAACAACGAATTACTTGATCTCGCCAACGTATACGTACGTTCAACCTTCACCTCTATTCCGGGGATTGTTTCTTCTCCACCTTTTGGAGGAAATATCCGTACCGTGGTTATTAATGCTAATCCAGATCTTCTGCGACAACATAATATGACCCCGGATCAGCTTGTGGAAGCATTACGTCTGAACAACCAAACAGCTCCTTCCGGAAACGTAAGAATCGGAGATAAATACTACATTACTCCGACGAATACGATGATTAAAAATGTAAAAGATTTTGGGAACATTCCTTTATACAAAGGTAGTGTTCAGAATCTTTATCTGAGAGATGTCGCCACGGTTACAGACGGTGCAGATATGACGTCAGGATATGCTTTGGTCAATGGGCGACGCTCCGTTTATCTGAGTATTGCCAAAAGTGCCGATGCTTCTACCTGGGACGTTGTTCAGAATTTGAAAAAACAGTTGCCACAGATTCAGTCTAACCTTCCGGATGATGTAAAAGTCAGTTTTGAGTTTGATCAATCTACCTATGTTATCAATTCTGTTAAGAGTTTATTAAGTGAGGGAACTATTGGAGCCATACTCACCGGGTTGATGGTAATTTTATTCCTCGGAGATATCAGGGGAGCCTTAATTGTTATTCTCACCATCCCGACCTCTATTATTTCTGCCGTTCTCTTTTTAAATTTATTTGGACAGACGATCAATATTATGACCTTAAGCGGACTTGCTCTCGCCATCGGAATTCTGGTGGATGAAAGTACCGTTACCATAGAAAATATACATCAGCATCTGGACATGGGAAAACCAAAATCTCTTGCCGTCTGGGATGCCTGTAAGGAAATTGCGTTTCCTAAACTCTTAATTTTATTCTGTATTTTGGCCGTTTTTGCTCCCGCATTTACAATGGGAGGAATTCCAGGATCACTGTTCCTTCCTCTTGCTTTGGCTATTGGATTCAGTATGATCGTTTCTTATTTCCTTGCCCAAACCTTCGTTCCGGTAATGGCCAACTGGATCATGAAAGTAAAGCATCATAAAGCAAAAGACGGTCATACTCTTACAGACTCTGAAGAATTGCAGGCAGCAGGATTAAGTGACGAAAATGACACCTGGAGCCAAAAAGAGATTCTTCTTCAAAATGAAGACAGCAACCGTGACGGAAAAGTAAGCCTGTTTGAAAAGATAAGATTCCGATATCTTAAATTTTTGGATAGAATTATGCCGTATCGAAAAATATTAGTGACTGGTTATATCTTACTGATGATGGGAATGGTTGCATTATTTTTAAACAGTATCGGACGAGACGTTCTGCCACAAGTAAACGGAAGCCAGTTCCAGGTAAGAATGCGTATTCCGGATGGTACCAGAATTGAAAAAACAGAACTTCAGACTCTGAAATTATTAGATGGGATAAAAGAAATCGTTGGAAAAGATAATGTTTCAATCACCTCCGCATATGTTGGAACCCACCCTACTCTTTTCTCCGTAAGCCCTATCTATCTTTGGATGGCAGGATCTCATGAAACTGTTTTACAGGTGGGATTAAATGAAGAATATCACACCAATATGGATGACCTGAAGGATAAAATCAGAGAAAAGGCAAAAAGCATTAATCCTGATATGAAGTTATCCTTCGAACCTATTGAACTGACAGAAAAAATTCTTAGCCAGGGCTCTCCGACTCCTATCGAAGTAAGATTATCAGGAAGAGATAAAAGCCTCAATGAGGCGTATGCTAAAAAAATTGAAGAGCAACTTAAGAAAATTCCATATCTGAGAGATGTTCAGATTGGGCAATCTATAAAATATCCTGCGCTGGACATCAATGTTGACCGTGTTCGCGCTGCTCAATTGGGTATTGACATGTCTGATGTCTCCCGTTCATTAGTTGCTTCCACGTCATCTTCCCGATTCACTGAAAAGAATATCTGGACCGATGAAAAAGCAGGATACAGCTACAACGTACAGGTTCAGATTCCTGAAAATAAAATGAACAGCAAAGAAGAAATTGCCGGAATTCCGTTACAGAAAAATTCTAACAGACCCAATCTTGGTGATGTGGCCACAATTAAAAACAGCTTTACCTATGGTGAAACGGATAACCTTGGAGCTATGCCAACGCTTACGGTTACAGCCAACCTTAATCATACCGACTTAGGAACCGCTTCGAAAGATGTACAGAAAGTAATTGATAATATTGGTGAGCTTCCGAGAGGTCTTAATATCCAAATGATCGGTTTAAGCCAGACCTTAAATGAAACGTTAAGCAGTTTGCAGAGCAGCCTGATTATTGCTATTGTTGTAATCTTCCTGATGCTTGCGGCCAACTTCCAGTCTTTTACAGTTTCTGGTGTTGTATTGGTGACTGCACCCGCCGTTTTAGTAGGATCTTTAGCGTTACTGATCATCAGTGGATCAACACTTAACCTTCAATCTTATATGGGAATCATCATGTCTGTAGGGGTTTCTATTTCCAATGCGGTATTATTAATTACCAATGCAGAGCAGTTAAGAAAACATAATGGGAACGCACTTTTATCTGCAAGAGAAGCCGCAGCGCTGAGGTTAAGACCTATTGTAATGACTGCATTGGCCATGGTTGTGGGAATGGTTCCAATGGCACTTGGGCTGGGAGAAGCAGGAGATCAGGTTTCCCCATTAGGAAGAGCCGTTATTGGTGGTCTTGTAGCGTCTACATTTGCCGCTCTCTTCATTCTTCCTTTAGCCTTTGCATGGGGACAAGGAAAAGCAACTACCCAAAGTGTATCTCTTGATCCTGAAGATGAAGAAAGCATTCATTTCATGCCTGAAATTGTTAAATAAATAACCTACTATTAATAATAAAATATGAATCGATTATATAAATATCTAATTCCGGCAGTCCTGATTTTCAGTTTACAAAGCTGCGGACACGAGGAGAAAAAGGAAGCAAAAAAATCTCCCGAGCCTTCATCTCCGGAAATTGAAACGGTAAATCCAAAACAGGAAGATTTTTCTTCATCAACAGCTATTCCCGGGGAATTGCAACCTTATCAGAAAGTGGATGTATATGCTAAAGTCAGCAGCTTTGTTAAAAAACTGTATGTGGATGTTGGAAATGAGGTAAAAGCGGGCCAATTATTGGCTACTCTGGAAGCTCCTGAGATCAATTCTCAGCAAAGCGCTGCTTCATCCGCCTTAAAAGCAAAAGAAGCATTATACATTGCCAGTAAAGCAAAATACGACCGTTTAAAAGAAACCAGCAAAACTCCGGGAACCATTTCCGCTCTTGATCTGGAACAGGCTTTGGCAGCACAGAAATCTGATATGGCGCAACTGGAAGCTGCAAGAGCATCTTTTCATGAAGTGGCGGACGTTAAAAATTATCTTCAGATCAAAGCTCCGTTTAGTGGTAATATTGCAACCAGAAATGTAAGTGCGGGAGCTTATGTAGGACCTTCAGGCAAAGGCTCGGATCTGCCAATGTTCAGCCTTGTACAGCAGGACAGATTACGTTTGGTAGTGAACGTACCTGAATCTTACACCGGATTACTCAATAAAAACGGAGATATTAAGTTCTCCATTCAATCTATTCCCGGAGAAACTTTTAATGCTAAAATAGCGAGATTCGCCGGAGCTTTAGACAACAAACTTCGCTCTCAGTGGGTAGAAATGGATGTTTACAATAAAGACAAAAGACTTCTGCCGGGAATGGTGGCGAATGTGATTCTTCCTTTAAGCGAAAACAACAAATCACTGTCCGTTCCAAGCACTGCTGTATTGAATTCTACTTTGGGAATTTTTGTCATTAAAGTGGAAAAAAATAAAGCTCACTGGGTTCCTGTAACCGCAGGAATTGGCAATGGAGAAACGACAACTATCATCGGACAAGTGTCTCCAAAAGATATAATCGTTAAGAATGCAACGGAGGAAATTCGTGACGGACAGAATATCGCTGTGAAGACCCCTAAATAAGCTCACAATCAAATAATTATTAACAAAAATTATAATTCCATTTCCTGATGAGGAAATTTTAAAAACATCCAGAATCAGGATAAATGGAAATAATTTTGTTAAAGACTCTTAATAAAAAAAACCGCACACATGCCAAAAATAGGCTGTTGCGGTTTATTTTTCTTTAACATATGTAAACAATATGTTAAAATGTGTTAAAATAAGATCCTGATAATTATCATAACAAGGGTCTTTTAATGGGAATCTCTACTTTTGTAATGCTTTTGAAAATAAATATCCCTTTTTAACACGGTTAATCAAATATATATGAAGAAAAGAGTTTTGTTTTATTTAGTTGCTATAGTTACTACAGTGTCAATGCAATCGTGTGCTACAAATTATGTAGTTTCAAAACCAGCAACTTACACAAAAGAATACAAAACAGATGCCAAACTAGCTTCTATAGATAACAAAAAGATGGAGCAGGATAAGCAGAAGCTTATTGACTCTTTCTTAGCTGAAAAAGCGGCGTCTATAGCAAATGCTAAAAAAGCTATTAAGAATTCTGAGATTGCTAAAGCAATCAAACATAATAAAACCATCGACGGTATCCTTACAGAAGCTGAAACATACCTAGGAACTCCTTACAGATATGGAGGAACGACAAGAAACGGTATAGATTGTTCAGCTTTCGTTCTTTCTGTATTTGGAGCAGCAGCAGGTCTTAGCTTACCAAGAGTAGCAGCTTCTCAGGCTCAGGAAGGAGAAAGTGTTGAAAGAGGAGATTTACAGAAAGGAGATGTAATTTTCTTTTCACATGGAAGAAGAATTTCTCACGTAGGTATTGTAGAAAGTGTTAGTGAAGAGGGTGAGATCAGATTTATCCACGCAGCAACATCAAAAGGAGTAATGATTTCTTCGCTGAATGATTCTTATTGGGGACCTAAGTTCAGATTTGCAAAAAGAATGATTAACGCAGAAGGAGAAGCTTATAATAACTTAGCAGCGATCACTCCAGCTACACCAGCAAATTTTTAATTTTATAAATAATTGATTTAAATAATGAAGCCATCAGACATCTGATGGCTTTTTTATATGTGTTATTTGGATTAAGTTTCGGCTGAAACCAATGGGAATATATCTTTAAAGAAAAAGCGGGTTAAAACCCGCTCCTATTGATTCAATATCAGTATTTTTACACATGATCATTATATTGCCAGAGAGATCAGCTGTTTTTATCAATTTCTATATCGAACTTATACAACAGGCCATAGATTTCGGACAAGGAAAATTTGGCCTTTTTCAGCCTGTTTATGGCAGGATCTATTGAATAGTGGAAAGATGTCCTGAAGTCTGCCTTTTCAAGGTTTGAATTATCGAAAACAGCTCCTGACAGATCACAGTTACTAAAAACAGCATTGGACAAGTCGCATTCCGTAAAATCCACTTCTATCAGTTTAGAATTTTTGAAAATGGTTTTCTTAACAGAAGTCTCATAGAATAAGGAGTTATTCAGAATACTATCTTCAAATCTGAATGAAAGACCAAAGGCATTACAGTCATTAAACTGAAGCCCCAAAAGTTTACATTCTTTAAAAACCACATCATGAAAGGCTGTTTTCACAAGTTTTGCCATGCTGAGGTTACACCCCATAAATTCGCAGTCTGAAAAACTAAACCCTGATAAGTCACCATATTCAAAATTACAGTTTCTGAAGGTACAGTTTTCATATTCGCCTTTTTCCAATTGAGATAAGTCCGTGTTTTCAAAATTCTGATCTGGGATATATGATTGTTTCATTATTAAATCTACTATCAGCCTATTTTAATTTCTAATTTTTTGTGTGAAAACTTTACCATCATTTAAAACAGCCTTAAAGATGAAAACGCCTTTTGCTTCGATCTCGAAATAATATTTTTCATTACCAACTTTTGTATCATAAATCAATCTTCCGGAAGCATCAACAATTTCAATTTTATTAATTTTTTTGCTTTTTGAAACTACTGAAAAGCCTTTGTTATCTTTATATATGGAAATATTTTCATTTTTGCTGTTCTCCACGGTACTCAAAACTGTACTCCCATACTTAGCAAGTACAACCGTTCCTGCTTCATTTTTATATGGGAAATAAAGATCATTTCCATAAACCACAAAGTTTTCTTGTACCCCTTCACCATTGTCTGGGTTTGGTAAAACTGTAAGATTTGTTCCATCATATTTTACTAATTTATTACTCCCTCCAATTCTATAAGTACAAAAAAGAGCATTATTAAATTCTATGAAAGCGTCATTTACTCCAGAATTAGAACTTATTACATTAGATATTAAAGAAATACTTGTTCCAGAATATTTTGCTAATTGATAATTTCCACTACTAATGGCGTATTTAAAATAAATATCATTTGCAAAATTTATTACAGGGCCTGATGGTCCATTATCAACAGCATTAATATTATTCACAATTTGAAAATTTGTACCATCAAAAATGACCAATTTATTCTTAAACTCCGTTCCTACATAAATACTAGTAGTAAAATAAATTTTAGAATTAAAAACCAAGGGTTTAATTGTACTAGGAAATCTAGCTTGAGCAATCGGAAGAGATGAAAAAGTATTCCCTCCATATAGACCAAGCCCATATCCTACTCCATGTAAATAGCAATACATTTTTGTATCTAGATTTACAAGACCTCCTAAATATTCTTGTGAGCTATTTGTTACAGTCTGTATTGTTGTTCCATCAAATTTACCTATTCCATCAAAAAACATGTTATTGTCTTTATATCCGAAATAAAGTTCATTATTATATATAGTTGCCTGATTTCCTAATTTTAAAACAGCTCCAGGCATATTATTATTATTTATATTATTAATTTTTAAAATATTTTGCCCATCAAAAGTATATAAATGAGAAGTCAAGCCATTATAATATGTTCCTCGAAACACCAGTTTATTATTATATAAAACAGGTTCACTTTCGCTTCCTGTTCCACCTATGTAAATTCCTCCGAATTCATAAACTGATTCTGGATTTAAAAACGCTTTTTGTTCTGATCCATCGTAAGTAACTATATAATCTTTATTTAAGTACTCATTCATAGATCCACTTGCTTTATAATCATAATTATAACAAAGCTTATTATTATAAATAACCATACTTCCTCTCAACAGTCCATTAATTGGTTGATTACTATAAGATGGTTCTGGTAATCCAATTACAGAAACGCCATCAAATTTTGCAAGTTTACTGTTTTTAGAAAAAAATAAAGAGTTATTATAAACAATTCCATTTTGTCCATAATTTTCAGTATTTGGAACGATTACAACTGATTGTCCGAACAGGCTTAAAGACAATATTAAGTTAAAGGATAAGAGTGTTTTTTTCATAGTTAAATAATTTTGTTTAAATATACATATTACAACCTTTTTATCAAAACTATTATATAAACATGTTATCCAATTCATCTTCATTGAACATTATAAATTCTTTGTATTAGCGCCTTAATGTACTTCGAGAAACATAGACAATTACTTTCTAAAGAAAACAAATGTATGTAAGCTTTAGTTTATTAAATAATGATCGAATAATAATGATTTGGTCACCCAAAACGGAGGTCTATATATCTTAATTTCTAATCTTTTGTGTGAAAATCCTGCCACCTTTTAAAGTCACTTTAATGATAAAAACACCTGCAGTGTTCATTTCAAAATAATATTTAGTGGCATTCACATCAATATTATTTATTTGTCTTCCAGAAATATCAAGAATTTCTATTTTACTGATTTCTTTTATTTTTGATAACGCTGAAAATCCATTACCTTCTTTAAATATTGAGATCGTTGTATTTTTCTTATTAACTTCTTTTGTGTTCAGAAATGTAGTGCCATATTTTGCCAGATTAATTTTTCCTGCGGCATCTTTATAAGGAAAATAAAGATCATTTCCATAGACAACAAATTTCTTATCAATCACACCTTCTCCATTATCAGGATTAGGAAGGACCGTCAAATTCTGACCGTCATACATTGCTAAATAATTGATGGTATTGATTGTATAGGTAAAAAACAATTTTCCACCAAATTCAATTAGTTTTCGTCCAATTCCCTTATCAGATACTGATGGATTGGGAACTAAAGAAATATTAGTCCCAGCATATTTACCAAGTTGAATTTTATTATTTGTGCTCTCATAGCCAAAATATAAATCCCCATTAAAGGGAGTAACATTTGTAATTGGTCCCCGATCGCTGCTTGTCAAGTTATTTATTTTTTGAAAACCAGCACCTTCAAAAATAGTTAATTGCCTATATAACAAATCATTATCGTAGGCAATACCGTAAGTTTTTGAATTAAGAATAATAAGCCTTTTTCTATTTAAAACTTTGGATTGCGTAACAGGAAGTAAAGATAGCGCACTTGTTGAAGGAGTATAGATTCCTAAACCATATCCTACCCCTATGCTATTATAATAAAAATTTAAATCAGACCCTGAGCTGATTACTCCACCTAAATATTCCTTGGAACTATTTGTTAAAGAAGTATAATCGGTACCATTAAATTTAATTAATTGATTTAAAAAACCATCAAGATATCCAAGATAAAGTTGATTATTATTAGAGACAGCCCAATTTCCCAATTTCACTTCACCTGAAACATTACTTCCGAAGTTTTTTATCATTGTCAGATTTTGTCCATCAAAAACATATAAAAAAGCTAACAATTTAATACCCGGAAAATAGGATCCGCGTAAAAATAATTTTCCTTCATTTATTACCGGCTCATCAGCATCTCCATTATCTCCAATCCTAATCGATGGCTGAGATATCGGCTTTAAAAATGCATTCTGCGAATTACCGTCATAAGTAACTATATAATCATTATCTATAGCACTTCCATTTTTATAATTATAACAAAGCTTATTATCATAAATCACCATATTTCCAGCTAATGTTCCATTCATTAAAACACTGTTGTATGAAGGATTCGGGATGTCCGTGATTATTTGCCCATCAAACTTTTTTAATTTATAATTTTTCCCTAAAAATAAAGAGTTGCTATAAACAATACCATTTTGATTATAGTCCTCAGTATTAGGTACAATTACAACTGATCCCAAATAGACTCAAAGACAAGATTACGTTAAAGGATAAGAGTATTTTTTTCATGGTTAAATAATTTTACACAAATATACGTATTACAGCCCTCTATGAATACTAATAATTTTATACTGATCGATAAGGTTTAAAATTAGTATACAAACAGGAAATTCAATTCATATTCATTGAACATGATAAAAATTCTTTATCTCAGACTATGATTATACTTTGAAAAAATAGGAAATTATTTCCTGTAGATAACAGGTTAGGTTCGTTTTGGTTTATGAAATCAAGATCGAATAACGCGATAAGCTTACACCAAGCTATTCTTATCGGAATAATTAAGCTTAAAGAATATAAACGTCATCATGGAAAAGGCAAGTAGTGAACTTCCTCCGTAACTGAAGTATGGCAAAGGAATCCCTACTGTAGGGAAAAGCCCCATAACCATCCCTAAATTGATTGAAAAGTGCATTAACAGAATAGATGCAAAACAGTATCCGAATACTCGGTTAAAGGTAGATTTCTGCTTCTCTGCCAGATAGTAAATTCTACCGATGTATACCATATAGCATAAGATCAGAATTGCACTTCCTAAAAAGCCCCATTCCTCTCCTACTGTACAGAAAATATAATCGGTTTCCTGCTCCGGTACAAATTTCCCTTGGGTAACAGATCCTTCGCGGTATCCTTTCCCCAAAAGACCACCTGAGCCAATGGCTGTTTTAGAATATAATAAGTTGTATCCCGAAGTATCTCTAAATGCCTTTTCACCTTTATAAAGAACCTCAATTCTTTCTCTCTGGTGTTTTGGCAGTTTTTCTAAAATGTAAGGAGAACCGAAAGCAAGTCCACACAGCAAAAGCACAGATCCAGCAATTCCCGAAATAGAAATAACATCCCAGGACATTCTATGATAGTTCATGGCAATAAATACTCCTGCAATCAATAAAACGGCAACAGCAACGTAGACTGGCGGAACGGCTAATGCAATCAGGAATACTCCGGCAAAAATAAATCCTATCCCAAACAGAAGACCACTCAACCCTTCTCTATATAGCGCAATGAAAAATGCAATAAATACAAGCATTGATCCCACATCAGGAATAGCCAAAACTACTGCTGCGGGAATACCTACGATGGCTAAGGTAGTCCAGAGAGATTTTCTGTTTTTCAGATTAAAGTCCGGCCCGGAAACATAATTGGAGAGCATAAGAGCGGTTCCTATTTTTGCAAATTCTACCGGCTGCATGGTAAAGCTTCCAAACTTGTACCAGTTTTTCTGTCCGAGGATCTCTTTCCCGAATGGGAAAAGTCCTATCAATAGAAGTACACCACCAATGTAAATGATCCCGGCCATGTTTTCAAAGAACTTACTTCGGCTAAAGAAGATGATAAGTCCTACGAATAGAGAGATCCCAAAAAACATGAATTGTTTTTCACCCAGTTTCTGGTCTACACTGTAGATATTTGCAATCGCAAAAATGCAAAGCAGGAAATACAGCCCTAGGCCCAGTTTGTCTATTCCTTCAGTCCATTTCATTGCTTCACAGGTTTTTTAGCAGTGTTATTATTTTTGGATTCTTCCTCTATTTTCTTTTGTAGCCTGGCCTTTTGTTGTTTTATCAACTCCAGACTGTCTTTTATTCTTTTTTGTTTGATAGAATCAGGTTTAGGATCTTTATATAAACCTTTACGTTTAAGATCTGCAATCCACTGTCTTTTATATTCAGGCATAAAGCTTGCCCCTATCATTTTTTTATAGAGATTTTCTCTTTTTAAATCACCAGTGATATATTTTTCAGCAATCACCGTACAAGCAGGACCTGCCCATGTTGCTCCAAATCCTGCATGTTCCATTACTGCAACGACAACAATCTTTGGTTTATCTGCCGGCGCAATGAGTACAAAAATAGAGTTATCTTTTCCTTGTGGAACCTGTGCGGTACCCGTTTTGGCTAACTGAGTAAAATCATTAGATTTCAACCCTCTTGCAGTTCCTCTTAGAACTACAGCTTCCATCCCTTTTAAAACAGGTTCAAAATGTTTGGGATCTACTAAAGTCTGATGTTTAATTTTAAACCTTGGATCTGGATTTGGTTTTCCATCAATAGCTTTTACGATATGAGGGGTATAGTACCATCCTTTATTGGCAATAGCTCCCACATAATTGGCCAGCTGAATTGGGGTTACCAAAACATCTCCTTGCCCCATTCCGTTATAAATGGCTCCTGTTGACATTTCATCCCAGTTCTTGAAATCAGTTCTTTGCGAACCACTGGCTTTCATGATGGCTTTAAACCTTTTTTCATAAAAATCTCCAGAAGGAATTCTTCCTCTTGCTCCTACAGCAAAGTCATTGTTCAAAAATTCTCCTACTCCAAAGCTACTCATGATTTTTTTCCACTCATCAACACCTTTCGAAGGATTTCCCGGATATTTCTTGATAATAGCAATGAAAGCATAGGTAAAAAAACAGTTACTGGAAACTTGGATAGAAGGAATAAGCGGATCTGCTCCACCGTGCCCTTTTATTCTTTTCCCTTTATAGAAAAATCCGCCACCACAAGGGAAAATTGTTTTTTCATCCATTACCCCCATCTGCATAGCAGCTAAAGCTGTTAACAGTTTGAAAGTAGATCCAGGAGGATAACCAGCCTGTAGAGAACGGTCGAAAGTAGGCTTATTTTCGTAAAGCGTATCTTTTGACAACGCATATAGGTTTCTCGATTTATTTGCTCCCGTGAAAAGGTTCGGATCAATATCCGGTCCTGTTGCTGCCACTAACACTTCACCATTATTAGGATCTAAAGCGACAATTGCACCGTGCTTGTTGACCAACATCTCTTCAGCAGTTCTTTGGAGGTCATAATCGATCGTTAATGTAATGTCTTTCCCTGTAACGACATCTCTATCTAGGGATCCATTTTTATAAGAGCCAATATTTCGAAGTCTGATGTCTTTTTGAATATATTTTATTCCTTTTATTCCACGAAGTTCTTTTTCATAGGATTTTTCAACGCCCGTTTTTCCGATAAAGTCTCCCGGTAAGTAATACACAGAATCTTTTTTAATATCTTTTTCATTTACCTCACTTGTATACCCTAAAAGGTTTCCGGATGTTGAAACTTCATACTGACGCTGAGGACGCTGTACAATATTAAAGGCAGGATACTTAAAGATAATTTCCTGAACTCTTGCAATATCTTCCCTGCTCAGATCCTTTAAGAAAGTCATCGGAGTCAGTTTGGAATAGTATTTTTCTTTTTTAATAAAATTGATTCGGTTGATAAAGTCGTTCTTACTGATCTTCATCAAGCTGCAAAATCCAAGAGTATCGAAATCCTGCTTCATCAAAGCCTGGGTAAAAGAAACCTCATAAGCAGGTTGGTTTCCTACCATAATCTTTCCGTTCCTGTCAAAAATAACTCCACGCTGTGGAATGACATACTCCGTTTTAATGGAAGTATTGGCAGCATTTAAAGCGTAGCGGTCTGTAAATAATTGTAAATAAGCAAGCCTCACCACAAAAATAAGGGCGATAGTGACAAGGATGGAAAAGATTTTTAAATAACGTGTGTTCAAACTTTTTGTTTGATTTTAAATATTAATGCGTAGATGACTATAAATATAAAGGAAATTACACTTGTTACCAACACATTAAATAATATTTCAAAAAATCTGCTGAACTTAAAGAACTCAATATACTGTACTAAAAGCTGATGCAGAAAAATACTTGAAAATAAAAACAGCAAAAACTGCGCCCATTGAAGGGACTGAAAAGAGAAAAAGTCTGTAGAAGTATCAGTAGAAGTCCTGAAAATCAACGTTCTGAAATAAGCAATCAACGTTGTTGCAAATGCATTAATACCCCATGAATTAAGGAAGCCGTCAATAGATAACCCAATAAGAAAGCTTAATGCCAGGAACTGAAATTTATTTCTGAAGAATGGGTAGAACATAACAAATACGGGATATAACACCGGGGTATATTTCCCAAAAAGCGTAATCCTGTTCAAAACAAATATCTGTAATGCCACAAGAAAAATCATGATCAATATGTCGGTAAATAAAGTCCTGCTAATCATTTTCTTTTTTTATTACAGCCTGCATAGTATCCTGAATCTTCTGCACTTCGGCTTTCTTAAGATTCTTCACTACAAACACTTTATTCAACGCTCCCATTTTTTCACTCAGCTCTACGGAGATATCCCAGAAGCCGGTTTTATTATCTACAGAATATCCGGCAATGGTACCAATTGTTACTCCTTTCGGGAAAATAGCGGATTTACCGTCTGTTACAACAGTATCTCCAACTTTTAACGCAACATATTTAGGAATATCGGCAAGGTGCATCACTCGGGAGTTATCACCATTCCATGTTAAAGTACCAAAGTATCCTGAATTTTTAAGTGCAGCATTAATTCTGATCTTATTAACACTTAAGACCGACTGAACCAATGCGTAACTATCTGTAGAGTTGATAACAATCCCCGCAATACCTCTTGGTGCCATTACCCCCATCTGAGGAAAGACACCGTCTCTTCGGCCGCGGTTGATTGTAAAATAGTTATTTCTTCTGTTGATACTGTTGAAAACAATTTCTCCGTCAACAAAAGTATAAATCTGCCCGCCACCAATAGTATCATGAACTTTTCTGAAAACAGGATTCTTAGCTCCGTCTTTTCCGTAAAGTTCAGTCATAAGGGCTTTATTCTGAACAACAAGATCTTCGTTGATCTGTTTTAGCTTCAGATAAGAAACTCCTTCATCTATATACCCGGAAACCCAGGAATTAAACGCAGCTGTTTGGCCCGCAATCCAGGATTGTTGCATGGCATTTCTGGAGAATATCAAAACCAGAGCAATAATTTGCAGGAATATAAAGAAGACGAAAAGAGTGTTCTTCGAAAATAATCTCAGCAAAAATCCCATTCAGATATATAGTCGTAAAAAGTTAAAATTATTTTATTAAGAAATTGAATTTATCCATATTCTTAAGAGCAATACCTGTTCCACGAACAACTGCTCTCAACGGATCTTCAGCTACAAATACAGGAAGACCAGTCTTTTTGTGGATTCTGTCTGCAAGACCTCTCAATAATGCACCACCTCCGGCAAGATAGATACCTGTTTTGTAAATATCAGCTGCCAATTCCGGCGGAGTAAGAGAAAGAGTTTCCATTACAGCATCTTCAATTCTGATGATCGATTTATCTAATGCACGTGCAATCTCTTTATACCCAACCATAATTTCTTTAGGCTTCCCTGTGATAAGGTCTCTACCTTGTACCGGAATGTCTTCGATGTCTACATCAAGATCTTCTACTGCAGAACCTACTTCAATTTTGATTCTTTCAGCCGTTCTTTCTCCGATGTAAAGGTTATGGTGAGTTCTTAAGTAATAAGCAATATCGTTTGTAAATACATCTCCGGCAATCTTCACAGATTTATCACATACGATACCTCCAAGAGCCACCACAGCAATTTCTGTAGTACCACCACCTATATCGATGATCATGTTACCTTCAGGCTTCTGTACGTCGATCCCTACTCCAATTGCAGCAGCCATTGGTTCATAGATTAATCGTACTTCTTTTGCGTTTACTTTCTGAGCAGAGTCTCTTACTGCTCTTTTTTCAACTTCAGTGATACCAGAAGGAATACAGATTACGATACGTAATGCCGGTTGAATGAATTTACCTTTGATCCCAGGAATTTTTTTGATAAATTCTTTGATCATGTGTTCAGAAGCGTGGAAATCAGCAATAACACCATCTTTCAATGGACGAATTGTTTTGATATCCTCGTGAGTTTTACCTTGCATATGTTTAGCCTGCTCGCCCACTGCAATGGGTTTACCCGAAGAACGTTCAATCGCAACAATTGACGGTTGATCTATAACAATTTTATTATTATGGATGATAAGGGTGTTAGCAGTTCCAAGGTCTATCGCAATTTCTTGCGTAAACATATCAAATAAACTCATATTTTTCTTCTGATTTTAAGTTTACAAAGATATAAATTTAACCCTACTAAAGAAATTTCCCAACAACTTAATTTGGTTAAAGTTTTATTAAAATTTACAATTCTTTATTAACTTTCAGTTTAGATGTTTACAGAGTTTGAGTTCAACTAAAATTAATGAAGCTCCGAAAAGATAAAAAAGTAAAATTATAAAAGGGTAAAACGGCCAATAAATCAGAGGTAACGGTGAAGGCAAATAAGTAGACATGAGGCTGTTTTTTTTTAGATAATCACAATCGTTTTATCAATGTCAAAAAAACTGACAATCAACCATTAAACAATATTTCGTTTCAGAAAAAGTAAAGATTCAATTCATTAGTCCTCCTGTTTTTTCAATCTTTTACACATTATCTTCTGTTGCTTAATAGTCTAAACCTTTCCTTTTCTCTTATAGTTTTTTACGATAATTATCATATACACTATCAGAGGGGAATTAATTAAAAAAATCGTAAATTTGCGACTGCTTATGTTACAGTATTCCAACATTCATCAGACATCTAATTTTGCCGTGCTTTCCATAAGCTACGAGAAAGCTGATGTAGAAACGAGAGGAAAATTTGCATTCTTTGATGAAAACATCAAAAACTTTGTTTCAAGAGTCCATCAGGAAGATCTTGGAGATGCATTTGTGGTTTCCACTTGTAACAGGACCGAAATTTATACCACTTCTCCCAATTATCTTTTAGTGGCAGAAGAATATTGCAAAACCATCGGAGTTAATATTACAGATTTCCTTCAGTTTGCGAATATTCTGACAAAAGAAGAAGCTTTAATTCATCTTTTCAGAGTAGCTGCCGGCCTGGAGAGCCAGATTATTGGAGATTTTGAAATCATCGGTCAGATCAAAAAAGCATACAGCCGCTTTAAAAAAGAGAGACAAAATTCTAATCCTTATCTGGAAAGAGCGATCAACGCAGCTATTCAGATTTCAAAAAGGATTAAAAATGAAACAGGTATTTCCAATGGAGCTGCTTCTGTTTCTTATGCTGCGGTTCATTATATCCTCAACAGCCAGAAGAGAATTGCCGAAAAGAACATTCTTCTTTTGGGAGTGGGTGAAATTGGACAGAATACGGTAGAAAACCTGGTAAAACATGTTTATCAGCCGAAAATCAAAATTGCCAATAGAACTCAGGATAAAGCTGAAAAAATTTCCCAGAAATATAATATTCCCCACGTTGATTATTCTGATTTTGACAAGGAATTAAAAAATACTGATATTCTTATCGTAGCAACAGGAGCCAAACATCCTATTGTAAACCAGTCTCATTTCCCTAACGGAAAAGAAACCTTAATCATCGATCTTTCTATTCCTCATAATGTTGAAAAGAATGTTACCGAAAATGAAAATGTAACGCTGATTGATGTGGATGAACTTTCTAAACAGATCCAGGAAACAATACAACAGCGGGAAAAAGAAATCCCAAAAGCTGAAAAAATCATTAAGGAACTGATGAAAGACTTCATTGAATGGGAGAAAAAAAGAAAGCTGGCCCCTAATATTCATCATTTCAAAGCGGTTTTAAAGAATATGGAACGCAATGAAATGCATAATTTTTATAAAAAGAATAAATACATAAACATCACGGACATGGAACTTTCTGAGAAAATGATCCAGAAGATCACCAACCGTTTTGCAAAATATATCATCGATAATCCCTTGAAAGCCGAAGAAATTAGTAAATTAATGCACGAAATATTAGTTGAACAACCAAACAACGAATTCAATGAAAAGCATTAGAATCGGAACGAGAAATTCCGCACTTGCACTTTGGCAGGCTAGAGAGGTTGCGAGGCACCTTCAGAACAACAATTATTTAACGGAAATTGTTCCTATCGTTTCTTCTGGCGATAAGAACCTTAATCAGCCCTTATATTCTTTGGGTATTACCGGAGTTTTCACAAGAGACCTTGATATCGCTCTATTAAATGATGAGATTGATATTGCCGTGCATTCTTTAAAAGATGTTCCTACACAGTTGCCTCATCATATTGAGATGATTGCTTACCTGGAAAGAGATTATCCACAGGATATTCTCATAAGAAAAGAATCCGCTCGTAATAAAGATTTTCATGAACTGAAACTGGCAACCAGCAGTTTGAGAAGAAGAGCCTTTTGGTTAAGAAATTATCCTCATACAGAGTTTTCTGACATCCGTGGAAACATCCAAACCAGACTTCAAAAATTGGAAGACGGGAACTTTGATGCAACAATTCTCTCTTTAGCAGGAATCAAAAGAATGAAAATGGAAATCGATTATGAGATGCTTCCATTAATGATCCCCGCTCCTTCTCAAGGAGTCATTGCAGTAGCAGGACATTCTGACAAACCGGAGATCAATGAAATTGTACGCGAGATCAACCATCAGCCTACACAGATCTGCGTGGAAATTGAAAGAAACTTCCTAAGCACTCTGGAAGGAGGCTGTACAGCACCTATTGGAGCTTTTGCAGAAATCATGGGCGACCAGATCCGTTTTAAAGCTGCACTTTGCTCTTTAGATGGTAAAAACTGCATTGCCATAGATGAAAACTTCGAGTACAGTTCTCCTGAGAATTTCGGCGAAAAGTTTGCAAACGTTGTTCTTGAAAATGGTGGAAAAGAATTGATGGCGGAAATCAAAAGCCAGATTTAAACTACTCTTTTATATTGTAGTTGCAAATTCTAATTTTCTTTTACCCCTTACTTTTTCATTTTCTCACCTTATACAGACATGAAAATCTTATTTACCAAAAATATAGACCAAAACATTATATCCAAAGAATTAGGAGAGGATATTCTGGTTGACTGTGTTGAGGTAATTAAGACCAAACCTATTCTGATCAGCCCTTTTGAGCTGAAAAATTATTCCCTGATTTTTACCAGCGTAAATGGTGTGGCGGCTTTTTTCAAAAATAGATTTAAGCCCAATGAAAATTTTACGGCTAAAAATTATAATAAGATTTACTGTGTAGGAGAAAAAACGAAAAGAGCGTTGAGAAAATTTGGTTTCGGAACTTTTAAGGTTTTGAAAAATGCAGAAACGCTTTCCAGGTTTATTATCGGAAACTGCCAGCACGAGCAATTTCTTCATTTCTGCGGCAACCTGGCCATCAATGTTCTGGACAAGGATTTACCTTTACAAAACATAAAGTATAAAAAGATTACCATATATAATACAGAGGAAATCAACCCTTTAATACCTGAAAAATATCATGCTGCAGTATTTTTTAGTCCGAGCGGAGTTCGTAGTTTTGCAAGGCGAAATTCTTTGGATAATATGAAGCTTTTTTCGATTGGGGAAACCACTTCTTCCGAGTTGAGAAATTATACTCAGGAAAAAATTTTTACATCCGAAGGAAATACGCTGACTTCCATATTTGAGTTATTAAAAAAAGAAATCGGAAGTCCAATGTAGAATATCTTTTACCGATAGAAACGGTAATATTAGTTTAAATAGATTATGATTAAAAACGACCTATATTTAAAAGCACTTCGCGGAGAAACCGTTGAAAGACCTCCTGTCTGGATGATGAGGCAGGCTGGAAGATATCTGCCGGAATTCATTGCTTTAAGAGACCAGTATGATTTCTTCACAAGATGTCAGACTCCTGAACTTGCTGCTGAAATTACCTTACAGCCAATCCGTAGATTTCCGTTGGATGCTGCGATTCTGTTTTCTGATATCTTGGTAGTTCCACAGGCAATGGGGATCGATTTCAAAATGAAAGAATCTGTAGGCCCTTGGCTGGATACTCCTATCAGAACAATGGAACAGGTTCAAAACATTGAAACTCCGGATGTGAATGATACTTTAGGCTACGTTTTTGATGCTATTGAACTGACTCTTCAGAAACTGGACAATGATATTCCATTGATTGGTTTTGCAGGTTCACCATGGACGATCTTATGCTATTGCGTAGAAGGAAAAGGAAGTAAGGCATTTGATATAGCAAAATCTTTCTGTTTCCAACAGCCTGAAGCAGCTCATTTATTATTACAGAAAATCACTGATACTACGATTTCTTATTTAAAGAGAAAAGTAGAAAAAGGAGTTTCTGCCGTGCAGGTATTTGATTCTTGGGGAGGAATGCTTTCTCCAACAGATTATCAGGAATTCTCATGGCAGTACATCAACCAGATTGTTGAAGCATTGAGCCCTCTTACTCACGTAGTGGTATTTGGAAAAGGATGCTGGTTTGCATTGGAAGATATGACAATGTCTAAAGCCTCTGCTCTAGGAGTTGACTGGACCATTAAACCAGAATTCGCAAGAGCATTAACCAATCACACCATGACGCTACAGGGGAACTTCGATCCTGCAAGATTGCACTCAACTCCTGAAACAATAAAGAAAATGGTGAATGAGATGATCAACCGCTTTGGAAAAGACAGATATATTGCCAATCTAGGACATGGAATTTTACCGAATGTCCCTGTAGAGAATGCAGAAGCTTTCATCAGAGCAGTAGTTGACTGGAAACCAAATTTATAAGATCTTTTCTTTTAAAAATAGACAAGCCTTGTTATCAATTAACAAGGCTTTTTCCGTTAACTTTTCCAGCAATCTTATATTTATTTCTTTATCTTTGATTATTAACACCTTAAATCATTATTATGAAAAAACTAAGCAAAGAAAAATTGAAAACCATTGTAGCAGGAGGAGAAATCTGCCTGGAATGTGCTCTTGGATACTACCAGGTTATCATCAACGGCCGATGCTATTGTATTCCAATGGATTAATAAAAAAAGCAGCGATAAAGCTGCTTTTCAATTTATATAATAAGTATCGTTATTGATTAACTTAACATTCTCTGAGCTTTCTTAACTCCTTCTACCAATGCATCAATCTCTTCGAAAGTATTATACACCGCAAAGCTGGCTCTCACCGTTCCTGCAATATTAAAGAAATTCATGATAGGCTGGGTACAATGGTGCCCCGTTCTTACAGCAATCCCTAATTTATCCAGGATCATCCCTACATCCGAAGCAATACCTACTCCTTCAAGATTGAAAGAAACCACTCCGGTTCTATTGGCTTTCTCACCATAAATTTTAATCCCTTCAATTTCCAGCAATTGTCTTTGTGCATATTCCAAAAGAGCATTTTCATGATTCTGAATATTTTGATGTCCCACTGCATTCATGAAATCTATGGCAGCTCCTAAAGCAATATTCCCTCCTACATTGGGTGTTCCTGCTTCATATTTAAAAGGAAGCCCTGCATAAGTTGTCCCTTCAAAAGAACAGGTTGCGATCATCTCTCCTCCACCATGGAAAGGAGGCAACGCTTCAAGTATTTCACGTTTTCCATATAGAATACCTGTTCCCATTGGTGCATACATTTTATGGCCTGAAAAAACAAAGAAATCACAATCCATTTTCTGTACATCTATATTGAAATGAGGTGCAGACTGAGCTCCGTCTATCACAACATAAGCATCAGTATTTTTTCTTGTTTTTGCAATAATCTCATCAATAGGATTAACAATCCCCAATGCATTGGAAACCTGATTTACAGAAACGACTTTTGTTTTTTCGCTTAAAAACTGATCAAACTGATCCAGTTGAAGGATCCCGTTCTCATCAATAGGGATAACGCGAAGTTTGGCTCCGGTTCTTTCACAAAGCATCTGCCATGGAACGATATTGGAATGGTGTTCCAGATAAGAGATAATGATCTCATCATCTTTTTGCAGTTTCTGTGTTAAAATATAAGCAATAAGGTTCAACCCTTCTGTTGTTCCTTTTGTAAAAATAACTTCAAAATCATGTTCAGCATTGATGAATTTCTGGATCTTTTTTCTTGAAAGCTCCATTTCTTCTGTTGCTAACTGGCTTAATGTATGAATTCCTCTGTGAACATTGGCATTAAGCTCTGTATAATATGCGTGACAGACTTCTAAAACCGAATTTGGCTTTTGCGACGTGGCTGCATTATCCAGGTAAACCAAAGGCTTACCATTCACTTCTCTGTCCAATATAGAAAACTGGCTTCTTATTTCCTGAATGTCAAACATTTATTTATTTTTTAAATTAAAACGTTCTTATTTAGAACACTTCAAATTTACGGCTTTTTTTCTGAAAGGAAGCATTAGGAAGGAAGGTGATCCCTCTCTGTTGATAGAAATATTCGATTGTAAAGGGTAAAGAAAGTTGATGATCAATAAAATACTGGGAAAAGCACAGTCGGGATCTGCAATTCAACAGATTAAGTCCTGTTTTTTTCCATAAAAAAACCCGCCAAAAAATGACGGGTTTTGATATTTTTAAATAAGTAATTCTTATTCTGCTGCAGATTCTGCTGCTTCTGGAGCTGCACCTTCTTCAGTTGCAACTTCTTCTTCATCTTCATCATCTTCCATTGCTGCACCACCTTTCATTGCATTTCTAGACATCTTAACAGCTACAACAACTGCATTGTCAGGGTGTACGAAAGAATATCCTTCTGTCTTGATTCCTCCTACATAAAGTTTGTTTCCGATTCTCAATGGAGTAACGTCAACAACGATTTCGTCAGGTAAGTTAGCAGGAATAGCTTTTACTTTTAACTTTCTGAAAGACTGACGTAAAACACCACCAGCTACAACACCTTTTGAACGTCCTGTAATTCTTACTGGAACTTCCATCACAACTGGCTTGTCATCAGATAACTGATAGAAGTCAATGTGAAGAATTTTGTCAGTAATTGGGTGAAACTGAATATCCTGAAGAACAGCTGGAATTGTTTTTCCGTCAACCTCAATAGATACCGTGTGTGCTTCAGGAGTGTAAACTAATCCTTTGAAAGCTTTCTCTTCAGCAGAGAAGTTTAAAGGTGTTTCACCTCCATAAACAACACAAGGAACTAATTCAGCATCACGTAAAGCTTTTGTAGACTTTTTGCCCACGCTTTCTCTTTTTGTACCTTGAATTGTAATAGATTTCATTTATAAAAATTTAAAAAATTGTTCTTAATATTAATTCGCAAACGACTAAAAATCAATTAAATAACAAACTTGCTGCTAATTGATTTGTGCTCATGAACCATTGTCATAACATCCGCAAATAACGGGGCGCAAGATAGCACTTTTATTTTAGATGACAAATTATTTTTAACAGGAATTGAGTCAGTTACAATAACTTCCAAAAGTTTTGAGTTCTCAATATTCTCATAAGCCTTTCCTGAAAGTACTCCATGAGTTGCCATCGCTCTTACGGTTTTTGCTCCTTTTTCAATAAGGATATCTGCAGCTTTACAAAGTGTACCTGCAGTATCAATCATATCATCAATAAGGATTACATTTTTACCAGTTACATCTCCGATAAGGAACATTTCTTCTACAACATTTGCTTTTTTTCTCTCCTTGTAAGCAATTACAACTTCAGCACCAATGTGACCGGCGTAATTTTTTGCTCTTTTTGCACCTCCCATATCCGGAGAAGCAATAGTAAGGTTATCAAGATTTAAAGATCTGATATAATCTACAAAAATAGAAGAAGCATAAAGGTGATCAACCGGAATTTCAAAGAATCCTTGAATTTGATCTGCATGAAGATCCATTGTCATGATTCTTGTTGCTCCTGCTGCTGTAAGAAGGTTAGCAACAAGTTTAGCACCGATCGGCGCTCTTGGTTTGTCTTTTCTGTCCTGTCTGGCAAGTCCGAAGTAAGGAATTACAACGGTAATGCTCTTTGCAGAAGCTCTTTTTGCTGCATCAATCATTAGAAGAAGTTCTAAAAGATTGTCTGCAGGAGGGAACGTAGATCCGATTAGGAAAACTCTTCCTCCTCTTACAGATTCATCCAAAACAGGTTCAAATTCCCCGTCGCTGAACTCCTGAAAGTTGATTTTTCCTAATTCTTTCCCATAATTCTGGGCAATTTTCTCTGCCAAGTCCCTGCTGGTTCTTGTACAAAATAAATAACTTAACTGATCGGCCATTTTTACTTTTTAAAAGATTTTGCAAATTTAAAAAAAAACCACAAGATTTACTCCTGTGGTTTCTAAGTTTTTATTTTATCAATTATTAAGGGAATTTAACTCCTGAATATTTGTTAGGATCTACCTGCGGAAGTGTAGATTTGTATTTAGCATTGATTGATTTAATAAATTCATTAGCAACAATACCATATCCACGTCCTGTAAGGTGAACTCCATCAAGAGAGAAAGCTCCTCCTGTAACGAACTTGGCTGTGTATTTTACGCCATCAAACAAAATTCCTGACTGTCCGTTCAGCTCAACCATTTTGGCATTAGCATCTACGAATGCCAATCCATACGCGTCTGCAAGTGATTTTATAGAACCATTATAAGCATCTATTGCCGTTTTCACATATCCTGCTTCTGTTTTTGTAAGCACATGTTGGTTCTGCAACGGATAAGAAATTCCGTAAACATTTACCGGTGCAGGAATATTTGGGGCATTAGTCCCAATTAAAGAACTTGAGGTCAAAAGGATGTAATCATCTTTCGTAGCCTGTCTTGCCTGCCCGAAGATTTGTCCAAAAGCAGTAGCAGTTGCTAAGCCCAAAGACGGAGTCAAGGCAGCAGTAAGCTGAGCGGAAAGATCTGTTAGAGCAACATCTTTTATTAATACAGGATTTGAAGCAGTAGAAGAAAGTAAATTAATTCTATCTCCTGCGCCAAAAGCAGTAAGTGCCTGCTTCAATGGCCCATATAAACTTGTATTAAGAGTTGTCAGATTAGCCCCTAATAAAGCTGGTGTCAAAGGATTGTATGGCACTGTTGTAAAGTAAGGAACAGAAGTCACATAAGGAATATTGGCAATAACTCCTTTTGTTGTTCCTACACTTTTAAGATTATCAAGAATTCCTTTAATAGAACCCGCTACTACTGTCGGATCCGAAATATCATTCATCTTATAGGTAGCAGGATTCATATTTCCTGTCTGTACTGTAGCTGTAGTATAAGTTGTTGTTGTTCCTACGGTCTGAGAGTTTGTGCCACCATTGGTTGCATATAACAATACGTCGTTATTTCCAATCCAAAGGGAGAAGAATGTTGGTTTCTGAATTTTAACATCATCTATAACACTCGCTGTTGCTGAAGATGCAAATCTCGCAAAGTAAGGATTAGCTGTTCCTAATGAAATACCTGCCTTGTCACCATAGTTTGGGGCAAGCAAATGATATGATTTAGCTCCCGGCACTCCCATATTCTGATAAGGTCTGCCTGCAGAAACATCATCTAAAGCCGCAGCAGGACTGCTTGGAACCGGAGTTAAAGATCCATTAACCAGCTGAAGCGTCAGTTTTCCTGAGAAACCAGGAATACCCGTAAATCCTCCTATATCATTAGGCATTAAAGGCTGCTTAAAAGCTCCTCCTCCGGCTAATTTCATTTGTCCAGCAATCATGCTTGGATAAGATTCATTTTGTCCACTGCTATATAATGCTCCGTCACGATATCCTGAAGTAAGGGAATTTCCCAGTGCAACATATGTTGTAAAGTCTGCTTCCCCTTTGGTTACCGGAATATCTTTTACGTCAGTATCGAAATCTGTTTTACAGCTTGTTACAGTAAAAAGAAGTGCAGAAACAGCAATTGTTGATATTATAATTTTTTTCATAGTCTTTCAATTAAAAAGGGTTATAAGATACACCTAGGCCAAAGTAGAATGCTCTCGCTTTCGCCTGTCCGTAAAATCCTAGGGCAGCATTATTTACATCTCTGTATTTAGGCATTGCATAACCTCCCGCAATATCAACTCCAAACTTTTTCAGTTTAAATCCTACCCCACCCGTAACGACAAAAGTATCAAATGAAGGCGTTTCAGGAATAAAGTTTTCATTACTGTAAGGAGACTCATCATAATAGGCTCCTAAACGTCCATAGATCATATTGGTAAATGCATATTGAGTTCCCAATCTGAATGTTTTACTATTTCTGAAGTTTTTAGGACTTACAAGAACTGTTGGATCTGCCTGATTTCCGATAGGAGCATTCTGGAAATCCAATACAAGCTTGCTGTATCTTTCCCATCCGTGATAGTTGAAGTCAGCAGAAACCTGCCATTTCGGAGTGAATTTATATGTCAAACCGATGGTATATTCTTCAACAAGCGGAAGTGTTGCAGAGAAGCCATCCTGACCTGCTGCATTTAATTTTAGCTGAGAGTAAATTGCCTGTGAAGGAAACTGGAATGAAGCCGTTCCATTTTTAGCTTTCATATCTACCGGTGAGCGGTAAGCAATACTCACATCTAATTTTGGATCAGGTCTGAAATAGAAACCGAACCCATATCCATGACCACTTGCTTTTGTATCTTTAATATTAACCTGTCCTCCGAATTGAGTTACTCCTTTATCCCAGTCTACAATACCTCTTGCATAGATGTAGCTTGCTCCAAAAGCTAACCATGGAGCCAACTTTACGGAAACCATAGGCTGGAAATAGAAACTTTTCAGTTCTAATTTCTGAACCATTTCTTTGCCTTCCCAGTTTTCTGGCCATTGGATTGTGCTTCCAAAAGGTGTTGTTACACTAAGACCTACAGTTAATTTTTCTATTGGTCTATAAGTAACCGCAGCATAGAAAGGAGTTCCCAGTGGGTTATCCGTTGATGTACTGTTTAAAGTATTCAGATTTTGAAAAGTAATTTTATTACTTGCACCAAACCCTCCAGCCGCTATACTCAGCTTAGAAGGGATAAATGACATACCCGCAGGGTTAAAGAATGTCACACTCGCATCTTCGGCATGAGCACTAGTATGCGCCATTGCCAATTGTTTTACCCCTTGCAGAGAAACCCTGAAGCCTCCTGCGTAAGATAGAACACCAGCTAATAAAGCAGTTGATACTAATATTTTTTTCATAGACTATTATTATATAACCCAAATATAAAATTATTTTGAATACCTCTGTTAACATTTGCCAATATTTTAAACAATATACCTAAAGAAAACTATGTTTAAAATAATACCTAAGGGAAAATATACCATAAAATAAACAATATTAAATATTTAAATAAACAGAAAAAATCAATTAATACAAGTGTTTAATATTAAACACTTGTTTAACAAAATCAATTCGGATTAAAAAAGGGATTACAAAGAGTGAGAATTAGTAAAGTGTTAAATTTTATCAATTGTTTAATAAAATTAATAAATATTATCCTCCTCTTAAAGGCTACAAAACCCAACAACACAATTAACAACTGATTAACAGTCTATTATACGAAATACAGAAATGTTTTATCCTGAATTCAGGTTATTTAAGTATTTTAGAATTGCATAAAGATAAAAATACATAAATTTGCAAGATTATAAATAATAGTAATATGAGTTGTGGATGTAAAACATCCGGCGATTCTGCACATTCTTGTGGTCCTAAAAAAACCGCAAATGGCTGTGAAAATGTAAATACCTGCGGGAATAGTTATAAATTAAGTGTTTTTGACTGGCTTTCTAACATCAACAATCCGGCACCAAACAGGTGTGATTTTGTAGAAGTTAGGTTTAAAAATGACAGGAAATCGTTTTATAAGAATGTTAACAACATTCCTTTACATATAGGTAGTGTAATTACAGTAGAATCTAGTCCGGGACACGATGTAGGCGTAGTAAGCCTTACGGGAGAATTAGTAAAGATTCAGATGAAAAAGAAGAAATTTTCTGAAGAATCTGCCCTTAAAATATATAGACAGGCCAATCCAAAAGACCTTGAGGTATGGCAGGAAGTAAGAAAAAAAGAGGACGGAGTAAAGCTTGAAGCAAGAAAAATCGCTCAAAGAATTGGTCTTGAAATGAAGGTTACTGATGTGGAATATCAGGGAGATGCATCAAAGATCACCTTCTACTACACAGCAGAAAACAGAGTGGATTTCAGACAGTTAATTAAAGATTACGCTGGTGCTTTCAGAACGAAAATCGATATGAAGCAGATCGGTTTCAGACAGGAAGCTGCCAAAGTAGGAGGAATTGGATCTTGTGGACGTGAGCTTTGCTGTTCAACATGGCTTACAGACTTCAGATCGGTAAATACCAACGTAGCAAGATACCAGCAGCTGAGTATCAACCCACAAAAACTGGCAGGACAGTGCGGTAAACTAAAATGTTGCCTCAACTATGAACTGGACAGTTATCTGGATGCGCTAAGCGACTTCCCTTCTTCTTCAACTACTTTAGAAACAGAAAAAGGAAAGGCATTCTGTATTAAGATTGACGTTTTCAAAAAGAAAATGTGGTTTGCTTACGTTGACAGTTCTATTGCTTGGTACGATTTTGATATCGATCTTGTTAAAAAACTGATTGCCAAGAACAAGAGAGGAGAAAGAACACTTCCTCTTGAAGATCTGAAGCAACCTGATTCCCCACAGCAAAGCATTGACCTGATCCAGGAAAATAATGTGGACCGTTTCGAAAAGAAAAACAGAGGGAACAGAAACAGAAACAATCAGAATAAGCCCAACCCGAACAACCAACAACAAGGACAAGGACAGGGACAGGGACCAAAGAAAAGCAGACCGGAAAGACAAGAAAGGCCTGAAAAATCTGATAATCCTAATGCCCATTCCGGAAATCAGCCTAAACAGCAAAAACAACATCCGCAGCAGAAAGTTGCTGCAGAAAAAACGAATGCTGGTTCTGATGCTGAAAAAAACCCTCAGAGTAACCCGAACAAGAAAAAATTTAAAAAGAAATATCCTCCAAAAAAAGATAAAAATGCGTAATATTTTAGGATTATTTTCCCTTATCCTTTTCTTTAGCTGCAACTCTTCCTCGGGAGGAGAAGTCATCATGAATTCCGTTAACAACAAGTGGAATAAGAAAAGTGAACAAAAATTTAATCTTGAAATAGCAGACCCGCAAAATCCTAAAAATATTATATTTGTCGTAAGAAACAACAACAATTATCCTTACAGCAATATAAGGTTTATTGTCAATTTCACCAATCTTCAGAACAAGAAAAAGGAAACCGATACATTGAATTATGTATTGGCAAAACCTAACGGAGAGTGGCTTGGTACAGGTTTTGGTGACACGAAGGAAACATTGTTTCAGTATAAATTAAATTACACATTCCCAGAGAAAGGTAAGTATGAAATAAGCCTTCTACAGGCCATGAGAAATGACAACCTTCCTGGAATTGAAGATATTGGAGTAAAAATAGAAACCGTAACCATCAATAATGGAACAGAACAAAAAAAACGCGGAAAATAGGGGAAAAACATTTCCTTTACCTCCCAAAAAAAAGAAAAACACCTCCTGGAGAAAATGGGTTTCATTTATCTGGATTGGATTCATTGCGGTCGTTTTGGGGATTTCAGGACTTTTCTTTGCCGTTTCTCAAGGTTTTCTTGGGGAAATGCCAGATGTAAAAGAACTTGAAAACCCGGATATTTATGTGGCATCAGAAATCTATTCTTCAGATGGCAAGCTTTTGGGTAAGTTCGAAAAAGAGAAAACCCAACCTATTGCTTATAAAGACCTGCCTCCTTTTTTAGTTTATGCATTACAAGCTAAAGAAGATGAACGCTTTAAGGAACATTCAGGAATCGACCTACAATCTGTCGCCAGAGCTGTAGTATTTGGTGGTGGCCGTGGTGGTGGATCTACTATTACCCAACAGTTGGCAAAATTACTCTTTACGGGAAAAAGAGCTGACAATAAAATTAAAGCTGTTTTTCAAAAGCTTAAAGAATGGGTTGTGGCTGTAAGTCTTGAAAAGAGATATACAAAAGAAGAAATTGTAACACTGTATTTCAATAAGTTTGACTTCCTATACAACGCAAACGGTATTGAAATGGCTTCCAAGATATACTTTAATAAAAAAACATCTGAGCTTACTCTACCTGAAGCAACAATGTTTGTTGCCATGCTTGAAAATCCGGTTAAAAATAACCCGATGAGAAATCCGGAAAGAGCAAAAACAAGAAGAGACGTTGTTTTGGATCAAATGCTAAAAACAGGTTATATAGATCAGGCTACGTTTGATAAAGCAGCTGCTACACCTATTACATTAGATTATCATCCAATCAAAAATATCAATGATGATTACTCTGCTTATTACAAGTTTTATTTAAGAAAAGAGATCGATAAATATCTTGAGGCCAATGAAAAAGAAACCGGCAAGAAACTTAACTTATACAAAGACGGTTTAAAAATATATGTTACTCTTGATTCCAAAATGCAGAAATATGCTGAGGATGCAATCAAAGAACACTTAACGGATCTTCAAAAAAGATTTGACGCAGAACAGAGAGGAAGAAGCAACAGACCTTTCTACTATCTTACCAATAAGCAAATCAATGATGTAATGACACAGGCAATGAAAAGAACCGGCCGTTACAAACAATTGAAAGCTGCAGGAGTTTCTGAAGACTCTATCTTAATGGAATTCCATAAACCGATCAAAACTTCAAGATTTACTTGGAACGGTGAGGAAGAAGTTGAAATGTCTCCATGGGATTCTATCAGATACCACAAGCAAATTGCACAGGCAGGTTTAATGTCTATGGTTCCGGGAACCGGAGAGATCAAAGCTTGGGTAGGAGGTATAGACTGGCAGCACTTCCAGTACGACCACATCAAGCAAGGTAAGAGACAGGTAGGATCTACCTTCAAACCTTTCGTATATGCAACTGCTATTATGAAACTGGGAATGACGCCTTGTTCTACTGTTTCTAACGGAACATACGACCATAACGGATGGCATGTACCAGGAAGAGGAGGAATGCTTACTTTAAAAGATGCATTGGCAAACTCTCAAAACCCCGTTGCGGCAAGACTTATTGAAATGACAGGCGTAGATGCCGTTATTCAAACAGCAAGAGATCTGGGAGTAACAGAAGACATTCCTAGAAACAACACCATCGCATTAGGTTCATCAGATATTACAATTTATGAAATGCTTGGTGCCTACAGTACTTTTGCCAACTATGGTAACCACAACAAACCGGAAATGATCTGGAGAATTGAAGATGCCAACGGAAGAGTAATCAAGGAAGTAAATGTAGAGCCTAAGGAAGTAATGAACCCAATGTATGCTTACACCATGATTGAACTGATGAAAGGTGTAGCACAATACGGAACCGCTTCCGGTGAACTTGGAAGAAGAGGAATCTCTAAAGCGGTAGAAATAGCAGCTAAAACAGGTACTACACAGAACAACTCTGACGGATGGTTTATGGGAATCACACCAAAACTGGCAACCGGAGCATGGGTTGGATGGGAAGACAGAGCGACCCACTTCTTCGGTACAGGAGAAGGACAGGGTGCGAGAATGGCACTCCCAATCTGGGCTATCTTTATGAAGAAGGTATGGGCAGACAAGAGTTTAGGAATAACCCCTGATGATAAGTTTGTAAAACCTTCAGACTGGAAAGATGGCTGTTCAAACCTTAAAGGATTAAGTGGCGGATACGGAGATGACGGAAGTCTTCAAACAATTGATGAGATCAAGAATCCAAGACCTTCAGATCCTACCCCTAAGAAACCTACAGAAAAGAAAGAGGACAACATCAACGAAAATCTCCACTCCAATGATGAAGTAGATTTTAATAAATAAATTCTCTTTTAGAAATACACAAGACCTTTCAATAATTTGGAAGGTCTTTTCTTTTATAATGTCTACCTTTGATCTATGAATATCGAACGTATCAGACAACCTTTTATTAAGGAATTTCCCGGAGATTTTTCTAACAACACTATGCAGAGAAATACTCCGAAGGTTTTATTTGCCACCGTTAAACCTGCCGGCTTTGATCATCCTAAACTGATCGCTTTTAATGAAGCTCTTTCCGAAGAAATAGGACTGGGAAAATACGAAGATAAAGACCTTGATTTTCTCGTGGGAAATCACCTTCCTGAAAATGTTCAGACCTATGCAACAGCCTACGCAGGACATCAGTTCGGAAACTGGGCAGGGCAGCTTGGAGACGGCAGAGCAATTCTCGCCGGGGAAATCATCAATGATGCAGGGAAGAAAACCGAAATACAATGGAAGGGAGCCGGAGCAACTCCTTATTCCAGACACGCAGATGGAAGGGCCGTACTCAGATCTTCAGTAAGAGAATACCTCATGAGTGAAGCGATGCATCATTTAGGAGTTCCTACAACAAGAGCTCTTAGCTTAGCTTTTACAGGAGAAAATGTTATTCGTGACATTATGTATAGCGGAAATCCTCAGTTTGAAAAAGGAGCCGTTGTGATAAGAACAGCTGAAAGCTTTCTCCGTTTTGGTCATTTTGAACTGATGTCTTCCCAAAGAGAATATAACAGCCTACAAGAACTTGCTGATTTTACGATTGAAAATTACTATCCGGAAATAACATCATCCGATACTCAGAAGTATAAAGACTTTTTCGAGAACATATGTACCCGCACGGCAAATCTTATGGTGGAATGGTTCAGAGTTGGTTTTGTACACGGCGTAATGAATACGGATAACATGTCCGTCCTTGGTCTTACCATTGATTATGGGCCGTATTCTATGATGGATGAGTATGATCTGAACTTCACTCCCAATACAACAGACCTTCCAGGCAGAAGATATGCCTTTGGAAAGCAGGGACAGATTTCACAATGGAACCTTTGGCAACTCGCCAATGCTCTTCATCCGCTGATTAAAGATGAAAAATTTTTAGAAGAGACCCTGAATAAATATGGTACCTATTTCTGGGAGGCCCATGACACAATGCTTGGCAGAAAATTTGGATTTGACAGTTTATTAAAAGCCGACGAAGACTTCTTTACCAACTGGCAAGGCCTAATGCAGGAATTACAGCTGGACTATACTTTATTTTTTAATCAATTGGAAAAGATAACATCAGACACTGATATTCAGGAACATTTTAAAGACACTTCTTACACTATTCTGAATGAAGAAAAAGCAGGAAAACTAAAAGACTTTATCAAAAAGTACGAATCCAGACTAAGTTTAAATACAATTTCAAGAAAAGAATCATTAAACATAATGAAAAAAAACAATCCAAAATTTACACTCAGAAATTATCTTCTTTACGAATGCATTGAAGAGATTAATCAGGGTAAGATAGAAATGCTGGATAAACTCACAGAAGCACTAAAGTCTCCTTACCATGAGCTTTTCCCAGAGTTCTCAACCAAAAGACCTCCTAATTATGATGACACTGCAGGATGTTCTACTCTTTCCTGCAGTTCGTGAATAAATATCACAATTAAAGACATTTCATTGAACAATTTGTATCATATTAGATATTTTCACTAATTTTAGAAAAATCTTTAACATGAAAAAAATTATACTGTCTTTAGGATTATTATTGGGAACAATTGCGCACTCCCAAACAGTATTGCTCGATGAGGGCTTTGAAACGTATTCCAATTTCATTAAAACAGGAATCGGAAGCTGGCAGACACTTGATTTAGATGGCTTGAACACCTACACAGGTGGAGGCCCAACAGTTGGCGGAGTAACATCCAACTCTTGGACCGCTAACTGGCTTAATGCAGGTACTCCAATGGCATTCCAAATCTTCACTCCTTCTGCTTCTAATGTTGTTAACAATCTAACGGTAATTGCTACAGATGATGAGATAAGAAACTTTACGCCTCACGGAGGACAAAAATTTGCAGCTTCATGGGCAGGTGTTCCCAGTGCATTAGTAACAGCAAATAACGACTGGCTGATTAGCCCTGCGGTAACACTTGGTGCCTCTTCCAACACCTTAACATTTTGGGTAAAAGCCCTATCTCCAGGCTTTACAGAAAGTTATAAAGTAGGAGTTTATACAGGAAGCGGTACCCCGACATCTGCTGCCAACTTCACCATCATTTCGGGAGCTACTGCAAGAATTGCCCCTTATGAAGCATGGCAACAGGTAACCCTGAATCTTGATGCATATGCAGGACAAACTGTAAAAATTGGTTTCCAGTATATGTCGTCTGATCAATATCTGTTTATGTTGGATGATGTAAAAATTACTACAGCTGCAACTCTTTCTACGAACGAGGTTGCAAAAACAAAATCAGCCGTAAGTCTTTATCCTAATCCAACTAAAGGTGAGATTAATATCAAAACAGATAAGAAAGTAAAATCAACCTCTATTGTTGACATGTCTGGGAAAACGATCAATACCAGTAACTCTGAAAAGGCAGACATTTCGTCTTTACCAAAAGGAACATATCTTCTGAAAGTAGACTTCGCTGACGGAACATCTACAACGGAAAAAGTAATCAAGCAATAACACCTGTTATATAATCTTCATAAAAACCACCAGCTTTGGTGGTTTTTTATTTTACTTTTGCAAAAAATTCCAAACGTGTCTTTTATCAAAACTAAATTCATTCATTTTTTAAGGTTGATTTTTCCTTCATCTTATACTGAATTGGCAGTCTTTATGTGCTTCATCATCTGCTATGGGATATTGGGATCGTATATAGCCATCCATTACAGGATTATATTCGACAGCAGAATTCCCTGGGATGCTTACTTCAGTTTTGACAACAAATCGATCCTGATGACCGGAGGAAGTTTTGAAAGACATCCCCTATCCTATTATTTTTTCAACTGGATCAGGGAGTTTTCATTGTTGGTTTCAGGTGGAAAAATGGATGCTAATTTTAGGCTTACTCTTGCATGGCTAAGCAATATTGTCATTACCCTCAATATCCTGCAGGTTTTTAAATATCTGAAAAATATTATCCGGCTGCCGTTGAAACTAAGCCTTCTGATTATTTTGTTTTTCGGCCTCTTTTCAACCAACATCATTCTGTCTTTTACCCCGGAAAATTTCACTTACACTCTTTTCCTTCTCAGTCTTTATAATCATTATGCCGCTATAAAACTTAGAGAAGAGAAGAAAACACCAGCACTTGCATTGTCTTTCGCTGCGGTAAGTATCGGGGGGCTCACCATTACCAATTTTATTAAAGTTTTTATTCCCATACTCTTTGAAAAAGGTCTTTTTACAAGCTGGAAGAAACTAGGAAACGCAGCATTAAGAGTAACTTTGGCCGCAGCCTGTTTTGTTCTTCTTTACTTGAACAGAATTGATTTCAAATACCAAAATATATTCTCCAAAACCAACCAACAGTATGAAAAATTTTCCAATGTAGAATCGATGCCTACTTGGGACATGATCACTTCTTTCTTTTTTGGAGGAAATATTCTCTTTCCCGGATTTGTGATATCCGACAAACACAATATGAAAGGTTTTGATTTCAAAGGCCTGTATATGGTTGTTTATTCATCACCCCTTTCTTACATTTTTGTAGCAGGACTACTCTTCCTCATAAGTTGGAGTTATCTTAAAAATTTTAAAAACAAATGGGTACAGGTCATCATGATTTCATTTTTCATTGACGTTATCATTCATTGCATAATGAGATTTGGACTCCACACTTCTTACATATACGGCGGACACTTTGTTTTCATTTATCCCATTATAATCGGATGGCTTTTTTATGCTTACAGATCATCCCCAAAAATTCTATTTGTTTTAACATTATCTTTCACATTATTAACATTTTATCTACTTTGCAACAATATATTCCGGATGTCAGAATTCTTCTGGTTTTTGGAAACTTATTACCAATAAAAAAGCGGAGAAATTTCTCCGCTTTTCTTTTTATTTTATGTAAAAAACTTCTATTACTTAGCTTCTGCACAGAAAATTCTATACTGTACAGTAGTTGCAGATTTAAAGTATTCTCTGATCTTTGCAATATCGCTTGCCGCACTTTGCTTAGTGAAATAACTTCCTGCCAAAATCTTATAATTAGGTCGCAAAGAAGCATCTGTTTCTACCTTCAGATTAGGAAATCTTTTTCTGAAATACGACTTCACCTCGTTCGCTTCTTCGTTACTTTTTACCGTTGTAATTTGAATTTTAAATCCTAAAATTCTTGGATTTTTTTTACAAATTTCAGCGTTCGTAAGCTCTCTGTTGGGAACAAAGATTTTGTTCGGTTTTGTAATTGTTCCAGTAGAAATTCCACTATCAATACTATTGATATCTTTAGAGGAATTATTAGTAACAACTTTAGAACACTTTCCTTCAATTCCTTCCAAAGCAGCATTTATTTTGGAATCCATGGTCATGACAAGCTCTGTCCCTGAAAGAGTATCTTTTTTAACAACCTGCTGTGCATCAATACTATAAAAAGTAAATAATGATAATATCGAAAATATTTTAATCAAATTTCTCATTTAAACTTGTTTGCGCAAATTTATACAAATTAAAAAACTATACCAAACTAGTTATTTAGAATCAATACAAATTAAACGTAAATGATATTTTCCCTTTTCGATATACCGTTAAATTCCTGTTAAAAATATTATTTTTGCGGAATTGATTGAATGTTCAATAATTTACTAACATAAGATAATTTAAATGATTAGTTGGAGAAAGCATTATAAAAAAACGTTGATCGCAATAGGTTTATTGCTATCAACCAGTGCTTCATTTTACGGGCAAGACGGCGATCCTAAAAACGGAGAGAAACTTTTCAAAGCGAATTGTACTGCATGTCACGCGCTGGACAAACAAGTTGTTGGACCTCCATTAAAAGGGGTTGTAGAACGAGTAAAGACAGAAGGTGGTGTAGACAAAGATTGGCTTCACAAGTGGATCAAAGACAATAAAGCTCTTAGGGCTTCTGGGGACAAATACGCCAATGAGATTTTTGAAAAGTTTAACAAGACTGAAATGCAGGTCTTTCCAAATCTTACAGATAAGGATATTGACGACATTTTAGCTTTCACTACTAATCCTCCGGCTCCGGAAGAGAAAAAACCGGAAGCTACTCCTGCAACTGACGCAGCTGCGGCAGCTCCTGCAGACAAAACTACTACAAACGTTGTAATCATTTCACTTTTAGCGATTGCAGGTTTATTAGTTTGGATCTTAATTAAACTAAGACAATTAGTGACATTAGGCCAATCTGAAGAACTGGCAGGTCTTAACGAGACCAGAGTTCGTTCGTTCAGGGAAATGTATGAGAAGTTCCACTATGTAGGTAAAGCTTTACTGGCTATCTTAGCTATTCTGGCAGCATATGGAGTATGGAACTGGTTAATGTGGATCGGTGTTTACAAAGGTTATAAGCCTGAGCAGCCTATCTACTTCTCTCACAAAATCCACGCTGGAGAACAGAAAATTGACTGTCAGTTATGTCACTCTAGTGCTAAATACGGAAAAGTATCTGAAATTCCTTCTATGAACGTTTGTATGAACTGTCACAGAACAATTTCTGAATACAACAAAGATCACTACATGGAGCCAGGAAAAGACAAGGCATTCTATGACGGAGAAATCCAGAAGATCTACGCAGCAACAGGTTGGGATCCTGCTAAACAACAGTACACAGGAAAAACACAACCGGTTGAATGGACAAGAATCCACAACATGCCAGACTTCGTTTACTTCAATCACTCTCAGCACGTAATTGCTGGTGAACAAGCGATCATCAATTCTTTCAACAAAAAGAATCCTAACAACAAAATTGATGTTGTATGTAAAGCTTGCCACGGAAAAATTGATACAATGAACGTTGTTCAAATGGCTAATGACTTTACGATGGGATGGTGTATCGAGTGTCACAGAACGACTGAGATCGATATGAACAACGGTTATAATAAAGAGTACTTCAAAAATCTACACGACAAGTTGAAAAAACAATATCCACAAGATGGAGGTAAGATCACTGTAGATGCAATTGGAGGTCTTGAGTGTGGTAAATGTCATTATTAATAACTAAAAAATTAGAAGTATAAATGGCTTCAAACAAAATACAATTCAGAAGTATTCATGAACTTAAAGACCCAGCTTTAAATGGAAAGCTGGCTCTTAAAGAGTTCCAGGAAGAAATTCCGGTAGAAGATTTCCTTGGAGATGCTGAACAGAATGGTTCCAGTACTTCAAGAAGAGATTTCTTAAAATTACTAGGATTCTCTACAGCAGCGGTAACTCTTGCTGCTTGTGAAGCTCCGGTAATTAAAACGATTCCTTATGTGGTAAAGCCACACGATATTATTCCAGGAGTTCCTAATTATTACGCTTCAACATATTTTGACGGTTTCGATTTCGCTAGCGTTTTAGTAAAAACCCGTGAAGGTAGACCAATCAAAATTGATCCAAACCCAGCAGCAGGTGATTTAGGAAAAACAAATGCAAGAGCTCAGGCAAGTGTACTTTCTCTTTATGATAATGATAAAGTAAAACAACCGAAATTAGACGGAAAAGATGAAACTTTCGACAAAGTAGACAGTTTTGTTCTTAAAGGTCTTGAGGAAGCTAAAGCGTCAGGCAAAAAGATTGTTCTTTTATCACACTCTTTTGCTTCACCAACTTTCAAAAAGCTATTTGCAGAATTCAAAGCTAAATATCCTACAGCAGAATTAGTAACTTATGATGCTTTCCCTTACTCTGCGTCTCTAGATGCAGCTCAGGAAGTATTCGGACAAAGAGCATTACCGGTATACGACCTTAAAGGTTCTGAATTGGTAGTTGCTTTCCAGGCTGATTTCTTAGGAGACTATAATGCATCAAGTTTAGAAACTTCTTACGCAGCAGCGAGAAAGCCAGGTCCAAACATGTTGAGACACATCCAAGTGGAATCTAACATGTCATTAACCGGTGCGAATGCTGACTCAAGATACAGATTAAAGCCAAGTGCAGTAAACAAAACTTTAGTTGAAGTTTACAATGCAATCGTAGGTGGTGGTACTACTGATAAAACTGCTACTGAAATTGCTAACGAACTTAGAGCGAAAGGAAGCAAAGCTGTTGTTTTAGCTGACGGTTCCAAAGGAGCACAGGTTTTAGCACACTTAATCAACCAAAAATTAAATTCAGTTGCTTTCACAGGTAAAGCGAACTTCTTAAAAGAATTTGATAAAGCAAGATACCAGGAATTCTTAGGATGGGTAAACGCAGGTCAGGTTGGCGTATTAATCACCAACAATGTAGACCCTATCTACTCTCATCCAAAAGGAGAAGATTTCAAAAAGTCTTTAACTAAAGTTCCTTACGTAGTTGCTGTAGCAGATAAGAAAAACGAAATGTACAAAGCAGCGAAAGCTGTAATTCCGGTAGCTAACTGGCTAGAGTCTTGGGGAGATATCGAACCACAGACTGGAGTATATTCATTAATGCAGCCTACGATCCAGAAGATCTACAAATCAAGACAGATTGAAGAGTCTTTATTGGTTTGGAAAAATGGTAAAAATAATGCGGCTAACAATTACTACGATTATTTAAAATCTAGTGCAGGTTCTATCTTAGGAGCGACTTCTTTCAACAAAGCGTTATATAATGGTATCAATACCTCCAATAATGCAACAGCTTTATCTTATGCAGGAGGAAATGCTGCACAGGCAATTGCTGAATTAGGAAACTTCAAAGCTTCAGAATTAGAATTGGTATTATATACTAAGACTTCTATGGGAGACGGTACTCAGGCAAACAACCCTTGGTTGCAGGAATTACCAGATCCATTAACAAGAATGTCTTGGGATAACTACTTAACAATTTCTCCTAAAGATGCAGAGAAATTTGCAATCGACAACGATCTTAACGCGAGAATGCAGTTGGATGGTTCTATTGTAAACCTTACTGTAAACGGAGTAACAATAAAAGATGTTCCGGTATTTATTCAACCTGGTCAGGCAGAAGGATCTGTAGGTCTTGCGCTTGGTTATGGTAAGAAAAATTCTGGGGCAACTGCTGATACGGGAGTAAATGCTTATCCTCTATTTGACGGTTCTAACCTTGTTGTTTCAGGTGTTAAAATTGAAAAAACAGGAGAAGATCACGAATTCGCAGGTATCCAGCTTCAAAATACATTGATGGGTCGTTACGAAATCGCTAAGGAAGTTCCTTTGGCAGATTTCATTGGAGTAGCTTTTGATGATGAGCACAAAGGATGGAACAAGCCTTTGGAATACCACACAATCAGTGGAGCTCTTCCAGCAAGAAAAATTGACCTTTGGGATGCATTTGATGATACAGATGGACCTCACTTCAACTTATCTATCGACTTGAACTCTTGTACAGGTTGTGGTGCTTGTGTAATCGCTTGCCAGGCAGAAAACAACGTACCTGTAGTAGGTAAAGAAGAGGTAAGAATGTCTAGAGATATGTATTGGTTAAGAATTGACCGTTACTACTCTTCAACTCAAAAAGTAGAAGTTTACGAAGGATTAAAAGAAGGAATGGCTGTTCCTGAATTGTACGGAACTGCATTCGGTGGTGAAGGAGCATTAAACAATCCTGCTGAGAATCCAGACGTAATCTTCCAGCCAGTAATGTGTCAGCACTGTAACCACGCTCCTTGTGAAACTGTATGTCCGGTAGCGGCTACTTCACACGGTAAGCAAGGTCAAAACCATATGGCTTACAACAGATGTATCGGTACTAGATATTGTGCAAACAACTGTCCGTACAAAGTAAGACGTTTCAACTGGTTTACTTATAACCTAAATGACAAGTTCGATTTCAACATGAACAACGATTTAGGAAGAATGGTACTTAACCCAGATGTAGTTGTAAGAACTAGAGGGGTAATGGAGAAATGTTCAATGTGTATCCAAGAAACTCAAGCTACTATTTTAGCAGCTAAGAGAGACAACAGAAAAGTAACAGATGCAGAGTTCAAAAACTCTTGTGCTTGTGCGGCTGCTTGTTCTACGGGAGCAATGACATTCGGAGACATGAATGATAAAGAGTCTGAAGTTAGAGATTTATATTCTAGCAACAGAAGATATTATTTACTAGAGGAGATCGGAACAAAACCAAACGTGTTCTATCATACTAAAGTAAGAAACAGAGTAGAAAAATAAAGTTTAAATAATAAATAGGTAAAAAATGTCAGGACATTACGAAGCTCCGATAAGGGAACCTCTAATTATTGGTCACAAAACTTATCACGATATCACAGAAGATATTGCACGACCTATCGAAGAAAGAGCAGGTAAATTATGGTGGATCTCATTATATGCTGCACTAGTTCTATTCCTCTATGGATTCGGCTGTATCGCTTACACAATCGGGACAGGTATTGGAGCATGGGGGCTTAACAGAACTATTAACTGGGGTTGGGATATTACCAACTTCGTATGGTGGGTAGGTATCGGTCACGCCGGGACCCTAATCTCAGCAGTATTATTATTATTTAGACAGAGATGGAGAATGTCTGTAAACAGATCTGCAGAGGCGATGACGATCTTTGCGGTTGTACAGGCAGCAATCTTCCCTGTAATTCACATGGGTAGAGTTTGGGTTGGATACTGGGTATTCCCTTTACCAAACCAATTCGGTTCTCTTTGGGGGAACTTCAACTCTCCCCTACTTTGGGACGTATTTGCGATCTCTACGTATTTCTCAGTATCAACTGTATTCTGGTTCATGGGATTGATCCCTGACTTTGCAATGATCAGAGATAGAGCTAAAACTCCTTGGACTAAGAAAATTTATACATTCCTAGCATTCGGTTGGGGTGGTAAAGCAAAACACTGGCAAAGATTCGAAGAACTTTCTTTGGTTCTTGCAGGGTTAGCAACTCCACTTGTATTCTCAGTACACACAACCGTATCTTTTGACTTCGCGACTTCAGTAATTAAAGGATGGCACTCTACGATCTATCCTCCTTACTTCGTTGCAGGAGCAATCTTCTCAGGATTTGCGATGGTACAAACACTATTGCTAATCGCTAGAAAAGTTTGTCACTTAGAAGAATACATTACAATGTATCATATCGAAATTATGAACATCGTAATCGTTCTTACAGGTGGTATGGTAACAGTAGCTTATGCAACTGAATATTTCATCGGATGGTACTCTGGATCTAGATTTGAAGATTTTACATATCTTTCTCCAGGTGCTGCTGTAGGACCTTACTGGTGGGCATTCTGGTCATTGATCATCTGTAACCTTGTGGTTCCTGCTTCTTTCTGGTTCAAAAGACTTAGAACGAACATTATCTGGACATTCATTGTTGCATTAATCATCAACATCGGTATGTGGTTTGAGCGTTTTGATATCATCGTTATCAACCTTTCTAGAGACTACTTACCAGGATCTTGGACAATGTTTAAGCCAACGATCATTGATGTGGGTGTATACTTAGGAACTATCGGATTCTTCTCTGTATTATTCTTATTATACGCAAGAACGTTCCCTGTAATTGCACAGGCTGAATTAAAATCGATTTTGAAAATCTCAGGTGAAACTTATAAAGCAAAAGAAGGAGATGAGCACCACTAAAATTGTATACGGACTTTATGCTGACGACGACGATTTAATGAACGGCGTTAAAGCATTCAACGATAAAGGAATCGCAATAAACGAGGTTTACACTCCGTTTCCGGTTCACGGACTAGACAAAGCTTTAGGGTTAAAGAAAACTAGAATTTCTGATGCCGCATTCTTATATGCTCTTTATGGTGTTACTATTGGTGCTACTGTAACTTGGTATGTAATGAATCATGACTGGCCTCAAAATATTGGTGGTAAACCAGCTTTCGACTGGGCACACAATATGCCGGCATTCGTAGTTCCTATGTTCGAATTAATGGTATTCTGCGCTGCTCACATGATGTCTTTAACCTTCTTGGTTAGAAACAAAATGTATCCAGGAGCTCCAGCTCAGAACCCAGATCCAAGAACTACTGATGATAAATTCATGATGGAATTTGTAACTGAAGATGTAGAATCTGTAAAACAGTTGCTTATTGAAACTGGAGTTGAAGAAATAACTGTTAAAGACGCTTAAAATGAAAAAGAATGTATTAAAAATTACAGCAGTTTTAGGTTTAACAACAGTTTTACTTAACTCTTGCGGACCAAAGGAGAACACTCCTTTGGTATATTTCCCGGACATGTATTTTCCGGTAGCTTATGATCCATTGATGAAAGCTCAGGACGCTTATTCAGATCATGAAAATGAAATTCCTGCTTTTGTTAAAAATAATGGTGCAACAGGTCTTTCTCCAGTAGAAGGATCCGTTCCTCAAAATAAAGACGGTGTTTTTGAAGAAAGCTTATTACCTAAGAATGTTGACCAGTACAACGCAGGGTATGATGCTTCTAAAAAACTTACAGTATCTCCTCTGAACCCTGCTAATGCAGCTAAGGATCTTGAAAGAGGAAAAATATTGTTCGATCATACTTGTGCGGCATGCCACGGAACAGGAGGTGATGGACAAGGACCTATTGTACAGAGTGGAGCATTCTCCGGAGTGCCAAACTATGCTGACAGAGAAATTACTGTAGGATCTGTTCATTATGTATTAACAAACGGTAGAAACGCGATGGGATCTTATGCAGGACAACTAAACGCTGGTGACAGATGGAGAGTTGCAATGTATGTGATGAGCGCTTTCAAAAAAGGAGCAGCAGCACCAGCGGCAGCAGCTACTACTGAAGCAAAACCTGAAACTACTACTGAAACTAAAAAATAAGAAAAGAAATGTATAGTTTTTCACCAAAATTAAAATCAACTTCTTTAATACTTCTTGTTGCAGGTTTAGTGCTATTTGGTATTGGTTTCTTTATGAACAAAGGAATCTCTACTGAGAAGATTGAACAAATGATGGAAGCTGTTCATGCTTCCGGTCATAATGCACCTACTCACTCAAGTGAAATGATAGGACCTCAAGATCATGCTGCTCACCTGGAGCACGCTACTCTACAGATCCACAATCAGCCTCTAGCGGCAATACATTTTGTAGCTGTATTTTTCTTCGGAGTAAGTTGTGCTGTATTATTCTTCTATTGTATTCAGCACGCTGCACATGCAGGTTGGCCAATTATTATTACAAGAGTAATGGAAGCTATCGCTTCTTATATTCCATACGGAGGAGCTATTTTGATCATCTTAATGCTTTTAAATATCTTCCACCAAGGACACCTTTTCCACTGGATGGATCCGGATTTGACAGATCCTAACTCTGCTCATTTCGATGTGATCTTATTCGAAAAGAAAAGATTCCTGAATATTCCTTTCTATGCAATCAGAACGTTCATCTATGTACTAGGTGCTTCTTTCTTCGCTTGGAAACTTAAGGCTCAGTCTAAAAAAGTAGACGAAACAAAATCTAAAGTAGAATACCAATTCCTTTACAGATGGGCAGTAGGATATATTGCTTTCTTCGGATTTGCTTCTGCAGCTTGGGCTTGGGACTGGTTGATGTCTATTGACCCTCACTGGTACTCTACAATGTATATCTGGTATTCAATGGTGAGCTGCCTTTCAAGTGGTATTGCTGTAATCATCTTACTAAGTGTATACCTTAAGAAAAACGGATTCCTTCCTCAGTTCAATGACAACCACTTGCATGATTTAGGAGTTTTCCTTTTCGCTACAAGTATGCTTTGGACATATACATGGTTCGCTCAGTTCATGCTTTATTGGTATGCGAACGTTCCGGAAGAGGTTAACTACTTCTTTGGAAGATTCCAACACTATGGTACAACATTCTTACCTATGTTGATCGTAAACTTCTTATTACCTTTATTGGTATTAGTAAGTAGCAGCATCAAGAGAAACTACAAAGTTGTTACAACAATGGCTGTAGTAGTTATCTTAGGACACATTTTGGATTATTTCAATATGGTAATGCCGGGAACGGTAGGACCTTACTGGAACACTCCGGAAGTATTCATCCTAATCTTGGGAGCTTTATTATTCGTTATCGGATTATTTATGTTCACTGTACTTTCAGCTCTGTCTAAACTGAAGTTGATCCCTACAGGAAACCCATTCTTACACGAATCTGAAATTTATGAGTATCCTTTCTAAGGACTTATAACAGAAATAAACAAAAAGACCAATCATAGGATTGGTCTTTTTTTATGAATGTATTTGGAAAAGAAATATCCCCTGAAAAGAAGAACTCTTCAGGGGATAATTTATATTGTTAATGAAGTTCTAAAATCATCTTATCGAACAAACCTTACCGTTCGGTGCTCAGCCTGCAAATAAACCATATCTCTCTTTCTAAGGCTTTCATTTAAATGTTCTATTATACTATCCGGAGTAAGATAATTCTGGAAGTATTGCAGTACATTGTCTCTCATTCTGCTGACTTCAGATTCAGGAATTTCAAAAAGACTGTTTAATATAGAATCCAAGTGTGTCAAATCATCAAAAATAATGGCATTCTCCCCATCAGTAAGATTGGGGTACATTACTTCTGCATATTCTTTTTGAATCAGTGGAATTGTACCAACCGACATCGCTTCAATTACATTATGACACAAAGGCATCACAACGCCGGGACAGCAAAAATAAAAATTGAAATGAGATAAGCTTTCTCTCACATCTTCCATGGGAAGTTCAAAGTTCTCTTTAATGGCAAAAGCATATTTCCCTTCCAGGCTCCTCTCTTCTATTGCTTTCAACATCTCAGACTTTCCGGGGAGAGCAACAAAATCCGGCTTACTTTTAAAATAACTGAGAAGTTCGGTTCTGGGAACTACAGAAAATTCGGTTCTCTTGATTTCAAGATATGCTTGAGAATCAAAATTACCATAGCAGAAAAGTGAATTTATTCTTTTTTTATGGATGTCAACCGGGCGGTCCCATATTCCATAATGATACATCAGGGGATGGAAGCTCATGGGGATATGAAAAGTATTTCGCGTTTGGTTGCCATTCTCAAAATAAGCAGAAAAGTAATCCGGGCTGAACATTTCATCTTTTAACTCGATATAGTTTTCGGGCTTATATTTTTTATTAACGATTAAAAAATTGTCTTCCCGAACGATCATTCCGAGGTATCTCTCTTTATTTCGAATATTTCTGAAAGTGGCAAAATCCATCGGGTAGTAAACGTTATACCCGGCAAGCTTATAGAATTTAAGCAATAGATAAAAAAAGCGATGGTAAAGAGTATGATTTCTTATACTAACCAACACTGCTTTGGGAGTTTCTTCAGGTTTGTTTTTCTTGATTGCTTCAAAAGCCAGAATGTCTTTGACAAGTCGGTCTGCCTGCTTCAGTCTTTTCTTAATCATAGTGTCTATTTGAAACAAAAATAATATTTTATTTCCTAAACAATTCAATTAATCTTACAATTGGGTCTTTGAATATACGTCAGGATAAGAAACTTTACATTTTCTTAATGATAGATTTTTCATATTTCTCTCTTTCACCCTCTGAAATTTCTACATTCTGCTGTTGGGTAGCTTCATTCACCAATCTTCCGGCAACGGGTGTTTTTTCCTGAGCATTCTGCAGATACCACATATATTCCAAATCGACATGTCCTATATCTACAGCCCAGATATTCTCTTTCGCCAAATCAAAAGACATGACTGTAGCTGTTGGCCCCAATGCAAGAAGAACCAATTTATCTTTACCATGAAACTTTATATCCGCAAGAATGTCATGATACATTGCAAAAGCATCTTTTGCCGGGCAAAGTATTCTCTGTAAAGATGTAACATCATCAAAAAGGTCATTCCCTACTCCTAATCTAGAATACTCTCCTTCTACAACTAGCACATCCTGGTTTTCCCAAATTCCTTTTAATTTTTTAAGAACATAGGGAATATGCTTTTTCGATTCATAGTCTAAATAAAAGCGGGTAATAAAAGCGTTAGAATATCTCTTCTGAGGATTGAGGTAATGAGAAATCTGCACTCCAATAGTGTTTATGAAATTGAGCCACCAAAATTTAACCCGCCAATTAAGATGATTGTTTAAAGAAAATGTTTCAGGGATCGCAATCAGGTGATTGGGTAAATCTGATGTTAAAACTTCGCGCAACCTGACGGTCATTTCTTCGCTCCCATTTTGAAAACCGATACCTGCAGTATTCAGAACCAGTCGAAACTCCCCATCTCCAAATCTGCTTATATTCTTTTTATGAATTGTAATGTCATCAATAGTTTCCGCCAGCGAATCTACTTTATAGAATGGAAAATTCTTTCTCAACTTTCGAGTGCTGAAAAAAAAACGGTAGTAATGGTATCTTTTTTTTAAACTATTCATTAAAATTCAAAAAATTAAGGAAAACAAAAGACCTATTGGCCTGTTGTATACGTTATACGTAGATAAAAGTACAATATTTTTCTAATTAACTCAAGATGAAACAATGATCTCAGCCAGATTCTTAATAATTGCTTCATTAAAAAAATTAAAACCCACAAAAAGTCCTTCCTAAAGATTTGTAACAAAATAAAATTATAAAAGACTGATTGCTAAATGATCAGAATCTTTTTAAGTGAGGATATGAATAAGGACTTTTGCTATACCTTTTCTCGTCATTATATCAAATTCTGTTTTAACAATATCAATCTAAACAAAATACTGCTATGAAAAGAACGTATCTGCTATACCTTATATTCTGTCTGATTTCAATCTTCTCGAATGCACAGACCATTACTTTCGTTTCTGAAAAGACAAGTAAGCCACTACCAAAAGTTTCAGTGTTTGGCAAAGACGGAAATATACTTGCCTTCTCTGATATTGAGGGAAAAATTGAAAAAAAAGCACTATCACCTTCTCAGGAGAAATTCCAGATTGTGTACAATAATTTTCCTGTAGCCAGTCTTTCTTACTCGGATATAAATAAAGAGGTCGTTACCATCAATGATCAGTTCAAGGAAATAGAAACAGTAGTTATTAAAAACACAAAACCGGCAAAATATATTCATGTAAAAGGAAACTTTAATGCTTATGTCACCATGAATAACAGACTGAACAGCTATACCGATGGAGTAATCACCTATGTTTTTGACAATAAAACAAAAAAACTGAAGAGTACCAATATTGAGCAGTACAGGATTTTTTATCTCGCAGATGCGCAAAATGAGAAGAAAAAAGTATCATCATGGGACACCAGCAGCTCGCTAAAGCTTCCTGCCCTTAAGTATGTGGGCATCCCTGAGGAATATAAAACAAAAAGAAATATCATAAAGGAATTAAAAGGAGACCAGAAAGACCAGATTGAGGTAACAGACGCTGTTCTTCAGCAAAAAGAGCTTTCCTTATTTGGTTTCAGGCTTTTCGATATCAAAACAATTCTTAATATGTCTTTTGAAAAAAACTCAGAAAAAAGTCTGAAAAATTTTCTGGAATATAATGAAGTCATGTACGTAAAGCTTAAACATAAAAGTGAACCTGAGTACAATCAGATTATTTCATACAACAACTTTTATCCCACAGAACTTAGTTTCAACAACGATAAAGGAAATGAAAAAGTAAAATTTGACAGAGATTACAGTAATTACCAAAGTCAATTCTGGAAAGACCCTTCATTTCCCAATATGCAGACTATATTCAGCAGCTTTTTCAAGGATGATCTGAAAGAAAAACAAAACAAAAAATAAAATCTACTATTAATAAAGGTTTTACTAAATTTGCAACAAACCCAATAAAAATGAAAAAGTTTTCTTTTCTACTTGTTTTCAGTCTGTTGCTTTTTACAGCATGTAAGAAAGATCATGTAGATGCTACGAATACTAAAACGCTGCAGTCAAGTATCAATGATATGACTTCCAGCTTACCTACCATTAAACAAATTAAGTTTAATGAAGCTCTTTACATCCTTAAGACATTTGGGGTAGAAGCCGACGGTGATGTAAATGAGCTAAAAGCTTTGGGACAGCTGATCAACGGAAAAAAAGTTCCTGAAATCATGACTCTGGCTGATGAAGTGGCACAAAAGAACGGAATAGAATGGGCAAGTACTGCCCCACCTTCACTCGGAGAAATGAATATCTTTGGTGATGATAAGGCTAAAGAAAGTGATCCAAATGATGTAAAAGCAGGATCCCTAAGCATTGTAGCTACGCCAACCGGTGATGACGGAACGGGAGCGCCAACAGCCATCCAAATTGTTCCAAGACTTGTAGATACAGCAGGAAAGCCCGTAGCATTCACAGGTGCCGGTCTTGAAGCTACTCTAGAAGTTTTCAGCAATGGAGTTCGTCTTGCTACAGCAAAAAACCTAATGCAGGATAATAACTTTAAAGGATTCAACCTAAAGTTCTCATCTATTCCTGCCGCGAAAGTAGTTGATAACAAAATTGACATAACAGTTTCTGTAAAAACAACAGCAAAGACATTCAAAATGTCAAAAATTGGACTTGATGTTAATGCGGCCGCTCTGAAAGTTCCTGCAGTTCCTAAAACAGATACAATTGCAGTAGATCAGCAACCAAGTGCTGTTATTGATCCAAACAATCCTACAGCAACACCTACAACTACAGAACCTGGTACAGCTGCACCAACAACTCCAGCAGCTCCTAAACAACCTGTTGCAGATCCCAAGAATACAGTTAACAAGTTTTTGAACAGTGTAAGCTCTCAGAATCTAAAAGCAGCATACGAAGTATCCAACAACCCAAGCTGGGGAAGCTATGAATCTTTCTCCAATCCAACATCTGGGTTTGGATCTGTGAAGAATGTAAGCGTAAAAAATATTACCACCAATGCTACCAATCCTAACGGAGCAAGTGTAAATGCCACTTACGATGTCACTGATAAAACAGGAAAAACAACTTCTTTAAAAGTAACATTCGGGCTTAAAAATGTAAACGGAGACTGGAAAATTTCCAGCTATAAAATAAATCCATAAATGGCTTCAACAGAACTGATCAAAAGACTAGAAGAAACGATTGAAAATATTCCTGATTTTCCCATTCCCGGAATACAGTTTAAGGATATTTCGCCCATCTTTTTAAATCCAAAACTTTACGAAGATGTCATTGCAGATCTTGTCGCTTTCAGTAAAGGCAAAGTAGATGCAGTATGCGGAATAGAAAGCCGGGGTTATCTTTTCGGAATCGCTATTGCTGTAGCTTTGGAAGTTCCCTTTATCCTAATCAGAAAAGCAGGAAAACTTCCTCCACCAGTAGTTTCAGAAAGCTATGATCTTGAATACGGAAGCGCCATTATCGAAACCAGAGAAGGACAAATAAGACCGGGACAAAGAATTCTGATTCACGACGATCTTTTAGCAACAGGGGGAACTACAGAAGCAGCAGCAAAACTGGTGGAAAAACAAGGGGCAACAGTTTCTCAATTCAGTTTTCTGATCGGTTTAAAAGGATTGAACGGAGATGAAAAACTAAAAAAATACAACGCAGAAGTTTATCATATCCTGGAATATTAAAAAAATCAATACGATACACTTCGGCTCTGTTCAGTAAGACAATATCTGCAAAAATGCAGTTTTAAAAATGTCATATTGAACAGAGCCGAAGCTTTTTTACATCAAACAACAACAAATTCTCAACATTTACATAATAATACCGATAAAGTATTTTGTAAATCATTCAGAAACAATTAAATTTGCATTTCAATTTTTAAAAACTTATGGCAAAATTGGGAAAGAGTGCTCAGAACGAGCAAGAAGGTAAAGAAACGGTTGAGTTCTTTAAAGACCTTGACAGAGAGGCTTTAAACACTGAAAGATTCATTGAAAAATATTCAAAACCTCTAGGTCTTGTATTTGGTGTTTTACTTTTAGGAGTTTTAGGATTCTTTGCTTACAAGCAGTTTGTAATTGCACCTCAAAATACGGAAGCTGTGAAAAGTTTCCTTGCTGCTCAGAAAAACCTTGCTGAAGGTAAAGATAAAGAAGCATTAGGCGGAAAATCTGCAGCTAATCCTGGTTTCATTGGTACAGCCAACGAATATTCTTCTACTGAAGTGGGTAAACTTTCTGCTTACAATGCAGGTTTATTGAAGTTCAAAGAAGGAAAGTTTCAGGAAGCTTACGATTTATTAGATAAATTCTCCTCTAAAAACAAGACTTTAATGGCAATGAAATATGGTGCTATGGCTGATGCAAAGTCAGGACTTAACAAGAATGACGAAGCTTTATCTTTACTAGACCAGGCTTCTACAGCATCAGATGATCCTTATACAGCTTACTATTTCACAAGAAAAGCAGGTCTTGTTGCTTTAGGATTAAACAAAAAAGCAGAAGCTAAAAAGTACTTCTCTTCAATTGACGAGAAATATCAGGATTATGACAACGGAATGTCTGATTCTTACATTGAAATGACTAAATATTATTAAAAAATGGCAACAGTTAATCTTTCCGATTACAAGCCACTTCATATAACGAATGCCGAAGATTTTTCTATCGGCATTGTTTTTTCTGAGTGGAATGATTTTGTAACGTACAATCTTCGTGATGCAGCTTTGGAAATTCTTGAAAAAGAAGGAGTAAAGCCTGAAAACATTAAACTTTTTCCTGTTCCGGGAGCTTTTGAATTGAACTATGCTAGTATGCAGCTTTGCAAAGAGAGAAAATATGATGCAGTGATTGCTATCGGGTGCGTAATCCGTGGAGAAACACCACACTTCGACTATGTTTGTTCTGCTGTAGCACAGGGAATCAAAGACTGTAATATTATGACCGATACGCCAACGATCTTCTGTGTGTTAACAGATGATACGAAAGAGCAGTCTGTCGCAAGAAGCGGTGGAGACCTTGGAAACAAAGGGGTTGAAGCAGCTGTTACAGCTTTAAGAATGATTGATTTTAAAAAGAATTTATCTGATAAGAAAGGAAACATCGGATTCGGTCACTCCTAAACTTTTATCAATTTTAATCATACAAAAAGGTTGTCTCACTTCTGGGGCAGCCTTTTTTCTGATCAATGCCCAGATAATGTCATTACCCACATAAAGAAAACCAAAATTCAGAACTATGAACTTCTGATCACTCTTAAAGATTCATAAAATTTCATTATAACGCCTGATGTTTTTACTTTTTCCCACTAAAAGTTGTATACAACAACTATCTTTGTGAAAACCAATATAGACAGTAAATACATGTTTTTAAGAAAAATAAAACCGTTCCTATATTTAGGAGTTTTCTATCTTATTATATCATTGATAATAAGAACAGTATTCTTTTTTCATCCTATTACTACCGCTAGTTTTGGATTTTTCGAAGTGATAAAAGTCTTGCTGGTAGGCCTTGTGAATGATATTTTTGTTTTCATCCTGGCCAGTTCCATCCTTGCTCTTTATTTTCTGTTTCTTTCCAATTCAAAATATAAGAAACCCTACGGATATATCATTTTCGGAGCCCTAGTGCTGTTTTTTCTATATATCTGGTTGATTCCCAATAATATTTTCAAGCAGTACGGAGGTTCTGTTACAGAAGTTGCCTTAGTTTTTGTAGGAATGAAAACACTATTCTTCGGGTTGATGCTTTTTCTTCCTACCCAGAGAATCAAAATTCGAAACAGTCTCTATTTCATCACATTACTCATCTATGTTCTGGTTATTATTTTCAATGGAGTAAGTGAATATTTCTTTTATAATGAATTCGGAGTACGATATAATTTCATTGCCGTAGATTACCTGATCTATACCAATGAAGTAATCGGGAATATTATGGAAAGCTACCCGGTTATTCCTTTATTCTCCGGCATCATGATTGTAACGCTTACCATTACATGGTTTATTTATAAAAAAACAAAAGATGAGTTGCTGGAGTTACCGGACTTCAAACAAAAAATGGTATTACTCGCATCGTTTATTATTCTTTGTACAATCAGTACATTCACATTGCCCTCTTTAATGGAAATCAAGTCGGATAATGTTTTTGCGGACGAAATTGAAGCCAACGGACTTCCCAAGTTTTACTGGGCTTTCACTCACAATGAGCTTGATTATTTTCAATTTTACTCACAGCTTGACCAAAAGCAGGCAGAAAAGAACTTCCTAAGCCAGTATCCGCAACATACTTTATCAAGAAATATTGTAGCAGAACAGCCGGAGGTAAAGAAAAATGTTGTGCTGATTTCTATTGAAAGTCTTTCTGCAGATTTCATGGAACATTATGGAAATACCCAGAAAATAACACCATTCCTTGATAGCCTGGCAGACAAATCTCTTATGTTGACCAATCTTTATGCAACAGGAAACAGAACCGTAAGAGGTCTTGAAGCATTAACACTTTGTATTCCACCTACCGCAGGAGAAAGTATTATCAAAAGAAATGACAATAAAAATAAATTCACAACCGGAAGTGTTTTCAAATCCAAAGGATATGATGTGAAATTCTTATACGGTGGATATAGCTACTTCGACAATATGCAGGACTTCTTTGCAGGAAATGGCTATGGAATTGTAGACAGAAATAACTTTAAACCTGAAGAAATCACATTTGCCAATGTTTGGGGGGTTGCCGATGAAGATATGGCCAGAAAAGCCATTCAGGTGATGAATACAGAAGCAAAATCCGGAAAACCTTTCTTCAATCATTGGATGACGGTTTCCAACCACAGACCATTCACTTATCCTGATGGAAGAATAGATATCCCGGGAACCGCAAAATCGCGTGAAGGAGGGGTAAAATACACGGACTATTCTCTTAAGCTGTTCTTTGATATGGCTAAGAAGCAGGACTGGTATAAAAATACCGTTTTTGTGATCATTGCAGACCATTGCGCATCGAGTGCCGGAAAAACGGAACTTCCAATGGACAAATACAGAATCCCTGCCCTAATATTTTCTGAAGGATTTATTCAGCCGCAGAAGTTTGATGGGCTGATGTCACAAATTGATGTGATGCCTACCCTATTCGGACTATTGAATTTCAGTTATCAGTCAAAATTCTTAGGTCAGGATGTTCTTAAAAATGAATTCCAACCTAAGGCATATATTGCAACTTATCAGGATTTAGGTTTTGTAAAAGATAACCGCCTTACGATCATTTCTCCGGTAAAGAAGGTAAAACAATATTCTTTAGAACTGGAAAAAAGCACTTTAAGTCCAGAATTTAAGCTTTATTACAATGAAAAATTGCTGAAAAATACAGATCAAAAATTGGTAGACGATGCTATTTCAGCATATCAGTCAACCTCTTATTGGTTAAAAACAAAGCAACTTAACAGAAAATAGCATTTTCAGTCAATAAGCAAAAAGATAATACAAGTTTATACTTTCAAATATGAGGTATAAACTTTACTTACCAGGAGGATTATTTATGATCCTCCTTTTTTATTTATGTCTCAAATCACAAAAGCTTGCCATTATTATTAATACTCAAGTTTTCACTCCTTTCAGGAAAAGCATCATTACCTGAAACATATCAAAGGCAAAACAAACTTCTTCCTGTGATAACATTTTAACCGTTATAAACTTAAATTTTATAAATTTACGACACAAAAATATATTAGTATGAAATGGACAGACGACAGAGGCGGTAACGTTGATGATCGCCGTGGCTCCGGAGGCGGAGGTGGCGGTATGATCGTAGGCGGCGGACTCGGTACTTTAATTATAGCAGCAATCGTTTTCTTTTTGGGAGGAGATCCTTCAGGAATTCTGAACTCAGGCAGTATGCAATCTTCCGGAAACTCTGGTGAAAGAAGAGAACTTACCGCTAACGAAAAACAGATCGGAGAAATGATTGAAATGCTGGATGCCTGGAATTCTCAAACCTGGAATCAGGTGTTCGAAGAAAATAAGATGACTTACACAGATCCTAAAATTGTTCTTTTTGAAAATAATACAAACTCTGCATGCGGTCCCGCACAATCTGCAATGGGTCCATTTTATTGCCCTGCAGATCAAAAGGTTTACATGGATATGAGTTTCTTCAACGAATTACAGCAAAGATTCGGAGCTAAAGTTACAGAATTTACTGTAGCTTATGTCTTGGCTCATGAAGTTGGCCACCATGTACAGACGCTTTTAGGAACCACGCAAAAAGTAGATGCTTTACGAAGAAGTGGAAAATATTCTGAAGCAGAGATGAACCGTGTATCGGTTGCCACAGAACTTCAGGCAGATTTTTATGCAGGAGTTTGGGCTAAAAGAACGGATGAAAGTAAACACATTCTTGAACCGGGAGATATTCAGTCTGCGATAGATGCTGCACAGGCAGTAGGAGACGATAATATCCAGAAAAGGGCACAGGGATATGTTAATCAGGAAAGCTTTACCCATGGTTCATCAGCACAGCGTAAAGAATGGTTTATGAAAGGATACAATACCGGAGATATCAGACAAGGTGATACTTTCAATGAGCTTTTAAGATAATTCAACGGTAAAACCTAAACATAGGTAATATGACATAAAAAAACGGCTGTCTCAAATGAGACAGCCGTTTTTAATTTATTGCAATTCAATAGGATTAGAATTTTTCTTTGCTTCTTCTTTTACCCTTTCTTCCATTCTTTTTCTCATATCAGCAGGATCTTGGTTTCCACCGCCAGGGCCTCTTCCGCCACCACCTATTCTCATTGGAGCACTAATACCGCCCCCTTGAGTCATGAACGACATTGGATCAGCCTTAAACTTCTGCTGCTGTTTCAAATAATCGGTTCTTTTTACTTTTAAAGTATTTCCGAACTGATTCAAAGTAGGAAGTTCCGCAATCTTATAGTTTTTCATCAGATCAAAAGAATAGTCTCCTTTATCATCTTCCACTTTTACAATAAGCCCGGGAAGACCTCCAAATTTATATGGCCCATCCTGATAAGGAAGATCTGTAGTGAACCAAGCCGTCCATTTTCTTCCGGCAAAGTCCGTTTCTGCTTTCTGAACTTTATACTCTCCTATTTTTCTTGTTTCCGAAGAAATTTTCCAGTTGATGGGTCTATCTTCTTCATAAGAGTAAATGTCTCTTCCTATTCTGTCTTTAAAGTACGTTTTTTGATTGGTTTTATCTTTTTCTACAGAATAGTTGATGTTGGTTCTTAAACTCTCCATCTGATCTCTGTTGAAACTTCCTCTTCCGCCACCTCCTTGAAAAGCCTTCTGCATAATAGAGTCTCTCTTGATTCTGTTTTCGGAATAAAACAAAGATTTCTCAGAAGAAATATCCAGATAAGCATTTTCAGTCTTGATATCTGTTTTATTTTCGGCATCCGGTTTCATGGTAACCTGATACACAAACCGGTTTGTTTGTGCAGCAACGTTTTGTATAAAAATCGCAAGAGCGATAATTCCTAATTTTTTCATTTATATGGTCTTTATTTAATTCAACTCAATAGGATTCTGAACCCCTGTACTCTTAAAAGAAGCATTATCCATACCAGAACCGGAAGGTTGCATAGGAATACTATTGCCTTCACCGCCCATTCCTCTGTGCATTCCACCGCCTGAACGGCCACCCCCTCTCATTCCGCCACCGCCGTTCATACCTCCTTGATGTCTTCCTCCTCCAAAATTCATAGCTTCTCCTCCATTATTTCCTGCTATAGACTTTCGATTTTTACCAAATTCAAGTTCTAAAGCCGCTTTATCGCCATGAAAATTAATTCTTGTGCTTAATTTCGCATCCGAACTTATAGGTTCTTCAAAAGCGTTCTTAACTATGATTTTCTTTACAAGATCAAACTTATAATCCCCTTTGTCATCTTCCAGCTTAACAATCAGACCCGGCAAACCGGAAAATTTATAAGGCCCATCCGAAACGGGAATATCCTTTGTAAACCAAGCTGTCCATTCTCTTCCTCCAAAATTGGCAACTGCCTTTTGAGCAGTATAACCGTTCTGCTTTTCGATATTGTTTGAAATCTCCCAGTGCAGAGGTCTATCTTCCTGATAATAAATCTGCTTACCGGCTGCCCGGTCATGGTAATACACTTTCTGCTCCGGAATATTTTTGGTGATAAAGTACTCAAAAAAAGTAGGTTCCATATGTTTTCGCCCTTCTGATTTTGAGAATTCTTTTTCCTCTTTTTTTTGAGTTTCTTTCGCTTCAGGTTTGAAGGACGTGAAAAGAGAATCCCTTATCAATTTATTTTCACTGATGAATAAAGAACGGTCTTTGTTTATATCCAAAAAAGTCCGCTCGCTTTTCATACTTACCAGATTGATTGAATCCGGATTAACCATAGTTTCATAAATATATCTTGTAGTCTGTCCATAAGACGTTATTATGATAAACAATGCAAAAAAGCCAAGTAATTTTTGTGTCATTGCCAATTTTCTTTATAGATAAAAAAGATGATTTAAAGTTAAATCAAACTTAAAGATTCTCAGTGAGATCGGCAAAAAACAGTATAATTTTAATATTTGTTATATTTTTTAAATAATCTATTAAGATCAGAATCATTAAAATAGATATCTTCGATTTGAGATTGCGGAAATTAGTTTGTACTTTTGCATCATTAAATCATTCTAAATAAATACAATGATAAAAGTATCAGACTATGCAAAGGAAAAGGCCATTCAGTTGATGACTGAAGATGGTTTTAACCCTGCTGAAGATTATATAAGAGTGGGGGTGAAAAGCGGCGGATGCTCTGGTTTAGAGTACGTTTTAAAGTTTGACAACCAAAAAACAGACACAGATCAGATTTTTGAAGATAATAATATCAAAATTATTATCGACAAAAAATCCATCCTTTATTTAGCAGGAACAACTCTTGAGTATTCGGGAGGATTGAACGGAAAAGGGTTTGTTTTTAACAACCCGAATGCATCCAGAACTTGTGGATGCGGGGAATCATTTAGTCTTTAGAGAAAAGACATTAGATCCTAGATTTCAGACCTCAGAGCTACTCTGAATTCTGAAATCTACCATCTGAAATCTAAAAAATAATAATGAGTAAATATACAGAAGACGATTTAAGAGTCGATCTAGAAAATAAAAAATATGAATTCGGTTGGGAAACGAAGATTGATTATGAAGATTTTCCGATCGGTTTAAATGAGGATATCATCCGTGCTATCTCTGCTAAAAAAGAAGAGCCGGAATGGATGACTGAATGGCGTTTGGAATCTTTCAAAATCTGGCAGAAAATGGTGGAACCTGATTGGGCGAACATCAAATATGAAAAGCCGGATTTTCAGGCAATCCGTTACTACGCAGCTCCAAAAGTAAAACCGGAATTGGCAAGCCTTGATGAGGTGGACCCGGAATTATTGAAAACTTTCGCAAAGCTAGGGATTAACATCGAAGAGCAAAAAAGGCTTTCTGGAGTCGCTGTAGATATCGTAATGGACTCAATTTCTGTGAAAACTACTTTCCAGGATACGTTGGCAGAAAAAGGAATTATTTTCTGTTCAATTTCTGAGGCTATTAAAAACCACCCTGATTTAGTAAGAAAATATCTCGGAAAAGTAGTTCCAAGAGGAGATAATTTCTATGCAGCACTGAACTCCGCAGTATTTTCTGACGGAAGTTTCTGCTATATTCCTAAAGGAGTAAAATGTCCTATGGAACTTTCCACTTATTTCCGTATCAACCAGGCAGGAACAGGACAGTTTGAAAGAACTCTTCTTGTAGCTGATGAAGGAAGTTATGTTTCTTATCTTGAAGGTTGTACAGCTCCATCAAGAGACGAGAACCAGCTTCACGCAGCGGTTGTGGAACTTATTGCATTAGACAATGCAGAAATTAAATATTCTACGGTTCAGAACTGGTATCCTGGTAATGAAGAAGGTAAAGGAGGGGTATTCAACTTTGTAACGAAAAGAGGTCTTTGTGAAAGAAATGCAAAAATCTCCTGGACACAGGTTGAAACAGGTTCTGCAGTAACATGGAAATATCCGTCTTGTATTCTTAAAGGAGACAATTCTGTTGGAGAGTTCTACTCTATCGCAGTTACCAATAACCACCAGTATGCAGATACCGGAACAAAAATGATCCACATTGGAAAAAATACCAAATCAACGATCATTTCAAAAGGTATTTCTGCAGGAAAGTCTCAAAACTCATACAGAGGATTGGTAAAAGTAATGCCTTCTGCAAAAGGAGCGAGAAACTTCTCTCAGTGTGATTCTTTATTGATGGGTAATGAATGTGGAGCGCACACGTTCCCATATATTGAAATCAAAGATCCTACCGCACAGCTGGAGCACGAAGCAACCACTTCAAAAATTGGAGAAGATCAGATTTTCTATTGTAACCAAAGAGGTATTGATACAGAAAGAGCAATTGCCCTGATTGTAAACGGATTCAGTAAAGAGGTTCTGAATAAACTTCCAATGGAGTTTGCTATTGAAGCTCAAAAGCTACTGGAAATTTCGTTAGAAGGTTCAGTTGGATAATCCCAAAGATCTTTCAGATAAAAGCAAACTGATATAATGGCAAGGTTATCAGTGTTTTTATAAGATCAAAAACCCGTTATAAACGAAAATATAAGGATAATCTTAAGCAAAGATTACTACAAACATAACATATAAAAAAGCTTCTGCCGTCTATTGAGAATCTATTCCAAATATGACAATGTGCTTATACAGAAAGGGAAGCTTATACAATTATAAAAAGAAAAAGTTAGCAAGAATGTTACAAATTAAAGACCTTCACGCCAAAATTGAAGATGGCGCAGAAATATTAAAAGGTATTAATCTTGAAATAAAGCCAGGCGAAGTTCACGCTATCATGGGGCCAAACGGAGCTGGTAAATCTACCCTTTCTTCTGTAATCGCCGGAAAAGAAGATTACGAAGTAACTGGTGGGGAGATCCTTTTCCAGGGAGAAGATATCATTGAAGATGCTCCTGAAGACAGAGCGCACAAAGGAATCTTTCTTTCTTTCCAATATCCAGTGGAAATTCCGGGAGTTTCTGTAACGAACTTCATCAAAGCTGCTTTAAACGAAACAAGAAAAGCAAACGGATTAGAAGAAATGCCGGCAAAAGAAATGCTTGCGTTAATCCGTGAGAAGTCTGAGAAATTAGGAATTAAAAAAGATTTCCTTTCAAGATCATTGAACGAGGGATTCTCAGGAGGTGAGAAAAAAAGAAACGAGATCTTCCAGATGATGATGCTTAATCCTAAATTAGCTATCCTTGACGAAACGGATTCAGGACTAGATATTGATGCCTTAAGAATTGTTGCAGATGGGGTAAATCATTTTAAAAATGAAGGAAATGCAGTACTTCTGATCACTCACTATCAGAGATTGCTGAACTACATCCAGCCTGACTTTGTTCATGTTTTAGCGAATGGAAAAATCATCAAAACAGGTGATAAGTCTTTAGCATTAGAACTTGAAGAAAAAGGATACGACTGGTTGCTTAACTAAGAAGAAAATCGATTATTTCAGAGATTAAAAACTTCTGCTGCTCTTTCGTTGCAGAACCAAGAATCTCTCATATTAAAAATTGGATTCCCTGTTCCTCGGAATGACAATATTTTACTTCAAATAAAAAGAAAAAATGGTGCAAACCACAGATATACCAGTAATGGCATTAAAAGAACAAATTATAGAGAACCATAATGAATTTTTGGAGAGTCTTCGTCACAGATTTCTGGATGAGGACAGAAAAGCAGCTCTTCAAAAGTTTGCAGGTTTTGGTTTTCCGACTAAAAAAGACGAAGAATATAAATATACCAATCTAAAGGAGATCACGGAAAAAAGCTACAACTTCTTCCCGAAAGAGAACCATAACATCACTAAAGAACAGTTTGATGAACTGCATTTAGGAGAAGAAAATTTCGATTGGATTGTTTTTGTAAACGGTAAGCTTCACAAAGAGTTGTCAAAGGTTTCTATTGAAAATGTAGAGTTCCTTTCCTTCAACTATGCGTTGAATGATGATAAACATAAAGAAGTTTTTGAAAAATATTTCAACAGCATTGCTTCTCAGAACCAAGCGTTTACCCATCTTAACCTTGCATACTGCAAATATGGCTTCTTCCTGAAAGTTCCTAAAAATGTAGTGATTGAAAAACCAATCCACGTTTTCTATATTTCTCAGAACCAAGAGGAAAATACTTTTTACAATACAAGAAATCTTTTGATCGTAGAAGAAGGAGCCAAAGTAGAAATCATTGAAAGTCACCACAATTTTGACAGTACTTATGTATTGACCAATTCTGTGACTGAGATCTTTACTTATCCTAATGCAAAAGCAGATTGGCACAAACTTCAGAATGATAACAATACATCCTATCTTATCGACAATACTTTCGCCAAACAAGAGAAAGACAGCTTAACAACTGTTAATACATTCTCTTTCGGAGGTAAATTGATAAGAAATAACCTTGATTTTATTCATAATGGATCCAACATCAATTCATTCATGAACGGAATCACTATTATTGGGAAAGACCAGCTTGTAGATCACCATACAGCAGTTCATCACAACTTCCCGAACTGTGAAAGTTATCAGAATTACAAAGGAATCTTCGATGGTAATGCCCACGGAGTTTTTAATGGGAAGGTTTTTGTTGATAAAATTGCTCAAAAAACGAATGCTTATCAGCAAAACAACAATGTATTGTTAAGCGAAGGAGCAAGCATTGACACAAAGCCTCAGTTGGAAATTTTTGCAGATGATGTGAAATGTTCCCACGGATGTACAGTAGGTCAGCTAAATGAAGACGCCTTATTTTACCTGAGAGCAAGAGGAATCTCTAAAAAAGAAGCTCAGGCATTACTTTTATACGCTTTTGCCAATGATGCAATGCAGAATATTGACATTGAGCCTTTAAAAGAAAAAATTTCAAAGCTATTGGCTGAGAAACTAGAAGTAGATATAGAATTTTAAAATTTATATATATTGATACATAAAAGCACTTCGTTGAGAAGTGCTTTTTCTATTTTATATAACAGTAAGCGGTATTATTTCTTCAACCAGCTTTGATTGTCTTTATTATCAGATCGTTTTTTACCATTATCAATATTATAGGCAAAACCAACTCCTAAAGTCTGCTTCAGCTGAGTTTTCCATATCTGATTATGGTCATACAGAAGATCCAGTGTGATATTGGAAGAAATATATTTATTGATTTTCATATTTAAGATCGCTCCGTAAGCCAATACAAGCCTGTCCGGATGATCAAGATAATTTGAGAATACAGACGCCGTATTGGTTAGGTTAATATTCTCCATAATTTTGATCTTATACATTGCTGTTCCCAAAAAACCGAACTGGAATAGAGAAGAATCTCCATCATTCTTAAGACCGTACGTTCCTGCAGTCTGCAGGTCCTTATCTAAGACAAAGGTCCATCTTGCATTCGCAGGACGTAAAGTAACCGTTAAATTATCATTAGGACGGTAGGTTACCCCCGCTCCCAGGTTTAAATATCCCGGAGCAAAGAAATTGGAGAGTTTTTTGGCCTCAGGATTATTTCCATCTTCATAGCCGGGAGCAAATTGTGTCTGAAGACCGGCCCCTGCAGAAAAGTACCAGTTTTTCACAAATTCTCTTCCATAATTGGTGGAAAGATTGATGACATCCTGAGTTTTTCTTACTCCTGTTCCCTGAGTATTATTTTGGCCGTAGCCCAGAATAATAATATTTTCCCAAAGATCTTTACCTTTTTCGTAAGTAAGGTTGTAATTAACACCTGCAAGCCATCCTACGTTGTTGGCTCCCCCACCTACCCAATTCGAAAAGGCAGCCTGATTAAGCATTAAGGTATTTTGGCCCTGAATAGACCATGCTTTTACGGTGTCTGTTTTGGCTTCCTGAGCAGCAGCCAATGTTCCGATGGAAACGGAAGCGATTAATAAAAGTTTTTTCATATGTAAGGATTTGTTACAAATGTATAAATAATAATCTACGACATGATAAAACTCACCAAAAATTGAATTGATATCGCGATAAAAAACACTTATAACAAAATGGAAATAAAATACTTAACTCCTGAAAATTCATATACAAACTTAAAACAACTTAAAAAACAAGCTTTAAAAACAAAAAAAACACTTCAAAAATGAAGTGCCTTTTACTTAAATCCAAAATTTTGAATTATTTCTTTATCCACCATTGACTGTCTTTACGATCAGAACGTTTTACCCCATTTTTAACGGTATAAGCGAAGCCAATTCCCAATGTCTGCTTGAGCTGCGTTTTCTCAATCTGATTGTGATCATACAGCAGATCCAGGGTAATATTTGATGATATATATTTATTTACTTTAAGGTTTAAGATGGCACCATAAGCCAGTACCAGCCTATCCGGACGATCCAGATAATTGGAAAAGACAGATGCCGTATTTGTCAGGAAGATATCCTCCATAATTTTTAGCTTATAGGCCGCAGTTCCCAGGAAACCGAACTGAAGTAAAGAAGAATCTCCATCACTTTTCAAACCATAATTACCCGCCATTTGAAGTTCTTTATCCAGTACAAAGGTCCATCTGGCGTTGGTAGGACGTAACGTTACCGTAAGATCATCATTCGGTCTGTACGTGATACCCATCCCGACGTTCAGATACCCCGGAGCCATAAAACCTGAGATTTTCTTTGCTTCAGGATTGTTACCATCTTCATATCCCGGTGCAAATTGAGACTGCAAACCTGCTCCAACAGAAAGATACCAGCTTTTCAAAAACTTTCTTCCGTAATTGGTTGACACGTTGATGACATCCTGAGTTTTTCTTATTCCCAAACCCTTCGTATCATTTTGCCCATATCCTAGAACAATTATATTTTCCCAAAGATCCTTATCTTTTTCATAGGTGAGATTATAATTAATACCCGCTAGCCAGCCAACATTGTTAGCTCCACCACCAACCCAGTTTGAAAAGGCTGCCTGATTGATCATTAGGGTGTTTTTTCCCTGTATAGACCAATATTTGATCGTATCCACTACTGCGGAATCTTTTTTTAATTCTTCTTGTGCACTTGCATAAATCCCCGTAAAAAAGGAAAGAATCAATAAAAACTTCTTCATTACTCTAAATAATTTTCAATGCAAAAATATTAATATAATTTTTTTTTCAGGTAAATTCATCCCTAAAGAATTAATTTTCCTTCATTTTCATTGCTTAACAATATATACTACCTAATAAATTCAATGCCAAAATAAAGAAGACAAATGTTAAAATTGATACGTTTTGTCTTGAAATCAGACCGGTAAGTAAAATTCATCGACAAATTTTCCGAAATTTATCATTGGCTTTTGATTTGACGTACTCTCTTCATGTTTAAAAATGTAATTTCCAAAAGAGCGATTATATACCCGTTGCTGATGCTTTCTGCAATGTGGTTCGGGTATTTTTTACAAACACAGGGCTTTTTTGCAAGTTGCTTTGGAGCCATCATTCCCTTACTTCCTGAAGGGCTTTTAGGGATTATTACCTCTCCTCTCCTTCATGGAAATCTAGATCATATTATAGGCAATTCTATTCCGATTGCGGCATTGATGTTTCTGCTTTATCAGTTCTACCCTATAGTAGCCAATAAGGTGTTTATTATCGGCTGGCTGGCTACAGGGCTTTTGGTATGGCTTCTCCCTCCTATTGATATTCTTACCGGTGATTATATGTATACATGTACAATTGGTGCCAGTGGCGTAGTATATGTTCTTGCTTTTTTCCTTTTCTTTAGCGGTGTATTCAAGTGGAATACCAAGCTTCTTACCATTTCTATGATGGTGGTTCTTTATTATGGAAGTTTAGTTTGGGGAATGCTTCCTGAAGAATTGTTTTATAATATGCAGGAGCCCAGTAAAATTTCATGGCAGGCCCATCTTTCAGGCGCTGTAGTGGGAAGCATTATTGCCTTTGCCTTTAAAAATGTTGGAGAAAAAAAGAAAAAATACATATGGGAATTTCCTAATTATTATAGCGAAAAAGACGATAAACTTTGGCAGCAATATAAAGAAAATCATCCGGAAGACTTTCTGGAGCTGCCTTACAAAAAAAGAGATGATATCTGGGATCATTTGGATGAATTAAGAAAGAAATAAAAGCTTAATTTCACTATATTTGAAAAAAACACACATGATCTCCGAAGAATATTTATATGCAATTGCTCTCCGAGAATGCAATAAGATTGGCGATATTAATTTCAATAAACTTGTCCGTACTTTCGGAAGCGCTCAGAAAGCATGGAAAAATGCCAAAAAAGAGTATAAAAAAATCGATGGAATAGGACAAAAAACTGTTTTTGACATTGGTAATCTAACTCATTTGAAATTCGCAGAAGAAGAATTAAAATTTTGCGAAAAGAATAATATTCAAATAAAACTCAGACATCTTCAGGAAACCCCTGTACTTCTTAGTAAATGCCCTGATGCTCCTGCTATCCTTTACCAAAAAGGAGACCCGCATGAATCATTACAAAAAATAAGTATTGTAGGAACCCGGAATATGACTTCCTATGGCCAACAGTTCATCGAAGATTTTTTTAAAGCTTCCCGATCATCTCAATATGCCTCTGTAAGTGGTCTTGCACTTGGTGTTGACAAAGAGGTTCATGAACAGTCTATTCGCAGCCAGAAGCCAACCATAGTAGTTCTAGCACATGGTTTTCAGTATTTGTATCCGGCAAAAAACAGAAAGCTTTCCGAAAAAATTCTTCAGGAAGGCGGAGCGTTGATTACAGAGTTCAGTTCTTCCCGAAAACCTGACCGTGAAAATTTCATTCAAAGAAATCGAATTGTAGCCGGAATGTCATCTTCAACAATTGTAGTAGAAACTGGATTTGGTGGAGGCTCTGTAAGTACGGCAGCCTTTGCAAATGATTACAACCGGGATATTTTTGCTCTTCCCGGAAAAATTACGGATCATCAGAGCCAGGGTTGTAATCAATTGATTTTCCATAATAAAGCAGCGGCCATTTCTACGGTAAAAGATCTCATAGATATGCTTGGATTTCATAAACCTCCGGAAAAAATAGAAGAGCTTTTTCCTTATAGCGAAATGACTCTACAATTATCTGATAATCAAAAAGTAATATACCAAGCTATAAAAGAAAATCCACAGATTTCTTTGGACAATCTTACCCATGAAATAAAGATTTCTTCACACAAAATATTACCGATAATTCTAGAATTGGAACTTTTGGGGAAAGTAAAATCATTTTCCGGGAGACAATTTATTGTAATCTGACAATTAACGATTTCTTAATATTGCATTATTTCACACATAACATTTAATTTTTAATAAAATTTGGTCGTAAATTATCAATTTAACAATATTACAGGACATTATTATTAAATTTTCAACAATGTTGAAATAGAGTATTGTGAATCTTGAAAAAAAAATTAAATTTGTTGACAATAATATTCAACCTTAATATATGGAACAATATAATATTGACCAGAAAATCCAAGAGTTTATTGCAAAAATTGAAGCAAAAAATCCTAACGAACCGGAATTTTTACAGGCTGTAAAAGAAGTTGCCGTAACTGTAATTCCATTCATTGCTACTAAAAAAGAATATACCGGAATGAAGCTGCTTGAAAGAATGGCTGAAGCTGAAAGAATTATTATTTTCAGAGTTCCATGGGTTGACGATAAAGGAGAAATTCAGGTTAACAGAGGTTTCAGAATCCAAATGAACTCTGCTATTGGACCATACAAAGGAGGAATTCGTTTTCACCCTACTGTAAATTTATCTGTACTTAAGTTCTTAGCTTTCGAGCAGGTATTCAAAAACTCTCTTACAACTCTTCCAATGGGAGGTGGTAAAGGAGGTTCAGATTTTGATCCACAAGGAAAATCTGATATGGAAGTAATGCGTTTCTGCCAGGCTTTCATGACAGAATTATGCAAACACATCGGTCCTGAAACAGACGTACCTGCAGGAGATATCGGTGTTGGAGCTAGAGAAATCGGATATTTATTCGGACAGTACAAGAAAATCAGAAACGAGTTTACCGGAGTTCTTACAGGAAAAGGACTTGCTTATGGAGGTTCATTAATCCGTCCTGAAGCTACAGGATACGGTGTTGTATACTTCGCAGAGCAGATGCTTAAAACTATCGGACAGGATTTCCAGGGAAAAACAGTAACAGTATCAGGTTTCGGAAACGTAGCTTGGGGAGTTATCAAAAAAGCAACTGAGCTTGGTGCTAAAGTTGTAACAATCTCTGGTCCGGACGGATACATCTACGATAAAGAGGGTATCAGCGGAGATAAGATCGATTATTTATTAGAACTTAGATCTTCAGGAAACAACAGAGCTGAAGATTATGCTAAAAAATATCCTTCTGCTGAATTCCACGCTGGAAAACGTCCTTGGAATGTGAAGTGTGATGTAGCATTCCCTTCTGCAACTCAAAACGAATTAGATTTAGAAGATGCAAGAATCTTAGTTGAAAACGGATGTGTATGTGTAACTGAAGCTGCAAATATGCCTTCTACACTAGACGCTATCAACTATTTCTTAGACAATAAAGTATTATTCTCTCCTGGTAAAGCTTCCAATGCTGGAGGTGTTGCTACTTCAGGATTAGAGATGACACAAAACTCTATCCGTCTTAACTGGACTTCTGAAGAAGTTGATGCAAGATTGAAGGAAATCATGATCGGTATCCATAAAGCTTGTAGAGACTACGGAAAAGACGAAGATGGCTATGTAAACTACGTAAAAGGTGCAAATATTGCCGGCTTCGTAAAAGTAGCAGAAGCAATGTTAGCTCAAGGAGTTGTGTAACATAAAAAATAAAGGTTGGGATAAACTCCCGACCTTTTTTGATATAGCCTGTTCCCGGGATAATGGGAAAAAAGTAAAAAGTGAAAGGAGAAAGTGCTGCAATTTGCAGCACTTTTTTTATTTTTATAAGGATGAAAAATACGTTTAAAAATATAGATGAATATATCCTTTTGTTTCCTCAGGAGGTACAGAAAAAATTGACTGCGCTGAGACAGTTTATTCATTCATTAAGTCCGGATTTTGAGGAATATATAGGGTATCAGATGCCCGCTTTTCGGTATAAAGGAAAACCATTGATTTACTTTGCGGGATATAAAAACCATATTGGGTTTTATCCTGGCGCAGAAGGCATTAAGAATTTTGAAAATGACTTTAAGGAAAAAGAGTACAAGTTCTCTAAAGGCGCTGTACAATTTCCAATACTTGATAATCTTCCTCTAGAATTGGCGGGTAGAATAATCCGGTTCAGGATGAATGAAATAGAACTGAAAAAATCCTGAAATCCGAGATTTCAGGATTACAACTAGGGTTTCTAAAGTACGATCACTTTTTCTTTTTAGATTTTCTTTCTTCTTTTGTAACATCAGCAGGCTGAGTTGTTTCCATTACTGGCTTCTTTTCTGCAGCCGTATCCGCAGGCATTGTTGTCGTATTTCTCTGCGGGCTGTTAGGATCCGAAGTAGTATTAGGTTTTGAACTCGGTTTTTCTGTTTGAGTTGTTGATGGTGTATTGTTAGGATTCTCAGTAGGTTTCTTTTGCTCTGTTTGTGCTGATACTGCAATTACCCCAACTAATGTAAATGCTGCTGTTAAAAATAACTTTTTCATAATGTAATATTTTAAATGATTGTTTAATTTAAACGAAGCATCATTTATAAAATTATACGTAACCAGCTTATTTAACGTACTTTATAATTATTTAAGAGGAATTTGCAGAAAATTGACTAGGGTAAGTTAAGAGATAAAAAATGGAGTGTGATGACAAAAATATCTTACTATTTTTATGCAATAAGAGAGCTTCTCTGGTCTAGAAAACTTTAAGATGAGCTTCTAGTCAGTCACTCTTGTCAAAGGGTAGAATACTGACAAGAGTGATAGGGAAACATTATTTTCCTGCATTTTTCATCATCCTTTCCACAAACTCAAAAGCAGCAGGACAGATTACCGTATTTTTTAGCATTAAGTTATTGATCTGATAGATCTTTTTACGGTCTGTATGAGGATATTCGCGGCAGGCTTTCGGTCTTACTTCGTATATGGAACAGGTATTATCGCTGTTAAGGAAAAAACAGGGAAGATTCTGCAGAACTTTATCATTATCTTCATCCACTCTCAGGAATTTGGCTTCAAAGTCGGCAGATTTCATGCGAAGATGCTTGGCGATACGTTCAACATCTTTTTCGGTATATAGAGGACCTGTTGTTTTACAGCAGTTGGCGCACTGCAGGCAATCTATTTCTTCAAAAACTTCATCATGAGTTTCCTGTACGATATAATCAAGATTTTTGGGCGGTTTCTTTTTCAGTCCGTCCAGAAATTTCTTATGCTCTTTCTGTTTTTGTAAAGCCTGTTTTTTATAAAAATCTAAATTCATTTACTCTTCATTTCTTACCGAAGCCGGAAGTTCTGCGTTTTGATATTCATTTATTTTATCCAGATCCAGAACAGTGGTAAGGTTATCTTTATTAGGATAATACATCGGAACAAACTTTGCTCCATAAATAATCTCTCCCGTCACATAGGAAGACCTCTGAACTACAGTGTTGGAAAAGACTTCATCAAATGCACGCACCTGAACAATCAGTTCAATATCTGTACTTTTAAAATCATCCTTCGAGAAACCGTAGAACGGGGAATTTTCATCAATTTTATGAACAACAGTCCAGTTTAAGGCTAAAGTATTGATCTTACTCATCTGGATATCAAGCCTATAAAAATTACTTTTCGCAACCCCGTTTTCAATCACTTCAATAGCTGTAGATACAATAACATCAGCATCTGTAAGGGCATTATTTTTATAAGGAGCTAACCTGAACATCAACGCTGAAGACTCCTGGAAAGGAGCAATCACTGCAATATCCGAAAATCGGAGATACGCCCGAGGTCTTGAAAATCTTCCGTAAAAAAGTCCTGTTGCAATGGCAAAGGTAAGCAATCCTAAAAAAGCTTCAAAGGTAGCCACAAGACTTGCTAAAAAACCCACCGGGGCAATTCGTCCGTATCCAACAGTAGTAAATGTCTGGGAACTAAAAAAAAAGACATCAATAAACTCATTCAGCGGATCGCTTTTATCAATTCCTGTCAAATGCTCTACGCCAATCAGATAGTAAATCATCGCAAAAAGCAGATTCACCAGAATGTAGGCAATCACCAGATAAGAAATAAAGCGGAATGAAGACAGATTCAGCATGGTATGATACCAACTCAACCTATTGAAAACATTCACCCCTCTTCTCTGAACATTCGGAAGACCATCTTTATTGATAAACCTTCCGGATGCATTGCTTCCGAAACCACTGTTTTCCGCATTTTTCTGGCGGATTATCTTTCTGAACCCTCTTGTCATATCGATATCACTTGTTTTTTAATAGTAAAAGGTCAAAAGGATGAATTGGCAAAATGGCCTTTCTGCTTTTCTACTGCAAAGATAAAATATTGTTTTCATGAATTTTATCATTTTTTTTTGATAAATCTGGAAGAAAGGATAGATATAAGTTATTTAATGTTACCAATTCTTTCAAAAATAAAACTCCCGTATTTCTACAGGAGTTTTGTTGCAATCTATTAATTGATGATAGGAAACTATTTGCTTAATGATAGCACCACCGCATCAGAAATCGTCCTGTAATTTGGAGAAAACTGTTGAACATGCGCAATGATCTCATCATAATCTTTCTGTGATCCATTTCCATTAACTTCGAAATTGAATTCGATTTTTTCAAAACCAACCGATGCTTTTGGATCAATATTTAGGAATCCTAACAGATTGAGATTCCCTTTAATCGTAAGTTTTACACTTTCAAGGATAATATTTCTCTCGGAAGCTCCAACTACAAAGCCAACCATCATGCATCCTGCCAATCCTCCAAAAAGATAATCCTGTGGCGTAGGATAAGAATTGGAGCCTAATAACTCAACCGGTTCGTCAATATTAAAAATAAAATCTTTCTGAATTTCCGTTGATCCTACACATTGATTTTCAGCTGTTATTTTTGTCTTTACTCCGCCTTGCCATTCTGCCTGTATGCGGTAACTTGAGACAGCCTCGTTCGGTTCTTTTTTAATAAGATCAACATATGACTGAAGACCTTCAAGATTAATTCCGTTAACCATTCCTAATTATTTTAATATAAAACAGTAACAGATTAATTTCTACCTGCCATTACACCCCCATCAATATTCCAAACGGCTCCAGTAACCCATGAACTGGCATCAGACAATAGGAATTCAATGGTATTTGCAACATCTTCAGGACGTCCTACCCTTCCAATGGGATGAAAGTCGTTAAAGCCCTGCAGAGTTTCTTCAATTTTATCTTTTTTGATAAATGAACCATAAATAGGAGTTACCACAACTGCTGGAGCAACTGCGTTTACCCTGATATTATTTTCTGCAAGTTCCATTGCTAAATGTTGTGTCAAACTGTGAAGCCCTGCTTTCGCCATGGAATATGCAGAAGAAGGTGTTGCTTTGATTGCTTGGTGAGCCCACATCGAACCGATATTTACAATAGAGCCTCCTCCATTGGCAGCCATTACTTTTGCTGCTGATTGTGTAATTAGGAAAAATGCTTTGTTGAAATTGTGGTAAAGGTCATAGTCCTCTTCTGTATGCTCCAGAAAAGATTTTGGACTAAAATATCCTGCCGCATTAACCAGATATTTAAGATCTGGCATCTGAGTCGCAATTTCTGCGGCAAAATTTTTGATTTCACTTCCATTTAAAAGATTGACAGGAAAGGTTTTGACACTTCCCAGCACAGAAAGCTCATTTCTTACTGAATCTAAATTTTTATCAGCACGGCCGACAATAATCACTTCAATACCTTTTTTTAATAAAAGAGCTGCTGTTGATTTTCCCATCCCGGTAGTACCACCTATGATGAGAGCTTGTTCTTGTTTCATAGAATTTTTTTTTAAACTGATCCTATGACTGACAAGATGTAAAAAAGATGCAAAAAAAATTAATATCTTTTTTCCAGCTTCTGTTTTTCCGCCTGAAGTTCTTTACAATAAGGCTTTATATCGAAGCTTATCATTTCTCCATTTTCATCGAATGCAACAGCACAACATTCCAAAAATCTTTCTTTCAGTTTCACTCTTCCTCTTTGTATTCTTGATTTTGTATTGGACAGGCTTAAATTTAATTTTTCAGCAATATCCTTTTGTTCCATATCTTCAAGATCATACAATTGTAAAGGAAGAGCATATTTTTCAGGCAAAAGTTTCAGTAAAACCCTGATGTATTCTGAAGCTTCACCTATCAGCGAAGGATTATTTTCCTCATCAATCAGATCTAAATTTATAGATTCCAGTTTTCCTGCTTTTTTAAAATGATCTATCATCGTATTCTGTGCAATTTTGTACAGCCAGGATTTAAGGTAAAGCACTTCTTTTCCTTTTGTACAATACTGATAGCTTTTAAGCAAAACTTCCTGAAGAATATCCTTTGCGGTATCCTGATCCTCAACCCGTTTGAGAATAAAAAGATAAAGGGATGCTTTATAATCTTCCCAAATTTCAAAAATATTACATTCTGATTTTGACATTAACTGTACTCATTTTTCTCATACAAAGGTATTAAAAACATCTTTTTATTGAGATAAGACCGTATTTAGGGATCTGAACATAAAAGTTATCTGGAATTAAAAACTGGGATTTATTATATTTTTCAATAGTCTCCTATTATTACAATAGACTTTTGATTAAAAAAATTTTTGATAATGAATTTTATCAATGGGATCTTTTCTTTTATTGTTTGATTTTGAAGTACATTTAAGGTATGAAAAAACTAGAGTCAAGAGAAGATATTGAACACCTTGTCAATTCTTTTTATGCAAAAGTTGTGAAGGACGATACCATTGCTGCTTTTTTTAATGATATTGCCAAAGTAGACTGGGACAAACACCTTCCAAAGATGTATTCTTTCTGGGAAACGATTCTTTTTGGGCAGATGTCTTACAAAGGAAATCCCATGGGAGTACATTTTCCCATTAATGAAATAAAAGCGATGGAACAAAAGCACTTTGACCGTTGGCTTGAATTGTGGCGAACAACTATTGAAGAAAATTTTGTCGGGGAAAATGCAGATACGGCGATCTATAAATCTGAAAATATAGCAAAATTAATGGCTTTCAAAATGGACCTCGCCAGAAAATTGTAAAAAAACTGAGTATTTCTCTTAATAAGAATTCTTTAAGGCACAATTACGGTAAAGATATAAGCCGCCAGATTCACAAGAAGAACAGTCCCATAAAGGATATTTGTTTTCCCTCTGCTCAGTGAAAGCATTACGATAAATACGGATAAAGAGAGCAGAATAATATCTTTTTTGTCTAACCCCAATACTAATGGAATATCATACAGAATACATACTGTAGATACCGCGGGGATGGTAAGTCCTATACTTGCAAGAGCAGAGCCTAATGCCAGATTTAAGCTGGACTGAATCTGATTACTACGCGCCGCTCTAATAGCAGCCACTCCTTCAGGAAGCAGAACAACTGCAGCGATAATCACCCCTACTAAAGATTTCGGAGCTCCCACGCTTTGTACCATTCCTTCAATAGTATTGGATAGTCCCTTCGCCATAAGCACTACAATAACAAGGCAAATAAGCAGGAAAGCAAAACTGATAAGTGTTTTGGTAAGTGATGGAATATAATGTTCTTCAGGATGTTCTTCAGGAACAATAAAATAGCTTCTATGACGTACTGTCTGTACCATCAGGAAAACTCCATAAATAACAAGACAGGCAATGGATACAAAAATAAGCTGTGCTTCATTATAAAAAGGCCCATTAACGCTGGAAGTAAAGTTAGGCAGCACCAGTGTAAGGATCAGAATAGAAACAATACTTACCAGATAAGTAGTAGCGGATGTTCTTGCAAAAAACTGTTCGTGGTATTTAACACCTCCTACCAGAATACAAATTCCCAAAATTCCATTAAGAATAAGCATTACAGCAGCAAAAACCGTGTCTCTGGCCAGCGTGATCGCCTGATCTCCGCCGGCAACCATGAGCGAGATGATCAACGCGACTTCAATAATGGTGATACAGAGCGCCAGGATAATAGTTCCAAAAGGCTCCCCTACTTTATGAGCTACAACTTCTGCGTGGTGTACTGCTGATAAAACACTTCCTATAAGCAAAACCCCGGCAAGAATATCATAAAAAACACCCGTTCCCATCAATCCGGAAAAGTAATACCCTACCGCAAGGAGAGGAAAAATATACGTATAATGTAAAAATTCTTTAGGTCTCATAAAGTGACTACAAAATACAAAAAATCTATAACTTTTTCAATATTAAAAGAAAATATTAATATTATTTTAATGAGGCCAGAGGTTAAAATCCTGAAAATCTGTCAACATATGAAATAATAACCCAATTCCTATAATTCTGATATTGCCTTTGAAAAACAACATCAAAAAATACACCGCAATTGCATAATAAGAATGCAAAAAATGAAATCCGATACTTCCTCTTGAAGGATCAAAAATAGGGGTCGCAAAAAGATGGTCCAAATCTACCAGCATTGTTGCCAGCAAAATAAGGTATACCTTTTTCCAGTTTTGGGGATAAAAGACCAGCGCAATAAATACGGGAAAAACAAAATGCAAAAAATAGTGGGTAACTGTTTTAAGCAACATAACATCTGACAGAGCCATTAATACTGTTTATTTTTAATAATTAAAGAAATTACCACCTCAAAATTAAAGGAAACTCACCTTTTTTGGCTTTCACTTTCACAGAATATTCCATGCCTTTGTTTCGATAAAGGATATACTCTATATCTGAAATGACTCTTTTTTCTTTTTCATCTAAATTTTTCCGAGAAGCCAGCAGAAGAGCACTGTTTCTGATGAGAATATAATTTTCATTCAACCGCGGTGATAACGGAATTAAATTTGTGGCGGAACGAATGACAACTCCCTTTCCGATCCTGTTGATCATATTAGGCTGAAAAGGAATAAGCGTGAATTGATTCTGAGCATTGATCCATTTTCTGTTTTGAAAATATTCCCATACTCTTTCGGGATCTTTACTTTCTATACCAATAACATAACTCGGTTGTATAAGCTTTTGGATTGTCTTTTTCTCAACTTCATTAAAATTATCGTCATAGCTGTAACTGATGATCGTATCGTTTACATGTTCCAGATCTACCATTCCTACAATGTGATTGATCTGTGCGGAGTCTGAAATACTTTTATTAAAAAAGTGAGCACATTTTTTCACACTTTCAGCATCCAGTTCCATTTCAAGAAAATGATTTCTATGTTGAATCGGGAAATTTGTCCCGTTTAAGATCTGAGAATCTGAATCATTTTTAATCTCAATTTCATCGTCTTTTAAATCAATACTAAAATTTTGAAACCTCTGACCTGAAATAAAGGAAATGCTTCCCACGCTTCCCTTGATAAAATATTCTGCATCCCATGTTTTATTATCAGAAGAGTCCAAAAGCTGTTTTTTTATGGTGGCAAAAGCTTTATCCGAAGTCCCTATAATACAGCGATCTCCTTCAACAACAATAAAAAGCTGATCTTTCCGGAAATGGTTATTGCCTTTATTGACAAATTTTTGAGACTTTAAAAAGATTAAAAATTCCAACGGATCTTTCAGTTCCATTACAGAATACCATTCTGAATAACCTGAACTTTTGAGATGGAAAACCTGCAAAAAATCCGGAATTCTGATTCCGGAATCTTGTAGAGACATTGATTTTTTATTCTGAGTGCTGTCTCCCGACCAATTTGAGGGATGTGTTAGCATACTGTAGATATACTGTCCTGTTAATTTCTTTACATCAAGCAAAATCACTACATCGGCATTTTCAGGGATGTATTTAAGGGTTTTATCCTTATGAAAAAAAACAAGATAGAGCGCTGCCGCCGTGAGCAGCAGCAAAATAAACGGGACAATAATCTTCTTTTTCTTCATTTATAAAATCTGGGCTTTTTTCTCAGATTCTTTGTTTTTAAAAATCTGATCAAACAGTTCAAAGAAATACATCAAACTGTTTTCGGAAGAGCCTTTGATGTTGTAATTCATTTCGGTCTGAATACTTTCTCCTTTCACTTCTGTTTTATAATACATTTCGCCTATATTTTTTCTCAGAAAGTCCAGTGTTTTTCTTTCAGACGGGCTTTTAAATTCTTTATCCAAACCAATAAGCAGCTTTTGCAGATCCAATCTTCCCGACAGAGGATATTTTGAAGAATCTTTGGCCCACTTTCTGGAAACTTCAGACTGACTTGTAGGAAGAATGTTTTCCGTAGAGCTCATCAGATATACTACTCCATCTTTTACAGTAAAAAACAACTGATCCAGGTATCCTCCCGATTTTTCATCTTTGAATGTGTAGAAATTTCCTTTTTTAGAGAACTTCTTTGCCAATTTTTTATTGGTGGTCAGCAATTCGAAGATCCTTTTCCAGTAGCCTTCGTTTTCTGTTGCAAAAGCAAAAGTAAAGTTCGGAACAGCGATATCTTTGGTTTTCTTTACTTCTTTCTCATTGAAGTCGGCATCGTATTCATAATCTGTGTATTCAACTGTTTTAGATTTCAACTCGTTCAATACAAAAATTCCGTTTCCTGGGGCAATTTTGGCAATGGCTTCTTCATCCAGAACAATCTTCATGGTTTCCATGATCAGTTCCATTTCTTTTTTGTATTCTGTTTCACCAGAGTCCTGAAGAAGGCTGTACATCAGATCGAAACATTTACCTCCGTTTACATTCACAGCATAATATCCAACACTTTTATCATTAATGAGATCCAGAAGTTTTCTGTTTTTCTTGCCCTTGTAAATCGCGGATACATTTTTCTGGATTTCCGGATTTTTATGCTGATAATTATTGACTAACCTTACTTTATCTTTATCGAAATACAGGTTGTATGCCGTACTGGAGTTATACATATTCTGAAATACCTGCCCGAAGTCATACAGCTTCATTGTTTTACCATAGATCCCTTCTTTAACGATCCTTCCGTAATCTGTGTATACAAAAACGTCAGAATGATCATCCCGGAAGGCCAGCATATCTTTAGGAGCTTCAATAGTCAGATTTGAGCTGAAATATTGATCAAAATGATTCTCAGCCTGTTTTTTGACAATTTTATAGTTCTCTCTGCGAATAGAATCCTGTTCTTTTTGGAAGGCTTTATCGGTTTCGGTTTCGTCATAAGCCGGTTGCTCTTCTTCTTGCTCCGGGCTTTCCGGATATTCTTTTTCTTTTGGATATTGATGGTGCTTTTGAAGATATTTGATATCCTTTTGGATTCTTGCTATTTCAAGATTATTATCTTTTATACTTTCTTTTAGGTATTTGATATCGTCTTTTAGATTTCTTATTTCATCTTTATAATCAAAAGGTTTCTCCGGTTCTTCAATATAGGCACTATCGGCAGCATCTACAGCAACACTATCAACAGCCACTGCTACAGCACTATCAGCCACTGCTTCATCTTTCCAAATATCTTTATAAGGCTTCGTGTAACTTACGAAACTAAGGACAGCGCGACTTCCATTCCAGGCTACAAAAATATCATCGTCTATATCTACGTAAGAATAGTTGCTTTTTTTGGAAATCTCTAGTCCTTTTTTCTTTACAGAATTAACAAATTCCTGAAACTTTTCTTTATTATCAATAATAAAATGAGTATTATAGGTCTTTATAGAATCATTAAAACTCGCATAATGATATTGAGTTGCGTCGTACTTGATTCCCGTTTTAGAATAATCGGTCCAGGAAAGTTTTTCCTTCTTTTTGCTTAATTCATTCAGTAAGGGATTCAATTTATTCCAATTGATTTTATTGTTCAGCTGCTTTCCGTTAACTTCCATATAAAATACAGCATCACTCGGAATTTTCATACTGTTTTGGGCAAAAACCAATGTGAAGCTCAAAAGCAGAAAAAATATTTTTTGTGTTTTTAGTAAGATCGATTTCATGATTACAGGGTAGAAATTTATTGAAATAAAATGGTGTTTTGTATCTGTTTTTTCTGAAAGATCAAGTCCAGAATATCGGCTTCGAGCTTGAGTGCTTTTTTGTTCGGAGAAAGAAGATAGGCTGTATTGGTTTGCGACTTCACTGCGTTTTCAAACTGCATGATGGAAGTATATTTCGCATCATTAAAGACTTCTCTGTCTGCTTTACTCATCTTGTCGTAATCTGCTTTGAAGGTATTTACTTTGTTCCTTGTGAAGATCTTTTTTTCGATGTTTTGACTGTAGATTTGTGTAGGGACCATTTTTCCCAGAATGTTTTGAGCTTTCAATTTTTCCAGCCCTGCATTGATGTTTTCAATTTTTTTGAAACTACAGCTCAGTTTAATGATATAGTTATCAAAATCCATGGACGTTTTCACATTGCTGATTCCTGGAGTGCTTTTGAAAATTTTGGCAGCTTCATTAATTTTGTTCTCAATTTCAGGCTTTTTGGGAACTTTCTTCCCGTTTATGGTTTCCATTTTAGAAATTGAAGCCAGTCTTGTTTTACTTTTACTGGCATTGAGAATGATTGTATATTCACCGGTTCCGTCTGCCTTCAGATTCACTTTATCCAAAATATCGAAACAGCTTGTCAGGAAAAGTAAAGGAAAAAAAAGCAGAAATAATTTGAGAAAATTTTTCATGATTTGGGCTTAAAAACACAAAATTACTCAATTCTGGCTTTACATCCCTATAATCTTTGATTTTTTAGATATAAATGGCTGTTTTCAGCTACTTTTTACGGAAGCTGATACAGTGGTTATTTTATTTATTTTCAGATCCGTCCTTTCAGATAATCCTGACGCAGATCCTCATCCAGCTTCTCTATAGAATACCGAAGGCAGGTTCTCGGCATTTCTTTATAGTAGAGATTCAGATAGCTGATCAGCTCTCCTTCATTCTTATTTCCCATTTCCCGCAACAGCCATCCGTTGGCCTTGTGCATGAGATCATGAGGGTGCTTTAAGTTTCTGGTTACGAATTCTTTTGTAAGACCAAATGATCCTTTTTTGATGTAATGCATCGTTCCTACCACTGCAATTCTTTTATGCCACATCTCTTCCGAGTCTGAAAGCTCTCTTAAAAGGTGTTCTTTCTGATTTTCAAAAGCATATCTCCCCAATATTTTATAACAGCTTGAATCTACAATATCCCAATTATTGATATAAGGCAAATGGTTCAAATAGAACTGGACCACCTTCTCTTTTTCTTCGGGATCTTTCGCTTTTTCAAACTTAGAAACCAATATGAAAATTGCCGTTAAACGGTGCTCATGGTATTCAGAAGAAATGAGCGAGCTGAGATCCTTGAGATCTATTTTGGAATAATATTCTTTTGCTACAGAACGCTGATCTGGTACTTTTACACCCAAGAAAAGATCTCCTTCACCATATTCTCCTTTTCCAGTCTTGAAGAATCTTGGAAAGAAATCCGCTTTTTCCGGAATGGATAAAACGGCTAATGCTTCCTGTATTTCTTTAATTATATCTTTCATCGATCGCTATGCGTTTTCTTCAATAGTAATACTCTCACTTTCTTCCTCTTCTTCTTTGATCTGCTTAGGATTAGCCACCTTCGCAATGGTAAGTCCCTGTACAATAATTGAGAATACCACTACGCAATAGGTAATACTTAAAATAATTTCACTGTATTCACTTTTGGGAATGGACATCGCCAACGCTATGGAAACTCCACCACGAATTCCTCCCCAAACCAAAACTTTTACCGTTTGTGGACTGAAGCTTTTTCTTAGTGAGGAGACTTTTGAAGGTCCCCAGATCGAAATAAATCGGGCAAACAGAACAACAACAATAGCAAGCAACCCAGGAATCATAAAGTGCTTAAGATCTTTAATCATTAAAAGCTCGAATCCGATAAAAAGGAATAAAACGGCATTCAGAATTTCATCGATAAGCTCCCAGAATTTGATCAGATAATCCTGCGTTACAGATTTCATTTTGAAACTTCTGTTAAAATTCCCCATAAAAAGTCCTGCTGCAACCATCGTCAATGGTCCTGAAATATGCATCTGTCGGGCAATAAGATAACCTCCCATCACTACCGAAAGCGTTACCAATACAGAGATAATATAATCGTCTACTTCACGCATAAGCCTTGAGGTAACCCAACCCAGCAGAACTCCCAGTAAAATACCGCCACCTGCTTCTTTAATCAAAAGCAGCCCGATACTTTCAACGCCCAAATCCACTTCTTTTCCGATCGCAAGCTGTAAAACAACCGTAAAAACCACTACCGCCATACCGTCATTAAAAAGTGACTCTCCGGCTACTTTGGTTTCCAAGGATTTGGATACTTTGGCCTGTTTCAGAACACTCAGAACCGCTACAGGATCGGTAGGGGAAATTAAAGCTCCAAACACAAGACAGTAGATAAACGGAAGCTGAATGCCAACATAAGGCAGCAAATAAAACATTCCGAATCCTACTACAAAAGTGGAAATCACAACTCCCACCGTGGAAAATATCACTACAGGTCTAAACTGCTCTTTCAGATCATTAATATTAATATGAATTCCCCCTGCAAAGAGAAGAAAATTAAGCATTGCCCCCATCAGAACCTCCGTAAAATCTATGCTGCTCATCAGATTATGAAGGTGTCCGAAAGTTCTTGGAAGTACTGTTTCTCCGAACATTACAAGGAAAATAGAAACCACGATGGCAATCACCATGATTCCGATTGTACTCGGAAGTTTTAAGAATCTGTAATTAAGATAGGCAAATATGGATGCTAATACGATTAATGCTGAAAATGAATAATATAATTCCACTAAGTGTTTTTTAGAGATTAATTGGTTTAGTCTAAATAGAGTATTTTAATATAAGTCTGTTGGCCGCCTTTCTCCCAAATGTCGTACATTCCGTCTTTGGCGACTTTAGAATTTCTGGTATAATCCTGTCCGATGTTCAGAATATTCAGCAAAATATATTCATCTCCCACGGAGTTGACGAAATATGCTGTTTTCTCGGATTTTCCATCTCCTGAACTTTTGATCCCATCTGTAAGAGATCGGAACTGGTTCAGATGATGCATAAAATTGTTCCCGTCTTTTAACGCGTCATATGCTCTGAGAAGAATAAGCAGAATATCGAGGTTGGTAGGATCTTTATCATACAAGGCTTTTCCCTGTTTGATGCAGTCTGCGAAGTTTCCTCCTTTAAAAGCTTCCGCTAGGCTTTTGAAACTGTCACTCGTTGTGAGGACCTTATCATCTCTGAAGTTTCTTCCATAGTACAGATATTGTGCTTCTATACTATCTAAAGATTTTGGATAACCTTTATACTTAAAGATCAGTTTCTCGTAATTGTACGGAGAATCAGAACTTTTGAGACTTTTCTCAATCGCTTTTAGATCAACCTTCGGTTTCTGGCTGAACCCGAAAACCGAAAGCATCATGAATAAAAGGAAAAAATGATATTTCATTAATTGTTTTCTTCTTCGTCGTTATCAAAATATTCGAAAAGGAAATCGTTGTAAGGAAATCTTGAAATATGAATTTTCATGACTTCATCATAGATCATTTTCTTCATTTCAGGGAAGTTTTCCTTCGTTAACGCAGAAATGAAAACTGTTGGATATTTAGATTTTGCCATCCAGGTTTTTGTCCATTCTTCCAAAGAAACGTTTTTACGGGTTGAAGGAGTAAGATCGTCTTCCTCCTTTTTCTCATAGCTGAAATCATCAATCTTATTGAAAACCATAATCATCGGTTTCTGATGAGCATTGATTTCCATTAAAATATGGTTCACCGATTCTATATGATCTTCAAAACTCTCGTGCGAAATATCAACCACATGAATCAGAAGATCGGCCTCACGAACCTCATCCAAAGTAGATTTGAATGACTCTACCAGCTGTGTAGGTAGTTTCCTGATAAATCCTACCGTATCAGTAAGAAGGAACGGTAAATTTCCAATCACCACTTTTCTTACGGTTGTGTCAAGGGTCGCAAATAGTTTATTTTCTGCAAAAACCTCAGACTTCGAAATAGAATTCATAAGCGTAGACTTTCCTACGTTGGTATATCCTACCAACGCTGCACGCACCACTTTTCCACGGTTATTACGTTGCGTAGCCATCTGCTTGTCGATCGTTTTCAGCTTTTCCTTCAGTAAGGTAATTCTGTCACGGATAATACGACGGTCGGTTTCAATTTCCGTTTCTCCGGGACCTCTCATCCCAATTCCCCCTTTCTGACGTTCCAAGTGGGTCCACATTCTTGTCAGTCGTGGTAAAAGATATTGATATTGAGCCAATTCCACCTGTGTTCTTGCATAAGAAGTTTGCGCTCTTTGGGCAAAAATATCCAGAATAAGATTGGTTCTATCCAGAATTTTCACTTCCATCTCTCTTTCCAGATTTTTAAGCTGTGAAGGGGAAAGTTCATCATCGAAAATAACAGTTCCGATCTCGTTTTCTTTTACATATTCTTTGATCTCTATGGCTTTTCCGCTCCCGATAAAGGTTTTGGAATCCGGCTGAGTTAATTTTTGAGTAAAACGCTTTTCTACTGTTGCGCCTGCTGTGAAAGCTAAAAACTCCAGTTCATCTAAATACTCCGTCAGTTTTTCTTCATCCTGATTTTGGGTAATAACCCCCACAAGGACTGCTTTCTCATAATTATGTTCTTTCTTTTCTAACATTAAGTTCTATCTATGTTTATGATTTTTACAAGTTAATATTTTTCCGAAAAAAAACAAAATCAAATTGTATTTAATAACATTTTTTAATATAAATTTAAGTTTGGCTGTAGACTATTTGACAAAAAATCATTATTTTCATATAATTATTTTCTGATTTTCAACTATTTAAATTAAGAATTAATATCCAGAAAATCATGATGACCCATATTCGATGTATGATTATTGATGCTGATGAACTGGACAGGCTGGTTCTTCAGCATTATATCAAATCTTATGAAAGTATTGAGATTGTCGGCTCCTATGACTCGGCAGAAAAAGCAATTCCCTACCTTGATGCTCCTATCGATTTGCTTATAACGGAAACCCATCTGAAGGGTATAAGTGGTCTTGAGCTCCGAAAAAGGGCACACAAAATACCGGTCTGCATTTTTGTGAGCTCCCATCCTGAAGAAGCTGCGAAAACTTTCGAAATCAACACATTAGATTTCATCACCAAACCTTTAACTTCGGAGCGGTTTCATCATTCTATGGAGAAGCTTTTTGATTTTTTTGAAGTGAAAGAAAAGTGTAAATGCTATGATGCAATGGTAGGAGAAAACTGCATCAACATCAAAGAAGGTGGAAATATCCTGCAGATCAAAATGAAAGATATCCTGTATCTGGAAGCTTTAAAAGATTATACCCGTATTATTACTTTAGAAAAAAACTATTGTATTTTAAATTCTTTGGGAAATCTGCTACAAAAAAACTTCTTTGACTCTTTTGTAAGAATACATCGGAGTTATGCCGTTCCTCGTCATCTCATCCGGGGAAAAAACTATCATGAAATAGAATTGGCCCATCAGATAAGGCTTCCCATCGGAAGAGCTTATAAAAATAACCTGTCTTTCTTTCATTCCTAAAAGGGAATAAAATGCCGTTGGTCTATTATTTTTGTTGTTCGTCTATTATCTGCTCATCAGATTGGGATTGGAAGTAATTTAGTCTTCCCAAAGTTCCCTATAGTTGGGATCTACATCCAATAACCAATAAATTGCTATCTATGACGAAAAAATTACTTATTGTCCCCTGTTTTTCTCCTATTGGATAATAGCATTGTATATTCCATTACTTTTTTCTTACAACCATTAAGAAGATAGCTCTGCTCCTCTTCTTGATACAGCAGCGCAAAATCAATATAAACAGACAGGCATATTACAATATTATAAATTCTAGGAACACAAATACGACCATTACCAGGCAGCCGAATCCTGCACTCTGGAAGAAATAAAGAACGGCTTTTAAAACTGATAACCTCTTACAAAACTAGTAACCGCTAAAACTAATAACCACGCAAAAAAGCTGATAACCAAGCTAGATTTTTCAAACAAAAAAGAAGTCCGCAACACTGCGGACTTTTGTTGTATATAGCATTTTTCTTTACTAATCCCAATCTGCTGCCACAAACTTCATGGTATTTCCTTTGCCATCAGACAGGGTCAAAAAGTGTCCTTCTATGGAATACTTGGTCATTGTCTCAAATTTCTTTTGAAAGGCTGTTTCCAGCTTTACGTCCTCGCATGCTTTCATTGTACTTGCTCCCTGAGATATCTTCACTTTACCTCCTTTTTTAAATTTGGAAGTAAAAGTCATTCTGTTGCATCCCATGTAAGCACTTCCCTGAATTTCACCATTAACAACACTGGATGTCAGGTTGATCTCAGCTTTGTTGGCGATAAGCTGATCTTTGGAAAAGCCATCGAAAGAGACCATCATCCATTGTCTTTGAAGATGAGGATTTTTATCCGGCATTGAAGAACAGTTTAAAATAACTCCTAAAAATAAAACGGTTAAAAGTGATAATAGTATTTTCTTCATGTGAATTATCATCCCATTTTCATACCAACCCGGGACAGAATCTCGTAAAAATTAGTAAATTAGCGACACAAAAATTATTTTATAAATGAAAAGACTATTTCTACTATTCACTTTCTTGCTGGGCTTTGCTCAGATGAGGGCGGATGAGGGGATGTGGCTGCTTATGCTCATCAAGAGACTTAACGGTGTTGATATGCAAAAAGAGGGTCTACACCTTACGCCTGAGGAAATTTATTCAGTGAACAATTCAAGCTTAAAGGATGCTATCGTAAGTTTCGGTGGTTTCTGTACGGGAGAAATTGTTTCTGATAAAGGACTTATATTCACGAATCACCACTGTGGTTACGGTGCTGTTGCTGCTGCTTCAACTCCTGAAAAAGACTATTTGAAGAATGGTTTCTGGGCAATGAAACAGAAAGACGAGTTCAATGCAAAGGATCTTTATGTAAGATTTTTGGTTAGAATGGATGATGCTACACAAAGAATCAACGCCAAACTGAACAACAATATGACCGGAGCAGAGAGAAAAGCTGTCATTGATGCTGAAACAAAAGCGATTCAGACAGAAAACTCTGAAAACGGAAAATATACGGTAGTGGTAAGAGATTTCTTCAACGGAAATGAATTCTACTATTTCGTATACCAGGATTATAAAGACATCAGATTGGTAGGTGCTCCACCTTCATCATTAGGAAAATTCGGAGGAGATACTGATAACTGGGAATGGCCAAGACATACTGCTGACTTCACTGTATTCAGAGTATATGCCGATGCTGCAGGAAACCCTGCTGAATATTCTCCTAGCAACACTCCTTTGAAGCCTAAACACTTCCTTCCGGTTTCTCTTAAAGGAATTAAGCCAGGTGACTTCTCTATGATCTTAGGTTACCCAGGTAGAACAAACCGTTACCTGACTTCTTACGGAATCGAGCAAATGGTAAACAAAGATTACCCGGCTTGGGTTGAAGCTTCTAAATTAGCCATGGATGTAATGAAAAAATACATGGATAAAGATAAAGCTACTCAGCTTAACTATGCTTCTCAATATGCTTCTGTAGCGAACTACTGGAAAAACAGACAAGGAACGATTGACGCGGTAGAGAAGAACGGAACTATTGCTGACAAGCAAAAGACAGAAGATATCTTCAGAAAATGGTCTATGCTTGCTGGAAATGATTCCTATGACGGAATATTAGAAGATATTCAGGCTTACTACAAGCAGGTTTCTGACAGAAATGTTGAAAGAAATTATGCGTCTCAATTCTCAAGAAACGCTAAATATATATCTCTTGCAATACAAGTAGGATCTGTTCTTAAGGCATATGCAGCTCAGGATATGCAAGGCAGACTGGCTATGAAGGCTAAAACTGAAGCCGCTATTAAGGCAGCTTATGAAAACTTCAATCCAAATCTTGAAGGGGAAATGTTAACTGGTATGGTTAATCTTTACCAAACAAGAGTAAAAAACAAAGACATCGCTTCTGCTACTATTTTAGGATTAGATGTAAAAACGGTTTCTAACCTTGCTTACTCTTCTATTTTTGCGAACAAAACATCTGCTACCAACTTCTTGTTACATCCGGATGCATTAAAGCTAGATGCTGATCCACTTTTGAAAGCTGCTAACGGAATTGTTGCTGATCAAAAAATGAGCAACGAAAGATTTGTTAATGTAGACGATAATTTTGCTAAAAAGAACCGTATGTTCTTAGCAGGATTAATGAAAGCTATGCCTGAGAAAAAATTCTACCCGGATGCTAACTCTACCATGAGATTAACTTACGGTACTGTAGATAAATTACCTATCAGAAACGACAGAAACTACTTCGGTGTTACTGATAACTACTATACAGATATGACTGGTCTTGTTGGAAAATACAAGAAAGGTGACGAAGAATTTGATCTTCCTCAAAGAGTGATCGATCTTTATAACCTTAAAGATTTCGGACAATATGCTGATGCTGCAGGATATATGCCTGTAAACTTCCTTTCTAACAACGATATTACAGGTGGGAACTCTGGTTCTCCGGTAATTGACGGTGATGGAAACCTTATCGGTATTGCATTCGACGGAAACAGCGAAGCATTAAGCGGTGATATCGTATTCGAACCTGAATGGCAGAAAACGATCAACGTAGATGTTCGTTTTGTTCTTTGGACTATCGACAAATATGCTGGTGCAAGAAGAATCGTTGACGAATTGAAGCTTGTAAGAGATGAAAACACTCCAGCTGACACAAAAAGTAAAAATTCTGGGACTACAGTAACTCCTAAGAAAATAAAGAAAAAATAATCTTTTTTGATCTATTTTTGAAACCGTGAAATTTACTTTCACGGTTTTTTTATTTTTGAAAACTAAAACATTTTATCACATGAATCCTCCATTCATAGAATTTGTTGCCATTATACAGCAAAACGGACAGATGAATGCTGCTTTTGTAACATTCCCTTTCTCTACAGAGGAGCTGTTCAATAAAAAAGGATTGGTAAAAGTAAAAGCGATGTTCGACAATAAGATTGAATACCGCGGAAGTCTTGCCAAAATGAAATCGGACAGTCATATTTTAGGGTTAACACAGGAAGTCAGACAACAGCTTGGTAAAACCTTCGGAGATGAGGTTTCCGTTTCTTTAATAGAAGATAAAGAAGAAAGGATTGTAGAAATTGCTGAGGATATTGCGGTCGTAATTATTGAAAATCCTGAAGCTAAAGCTTTATTCGACAAAATGAGCTACACCCATAAAAAGGAATACATCCGCTGGATTGAAGAAGCTAAAAAGTCGGAGACCAGAGAAAACAGAAAGATCAAAATGATTCAGATGATTCTGGATGGGAAAAAAGGAATTTAATATTCTTCTGAACATTATCTTTACAGTCTGGACCTATAAAATAAATAAGCTAACTTTATTTTTGAATTTCACCTGTAATAGCATCCACCAAATCTTTTTTCTGAACCAAAGGCGGATTGCTTCTTTTTAAAGCGGTAACAGCAGCACAACGTATAGCATTTACAATCTGGCCGCCTGTCACAGCAAAATTTCCAGAGAGATCTGCTAAAAAATCAGCATCCTGTACATATTGCCCCAGTTGATTGAATTCCAGATATTCTTTCCAAAGCATTAATCTTTCCTGTGCGTTAGGCTTTGAAAAGACAATAGTTTTGTAATCTTTATTATAAAATGTATCGCCTTCCTGACTTTCTCCATTAATGATGAACAATAATATCCCTGGAAAATCTTTAATTTTTCCAATAAGAAATTCTGAGATTTCAGTCTCATGGTTTCTGAACAAGAGGTAAGGTTCATGAAGTACAATAATCCAGGCATTCTCTTTTGCCTTAATGAAAAAATCATTTAAATAATTCTTCATTTCAACCAGATTGTATAACGGTAATTTTGGCGCATTTATCCTATAAACATTCTGCTTCAAAATCTTGCCCAACAAAGAGCCTGTCGTCGTTTTCCCCGTACCTACAGGTCCATAGAACGTCGCTCTGTTGATCACCCGATTTAAGATATCATTTTTTATCTGTATGATATTTTCCTTGGTAACATCATTTAAGATGAGATCACCCCATAGTAAGTTGGTAAAAATCTTTTCAACAGGAAAATCATTTTCATCTGTGTGCTGTAAGTTTTTAGTCATGTTAGGATATTGAGTTTTTCAGAACAGCTGTACATTCTTGTTATCAGTTCTTTATATGGGTTTACAAAAAACAAATATAATAAGATATGCAGATACCTTAGCTGGACTTTTTATACTTTTAATTTTCCTTCCAGGTATTGGGCCCCCCCCCCATTGGTAACGGTAATAAATCCGTCATAATGATTGACTTTGATTCCCAAATCATTCATCATTTCTTTAAAATATCCAGCCTGTTCTCTATTGTCCGGAATGATGTCTCCCTGCCAGTGGAATTGAGCTACCTGTCCTGTATTATTCTGAAATTCCAATGTTCCCAAAGTATCTACACACTTTGTTGATTTTATATCGATAACAGCACTTTCATTAGGAACAAAGTCCTTAGCCAATACAATAAAATGATCCATCTATTATTTTTTGTTTTTTGAATTAATGAAAAAGGATATGATCTCTTTTTCTGACACAAATATGGCCTGTAACTGCGACAAAACTTGACGTATCATTTATTGTGCAAAAAAATATTTTAAAATTTTTGTCAGGATTTGAAAAAGCACCGACTACATTCTTAGAAACCAGTAATAATTATTAAAAATTTACTTTTATGAAAAAAACCTTTTTAAAAATCGCGGCTCCTGTAGCAGGTGTTCTTGCTGCATTGATGCTTTCATCTTGTGACAACTCAGACAATAACATGATGGAAGATCTACCTCTTCAAAGAACCATCACCTTTGAAAATGTGGTTACTCCCAAAGATTTTGTACAAAGCGGAAGTTTTCAGGGAACAGGAGCTTCTCCTCTTATTATGCCAGGACAGACGACTTCTATTACATTCAGTGCCGGGAAGACACAGGCTTTAATGTTTGCCACCATGTATGGAGCATCAAAAGACTGGTTTTTTGCCTCTCAACAACCTGGGATCAAACTTTTTGACGCAAATGGAAATGCGATCACCGGCGATGTCTCTTCAAGCGTATTATTATGGGACAACGGAACAAGAGACAATATTTCCGGAGCGGCAGAAAGCAAAACGATCGCGCAGGTTCCTAATGTAAATGCTTCTCAACTGATGAAGCTCAATCTCTCTTACAATGATGTAACTTCTCAGTTTACATTAACCATCACCAATACTTCTGGAGGAACAGCCAACGAAACTCCATTTTCACCCGGAGTATGGGCTGTTTCCAATTATAATGGATCTCAATTGCTCAACAGTGCTCCTTTCTTCACGCCCAACGCACTCTCAAATCCCGAAATTACAGATATAGCACAAATGGGAAATATTGATAAAATGAAAACAAAACTGAATGCCAATACAGGAATTATGACTGGGCTATCCCCTGTATTAGTAGTTGTTTACCAAGGGGATAAAAACCCGATCTACGAATTAGGGAAAGTAGACAACGGATTGGGATTAAAAGACATTGCTCAGTTTGGAAATGTAACGAAACTTCAAAACAGTCTGAAAGCTTTACCGAATGTAAAAAATGTTTACATTGCCGGAAGTGCGCCAGTAACGCCGGGAAATAAAGTGATGACAGGTTTCAGAGCAGATCCGGGAGATAAAATTGCTTATGCCACAATGTTTGGTTTTTCAAATGACTGGTTTTATGCTAACGAGCAAAGTATTGACGGCAATGCTACTGGAGATCTTACTTCAAAAACTTCATTATTTGATTCCGGAACAGGGATAGATCAATATCCAGGTGCGGGAAATCATCAGGCATTGTTTGGAGGAACTCCACAGTCAGAGAACACGGTGATTTCAAAGGTAGGAACATTGTATCCGGTTCCTGCGGTTCAAAACGTGATCAAGGTAACGGTAAATTAACTTATATATTACTGAATGATAACCCCTCGGACAGCAATTATCTGAGGGGTTATTTTTAATCATTAATTTCTACTCTACGGGAATTCCCAGATACTTCAAATAGGAATCCAGCAGTTTTTTGTCAAACACAGGTTCTTTAATTCCTGATCCTTCTAAAAACTGGATAACATTGGAACAATCCCAGATATATGTATTCTGATAAAGTTCTACCGTAGACAATCCTTCATGCATATTATCTTTAAAAAGACTCGTCAACGGATACAACCGGTTTTTGGTATCATCTTCCCATTGTTTTCTCCAGTCTTTATAGGAAATGCTTTTCAGGGTAAACGGATAATATTTTTTCATAAGACCAAAGAAATCTTCCAGGGTAAGATTGGTTTCCGGACTGGCAATTAAATTGAATTTTTTACCAATCGCTTTTTTATCTTTGGTGATATGGGCCATTGCTTGTGTCATATAATCTACTGTGATCAGTCCTTCTCTAAGTTCAGTTAATGCAGGATACGATTTAAACTCTACACAGTTTTTCACCAATCCCGACCACCATTGGTAAGAGGCACTCGCTCCTGTTTTGCTGTGACACATTGCGTATCCAAGGCGATAGGTAATGAGTGGTAATCCTTCTTTTGCCGCCAAATCAGCGATAGCCTCCATTACCCATTTACTTCTTACGTAGCCAATATCTTTACTTACGGACATTAGATTCTGTTCAATATCATCAGATTCAAGCATGACTTCTTTTCCTGTGAATATATGTCCCCAGCTGTATACAGAAATAGTAGATAACAAGGCAAGACATTTTATTTTTTCGGCACCGGCAAGCTTGATGATTTCCCTTAATCCTTCTACGTTGGGAGCTTTCATATAAGAATAAGGTTCAATAAAATTCACAGAACTTCCTGAATGATAAATTAAATCAGCCTGCTTTGCCAGTTGGGTGAATATTTCATCCGAAAGCCCTAGTGATGGTAGTGTAAGATCTCCTATTAAAGGTATAATTCTCGGTTTTTGTTCAGGTTTTTGAGGGATATTGTACTGTTGATAACATCTATCAATTTTTTCCATAGCCTGAAATTCATCCTGAGCTCTTACCAGACAATAAATATCTGCATGGGTAGTATCCAGAAGTTCCTGCAAAAGATGTATTCCAACAAAACCTGTAACTCCTGTTAAGAAGATAGCGGATGGGTTTTCCAGCACTTTTGGATCAAAATCTCCTTTGAAAGTAGTTCCCGGGGCGAGATATACATCCTGCTGCAATTCTACATAAGGTTCTACATCTTCTACAGGAATTGCCTTTGCCTCCGCTTTAGATCTGTTGATTAAAGCTTCTGAAAGTTTCTGTAATACAGGAAACTGATAAATATCCCGAAGATAAACTTTGGTATCCAATCTCTTCTGTAAAGCTACTGCTACCACCGCTACCAAAAGAGAATTTCCACCGATATCAAAAAAATTATCTGTTATATTAATGACCGGGCGTTCCAGTTCCGATGCCCAGATATCCGCAATTATTCTTTCTGTTTCGTTGGTTGGAGGATCGAATGAAACAAGTTCTCTTGCTTCCTGATCGGCGAGATCTCTTAAAACTTGAGTATCCGTTTTGCCATTCGCTGTGAGTGGAATTTTATCTATAAATATAATCTGAGCAGGGATCATATAGCCTGGCAGCTCTTCTTTAAGTTGATTTCTAATAGAAGTACTGTCTTTTTCTACCCCTGGTTCTGCTACAACAAAAGCAATGAGATATTTGTTGTTGCTTTCTGTATCTTTTCCTATTACAATGGCTTCTTTAATGGCTTCCTGCTGAACTATTGTACGTTCTATCTCGCCCAACTCAACCCGAAATCCTCGGATTTTCACCTGATTATCAATTCTTCCCAAAAACTCTATATTTCCATCTGCCTGCCATTTCGCCAAATCTCCGGTACGGTAGAGTTTTTCTGTTTTCCTGAAAGGGTTTTCTATGAACTTGGATTGGGTAAGTTCTTCATTATTAAGATAGCCTTTTGCCAAAAGGGTTCCTCCTATAAAAAGCTCTCCTACAGCTCCTAGCGGTAATAATTCTTTATTTCCTCCCAAAATATAGGCTTTTGCATTGGCAATAGGCTTTCCGATTGAAGATATGTACTTGCCATTGATATCTTTCACTTTTTTAAAGGTAGAATATACCGTACATTCGGTAGGTCCGTAATAATCTATTAGTTCATAATTTAATTCTGTTGTGAGTATCGGCTTGAGCTTTTCACCGGCTGTAAAAAGGTATTTAAGTTTTAAGTCATCATAATTTCTGGTACTGTTAACAACAGATGGAGCCAGAACAGTCGGAACAAAAGCATGGGTAATTTTATTTCTACGATAATAATCTACCAATGCCTCAGCTTCTGTTCTGTCTTCATTATCTGCAATAAAGACTGTAGCTCCCGAGGTAAGTGCCGACCAAGTTTCCCAAACGGATATATCAAAAGCCAATCCTGCGACTAAGGTAAGCCTTGAAGTATGATCCACATGGAAATGATGATTGTGCCAGGTAACTAAATGCTGTATTGCCTCGTGTGAAACCATTACTCCTTTCGGTTTTCCAGTTGATCCGGAAGTGTAGATCGTATATGCTAAAGCATCTTGAGGAATTTTGATATCTGGGCGCGCTTTGGAAAACCCATTTAGAATATCCGTACTGCTTAAGTTTATTATTTCAGTATTTTCTGTCTCAGACAAAAATGCTCTAAGGATAGTATTCGTAATCAAAACTTCGGCTGAGGTATCTGAAATGATATATTCTATCCTCTTGACAGGGTAACTCGGATCTATCGGAACATAGGCTGCTCCTGTTTTTATGACCGCAACAACTGCAATTACCCATTCCAAAGAACGGTCCAGCCATATGGGAACATATTTTCCTTCTTTCACCCCATGCTTCAATAAGAGATTGGCAAGCTGATTACTTTTTTCATCTAAGTCACAATAAGTAATAGTTTCATTCTGAAAAACCGCAGCAATATTATTAGGATAAAGATCTGCCTGTTTACGAAAAAGTGATTCTAATGTTTCTTCCTGGTGATAATCCCAGCCTGTTTTATTAAAGGCATTTAAAAGTTTTTCCCGATCTTCTGAAGACAGTAAAATAGGGGTACCTTGTGAATGTACCTGTAATGTTGGTGTTGTGTTTGACATTTTAATAGAATAAGTGGGTTCAAGTTTTTGTTTTCAATAGCTTTCTCATCCGTCCATCTTATTTCAAACTAAAACACGGTCATATTAACCCATCCTAAAAGATATAGAAAGTGGGTACACTTTAGCCTAAATGTGTTTGCTGAAATTGTTGTAAACTAACAGATTTTCAAGCGATCTGTTGAGAAACAGAACTATAAACAATACGTAATGAATTATTTATTACAGTCGGAAATGAATAAAGAATATCCGGAAAACGATGCTAGAGATATTGCCCATTCATTATGAAAAGGATTCTACCTTCATATACTATTATTTTTAATGATTCGGTTATCAAACTTAACATAATATTTTTAATAATGCATTACATAATTATCAATTAATCCCATTTTAGAGAATTAAAATTATGAAACAATTCATTTTTATCTAACTATTTTTCAACAAGATAATCAAAAAAAAAAAAAAAAAAACAATCAGATATTGTTTGGATGAACTCCACACGCCGAGAATAGAGTGATTTCAATGGTAAAAACACTGTATCTGGTTCCTGCTATTCAAAATGTGATCAAAGTAACGGTAAATTAGGCTAACATTTTTTAAATAAAAAAGAGCCCAGAAAGTACTGGGCTCTACTCTTACTATATTTATAATTATCATCATTACACAAAGGGAAAACGCAGTTATGCACAATCTCAATTTTCAGAAAATGAAATTTTACGTATATTTCGTTTTTATAATTATGACATGAAAAAGCTATTTTTTTATTTTTTACTTTGTCTTGTTTCTTTGGTACATGCACAAGAAGTAAGTCCTCCTTCTATTAAACCTTCAAACACCAATGCTGTTATTGTTGATGAAATTATAAAAATTACAGATTTTGAAAATTATTTTACTGAGTATTGTAAAAGGAAAATTAATCAAAAAGCAAAGGAAGGCGCATGGGAAAAAAATAAAACAAACAGAATCATTCAAAGTGTAAATTTTAAATATTATAAACCATCTATCTATAATGCTTTCGCATTTGATACTGAAGAAAATTTGAAAGAAACGCTTGAATTATTTAAAAGATTAAATGAAAACAGACAGCATTCAATGTCAAAAATATTCCCCTTTGATGCCTTATTGCAATATAATTTAGAAGGGTATGTTCAAATGGTTATTGATGGAAAATATATAGAAAAATAAATAACGCTATCTCTTATTGAGATAGCGTTATTTCTACTTTAAATATCTTAGAACATTATCATTCCTATTGGTGACAAATTCTTTTCCTTTATCATCAATCCTGTAAATCAGTACTCCTTGATTATAAGTATCCCAGATTTTAAATTTGTATACTTTTTCGTGGATGAATATACTGACAAAATATTCTTTCTTTTTTGTGGGATGATTAACCCAACTGAACTCATCATCCTTTAAACTTTCAAAAAGCATTTTGTACTTATCCTTATTCACTATTGTATTATCAATTGATATTCCTGTCACATCAGAAAAATTTTCCCGATTATAGGATTGATATTCATTGATATCTGAATATACTTTGCACGCATAAAACAAGAGTACAACGATATAAATTGATAAGGGAATATAAAATCTAATTTTTGTTTGCCTTAGTACTGCTATGAGTAAAAGGGTGAGACAAAAAAACACAAATAAAATTCCTATATAAATACTTCCCATATTTTTTATCTTATTCTCCACATTGCTTTATCCCAAGTATAGGTAGCACTTTGGGATGCACTTGGAATACCCATTTTCCCTCGGCCTATCCCGAAATAATTATATGTTGATCCGCTTCCCCAATTGGCATTGATGTTAGATTTTAATTGAGGTACCGGAATACTCACTGAGTTATTTTTTTGCCATCCTGCAAAATCTGAAAAATGTATATAATTATCATATGGATTTGTATTCTGGTAGATATTGAAGTTGAAAGATGAAGAAAATCCATCAGAATCACTTCCCAATCCCGGGCCTGCGGAAAAAAACAGTCCCTTTTCGCCACTGTCTGTCATAACAAAGCTACCGGAGAATGTTCCATATGTTTTGGGTAGATAAAGATTTTGTTCAATCGACAAAGAAAATTCAAATGCTCCCCAACGCAAATCTCCATCTCTAGGCATTAGAATTCCGGAAGTTGCGATATTGCTTCTGTCTCCCCATGTATCCTGATAACTTTCCTGCATCGCATTACTATAGTCATTGAAAGACTTTGCCTGTGCTTCCAGTGCGCTGGCATGATTGTAATCAACTCCAGAAGGAGCTTCGTCATGAGCCGTAAACTCTTGTCCATTTCTTACCCATGTTCTGTTTGAAGATAAAAGAACATATCCGTCTGTAGTAGGATATCCAAAAGAATTTGGAGCATGGTAAATAGCATTACTTCCATACAGAATACTGGTTTTATAAGGATTGGTAGCTCTACTATCCCAGAACACCTTCCCATTTAGCTCTACCCAGTCATAAGGGCTTCTTCCATCGGGGTCAATGAATCTGATAGGATTGTTAAAAGCATAATTGTATGGGCTGTTGCTTGTCATTTTTTCTGCTTGAGGATCTACAGAACCCCATTTTCCGAGTTCCGGCATATACATCCTTGCACCATAGTCATACATTCCGGTAAAAGCCTGATATTCTTTTCCATTGTAAGCATAGGCATATTCTGGTAAGATTGTTTGCTGAGTATTATGAAAAAATTTTGCATGATCTAAACCAAATGGATAAAAATTCTTTTGTTCAACAATCTCATTTCCTTTTACATTATCATGTCTAAAGGTCAGCCTAATATTATCAAGATGATCTTTGTAGTGATAAAAATAGGAATTTTTTTCGGGATTATAATATCCTTCTGAAGTATGGATAAACTTCAACACTGCATTTGTATTGGGGTTGGGACTACCTTCAGTAAGAGTTTCATATTGGAATCCATCCAAATAATCTGTAATTTTCTTATATTTTAGTATAAAAGGTATTTCTTCAATTTTTCGAACTTTATTACCATTTGACTGATACAAATATTGGGTAAGTACATATCCTCCATCCTGATCTATATAATTTAACTGATTTAAATAATTATAGGTCGCCTTGCCAATTCTTTTATCTATATTTTTAATGATATTCCCATTCATGTCATATTCATAAACATATCCCATAGCATTATATCCAGACACGTTATTAACTACATTTTGGGGTAATGTAATCTGAGAAAGTCTGTTACTTAAATTATTATCTTCATAATTGTATATTAAATCATCTATTTTTTCTGCAATCACACCAGAAGAAGGATTTGTAAATCTTTGTAAAGTTTTAATATTCCCATTTAAGTCATAAGTTAATTGTTCGTCAAAATAATGATTTTGCATCACGGAATTTTCAGGCTCAGAATATTCTCCTTTTAGCAGTCTGTTTAGCCCATCGTATTGATAATTATATCTTTTCAAAACTCCGTCATTTGAAGATTTCCAATCAACTTCTGTGATATTGCCATTATATTTACCTGGAGCAATCGTACTGAAAGCGGGATTATGATATTTAACCTTATAACCAAAAAGATTATTCCCTAAATTTCCAGGGTCATTTACTTGTGTCAGCCAACCTTGGATATTATACTTATAATCAATATTTTGAGAGCTATTACCTAACTTTTTATTTTTCAGTTGAGAAAGTTCATTATATTCATTTTGAGCTAAAATTTCTTCCTGATTGTTGTTTACTTTATGCTTATGAACAAGTAATCTATTTTGGCTGTCATACTCAAAGGTTTCTATAATAACATTTTCTGAATCTGAAGTAACTCTTTTATGTTTGGTAATTTTCTTTTTCAAAACGCCGGCAAAATCCAATTCAGATTCTACCCTGGTAAAACCTCCCAAAAAATTAACAGAGTGAGTTGCTACTACTCTTCCTTTAAGATCATAATATGTATAATTTCTGGTCCAGTTATCATCTTCAATATTTTTTACAAAAGTAGCTGTCAGAAGATTTTTTGTCTTAAACTGAGCTCCTTGTGCATCACTCAATAAAGTTTGCCCGATAACAGAAGATACAGGATCAGGCTTTACCTGCGGATAGGTATCATAATAGTTTACACTTACTATTTTTGATATGGAGGTAGGATATACCGTATTACCATATTCTACGGTCATTCCACTAAGCGAAAGACTCCCGCCTCTGGATTCAAAATCAACGGCTTGCGCATCTACATAACTTTGAATGTCTTTTCTGTTTGTTCCATCCGTTGAAATTCCCGTATAGGCAACTCTTCCAAATTTATCATATTTTGTAAAAGTCCACGCATCACTTGTGATAAAACCCGGAATTCCATTTTTTAGATTTGCATCTCTAAAAAGTATAATTTTGCCACTTTTATTATACACCATCTGTTCCCATCCTTTTCCGGGAAGTTTTTTCTCTACCAATCTGTTTCTTTCATCAAATTTATATTGGTAACATAAATTGTTAACTATCTGATCATTAATTGATGAGGCTTCGGAAGCCAAAGGAGGAATAATAAATGCTAACTGATCATAATTATTATAAACATAATAGGTATCCGCATTTGCAGAGGCACTTAAAACTTTCCTCACTAATAACGTTTTCCCTTGTGCGTTCGTAAATTCAATAATTTTGTTTCCGTCTTCATCGATAATGGTATTTTTATGAAGAAGATTTTCAGCGTATGTTCCTGTAAGAGTGATATTAGCCTGAAATGTTGAATAGTTAAAGGTTGCGGTATATCTTTTTACTTCCCCATTGATATTGGTATCATATTCATATTTTGTTGGCTTTGTGCTCCAATCATTTCCTACGCTTATTTTTTCTCTGATCCTGTCCAATGGAGAGTTTTCTAAAGTTTTTTCAGAATAGAATTTTTCACTCCCATAAATATTCGGGTCAGAGGCATTGGTTAACGGATCTGTAAAAAGACCTCCGTTTTGTGTTATTTTTTGTGGTATTGGAAGATAGTTCACTGCCTGTCTTCCAAAATCATCATATACTGCATAGTTTACAACGTCTTTTTGTGAAGGAGATCCTTTTACGTTGACCGACTGTTTTATTCTCCCTAGGCCATCATAATAATCTACGGCCTGTGTTTGCTTTGCTGTTGAACTGGTAGCAGTTACAGGTTCCAGATAGGTTCTAGTCTGCAGATAGTTCTCTGTATTTGTTTGTGCGTACAAGGGTCCTGTTGCAAATAGGATTCCAACAGGTATAATTAATTTTTTCATTTGGTATTAGTTTTTATTGTATTCAAAATAGAATGTTACAGGAGAACCAGGAGAACCACCGTTTACTGTTAATATAACATGTCCCGCAGGATATATCATTACATTTCCAGACACATTCCCGCTACTCACACTGATACTTTTAATACTTGCAGGAGTACATTTTGTTCCCAGATTACCAATCATTACGCCTTGAGACCAGCTTGGCGTACCACCACCTCCGCTTGAATTTGTTAATGGCAGACTAAGTGTTGCCTTTATAACATTGGTGGAAGTTTCCTGAAATGATGAATAGTATATATCTGCTAGATAAGACGGAGTAATAGTACATACATAAGGGGTGCAGACTCCGTTGGCATTAGCGTAGTTCTGACCATTAGCCAGTATATCATTCTCTGCTTGCTGATCAGCATCTTCCTGACTTATTAAAGAGGTGTATTTTCCTGCGACAACTTTATAAACAGCAGTTCCCGCTGTTGTACCAGGCCCGCAGTTTGTTCTGGTAAATGTTTGGCTCTTTTCTGCACTAGAGAATACAATTGGAATATAATTGTATTTAAACTCTTTAAGGATATTATTATTGATATCCACCACCTTTTCTAACCTGTTAGAACTATCATACAGATATTTTTCCCTTATACCCGATGGAGGCGTTATAGTAGAAATACCAACCGAAGGTTTATAGCTATATGTGGTTATCTGATAATCAGACAGCATTGAATTATTTCTGAGATTATTCAGCTCTGTAATAAGCGTGTTTTCATCGCCGTTATTTGAAGCTGTAATAGCAGGCAAAATACTTGGATTATCTTTTATATCATCATACTTTGCTCCTTTTATAACAGCTATTGCATAGGTATTGTTGTACCCATTAATATATGAAGTATATTGACCATTTTGATCCTGTGTTTCCGCAACGGTATTATAATAGTTAAATTTAGTTATTTTGTCACTGCTTGTTGGGAAGTTTGTTCCGTCAATACCTGTTAATGAATGGGTCTTAATGATAGGAAAAGTCACCACTTCTGAACAGCCGCCGGGCATTCCAAAGAAATCTCTATAGCATTCCAGTTTTTTAGACCATATGTTTTCATACACGTTTTTTTGTGAAGAAATGATAACTCCATTCTTTTTCTGGGTTGCTTTTGACAGAGAATTGATATCGTTATTTCCCAAAAGTGCCGTGCCTATAAAATCATTAATTTCATGAGCATATTCATAATTGGTTTCATATTCATTAATACCATCAGTATCTGTTTTTTTATTGAGAAGGTTTTTGTTATTGTAAAAAAGGTTGGTTGTCCTTTTAACCTCCTTTCCATTATACACAACCACATCAGTCTGTTTTTTCAGGGGCATATTGACTTGCCTTATGGTATAGATACCCCCTTCTCCCCTTTTTGCAAACAGAAATTTATCTTCATGTATATTAAGGTCATAATCATAAAAAGATTCGCTTACTTTTTGACCCGTATTGGTAAAGTTTCCTACGTAAAGTAATTTCCCGTTTATAAGATTGAAATTATCTCTCGAATTCAAATAAGGATAACTTCCGGTTTGTTTATTATAAAAAAAGGTATTTCCGCTATTATTACCGGATGATCCTGTTCTTGTCAGTCTGTAGCCTGTTAACAAGTCCGATGTATAAGTTGTATTTCCCAAAGGAATAGGCCCATTAGCAGGAATATCTTTAAATACATTATACTTATATACAGTGGAATCTTTTACCGTGTTATTTTTCGATTTTGTAATAGCTGTAACATATTCATAATGAACATCGGAAGCTAAAGGGTCAATTTTACGGCCATTTGATTCCGTATTGGTATTAAAATAAGCATGTCCTATTCCCTTATTTCCATACTTAAATTCTTTAAGATATTCCTGATCTCTTGTTTGTGTGACGATCTTTTGAATCCTTACACCAGCACCTACAGTACTTGCCAAAGGTCCCTGATTTAATTTTTGGTAATAATTGGGTTCATAGTAAAAACTTTGCAATGCATCATTGGTCTCTATACTTTTTAGATTTCCAATAACGGCATCATTAAAAAGAGGATCTCCAGCGGAAGCTCCCGACCCAGTAGTTAACTTTGTATATCCGTATCCGTCGTGAGAGGCACTTATTTTACTTGGCAGTTTATTTACATCTCCATAATATTTGAACCTGTAATACTTCTCATTTTTATTTTCTTTATTTCTAAACAAAACGTTATCAAGAAGCATTCTTCTATTAATTGCATCATCATAATTTGGATTAGCTCCTTCTGCCAATGAATAAAAATAATTTAATTTAATCGAATTTAACAGGCTAAAGTTACTTAGATCATTAACGGCAAGTGAAACGGGGATCGTCCATGAGATGTCTGTATTTTTCAGTTTGTTAACATCGTAAATTTCTATTGACTCAATTTCCGGAAGATTACTTACGTATCCGTTATTAAGAACATCTGCTCTTAATTTCTGCTTTTTAAATAATAATGCTGTACTGTTGGTATAAATTAAATTAAGCAGTGGCATACTATACTTAGTTAAAAATTGTCCACTCTTTGTTCTACTCCATCCCAAAACATTATAAACGGCATAATTAAAATTAATTTCTTCCCCAAACTGATTGCCAATTTTGCTGATATACCAAGCCGTAGATGCCTGTTCATTTAATAAATTTTGCTGGGTTGTCGTAAGTGGATCACAAGGAGAAAGCCTGTCTGGAGCAAATTTAAAAGGTTTGTTTTTTTCTATATTAGTATAGTTTTGATTGGATGTACCGTCTGTAGTGGTCTCATAATTATTAAAGTAAAACGTTATTCCGTCGGCATTCTTAATTGTGAATCCATTAATCTGATTTCCGACTTGAGTATAATTGATAATGTAATTGCTATAATCTCCAGATTTTATTTTTACTTTTTTATCCAAATCAAAATAGAACTCAAAAAATTCGCCATTGGGCAAACTTACTTTAAAGATATCAGGCTCAGTATCAATATCTAACATAGAATCATCGTATGGAGCAGGAAAGCCAATGGAAATCGTTCCTGAAGCATACCACCTCTGTAAAGGGAAAGTAAGTACATTATTGATAGCATTTTGTGTATTTGCTTTCAAAGCTGATAAATTATAAAACAATCCCTGATTATCTTTAACATCAACGTTATAGCACTTTTCATAGCAAATATAGTTTCCATCGCCGTCTGGTGGACAGTGTGTGAGAATAGAATAGCGACCTGTTGTTTTAACTTCATCTGCACCATCTCTTACCTCTCTTACAATCAATCCTAAACCAGCAAGATTCCAATTAAGACCTACAATACCCGCATCTGCGTTTACCAATACTCCTTTCGTATTATACGTTAATCCCAAACCTATCTTATACCCGTCAATGGATATATCCTTAATAGGAATCTGAACATTTGCAGTTCCTTCACTTAAATTTTCTGAGGTCACCTTTTGCATCAAATTTTCGCTGAAAGAACTTTGCGAAAATAAGATACATGATATGCATATTGAAAATAATAGTATTATTTTTCTCATGGTTATTTCTTAATTAGTTTTGCGTTAGCAGTTTTGTTTTCATCGGTTTTAATCACAATCAAATAAGCTCCCTGCACCAAAGCTTGGGTATTGATCTTGGTGATTTTGTTCTTTGTTTTTATATTCTGAAGCTGTCTTCCTCCCATGTCGTAGAGGATAATCTCAGTTTCTTTAAAATCAAACCCGATTTCTACATAAGCATAGTCTGAAGCAGGGTTCGGATAAATCTTAATGTCGTTTTTCTCGATCAGTTTATCTACCTGTTTGTCACCCAATTTTACAATCTTCCAGTTTTCCTTTCCCAATTCTTCAGCGCTGGTCCCGGCCAGAATAATGGAGCCGTCTCTATTTAACTTCAAGTCAGCCAGTCTTTCTTCCTTCTTTCTGGATTCGCCAGTGATGTACTTTCTCCACTTTTCATTACCACTCTCATCCAGATAAAGCATCCAGAAGGTTTCATCATCCTTTTCTATTCTTCCTTCAGCCTGAGTATAGCCGCCTAATAAAATCCCTTTGGACGATTGATCATCAGCAGAATGAATCACACTCATATTCATCAAAATATCCCTGTTTTTGAAATTGTAAGATTTCTGCCACTGCTCGTCACCTCTTTCGTTCAAAGAAATAATCCATAGATCCGTTCCTTCTTCAATTCCAACCGTTTTGTTTCCAGACCTTTCTGATCGCGATTCTCCTCCGATAATAAATCCATTAGAACTTAAAGCCAGTGTTCTCAAATGATCATCTCCTTTTCCTCCAAAGTTCTTTTCCCATTCTACTTTTCCGTCTTTATTCAGTTTGATAATCCAGTAATCCCCTTCCCCAAAGTTTTCTGTCTTTTTGACACCACCCAAACTGCTTCTTGAATAAATCCCCAATAAAGCGCCTCCATCTTTTGTAGGAATCATTTTCTCTACTTCATCTAAACCTTTTCCCCCTACAATAAGTTGGGAAATTTCTTTTCCATCTTTATCAATTCTACTGATCCAGACATCTTTGGAACCATAGCCTTTCTGGGAGTTCTGAACATTTCCGGCAACAAAAAACCCTAAGTCTGTCGTTTGAATCACTGCTTTAGCTTCTTCGTCAGAAGAGGTGCCGAGTGTTTTCTGCCATAATTCATCACCAAATTCATTGATTCTGATTAGCCAGATATCAGATCCTCCTTTGGAATCCTCTTTTTTATCCAGTCCTTTTCCGGAATAAGAAGTTCCCGCCAAAAGAAATCCTCCATCCTGAGTAGTAACCGTTGCCGACAGATAATCATGGTTAGAACCTGAAAAATATTTTTCCCAGACTTCCTGCCCCTGTTGGTTGAGCTTAATCAAATGAAAATCGTAACCGTTATTTTGTTTACTTCCTGATTGAAGTTGATCACTCTGAATAGAGCTTCCTGTAATCAAATACTGCTGATCAATCGTAGTGGCCACCTGGCTTAGAAAATCCTGCGTTGAGGATTTGATATCTTTCTGCCAGATAACCTCTTGAGCAGATATACACAGAACTGTACATAGAAAATACACTCCGGTATGGAGCTTTTTTGCACTCATATAAAGTTTTTAATGGTTATTAATTTTTACAAAAGTATTATTTTTACTTTATCTAAATAAAGATTATTAAACGTACTTAATGTGAATTTTATCATATTTATTTAATATAAACTGAAATACCAAACACTACTTTTACTGTCTTAAAAATCAATATAACAAATCATTACACGCTTTCAGCCTATAAAAAAATGGCCGTTTTTCTGAGATTATTAATTTTCCTTCTAGAGATCGTCACACAAATGATTTACTTTGAAACCTAATCAAAGTAAAAATATATTATTCCCGACTTGTTTTACTGTTATCGGTATCCTGAAGCAGAAAATGTGAATGACACCTTCAAAAAACTCAAAAAACAACCTGATAAAAAGTTTTATGATGAAATAATCTATCAGAATATTCTTTAAATTTGTGAGAAACAAAGCATACTTCATTCTAATATGGATCATACATTGAAGAGAGACTACGGATTTATACATATTCCGTGTAATGACCTGGATATTTTCATACTTTCTGACGGATATTTTGGTATTGGCTATCATCAGCCGATTTTAGCACCTGATATTCCTCAAAACCTTGTTAAAAACGAACTCAGAAATCTTTATTTATCAGAATCCAACTATGAAGCTCCTATTAATGTAATGCTGATTCAAAAAGGGGAACGTATCATTTTGGTAGATACCGGAGAGGGATTTTATGATGAAGATAATGCAGGCCAACTATTATATAGTCTTGAGGCTGCAGGATTTTCCCCCGAATCTATAACAGACATTCTGATTACCCACGCTCATAGGGACCATATAGGAGGCATACTTTCTAAGAGTGGTGATTTTGTATTCCCTAATGCACATTACTATATCTCTCGTCAGGAATTTGAATTCTGGATGACTGGCGAACCGGATTTTGGAAAAAGTAAAAACCCCGAAGGAGGAAAACCTAGCGTTCCTTTGGTCAGAAAAATCCTTTCTTCTATTGATAATCTACTGACAAAATTTGAAATGGGAGATGAACTTTTCTCATGTATTCAGACACAGGCTGCTCCGGGGCATACTCCAGGACATATTATGTATACGGTTTATAATGGAAATCTGTCGCTCACCAATGTAGTAGATATTTTTCATTCTCCTTTACTTATTGCGAAGCCGGAGTGGGGAACGCAATGGGATATCGACTTTGAAATAGGAGTTGAAACCCGTAAAAAAGTTCTGGAAACCTGTTACAAAAACAAAACACTTATCTGCTCCGCCCACCTTCCATGGCCAGGTATAGGGTACATAAATAAGGTGAATAATGAATTTCAATGGGTTCCTAAAGCCTATAATAATCCTTTTTTTATAAATCTTAAATTAGATCTATAAAAAAGAGGTATAAAATACATACAATATATTGGCTATAAAAAGAAGTCTGAATCACCCATTCCAAAATTCCCGATCCAGACTTCTGTATTGTATGGCTTCAGAAATATGATGAGAAAGAATTTTTTCAGATCCTTCAAGGTCTGCAATGGTTCTGGAAACTTTCAGAATTCTGTCATAGGCTCTTGCTGAAAGATTTAATTTCTCCATAGCCATCTTTATAAGACTGAAAGAAGTTTCATCCAGTTCACAAAAAGCTTCAATCTCTTTGGGACCTCTGGGAATTACTGCTGATAGCAAGATCCTTATATCGTTCATTCTGAATATCCCTCGCCTTTAAAACCCGTTCTCTGATCTCTTTACTTTTTTCTCCTTTTCTTTTTTCAGAAAGCTGCTCAAATTCTACTTTCTGTACTTCAATATGAATATCTATCCGGTCAAGCAGAGGTCCGGAAAGTTTGTTCATATACCGCTGCATTTCATACACAGAAGAGGTATTATTGGGGTCATCAGGGAAAAAGCCGCTCGGGCTTGGGTTCATGGAAGCTACCAACATAAAACTGGCAGGATAATTTACCGTAAATCTTGCTCTGGAAATCGTCACTTCCCTATCTTCTAAAGGTTGTCTCATCACTTCCAAAACTGTTCGTTTAAATTCAGGCATTTCATCCAGAAATAAAACGCCGTTATGAGCCAGGGAAATCTCTCCAGGTTGTGGATAGCTACCTCCCCCAACGAGCGCAACGTCTGAAATGGTATGGTGAGGAGAGCGAAAAGGACGTACGGTCATGAGAGAAGCTTCAGTTCCTATTTTTCCTGCCACAGAATGTATTTTTGTAGTTTCCAGTGCTTCTTTCAATGTTAAAGGAGGTAAAATACTGGGCACTCTTTTGGCCAACATGGTCTTTCCACTTCCGGGAGGCCCAATCAGAATGATATTATGTCCTCCTGCTGCAGCAACTTCCATGGCTCTTTTGGCGGTTTCCTGACCTTTAACTTCAGAAAAATCGAAGGGGAAATCATTGATCTTTTCCTGAAATTCCTTTCTGGTATCCAGTACTATTTTCTTAATTTCTTTTCCTTCGTTAAAAAAATCTATAACTTCCTTGATATTTTCCACACCATATACATCCAGATCATTTACAATAGCAGCCTCTCTGGCATTTTGAATGGGTAAAATGATTCCTTTAAAACCTTCTTCTCTAGCCTGAACAGCAATCGGTAAAACCCCTTTGATGGGTAGCAGGCTTCCGTCCAGAGAAAGTTCTCCCATAATAATATAGTCCTGAACTTTTTCTGCAAGAATCTGATCGGATGCAGCCAAAATACCAATCGCTATACTAAGATCGTAAGCAGAGCCTTCTTTTCTGAGATCTGCCGGAGCCATATTGATGGTGATTTTCTTTCCGGGAATTTTATACCCTACATTTTTCAAGGCAGCAGAAATTCTGTAACTGCTTTCTTTGATGGCGTTATCAGGAAGTCCAACTAAGTGGTACCCTACTCCTCCACTATCGACATTCACTTCAATAATTATCGTCTGAGCAGAAACTCCGTGAATGGCGCTTCCATAAATTTTGATCAGCATAGATGTGTTTTTGAAGTAAATATAACTAATATGCTGTTTTATAAAGATGGGGTTTTTATGGATGGAATTCTTTGAAAACAGATAAATGATAAATGACATCAATCAAATCATTGTAAAACACCAACAGCTACCTCTTGGGATAAGTTATTATTTTGACCTTTATTTCTGAGCTTTCTCTGTAGTGAGTTTTAATGCATTTGATTCTATTACGCCAACAAACAGATTCTTATATTTTTTTTTCTGTTCTGGATCTAATAGTTTGTACAAATTTTCATTACAGATAATTTTAAAAGTAAGAGTATAGGGCAAATTCGGATTAAGCTGATCATAATAATCACGGGAGCTATACCAGTAAGGCATTTTTAAATAGGGGTTAAAAAAAAGTGTATACTTAAATTCTTTGCCAGGAGCAAGAGTTATAATATTTTTTGACAAATACCAATTCATTGTGATATCTCTTACATCTTTTATCTGGTTTATTTGATTCCATTTTTTTATTTCCTTATTTCTTTGCTTTTCTATTTTAGCTATATCTTCAAATCCTTTATAATCATAAAAAGGATCATCTGCTCTTTCGGGTTCTATTAATTTTCCAGATTGGTACACAAAGCCATACACACCTAACAAATGATTTAAATCAGGCACAGATAATAGTCCATCCCCAATAAAATACTCTTGAAGATTTTCGGAAAAACCCAGTCCAAAACTCAGGCTATCCAATGGAAGACTCACTGACTGATCTGAATCATTCCAAACACTTATTTCCAATAGATGACCTTTATACTCATTTTCAGCTTCTTTCGCAAGATAATGATCAGGAATGAATTTAGACGTCCGGTCATAGTCCAGTTTCTTAACATTTAGCTTCAGTTGCGCACTTCCTACAACCGAGGTCAATAATAAAAGTATGATCAGTTTCATTGCCAAGGATTTAGAACAGTAAAGGTATTATATCTTCTTTGTAAAACAGCACTATTATCAACCTTAAAAACATTTAAAGAAAAGGAAACCACAATTTCATTACCTTTATTTTCGGAAATATAATTTTATGAAAACCTACTTTCTCCCAGACGATTTACTTACCGAGCCCATTATCTGTGAAGAAGAAATCATCATACGACTGTATCAATCCAATCATAAAACACTGAAAAACAAGATCATTTTAAACCGAAATATGATCAATTTGCTAATAAGCGGAAACAAAACGGTAGATTATCCAGAATCTTCTGTTGAAGTGAAAGCCGGAGAACTGATATTACTTTCCACAGGAAATATTCTGACTTCGGAAGTTACATCCGACCAGAACGAGTTTACCAGTATTCTGATTTATTTCAGTAATGAAACCTACAATCGCTTCCTGATTAAATATGAACATCTTTGCTCTCAGACCAAGCAGAATAAACCGTATTTGATTTATCAACAAGACGATTTTATTCAACAGTATGTCAATTCTTTACTTATATTATTAAAACATCCGGATTTGCTTACTGCAGAAATAAGACAATTGAAAATGGATGAACTTATGCTCTATCTTCTACAAAGTGATCCGGAGAAACTACAGTCATTCCGGATGGTTACCCAGGACCGGGAAAGTTTACAACTGAAAAGGGTTGTAGAACGATATATTGGAAAACCAACAACGATTGATGAACTCGCTTTTCTCTGTAATATGAGTCCTTCTACTTTTAAAAGAAGATTTGAACATTTGTACAATACATCTCCTCAGAAATGGCTGCTCAGCAAAAGGATGGAACTATCAGCAGACTTGCTTCGTTCATCAGATATCATCCCTTCCCAGGTATTTTATCGGGTGGGATATCAAAACCATTCCAGTTTTTCAGAAGCGTTCAGGAAACATTTTGGAATTACACCAAGCCAATATCATACTCAATATTTGACCGCCCAAGAATAGCCAATGACCTTCCAGCCCTAACCTCTCTTCTCGTAACCTCTCTACCTTTGTCTTGTAATTAAAAAAGAAATACTATGAATTCATTAACAGACACTAACAAAAGTATTGTACGCCGTTTCAACAAAGAAGTTATCGAACAGGGAAACATCCAAAGCTTTCAGGAACTTATGGATGATCATTTTATCAATCACTCTGCTCCATCCGGTGCAGATAGTGGTCCGAACGGAATGATCTATACCTTTAATCATATTCTTCGTCCGGCAATGCCTGACTTGCAGGTAAGTATTTATGAGCAGATTGCCGAAGGTGATCTTGTGACCACACGAAAAAATATCAGCGGCACACACACTGGCGAATTGATGGGTATTCCGGCAACCGGACAGAAAATCAGCATTGATGTAATTGATATTGTCAAAGTAAAAGACGGGAAATATATTGAGCATTGGGGAATCAATACACTTCCAGTAGTTCTGGCTCAGCTTAAAGGATGATCCATTACTAAAACCGATCGATCTTATCGAAAAAAAGCGTTTTACCGATTTTGAAATGCGGGGTAACTTTGCTAAAAAATTGAGATGCAGTCATTAATCGCATTAAAATCCACAAATTTCAGATTATTTTTCACGGGTCAGTCTATATCATTATTGGGAACCTGGATTCAAAAAACAGCCGTTGCATGGGTCGTTTACAAAATCACAGGTTCTCCTTTTGTTCTTGGTATAATTGGTTTTGTAGGTTTAATCCCCACATTGCTATTATCTCCTTATGTAGGAAGTTTCGTAGAGCATAGCCACAAATATAAGGTGATGAAAAACACCCAGTTCTTAGCGGCAATCCAGGCTTTTTTGCTGGCCTTATTATTTTATTTTAAGGTATACAATATCAGTATTATTATTCTGCTAACGCTGATGCAGGGCATTATCAATGCATTCGAGGTCACCTGTAGACAGGCTATGATGATTGACCTTGTAGATGATAAGGAAGCTTTGCCGAATGCCATTGCACTTAATTCAGCAATGAGTAATCTTGCGCGGGTTGTAGGGCCGGCATTAGCGGGAATTCTGTTATCTGTATTTGGTGATGATTTTTGTTTTATCAGTAATTTCGTCAGCTTCATTCCTGTCATCTATTGTCTGTATATGATGAAATTGCCTTTATATGAAAGTAAACCTCATCTTTCTAATGTATGGAGTGAATTAAAAGAAGGGTTCAGATATGTAAAAAACGAAAAGACCATTTTTTCTCAGCTGTTGCTGCTTTCTTTTTTCAGTCTGATGCTTATCCCGTTTACTACTTTGCTTCCTGTAATTGCTAAAGAGGTTTTTCAGGGGAACTCCAAAACATTTACTTTATTTGAAAGTGCAGTAGGAATAGGCTCTTTGCTGAGCGCTGTGTATATGACAAAACTGAAACAAATGGGCAAACTTCATAAAATTGTCATTTTTTCAAGCTGTATTATGTCTGCGGGGCTTTTTACTGTTTCGGTAAGTCCCGGAATTCATCTTGCATTTTGGGGACTGGTTTTAAGTGGCTTGGGAATGATCTCTCAGTCTGCAGCCGTTAACACCTATATTCAGTTGAATACTGATCCCAAAATGAGAGCCCGGGTTATCAGCTACTATATTATGGCTTTTATTGGGATGACGCCTATCGGAAGTTTATTGATTGGATGTATGGCAGAATTTCTCAGTACAAGAAGTGTACTTTTTATAGAAGGAGTATTGGGTATATTAGCTGTCACCGTTTTTGTGATATATTCCGGAAAGTCAAAACACGCTGACGTTTCCACTGAATTATAATTTTTTTCTACAGAAAAAGGTTGAAGGTTTTGCTTACATTTGTTGAGTCTTTGAAAATATAAATTAATGGAACTTCGTCAACTAAAATATTTTCTCAAAGCGAAAGAGCTATTGAACTTCACAGCAGCAGCAGAAGCACTCAATATTAGCCAAAGCACGCTTTCTCAGCAAATAAAACAGCTGGAAGATGAAATTAATATTCCTCTGTTCAATAGAATTGGCAAGCGTATTATGCTGACTGAAGCCGGAAACCTGTTTTCGGAATATGCTGCACAAAGTGTAAATAGAGCCAACGATGGATTGGTGCTGATGAAAGATCTCAGCCTTCTTCAGACGGGAAGATTGTTTATAGGAGTTACTTACGCTTTAAGAAATCTTCTTACCAAAGCATTAATTATATTTTCGGAACGATATCCCAATATCAAAATCAACGTTATTTTTGGAACAACAAGAGAATTGATTGATAAACTGGATCATACAGATCTGGATTGTATTCTCACCTTCAGAAACGAATCTGAAAGTTCTTCCTTCAACTATCAGACTTTATTTTCATCTCCTATGACGCTGGTTGTTTCCAAAAACTCTATGTTGGCAAAGAAAAAGTCGATCACCATCAATGAGATTTTGAAGGTTCCTCTTGCACTACCCGACAGCGGATACAGTACGACTTACTTTATCAAAAAAATCCTGGAAAGTAAAAATATTGAACCCAATATCTCTGTTGAAATCAACGATATTCCAACCTTGCTGGAATTGGTAAAAACCAACAACTGGAATACAATTCTAACGGCCATTAGTGTGAATGATCCTGAATTGGTAACCATTCCCATTACAGGTAAAAATATGCTTCGGGAAGCTACGGTTATTTCCCTGAAAGAGGCTTATCAAAAGAGAAGTATGCAGGAGTTTTTAGCGATCCTTGCCAATATTTTACCTCCGCAAGAGTCTTAAAACTTCACAAAATCAGTAAAGTCCCAGTACAGCATAGCCAAAAAACAGAATAAATATTCCTCCCATAATTCCGGAAACTAAAAAGGAAAGGAGGTAATAGGAGCCCTTTTTCTCTCTCTTCTTCAACTTATGGTAAATAAAAACCGGTAGTGTATATAATATTGCGGGAATCAGAAATATTAAAAAAAGCAGAACAATGAGTCCCTCTTCTGTAAATATCGTGGCTGAGCTTATCATGGTTTCTTATGTTTTCAGACAATACTGCAAATATAATACCTTATGTCTTTGATGAAAATTGGGTTATTCCACAGATTTTAAGGGAGCTAGACTTAGTTTTTTATATTCTACTATTTTATTCAAAAAAAATCGGCACAAAATATATTTGTACCGATCCCAACCATTATTAAAAACTAACGAAAAGATGATTTCGCCAAGATTTTACATGAAGAAATAAGATGTTTAATAAAGAAGCCAGATGCTCAAAAGAAAGGTTTTATGATGATTTTCATTGAACAAGGATTAATAAAATGTATCATGTGCTGAACTTAAAGTATTAAAATGCATTCAGCTCTTCTGCATATAAGGATACGTTCTTTCGGCATCTGGGCTTCTTACCCACAATCAAATCTTTAAACAAGTCTGAATTTCAAGTATTTAATCTTATTTCTTTATAAATTTATTTCTATACTCTACTCCGGAGGTACTTTGGGAAATAATAATATAGTTCCCCGGTACCAAATGACTCACATCAATGGACTGATTATATTGATGATTGCTTTTTGTCATAATAAGTTTTCCGGACATATCGATGATTTTTATTTCTTTGTACTTTTCAGATTCTTTCCCGATATAAAGAAGCTGGGCTGTTGGATTAGGATAAACCTTCAGTTGATTGTCTTTCGCTTTTACTTCTCCGGTTCCCAGATTGTTACAGAATGGCCAGTCTCCAAAGTTCAGCTCCAAAAAGGCAAATGAATCCAGCATTTGACATTGATCCGGACAGTATTGCGTACAGGCATAAAATCCGTATGTTCCACTATCCACCGCATTATAAGTAGGGCCAGCAACACCAGGAATGATGCAAGGGTCATTTCCTGCCGGAGGATTGCTTGACGGAAGGCATCTGAACCAGGTATGCTTACCATACAACACTGGAAATATATTCTCAAGTTTTACGGAAGCTCCGTTGCATACATTAACGGCTCCGGTATCAGTTTGCTCATAAGTACCTGGTGTAAATGTGGAGATCATTGCCGGAAGTCCATACGCAAATCCGTCTGCTAAAACTGCTGGACTTTCTGCTGTACAGTCTCCGTTGGTAACCACTACTTTGAAATAATGCAGCTGATCGCTCCCATTCACCGTTAATTGTTGTGAAGTAGCTCCAGGAATAGCCACCCAAGGATTGGTATTGGGAGACTGCCAGGTCCATTCCTGCTTATACCACTGGTAAGTTCCGTATGTCTGTGTAGTAGAAAGTATTTCGTCTTCCGTATCACAGAACAGAATTGATCCCGGGGATTTTATTCCAAGCCTTGGGCTGGTAATTGTAGGAGTACATTGCGCCTTGATATTCAGAAAGCTGAATAGTACAAACGCTAAAAAAATTAGTTTTGTTTTCATATATAAATATTTAGGATTGATTGATTTACCTTTTCTTCCGTTTAATCCAGCAACAGCCTTACCCCGAATCTCACATTGAAATAGAATGGCTTTTCTCTATAAATGGTATTGGGAGAGTGGTCTGCTTTGAAATGATATCCTATCCCCGGTTCTGCATAAATTCCGAATCTGTCAACGAGTTTCAGCTGAAGTCCAACGGCTGTGTTTACCGAAAACTGCAGCGCTTTACTTTCCAGATCTTCTTTAGAGGTTTCCTTTATTTCATCGTTTACGACATACGTTGTAGTAATACTTCCTGCCACGGGTTTCTCCAGCAATGCCCCACCTGTTACATATCCCGTGAATCTACCTTTCTGAATCACATTGTAATTGATCTGAACAGGAATTCCTATATAATGTACAGTCTGATCTCCTTTGATGTAGTTGGCATCAGTTCCAGAGTGAAGTTCAGAAGCCAGTTTTGTATAGTTTACACCGGTTCCGATCCCCCATCTTTTCCCTAAATTATAATAAAGAGACAGTCCAAATGTGACAGGAACCTTATGTCTGATCCGTGCTACCACAGGCTGACTCTGATTGGCAAGAAGGATCTGCGTTAAAGCATCTTCTGTGTACTCTGCAGCGCTCCATACCTGTTCAGTATTCATTGCTCTTCCGTCTATAGAAGCATATCCGGGGAATTGTTGTTCTGCGGAATTGGAAGAAGCACTCCCTGTAAGCATACTCAACATCCATGATTTCTTTTGGGAGGGTTCCGAAATCTTTTTATTTACATTTTCAGCATATAATTCTTCCGGCAGTTGCTTTTTGGAAAGAGATTCATCTGCTTGATGTTCGTTATCATTTCCATTGTCAGCCATCTTTTCATTTCCGGGAACAATTTTCATGGATTGAGCATTTTCATTAGAAAACACTTCTGTTGTTCCATCCGGTATTTTTCCTGTTTTTTGCAGATTATCATTGATTTCAGCTTTATTTTGGCTAAAATTTTGATAATTTTCAACCTTACGGGCTTCTTTTGTCGGTAAAGCATTTTGAACCACAGAAGAATTGAAATTTGAACTTATATGCTTATTTTCGTTTAAAACACTTTCCATTTTCTGAGTTTCCAATCCTGAATTTTTCGCTTTTTTCTTCTGAATATCTTGTTGGTTTTGAGAAAGTACTTTAGTTGTATTATTCTCAGGCAGCAATTGTATAATCCAGATAAGCAAGGCGACGGCCGCTGCCATTCCTCCAATACGATAAAACAAAGATCGATTTCCTTTCATACTCTTCGCTGGCGGCAATTCAGAACCCATATTATTCTGATTTTCAATAAATAAACCTACAATTGGCACATTGTTTTTTTCTTCATCAAATAATTCATCTCTGATGTCATCCCACAATCCTTCAGGAATATCCTCTTCATGGTCTTCCATTCTGCTACGCAGGTTATTTAACCATTCATTATTCATATTGTGCTTTTTTTGACATTTTAAACTCTTTTATTTTCTGACTGAGCAATGCTTTTCCTCTGTGAAACTGGGAAGCTGAAGAGTTCTCTGCTATTCCCAGGATGGCTGCAATTTCTTTGTGACTTTTTTTCTCAAAAACATACAGATTGAAAACCGTTCGGTACCCATCTGGTAAGGATCTGATCATATTCATAATATCTTCCTTAGGAATTTCCTCAAAATCCGGCTCTTCTTCATTGGGAATATCCGGGATTTCTTCTACCTCAACGGCAGATTTAAAATCTCCTTTCTGCCTGATATGTTTCAGAGATTCGTTGACTACGATGCGGGTTAACCATGCTTTTAACGATCCATTTCCTCTATATTCAAAAGATTCTATAGAGCGGAACATTTTGATAAAGCTGTTTTGAAGAACATCATGAACATCTTCTCTTTCGGCAATGTAACGGGAGCACACATAAGTCAGATTTCGGGAATAAGCTCCGAAAAACTCCTTCCAGGCAGCTTCTTCTTTATTGAGAAGGTGCTTTATCAAAATCTGTTCTTTAGTTTCTTCCATAGACTGCTGCCGTGGCTCTTTCGATAGGTATTAAAATTTTCAGCAAAAATAGATTGCATCTTTATAAAACGCAATCCATTGATGATGAGATCTGTTAATTAATTTTTTATACAGAATGGAAAGTTATAATTAATGACTTCATAAGGGGTAAGAACTGTTCCGTCTACTGTAATTTTCTGTGCCGTAAAAGCATACCTCAGCGATCGGTCCATTCCTACATAAAATCCTTTCTGTTTAGCCTCCAGCGTCACCACTGTTTTTTTGTTCACTCCATTCACCGGGATCTGAAATTCAAGGGTTTTGGGAGCGAAGGCTAATTCTACAACATTGTTGCCTGTATTTACAGATGCGGTGTAGTTCAAGTTATATTTCACTTTTCCTATTGCTTTTAAGGCGGTTTTTACTTTTCCTGTATCTTTTACTACTGTTTTTACAATCTCATTGATGGGAAATTCGGCAAAGCTAATGGTATCTTTTTTTACTTTAAAATCTTTGATACTTTCTGTTTTGGTGGTTCCCTGTACGATGATCAGTTTTCCTTTATAATTTCCGGGCATTTCTTCGAGCTTCACCAGTGGAATATCTGGTCCGTCATCATTGCACGAGTATAAAGTGAATCCTGTAAATATCAGTAATACGGCTATAAAAAATTGGGGTACTGTAAATTTTTTCATTGCATTATTTTTTCATTAAACATTAATTATTTTAGAGTACTCAATGATATAAACCTCGTTTTCCGGAAATCTTGCACGATTTTAAAAAAAAAAGATCAAATTTCCCATAAAGCACTGATTTACTGATAGTAAAATTTAAACATTTTCTGGTATTTTTTATTAAAATCAAAAAAAGGAAGCCACCAATGTAACTTCCTTTTGCATTCATCTATTATTTTACCTTTTATTGTACTCCTCCTCCAAGAGCTCTGTAGAGGTCCACCTCAGCATTGAGTCTTTCAAGGGTAACATTTACTGTTTCCAGATCGTTCTGGAGTTTATTGTTCTGCGCTGTGATCACTTCCAGATAAGTGGCCATACCGCTTTTGTAAAGCTTCAGAGCATCATTGATCCCTTTATCCAGAATCGCCGTTTTTTGTTCCAGAAGTTCTAATCTTTCGGTAGAACCTTTAGACTTAGCCATTGCATCGGATACCTCTCCCACTGCGGTCATAACGGACTGCTTAAAGTTGACAGTGGCTTTTTCCTGTTCAATAAGAGCGGTTTCATAAGCTGTTCTCAACTCTTTTTTCTGAAAAATAGGTGCTGCGAGGTTAGCGGCAACCGCCTTTGTAATAGATCCGGGGATATCAAACCATGAACTGAATTTATTAGAATTCACTCCAATCTGAGGACTCAGACTGATACTTGGATACATGGCTGCTTTTGCCAACCCTGTTTTTGAGTTTAAGCTGATCACGTTCAGTTCTGCAACTTTCAAATCTGGTCTTCTACTCAGCAGCTGTGCAGGAAGACCTTCTGAAAGTTTATTTTCCGGGACCATTGTTTTTAGAGTTCCTTCTCTTTCTATCTTATTCGGATATTCACCACAAAGGATGCTTAATGCGTTTTCCTGAATGGAAATATTCTGTTTTGCTAGTGGAATCAGTAATTCTGCGGTCTTCTTCTGTGCCTCTGACTGTTGAACCGCTAGCGAATTGATTTGTCCGGCTTTAAACTGAAGATTCATCATCTTAAGAGTACTGTCGCTCAACTCAATGTTTTGCTCTGCTATTTTCACCTGCTCATCGAGACTTATTAAGTTATAATAGGCCTGAGCTACCTGAACAACAATCCTGCTTTTTATGGCATTTAGGTTTTCTTTTTGTGCAAAATATTCTGCGGCGGCAGATTCTTTCTGCATTTTAGCTTTTCCCCAGATATCTACTTCCCACGAAAGTCTGAGAGCTGCACTGAAGTCGTCTATGTACTTCGTTCCAACAAACTGCTCGTTGAGAGAGCCGTTAAGCGTATTGATGGAAGCCCAACTTCTGTTAGCCCCCGCAGTGAAATCTAATGTCGGCATCAGCGACATTTTTGCTTTTTTGTAAGCGAGATCCAACTGCTCTATGCTTTTTAAAGCAACGCTCACTTCATTATTTTTGGTAAGGGCTTTATCGATCAATCCAATCAGTTTAGGATCTTTGAAAAATGTCTTCCAGGGAAGAACTACCGTATCTCCTGTTACCTGTAGTGATTCCCGATAGGTCTCAGGAACATGAAGTTCTGTTCTTGTATAGGGTTTTCCTACAGCGCACGACATCAGAAGTGATGCCAATGCGCCTGAAATAAGGAAATTCTTTATATTAAATATTCTCATTGGTCAATTGATTTTGTATTACCGGATACTTCTTTTTAGATGAAAATTTCTCATCCAGATACTGGAAAAACATATACAGTACAGGAATTACAAATACTCCCAGAACGACTCCGCTCAGCATTCCGATGGCAGCACTTACACTGATTGATTTATTTCCTGAAGCCATACCTCCTGTAGAAATCATTAGTGGGATCATTCCTACAATGAACGCTAAGGACGTCATGATGATGGGACGTAATCTCGCTTTGGCTCCTTCCAGCGCTGAATCCAGAATAGAAAGACCTGCTTTTCTACGTTGTATGGCAAATTCCACAATAAGGATAGCATTCTTGGCTAATAAACCGATAAGCATGATTAATCCTACCTGTACATAAATATTATTATCCAGTCCGATCGCTTTTATTCCTAAAAACGCTCCTACAATCCCCGTCGGAATGGAAAGCATTACGGCTAAAGGAAGGATGTAACTTTCATACTGAGCAGCCAAAAGCAGATATACGAATAGTAAACACAATCCAAGAATGACAACAGTTTGGTTTCCTGCAGATTTTTCTTCCAAGCTTAGCCCTGTCCATTCATAGCTATAATCGGAAGGAAGTTTGTTTAAAGTAGGTTCAATCTTATCCATTAAGGCTCCGTTGCTTATACCAGGCTTTGGCACTACATTGATATTTAATGAATTATACAAATTATATCTTTGTACAGATTCTGGTCCGTATACTTTTTTCAAAGTAATCAGGGTATTGGCAGGTACCATTTCTCCTTTATTATTCTTCACAAAAATATCGTTGAAGGCCTGCTCATCCATTCTGAAAACACCATCCGCTTTTATATTCACTCTATAGAATTTTCCAAATCTTGAGAAATTCTGAGACTGATCTCCTGAGAAATAAGTCTGTACAGTCCCTAATAAATTAGCGATACTTACACCGAGTTGTTTTGCCTTATCCTCATTCACTTCAAGTTCCAACTGAGGATAATCTGCTCTGAACATAGTATAAGCATAAGCCACTTCCGGAACCTGCATCAGCTGACCGATAACATCATCTGCTTTGGCTTTAAGAGATTGTGGATCCCTTGCCATACGGTCCTGAAGTACGATTTCTGCATCATTGGTTACCCCATATCCTTCTACAGGAGGCATTCTGAAGCTCATTACACTTCCTTCTTTTATTACTGAAAGCTTTTCGTTCACAATGGTCATAATCTCATCAATATTCTGGACTGCTCCTCTTTCCTTTTTAGGCTTTAGTTTCACAAACCCCATGGCATAAGCTGGCCCAGCACTGTTACTCAACAGGTTAAATCCTGTGATAGACGTATTTTCCTGAACAGCATCTACTGTTTTCAAAATTGCATTGATCTTGTTGGAAACCTCTGTTGTTTTCGTTAATCCAGTCCCCGGAGGCATACTTAAGGAATAGATGAAGAAACCATCATCTTCCATAGGAACAAAACTTTTGGTGGTACTTGTCATCAGCCATGCGGATAATCCTATAATTCCGGCTACCAAACCTGCTGCAATCCATTTTTTTCCAATTAAAAAACGAACTCCTTTTGCATAACGGTTGGTCATATTATTGAATCCTGCATTGAAAGCTACGGCAAATCTTTGTCCGAATCCTTTAGGCTTGTTGCCTTCTTCTGTGTGGTGGTTTTTCAAAAATACCGCACATAATGCCGGAGTTAAAGTAAGAGCATTTACGGCAGAAATAATAATTGCAATAGCTAATGTATAAGCAAATTGTTTATAGAAAAGCCCTGCCGAACCTGACATAAAACCAATCGGAATAAATACAGCAGACATAACCAATGTGATTGAGATTACCGCGCCTGTAATTTCACTCATCGCTTTATGCGTAGCTTCTCTTCCGGAAAGATCTGTTCCTTCCATATTACTGTGAACAGCTTCTACCACAACAATGGCATCATCTACTACAATACCGATTGCCAGTACCAGGGCAAAGAGTGTTAAAACATTGATGGTAAATCCTAATACCAAAAGGAAAAAGAATGTTCCAATGATGGCTACCGGAACTGCAATAGCCGGAATAATAGTAGATCTGAAATCCTGTAAAAAGATAAATACCACGATAAATACAAGAATAAAGGCTTCTATCAGAGTAGATTTTACCTGACCTGTTGCTTCATCCAATCTTTCTTTAGTACTCATTACTTTGGTATATTTTATACCGGGAGGAAATGATTTTGAAAGTTGATCGATGGCTTTATTGACCCCTATTTCAATTTCGTTGGCATTGGAACCAGTTGTCTGCATGATGGCTACCGTAACCGCATTTTTACCATTGGAAAGGTTATCTCCACTGTTGTTGATAGATCCGAATTCTACACGGGCCACATCTTTAAGCCTGATCACATTGGTACCATCATTTTTAACGACGATATTTTCATATTGTTCAGGTTTATTCTTTTTTCCTTTGTATCGGATTACATACTCCAGAGCGGCTTTAGATTCTTCCCCTAATTTTCCCGGTGCAGATTCTAAACTGTGGTCTGCAATAGCATTGGACACATCTGAAGGTTCAAGCCCGTAAGAGGACATCTTCTGAGGATTCAGCCAGATTCTCATAGAATAATCTTTCACCCCGAAGATCTGGGCCTGCCCTACTCCTTTTACTCTTTTTATCTGAGGGATAAGGTTGATATTGGCATAGTTCTGCAGAAAGGTTTCATCATACTGTTTATTGTCTTCAGTATAGATATTGAAGATCAGTACCATACTGTTCTGCTGCTTGGAGGTGGTGAGCCCCATCCTGATTACTTCCTGGGGAAGTATCGGGGTAGCCTGCTGTACACGGTTCTGTACATTTACAGCGGCCTGGTCCGCATTCACTCCCTGTTTGAATATCACTGATATTGTGAATGTTCCGTCGTTACTTGCGGTGGATTTCATGTAACTCATATCTTCCACTCCATTGATCTGCTCTTCTAAAGGCGTAACCACAGAACGAATCACCGTCTCACTGTTACCTCCCGGATAAGATCCTGAAACAGTAATGGTAGGCGGAGAGATGTCCGGGAACCTTGTCACCGCCAGCTGGTTTAATCCTATGATCCCTAAAATGACAATGATAAGGGATATTACCGTCGCCAATACTGGGCGGTCTATTATCTTTTTTAACATTTTTGAATTTTGTAAGAATGTTTATACAACTATTTAGAAGGCATCACTTTAGCAACAACCAATGCTCCGTCTGTAAGAGCATCAATTCTGTTGGCCGCAATTTTGTCTCCTGTGTTCACGCCTTCTTTTACAAAGTAATCTTCAGAGGTACTTCCTGAGATTTTAATCTGAGTCATTTTCACTTTGTCTTTTCCGTCCAGTTTATATACAAAGAATTTATCCTGGATATCTTTTACTGAAGTCTTTGGAAGTTTAATCACTCCGTTCAGTTCATTATGAATCATTACTCTTGCAGTACCTCCTGCTCTCAGTAATTTGTCCGGATTTTGGAAGACGGCTTTCATTTGAATACTTCCTGTATTTCTGTCGAAATTTCCACTGGCATTCTCCAGTTTTCCAGGTAGAGAATAAGTAGATCCGTCTGCCAGTATCAATTCTACATTTTCTGAACCATTACCTGCGGCTGCGACTTTACTGTGTGCAATAAAATCGGCCTCACTCATAGAGAAGTAAACGTTTACCGTATGTATATTGGAAAGGGTTGTAAGCGGAGAAGCATCAGAAGGGCTGATGAGGTTTCCTATTCTATTGGGAATTCTTCCAATGTACCCGCTAACGGGTGCTTTGATATAAGTAAAGTTAGCATTGATTTTGGAAGAACCTAATGAAGACTGAGCCTGCGCAACCTGTGCAGAAGCAGCTTTATAACTTGCCTGTGCCGTTTTCAACTGCATATCAGAAACTACTTTTCCTTCCACAAGAGGTTTTAGCTTTTCAACTTCTAGTCTTGCTGTTTCCTGAGCAGCCAGAGCCGCTTTCAGCCCTGCTTCATTGGTATTCACCTGTTCATTATAAACAGAAGGATTAATTCTGAATAATGTCTGTCCTTTATTGACGTATTGCCCCTCTTTAATGTATACTGCTTCCAGATATCCTGTCACCTGTGCTTTGATATCCACATTATCCTGTCCTTCTATGCTTCCGGGGTATCCCATTGCTACATCTGCATCTCCTGATTTCATCTGGATAAAGTCTGTAGGAAGCGCCTGCATTTGTTGGGTATTTTCCTGTGCGTTTCCAGAGCCGCAGGAATAAAGTATTGCCGCTGCGGTGAGTGAAAGAACCCAATATCCTTTTCTGTAGTTCATAACATTTGCTTTTAAATTTTACAGTGGCAAAATAAGCTCATATAGTAAGGACATTCATCTGAAAATATGGTGAAGCGTAATTAATCGCAGGTGAAGCGTATGATAGGAAAAATGAAAGGAAAAGAGGGTTTTAGTCTGGATTTTTATTGATTTTGATGTTTTGGAACCTGAGGAAGTAGAGAATTTGGAGGTTGCTAGAAAATCGCGAAGACGCAAGATATTTCATGGGTATCATGTTTTAGGGCGCAAGAAGATAAGAGGCTTTCAGCAAGTCTCTTTTTGGGTATGAATATATAAATAATTAAGGATTGGTATATTCCTGACAATTATAATTTTACTTTCTGTTTTTATTCTCTATTGTATTAATAATCCATCCAGGATTTAAAAATGGAAGCTTTCTCTCTACTTACAATCACTTCCATTTCAGGATGCTTTCGAAGCTCCAATTTCAGTTTCCCATTAAAGTGGTTGGAAATCTGTCTTACAGAGTCTATATGAATAATAAACTGCCTGTTGGCTCTGAAAAAGAACTTAGGATCAAGTTGTTTTTCCAGTTCTTCCAATGTTTGGGGAACATTTTCAACGATACCGGTGTTCAGCATCGCCTTACTGATCCCCAGTTCTGTATAAAAATAGAGGATATCTTCCGCCAAAACTGTTTTATAACCATCACGGTGAGCAATAAGAAAACGTTTTCTATAATCTTTGGGTTGAATATAGTTTAAAAGACCTTCAATTGCCGTTCCTACAAACGGAACTGTTTCTATAAAGGTTTCGTAGCGTCTCAGCGCCATATCAAGTTCTTCTTCTTCAATGGGTTTCAGAAGATAATCTATGCTGTTGTATTTAAATGCCTGAACAGCGTATTCATCATAAGCAGTTGTAAAAATCACAGGACTTCTGATTTCAAACTTGTTAAATATTTCGAAGCTTAATCCGTCTGCAAGGCGTACATCCATCATGATCATGTCCGGGGCAGCATTATTTTCCAGCCATTGAACAGATGAAATAATAGAATCTTCTACCGCTACAACTTCTGCATTGGGTCTTAGTTTCAGCAAAAGTCTTTTCAATCTGTCTGCATTAGGTTTTTCGTCTTCGATAATTAAAATTTTGTTCAGCTTCATATCAGGGGAAGTTTTACGGTAAATTGATTTTCAGTTTTTTCTATAATGGGTTTTGTATATCCCAGAATATCATATCTCGCAATAATATTGGTAAGCCCAACTCCTGAGGAATCCGGTTTATTAATGAGCGGTAAAACGGTATTGGAAACAACCAGTTCTTTGGTAGGAAGTGTATAAACTTCTATTCTTAACGGATTAGATTTTGAGGTTTGGTTATGTTTAATTGCATTTTCAACCAATAGTTGCAATGATAAAGGCAGCGTATACATCGATTTATACTCTTCCTCAATATCTATTTTAAATACAACACCTTCTCCGATTCTTTTTTCAATCAGAAAGATATAGGACTCTAAAAACTTCAATTCCTCTTCTAAGGCAATAATATCTTTTTTGGAATTAACGAGCAGATAGCGGTATACTCTGGCAAATTTCTCCGAATATTCATATCCTAATTGTTGATCTTCGAGAATAAGTTCAGAGAGCACGCTCAGGTTGTTAAAGATAAAATGGGGGTCAATCTGTAATTTAAGGGCCTGAAGTTCTGCGGCCATTGCGGCCTGTTTATGTTTTGAAGCCCTCAGTTTATGTTGAGCAGCCTCTACAGCTGTTTTTTTCCAGTTTGCCAAAAGATAATCCACGGTATTAAATGCACTGATAATAAGAGAGATAATAATATTTGTTGCCACCCACTGTCCCAGCAAAGTATATTCTTTTCGGGAATCCATTTCCGGGAGACTTTCCGAGGTACTTTCAATAATAAAGTTGATGACAATTACCATCAGAATACTTCCTATGATCTGAAGACCTCCTTGAATCAAAAGTCTTTTCACGGTCCTGTTTCTCCATGGAAGCAGTCTGTTGAGAATTCCATCAATAGAAATACTTACCTCAGAAATGATAGCTGAAAAGAAAAATACCCACAATAAATCTTCCACAATGGTTTGCCATGGAGAGTCAAAATATCCCTCCCAAAGGGGATCAAAAGGATTGATCAAGTAGGAAAACAGACAGAATGTGATGATCGCTACCGTCCAGATCACCAGCCTTCTCTTCATGGTAGAGAGTATTTTTTTATTCCGTACAATTTTTTTCCTGATTTTAGAAATCCTGTTCATATGCGGGAATTTATGATTGTAAATATATAAATAGATTTTCTATGGGATATCCATCATTTAAACGAGACCGCCAAAACAATCGATGAAACGTTAAATAGAAGACTTAAAATGAATCGCAACGCTTCATCACCTCAAAAGTACATTTCATCACCATTTTATGCAATGTCACTTTATTTTTAAAGAAAGGATATCTCTTTGTATGATAGTTTTGCAGGATCAAATCCGGTACAATGAAAACAATAATTGTCTGCACAGATTTTTCCCAGGAAGCTGAAAACGCCACCCATTACGCAGCTTCTCTGGCTAAAGAAAACAACTATAAAATCGTTCTTTTCAACCTTCAAACAGTGTCTATTCATGCATTGAATGCCCAGGCATCAGCAGATTTCTTCTATGAACAGACCTTTAAAAATCAAAAGAAACTGGCTGGAAAAGCTTCTGAAATCAATACATTATACACTATTGAAACTGAATATTATCTGGCCTCAGGAAGTTTTATAGAAGAGCTGGAAAAATGTATTTCAACCATTATGTGTGATTTTATTGTATTGGGAATGGCTGAAAAAACGCTCGAACAAAGATTGTTGGGAAATACGGTCAGCAAAGCTATACACAGGATTAAAAAGCCTGTCCTTATAATTCCTTCCCATATTGAATATACGGGAATCCGAAAAATTCTCTTTGCTTATGATACCCACAAAAGCATGACCTGGTCTGCTATGAATGACATCTATTATTTTATCAATGCATTCAATTCTGAAATTGAGATCTTCAACGTAAGTGAAAGTCTGGAAGATTTCACAGAGGTCATTCATGACCATGATCTGAACTCCGGATACGATCTGAATGATATTAAATACAGTTTTAAAATGATCCAAGCCATAGAAGTGATCAAGGCTATCGAAGAAGAAGTAAGACTTACGAATCCTGATCTTCTGACAATGGTTCCTTATAAATACAATCTTGTAGAATCTATTTTCCACCGTAGCAAAACGGCGATTATGGCTTACAAAAATAAAGTTCCGTTATTATCAATTCCTTTAAACATAGATTAAGCATCAATAAAAATCTTTAATCATTTGAATTATCCTTTTTGCCCTTAAAGGCTAAATTTTACACTTAATCTTGTTAATCAGCCCGGAATAAATTCCGGGCTGATTTTATGTTGTGCTTGATCTTGAAAAGAAAACTCCCTTTAAGAATAGATTGAATTTATTTTGTTAATCTAAAATATTTTCCAGCTTCATCTTTTGCTATTTCCATTATTCTGCAGTTAAAATTTTGATAATACAATGGTTCTCCGGTTTCGTCACAAAGGGTTAAAAAATCAAGATTGTCAAATATGGCCTTTATAGAAACTGTCCATGCCGCTATTATTTTACGCTCAGGTCTTGATACTTCTTTCTCTTTATTGAAAGAAATTTTATTGATACATGAATCTGTATAATTTTTTCCTTTCAAATCTTTTAAAACCTGCTGAGTTTTTCCCAAAATTTCGGTTTCTGTATGTATCATTATCCTTTTTACTCTTATATAAAAAGTGGAAAAGTTGCATTTATTTAGTGTTTTACAGGTGTTTCTTTACAACTTTCCTGTTTCCAAAATTAATATTTAAAATGTAATTTAATACATTTGTTATCAAACATATTCAAAATGAATTTCGAACAGGTTAATCTCCATCTTGAAGCCTACAAAGAACACAACCAGATTTTGGATGCGGCTAAATACCTGATCCATTCTTTTAATCTGGAACATGAAAACTTTGCAGGGTTTGGTTTCAGGGAAGAACTTTCACCTACCTCAATGCTTCTGACAGCAGAAGGAGAATTAGGTGGTCCGCAAACGGTGATGATTCCAAGAAATTTATTTGATTTCGATCTAAACCTGGTTTTGAATATGGTAGCCCACGAAATGCTTCATGTAAGGCAAAAAGCTCCCGGACAGGTTATTGAAGACAAAAATGAACGAGAATTCCAGGCCTATTATGAAATGCTTTTTCATAAAGTATTTCCTCAGGTTCCGGAAGTTTCAGATTTTCATAAAAAATTCTTCGGCGGCAAAGCTTTGGAGTATTATAAAAGAATGGGTGAAGGTTCAGTATTACAACAGAAATATGCAGAACAGAAAACAGAAGTAGAACATTTAATCAACCAATTATCATGACAGTAAAACCAGACATTACCTGGGCAGATTTTGAAAAAATAGATATCCGATGTGGAACCATCATCGCCGTAAACGATTTTGAAAAAGCAAGAAACCCCTCTTACCAGCTTGAAATTGACTTTGGTGACTTAGGAATTCGAAAATCATCAGCTCAGATTACCACTCTTTATGAAAAAGAAGAACTTGTAGGAAAGCAGATTTTAGCGGTAGTCAATTTCCCTAAAAAGCAGATTGCCAATTTCTTCAGCGAATGCCTTGTGCTGGGAGTATATGGTGAAGACAAAAAAGATGTCACCCTTATTAGCCCTTCATTGCCTACCAAAAACGGAATGCAACTAGGATAAAAGTAAAAAACACATATGATACAGAACATACCTTTAGAAAGGGTCTTATTTCTTGATATTGAAACCGTTCCTCAAGCCGGATCCTGGGATGAACTCCCGGAAACCGAACAACACCTTTGGGATAAGAAAACGAAATTTCAGAGAAAGGATGATATTTCTGCAGAAGATTTCTATGAAAGAGCCGGTATTATGGCTGAGTTTGGAAAAATCATCTGCATTACCATCGGAATGGTAGAAAAAAATGAAACCCTGAAAATAAAAAGTTTCTCCGGACACGATGAAAAGAAAATGCTGAAAGAATTTGGTGAAATTTTCAACAGTCCCAGGCTTTATAATGTTATTCTCTGCGCTCACAACGGAAAAGAATTCGATTTTCCTTGGATTGCCAGAAGATATCTCATTAATGGCATGCAGCCTCCGGCTCCGTTTCAGATGTTTGGAAAAAAGCCATGGGAAATTCCACATATAGATACAATGGAGCTGTGGAAATTCGGAGATTATAAAAGTTTTGTATCCCTTGAACTGCTGGCTCATGTCTTTGGTATTCCTACTCCAAAGGATGATATTGACGGCTCAATGGTTTCATCAATTTACTACATAGAGAAAGACTTGCAGAGAATTGTTGATTATTGTGAAAAAGATGTCTTAACTTTGGCAAATGTTTTCCGGCGTATGCGTCAGGAAGATTTGTTGAAAAGGAATATCAATCTAGATTAAAAAATGAAATTTACAGACGATCAAATTGCTGACATTGGTGAGGAAATCATTGGTGTACTGAAAACCGTATATGACCCCGAAATTCCGGTAGATATTTACGAACTAGGGCTGATTTATGATGTCCAGATCTCCGATGATGCTGACGTAAAAATTATAATGACACTTACTACTCCGAACTGCCCTGTTGCAGAAACTCTTCCGCAAGAGGTAAAAGATAAAGTGGGCGAAGTAGAGAATGTAAAAAGCGTTGATTTAGAACTTACTTTCGAACCGAGCTGGAACAAGGATATGATGAGCGAAGAAGCAAAGTTTGAATTGGGAATGCTTTAATCAATTTTAACAATATAAAACCCCAGAACGATTTCCGGGGTTTTACTTTTATATTTCTGTTGCTATTTCTTTGCCTTCTCTTCGGCTCCACTCACTCCACGAACCTACATACAGATCTGGAATTGGAAAACCTGCATAATCTAATGCCAAAATAGTATGGCACGCAGTAACTCCTGATCCACAGTGAATAATCAGATGCTCAGGTTTATTTTCCAATAACTTTTTATATTTTTCTTTTAAAATCTCAGGTTGTAAAAAAATTCCGTTTTCATCAAGGTTTTCAGAAAAAGGAATATTGATTGCTCCTGGAATATGTCCTGCAACCAGATCAATCGGTTCAGATTCCCCGTTATAACGATAAGCATCTCTTACATCAATAACGGTCGAAGAATCTTCTTTCAAGTCATTTTCAACAATTTCAAGACTTGAGATGGGTAATTTCCATTGATTCTTTTGGATTACAGAAGCTTTATCAAATGTCTCTTCTCCTGAAGAAAATTCTACACCAGCTTTTTCCGCAGCCTGCATTCCACCATCAAGAACCTGAACATTTTCAAAACCGAAAGACTTTAACATCCACCATGCTCTAGCAGCTGCATTCGAAGCATTCTTATCATCATAAACAACAATATGAGCGCCCTCTGGAATTCCAAGGTCTGAAAGTGTTTCAGCAAACTTTTCTACAGAAGGAAGTGGATGCCTCCCTCCAAAAGCAGCATTTTCACCTATTTCAGCCAGATCTGTATCCAAATCTATAAATCGGGCACCTTTGATATGTTTGTCAAGATAGTTTTGCTTTACGTCTTTTCCGGTTCTTGCATCAAGAATGATGAGATTTTCAGCAAGGATATTTTTGAGTTCAGATGATGAAATTATTGGAGTCATTTTGTTGATTTTGGAGTTGAAATTTAATTATGTTTTGGCTAAAGCCATTTGTATCTCTATATAGTAAAGCGGGCTAAAGCCCGCTCCTATTGATTTTTCTCGCTGATTCTACTGATTGAGCAGATCTCTTTTCTATCTATGAGATTGATTCATTTTAAAAATGAAAAATATCCTTCGCTTTGTTATAAGAACTTTCAAAATTCAGAAGGTTTAGCTTATGATCTGCTTTTTCAACACTCATAAAGTTGATGACCTGCTCTGTAGGCATATTTCCCACAAGATCATCTTTCGCCATAGGACATCCTCCGATTCCTTTGATGGCACTGTCGAATCTTCTGCAACCTTTATCGTAAGCCGCTTTCAATTTTGAATAGGAATCTTCATAACGGTTATGAAAATGTCCTCCAAAGTTAATTTCCGGATATTTTGAAGGTATTTTTTCAAATAAAAGAGCAATGGTTTCCGGTGTTGCTACACCGGTTGTATCCGACAGTAAAATGTCCGTTACCCCAATATCTGAAAACTTTTGTGCCCATTGGTCTACATCTTCCCATTTCCACATTTCTCCGTAAGGATTTCCGAAAGCCATGGAAAAATAAATATTGAGCTGCTTTCCTTCACCTTTTACAAGTTCTAGCATTTTGATAACTTCATCAAAAGCTTCTTCCTGACTTTTGTTGGTATTTCTGTGTTGGAAAGTTTCAGAAATAGAAAAAGGAAAGCCCAGAATATCCACCGATTGATGTTTCAATGCTTTTTCCGCTCCTCTGTAATTTCCAATAATGGCAGAAACTTTTGTATTGGAACGGGATTTATCTATATTTTCTGCTACCTCATCAGAGTCAGCCATTTGCGGAATTGCTTTTGGAGAAACGAAACTCAGGCAATCCAATACATCAAACCCAACATCCATTAAGGAGTTGATATAATCTATTTTTTTATCGGTAGGGATAAACTCTCCCCATCCCTGCATGGCATCTCTAGGACATTCTGTAAGAAACATTTTTACTTTTTGATTTTCTCAAATATAATAAAACTAAACTACTTCGTATACTGTACATACAAATCTAACACTATTTTGATTTTCAAAGTTTTATATCTGATTTATAATTTCAATAATTGATATTCGGTCGCAAATAACGTATTCTGAGCATCAAATTTGCTAACTTTGTTAAAATTTATGATAAATCTGATGAGTACAATAGAATTCAACCCATTGTGGAAAGAAAAGTTACTGAACCGTTTTCTTAGTTATGTAAAAATATATTCTACCAGCGACGCTGAAAGTGAGGCAACTCCTTCTACAGCCCGCCAGTGGGACATTGCCAACTACATCACTGAGGAACTGAAGACAATCGGTTTGGAAGATGTTTCAATTGATGAGCACGGTTATATTATGGGATATATTCCTTCTAACCTTGAAAATGATGACAGACCTACAATTGGGTTTATTTCACACTATGATACTTCACCTGATTTCAGTGGAGAGAATGTAAAACCTCAGGTTTGGGAAAACTACGACGGAAGTGATCTTTTATTGAATGAAGCAACAGGATTCACTCTATCTCCTTCAAGATTTGAAAGTTTAAAAAAATATGTAGGCCAGACTGTCATTACCACTGACGGAACCACTCTTCTTGGTGCCGATGATAAAGCAGGTTGTGCAGAAATTGTAACAGCTGCAGAATACCTTATCGCACATCCGGAGATCAAACACGGAAGAATTGCTGTAGGATTTACTCCTGACGAGGAAATCGGAAGAGGAGCTCACAAATTTGATGTGGCAAAATTTGGTGCAGAATGGGCATATACAATGGATGGTGGAGAAGTTGGAGAATTGGAGTATGAAAACTTCAACGCTGCCGGAGCGGTAGTTAAAATCCACGGATTGAGCGTACACCCAGGATATGCCTATGGAAAAATGATCAATGCTGCTCTACTTGCTGCGGAATTTATCCAAACCCTTCCTGCCAATGAAACACCGGCAACAACAAAAGGTTTTGACGGGTTCTATCATTTAATGGATATCACTGCGGATATTTCAGAAGCTAAACTTCAATATATTATCCGTGATCATGATGCTGATAAATTTGAAACTAGAAAGAAATTCCTTCAGGAAAAAGTAGCGGAATTCAACCAAAAACATGGAGAAGGAACTGCTGAAGTAGAAATAAAGGAACAGTACAGAAATATGAAGCAGCAGTTTGAAGGTAAGATGCACATCATAGATCTTGCTGCAAAAGCAATGACAGAAGCGGGTATTGAACCTAAGATTAAAGCGATCAGAGGAGGAACAGACGGAGCTCAGTTATCTTACATGGGACTTCCTTGCCCAAATATCTTTGCTGGTGGAATCAACTTCCACGGTCCTTATGAATATGTTGCTTTGGAAAGTATGGAAAAAGCAACTGAAGTAATTATTAATATCGTAAAAGCTTAAAAAATGAAAAAGCTCCTGGCATTAGCATTTATTTTATCTTTTGTTTTCGGAAGCGCACAAATCTCTGATTTTCAGAGAGCAGATTCTAAATACGAAAGAAAGAAAACGGCTCTGTATAAAAAGTATCCTAAGCCTAATGATTTAAGAACTAAGCTGGAGTGGCTTCTTACCGAGGATAAAATCAAGACCTACCAAGAGGCTCTTGATAAAGTTTCCGAAGAAGAGAAAAAAGTGATTGCCAAAGATCCGCCTGTAAAAACGAAAGTGACAAAAGAAGCAGAATATGATAAAGGTAAAGCCGCTTTCCAAAAGCAATTATCTGAAGCAATTAATCTGGATTTCTTAGGTTTTTATTCCGATGCTTATAAAGTGACGATGACTTTTGTGGTGGATTCTAAAGGAAATGCTCTGGATGCCAATGTAAAAGGAAGTAACGAGGATGTAAACTCATTCATTGAAGCTGCTTTTTACCGAATCAGAGAAAATGGAAAATGGAAACCTGCTGAAGACAAAGGAAAGCCAGTGTCATCTACTGTTTCTCTCCCCTTAGTATTCACTTTTAAAAAATAATATTACAACCCGCTCTTATTGCAGCGGGTTTTTCTTTCTTTATAAAGTATAGATTTCATCATAATTAGAAAGGAATAAAATATAAATCTCACTGAAAATCATTATGTTATTGACAGTAATTTAATATATTTCTTTTGTAAGCTTTAAATAATTCTTCTAAATTAGAAAGAAACTTAAAATCACAGCTTATGAAAATGAAATCTAATGACTTCAAAATCAACAGAAAATTTTATTTTTCTTTTCTTCTTTCTATTTTCTGTTTGCTTCTCTTAACGTCTTGTTCTCAGGATGATCCGACGGAAGCTCCTGTTGAAAAACCCACAGAGTCTGTTCAAATGAAAACTTTGGGGAGCCTGACTTTACAAAAAAATGTTATTATTCTGAATGACGAATCGGTGAATGCTATTTCTGCTCATAATGAAGGGCAAATTACATTTAGCCAAACGACACCACAAACAGACAGTATTTCTGTAGGAACTGTTATTGTGGGTACAAAAGTAGAAGGAGATCAGGTGAGTACCATCCTTTCAAAAGTAAGTTCTGTTTCTAAAACTAACAACCAGTTCACAGTACAGACCTCGAGTGCCAAGCTTGAAGAATTTATTTATAGTGGAACATTAAGCGGTGTGTATGATCCTTCAGATAAAGCTCCTGTCAGCATCAATGGGAAAATGGTGAATTATGTTCCCGTAGAAGGGATGGTTTCCCGGGAGATCAATAATAAAATCCTTTCTATTGAAGCAAAAAATCTGCAACAACAAAAAGCAGTGGCTTTCAACCGTTTTAATTTTGATAAAACCTTTTCATTTCCTCTATCTTCAGCTGGAGCTTCAAGTGTGAATGTGAAAGGTGGTTTTACTCCAAAAATTGATTACAGTATTACATTTTCGTGGGGACAATTATCCAATTTTTACGTCAACTTCATCATGGATGATATCCAACTTCAAAGCACGGCAACTATTGTCGGAAGTCTTGGCTACACTGCCAATACTACAGACTACCTGAATATTCCTATTGTGCCTGTTGTTTTAGGACCTACCGGACTTATCTTAAGCCCTACCATTTCTGCAGGTCCATTTCTTGGAGTGCAGGCAACGGGAAAGGTACAGGGACAACTTTTGGATCTTGAAGGAAATGCCAACTTTTTAGTAAGTAAAACACCAGCGATTAATATTAATCTGCAGAAGAGATCAGATCCTGCTGTTACGGGCGTAGAAGGTACCTTATCTGCTGAAGCTGGCTTAGAGGCTAAAGGAGCTGTCGGGCTGATGTTTATTTCTATTCCTATTGCTAATTCCGGCTTACGGGGAAGAGCTTCTGCTCTGTCGTCATTAGGACTCACTTTTATTCCTGAAAGAAAAGGAGTATTTTCTGTAAAAGGTAAGATTCAGGCAGATATGTTTTATGGTTTTGGAATTGCCCCTTTAAGATATGAAGGAACCATTCCTCTTTTCCAAAAAGAATATATGCTGTATCAGAAGGATTTCAATTTCTAAGATCACTATCTATCAATCGTAAGAAAGCCACTCCTGTAGTGGTTTTTCTTTGCATAATATATCTGCATATAATTCATTTACAATTATCTAAGTCAATTTTATTATATTTACAAGGACGTACAATTTTAAACAATAACATTTAACATCAAATTATCATGAAAACAATGAAAAAACTTTTAAGAAAAGACTTATCTGAAATTTTAGGAAGCGGAATCGGAGGATGCCATATGGGTGGCAACTCTTATAATTGTCAGGACGACTGCCAGTGCGCCTGGGGATATGCGTGTGAAATGTATGAAGACGGAAATCCCGGCCAATGCATCGCTGTAGGCGGTGGTGGAAATCCTGGCGGCGGCGGATGCAATCCTCCTTCTATCTGTGAAGAACAACCTTTTTAGTAATAGAAAATCGGAAGTATTCTTACTTCCGATTTTTATTTTTAACCTCAAATATGGGTAAGAAACTGCTGGCGCAAATAAGCCAATTAATATAAACTTTCCATAATCCACTTCCCGTCTTTCTTTTTGAAAGGCAAAATTACGTACGGAGGTTTCTTATGTTGGGGAGTCTCTATCTGAACTATGGCCCTGTCATATCTCTTATCAAACAATACCCTATGCAGTTTGTAATGCCCAATATAATTGCTGTCATCAGAGGGTTGGGAAATCCTCTTCATATTACTTTTGAATTTTAACTGACTAAAATCAATCACGAGCGGTTTATCTGATCTATCTTTAACTTCATAAAAGAAGAGTCTGTTGTGCAGATCGTCCCAAATACCTTTATTTTCAGAAAAATCTGCGGGATATAAGGTATCTGATATGGTAAAGGAATGCTCACTCTTGGCAATCCTTCTTTCAGCAAGATCAACAGCCTTGCTGAAGTTTACATTCTTTTCTTTTAAAATTTTAAGCGCTAATGAGTCTATGGAAGGATAAACATATTCATCCACGGCTTTGCTCAGTATTTTATACTCCTCTTTATCATAAGAAACACAGGAAGATAGCGTAAGTACAATGGAGAAACACGATAAATACAGAATTCTTTTTATGATCACGATTATTATATTATTCCCTAAATATAATGCTTTTATATCTTTTTCTTTATAGGTTCACAATGGAAATATACAACTTGTCAACGTTCTGTTGCCGTTCATCAAATAAAATTTTTCCTACACACTAAGAATTGTTGTTTTGTATCAAATTTCTAACAATAATAAAATTATGAAACAACAATTTTTAGCATTCTCTGCTCTTTTATTGTGTATCACTTGCTCTGTGGATACTCAGGCTCAACAAAAAACAGCTTTTCACATTGGAGTAAAAGGAGGAGCCAATTTTACCAAAACGTCAACGGAGTCTTCTTCCTTGGAAGGAAAATACGGTTTCGGATACCAGGCAGGGATCATGACGAGATTCGATGTCGGAAGCCTTTATGTACAAGGCGAAGCGCTATTCAACAAAAGAAAAGCGTCCTACGACATAAAGGAAGGAGGTTCTGCAAAACTGACATGGAATGCCATTGATATTCCTGTAGTGGTAGGATATAAAATCATAAAAAATGATGACATGAATCTAAGAGTGTTTGCCGGCGGGGTGTATAGCTATGCTTTCAACAACAGTTTATCTGCTTCTCAGAATTTTCAGGATGGTTTCAAAAAGTTCGACAAATCCAATATTGGAATTACAGGAGGTCTTGGGATGGATTATAAAAACTTCACGGTTGATCTCAGGTATGAAACGGGGCTTTCAAATATCAGTAAAGATTTCAAATCCAAACCTCATGGTTTCAGTCTTGGGATAGGTTATTTTCTATTCTAAAAACTTCATTTATCTTTACCTGTTAGAAACTGTTGTCCATACAGTTTCTAATTTTTTTATCAAATCATTGTAAACCCTTATGACCAAATCTTTTGTTTTAAAAGAATATATATTTACCTTTATTTTCTGGCTTGTTCTGGGTATTGTATTATGGTGCAATTTTCAGATTACCACAGAAAAATATCTTGCAATGATTCAGGCTGTTATCATTGTGGTTTCTTCTTTTGCATTCACCCATTTTTTAACTAATAAACTTCTTCCAAAAGCTTTGCGGGAGAAAAAGATGAATCGCTTTCTGATACAGGCAGTCCTGGTTATTTTCATATTGAGCATCTTCTTTGCTATAATTTTCACTTATCTGGAGGTAGCTCCAAAAAATCAACTTCCTAGAAATTTTTCAGATCAGTTTCCTTTTTTATGGAAGGGTTTTTATATGTCTTTACCAGCTTCTTTTCTGATTAATGGAGCAGCATGTGGCATCAAATTTTATAAGGAACACGGAAGAATAGAACGAGATCATATTCTTCTTCAGCAGGCACATCTGGAAAATCAGCTTAAACTTTTGCAGGAACAGATCAATCCGCATGTTGTTTTTAATATTCTGAATCATATTCATATCCTTATGAAAACCAATACGGAGCTTGCCGATTTTTTGCTGATGAGATTCTCAGACATTCTCCGGTACCAATTGTATCATTGCAATCAAAATCTGGTTCCGCTGGATAAAGAAATCGATTATCTTAAAAATCTGATTGAGGTCGAAAAGCTGCGTTGGGGAAATGAACTGAATGTAGATGCTACCATGGAGTTTCAAACTAAAAAAGCTTTTATAGCTCCTCTCCTTCTGGTTCCTTTCATTGAAAATGCGTTCAAATATGTGTGTAGACTTCCCGGTCAGACAGGGTATATTAAAATTATTTGTAAAGAAGAAAGCAGTACTCTTTTCCTGTATGTTGAAAATTCATATTCCGATATTCCTCTTCAAAAAAGTAAAGACGGAGCTGGCGGAATAGGTCTCCAAAATGTAAAAAAACGTTTAAAACTACAATATCCTGATGCTCACGACCTTATCATTGAAACAGATCATCTAATTTATAAAGTAACGCTAACCCTAAAATTGTCTGAAGAAAATGAGTAGTATTCCCAAAATGAAATGCCTGATTATAGATGATGAACCTTTAGCCAGATTTCATCTTAAAGAAATGGCTGCACAGATTGATTTTTTATCTGTAGAAGATACCTTTGCTACCGCGTTGGAAGCCAATAACAAGGTAAAGGAAAGTGATATTGATCTTCTTTTCCTCGATATCAATATGCCTTACCTGAATGGTATCGATTTTTTGGAACAGCTTGAGCATCCTCCCTTATGCATCTTTACTACCGCACACTCTGAGTATGCTTTAGAAGGATTTCGTCTGCAGGTCGTGGATTATCTTTTGAAGCCGATTGCTTTCAACCGTTTCTATCAGGCTGTTAATAAAGCTCAGCAACAGTTCATTACCAGCGAAAAATTAAAGAGAAACACGTTGTTGGATGATCCTTTTCTGTATGTAAGACAGTCTGACAGTTTCATTAAGGTTTCCTGGGTAGATATTTTGTACATTGAAAGTATGCAGAACTACACCAAGCTTCATTTTAAAGATAAATCCCTGATTATTCATCAGACGATGAAGGCTATCGAAGAATCTCTTCCTTCCGATCATTTTTTCAGGATTCACAAGTCTTTCCTCATCAATATTACCCACATTGATATGATCTCCGGAGGTCGTTTATTCATTAATAAGACGGAGCTTCCTATTTCGCGTACAAGAAAAGAAGAACTTCTGAACCAGGTGGTTTACAAAAAACTCATCAGCAAATAGAAATTGAAAGGGAAGGCGTTTGTCCTTCCCTTTTATAATTATTTTATGGCAGGTTCCAACGTAGGGATACTGCAGCATAAAATGTGCTTGAAAACCTTGGATCGGCTATTTTTTTGTCTCTGAAAATACTTTTGATTTTCCGGTCATTTTCACTGAAGCTCCTTAACAAAGCTGTTCCTCCCGTAAGGCGCAAAGTAAGTTTATCATTGAGCTTTAGTTCCGGCCTGATTCCGGCAGTGATTTGCTGGTAACCCATTAAGACCGATTTCCCGTCTTTATTTCTCTCCACCGTCATTCCATTGAGATTAACGACAGCTTTTAAAGCAAATTTATCCGAGAATAAATAGCCAGCTTCCATTCCTTCCGGGAAATTGATATTGAATTTAATTTTTCCGTTGGTTTTCCAGTCAAAATAAATCCATGGCAACACCATAGGCACTCCGAATGCTGTGGTAAGTACAGGTCCTCCTCCTAGCGCAAGATTCGGATTAAAATGTCTGATAAACAAAATTCCTCCCTGTCCCAGCACATCATCAAAGTTCACTTTTTCCATATCGGTGTACACTCCTACTGAAGCAGTCATCATCATGCTCCACTTTTTTCCCAGAGGCCTTATGTGCTGTATTCCAACTTGTGCATTCAGCATTTGATCCGGAAATAAAGACGTTTCATAATTTTTATGAGTCATCTTTGCGTAAGATCCTCCAACAAGCATAGACCAGGCTTTTACTTTTCCATTCTCATCTTTTTTTACCGATAATGGAATACTCAGGTTCAGGTCTACCCTTTTAAAGTCGCTTTTAGAGTTTGTCTTCAGGCTGTCTTCCGGACGGATGTAGTTTGAAAAAGGAATATATTCAGTTTTAAATTCCGCTGAAATTCCGGTTTGTGCTTTAAGCCAGGTTCCTAAAGGCAATAAACAGCAGAAAGCTGTGAAAAGACTTCTTTTCATATTTTAAATTTTATGCAAAGAGAGCCTTTTGACTATTTTTCACAAAAATTACTTGATTAAGTGTCCGGATGGTATGACAACATGATCAAATAATAGGATTTAACTTTCCGGTAGGAGCCAATAGCTAAACTGTTGCTTTCTGAGCCTTAAAAATACGATATCCGAACCCTACAGCGATTAATGCCATGACAGAACGTGTTACTACCATCGGAATGATAGAATCTGCTTCTAAGAATCCTATTAACCCTGAGATTAAGAAAGTAACCATCAGCTGCATGAATCCCAGTAATGCCGCCGCAGTTCCTCTTCCTTCTTTAAATGGAGATAAAGCATGAGCCGATGTAATAGGAAACAAAATACCGATTGCCAGTAATGACAGATAAAGCATGGCAATTTCGAGCGCAATCGAAAGGTTTTCAGCAGCAATCAGGATGTGAAGTGTACATACAACCAACAACACAATGGTAGCAGTAAATAAAAGTGCTGAATTGCTTATTCTTTTAATCAGTTTTGGAGTAATATACGCAGCCGTTATCAACGCCAATGAGTTAAAAGCAAAAATAAAACTAAATGTACTGCTTGAGAACCCATGGATCTCCATGAATAAAAACGGAGCATTTGAAATATAAATAATCAGAGAAGCAAACGCAATACTTCCCACCATGGTACTGTTGATAAAGTCTTTATTGGAAATGATCATTTTCAGTTGGTCTTTCAAACCTTTCTCATTCAACACCTCATCATCCGAAAGAGTAATTCTGGCATTGGTTTCCGGCACATATTTATACACCATAAAAAAAGTAATCAGTCCCATGATGCATAAAAAGGCAAAAGAACTGTTCCAGCCCCAGAATTTAAGAAATACACTTCCCAGTAACGGAGCCACAATAGGAGCAATACCACTGATCTGTGATTGCTGGGAAAAGATAGTAACGGCTTTATGTTTATCATAGAGATCAATAATGATCGCTCTACCAATCACAATTCCGGCACTTCCCCCGAACGCCTGCAGAAAACGCATCGCCCATAAAACATAAATATCTGAGGTAAAATAAATAGCCGTAGCCCCAATAATAAAAAGCAACAATCCACAATATAACATGGGTTTACGTCCTTTTTTGTCGGATAGCGGCCCCCATAAAAGTTGCCCAAAAGCAAATCCTGCAAAGAAAACAGAAATGGAAACCTGGATATGTCCGATGTCTGTATTAAAAATCTTAGCCATACTTGGGAAAGCAGGAAGGTAAAGATCTATACTCAGCGACTCTAATGTGTTGAGTAGTGCAAGAATAAACACTACAATATTCAAATTCTTCTTCATAAATAACGATAAGCCTTCACAGGCGATTTTTCCAGCTGCAAAATTGCTGTAAAAAGCATCATTTTTCAATAAAAGAACTGAAGGAAGGATAGCACAAACTGAGGATTGAATAATCCATTTAGGTCAAAATTATTTATTTACGATAAAAATAATGGAACATTCTGAGGATTAACCTTTTCCAGAATTGAATCCGTCAGGATTCTGCCCAGTATGCTTTTTAAAAAACCTGGAAAAGTAAGAAGCATCACTGAAACCCAGCTTAAAAGCAATTTCCTTTACCGTTAATGCTCCAAAACTAAGCTCTCTTTTAGCCTCCAGAAGGATTCTCTGGGCGATCATTTTTTTCACGGTTGTTCCTCTGGAAAGTCTGACAATATCATTCAGATGATGAGCGCTTATTTTGATCTGTTCGGCATAGAAATCTGTATTTTTCTGAGTAACGTAATGCTCTTCTATCAATGAAACTAACTTTTGAATTCTTGGTTTGTCATCTTCGGAGGTATTCTGTACCTGAATCTGGTCTGTGATGATAAGGCAAAAAGCTCTCAGATAAGCTTTTAGAATTTCAACCCTTCCACCTCCAAGATATTCTTGTTTGATCATTGAAATAAGTGTATTTCCGGTCTCACTGCTCTCTTCATCTAAGAAGAAAGGTTTTGCTCCGTTTGCCAAAATAACTTCGGTATCGCATGCTTCTTTGAAAATTTCTTTGCTTATGGCCAATACATATCCTTTTTCATCGCGTAGTTTCATATTAAAGACCTGCCCGGGAACAATTATACAGATCTGATTGTTTTGAATAGTATAGCTTTCAAAATCCAACTCAAGCCGGCTATTACCATGAACTTCTTTGAACCAGATAATTTCAAAAAAATTGTGACGGTGTACATCCTCAAAGTTTTCAGGATGACCGTTTTCCAAAGTATTCACCTGGAATTCTTCAGAGACCAGATTATGAACAGGAATTTTTTTCTCAGATAAGCTCATCTATCAATATATGAAGTTCAACAATGCACTTACCTAATAACAAAAACCACAGCAAAAAAGTGCTGCGGTTTTCTACAATATTCAAAATTAAATATAATTTATCCATTCTGATTACCCAAAAAAGCATCCCAACCTTGTGCTGTAAGAGCTACTAATTGGTTTGAACCTCTTGCTACCATAAAGTTTCCGTCTTCTTTTTCAACAGCATGTCCTATAATGGTAAAATCAGGATGGTTTTTAATTTTATCAAAATCATTGGATGAAATCGTGAACAATAGTTCGTAATCCTCACCACCACTTAAAGCAGTCATAACAGGATTTAAATTCATTTCATCAGCAGTAGCGATGGTAAGGCTATCCATCGGTACTTTTTCTTCATACAGTCTGAACCCAACGTTAGACTGATCTGAAAGGTGAAGAATTTCAGAAGCCAAACCGTCCGAAATATCAATCATCGAAGTAGGTTTGATGTCTAGTTCTTCTAAAATTGTTTTAATATCTGTTCTTGCCTCAGGTTTTAATTGTCTTTCAAGGATATAATCATACCCTTCCATTTCCGGCTGCATGTTTGGATCTGCAAGGTAAACAGCGTGTTCTCTTTCCAGAATCTGCAGTCCCATATAGGCTCCTCCTAAGTCTCCTGTTACTACAAGAAGATCGTTAGGTTTTGCCCCGCTTCTTTTTACGATATTGTCTTCGTTTTCAATTCCTACTGCTGTAATACTCATGACCAGCCCGGAGTTGGAACTTGTTGTATCTCCTCCAATCAGATCCACCTTGTATCTTGTACATGCCGCCTGAATTCCGGAATAGATTTCTTCCAAAGCTTCTACAGGAAAACGATTGGATACTGCAAGAGAAACCAAAATCTGTGTAGGTGTAGCATTCATAGCAGCAATATCGCTAAGGTTAACTACTACAGCCTTATATCCAAGGTGTTTTAAAGGTACATATCCCAGGTTAAAGTGTACTCCTTCCGCCAGAACATCTGTTGTAAGAACTACTTTTTTATTTTCAGGGTTAATCACTGCCGCATCATCTCCTACTCCAAGTACTGAAGATTCGTTAGACAGAGGAAAATGTTCTGTCAGATGTTTAATGAGACCAAATTCTCCTAGTTTCGAAATGGGCGTGAGCTCCTGTGATTTATCTTCAAACATACATTTTTATTTATAAGTGATCATTGATAAATGATAGATCAAGGATACTACTTTTTATCGTGTATCGCTGACGAATCATCATTCATCATTTATATATTTATTTCTGCCGGATCAATATTGTGTGGTTGGAAAGGAAGCTTTTTGAAGTCTTCTTTTGACAATACCACGGTTTCCGGGCTCTTATATTTATTCATCGCTTCCACAACATCATCTGGTGGTGTGGTCATTTTTCTAAGCATCATATCAATCCAAACTCCTGTAGCTTCAGCGGTAGCACAGTGCATACCGTCTGGTGTATAGAATTTGTGTAAGAAACGGTAGATAGAAGAATCTTCTGAGCATCCGTCTATTTCTACACTTACGATCACGGTTTGATCTGCATAGATTTCCTTAAAGAAAGAATATCTTTCGTGCAGGATCACTGGGCCTATTCCCCATCTGCTCAGCTGGGTAACTCCCATTTTTTCTTTGGTCATAAAAGCCATTCTGGCTTGTGCACAATATTGTACATAGGATGAGTTGGCTAAATGCTTGTTGGCATCAAGATCGCTCCAACGCACTTCAAATTTATGGTAGAAAATCATGTGAAAATCGTTTTTTGTCTCAATAAAATTATAATCTTCAAAAATACTCAAATAAGATGGTTTATAAAAATTGTACTTTTGAAAAAATAATCTTCAGCATAAGATTACCTACACATGAAACAGATCATCATTATCGGAGGCGGTGCTGCAGGCTTTTTCTGCGCATCGAACCTTGACGAAAAGAAATATAAGATTACCATTTTAGAACAGAACTCAGATGTCCTTCAGAAAGTTAAAATTTCAGGAGGAGGACGTTGTAATGTCACTCATGCCTGCTTTGATCCACGCGAGCTGGTACAGTTTTACCCACGCGGAAACAAAGAGCTCTTGAGTGTTTTCACCAAATTTCAGCCAGGTGATACGATGGAATGGTTCGACCAGCGAAACGTTCCTTTAAAAATAGAAAATGATAACAGGACTTTTCCTGAAAGTAATTCTTCTCAAACCATTATTAATACTTTTTTAACCGAATCCCAAAAGAAAAACGTCTTGATAAAGACAAAATCTGTGGTTAAAGAAATTGAAAAACACGGCGAAAAATATATTGTAAAAACCAATTCAGAGGATATTGAAGCAGATTATATAGTGTATGCAACGGGAAGTTCGCCAAAATCATTGAAAATTGTTGAAAATCTGGGGCATAAAATTGTAGATCTTGTTCCTTCTCTTTTCACATTTAATATTAAAGATGATTTGTTGAAAGACCTTCCGGGAACAAGTTTTGAAAACGCAGGGATTTCAATTCCAAAGCTGAAAACTGAAGAAAGCGGACCTTTACTGATTACGCATTGGGGACTTTCCGGACCTGCTGTTCTAAAAATCTCCGCATGGGAAGCCATCAGTCTGGCAAAACTTAAATATAATTTTGAAATTGAAGTTAATTTCGTGTCCATAGAAATGGATGATGCAGAAGAAATTTTCCATCATTTCAAACAGAGCAATCCTAAAAAAACGATCGGACAGTCTAAGATTTTTGATATTACGAATAGATTCTGGCAAAAGATTTTAGATATCTCAAAAGTAGACCTCAACAAACAGGTTGCTAATATTTCTGGGAAAGAGATGCAGAAAATCCTTGAAAACCTGTGTAAGAAAAAGTTTCAGGTCACTGGCAAATCAACATTTAAAGATGAGTTTGTAACGGCAGGAGGAGTTGATTTAAAGGAAATTAACTTTAAAAACATGTCTTCTAAACTACTTCCCAATTTCTATATTGCCGGAGAAGTTCTCAATATAGATGCAGTAACAGGCGGTTTTAATTTCCAGGCTTGCTGGAGTGAGGGATGGCTGATTGCACAGGACCTTAATAGTTTGTAAATACTTTTATTAAAACACAGATATGAAAACAATATCACTAATTATTTTTTTCTTAGGGACACCATTTGTTTTTTCTCAAACGGTACAGCAAGAAGAACCGCAGAAGCCAGCTCAATTATTATCCGAATCTAAAGTAAATGATACGATATATACTCCTCCTGAATTTCCTGGCGGAATACCTGCAATCAGAAAACATATAGGCCAAGAAATGAATACTTCTAAATTCACGGAATCAGGACTATTCAAATCAGTAACAACCTTTGATGTGAATCCTGATGGAAGCATAAGTTCAGTTTCTACAACAGGAAATAGCCCTATCCTTAATCAGGAAATGGATCGTATAATGAAAAAGTTAAAGAAAAAATGGAAACCGGCTACCATAAATGGGCGGCCGGTTAAAACCCAATATACAATGCCTATGGGGTTAAATATTTAAAATACTAATCCGACCAGCTTATAAATTACATCTATGAAAAAAACATTAATATTCATTTTATGTATCGGATTTGGTCTCTTTTTCTCTCAAGCAAAGGAAACAGTAGTAAATCCTTCTACAGGCACCACCACTGAGGAGCGCAAACAAGCAGAATATCCCGGAGGGATCAATGCATTTATGAGGGAAGTGTCTCAAAAAATAGATATCAAACGAATCAAAGGAGGTTCTGGACAAGTACGAGCCAGCGCAAAGTTCTCTGTCAATACTCAGGGTATAATAGAAAAGATTTCTATTACAGGAAGCAATGAAAAGGTGAATAAAGAGATCGAAAGAGTAATGAAGTCTATGACAACCAAATGGACTTCTGGAGAATACAAAGGAAGCCCTGCAGAGATTTTTTATACCCTTCCTTTCATTGTTAATTTTGAATAATTAAAATGCTTTCTGCCAAAAGAAATATATCTACCCTTTTTAAAATCCTATTGATTTTAGGATTTGTATATTTCTTTTGGCTGATGCTGAAAATCACATTAGAATATATCCCTTTTGATCCTGAAGTCAGTTTTTTGATGATCAAACAGACGGAAGCGGTAGAAAGACCGGAGTATCTCATATTTTTCTATACTCATGTTTATACCAGTATTTTTGTTCTTCTTTTCGGGTTTCTTTCGATACTTCGGAGAGATTTTGGTTTCAGAAACTTTCACCGTAATGTAGGTAAGTTTTATATTTTTCTTATTCTTATTGTAGCGGCTCCTTCGGGAATTTATATGGGAATATTTGCTAACGGAGGAATTATGTCGAAGATTTCCTTTGTTATTTTGGGCGTTCTGTGGTGGTTTTCAACCTTTAAAGCCTATCAATTGGCAAGGCAGAAAAAATTTAAAGAGCATCAAAAATGGATGTGGCGGAGTTTTGCTTTTACATTATCCGCTATTACCCTGAGAATGTGGAAGGTTATTATTGTATATTTATTTCATCCCAACCCCATGGATGTTTATCAGATCATTGCATGGCTGGGCTGGATTCCCAATATCCTTATTATTGAATATTTAATCACAAAAAAACAGATATGAAAATTGTAAATTACACATTGATCTCTTTACTGACAGTTTCTCTGATAAGCTGCAAAAAAGAGGAAAAAACTAATGAATCTGGGAAAGATTCCCTGACAGCCAAAAAGGACTCTGTTGTTATTCCGGAAGTTCACAAAGAATATTATGGGATTTATACGGGTGAGTTTATCGGCCTGGAAAAAGTCGTTGACCCAACAGACGGCTCTGAATATGATGTTGATAATTATAAAAAGATCTCTTTAAAGATCAACAGAATGACCAAAGACAGCGTGTATGGGCAAAGCATTGTGAACGGCAATCAGAGACCATTCAGAGGGGTTTTCAATGAAGCTACGGCATCTTTTGTGCTTGATGAACCGGGAAATGATAAGACAGATGGAAGGTTTGAGGTAAAACTGAAAGGAGACAGCTTAACCGGAAAGTGGAATGCTTTCAGCAAAGCATCGGTAAAAGCACCTTCAAAAACACTGAAACTGACAAAAAAAGAGTTTGTATACAACCCCAACTTCATGCTGGATAAAGATTCTGATCTTGTAGACTGGTCGAATCCTAAAGAGTTCACAGAAAAATATACCGACGAGCAAACCGGAAAAACAGAAAGCTACAAAACTTCAAAAAACCGTATTGCCTCGGATGCCATATTCAAGCTGAATGCATCCAAACAGAAACTGACAGAAAAGGATCTTAAAAATTTAAGAAAACTGGATCTTGAGATCATCAAAAATTCTGTATTTGCAAGACATGGCTATTCTTTCAAAAAAGAAACCTATAGAAATTTCTTTGAACAGACAGATTGGTATATTCCCGTTTCCAACAATGTAGATAACGATCTTTCCCCGATGGAAAAAGAGAATGTCGCTTTACTGAGCCGCTTTACTAAATATGCAGAAGATAAATATGATAGCTTTGGCAGGTAGGTAGGAGGTTGTGATTATCAGATTATAGGGTTAGAAATTAGAGGTTGAGGTTTCTTTCGTGATTCTTACAAAAAGATAGAGGATCAGACAGCCTACTGCATAGCAGAGATTATCGATCCATGAGAAAGAATTTCCAATGATAATATACATCAGGCTTCCTGCTCGGAAGCCTAGTTTTTCTGCAATATTGAAATACTGTGCAAATTCTACAAGAAAGGAAAAGATTAAAATTCCTAGAATCAGTTTTTCATTATTTACCCTGAAAAAGCTCTTTACAAAAGTATACAAAAGCATCACTACAATAACGTCTCCCAGATAAGCTCTTACAAAGAAAATATCTTTCCATGTTGTGGCAATCAAAACTTCTATGAGAAAAATAAGGAGGGTAACCAGAAAGTATTTAAGACTGAATTTTAATTGTATTTCCATTGTATTTTTTAAGTCATAAAAAATCGGCATTCAGGGAACACCGATCTTATTATTTTAAGTAAGCAAATATATTATTTCTTCACTTTGATTGTACATCCGATAGCTACCGTTTTTGTCATTTTTACCGGCTCTCCCTTTATCAATGCGTTTACGGCATCCTGAGCATAGTATTCTGAAACATCATTCGGGTTGTCATAATTGTTGTCGATGGCACCAATATATTTTACGATATTTTTTCCGTTTTCTTTTTGCAGTACAAAAACATGGGGTGTTTTCGTTGCGCCATATTGCGGGTAGATCTTCTGCCCTTCATCTACCAGATAGGGAAAAGTGAACCCTTTCTGTTTTGCTCGGTCAATCATCTGTTTATAGCCGTCTTCGGGTTGTGCATTTGGATCGTTTGGATTGATGGCAATAACAGGATATCCCTGACTTTTATATTTTTTGTCGAGCTCAATAATACGGTCTTCGTATTTCTTTGCGTACGGACAATGGTTACAGGTAAAGATTACGATGAATCCTTTGGCACTTTTAAAATCACTCAGAGACACCATTTTTCCGTCAATGTTTTTAAGCTTAAAATCTGAAGCTTCATCTCCTACTTCATATCCTTTTGCAGAAGAAACTTTTTCCTTCTTAGGATTATTTTTGTCATGATCTGTTGTTGTAAAGCTCAGAAGAGCCGCTCCAACAATCAATGCTGTCATTACAATTTTCAGTTTTTTCATATTATTATTTGTTATAAATTTTTGGTTACTGTATTTTCAAGATCATCTTTACTCATTTCTCCGTCGTTGAAATGTATTTTCTCCCCATTCTTATAAAAAAGTGTTACCGGAATATTTCCGTCCCAATCTTTTTCAAATTTGGGAATCCAGGTGTTCATTCTTTTGATATCGTCCAGCAGAACAACTTCTGCGGTAAGATTTTTACTTTTGATGAATTTTAATACTCTTTCTTGATCTGCAAGCCTGTCTAAGGACACCAGTAGCATTTTAAACTTTGGATTACCCGCATTTTTGTGATTAACTTCCATAAAATGTGGCATCTCCTTTACACAAGGCCCACAAGTGGTTGACCAGAAATTCACGACAAGAAGTTTGTTTTTCTCCTGTTGAATTCGCTTTTCAAGTTCTTCATATTTCATCACAGAAACCTGAGTCTGCTGAGCGTTAAAAACCGTACAAAATATGAATAATGCTGCTATTTGTATTAAGTTCTTCATATTCAAATGTAATAAATTAATGTAAATCAAATCCCTGTAAGACAAAATTATGGCCTCAAAAAATATAAACAAGTCATTTTTTTCAAATATTTATTACAGAATTCTTTTATTTTCCAATACAAATCATTTTTTTTGATATTTTTACACTCGTTTAAGAATAAAACCATGAAAAAAATATATTTGCTTCTGCCAATATTCTTTTTGGTATCCTGCTCAAGCAGTAATGATGATAACGAATCATCTAACACCGACACCGATCCTAATGCTCCGGTTCTCGTTACTAAAATGGTAGCAGATGGAGAGGTATCAACCTATACGTACAAAGGCTCAAAAATTTCTCAAATAAATAATAGTACGACTGGAGAAATCACCACCTTTATTTATTCAGGGAATTTAATTACCCAACAGATCACTTCCGGAGCATCAACACTCTATAAGACTAATTATACTTATGATGCCAACAGCAGACTGAGTAAAAAAGTGTACGTTGAAAACTATCTTATAGCAGGAGGATCTTCTTCCGTAGAAACAGAGTATACCTATCTTAGTGGTAATAACGTAAAGATAACCTACGTCACCAACAAAACAGGGGCTTCAGCTTCAAAAACAGGGGCTAAAACGGCGGTATTAAATGCAGACGGATCTTTAAGCAGTTGGACAGAAACAGCAGCCGTGCCTAAAAACACAGGAGGATTCTATGCAGCAACCGGCACTCTAAAACCGATAGAATACGATACGAAGAATACGCCTTTTAAAAATATAACAGGATTTTTAAAAATTATTGATGCCGAAGATGAAAACGGATCTACCCACAATATATTAAGCTACAGCAATATATTGGAATACAATAATGGAACAGGAAATGCTGAATGGGGAATTTTCAAGTCCGTTTACGAATATAACAAAAGCGGTTATCCTACACGAAACTCCAGAACGTATTACAATAAGACAAGCACGAATGTCACCAACAGTGCATTCACAACCTACGAGTATAATCATTTATAACACAAAGAGAGCCCAAAGCTCTCTTTTTTATTCCCAATTAACGCTTTATTTATCACAATGTTTAGAATTATATAAATGATTTTGTATATTTGAAAAGATTCAAACTAAAATTACTATGAAAAAATTAAACATTGCAAAAAGAAAATTAAACAAATCTGAATTGAAAGAAATCAACGGAGGAAATGCTCCTATTTGTGTAAGAGGATTCTGTATGGTACCCGGATCAGATGACCTGTTCAGAGGTTATGTTGGACAGGATGGATATTGCTGTTAATACATAATTTTTTGTTAGATAAAAAGAAGATTGAGTTTACCTCGATCTTTTTTCATTCCTATATATATATACGAATATCAGCGAAGGAGTACTCTTTATGTAAAACAAAAAAAATATCAACCAATAATTTGAAAATCAGAGAAATAAAATGTAATTTAGTTTTTACCAAATTAACATTATTATGAAAAATTCAAAAAATCAGAAAAAAAAGCTTAGCAAAAAAGAAATGAAAGAAATCAGTGGTGCAAGACCTTTCTGCCCATTGGTAGTAAGCTGTTTTGATCCTCGCACCGGAGACGAGATGTTCGGTGTTCAGGGCATCCAGGATGGAGCCTGCTGCTAATAGCTGCTTATTAAAAAAATGATTGGATTAACCTCCAATCATTTTTTTTATTGCGTTAAGCTTCATTAAAGCTTCAATAGGTGTAAGTGTGTTGATATCTATTTTTGTCAGCTCTTCACGAATATTCTCCAGAACCGGATCATCTAACTGAAAGAAAGAAAGCTGCATATTTTCTTCAGTTACTCTTTTAATGCTTTCTGAAGTGCTTCCGCTTCCCTGCGTTCTACTTGCTTCAAGTGTTTTCAGAATTTCATTGGCTCTGCTTACTACTTTTGCAGGCATTCCCGCCAGTTTGGCGACATGAATACCAAAACTGTGTTCACTTCCTCCAGGAACCAACTTTCTAAGGAAGATAATATTCCCTTTATTCTCCTGAATAGAGACATGAAAGTTCTTCACCCTTTCGAAGTTAACGGTCATTTCATTCAGTTCATGATAATGGGTGGCAAACAGCGTTTTAGCCTGAGTAGGATGCTGGTGCAAATATTCTGCAATTGCCCATGCAATAGAAACCCCGTCATACGTGGAAGTTCCACGCCCGATTTCATCCAGTAAAATAAGGCTTCGTTCCGAAATATTGTTCAGAATATTGGCTGCTTCATTCATTTCTACCATGAAAGTAGATTCTCCCGCTGAAATATTATCCGTTGCCCCTACTCTTGTAAAAATCTTATCCAACATTCCAATTTCAGCATGTTTTGCGGGAACAAAACTTCCAATCTGAGCCAACAGGCATACAATAGCCGTTTGACGAAGAATTGCAGACTTACCAGCCATATTGGGCCCTGTCACCATGATGATCTGTTGTGAATCTTTATCCAAAAAGATATCATTTGGGATGTATTTTTCTCCTAATGGAAGGGCGTTTTCAATAATCGGGTGCCTTGCTTCTTTCAGATCGATGGCATAGCCGTCATTCAGAATAGGTTTTGTATAGCTTTCCGAAACAGCAAGCTCAGATAAACCGGCTGCTACATCAAGTTGAGCAATAATATTGGAATTCCCCTGAATCTGATCAATATAAACCATTGTTTCTGCACATACATTCCTGTACAGAGAAGTTTCCAGAACGCCGATTTTTTCTTCAGCACCCAAAATTTGGTTTTCGTATTCTTTTAATTCCTCGGTAATATATCTTTCAGCATTCACTAAAGTCTGTTTTCTTACCCAGTCATCAGGAACTTTGTCTTTATGAGTGTTTCTTACCTCAATATAATATCCAAAAACATTATTGAAGTCTATTTTAAGGCTTGTAATTCCGGTTCTTTCAATTTCTCTCTGGCACATTTCATCCAGAAATCCACGGCCTTTGCTTTGTAGATTTCGCAGCCTGTCAAGTTCTTCCGAAACTCCTTCTTTGATGATGTTTCCTTTTGCAATGCTTACCGGAAGTTCTTCATTCAGATGATTCTGCAGGAATTTGATCAGCTCTTCCAAATCAAATAAGGGTTCCAGCCAAGCCAGCACATCAGCGTGAGGATGCAATAACGCTTTGATTGTATGGATATTAATTAAACTTTGGCGCAGATATCCCAATTCTTTAGGTGAAATTTTCTCTGCAGCCAGTTTTCCCATCAATCGGTCAAGATCGGAGATTGATTTCAAAAGTTGGCAGATCTCATATTTCAGAGGATCATTTTCGTTTAAAAAATCGATCAGGGAAAGTCTTCTCATGATCTCATCTACCGATTTCAGAGGAAGAATAATTCTTCGTCTCAGCAACCTTCCACCCATTGGAGTAGAAGTTTTGTCGATAATATCCAGTAAAGATTTTCCCTGAGGATTACTTGGATAAACGATTTCAAGATTTCTCAAGGTAAAATTATCCATCATCAGATAATCTTCCTGTGGAATGATCTGAAGTTTTGTAATATGGGAAAGCAGATTATGATGAGTATCTTCCACCAGATACGCAAAAATGGCTCCTGCTGCAGTAATGGCTAATGGAAAATTTTCTACACCAAAACCTTTTAAGGAATTGGTTTTAAAGTGATTGGTTAATTTTTCGTAGGCAAAATTATATTGGAAAGCCCAGTCTTCAAGTTTAAAAGCATTTTTATTTTTAAACTGTTCCGGAATCTGTGCGCTTCTTTGGAAAATGATTTCGCTGGGATCAAAAGTATTGACAATATGTAACAGCTTTTCAAGGTTCCCTTCACTTACCAAAAATTCTCCCGTAGAGATATCTACTAAAGCAATTCCGTATTTTTCTTTCTCCTTGTGTAAAGAAAGAAGAAAATTATTCTTTTTAGAATTTAAAACCTGATCATTGAATGTTACTCCAGGGGTAACCAACTCGGTAACACCTCTTTTTACAATTCCTTTTACCATTTTCGGGTCTTCCAACTGATCACAGATTGCGACTCTCATTCCTGCTCTTACCAATTTTGGAAGATAAGAATCAATGGAATGATGCGGGAATCCGGCAAGCTCTACACTTCCTTCACCGTTATTTCTTTTGGTAAGCACAATGCCCAGAATTTGGGATGTTCTCACCGCATCCTGCCCAAAAGTTTCATAAAAGTCCCCTACTCTGAAAAGTAAAAGCGCATCAGGGTATTTACCTTTGATGGTATTGTACTGCGTCATTAGTGGGGTTTCCTTCTTCGATTTTGCCATAGTAAAAAATGAGCCCCAAATTTAAAAAAATAAATTCACGGTGAGAGTATTGTTTTCCGGTTAATATTCTTCACTTTTTCCTATCATTAATAAGTTGTATTTTCACCATAAAATCACATCTTATTATGGAATTTCCTGTTTTAGAGACCGAAAGGCTTATTTTACGACAACTTACCTTTAATGATACTGATGATCTTTTTGAATATTTTTCCCTGGATGACGTCATGGAATACTATGATTTGGATACATTCAAGACCTTGGAAGATTCACAGCGTATTATTAAGCACTTCAATGGTGAGTTTGAAAAAGGAAAAGGCTTCAGATGGGCTCTGGAGCTAAAATCGGAGAATAAAGTTATTGGTACCTGTGGCTATCACAACTGGTACCGGGAGCATTTCCGAGCTGAAATCGGCTATGAACTCAATCCTAAATTCTGGCGCCAGTCTTATATGAAAGAAGCCATTCTTCCCATTCTCACATTCGGTTTTGAAACAATGAGGCTTCACCGGGTAGATGCATTCATTGATCCTTCCAATATTTCCTCAGAAAGACTGTTATCATCTTTAAACTTCAGCAAAGAAGGGACTTTAAAAGATTTCTTTTTTGAAAAAGGGAAATTTGTAGACGCAACAATTTTTGGTCTTATCAATAAATAAATTGATCCTAAATTCAACGTAAAGAGACAAAGAAAACTGAGATCGATTCTTCTTATTTTCGTTCGTAAAGGCATTTCATTTAACAAATGAAGTGTTTTCCTCGCTGAGTGAAACGCATTTGCGAACCTTTATAAACAGACAAGCTCTAAACTTGTGTTCAATGCGTTAAAATTATCTAAACTCTACTTCTTATCTTTCAGAAAGATGTTTTTCCAAAGCCTCGGAGCTTTTCTTGTAGGCCCATTTCTGCTTATAATTGATCCATTTGGCTTTGAAAAGTTTACGCATAAGTTTATCCGTATATCGCATAATGAAAACATGATATAGCATATTGGCGAAAACATTCGGTTTATTAGGAAGAGCTCTTAGAGAAAAAGAAAAGCCTGGTTCAAGGTATCTGTTAAAATGCCAGAATGCCCCTGGAATGAAAAGTGCATCTCCATGTTCCATAAAGATTTCATAGCCTTTTGCATATTGCAATGCCGGGAATTTTTCATAGTCAGGATTTTCATAATCTACATCATAGATAGTGTGGACAGATAGAGGAACTTTATATAAAAAAGGAGACTGTTTCTGATCAAACAGCAGAATACGTTTTTTACCTTCAAAATGAATATGCATAAAATCTCCCAGATCCACATCATAATGCATTAATACATGAGCCTCACTTCCACCGAAGAATAAAGTCGGTAGTCTTTTGAAAAACTTCATTCCTAAATCCGGATAAATAAAATTTTTCAGAAGCTCCGGAAGCCGGTCGGTGATAATATAGAAGAAGATTCGCAGATCAGAAGGGTTACTTTTTATCGTATCAATATACTCCTTCATCTTCATATACATGACCGGAGCATCAGAACTTTTGGCGGCATCAGCGGGTTTATTGTCATACAGAGGTACTTCCTGGTCTCCTGCTTTTTCACGGATATAAGCCAGATTCCATTGATCAAATGCGTCCCAACGGCTGGCGAAATTCCTGATTAAAAGAGGTTTCTGTTTTTTAAAATAATTTTTCTGAAAATCTTCTTTACTGATATCATTAACAACATCTACGTTTTCGAGGATCATGTATTTTGTATTTTGGCGAAATAAAAATAGTATTTTTTTGAAAAACGAAGAAGTTTAAAAATAGAAAGACCTTAATACAACTAATTAATTCCCGTAGATGCTAAGGTTTGTACAGATCTACAGAATGCTTTAATTTTTGTTAATATACTTTTGTTATTATAAGAGGTAAAAAATCAGCGAGATAATTCCTCCCCAAAAGATAACGGAACAGCCTTTTGAACTGTTGCGTCTTTTATTTCTTCCATACGTATTCACGTAATGGCCACTGACCCAGGTTCCATTTCTCCTGAAATGTCCTTTTCTGTAATATCCCATCTTTATTTTTGCGACAAAATAAACAGGTTTCTGGAATCTTTTTTTACGGATTCCCATAATCCGATGCTAACCGAAAAAAAATTATATTTGCCTTATTAAGCGAATTTATGAGAGTCTATAATACCAAACATTTCCTTAAAATACTTTTTAGTTTACACAAAAGTGATACTTTAAAAATTCTTTTTCCTAGTATGATCCTTGTAGGATTGTATTCTTGGGGGATTCAATATGTAGAGGTTGAATATCTGCATCTTACTTCAAAATCCGGGGTAAGCAATGTGGGAATGATCCATTCTTTGTTGGGTTTTGTACTTTCTCTTCTATTGGTTTTCAGAACCAATACAGCCTACGACAGATGGTGGGAAGGTAGAAAACTTTGGGGGAAACTGGTCAATGATACCCGTAATTTTTCAATAAAAATCAATACAATCCTTGGTAACAATCGCCAGGATGCGGAACAGATTGCAAGATATCTGAAGTATTTTCCTCATTTTCTAGCCAAGCATCTTTCTAAAGAATCTACAAGATTAGCCTTGGATGAGGATTATTCGGAGATCGAAAAAACACTGACCAATCACGGTCCAAGTGAAATGATCATTCTATTAACCCATAAACTGAATCAGCTAAAAAAAGAAGGAAAAATTTCCGAAATTGAAATGCTCTACCTGGATTCTCAACTTTCGGGTTTTCTTGATGTTTGCGGAGGATGTGAAAGAATTAAAAACACCCCTATTCCTTATTCTTATTCATCTTTTATTAAGAAGTTTATTATTCTCTACGTTTTTGCTTTACCAATAGCCTACGTCATCAACATTGGACTTTTTATGATTCCGCTTACTGTTTTTGTATATTATGTACTGATGAGTCTTGAACTTATTGCAGAAGAAATTGAAGATCCGTTCAATAATGATGAAAATGATATTCCAATGGAGACTTTAGCTCAGAATATTGAGAAGAATGTACATCAGATTATGAACAGAAAATAAAAATCAAGCTGTTAAAGCTTGATTTCTTTGAGTTCTCCGTCCTGTTTTATTTCTACAAATTTGCTTTCCCTATTGGCAGCAGAATATCCGTAGAAAAATGTACTGTATATAGGTGTTGAATACAGATAAGCTCCGTATCCGTTATAAGCACTTGATGTGCCGGTCTGCTGCTGATAGCTTGCCGTTGCTGTAAAATTGACGATCGTTTCAAGGTAATATTTCCCGGGTTTCAGCTTTTCAAATTTAAATCTGCCATGATCATCCGTTAAAGCTTCCACCCTGTATTTAAAAGCCTCTTCAGACATATATACTGTTGTTTTTTTGTTTTCATACTTTTTTCTCATATTATAAAATTCCTCAAAATAAGCAGTTACAGGAAAAAGCATCACAACCGTTCCTTTAGGTGCATAATGCTTTTCACCCAGCAATGGCTTGATGCCCCAGTTATTTTTTTGTTTGGTAGAAGCTACCCCTTCAATCGTAGAATTTCCAAATCCCAGCATATCACGGGCTAATTTTTTATCAAAAAAAACTTGAGGATAGTATGTATTCTGAGCTTTTGACAAAGCAAAAACAATCAGCAGTATGAATAAAGTAAATAATTTTTTCACAGCTATTTTTGAGTCAAATATAAGTATTTTACTATTTTTGAAATAAAAATAGCGATGAAATACATTTTCCTTTTATTTTTTTCCACTTCAGTCATAATATCTGCACAGAAACCTTGCGGTTATAAAGACGGATTGCAGGAAGGAACCTGTAAAGAGTTCTATGAAAACGGACAGGTAAAAAATTCCGTTGAATGGAAGAAAGGGAAATTTGAAGGTGATGCCATTTTCTACTACGAAGACGGAAAAATACAGTCCAAAGGAGAATATAAAAAAGGATTCAAAGTTAAAAAATGGACTTATTATGATAAAAATGGGGTGATGACTTCGGAAGAGGTTTTCAGAAATGGTGAAAAAAATATTTATGACAATAGTCTTACTGCCACTTTTTACTCTCCCACAGGCAAAATAACTGAAATATCCAACTATAAATTCAATAAATTACAGGGAGAAAGCAGAACCTTCCATGAGGATGGAAAATCGGTAAAAGAAATTGGGCAGTATGACAACGGCCTGGCTACAGGAAAATGGAAAGTCCTTTACTCATCAGGAAAAATTCAACGCGAAACAGAATTCGCCAACGATAAAAGAAACGGAACGAGAGTTCACTACCGCGAAGACGGAAGCATTGAAAAAACAGAGGTCTATAGAGACGGAAAATTAATCTCAACAAAATAATACAATTGGTACAGAAACTAAAACTGGAAGAACTGAACAGAATAGATGTAGAAACATTTAAGAAGGTTGAAAAAATTCCATTAGTTATCATTTTAGATAATATCAGAAGCATGCACAACGTAGGTGCGGCATTCAGAACGGCCGATGCTTTTCTGATTGAAAAAATAATCCTTTGCGGAATTACCCCGCAACCGCCCCACCGCGAGATTCATAAAGCAGCATTGGGGGCTACAGAAAGTGTAGACTGGTCACATGACGGAGACACCAATAATGCGATTGCAGATCTTAAGAGCAAAGGCTATGAAATTATAGGAATTGAACAGACAACCGACAGTCAGCTTATCACTGATTTTACGATCGACAGATCAAAAAAATATGCTTTGGTTTTAGGTAATGAAGTAGAAGGAATCAGTGATGAAGTATTACCCAATATTGATGTATTTTTAGAAATTCCTCAGCTTGGAACCAAGCATTCTCTTAATGTAAGTGTGTGTGCCGGAATTGTGATGTGGGAATTTGCAAAAGCTCTAAAATAAAAAAACTGCATATGTCGTTAGTAGACAGTGCAGTTTGAAATAAATCTAATAAAAAGTAAAAATGAAAGGCGACAAAGGTACCTTTTTTTTCTTTACAAACAAATTTTAACGTCATTTTTTTTCTTTTTATCGAAAAAAAAGCGTAGTTTCAGAAAAAGTTTCATTTAATTTTTTATAAATTAGCACAATGTTTATCAAGGACTATATCTCAAAAGATTTCCCGTGTTTTAGCCTGTCTGATTCTATAGAGTCGGCCAGAAATATGTTGGAAGATTTCGGATATTCCCATGTTTTCATCAAAAAATCCCAGCACTTTTATGGGGCTATTGCCAAGGATTTTCTGTATGAAGAAGACAGAGGAACACTTAAGGATCTGGAACATCAGATTGAGCGCTTTGCCATTCTGGAAGACAATAATATTATGGACAGCATTCGTCTGTTTTATACTTTCAGTTCCAATGTGATCCCGGTGATCAACAAAAATGAAAAGTATCTGGGGTACATTACCTGTGAAGATATCTTTCAGGATTTGTCTCGTTACCCGCTGTTTTCAGAATCAGGAGCCATCCTTACAGTAGAAACCCCTGCAAGAAAGTACTCTATGACGGAGATTGCCAATATTATTGAGAGCAACAACTCAAAATTTTATGGGGGATTTATAAGCTTTATGTCTGATGAAGTGATTCATATCACCATTAAGATCAGCAATGAAAATCTGGCCTCGATAGACTCAACTTTTGACCGGTACGACTACAGAATTGTTGAAAAATATTATTCTGATGAGAAATCCGATCTGTTTAAAGACCGGTTCGGTTTTTTCCAAAAATTCATAGAAATATAACATGAAGGCAGCCATATATTCTCAGAAAAAAGATCTTGATACTTTTTTATATTTAAGCAAGTTTATCTCTGAACTTGAAACCAGAGGTGTAAAATCTGTTCTGTACGATGAAATGGCTGAAGCTCTTCAGTTTTCAAAAATATTCGAAACGTTCAATTCCAAACAGGACCTTCTGGATAAAGAGGTTGATCTGTTCTTTACTTTCGGTGGAGATGGAACCATTGTAAACTCACTTACCTTTATCGAAGATCTTGAAATTCCTGTAGTAGGCGTAAATACAGGGAGACTTGGGTTTTTAGCATTTTTCACCAAAGAAGAGGCTTTTAAAGAGCTGGACTCTATTTTAAAAGGAGACGTAAAAACAAGCCGACGTTCAGTTATTGAAGTTGTTTCGCCCAATCTGGAAGGATTTTTTCCTTACGCTCTGAATGACGTTACCGTCTCCAGAAAAGAAACCACCTCCATGATTACCGTAGATTCATATATCAATGATGAGTTTCTGAATGTATTTTGGGGGGACGGGGTAATCATCTCAACACCAACCGGTTCTACCGCCTACTCACTGAGTTGTGGCGGGCCAATCATTTCTCCCAACAACGAAAATTTTGTCATCACTCCTATTGCTCCTCATAATCTGAATGTGAGACCTTTAGTAGTAAATGATAAAGTAGAAATAAAATTCCGGGTGGAAAGCCGTGTACCTCAATATTCCCTTTCTCTGGATTCCCGACTGATACATATAGAAACCGATAAGGAAATTATCATTAAGAAGGCAAAATTTCAACTTCTTCTGGTACAGCCCAACAGCTTAAGTTTCTATGAAACCATCCGTCAGAAGCTTCTTTGGGGAAGAGACAAAAGAAATTAGTCATTTCTTAAAAATGATTACCTTTACACGAAATTAAACACCTAATAAATTTATAATAAAACGTAAAACATGAGCAGAATTTTTCCGGCAGGAGTTGCCACAGGTCAGTTAGTTACTGATATCTTTCAGTATGCTAAAGAAAACAAATTTGCATTACCTGCAGTCAACGTAATTGGATCAAGCAACATTAACGCTGTAATGGAAACAGCAGCGAAATTAAACTCTCCTGTAATTATTCAGTTTTCAAATGGTGGAGCTTCTTTCAATGCAGGGAAAGGACTAAGTAACGATGGGCAAAAGTCTGCAATCTTAGGAGCTATCGCAGGTGCTAAACACATTCATACTCTTGCTGAGGCTTACGGAGCAACAGTAATTCTACATACAGACCACTGTGCAAAGAAATTACTTCCTTGGATTGATGGTTTAATGGATGCTAACGAAGAACACTTCAAGCAAACAGGAAAATCTCTTTATTCTTCTCACATGTTAGACCTTTCTGAAGAGTCTTTAGAAGAAAACCTTGAGATTTCAGCTCAATATTTCGAAAGAATGGCAAAACTTCAGATGACTCTTGAAGTAGAAATCGGAGTTACCGGAGGAGAAGAAGACGGTGTTGACAACTCAGACGTTGACAACTCAAAATTATATACTCAGCCTGAAGACATCGCTTATACTTACGAAAAACTAAAAGCTATTTCTGATAACTTCACTATCGCTGCCGCTTTCGGTAACGTACACGGAGTTTACAAACCAGGAAACGTAGTTCTTACTCCAAAAATCCTTGACAATTCTCAGAAATATGTTCAGGAGAAATTCGGAACAGCAGCTAAGCCTGTTAATTTCGTATTCCACGGAGGTTCTGGATCTACTTTGGAAGAGATCAGAGAAGCAATTGACTACGGAGTAATCAAAATGAACATCGATACTGACCTTCAGTTTGCTTATACAGAAGGAATCAGAGATTATATGGTAAACAATATTGATTACTTAAGATCTCAGATCGGAAACCCTGAAGGAGAAGAAAAACCTAACAAAAAATTCTATGACCCAAGAACATGGGTAAGAAAAGGTGAAGAAACTTTCTCTACAAGATTGGTACAAGCATTTGAAGATTTAAATAACGTAAATACTTTAAAATAAGAACTGTAGATTTGTATTAATGTAAGCAGTATTCGTATAGAATGCATTTACATTAATACATTTTACATTTATACATTAATACTCATAAAAAATGGCATTCGACTGGTTTAAAAGAAAAGCAAAAAACATTACCACCTCTACTGATGAAAAAAAAGACGTTCCCAAAGGTCTTTGGCATCAGACTCCATCCGGAAAAGTTGTGGAACATGATGAACTAAAGAGAAATAACTATGTTTCTCCTGAAGATGGATTTCATGTAAGAATAGGAAGTGCGGAATTTTTTGACATCCTTTTTGACGGCGGTAAATTCACCGAACTGGATGCCAACGTTGAAAGTATTGATATCCTGAACTTCAAAGATACAAAACCTTACAAAGACCGTTTAAAAGAAGTAAAAGCAAAAACAAAACTTACAGACTCTATCAGAAATGCTGTAGGAACCGTAAAAGGAACTGAAATGGTAGTTTCTTGTATGGATTTTGCTTTCATTGGTGGTTCTTTAGGTTCTGTAATGGGAGAAAAGATCAGAAGAGCAATAGATTACTGTATTGCAAACAAACTTCCTTATATGATCATCTGTCAGTCTGGAGGAGCAAGAATGCAGGAAGCTACTTACTCTTTGATGCAGTTGGCAAAGGTTCAGGCTAAATTGGCACAGCTTTCAGAGGCAGGATTGTTGTATATCGCTTACCTTTGCGACCCAACTTTTGGAGGAATTACAGCTTCTTTTGCAATGACTGCTGATATCATTATGGCAGAACCGGGAGCTCTTATCGGTTTTGCGGGACCAAGAGTTATCCGCGAAACAATCGGTAGAGATTTACCAGAAGGATTCCAGACTTCAGAATTCTTACAGGAAAAAGGATTTGTAGATTTCATCGTAAAAAGAACTGAAATCCAGGATACTGTTGCCAAAACAGTTAATTTATTAGCTGTAAAAGCGTAATATCTGTAACAAAAACAATACAATCTCTCTCTAATTGGGGAGAGATTTTTTATTTATGAGGACTTTTAAGATATTTTTCAATACCATCAGGAGCATGAGCTTTAAAAAGATTATCCGTCTTTTATCGCTGGTTCTCCCCCATCCTCTTTTTGCCATTCTGAGTTTTCATGCTACCCTGAAAGCTTACACCATTGCTCAGAAAAAATTTCCTGCCACTGCCTCCAATAACGGTATTGGAAATGCTTTCAGACACGCACTGTGGTGCTGTTTTATTATGATGTACTGCTGCAAGGTGTCATCTCCTAAAAAAGCATTGGAATTCTGTAAAAGAATGACCGATATGCATGAAGAGCTTTTCCCCAACAAACCTTTGGAAACCAAAATGGACCTCCATAACAACAAATTCGGCATGGATTATTTCATGGATCTTCTCCCTGGAGTTCACCGTCAGTTTTTCGAAAAAAGCTTTTTTGTGGATGGATTAGCCAAAAAAATGGATGATGCCAAAGTTCTGAAAAATATGGACGACGACTTTGAAGGTTATCTTGTTTACCTGGAAGAGTAATTTTATTATTTAACGCAACGAATACGCAAAGGAAATATAAAGCTTTATGCATATTTTCGTTCGCAAAGGCATTTCATTCAGCAATCTTCTATAATTCTAATTATTTGCTTAGTGCGAACGCCTTTGCGAACGAAAAAATCACGCATAACTATTAGAATCTTTTGCGGACATCGCGCCAAAACACATCTAAAACCAACAATCAGTCATTAGTTCTCTTTCACAACAGAATAACAAAAGACTCTAGTTATTTTTGTGGTCTAAAGTATTTTTGATAAGTTTAAACAATTAAATCAATCAGATGGTTCTCAGCAGAATTTGGTCGGCTTTCATTATCATTGCCATTGCCATTGCCAGTATAAAATACATTTCATCAACCCACTACAAAACCATCTTCAATGATATGGTGGTAGGAAAAGGCGGCGATACCGTGAAAATTGTGTCTCAGCCAATGAGCACCCTTTCTCCTGTTATAAAAGACAGCCTGATGAAGAAAAATGATTTTGCAGACAGCAGAATTCACTATAAAACAGATTCCTTAAAACAAAATGTAGCAGTTTACCGTGTTCAGGAAGCAGATGGTGTTATCGGAACTTCAGAAACTGCGGTAAAAATATGTCTTGGACTAATTGGAATCATGACTTTATTCATGGGATTCATGAGTATTGCTGAAAAAGCAGGCGGAATCAACCTTTTGAGTCGTTTGATTCAACCTTTTTTCTCAAAATTATTTCCAGACATTCCAAAAAATCATCCGGCTTTCGGACACATGTTGATGAATTTCAGCGCCAATCTTCTTGGTCTCGATAATGCAGCAACACCTTTTGGATTAAAAGCAATGGAGAGTCTTCAGACTTTAAACCCTAATAAAGATACAGCCAGCAATTCACAAATCATGTTTCTGTGTTTACATGCTGGTGGAATGACATTAATTCCCGTTTCTATTATTGCCATTCGTGCCTCTATGGGTTCCAAAACACCTACTGACATTTTCCTGCCTTGCATGATTGCTACTTTTACCGCAACATTAGCGGCTATGATTATTGTGTCTTTATACCAAAAGATCAACCTTCTTCGTCCTGTTGTGATTGCTTATGTAGGAGGTATTTCAGCAATTATCGGATTATTGGTTGTTTATCTGGTAAAGTTAAGCAAAGACGAACTGGATGATTTCAGCAAAGTAGTAAGCAACGGTCTCATTCTCTTCATCTTTCTTGCCATTGTACTTGGTGCGGCTTATAAGAAGATCAATGTTTTTGATGCTTTTATTGAAGGAGCGAAAGAAGGATTCACCACATGTGTAAAAATTATCCCTTATCTGGTTGGAATGTTGATTGCAATTTCTCTATTAAGAACTTCCGGTGTTTTTGATGTGATTATTGACGGTATGAAATGGGTAGCCAACGTTGCCAATATGGATCCAAGATTTGTAGACGGGCTTCCAACAGCTTTAATTAAACCTTTATCCGGCTCTGGAGCCAGGGGAATGATGGTTGATACGATGGCTACTTTCGGAGCAGACAGCTTCCAGGGAAAATTGGCAGCAGTACTTCAGGGAAGTTCAGATACTACGTTTTACGTGATTGCAGTATATTTTGGCGCAGTAGCCATTAAGAATACGAGATATACGGTAATTGCCATGCTTCTGGCCGATTTGGTAGGGGTTATTACATCAATTGCACTAGCTTATCTATTTTTTGCTTAATTGAAAAAGTTACAGGTTAGATCGTTGCTGGTTCTTACCGTTAAAAATATATTAATGAATAGACTATTAGAAGGAAAAATCGATAACTTTATAAAATACGCCCAAATAAAGTGGCACACATAACCACGCAATCTAGCAATTTAGCATTTAGTAACAAAATACCTCATTATGATTACAGATAAAGAATTCACATTAAGACTTATACGTCAACTGACCCAGGCATTGGAAAAACTTATTTTAGAAAAACCTGAAGAAAGTTTGATGCAGAAAGAACTTGATTTTGATACTTTAATGAGAGATATCTTCAAGATGAACTTCACAGAAGTAGCATCTATGACAAAAGAAGAAATGATCACCCTCGTTAATGAAAGACAGGAAAGAGACCGTAAAGACTATTACGAAATGCTTGGAAACCTTTTCTATTTTAAGAGCAGAGAAGATCAGAATAAAGACTTTCAGGACAAAGCAAAGACATTCTATGAGATGTATCTCCAGACCAGCGGAATCTTTGCACTTCCAGTCATTAACAGAATAAATGAATTAAAAAAAGCACTTGAATAAAGTGCTTTTGTATTTTTAGAATGTAATTTTATAACTTCCGGTAGATGATGTACTGGCCTTTTCCGCCTTTACATATTTCTTCACCCAGGCAACTGATGTAGAAGATACACAAGGATCTGAAATACCTCCCGTTCTTCTTGCTGAAACTACGTTTCCTGCTTTATCTACTGTATAGGCAATGGTAATAGATCCGCTGGCTGTACAGCTGTGAGAAGGCTGTGCTCCTCCTCTTCCCATTGTTCCGGGAATATATCCGATCAGCTTTCTGTCTATTCCTACTTTGCTGTCTCCATTTCCATCACCGCCTAAAGGATCTCCAGCATTTCCAATGCCCTCTCCAGTTCCCTGACTTCCTGCTTTGGTTCCTCTTCCTTTGATCAGGTTTCCTATGGCTGCGTTTCCTTTTCCGTCACCATTTCCTGTTTTAGAATTGGCTGTGGCAGCTCCTGATTTTTTAGTGTTTTTTGAAGCACTAGTGCTCGTTGCTTCCTTTTTTTCAGCTTTTTTTGCTTCCTCTTTTTTAGGAACCGTAGTTTTGGAATTGTTCCCTGTAATCACTTTTTCCTTCACTTCAGCTTTCTTAGGTTCAGGAGCAGGTTCTGGCTTTACTACTGTTTTTGTTTCAGGAACAGGAGTCTCCGCAGGCTCCGGGGTAACGTCCTCAGTGGCAGCGGCCAAACTTCCCGGCTGTTCAGCAGGTTCTTCAATTCCGTTTCCGTTTCTGTTATCTCCGAAGTTGACAAGCATTGTTGTTACTACTTCAGGCTCCTTATCCAGTTCGGGCTTCAATTTATATAGAAAAACAAAAAGCAAAACGGCGGCCCAGATCAGAATAGAAAGCAGAGCACTTTTTATTCTGTCTTTATTTTCTTCGTTTTTATTTGCTGTATAGCTTCTCATCTTAAAAAAGTAATTCTCTCCGGGAATCCGGAGATGTTATTTATCTTTAACGGTTGCAATAGCAATGTTAAATTTATGTTTTTCAGCAATTTCCATGACAAAAACAACATCTTTATGTAGTGTATTTTCATCTGCTCGGATGGTGAAAGACTTATTTGCCTGCCCCGTAAGTTTATTGACAATCACTTGTTCCAGTTCTCCTTTGTTTACAGGGTTGTCATCCACAAAAAAAGAACCGTCGGGTTTAATGCTTACTGTTACAGGATTTGGAATATTATCATCCGCAGCACCGGCTTTCGGTAAATTTACATCTATAGCACTCTGGTTGGCTGCCGACGAGGTGATCATAAAGAAAATCAGCATCAACAGGATAACGTCTGTCATCGCTGCTAAACTGAATTCCGGATTCGCTTTATTTCTTCTCTGAATTTTCATAAGAAAAAATTATAAAGGTTTGTTGATAAGGTCTAAAAATTCTCCGGACATATTCTGAGCCTTCAATACAAACTTATCGATCCTTGTTAAAAGGATATTGTAGCAGAAGTTCGCAGGAATAGCCACCGCCAAACCTACCGCCGTCTGTCCCAACGCTGTATAAATACCTTCTGAAAGCGTTTTAGGAGAAAAAGAGCCTGTTGCATGAGATAAGTTGAAGAAAGCAATAATCATCCCGATTACCGTTCCCAAAAGTCCCAACATAGGCGCAATACTGGGTACAACAGCCAAAAGGTTAAGATTTTTTTCCATATTGGCTACTTCTACCTGAGCCTGAGATTCCATAGCGCTTACAATATCAGAAACAGGTCGTCCCAATCTTGAAATTCCTTTTTCAAGAATCCTTCCTTCAGGAGAGTTCTGCGTTTTACAGTAATCTGTAGCCGCTTCTATCTTTCCTGCTTTAATAAAGTCTTCAATATTGTTCATAAAATTGGAATCTGTTTTTGAAGACAGTCTTTTGATAAAGAAAAATCTTTCGAAGAACAGATATAAAGAAAATATTCCTAACAACAATACAGTTACCATCACTATTTTAGCGAAAGCTCCTCCGTGGAACATAATCTTCCAAAATGAAAATTCTAAATCGTCTGTAGCAATTGCGGGTGTAGCGATTTGCGCAAATAAAATCTGGGAAAGTTCCGTTAACAGCATTAAATATGAATTTTATTAAAGTTTCAACGACAAATGTAGTGGAATATTATGAATTGATATCTTAAAAATTGCTTAAAAACCACTTAAATTTTGTTAGCAATTATACAAATAGCAAATTTCTTTCCAAAAGAAATTTTGAAAAGAAATTCACTATAAAAAAGTTGAGAGACTTTGTTAATCTTCGTCTACCTCAATATCATCCTGGCTGAATTCACATTTTAATCTAAATGGAATCGGCGTGTCTGATCCGGTATAGAAATCGTCAATGGTTCCTTTCCAGATTACCTGAAGCTCTCCTTCTTCATTTTTTTCAAAGAGAAGCTCGTTATCATACAGATAAGCCTCTTCATCATCGAAAAGATCTACTTCTGTATAGGTATCTTCATCAGAATCACTGATTGTAATAGTTTTGCCTTCTATTTCCGCAGATTCGATAGGGAAATCGAAAATTTCTAGTGAAAGCTGCGGAAAGTTGTACTGTAATGAATCATCATCTACGTGATCCAAACTGTCATCCGTTATAATTTCAACCTCTAAAAAATGTTGCTGGTTGCTGTAGACTGCTTTACAATAAGTATTTCTGATATTGTATTTTAGCGTTTCGTCCGGATGGTAAATTTTTAAAATCCCTTTCATTTTTTCTTAAAAAAGAACTGTAATAATATGATTGTTAAACCGTTTAGACAAAGATAAAAAATTGATTCAAAGTTAAAAGGATTTTGAAAATTATTTTTTTAAAATCAATTAAGACAATGGATAGGAATCTCCCAATATTACTTACTTTTGTTCTATAAAGATTCTGAAAATGAAAAAAATTTTATCAAAAGCTATTTTAGGAATAGGATTGATGATCGGTCTTGCTTCTTGTAAAAAAACGGATTCTCCGCTTACCAAAGTGACTCCCAGCAATCTGGATTCAATTGCGGCTAATTATTACGAGCAGTATCTTAAACTATACCCTTTAGATGCTACAGCACAGGGAGATACAAGATACAACGACCAACTTCCTATTAATATTGATAAAGATTTTATCTCAGGAGAAGTGGCCTTCTACAACTCTGTGCAGAAACAATTGGAACGAGTAGATTATAAAACTCTGTCTGATGAGGATAAAGTGGTGTATGACGTTCTGGATTACACTTTAAAAGATAAAATTGAAGCCTACGCCTATCATCCGGAATATATTCCTTTCACTCAATTTGGAGGCCTTCCTCTTACCTTTCCTCTTTATGGAAGTGCGCAGGGAAACCAGCCTTTCAAAACAGAAAAAGATTATAATGACTGGCTGAAAAGAATGGAAAAATTCCCGGAATGGATGGATGCTGCAACGGATAATTTCCGAGAAGGAATCAATAACAAAATTGTTCTTCCTAAAAAACTGGTAGTAAAAATGATTCCTCAAATGAAAGCTGAGGAGATTATCACCCCAGAAATGGAAAAGAATATCTTCTATGGCCCGATTAAAAATTTCCCGAAAAGTTTCACACAGGCTCAGAAGGATAAGTTTTCTGCTCTTTACAAGGACGCTATTACTAAGAAAATCATTCCTGCCTATACCAAAATGGGTGTGTTTTTAGAAAAAGAATATCTTCCAAAAGCAAGAGACACGGATGGGTATAACAGCCTTCCCAACGGAAATGAAATTTATGGATATTACGTAAAAAGTTGGACCACCACTAAAAAATCACCTGAAGAGATCAACAAAATAGGGCTTCAGCAAGTGGCAATGCTTCGCGCAGAAATGGAAAAGGTAAAACAGCAGGTAGGTTTCACCGGAACACTGGAGGAATTTATCACTTTTGTAAAAACTGATCCTAAAGCCATGCCTTATAAAACGTCTAAAGATGTTTTGAATGGCTTCAATAGTATTCTGACGAAAATTACTCCAAAGCTGAAAACGATGTTCAATGTAACCCCAAAAACAAAGTTTGAGATCAGACAGACGGAAAAGTTCAGAGAAGCCAGTGCGAGTGCAGAATATATGCCGGGAACTCCTGATGGAAAAAGACCGGGTATTTTTTATGTTCCGCTTCCGGACCCTACCAAGTTCAATGTTACTTCAGGAATGGAGTCATTATTCCTTCATGAAGCGATCCCAGGACACCATTATCAGGTTTCTCTTCAACAGGAAAATACAAAACTTCCTAAATTCATGAGATTTGGATGGTTTGGAGCTTATGGTGAAGGATGGGCACATTACTGTGAAACATTAGGCCCTGAGTTTGGCTTATATACAGATCCTTATCAGAAGATGGGGTATTTAAGCGATCAGATGCTGAGAGCGGTAAGATTGGTTGTAGATACAGGCATTCATACAGGAAAAATGTCGAGAGAAGAAGCTATTAAATATTTCCTAAGCAACATTTCCTATGACGAAGCATCTGCCACTGCAGAAGTAGAAAGATATATGGCGATGCCGGGACAAGCCTTAGGATACAAAATAGGTTCCTTAAGAATCCGAGAATTAAGAGAAAAATACCAAAAAGAGCTTGGAACAAAATTTAGTCTGGCAAGTTTCCATGACGAAGTCTTAAGCCAGGGATGTCTTCCTTTGGATGTTCTGAACAGAAAGATGGAGCTTTGGGCAAAAAAACAAAAATAGTTTCTTATGAGACTATTTTTGCTTTTCATGACTATTATACTGGCCTCCACAAGCTGCCAAAAACAACAGAAGTATGAAAAGTTTATCATAGACCAGAGCTTACCCACGAACGACACCATACAGCTTCTTTCAAAACTTCCTGAACTAAAGTTATTTAACAGCGAAGTGATGGAAAGTAGTACAAGAACAGCTTATATCGTCCAACACGCATTTTATTATGACGGTCCTCGTAAAGGTTCGTTTCTGTTTAATGATTATAAGTGCAAGGCTCAATCTCAGAATGACACTTTAAATATCCTACTGAACAATGATAACGGATATTTTGGAAATGGAGTTCTGGTAAAGGTATTCAACAGCCAATTTTATATAAAGGATATTGATCCTAGTACCTTAAAAAGAGAAAAAAAATTCATAAAATCAAAAGTTTTGGAACAGAAACTGGTTTTAAACACTAATAAATTCAATAAAAATGATAGTATTTATGGCTTCATAGATTATAAATGCAAGATTGACAGTTTAGTTTATAAACACTTTAGAGGATATTTTAAAACAACGATACAAAAAAATTGATATGATCACAGAAAGCCTTAGATCTCTTTTCAACAGAGATTTAAACCAATTAAAAAAAGAGATAGAAGCTTATCAAAATGAAAAAAACCTTTGGATAATAGATCAAAACATTGCCAATTCTGCGGGTAATCTTTGCCTTCATTTAGTTGGAAATATCAATCATTTTATAGGAGCACAACTGGGAAATACGGGATATGAAAGACACCGTGACCTGGAATTTTCACTCAAAAACATTCCGAAAGCAGAACTTATTGAAAAAGTTGAAGCCACTGCTGCCATGATAGATGAAGTACTTCCTCAATTGTCCGAGGAAGATCTTAAAAAAGAATATCCATTGGTTGTTTTTGAAAGTACAATGACTACAGATTACTTCCTGATCCACCTTATAGCCCATCTGGATTATCATTTAGGGCAGATTAATTATCATAGAAGGTTACTTGATATTTAAATTAAAATAATGTTCTCAAAAATACCTCTCATTTTATTATTGATGTGGGCAACCACTCTTTATTCACAAAACCAGAAAAAAAATAATAGGATTGATTCTCTGCAGACTACGGAAGAAATCCAAAAGTTTATTGATGAAAAAGAATTGGATTATACCATCACAATCAATGAAAAAATCCAATATGATTCGTATTGCAGTGCCATTGCCGACAGTTTGAATATAAAACCTTGGGGAAAAGGTGATTTTGACAACAATGGATTAACTGATCTCCTGATTACCGGAAATAGTAAAGAAGGAGTAAAAACGATTTGTATTTTGGATCAGGGAGATCATTTTGAAAAAGTGAATATAAGTCTGGGAAACCTCTATGAAGCGTGTGCTTTTGCCACTGCCCGAGATAATAAAGTCGTGTATCACAAGATTAAATTCTAGACAGATCCGGTCAGCTAAGCAACTTATTAACCGAAAATTTGATTTATAAGTTTGATAGTTTTATAGAAGAAAATGTACTTCCTAAAAGACATCATATTTTAGAACTTGAATTTAATGCCTCTCCATGCTATGGACGCTGCCCCTCATTTTCATTGAAAATCGTATCCAACCGTGATGTGGAATGGATTGCCAAAAATGACAATAGGGTCAACTTTCAGGAATATACGGGAGCATACGAATCTAAAGTCCCCCCGGAACAATATAAAGAGCTCATAAACCTGATCAATTATATTGATTTCGAAAACCTAGATGACGACTATGAAGTAAGTTATACCGATTCTGCGACAGGAACATTAAAAATAGTTTATGACAATCTGAAAGTAAAAACCATTAGTGATTATGGAATGATGGGAAGCAGAGGTCTTCGAAAGCTTTACAATATTCTTTTCAACTTAAGAGGCAAGCTTGAATGGAAAAAATAATTTCTAATAATACCATGTCAAGGTTTAAAACTTTGACATGGTAAATTTTCTCTTATTCTCAGCGAATAATTTACTTCTCAAACATCATTTTCGTAATAAAATCTTTCTCTCCTTTTCCTCTTGCCGGAGAATATTCTCTTCCATAGAAAATAATCTGAAGGTGCAGCTTATTCCAAACTTCTTCAGGGAATAGTTTCTTTGCATCGCGCTCGGTTTCCACTACATTTTTTCCTGAAGTAAGCTTCCACAGTGTCATTAGGCGGTGAATATGGGTATCTACAGGAAATGCAGGAAATCCAAATCCCTGGCTCATTACTACAGAAGCCGTTTTATGCCCTACTCCGGGCAAAGCTTCCAGTTCTTCGTAAGTTTGAGGGACAATACCATCGTGTCTTTCCAACAGCAATTCTGCCATTCTCTTCAAATTCTTAGCTTTTGTATTGGAAAGTCCTATTTCTTTAATCAGTTCTTTGATTTGATATTCTTCCAACCTGGCCATTCTTTGAGGAGTTCCAGCTACCGCGAAAAGCTCGGGCGTAACCTGGTTTACTTTTTTATCTGTGGTTTGTGCAGAAAGTGCCACGGCAACCATCAATGTATACGGATCGGTATGATCCAGCGGAATAGGTGTTGTAGGATATAATTTATCCAATTCTATCTGAACGAGCTCAGCTCTTTGCTTTTTTGTCATGTAACCCTTAAATTTGAACAAAATTAAATCATTATGCTGAAAGTTGGAGACAAATTACCTGAATTTGAAGGTATAAATCAAGATGGAGGAACTATAACCTCATCGCAGTTGATCGGAAAAAAGCTTGTTGTTTTCTTCTACCCGCAAGCCAGTACACCAACATGTACCGTAGAAGCCTGCAACCTAAGCGATAATTATTCTAAGTTAGAAGAAGCCGGATTTCAGTTATTGGGAATAAGCGGGGATTCTATAAAAAAGCAAAAGAATTTTCACAGCAAGTTTGCTTTTCCTTATGATCTTATTGCTGACGAGAGCCGCGATATCATAGAAAAATTTGGAGTTTGGCAGGAGAAAAAAACGTTTGGCAAAACGTATATGGGAATTGTAAGAACAACCTTTATTTTTGATGAAAATGGAATTTGCACGAGAGTTATTGAAAAAGTAACTTCAAAAACAGCCGCAGAACAGATTCTGGAAGGATAATTTTTTTAGAACACAAAAATCACAAATGCTTCCACAAATAACATGATTTAAAATCAAAAGGGTATTTGTGAAAGCATTTTTATCTATTTTACTCGGTTTCGTAATAATTCAACTCCTCGGTTTCACCGGGAAGAGTCACATAATTTTTGAATTTCAGTCCCAATTTTTCAATCAGTTTTTGGGAAGACCAATTATCTTTTGAAATAATAGCAGAAATTTTTGATAAGCCAAAATCATCCATCCCTATAGATTTTACCTTCTGAGCCGCTTCAAAAGCATATCCTTTGCCTTCAAACTCTTCCAATAAAGAATATCCGATATCTACAACATCAAGTCCTTCCCTTTGGAAGATTCCAACAGCTCCTATTTTTTCGTTTCCCTCTTTTGTAATTAAAAGATAGTTACCAAATCCCAGCCTTTCAATTTGGGGGGCAAATCTGTTGAGGATATAGTTTTCCGCATCTTCAGGGGTATTTACATTACGGTTACCGATATGTTGAATAAATTTGGGTCTGTTATACAGTTCGAAAACAAAATCTCTGTCTTCGCGAGACATGGGACGAAGTATCAATCGTTCTGTCTCATAGGTATTATCTGCGCTTGGGTGTTTTTTTGAGCTCATCTTTTTTCGGTTCTTCCTTTTTTTCGATTTTTAAAAGTCTCGGATTATTAGCACATTTCTTATTATAAAGCTCAATATAGGTACCATTGTCTTTTACATGACTTACAGCGCCGGTAGCTTTATTTACAGTCACAGTATAATGTGTTTTCTGATAAGGACATTCCCTTGATGTTACTTTACCAAGATCAAGGTAATAATTTGATTTATCTTCATGATAATTTCCTGCAAGATCTTTGAATTCCTCATCCACCATATAACCATCTGCAGAGAGTACTACAGCGACTTCCTGCGCATTATTAATCTTTCCGACAAATTTCTTCAGACCTTCTACATCAAGCACATAGTTTATCTTTCCTCCTTCTGAATAAGCGATATAGTAAAAACTGTCTTCACTGGGAAATAAGTTGAAACCTGAAAACTGAGGGATATAATTTACTTTTCCCGAAGTCTTTATTTCCTGTCCTTTTCCGTAGTTATTATAGACCAATACCCACGAATCAACCTTACTGTCAGGATCAATCTGCTGCAAAATACCTGAAATACTGGTGAATTTCTTTTTCTCCTGAGCATATCCAAGGGTTGCAAAAAATAAAGCGGTAAGCAGGGTAAGTCGGGTGGCCGTTTTAATCATAATTTTAAAAATCAGCAGAAAATATACCAAAATTTTTACATAAACTTCTCTCCTTTCTTGAAACTTTTCAGATCAAGAACATAATCTTTGATCAGTTGATCATTGTCGCGGGGGCAAATAAGAAGTGCTTTATCCGTATCTACAACAATATAATTTTCAAGCCCGTCGATGATAACTGCTTTATTACTGTTTTTCAGGCGGATAATATTGCCTTTTGAGTTGTATGCCAACAGATGTTTCAATTTTACGGCATTGCCATCTTCATCTTTTTCGGTGTTTTCATAGACGGAAGTCCATGTTCCAAGATCGCTCCATCCAAGATCGGAAGGAATTACATATACATTTTTGGCTTTTTCTAAAATTCCGTTATCGATAGAAATTTTCTGAACTTTAGGATAAATGGTTTCAATACAGCTGTTTTCTTTCTCTGAATTGTATTCGCAAGCCATAAAGTGTTGCATCATTTCAGGAAGATACATATCAAAAGCATGGTGAATGCTTTTCACATTCCATACAAATATACCGGCATTCCAAAGGAAATCTCCACTTTCTAAAAAGCTTTGTGCAATTTCAAGAATAGGTTTTTCGGTAAATGTTTTTACTTTAAAATATTCTGATCCCTTTTTTTCTACAAACTGAATATAGCCATAGCCCGTATCAGGTCTTGTAGGAGTAATCCCAAGGGTTACCAGATAGTCATGCTTAGAAGCGACATCAAAGGCCAGTTCTACTTTCTCCAAAAACACGTCTTCTTTAAGAATAAGATGGTCGGCCGGCAGCACGATCATCGTAGCATCCGGATTTATTTCAGCAATTTTGTTAGCCATGTAAAGGTTACAAGCTGCCGTATTTTTCATAAGAGGCTCTCCCACAATATTTTCTTCAGGAATTTCCGGAAGCTGCTGATGGGAAAGAGTAACATATTCCTTATTCGTAATGACGAATATATGCTCTTTAGGAATTACCTTGCTGATTCTGTCATAAGTTTGCTGAATCATGGTGCGCCCGGTTCCTAAAATATCCTGAAACTGTTTTGGAAATTTCTGCGTACTCATTGGCCAGAATCGGCTCCCGATTCCTCCTGCCATTATTACACAGTATCTATCTGATTTTGACATTCTTAGCTGCATTTTTCTACCCTAGCCAATGGTTTGAAAGAATACTTCCTTCCAGTAGCCAGGTTCTGACAAAGATAGTTTTTTTTAACCAGACCTTCGAATAAATACTTTTCGTTGCGATATATAAAAAATTCACCCTTTTGAAGTTCTTCTATAAACTGCAGTCTATCGTCTTGTTTCTCAGTATGAAAATATCTTACCAGATCGGGGCTCGCCATAAAATTGGCCTTTGGTGATTTTGAAAATCTGATGATAATAGGTTTCAGATCTTCGTCATACACTTCAAGGCTTTCAAGAAGCATATTTCTAAAGGTTTCTTTCCACTCATTACCATGGGGGGAAATTCTGCGTCCATATTTTTCAAAGGCAATCAGATGAGCCAGTTCGTGGGTAAGAACAAAGAAAAAGAGCTGAGGAGTGAGTGTAGAATTAACGGTAATTTCGTGAGAATTATCCGGAAGTTTTCTGTAATCTCCCAGTTTGGAATTTCTGTTTCGTGTAACTTTTATATGGATATAGTAATCTGAAAACCATATCCTTAAGTATTTAAGTGTATTTTGAGGTAAATATTTTTCTAAAGATTGAATAGACATTTTATAAACTTAATGGAATTCCTGCATAGAAATTCAATAGTTTAAGACTGAATAGATAATTATATTTCGCCTGCGCTACTGATCCCTGTGCATTTGCATAATTATTTCTTGCTACATTCACATCATAAATTGTAGTTCTCCCTGCTGCATAACTTTTGTCTGCAAAATCAAGAGCCAGCTTTGAGCTTTTTTCAGCTTCTACGGCTGCCAGATAATTTTCATAATTAGCATCAGCATCAAACTGAGCTTTCTGTACATTCTGTCTTACCGTCTGCTTTTGCTGTTCCAAGGTGTTTTTAGCAAGACTTTCGTTTATTCTGGACTGTTCTACCTGCAATTTAGTGATTCCTTTATTAAAAATAGGAATATTTACAGAAAGACTCGCCTGCTGTCCGAAGTTATCTTTATACTGTTGGAAAAAACCTTTTTCTTTAATATAAATAAGTTCATTTCCAATATTATCCGTATTTAAAAGGTTGTTATAGAATGTCCCAACACCAGCACTTGCCGTAACAGTAGGCCAAAAAGCCGTTTTGGAAACCTCTGTTTGAGCTTCTGCGGAATTGATTCTACTTTGTGCGGCTTTTATCTGTGGTTGAGACTGATACGCGATTGTTAAAACCTCATCTACAGATTTAAGTTCTGGAGACAACTGATCGGAAACATACACATCTTCCACATCAAAATCTTTATACTCCGATAGTTGTAAAAGCTGAACCAAAGCGAATAAGCTACGTCCTACATTTACCTCAGCTGTTTTCAGATTCTGCTTTTCTCTAGCCAAAGCTGCTTCTGCTTCTGCCAAAACAGTTTGAGCTGTTGTTCCCACATTTGTAGTTATTTTAGCTCTGTCAAACTGCTTTTGAGCATTGCTTACCGCACTTTCAGAGATTTTTACAATTTCTTTATTCAGCAAAGTCGTGAGATATTGCTGTGCAATCTGTAAAGAGATATCATTTTTGATGGTTTCCACATCATAAAGGCTTGCTTCCAGATCATACTGGCTTTTTCTCACTGTTTTTTCCAGTCTGCCATTATTATACACCAAGATATCTGCCCCAAGGCTTGCATTATTACTGAATCGGTCATTTCTTAAACTTCCCGTACCGAAAGACGTCTGTCCAAAGCTGACCGTATTTCCCAGGCTTCCTGAAACGGTAGGTAAATACCCTTTTTTGGCAACTTTAAGGCTGGCATCCTGTGATTGTTTGTTATATTGATTTTGGATAACCTGAAGATTATGCTCCACTGCATAGCTTACACATTCTCTTAAGGACCACTTCTTCTGAGCACTTACACCCAGATATCCCAATCCAAAAACGATAATCCAAACTTTTTTCATATGTATATGTTTATTTGATTTTTAATGGTCATATGGAATCACTTCATCTTCGTCTATATTTGTCCTTACAAATCAGAGCGATTTCATATTAAGATTTTTCCATATTAGACGAATTAAATATAAAAAAGTTACAGATTGAAAAATTATATTTTATTTTAAAAAAACTTTTGTGAATTTTGTACTATGACAAACGAACAATATCAGGAAGCTATCGACTGGCTTTTCGTGCAGATGCCCAACTATCAGATTGATGGGCAAAAGGCTTATAAACCTGGATTAGATAATATAACCAAGCTATGTGCTTTCTTTGGAAATCCACAGGATAAGATCAAATGTATTCATATTGGCGGTACCAACGGAAAAGGTTCTTCAAGCAATATGCTGGCCTCAGTTCTTCAGGAAGAGGGCTATAAAGTAGGATTATACAATTCCCCACATCTTATTGATTTTACAGAACGTATTAAAGTAAACGGCAAAAACTGCAATAAGGAGTTTGTATATGACTTTATTCAAAAGCTGAAAAGTATTCCGGAAGAGATCCATCCTTCGTTTTTTGAATTTACGACCATTATGGCTTTTGAATACTTTTATCAGCAGCAGGTAGATTTTGCCATTATTGAAGTCGGATTGGGCGGAAGATTGGATTCCACCAATATTATCAACCCGTTAATTTCTGCAATTACCAATGTTCAGCTGGATCATCAGAATATATTAGGAGACACGATTGAAGAGATTGCAACAGAAAAAGCAGGGATCATAAAAAATAATATTCCTATTATTTCCGGAGACGATAATGAGGCTGTAAAAAATATTATCCGAGCAAAAGCAGCTAAAGAAAATGCGCCTTTTATAGACGCTACTCTACTCCAAAGTGATCTTGAGTCTGATCTTAAAGGGAATTATCAGAAGAAAAACATCCGTGTTGTATTGGCTATCATTGAAGAGATGAAAAAATTACAGATATCCGTTTCCAACCAAAGTCTGGAAAAAGGGTTATTGAATGTTCATCAGAATACAGGATTCATTGGCCGTTGGTTTGAATTTTCAAAAGAGCCCCTTACCATTTGTGATACGGGACATAACCAAGCAGGTTTGGAGTATGTTTTTTCACAATTAAATTCTATTGATCGTCACAAGCACATCATTTTGGGATTTGTTAATGACAAAAAAATAGATGAAGTGATGAGTTTACTTCCTGATAATTCTGAGTTCTATTTTGCAAAACCATCCATCAACAGGGGAAGACACCCGGAAGATTATGAAAATCTACTTCAGGAGGCGAAAATTTTTTATAAAATTTTTAATTCTGTACAGGAAGCGTATCTGGCTGCAAAAGAACGATGTACAAACAAAGAAATGATTTTTATTGGCGGAAGCAACTTTGTAGTGGGAGATTTTTTAGAAAAAAATTTGGAGTGTAAAGAATAAGTTGTATATTTGCACCACTCTAAACGAGGAAACAATAACAAAGTCTAGAGGGTTCTTAGCTCAGTTGGTTCAGAGCATCTGGTTTACACCCAGAGGGTCGGGGGTTCGAATCCCTCAGGACCCACTAAAAAGGATACTGAAGCCTTTAAAAAAATTTCAGGGCTCTTAGCTCAGTTGGTTCAGAGCATCTGGTTTACACCCAGAGGGTCGGGGGTTCGAATCCCTCAGGGCCCACAAAATCTCTCTTTTTTAAGGGAGATTTTTTTTATGTATTAAAACTACTATAAATTAATCGGATCAGGTTCAAAAATTGGGGGAAAAATATTGTATTTACGGAATTTGATTTAACGCAAAGTTTTTAGCCTCTTATCTCATATTTTCAAAGGAGCAAAGGATTGAATCATTGAATTTGATTTTTTCCAAGCAAATAAACATCCACTAAGCTCCTTCAGCGAAAAAGCCGCACTTCTTTACTTCTTAAAATTTAAGATTTTTATGACTACAACTTATAAATCTATTTCATCATTTCATCTTCCTAATGAGAAGCCCAAGCTTATAAAGATCAAGATAGCGAAGGCTGCAATTTCCTTTTAAAAGTTTTTTTCTGATAGAATGTTCTACTATCATAAAAAGAAGTCCTAAAAACAGATTAAAAGGAGCTACACTCACTTTGTGATAAACTCTCACAAGCTTTACCTCCGAGAGTTTTGAATACAAGGTTTTATCCTTCAGCATTTCTGCCAGACTTTCTACCGACTCTTCTACTTTTTCAAGATAAACACTGTTTGCTTCAAGATCATTATTAAGGATTGGGTCATCAATATGATGAATTTTCACTCCTGCAGACTTTAAATCCATAGCGAAAAGAAGGTCTTCATAACCATACTTTTGAAACTGAGGATTAAAAATAATCTTTTCTAGTATTTCTCTTTTTATAATAAAATTGTTGGTCTGAAAGCTCAAGTAAGGTTTTTCCCGCCTCAATGATGTAGAAAGATTTTCTCTTTCAACCGCAAATTTCCATCTTAATAGATGATTTTCATCCGGGGCAGATGCTAGAACTTTTCTACCACCATATATAATTTGAGTCTCCGGATTTTCCTGTATGAAGCTGAGATACTTCTGTAAGAAATCCTGATTTACGATTTTTCCGTCACAATCCAGGAATAAGAGATATTCTCCTGTAGAATACTGTAGAAAAAGATTACGGATCTGAGACCTTCCAATATTTTTTTCAAGAAACACAAATTTCTTTACCGTATCTTCAAGTTCTTTATTAATCTTTTTGAAAGTGCTATTTGAAGCATCATCAATCAAAATAATTTCAGCCTCTACTCTACTGGTTTCGACTTCTTTTTGTAAAGTAAAAACCAATTCTCTAACATCAAAATTATAAACAGGAATACAGATTGAGATTTTCATGCGGTTAAATTCTGGATACTACATCTTGGATATTGAATTCCTCCAGACACGCCCAATCTCCTCTATAACATTCTTTATCTCCAAATACGGAACAAGGTCTACACGTAAGATCTTTTACCTGAACTACATCCTCCTCGCTTTGCCCAAATCCTAAAAATCCGGCATAAGGATGGGTTGCTCCCCAAATAGAAACACACCTTGTTCCCATAAGGCTTGCTAAATGCATGTTGGCAGAATCCATAGAGACCATTACTTCCAGTTCTGCAATTTTACTGAGTTCTTCAGAAAGACTTAATTTTCCGGAAAGGCTTTTGGTATTGGGAATCTGCTGCTCCCATTTTTCAAGGGTTTCGGTTTCTTTTTTACCTCCTCCAAAGAAGTATACAGTATGTTTTTGAGCAAGAATTTTAGCCAGTTCAAAGGATTTCTCCAAAGGAAGCATCTTTCCTGTATGTTGGGCAAAAGGGGCAAAGCCAATTCCTGACTTATGATCTGAAATAGGTCTCAGCTTTTGGGAAAGTTCTATGGTAAATCCCATTTTTCTGAAAACGTCGGCATAGCGCTCTACGGTCTTCTTTAACTGAAATTTATCAAGGTTCCATACATCGGTAAGGTGCTCCTTTTCCTCTTTTCCTTTGTCTATTTTAAAAACTTTAAGGCCTTTTCTTCTATATATTTTGTCCAGAATCTTCGTACGGATCACATCGTGAAGGTTGGCAATACAGTCCGGATTAAATTCGCGGATCAATTCATTGCTCAGTCTTCTCAGTCCAAAAAAACCTTTATAATCATCCAGATCTATTCCTTTAAAGATAACATTAGGTACTCCTGCAAAAAGAGCTTCGAAATTTTTTCTGGAAACCATAACAATTTCCACATCAGGATTCTGTTCCAGAAATTCTCTGAAAACAGGTACCGTCATGGCAACATCTCCAAATGCGGAAAAACGATATGCTAAAATTCTGGTCACGATTATGATTTCAGTTGATAAGCAACTGCGTAAAATTTGATCTGCTTGGTCATTGCCATCAACCCATTGGCTCGGGATGGCGAAAGAAACTCCTGTAATCCGATCTCTGCAATAAAGTCAAAATCAGAATCCAGAATCTCCTGAGTGGAATGTCCACTATAAATACTTACTAAAAGAGATACGATACCCTTTGGTAAAATTCCGTCAGAATCTGCATTGAAGAAAAGTTTTCCATCTTTGAATTCGGCATCAATCCAAACTTTACTCTGGCAGCCTTTAATAAGGTTATCCTCTGTTTTTCTGTCATCCGGTAAGCCTTTCAGTTCTTTTCCAAGATCAATGATGTACTCATACTTTTGCTCCCAGTCTTCAAGAAATGCAAATTCGTCGATTATTTCATGCTGTTTTTCTTTAATGGTCATTTTTAATCAAATTTCTTTATGCAAAGATAACCAATTTTGTAAAAATTATTTGCAAGATGCTTTTTCAAAAAGTTTCAGGATGTTTGCCTCTTCATTCTCCCAACAGAAAACCTCTGCAGCTTTATCCAGTTCGGAGCGGTAATACTGTCTCCCTCTTTCGAGAATGCTCTCGATTGCTTTTTCAATGGTTTCCGGCTGGTGATCAGTAACCATCTCTCCCACATTAAACTGATTTTTTATCCTTTTCATTTCAGGAAAATTGATCATGATAAGTGGCACTCTGGATTGAATATAATCACAAACTTTATTAGGTAAGGAATAGTAATAGCTTACCCCGTTATTTTCTTCAAGACTGAATCCTACATCCGCAGTTCTGGTAACTTCCCGAAGATTCTCAGGCTTAAGCTTCCCCAGGAAAAATACTTTGTCCTGAAGCTTTTCACGGGCTACCAGTTCTTCATATTCTTTTTTCTTTGGACCATCACCTGCAATTTTTAGAACAGCATTCTTTATATGATGCATTGCTATGATCATCTTTTCAATTCCTCTGGACTGGTTGATCGCACCCTGATAGAGAATTATTTTAGGATTGTTCTCCGGCATTTCCGGCACAGAAAGAATCTTCCTTGGAATATTTCTTACCACAACAGCTTTTACCTTGTATTTTTCATAGAACCATTCTGCATAACTTTCGCTTTCCGTCATCATCAACTCTACTTTAGGAACCAGACTTCCTTCTATCCATCTCCAGAATTTTTGTGAAAGTCGGTTTTGGATGGCGGGCATTTCAGTAAAAATTTCATGACTGTCGAAGACCAGCGGAATGTTCAATTTTTTGGAAATGAGATAATTTGGCAGAAGCGCGTCAATGTCGTTGGCCAAAAGAATGGTCTCTTTGTCAGCCTTTTTCTTCAGCTCATGGTAAAGTTTCCAGTTGAATTCAAAATAAGCAGTTTTTAAACTTTTAGAGCGTAAACGAATTCTTGAAAAGGGATATGGACGTTCCATTTTTTCACTTCCACCCCAGTCATTTCCTATTAAATTAATAGGATAACCGTTATCAAAAAGGGTTTTGCATACTTTTTCTATTCTTTGGTCGGTATACAGATTACTAAAAGCAGAAACTAGTATTTTTTTCTTCATGAATCTTTCTTGTCTGTTATTAAATAGTAGATCTGGATGAAACAAATAAGCCCGTTTGGGATGATAACAGGCCAAAGCCATCCATTGAAGATACCATAAATGACAAAACAAATACAGCCAATCATATTGACAACTCTGATTTTTCTTACATCTTTCAGTATGAAACTCAATACGATAAAAACGGAAGCTGAGTAACCGATATAAGTGGTAAGTGCAGAATTCATGAGAAAATTTTAAGAATAACAAACTTAGTCATTTTCAATAAGATAATAAAATTTTTTCTGCCATAAAGTCATTAATTGATTTTTGGTAAAATATTTGTAATTTAGATAATGAATAAAAGGTAATGTTGCCTTTGTTCTAATGAGATATATTATGGATTATAAGTTTTCACAAGGTTTGAGCCAGGTGTTCAAACAAAGCAAAAGCGAAGCTAAGAGGCTGAAAAGTGAATTTCTTAATACAGAACATCTACTTTTAGGTATTATAAAAACGGAAAACTCTGCTAAAGAAATCCTTCAGAACCTTAATGCGGATTTAACACAAATCAGAAGAAAAATTGAAACTTTAAATACATCAAGTCTAAATCCAATTTCTGAGGAGGTTACCAATATTTCTTTCACTAAGATGGCAGATCATGCCATTAAACGTGCAGAGTTAGAATGTCGTCAATATAAAAGCAATGAGATTAATACCGTTCACCTGCTTTTAGGCATTCTTTATAAATATGAGGACCCTACTTCAAATATTCTGGGAGCTTACGACATCGACTATGAAGGAGTTTCAAGAGAATACCAGACTATGCTTAAAAATTCCGGGCAGTCACCACAAATGAGTGCTTATGATGATGATGATGAAAGAGAAGAATTTGAGCAAATGAGAAAGCCTACAGGAAATCTAGGTTCTGCAAAAAGTAAAACGCCAACATTGGATAACTTTGGTAGAGACCTTACTTCTTTGGCTAGAGATGGAAAATTGGACCCAGTGATCGGGCGTGAAAAAGAAATTGAGAGAGTTTCTCAGATCTTATCACGTAGAAAGAAAAACAACCCGCTTCTTATCGGGGAGCCTGGAGTTGGTAAATCTGCGATTGCCGAAGGACTTGCATTAAGAATTCAACAGAAAAAAGTGTCAAGAGTTCTTTACGGAAAAAGAGTGATCACGTTGGATCTGGCAAGTTTAGTTGCCGGAACAAAATACCGTGGTCAGTTCGAAGAAAGAATGAAGGCCATCATGACTGAACTGGAAAAAAACAGAGATGTCATCCTATTCATAGATGAGTTGCATACCATTGTTGGAGCGGGAAGTTCTACAGGAAGTTTAGATGCTTCCAATATGTTCAAACCGGCTTTGGCAAGAGGAGAAATCCAATGCATAGGGGCTACTACTCTGGATGAGTACCGTCAGTATATAGAAAAGGACGGAGCTTTAGAAAGAAGATTCCAGAAGGTAATGGTAGAACCTACTTCTATAGATGAAACCATTCAGATTCTTAACCAGATCAAAGATAAGTATGAAGAACACCACAATGTAGTTTATACTCCTGAAGCCATTGCAGCGTGTGTCAATTTGACATCGAGATATATTACGGACCGTTTCTTACCAGACAAAGCAATTGATGCGATGGATGAAGCCGGTTCTAGAGTGTATATTAAAAACATGAAAGTTCCAACAGAGATCATTGATTTTGAAAAGAAAATCGAAGATATCAAAGAACTGAAACAAAAAGCAGTTAAAGCTCAGGATTACCTTGAAGCAAGAAAGCTTAAAGATGAAGAAGAACGTCTTCAGATGGAACTGAACTCTGCTCAGGACAAATGGGATAAAGATGTAAAAGAGAAAAAAGAAACCGTAACGGAAGAAAATGTTGCGGAAGTAGTTTCTATGATGAGCGGTGTTCCGGTAACGAAAGTTGGCAAGAACGAGCTTGATAAACTTGCCCAGATGGATGAAAAACTGAACGGAAAAGTAATCGGTCAGGAAGATGCTGTGAAAAAAGTCGTGAAAGCGATTCAAAGAAACAGAGCAGGTCTTAAAGACCCTAACCGACCGATCGGTACATTTATCTTCCTTGGAACGACCGGGGTTGGTAAGACTGAGTTGGCAAAAGTAATGGCAAGAGAATTATTCGAATCCGATGAATCTCTGATCAGAATTGATATGAGTGAATACATGGAGAAATTCGCTGTTTCAAGATTAGTAGGTGCGCCTCCGGGATATGTAGGATATGAAGAAGGTGGTCAGCTGACTGAAGCAGTAAGAAGAAAACCTTACGCGGTAGTTCTTTTGGATGAGATTGAAAAAGCTCACCCTGATGTATTTAATATTCTACTACAGATTTTGGACGAAGGACATGTTACAGACAGTTTAGGAAGAAAGATCGATTTTAGAAATACCATCATCATTCTTACTTCCAACATCGGAACCAGAGATCTTAAAGATTTCGGAGATGGTGTAGGATTTGGAACTTCTGCTAAGAAAACCACTTCAGACTCAAGAGCGAGAAGCACTATTGAAAATGCCCTTAAAAAAGCATTTGCTCCAGAATTCTTAAACAGAATTGATGATATTGTGATCTTCAACTCTCTTGTACAGGATGACATCAAGAAAATCATTGATATTGAACTGAATAAGCTTTATGGCAGACTTGAAAAATTAGGATATAAAGTTGAATTGACTGAAGAAGCAAAAGACTTTATTTCTGAAAAAGGATGGGATAAAGATTTCGGAGCAAGACCATTGAAACGAGCAATCCAGAAATATATTGAAGACTTACTGGCAGAAATGCTTGTGAATAAACAATTATCAGAAGGAGAAACCGTTGTTCTTGACCTTAATGATGCCAAAGACGGATTAATCGGAAAAACGCAGAAAGCTAAAAAATCAGCGGCTGAGAAATCGTCTCAATCTTAAATAAATAATTTAACACTATAGAAAATCCCCGGAAAGTTTTCCGGGGATTTTTGTTTTTATAGGTTTAGGCTAAAGCCAATGGAATTTTAATATTCTAGCAAACGGGCTAAAGCCCGTTCCTATTGATAAAATCATAAATTAAAGTCCAACCACGAAACCAATATTCGGGATTAAACCACTGGTAAATACACTTGAATTCTGCTTCCAAAGTACATTGTACATCAAGCCCAGCTGCATGAAAGAGTTATTTCCGATTCTCTGCATATATCCTCCACCAAGATACAAGGCGTTTTCTTCCGTATTGTATTTATAGTCGTAATATTTATCTGTATAATTGATAAAAAAATGCTGATAATTGGCTCCCACATAAAATGATCGGGCAATATAGTAATTCACAAAGGGTCCTACTCCAAACATAGTAGATTTATAATAGTTGGACGTCTGCCATGATACACTTCCTATAACTCCTGCTTCAAGATCATCCGTAAGTCTGTAACCTACCCTTGGTGAAGCCTGAAGATTAAATGAACTGTTACTCCCAAACCCCAAACCAATTCCTCCTCCGAAGGTCCATCTGTTCATAGCTGGTGCAGCAGCCGAAGTTCCTACCGAAACCTGGGAAAACACGGATCCTGAAGAAATAAGCATTAAAGAAATAATAATTTTTTTCATAGATATATATTTTATTGTGATGATATTGTAGATGTTCACCAAACACTGCTGATGGTGAATATGACGGCTATCGTTTTTATCAATGTTTAAAATTATGGTTTTTTTACGACTTTATTAATTGTATTTTTGCCGCATCAAACTAAGAACTCCCGTTAAGAGTTTCGTAAAATTGAAATACAATGAAAATAGTAGTAGGCCTCTCCGGAGGTGTAGACTCCAGTGTTACAGCATATTTGCTACAACAGCAAGGTCATGAAGTAGTGGCTTTGTTTATGAGAAACTGGAATGATGCTTCGGTAACGTTGGAAGACGAATGTCCATGGATCGAAGACAGTAATGACGCATTAATGGTAGCCCAAAAGCTGGGAATTCCTTTTCAGGTGATCGACATGAGCGAGCTTTACAAAGAAAGAATCGTTGATTATATGTTCGACGAATACCAAAAAGGAAGAACGCCAAATCCTGATGTTCTTTGCAACAGAGAAGTAAAATTTGACGTTTTTATGAAAACAGCTATGTCTTTGGGCGCTGATAAAGTGGCAACAGGGCATTATGCAAGAGTAGATTCTACTTTTGATGAGAATGGAAAAGAAATTTTCCATCTTTTAGCAGGAAAAGACAACAATAAAGATCAGTCTTATTTTCTGTGCCAGTTGAGCCAGGATCAGTTATCAAAAGCGTTATTTCCTATTGGAGAACTTACAAAGCCTCAGGTGAGAGAAATTGCAAAGGAAATCGGCCTGGTAACGGCTGATAAAAAAGACTCTCAGGGATTATGCTTTATTGGAAAAGTAAGCCTCCCTCAGTTTTTACAGCAGCAACTTAAACCAAATGAAGGTGAAATCGTAGAAATTTTCAAAGATTCTCCTTTATTTTCCGTAGAAAAATCTGAATTTTCATCAAAACAAGAAGAACTTGAGTTTTTATCAAGAAAAATCAATTATAAAAAAGCTGACGGAAAAGTAATCGGAAAACACCAGGGAGCTCAGTTTTTCACAATCGGACAAAGTAAAGGACTTGGAATAGGTGGACATAAAGAAAGCTGTTTTATCGTATCCAGAGATATGGAAAACAATATCCTTTTCGTAGGAGAAGGAAATCATTTCCCGGGACTCTTCAAAAAGGCTTTAAAAATTGACAATTCGGAATTGCACTGGGTGCGTGAAGATCTCAGACTTCAGAATGGAGAATCTATGGAAGTAATGGCACGATTCAGATACAGACAGCCATTGCAGAAAGCCACTCTTTATCAGTTTGAAGATGCTTTTTACATTGAATTTGAAGAACCACAGTCTGCTATTGCAGAAGGTCAGTTTGCATCATGGTATCTGGATGAAGAACTTATCGGAAGCGGGGTAATCTCGTAAGATGACGCGTTGTAAGTTTCTGAAAAGGATATTGTAAAGATATTAAGCTCGTTTTTTAAGGAAGAATAAGTTTTTTAAAATTTTTCTGTAACGTTTTTGATGTTATCATACTTACTGAGTAAATAACAATAAAAAATACTACTATGAAAACATCTACAAAAAACCAATATGCTTACGCAAACAATATTCTGATTGCATTTGTATCCGCAATTTTCGGCTATAATTTTTATCAGGCAATTGTACATCCTGAAAAATCAAACATTGCGATCAGCCTTATTTTGGTAGTTCTTACTTCCGTTATGGTTCGCAAATACGGTTATCAACCTGTAAAAGAAAAAAAGAAAGACATCTAATGTCAATTACTCATAATAAAGCCCGGAACATTTTGTTTCGGGTTTGTTTTTTTACTGCTATTTATTTCTTCATCTCTTTATTGACATGACTCAACATAAAAAACACTATGACAATAATTTCTATTATTAAAACTATAGCTAAAAATCCTATAGGTTTTCCTAACATAACCCCTCTGACGAGCTTGACTATTCCCAATAAGAAAATAAGACCTGTGAAATAATGAGTGATTCCCGAAACGCTTTTTTTCAAAGAATTTAAAACAAAAACTGAGGTATAAAATCCGAGAATCAGGATAAGATAAAACTTGAGAAAGTCTGAACCTTTAAGAATAACCGGATTAAAGGTCTGAAATACTTCCACAAGTAATATAAAGCTTATTACAACCGGAACTGAGTGAATGATTATCTTTTTCATAGTTTCTATTTTTTTAACCACCACAGCCTCCGCATCCGCCACATCCACCGCCACATCCGCTACCACAACTGCTTCCTCCGCTGCAGCTGCTTCCTCCACAACTCGATCCATCGTCTTTTTTATTCGGTCCCTCATTACCTTGTAAAACAGATACTAACAGCCCAAAACCTAAGATTCCCACAATGGATAAGAATATCGCAGTAAAAGAGCTTATTATCTCTCCAAGACATGATGACAGCATTAGAAGTGCTGCAAACAGAGAAACCAATCGGAGTCTCTTCCACAGGTTCTTACTACTCTTTGGCTTTTCGTAAGTTGACCAAATCTCCTGAGGAGCTTCTTTCTTAAAAATTTCATGATAGTGTTTCAACGTTTCTGAAAACCAAACCTTATGTTTGATATTTTCAGTATTTCCTCCTTTTGAAGGATGGTGATGAAGATTCCGCTTTAAAATCTTCGGGCAGAATTCTTCCCAATAATTCTGAGTATAGATCAGGTGCATATGCCAGACTTTATCTACAGTTTCACTGGGAGACGCCCCGTAAGGAAGAATACAGCAGAGGTACACAAATTTTTTATACTCCTCTATTGCTTTTTGAGCGAAATCAAGGCTCCATTTCTCTTCCTTTGCCAGCTTTTTCGAGAAAGGAAAATCAGCATCAGAAGCGTCTAGGGAAAATCCCTGGATTCTTTTCCAAAGAGATTCATCTTGTAATATCAGCTTTGTTTTCATTAGTTTGTTATTTTATTTTTCTACTCAAATATCTCTTCATTATACAATATAAAAGTCTTTCATTCATCTTTTTTGGATGGATAAAAATCTTAAATTAGTCTTATAAAATAATACAATGAAAAAAGAAGATATCCTTCACCTTGAAAAGCTAATGAATTTCCTAAGCAGGCAGTTTTTAAAGAAAAACCATTGGGAAGATGTTACGAAAACCGAATGGTCATACATCTGTGCAGAACTTAATGATCTGATTTCTAACGACCATGCAGAGAAGGAGATCAAAAAAGAGCCCGATCTTCTGGGAACCAATTATTTGTATGAGCATTTGATTATCAATAAATTAAAGAAATTTAATCAGAATGAAAATGCTATTCTCAGCAGGCCTAATCTGGCAAAATTAAGTCTGATCGTCAGAGTATTGGGATATTCCAGCTACATTGATTTTATTAATTCGAATACGGAATCTTTCAATTTTAATGATTTGAAAATTGAAATGGATAATGTTACCATGAACACCACTCTTTTAGACCGTTTAGTGGGCTGTTGGTATTCTTATAACAGAAATCTACCCGATAATCCTTTGCAGGCAAAAGAAGACCGTATATGGCGCTCTGCGATGGAAATTTATAAGTCTGAAACCACGGGTGAATATTTTATTGAAAGAAGCGGCGGCGATCATCACAAGTATTTTGGGAAGGTAACCGCCTATTCAGATTATGTATTTATCATCATGAACAGCAATACTTTTATCCGGCAGAGACATTTTATTTCGAGAATAAAAGACATTAAGGAAAAGCTTAAAAATCCGGATTATAAAATCCTTGAGCTTCATTTCATCAGCACCTGCATCAGTTTCAATCAGGAGCCGATTGCATTGTTTGAAATCTTTCAGAAAGCAGACCGGAAAACGTTCATTTCAGACTCCATAAGCTTTCCTGTTGACAGTGATGAAATTCCTCAGTCCATATTAAAACAACTTGAAGACACTGAATCTAATCGAATTGATTACAAATAGTTATAAAATAGTGAAATACGCATATAACACAACCAAACTCGACAAAGTTCAGTCGAAAAAGAATGAATCACAAAAGAATGTTTCCATCGATTTTTTCTCTTATGCTTAGAATACATTTAAAGAGTATAAATCAGCATATTACCGCAATAATTATATAATTTAATTGTTCATAAAGTATAACACTCAACCGTCATGCTATGGAATATTATGAATTATATGAAGTTTTGAAAGATCATTTTGATTCCAGAGAAGGCGTTGTGGAAATTGAGGAGCTGAATCTCACCATAGAATCTTTCCCTTTTGAGTCTAAAGTATGTAATCTTCTTTACGGTTCTGAAAATCTGGATTGTTTACAACATCAGCAGCCTCTTCAGATCAATGAAAAAGGCTATCTCTTTTACAATCATCCTTCTGTAGATACCAAAGACTTTGATATTGAATGCAATAAAAAGTTTGAATACCATATCCTCAAAAGAGCAGATATAGAAGAGGCCAAAGGATGCATTATCTTTTTTCATGGACTGAACGAAAAGAAGTGGGACAAATATCTTCCCTGGGCTTATGAACTGGCTCAGAGAACGCATAAGGCCGTTATTCTGTTTCCAATTGCCTTTCATATGGACCGTGCAGATCCTGTTTGGAGTGACCGCCATCACATGATGGAAGTGGTTCATTCTCGAAAGAAAAGACATCCTGAAAACACCAATTATTCTTATGTAAATGCGGCTATCAGCTCCCGTCTGGAAGCTCACCCACAGAGAATTTTCTGGTCAGGGCTGCAGACTTATTCCGACATTATTGAAGTGGTAAAAGATATTAAAAACGGAAAGCTTACCAATATTTCTAAGGAGGCAGATCTGGATTTATTTGGATATTCTATAGGATCATTTCTTTCGATGCTCATCAAAATGGCAGATCCTCATCAGTATTTCACTCACTCAAAGGTTCTATGCTTTTGTGGCGGAATGACTATTGACAGAATGTTCCCTATTTCCAAATATATCATGGATACCCAGGCTACGGTTACAATGCAGTCTGTTTTTACGGAATTGCTGAGTTCTGACTTTGCCATCGATCCACGCCTAAAGCATTATCAGAATGATGATCAGCATCCTCATGAAAGCTGGTTCAAGAAAATGCTCCGTTATAATTATTTTCAGAAAGAAAGAGAAGACAGAATGCGGGAAATACAGTCTCATATTAAGGCATATGTTCTGGAAAAAGATACTGTAGCCCCACCAATAGAAGCTTTAAATACCCTAACGGGCGGTTATCGGGATATTGATGTGGAGATAGAAATAAAGGACTTTCCTTATGAATATTCTCATATGGTTCCGTTTCCTTTGACCCATAAACATAAAAGGGAAGTTACAGAATCGTTTCATCAGTTTGTACAGTCTGCCAGTGATTTCTATACTCAATAAATACTTTTTCTTTTCAGGAGTAAAAAAGAGCAAGAATTAGTTTAAAAATGAAAAATATGAGGTCCATGGTTATGTTTTTAGTTGAAAAGTTGACAATTTTAAACAGAAAATAAAGCAACCAGGAAAACCAAAGGCATCCATTTTCACCTCGTTTTTACCGTAAAGTATTTCCTATACCGGCTATTGATTAGCTCACCAGCCAGTCTTTAAAATCTTTAACACGGTCTCTACTTACTGTAATTTCTTCCTGTGGCTGATACTCAAGATCAACCTTGTAGTAAGGGGATGTATGAATATTTTTGATATAATCTGAACTGATAATAAACTGTCTGTTGACCCTGAAAAACTTTTTGTCGTCCAATACATCTTCCAGCTCATCCAGCGTAAAATCTGAAGGATAAGTACGGTCTTCGGTCTGAAGATAAACAATTTTGTTTTCACTGAAAAAACAGCTGATCTCCTGCGTCTGTACAATTTTAAGATTATACCCTATTTTCACCAAAACCCTGGAAAGGGTTGATTTTTCTTTTTTTATGAGCTGCTTGATGTCCTGAGAATTCACCGTATCATTTGCAGGAATAAATGATTTGAACTTTTCTACCGCTCCGGCAAGATCTTCATCAAGAATAGGTTTTAAAAGATAATCGATACTGTTCAGTTTAAAGGCTTTCAGAGTATACTGATCAAATGCTGTCGTATAAATGATAAAGCCTTTTGTGGGCACTTTCTCAAAGATGTCGAAAGAAAGACCATCCCCTAAAACAATATCTGAAAAGATGAGCTGTGGGTGTTCGTTTTCCGAAAACCAGGCAACCCCTTCTTCTACAGATTCTATTTTGGCAACTATTTCAATTTCAGGAAATTCACTTAACATTCTTTCCAGTTTCCTTGAAGCAGGTTTTTCGTCTTCGATAATGACAGTTTTGATCATTGAGTTTTAGTTTTGGTTTTCAGATTTTAGAAAATAAAGGTAAATAAAAGCACTCAGATTTTAGTAATCTATAGGCTTTTTCTCTTTTTTCATTTCTCTTTCAATCATATCATTTTCCCATTCTGAATCAAAAATAAAAAGTTTAATTGCTTTCACAGTGATGATCAATCCCCAAATTGCCAGAATGGTGTAGGCATCGAATAATCTGATATGAAAGATTCTTTCTCCAAAAATATTGTCAGGAAGGATAATAGCAGCGAATATTACGAATAGAAAAACGCTTCTATAAAATCTTTTAAGTTTATTTGTTCTTGAGTATGCAGTATGATAATCCATGATAGTATGAGTTTTTAAATTATTGTTAAAAAGTAGTAAGAATTACAGTGTTTTTGTTTTTCTGTTTTCCTGATCCATTAATTCTCTAATCTTTTTCTCTTCCCAGCTTTTTCCTAGCCCAAATACATTTAAAGCATGAAATCCGATACCTATTCCCCAGCCCAGCATTGGCCATAAAAACCATAAATATCCAGGAGAAGTCATAAAATTAAGAACCGCGAGAAAAGGAATAACAAGACAATAAGAAGTAAGGTTTCCGTAAAATTCTTTCAATTCTTTTACTCTTCTTGATGCTTTTCTGTAAGCCATCGTCTCTTTGTTTTGTGATAAAATTTCCATAATGTTTTGTTTTAGAGGTTAACTGTTGTTTTTGTTGAGTCAAAGATAGGATGGAAAAGAACCTCCAATCAATTTTATATTACCGAATGGTAGAATATGCAGTCCGAATGGTAAAAACCTCTGATTAATGGAAACATGGAGTAAGAAGAATTATAAAGGTGCAGATTGTTTTTAGGAGTACAATAAAAGAATTTTAATGATGAGTACATTCAACTGAATCTATTATAAATATCTGTTTAATAAATAAATGGAATCAGCTTTTTGGTATTTTTCCTATACTCAAGATATTCATCTCCAAACTGTTCCACAAATGCCTTTTCTTCTACTTTAATTCTGTAAGCAAAAGCCAGAAATGGAGGTAAAAAAGCCAGGATAAGAGACCACCAGTTATTGAGATACAAGCCAAGCCCTAATGACGTCAGCAGAGAAAATGCATAAGAAGGATGTCTCATATATTTGTAAAAGCCTTCTCTTTTTATGGTATGATCTTCTTTTATAGTGACATCTACCGTAAAAAATTTCCCTAACGATCTGATAATAATATATCTGACCACAATTCCCAGTATAATAAACAACTCTCCCAGATACATAATCCAGTTTTCTTCCACTATTGGAAAATGGGTTTCATAAGAACAGACCACTGCTGTTCCTATAGAAAAAGGAATGGCAAGCCACAGAATGTTAAGCGTAGATTTGTCTTTATCTTTTTTATCATCTTTGCTGGATTTCAGCTTATTCTTATAAAAAAACTCACTGATAAACCAGGCAGCCATAGAAATGGCAAACAATGTATGTAAAGTATTCATCGGTAATATTTTAGTGTGATATTTATATAAAATACATTAATACTTTTTTTGTTGATCCATCAAATCCTTTATCTTCTTCTCTTCCCATTTTTTAATGGGTCGCGTTCTGGGTAAAAAGACAGATGCTGCGTGAGCCAGGATACCCATCCCCCAAAATGTAGCGGTAAAGAAGTTTTTAAACTGAAAATAACTTTCACCGGGTTCCAGGTTCGTATAATTGTAATAGACAATGATAAGATTTACACCCAAATAAATGAAGACATGGATGTAGAAACCTCTCAACTGTTCAACTTGTTTTTTAGCGATCTGATATTGAATATCATTTTCGTCAATGTTTTTCATTGTGTTTGTTGTTTTGTTGGTCCATAATTTCCCTGATCTTCTTTTCCTGCCAGGATTCTCCTATTCCAAATATTTTGAAAGCCCGGAAAGCCAAACCTACCCCCCAACCTAATGCCGGATACCAAAACCAATGATACCCTCTTGAGGTATAAAGGTTGATAAAAATTAAAAAAGGAATAATAATGCAATAAGAAATCAGGTTGGAATAGAAACCTTTAATTTCCTTTACCCTCTTTCTTGCTCTTTTATAGGCCTCAGCTTCATCCTCAGGCTGTGTACTGGAAACTTGGGGTTTAGCGGATAGCATTGGAAGTTTTACTTTAAAATAATCCTCAGATTTTTCAATGAAAACATTTCTTTTAGTCAATAAAGAATAACGCTGAACAATATTGGCAAGGCCTATTCCTGAGCTTTCCTTGATCTGTTCTCTTACCTGCAGATTATTCTCAATACAAAGGGTATCTCCATCTGAAAAAATTCTTATCGCTAAAGGTTTTGATGATGTAGCAAAATTATGCTTAATACAGTTTTCCAAAAGAAGCTGCAAAGACAGCGGAACTACATATCTCCGATAATCTTCTTTATGTACCTCGAAAGTAAAATCTACACTATCTTCGAATCTGGTTTTCAGAAGATCGCAATATGTTTTGGCAAACTCCATCTCATCTTCTACGGTTACCAGCTCTTTATCTTTTTGTTCAAGTACATAACGGTAAATCTTTGACATTGAAGCGGTAAACTTTTGTGCCTGTCGCGGGTTTTCATCAATCAGTGAGCTTAAAACATTCAGTGAATTGAAAAGGAAATGAGGATCTAACTGGTTTTTTAAACTTTCAAACTGTGCATTGGCAGACTTGGCAATAAGCTTCTGCTCCACCACTTCTTTTCTGGAATTCTTTTTAAGTTCTTCCATAAAGCCTTTTGCATGAAGAAAAGTCGTTATAAGAAGAGCTATATTAATCATAAACCAATTGGTAAGCCCGTATTTGCTGGAAAAAAATTCATCAATAGTTGCCGTCTTCTGAATCACTACATAATTCATAAAATTGCAAAAATACACGAGGATAAAGTTGCCGATAATAATAGAAACGATACTCAGAATTGCTCTCGTTCTGGTAGCTTCAGACCATGGAAATTTTTTATTGAGGTATTCATTAATAAATCCGTTTCCAAATCCCAATACAAAGGAATACATTGTTGAAAGCAACAAAGTCATCATAAAAGTATAAAGATCTTTTCGCTCATTAAAAAACAAAAAGAAGAACAATGTTGTTCCTAATGATGTCCAGAGAAGTATTATAGTGTATTTACGCTTCATGATCTGTTTTCTTAGCTCAAAATTAGTTTTTATTAAAGGTATCAAAAAGTATTTCTTACCGAAAGGCTAATTTTCATGGCCGAATTGTATTAAAAAAACCCTCACAACGTGAAGGTTCTTTTCTATTATGGTTTCTTTTCTACCGGAAGACTGATAAAATATTCTGCTTCTGCTTTCCCCCAGTTGGGATCAATCGCGGTTTTAGGCTTATAGGCATTGAATTTCGCCAATGCAGCCTTAAACTGTTCTACCCCCTTGGTTTTGCTGCCACCAAACTGTTCAGGAGTAAAATAAGTATCTTCTGCTTTAATAAGGGCTACTCTCGGATTGGCAGGATCCAGCTTATCGGCAACATTAAGTTCTTCTGCTGCTCTGGCCCCATCCGTCATAAAGCGCTGTTGTGGGTTCACCATCATTCTTAGTGAATACGCCATTTTTCTCAGCAAATGAACTTCTGCATTATCTGCTCCTGCAAGATTCTGAGCCATTCCCAGATATTTTTCTGCCTGTGCCGCCACTCCGTCAAGATCCTGAGTATTTCCGTTTCTCATCATAATTCTTCCTTTCTGAATCTGAGAAAAAGCTGCATAATACTGTGGTAGCCACTGACTGCTTTCTTTACTTCCTATTCTCTGAAAATCGTTAGCCAATGTCTGAAAATCTTCAGGCGTTTTACAGGTTTCTATCTTCGCTATTTTCTCAGTCATAATTTTTTCGTAATCTGCCTGTGCAAAAGCTGTTAAACTCATAAAAGCTAAAGCAAAGCTTAAAAGGTATTTTTTCATGATATCAAATTTTAAAAGTTAGTTGTTTTGTTGGTTCTAAATTATGTTTTTATAAATTATTATTGATAGCATCATCCGTTTTATCTACTCCAAAACTGATAAAAGCTCCGATGAAAACAAAAGTATTAACCGGCGGAACAATAGCAGAGCTTCTTGATCCGTTTGCAGAGAAATTATATCCATATACATTCTTGGATCCTAAAATATTGCTGATACTCAATACCAATACCGGGAAAACCTTAGAATCTTTCTTACCTAGATTTGGAAGATAATTAATACTGAAGTTCAAAGCGTTATAATCTTTTAATCTTCCTTCGTTACGGGTAAAATTAACCGCTTTTCCGTTTTCAAAAGTGGAAGCGATATCATAATAAGGACGTCCTTTAGCATAAGTGTATGATAAATTTACGCCTAGTTTCCATTCCGGAATAAATCTTTTGGCAACAGCAGACAGTGTATGTTCTGCAGCAAAACTTGGCTGCATGCTCACGGGATAGTTAAGAAAATCTCTTTTAGAATCCAGGAACGAATAGCTGATCCAGTAATCAATATTTTCAAAGGTTTTCTTGTTGTCTCGCCAGAAGAACTCCACTCCTTTTGCGTAGCCATAGCCATTATTATTCAAAGCTGTCTGAATCTGTTGATTTTGCTCTTTTTCCGGCGTAATCGTGAATGTTTTAATCAGTTGGTCATACTTTTTATAAAACGCTTCAAAACGCAAGGTTCTTCCTTCTGAAGCTCTTTGAACCTGAAAAATATAGTGTTGTGATTTCTGAAAGTCCAGATTAGCAGGTCCGTTGATGTATTTGCTTTCAGGATTCTGATAAAAAATACCATAGGCAAGAGAGGTTGTCCAATCTTTGGCAAGTCGGTATGCCAATGCAAAACGAGGGGCAATATTATTCTTATCTAAAAATGTGGAATGTTCTGCCCGTACTCCAATTTTCGCAGACAGGGCGTTACTGAAACCAAGATCTGTTTCTACAAAAGCGGATGAAATTAAATCTTTATAATGTTTCTGTACGGCTTCAAAATTTAGATTTTCGTCTGTATTATTCAGTTCAAGACCTCCTCTTACCGCACTTATTTTATTAATTTTTCTTTCAAGAACCGCTTTAAAGTTCAAATAATTTCCGTCTGTAAGCAGTCTGGTTGTGTTGGATTCTACATCCTGGGTTTCAGTAGAAAAGTTAAGATCTGATTTGTTATATGAATAAGAGCCACCCACATTCAGAAGATACTTTCCAAATTTTTGTCTGAAAGAAAGATTATGATACATACTTTTTCCATTCAATCTTATCAGGCTGAAATCATATCCGGGTTCTAAACTTTCCGATTTCACTCCCATCTTATTAGAGTTGTACATTCCATAATATTTGAAAAACCCACCGGATTTGGTTTTGAATCTGAAATTAAAATCACCGTTGAGGCCTTGTGGAGCATCAATAAAGTTGGTATTAAAATTGAGAACTTTCTGCATCAGGCTAAGAAGTGAATATCCGGCTGTTGCCCCAAAAGAATAGTTTTTATTATTTCCCAGCTTTTGAAACCCTGCATTCACAAAAATAGGAGAAACCCCAACATTATAGGAAGTTTCATCAGGAAGATCAACACTTTCAAGCATTAATGCCCCCGAAAGAGCCTGTCCATACAGTGCAGAATATCCTCCACTTGAAAAAATATTTCCTTTAAAAAGTGAAGTATTGAACTGATCTCTTCCTGCAATTCCGGGAACAGAATTAGAGAAATAATTGTTGATAAGACTTCCATCCATGAAAATTTTGGATTCTGTTCCTGTTCCCCCACGGATGAATAGCCCTTCTGTTCCGCCTACTTTCTGTACTCCAGGAAGATAAGTTAATGCTGAAGAAATCTGTCCATCTGCTCCTGCAGTAGTATAAATGTCTATCGGCGTCAGTAAAGTCGTTGCTCTTTTCCTGTCACTCGCTTCAATAGAACCCGCAGAAACAACCACGGCATCAATTTCACTGATCTGTTCTTTAAGATCTGCACTTACTGTTACATTCTGATTATCAATAGTGATATCTTTTCTAACGTCTTCATATTTGGGATGGGTAAATGTGATGATTTGAGCTCCTTTTTCGGAGGTTTCGAAGGAGAAATTACCCTGAGCATCTGTTGTTGCTCCATCGTAAGTATCTTTTAGTGTGACATTTACTTCACCAATTCCCTTATTTTTAAAAGATACTTTTCCCGATATTTTCACCTGAGAATATCCCATAATGGAAATGAGAAGGAGAATAAGAAACAGTATGTTTTGTCTTTGTGCTTTCATCTTTATTGTTTTGTGCATCAAAAATAGGATGATATATACCCTTCAGTAAAAAAAATAGTACTGAAGGGTATTCTTTTGTTTCCGAATGGTAAATTAACCAATCGGAATGCAGAAATCTACAAACATTTTTCCTTCCGGATGTTCTTTGAAATTGGAGTGATAGATCTCAAAAGGGAAACTTTTTCTCATTGAATAATGGTTTTCATTCATCCATAAAAATAAACTCACCCAGCATTGTTCAAAGTCATGGAGGGTTACTTCTCCGCTTCCTACAATATATTTTCCAGCATCAATGGTTTCTGGAAATATCTCTCCTTTCTGGCTTTCCAGTTTTTCATCCAACAGCATACACGCATGAATTCTTACTTTATCAGGAGTCGTTACTTTGAAGCTGTCGTGGTATACCGAAATCATTTTTACATTCTCCCTCGGAAACAGATGATTCTTTTTTGCCCAGCTTATCAAAACATTGTAAGAAGGTTCTACCTTCTCAATTCCAAGGCTCATGACGGCTGCCAGATTCATTTCCGGCATTTCTTTTACTTCGATTTTTAAATTCATTTTAGTCCAATTTAACAGGTTTTCTATGACGCAAATGTATGTGCTGAAAACGGCATCGGGTTGTCCGTTCTTGCTTTGTATTTGTAAAATCCTGTGAAATTTTTCGGGAGCATTTCTACGGAATTCAGAAGGTGGCATTCCGTAATGTTTTTTAAATGTTTTGCTAAAAACCGAGTGGTTTGAAAATCCAAGCTCTAAATAAATATCTTTAATCTCCATCTCTTTACGAACAGCAAGATAGAGTGCACTTTTTTCTATTTTTTTTCTGGAAATATAGTTCTGAAGTGTTTCTCCGGTAACCAGCTTAAAAATTCTGTGAAAATGAAATGGTGAATAGGCACTGATCTCTGCAATTCTTTCAAGAGAAAGATCTGCATCAAGGTGGGTGTCGATATATTGAATTGTTTTTACGATTCTTTTTTTATATTCTTCCATTTCAAACGTGCCGATATGCAAAGATATGAGTCTTGCGAAGGTTTTTGTTGTCTTTTATTGCGATAAAAATATTGGCAGTAAATGCGGTATCAGAATTGAACTTTTACAGAATAAAGAAGGAAAATATTCTATGGCTGCTTTTCACTAAGTTTCGAAAAAAAGATTGGAATCATAAAGCGCTTTGGAAAATCTTTTTTAATTTTATCGTATAATCACTATAAATCATTTAAAAATGAAAGTAAAAGCATTAGCATTATTGGCAGGGTTTGCCATCTTAGCAACTTCATGCGGAACCACAAAAATGTATTCTGTAAATGCCAAAAGCGGTACACAAACAGGCGGAACTGCAAAATTTACCCAAAAAGGGAATGAAGTGATCATGAAACTTGATATTACCAATCTGACTCCCGGAATTCATGCTGTACACATTCATGAAAAAGGAGACTGCTCTGCAGCAGACGGTACTTCTACCGGAGGACACTGGAACCCATCCAAGAACGATCACGGTAAATGGGGTGCAGAACATTTCCATATGGGAGATATCGGAAATTTGGTAGCTGATCAGAGCGGTACAGCGACGTTAACCTTCAAGACAGACAAATGGTGTCTTGGCTGTACAGATGAGTCTAAAAACATTATCGGAAAAGGTCTTATTGTACACGCTGCAGCTGACGATTTCCACACTCAGCCAACCGGAAATGCCGGAGGAAGAGTAGGATGTGTGGAAATTAAATAATCTTACGATTACGCCATAAAAAAACCGCTAATTTTCATTAGCGGTTTTTTTATTGTTAGGATTTTGCTCCCATATCTGTTACAATATTCATTGCTTCCTGCAGGTAAAGATCTTTTTTCAGATTCTTGATCCACATTTCAGATTTTTTCTTGAAAGCTTCGTCTTTTTTCTCTCTTTCAATTTCACTTGGATACATGGTAAACTGAAGTCCATTCTCAAATTTCGTCAACGCTTTGAACTTTTCGATCTGAGATTTTCTGTGCTTCATTACCTCGTTGAACTTGTCGATATTCAGAGTAATTGTTTCTTCTTTATCCAATTTTTCTCTCCATTGAGCAGATTCTAATAACAGCTGATAGTTACTGTTTTTAGCCATTCTGTCTGCACTTGCCTTTTCAAGAGCCTGAGTATTGAAATAATTCAGTTTCTGGAATTTTGTAGGCGGAATCTTATCCCAAGCCAAAGCATAGTCATCATATCTCTCTCCTACTTCAGCATATGTAAAGAAGTCTTTCATCTGAATATCAGAAACAATTCCTTTTCTCTGGGTAGATTCTCCGGTAATTCTGTAGAACTTCTGGATAGTCAGTTTTAAAGATCCAAAATCATCTTCAGTATTCAGGAATCTGTTTAGGTCTACGAACGTCTGTACAGTACCTTTTCCGAAAGACTGCGGCGATCCCACGATCATTGCTCTTCCGTAATCCTGCATTACTCCTGCTAAGATTTCAGAAGCTGAAGCAGAAAGCTCATTCTGCATGATAACTAGAGGACCAGTCCAGATTGGAGCTTCATATTTGTTCTTTAAGGTCTGTATTTTCCCGTTTCCGTCTTTTACCTGAACGTAAGGTCCTGCATCCATGAAAAGTCCCATGATATCTCCCACTTCAGTTAATGAACCTCCTCCATTATTTCTAAGGTCAAGAATAATTCCTTCAATATTCTGAGCTTTAAGTTTAATGATTTCATTTTTAATATCATCAGAAGCATTTCTTCCTTTGGCATTCTCAAAATCTGCATTAAAGCTTGGAAGGTTGATAAACCCGTATTTTTTACCGTTTGGAGTATTTACAACGATACTTCTGGCAAAAGTATCTTCAATAGCAACTTCTTCACGGATCATAGTAACATCCTTGATGCTTCCGTCTTTTTTCTGAACAGTCAGCGTAACCGGTGTTCCTTTCTCTCCTCTGATCAACCTTACGGCTTCATCAGAAAGCATTCCTACTACATTTACGGCATCATCTTTCGGTTTGGATTTTACTTTTAAGATTTTGTCTCCTTCTGAAAGCTGTTTAGACTTCCATGCCGGTGCTCCAATGGTAAGAGCTCCCAGGTAAAGGTTTCCTTTTTTCTCCTGGATGATGGCTCCGATACCAATTACTTTACCTGTAAACTGAGTATCAAAATCTTCTTTATCTTTTGGAGAATAATAGTTGGTATGCGGATCAAATACTTCTGTATAAGCATTCATATAAACCGTAAACCAATCCATTTTCTTTCTCTTTTTGAATCGGGTGAATGTATCTTTTACAAGATCTTTTACTTCATCTGTTGCTTTTTTGATCTTCTCGTCCTGAGTAAGAACTTTAAACTTGATAGTATCTTTCAGTTTGTATTTCTGAACAGAGTCTTTCTTCTCTTTCTGAGCCTCTTCTTTACTGTTCATAGATTCTATTTCCTGAAGGATATTGTATTTGATGAATTTTTTCCACTCATTATACTGTTCCTGCTTGTTGGCAGGTACCTTTTTAAGCTTTGGCTCAAGAGTCAGTGTTTCATCTTCTTTAAGATTGATAGGCTTACTGAAAATATCCTGTGTAATCTTATCGATTTCATCCACTCTTTGATATAATCTGTCGATTGTAAGCTTATAAAAAGTAAGATCCCCCTGGCTGATATAGTCGTCAAGCTTTGTTTCATGCTTGCTGAATTCATCCATATCAGATTGCACGAAATATCTTTTTGCCGGATCTACCAATTCGAAATAATGCTTATAAACATCCTTCGAATAGGCATCATTGATGGCTTTTGGGCTATAATGCAGATAAGAAAGTGTATTTTTTACGCTCACCATAATCGTCTGCATCTTTTCATCATCGTTCTTTGGCGAGTTGAAACAAAACATTAGACTGGTTAATGGAATCAGGAGTAAAAATTTATTCAGTTTGAAATTTTTCCACATAAACTGTCTTTATTTATTAATTTTTTAAAAAATAGGTATTGTAATGAGTAGCAATATTTAGCGTACTGTTACAAATGATCAAATTTAATACCTTATTTACAAATATCGTATAGTTTTATCTTTTTTTATTGATAGGGATTTCGAAATTGTGTAACGTCTTTTATCTATTTTGTACTATCAGGAGTTTTTCATAAAAACAGGGCAGAAGAGAATTACTTATTACAGATATTTTTCATAAAAAATTCAACAAATAGATACCACAAAATTCAATTTCTTATTATAAAGGCATAAAATATGCAGATACCTAATTGTATAACTTTAAAATGTAAAGTCATGAGAAGTTTATTATGGTTAGTTGCAGTGATCTGTATCGTAGTTTGGCTTTTGGGAATGTTAGGAATTGTACCCGGCATCAGTACGGGTTATCTTATTCATGTTTTGCTTGTGATTGCTATTGTTGTAATTCTTTACAATATTATTACTGGCAGAAAACCCCTGGATTAAGCCATCATTTTTGTTCAACCCCTTTATTACATTATTATCAGGCTTACAGGATGCCTCTTTCAATAAGTTTCTGTTATTGTAAGAAGCATCTGTAAGGTTCTGGTATTCCCTCTTTTCAATCTTTCAGTAAATCAGTTAATTAATACCTCTGATATTTTATTGCATTCTATTTTTGACTACATTTGATGGGTTGAAAGGTCCTTTGTTCAAATCTGATAATGAACAGAGGATACGCTATTTGTATTAAAAAATTAAAGATAATATATGGAAAGACCACTTATTCTGGTTACTAATGATGACGGAATTACAGCCCCTGGAATCAGAAATCTTATCAGTTTTATGAACGAAATCGGAGAAGTAGTGGTGGTAGCACCCAACTCTCCCCAAAGTGGAAAGGGCCACGCCATTACCATCAATTCTACCTTAAGCTATGAAGAAGTTACTATGGATGGACCGCAGACAGATTTTTCATGCAGCGGAACTCCTGTAGACTGTGTAAAAATGGCACTTGATAAAATCCTTACAAGAAGACCGGATATTGTGGTTTCAGGGATTAATCATGGGGCTAACTCTTCAATTAATGTAATCTACTCCGGAACCATGTCTGCTGCTGTAGAAGCAGGTGTGGAAGGAATTCCTGCTATTGGATTCTCTTTGCTAGATTTTAGCTGGGAGGCAGATTTTACTCAAGCGAAAGAATTTATTCAGAGTATTGTAAGAAAAACGTTGGAAAATCCAATGCCAAAAGGTGTTGTACTGAACGTTAATATTCCAAAACTTCCTGCTGAAGAAATAAAAGGAGTAAAGGTATGTAAACAGGCCAACGCAAAATGGGAAGAAAGCTTCGATGAAAGAATCAATCCACACGGAAAAAAATACTACTGGCTAACGGGGTACTTCAACAATATGGATGAATCTGAAGATGCTGATGAAACAGCGTTGGCAAACGGTTATATCTCTATTGTTCCTGTAAAGTTTGACCTTACAGCTTATGAGTATATGAAAACTCTTGAAGAAGTAATGAACTTCAACTAATATAAAGGAGTAAGAAAACTTACTCTTTATCATTATTTATTTCCTTTGTCTGTCACATCTCAGCTTACAAAAGCATGAGAAAGTTATTTATAACAGGATGACCGGACAAAGGAAATAATTGTTTCAGATTCTATATCAATCTAGATCCTCTTACTTTTAAAATCAATATCAGCAGAACCTTTATTTTTGAATAAAAATATCTCTGCTGTCCATTATCTATTACTATTTTCCATACATCAATGGAAAAACTCTTGTTTACAAGCCATCCTTCCAAGATTATTCACTACCTTTATTCTGACAAATAATTACAAAATGCGTATAGAATATGATATAAAACTTGGGTTTAAAGATGTAATGTTCCGCCCGAAACGTTCTACTCTTAAATCCCGTTCGGAGGTTGATCTCGAGAGAGAATTTACTTTCAGACATACTCAAAAAAAATGGAGCGGGGTTCCCGTTATAGCAGCCAATATGGACACCGTAGGTACTTTTGAAATGGCGGTGGAATTAGCCAAAGAAAAGATTATTACAGCCATTCATAAACATTATACTCCCGATGAGTGGGATCAGTTCCTGCGAAGCCAGCCAGAAAGCATTCATCAGTATATCGCTTTAAGTACAGGAACCGGAAAAGCTGATGAGGAAAAGATAAAACATATCCTTGAAAAGCATCCAAAAATTGAGTTTCTCTGCATCGATGTGGCCAATGGTTATTCTGAGCATTTTGTTGATTTTGTGAAAAGAGCAAGAGCCAATTTTCCTGATAAAATTATTATTGCAGGCAATGTGGTAACCGGAGAAATGGTGGAAGAGCTTCTCTTGGTGGGAGCAGATATCATTAAAGTGGGTATAGGTCCAGGTTCTGTTTGTACGACAAGGGTAAAAACTGGAGTTGGCTATCCTCAACTTTCTGCTATCATTGAGTGTTCTGATGCCGCTCATGGATTAGGAGGCCATATTATTGCTGACGGAGGTTGTAAAGTTCCCGGAGATGTTGCTAAAGCATTTGGTGGAGGTGCGGATTTCGTTATGTTGGGAGGCATGTTTGCCGGTCATGATGAAAGCGGAGGAGAAATAATTGAAGAAAATGGCAAAAAATTCCGTCTTTTTTATGGAATGAGTTCCAAAACTGCCATGGATAAGCATTCCGGGGGAGTTGCAGAATATCGTGCTTCAGAAGGAAAAACGGTGAAAGCAGCTTATAAAGGTCCGGTTTCGGAAACTGTAAAGGATATCTTAGGAGGAGTACGTTCTACATGTACCTATGTAGGTGCTTCAAAATTAAAAGAACTTTCAAAAAGAACAACTTTTATAAGAGTTCAGGAACAGGAAAACCAGGTTTTTAAGGACTAAAACGGTTTGAAGCCGAGAAGATGGAAGCAGTAAGTTATGAAAACCATTAACAATGGCTGTTTTTCTCTTTTCTAAGTGGATTTGGAGATATATTGAACTCAAGTTACAATAATACAAAAGCATTTCGAGGTTTTCGAAATGCTTTTTAGTTCGTTCTGATATATTTTTTATTGAAAAATTTCTGAAGCTGGTCATTTACATAGGTTTCATCTTCACTTTCAGAAGCCATTTCGGCAAAATATAAAATCCGTGGAACCTCTTTGATCTTTTCTACCACAACAGAATCTTTAGGAGAGTTTTCAATCGTACTTACTCTTTTACGTACCTCCCGTTTATATTCTTTCAGATTTGTAGTAGAGAGCTCCATAGCTATATTGGCCGCATTAAAATCAATATCAAAACAGGAATATTTCTCCGGAAAAATCTTAAGTTCAGGAAGTAAAACGATGAAAAGTGAAGCCCACCAAAATTGTTTAATTTTTCCTATTTTAAATACGAATAACAACGCAAAAGTGATGAAAAAATAAAATATTATATTTTCAAACTGCCTTGCAATTAAATTGAGAATGTAGCCTGTAAAAAGTAATGGAAGTAATGAAACACCCCAATATAGCACAGCTTTTTTAAATGTAATTTTCTGAACAATATTTTTAAGTTCTTTTTCGAAAACCTTGATGAATAAAGGAAGTACTAAAAGGGTTTTAAAACATACATAGGCTGTATTGGCCCCAAAAACGGCAATTCTTTTCAGCCATTTGTCCAATCCTCCTTCAACCTCTCCCATTCTGTTAAAATTCCCCGGGGCCAGGAAACTTACAAGTAAAAATACAGTCCCTGTAAGAAGAAAAAATAAATGTTTCTGATCTCTTTTCTCGTAATAAAATGCCAGCAACAGACCTTCAAGGATTAACGCCAATATTTCATTGGAACCCATCAGAATGATCACCAGAAATACAGACAAGTGAAGCCATATCTTTTCCCCGGTATCTTCGTTCTTTTTGAAGAAATAAAGCAACAGCCCGGACAAAATTACAGGCAGAAAGTAAATATTAGAGCCGGTAATCCAGAAATAATGCTCTGGAATACTTACCAAAAGCATCGTATAAAAGAAAAAGAGCATAAAGCCCTTTTTTAAAGATTCCCTAAATGAATAGCTGAAATAAGCTTTAAAATTAAGGGAAGCAACCCCGATAAAGGAAAACATTAAGAAAGGCAGATATACTTTTGGGAGGATTCCGTTTTCATCATAAGCAATAGGATTGAGCATATTTATGGTATATCCGAAATACCTTCCACCCCACTGCAAATAGGTATTGGTAAAGTTTCCCAAAAAACCTAATTCCTGCGTACCATAGGCACACATATAATCATCGGTCTGGTATACATTAAACATGTTAATATAAACCAGACCGATACATAATATAACTGAAAAGAATAATACTATATTCTGTACTTGTTTCATTTTTTTAAGTTAACATTCCTCCATCAACGTTTAACGTCTGTCCGGTAATGTAAGCTGACATTTCGCTTCCTAAGAATACACAAGCATTGGCAATATCTTCAGGCTGCCCTCCTCTTTTGAGTGGAATTTCTTCTCTCCATCCCTGAACTGTTTTTTCATCCAGAACAGCAGTCATTTCCGTTTCAATGAATCCTGGAGCAACAGCGTTACATCTGATGTTTCTTGAACCCAATTCCAGTGCAACGGATTTCGTAAACCCAATGACACCAGCCTTAGATGCTGCATAGTTCGCCTGTCCTGCATTTCCTTTTACTCCAACTACTGAAGTCATATTGATAATAGATCCGGCTCTTGCCTTCATCATTGGCTTGATCACCGCTTTTGTAAGGTTGAAAACTGAATCTAAATTTACTTTGATTACTTTATCCCAATCATCTTTAGACATTCTCAACAATAGGTTGTCTTTTGTAATTCCTGCGTTGTTTACCAAAATATCAATCTGCCCAAACTCTGCCATTACTTCTTCCACCAATTTCTGCGCCGCATCATAGTCGGATGCGTCAGACTGATATCCTTTGATTTGGGTTACAGAACTTAAAGCTGCTTCTAATTCTTTAGCTTTGTCTACAGAGCCGGCGTAGGTAAATGCTACTTTTGCTCCCTGTTGAGCAAACATTTCAGCGATCCCCTTTCCGATTCCTCTTGTAGCTCCGGTAATTAGTGCTACTTTTCCTTCTAATATTCTCATATCTATTGACAATTATTTTCTTTATAACTCATTCAGCTAGTGACAGCTGACTCATTCAATTTTTAAAATTCCTTTCTGGAATTAAACGGTTTGCAAAGATATTATAAATTGTTATTCAACGCATTGAAATGAATTAAAATCATTTATTTTTTATGAATTTTATAGCTTTTTATTAAAGTTCTCCACCTTCATTTCTAAATTTGGTGAAATAAATAAGGTCTGTTCTCTTATCTTTAGTAACTTTTAAAACTTCTTTCATCCACAGAAATTTATCATAAATAATGTCCGTTAAAGGTTCATTTTGGAAATTTAAAACACCGTATTTACCCTCTTTTTTCACAACAAATTCATTTTCAAAGTCTTCAAATGCTATGATATCTTCATATACAAAGGGAACAATTTCCGTTCCTTTTCCGTCTACAACTCCATAAAAATTGTTTGCATTTCTACATACAAGCGGCTTTGAATATTCGTTAAGAAAATTAAAATATTCAATATTCTGACGTTTCAAAAAGCTTATTCCTTTGATTTCCAAAGAAGTTCGGTTGGTTACAGAAAATATAAAATATTGGTATTTCTTGCGGATAATCAGGTTTTCAGGATAAAAGCCAACCACCTGATCTCCATCGTTCAAAATGTTCTTCAGATCCTTATCAAGCAGCTTTTCTTCTTCCTCACTTTTAAGGTAAATAAAATCTTTTCCGGAAATGGTAAAGTTTCGGACAAAATCATATTCCTGAGGAATAACCATATTTCCCTGAAGATCTACAATTCCGGTCTTCTTCGACTTTTCATTATAAACACTGAAAAAATGATTAAATAAAGGGCTTAAATACTTGAAATTTTCAGGATACAGCTGATGGTCCTTTTTGCAAAAAACAGTTATTTTATTGTTTTTACTGAGATAAATATATTCTTTCTTGCCAAAGTATTCGGGGGTGATTTCTTTATAGATTTCTTCAGCAATACTATTTTCCTGTGCGTCAATAAGACCAAATTTTCCTGTCGCAGGATTTCTGGTAATCAGATAAGGATAAGCGTAAATGTCTGAAACCTGTTTTGAAAATGTGTGAAGAGTATTTCCGTTCTGATCAATGATCTCACTCTGATTATTTTCGTTGATAATAAGAGCTTTTCCATCTACAAAACTGTAATCATCTTTAAACTCCCGATCGCTGAGCTGTTTTCCATTAAAGTCATAGAGAAACCATTTTTTATCTATTAAAACAAAAAATCTATTCTTCCCCGAAAACCGAATTTTATCTGAAAAAGGAATAATTTCTTTCCCATTAAAGTCATAAACCGCTTCTTTGCCTTGTTTTGAAGAAATAATTCTTTCTTTACTCCACCAGGGTGTATTAAAGTCCTGATCATCCAAAGGAATTAATGGGTTTCCTTTTTCATCAATAACCATTGATTTTCTACTTCCGCCCTCTTCCGAATACAGGATAAATCTCTTTTTAAAAACATGCAAAATGCTGCCTTTATAAGGAGATTCAAAAGTAAGAACACCCAGAGAATCTACAATTCCCTGTTTTTTGGAAACAGGATCAAGGGCAATACCATATCCTTCGGAATAAGAACTCACCTCTTTCCCTGTCTTCTTAGAAAGGATCACCTTCATATATTGGTTCGTCTGTGCCGTACAGACTACAGAACACAATACAAAAATTAATTTTTTCAAGGAAAATTAAATAGAATTGTTGACTATAAGAACGATCTCACCTTTTAAGGTTTTCGTTTTGGAAAACTCTATCAATTCAGTAATGGTACCGCGTTTGGTTTCTTCAAATTTTTTGGAAATTTCACGGCTTAAGCTGGCTTTGGTTTCTTCTCCAAAGAATTCTTTGATCTGCTCTAAGGTTGTATTGATTTTATGTGGACTTTCGTAAAGAACAATCGTCTTTTTCTCTTCCGCAAGCTGCTTAAGTTTGGTTTGTCTTCCTTTTTTCTGAGGCAGAAATCCTGCGAATAAAAACTCGTTATTAGGAAGTCCTGAAACTACCAGGGCCGGGATGAGAGCTGTTGCTCCAGGAAGACAAATCATCTCAATATGATGATCTGCGCCTGCTTTTGCCAATAGGTATCCGGGATCTGAAATTCCTGGCGTTCCGGCATCGGTTATAATGGCAATATTCTGACCGTTTTTAAGGTCTGTAATCACCTTTTCTGTAGCCTGATGCTCATTGTGTAAATGATAGGATTTTAAAGGCTTTGAAATTTCAAAATGCTTTAAAAGTATTCCGGAAGTTCTGGTATCTTCACACAAAATATAATCAACTTCTTTCAGAACCTTCACTGCTCTGAAGGTCATATCTTCCAGGTTCCCAACAGGTGTGGGAACAAAATATAGGATTCCGCTCAAAATTATAAGAATTTATTTTCCACCAATATCCAAAGTCTCTGGGCATATTCATCCACTTTATTCCACTTTTTGTCGTAGTAAAGATCACTTAGGTATTCTTTAGCTTCCTCCAGTGTTTTAAAATGATTCAACTGGGCTACCGCATCATTCAGATCGCTCTGACTTCCTTCAAAAAGCATTTTTGTAAAGGCTAATCTGTCATTCAAATCCAGTTTGAATTCAGGTTTCAGCTTTTCAGCTTCCATGAAATTGGTCGCCATGTTAGATTTCTGAATGCTTCCTGGATCTTCCTTTACAGCCGGAGCCGGACTTTCTTCTTTCGGAACGGCAATTTCCAAATGATCATCATCAAAAAGGGACTGAACCGCCTTCATTCCTTTGATATTGGCTAATTTTATTTTTTTCTCCTGATGATATTCTTCCAAGTTTTCAAAACTTTCATCGGAAGGGTGTATATCTGTTTCTTCAGGAACAGGTTTGTCTATTTCAACAATTTTTCGTCTGTCATAGACTTCTGCAAGAATTGTTTCCTGCTTGATATCTTCGTCTGAATGGTCATTTTTAATATCATTCAGAATATTTTCTACGTTGGAGGTGTCTGTTGCTAATTCACCTTGTTCTATGGAAGCATTTGCAATAAACTGCGTCTCATTTTCTTCGATAAGAATTTCATCATCAAGTGTTTCCGTATCAAAAATACTTGGAATAATTTCTTTCGGTGAATTTTCTTTTATATCATTTACAGCGGCAAAATCTGTATGATCTTCTGCTTTCTGATATTCTATTTCATCATCCTTGTCTATTTCGTTCAGTTGATTATTGAATATAGCTTCTTCTTCCGTCACTTCTTCATCAAACATATCTTCTGCAATATCATCATCATCATCCGGGATAGAATCGGCAAGAATCTTTTCTTCATCTACAAAGCTTAGAGTAGGTTCTTCAGACACTGAATGTTCATTTTCTTCCGAGTCATTCAGCTGATCATTAAAAACTTCTTCATTTTCATCTACAGAAACGGTCTCCTGAGTAGTTTCAGCTGAATTTTCTTCTACAAAATTCACAATATTCTCATGAAATTCATTTTCAATAATCTCATTCAGCTGGTTATTGAAAGCCGCTTCTTCATCAAGACCATGGTTGAAATTTTCATTTTCATCAATTTCATTCAGCTCATTATTGAAGATTGCTTCTTCTTCTGTAACTTCATTTCCGGAATCGTGAAAATCTCCATCTCCAGAAGCAAAAGAGAGGTGTTGGTTATCTGAATACTGTACAGAATTTTCTGTGACAAAGTATTCGATATTTTTCTCCAGCAATTTCAAAAAAGAAATCCTGTTAGCAAGCTCATCCACAAGGTCTTGCTTGGAAAGTAACTCGTCTACGTTGTTTATTTTATCCAGATTATCAATGATATTCATGGACTCAAAAAAAATTTTTTCCTTTAAATCTTGGATATTCTGCATAATAAGATTCTTATTAAAATTGCTTACTTTTGATGTTAAAAATATACGGCTAATTTAACAAATGTTTTTAGAAAATACAATTAATCATTCCAAACAAAGCGGTTGGATGGAAGTGATTTGTGGCTCTATGTTTTCGGGTAAAACCGAGGAGTTAATCCGCAGATTGCGACGAGCAGAGATGGCAGGACAGAATGTAGAAATTTTTAAACCGAAACTGGATATCCGGTATTCTGAGGAGGATGTAGTTTCTCATAATCAGAATAAAATACGCAGTACAGCAGTAGAAAATCCGAACGAAATTCTTTTGCTGGCTTCCAATTGTGACGTAGTTGCCATAGATGAAGCTCAGTTTTTTGATGAAAGCATTGTGGATGTTGCCAATCAGCTCGCCAACAGCGGTATAAGAGTGGTCATTGCAGGATTGGATATGGACTTTTTGGGCCGTCCGTTCGGACCAATGCCCAATTTGATGGCTACTGCAGAATATGTTACAAAAGTGCATGCTATTTGTAAGAGAACAGGTAATCTTGCCAACTACTCTATGCGAACTTCCCAGGGTGATAATCTTGTAGAACTTGGTGAAACAGAAAGTTATGAAGCAGTAAGCCGCAGGGTTTTTATCGACGAAGTACTTCTAAAAAGAAAATAATTTGGCCAAAAAGGCAAAACAGTGAAAAACTGAGTAAAGCCAATCAGAGAAAAATTCATTTAAATAAAAAAACGCGGAAAAGTAATTTTGTAAAACTGTAAAGAAGATACATTATATAGTATATGTTTTTCTTTTACCACTTTTATCTTTTTGCATTTTCGCCACAAAAAAGCAGAAAGGGTACCAATGAACTACACAGTACAACATATTGCAGAGATCACCAATGCGCAGGTTATTGGAGACGGAAGTTTAATGATCAAAAATATAGCTTATGACAGTAGGATTATTTATTCTACCAAGAATACTGCATTTATTGCGATCAACACGCAGAAAAATTCTGGCGAAAAGTTCATTGAGTCTGCCATTGACAGAGGTATCAGCGTTATTATTTCGGAACATTACAATCCAAAGTTTAAAGATATAACATGGCTTATTGTTGAAAATGCTGTAGATTTTCTTCAGAAATTAGCAAAATATCATTTCGAAAACTCTCATTTACCATCTGTGGGAATTACCGGGAGCAATGGTAAAACAATCTTAAAGGAATGGCTTTACCAATGTCTATGGAATGAATTTCCTACGGTAAAAAGCCCAAAGAGTTTCAATTCTCAGATTGGACTTCCTCTTTCGCTTCTTCAGATCAACAGCACTCATAAGCTGGGAATTTTTGAAGTGGGAATTTCAAAACCTCAAGAAATGGAGAAACTGGAAAATATTTTCCATCCTCAAATTGGACTGCTTACCCATATGGGAAATGCCCATGCAGCCAACTTCTCTTCCGAGGAAGAACTTATTGACGAGAAAATTAAACTTTTCAAAGATTCGGAAGTCATCATATATAATGGTGACCATTCTTTGGTTGACGAGAAAATAAAAAAAATCTATTCGGATAAAAAATTAATTTCTTACGGTTTCAAAAAAGAAAACAATGTTTTTATCAAAAACAGTATTTCCAAAGATGAAAACATCATTGTTGAATATTTTGGTGAAGAAATCAGTTTTCCGGCCCAACAAAGAGACGAAGCGACATTAACCAACGCTATGGCGCTTATCACAGTACTAAAGGAACTTCATATCGAAAATAAAAAGATCGTCGAAAAAATCAACCTTTTAAAGGCCATCGAAATGAGGCTTGAATCTATCGAAGGAATTAAAGGGAATATTATCATCAACGATTCTTTCAATCTTGATCTTGATTCTTTAAAGACTGCTCTACAGTTTTTGAACGAATACAAGAAATCCGGAAAGTCTTTAGTGCTTACTGATATTGTTGGGGTAAATGCGAATTCAAAAGAATTGTATGAAGAAGTTTCCGATCTTGTGAATGAACAGCATTTCAACTCAGTATTTTTGATTGGTGATGAAATTTCAAAGTTTAGTGAATTATTCAAAGCTAAAACCTATACTTTCATTGATACTAAAGAACTTATTGAAAGCAAACATCTTTCGGAAATAGAAAATCAGATTATCCTTCTGAAAGGAGCCAGAAAATTTGAAATCGAAAAGTTAAAAGATATTCTGGAACTCAGAAAGCACGATACCGTTTTAGAGGTCAACCTTAACGCTATTCTTCATAACATCAATTATCACAAATCACTGCTGAAACCAGAAACCAAAATGATGGCCATGGTAAAAGCCAATGCCTACGGTCTTGGAAGTTATGAAGTTTCTGAATTCCTCCAACATCATCATATAGACTATCTTGGAGTAGCATATGCAGATGAAGGGGTTGAGCTTCGTAAAAAGGGAATTACAACTCCAATTATAGTAATGAATCCTGAGCAGCACAGTTATCAGACCATCATTGAATATAATCTTGAACCTGAAATTTACAGTTTCAGAGTTCTTGAACTATTCTACGAAGCTGTTCAGAAATCGGGATACGATAAAAAATATCCTATTCATATTAAGCTGGAAACAGGAATGCACCGACTTGGATTTAAAAATTTTGAATTGGATCAGCTTAGTGAAACTTTAAGTCAAAAAAATCTTAAGGTACAAAGTATATTCAGTCACTTATCATCATCAGATATGCCGGAAGAGAGAGCATTTACTTTAAAACAATTTGAAGTTTTTGAAAAAAATTCCAGCTATTTTATTGAAAAATTAGGCTACACTCCAATCCGTCATATCCTGAATTCGTCCGGAATTACCAATTATTCGGATCACCAGTATAATATGGTAAGAATTGGAATTGGAATGCTTGGAGAATCATCAGATAGTGAAATTCAGAAGCAATTACAGTCTGTTGTAAGCTTCAAAACTGTAATTTCGCAGATATCAATGGTGGAAGGCGGAGAATCTGTAGGTTACAGCAGAAGATACAAAGCAGATCATCTTACCCGAATTGCCACTGTGCCGGTAGGCTATGCGGATGGTATTCCCCGACTCATCGGAAATCAGGTAGGAAATCTGGGTGTCAACAAAATGCTGGCTCCAATTGTAGGAAACATCTGTATGGATATGATGATGATTAATATAGACAACATCCCTAATGTAAAAGAAGGTGATACAGTAACTGTATTTAATGCTTTACCCACTTTAAAAGAATTCGCAGGATACTGCAAAACGATAACCTATGAAGTATTAACATCCATTTCCCCTCGGGTGAAACGGATTTATATAAAAGATTAACTATGAGAAAACTCCTGATTCTTCTTTTCTTATTCCCATTACTAATGATCCATTCTCAGGTGAAAAAAGATCTGGTAATTCCGAAAAACCCCAAAATAGGACTGTCGCTTGCCGGTGGTGGTGCCAAAGGTTTTTCACATGTCGGAGTACTTAAAGTATTAGATTCATTAGGGGTAAAAGTAGATTATATCTCAGGAACCAGTATGGGCGCTATTGTAGGCGGGCTATACGCATCAGGCTATTCCGGAAAAGAAATAGAAAAAATTGTAATGGATACCGATTTCTATTCTCTTATTATGGATCCAAAATCCAGACAGGAAGCAACCTTTTTCAATAAATCTGTAGACAAATATCTTTTATCCATTCCGCTGAAAAACGGAAAAATTAACCTACCCTCTTCTATCAGTACAGGACAGAGAAACGTTTATCTTCTAAAGGAACTTTTCAAAAATGTTTCCAATATTGAGGATTTTTCTAAACTGCCGATTCCCTTTTTGTGTGTTGCTACCAACCTTGAAAGTGGAAATATGCAGATTTTTGAAAAAGGAGATCTTGTACAGTCTATTATGGCCAGCTCCGCATTTCCATCCTTAATGGACCCAGTAAAAATTGGTGACAGTATTTACATTGATGGAGCAATGACGGTAAATTATCCCTCAAAACCTTTAAAGGACAAGGGAATTGATATTGTTATCGGAGTGGATCTGAATCAGGATTTATCAAAAAGAGAAGATTTAAACAATATCATAGCGATCCTAAATCAGGTGATTGATTTCGGAATTAAAAAGGATACCCGAAAGCAATATAAATACACAGATATTAACATTAAACCGGATCTGAAAGGAATGTCTGCTACGAGCTATGATGATAAAAAGAAAATTCTGGACAGCGGCTATGTTGAAGGCCTAAAATACTCCCAAATCCTCGACCAGCTTCCCAAACGCCCTTTTGACCGTCTTAGACAACGTATAAACCCTATATATTCCAACGTATATAAGATAGACAGTATTTCTATTGAAGGAAGTAAGATCTACGGAAAAAACTATACCTTAGGAAAAATGGGACTGCGTCTACCCTCTTTACAGACGTATGGAAGTATTAATAAAATGGTAGATAGATTGGTAGCCACCAACAACTATCGTTTCATCAATTATGATATTGTTCAGGAAAACGATGCCAGTTATCTGAAGCTGTATGTTACCGAAGATGATGCCAGACATTTTGTAAAATTTGGTCTGCACTACGATGAAGTTTTCAAAACAGGGCTTCTCCTTAATTATTCTGCAAAACGACTTTTATTTAAAAACTCTAACCTTTCTCTAGATGTGGTTGTCGGAGACAGATTAAGATATTATCTAAATTATTTTATCGATAACGGCTACATCCCAGGCTTCGGTATTTATTCTTCAGGGATGAGTTTTGATATAAAAAATATAGATAATTATGTTGTAGACCGTTGGGAATGGTTAAGAAATGAAGCCTATATTCAATCCATATGGAAAGATAAATTTGCTATTGGCGGTGGTATAAGCCATGACTATTTTAAAGCGGAAAACAGCAATGGTGACAACAGGCGCTACAGCCGTTTTTTAAACCCTTATATTTTCATTAAAACCGACACACAGGATGATAAGGAGTTTGCTACTAAAGGCATCTATTTTGCCGCAGAAGGAAAGGTTATAGACTTATTAAAATCTGAAGTTGATAAAAGAATCATTCAGATTAAGGCTGATCTTAGACTTAATATTCCTCTTGGCAAACAATTCAGCTATCGTTTGAATTTATTCGGAGGAATAACACTGGGAGAAAATCTACCCGTCTATTATCAGTACAGATTAGGAGGGATTTTTGAACAGAATCTGATTAATTTCAAAAGCTTCGGAGGGTTTTATTTCGCGCAGCTTTACACAAATAATGTGATATTGGCATCCAACGATATTCAGTTTAGGTTTAATAAAAACTATTTTATCAGTGGAAATTTCAGCTTTGCTAACTTATCAAATGATATTAAATTTGAAGATGCAGTTAAAGTAAATTATAGTTCATTGGGAATTACGGCGGGTTACAAATCTCCTTTTGGGCAGATAAAAGTAAACTTTAGCCACTCCCTTAAAAACAATCAAAAAGGTATATTCAGTGTTATTTTAGGACACTGGTTTTAAAAAAATGATACAGTTCTTTTACGAAAATTTACCGGAGTCGGTAAGTACAGATTACAAAAAATGGCTGGAAGATCTTATTCTTTCAGAAGGAAAAAAATTAGGAGAAATCAATTACATTTTCTGTGATGATGAGTATCTGCTGAAGATCAATCAGGATTATTTACAGCATGATTATTATACAGATATTATCACTTTCGATTATGTAAAAGGCAAGACAATAAGCGCTGAGATTTTCGTATCTTTGCAGCGCATTTCTGACAATGCCTCTACCCTTTCCCGAGATTATGAAGAAGAATTAAGGAGGGTTTTAGCCCACGGAATTTTACACCTTGCAGGCTATAAAGACAAGACGGAAGAGGAAGAAAAGGAGATGCGAAGAATGGAAGATCTGTACCTAAACAAGTATAAAGATTTTAAGTTTTAAAATTGAACAATCACTTAAAGTCCGATATGTAAAGTGCTCTTTTATAGCAATAATATAAGTTTACTTACAGCGCATTCTTCAAAAATGTTTCACGTGAAACATTGGTTATAAAGATAAGGTTTAAAGCTTAAAACAAGCGAGATAAAAATGATTTCAGAAATATATGATGTGATCGTAGTAGGTGCCGGGCACGCAGGTTGTGAAGCAGCAGCAGCAGCAGCCAACCTGGGTTCAAAAACACTACTCGTTACAATGAATATGCAGACCATCGGACAGATGAGTTGCAACCCCGCAATGGGTGGAATCGCAAAAGGACAGATCGTAAGAGAGATTGATGCAATGGGTGGATATTCCGGAATTGTGGCAGACAAATCTGCTATCCAATTCAAGATGCTGAATCTTTCAAAAGGTCCTGCCATGTGGTCCCCAAGAACCCAAAATGACAGAATGCTTTTTGCTGAAGAATGGCGACTTGCATTAGAGAATACTCCCAATCTTGATTTCTTTCAGGATATGGTAAAACAACTGATTGTAGAAAACAATAAAGTAACAGGAGTAGTTACTTCTTTAGGAATTCAGATCAAAGCTAAATCTGTAGTTTTAACAAACGGAACTTTTCTTAACGGATTAATTCATGTTGGAGACAAACAACTCGGAGGAGGAAGAATGGGTGAACCAAGAGCATTCGGAATTACGGAACAATTGGTAAGCTTAGGATTCGAAGCCGGAAGAATGAAAACCGGTACCCCACCAAGAGTTGACGGAAGAAGTTTGGATTATTCCAAAATGGAGGAACAGAAAGGAGATGAAAATCCACAAAAATTCAGCTACCTGGATACTCCAAAATTAACAAAACAATTAAGCTGTCATATTGTATACACAAATGAAACAGTTCATGATATCTTAAGAGAAGGTTTTGACAGAAGCCCCATGTTCAATGGAACCATTCAAAGTTTAGGTCCAAGATACTGCCCAAGTATTGAAGATAAGATCAACCGTTTTGCAGAAAGAAACAGACATCAACTTTTCGTAGAACCTGAAGGTTGGAAAACTGTGGAGATCTATGTAAATGGATTTAGTTCTTCTCTTCCGGAAGACGTACAGATTAAAGCAATGAAACATATACCAGGATTTGAGAATGTAAAAGTTTTCCGTCCGGGGTATGCTATAGAATACGACTACTTCCCTCCTACCCAATTGAAACATACTTTAGAAACAAAATTGATTGACAATTTATATTTCGCGGGACAGATCAATGGAACCACAGGTTATGAAGAAGCAGCGGGCCAAGGATTAATTGCTGGAATCAATGCTCACAATAAAGTTCATGAGAAAGATGAATTTATACTGAACAGAGATGAAGCATATATCGGAGTACTGATTGATGATCTTATCACCAAAGGAACAGAAGAGCCCTACAGAATGTTTACTTCACGTGCGGAATACAGACTTCTATTAAGACAGGACAACGCAGATATCAGATTAACGGAGAAAGCTTTCCAACTTGGATTAGCAAAAGAAGACCGCTTAAGAAAAGTTGAAGCTAAAATATCTGAAAGTCAGTCACTTGAAGAGTTTCTTAGAGAAACTTCTTTAAAACCAGGAATTATTAACCCAATTCTTGATTCTATAGAAAGCAGCCCGGTAGATCAGGCTTATAGAGCCGCACAGATCCTTACCAGACCTAATATGACTTTAGAAAAACTGGATGAGATTGATTTCATTAAAGAAGCTTCCTCTCAATACAATGAAGAAGTAAGAGAACAGGCAGAAATCAACATCAAATATAGAGGCTATATTGAAAAGGAAAAAGAAAATGTTGCCAAACTCAACCGTTTAGAAAACATTAAGATCCCTGAAGACTTTGATTATACTAAGCTTTCCAGCCTTTCTGCAGAAGCAAAACAGAAGATGTCTAATGTACGCCCAAAGACTATAGCACAAGCAGGAAGAATAAGCGGGGTTTCACCTGCAGATATAAACGTTTTATTGGTTTACTTAGGACGTTAAAAAAAATGTTTCACGTGAAACATTAAAAACAATAAAATAAAATTAAGGTATTTAAGAGTCTTCAAACAGGATTCTGAATATCTTAATTTTTTTAAATATAAAAGATAACGATTCCAATGAAAATAAAAGATCATTTTCTTTCACAGGAAATATTCGAAATTAAAGAGACAGAAACAAAAGGTGTATTCAAAACCACTCCTATTCCATCCAACATTTCCAAATACTACGAAAGCGAAGATTATATTTCTCATCACCAGGATTCCGGAAGCCTCAAAGAAAAGCTTTACAAATTTCTCCAGTCTTTCAATCTTCAGTATAAAAAGAATATTCTGGTTGATAGAATTAAAAAGAAATCAAAAGTTCTGGACTACGGATGTGGCGCCGGAGAATTTGTAAAATATATAGAAAATGATTTTGAAACTTTCGGTTTCGAACCAGACGCAGATGCAAGAAAAGCTGCCGAAGGAAAAATAACAAAAGCAAAAATCCTGGACGATATCCATAAGATTAAAGACAGCAGCTTAGATGCAATTACCTTATGGCACGTTTTTGAGCATATAGAAAATCAAAATGAAATGCTCAGTATCTTTCATGAAAAATTAAAGGAAAAGGGACTTCTCGTTATAGCAGTTCCCAACCCCACTTCATACGATGCGAAACATTATAAAGAATATTGGGCTGCCTACGATGTACCTAGACACATCTATCACTTTTCTAAAAATGGAATGGAAAATTTAATTTCTAAAAATCCAGATTGGAAAATGAGAAAGATTAAACCTTTGGTCCTTGATTCATACTATATCTCGATGTTGAGCGAAAAATATAAAAAATCACCTCTATTTTGGCTAAAAGCGACCATCTACGGAACAATTTCAAACGTAAAAGCCCTTTTTTCAAACGAATTTTCAAGTTTGATATACATTATCGAAAAAAGATAGAAAATAGATTTTTAAGGCATTTCTGAAGGTCAATTTTAACCATTCTTTCATCAAAAAACTAAAAACTCAGGAAATATTCTCCTGAGTTTTTCTATTTAAAAACATTTAGTCAATCCAAATTTGATTACTTTAGATATTCGATCATTAAAAAATACAAAACCACTCCCCTACCCTTTCATTAAAGAATCATGGATAAAAATTTCTTAATGAGAAAAAGCAAGATTAAAGTTTTACTTGAAATATAGAAATTACAAATTGATAGCAAAGTCTCAAAAAAAAAAATATTCTCAATAAGTAAAAAGTAACAATAAAGTTTAGTTCTCTATACGTCCATCCAATTTCTCGCAAACCCGAAAAATTCTATCCAACTAATCAACAACAAATATTTCGGAGAAATAATTTTCAATGAAGAAAATACAGAACCTTCAATGTAAGCTCAGAAAAAGGAAATTGTAGAAATAATCAAGAAATCCCTTAAAAACGTCAATATCAAAAGTAAATTCTTTCATAAACAGGCTATTTAAAGCCTTATTATGATTTTACATACCGACGTTCGAAAAAATTAAGTTATTTGATTTTTACTACCATTCTTAAAGCCGTTTTTTAGCGATTTCGAAGAAAATTCGAACTTAGGCGAAATTTTAAAAATTTCCCTGCTCTCCCCTACTCTCTCTAAGATTTAAAATAGAAAAATGAAATTTTTAAAATATAATCCAACCGATATATGACATTTTAAAAATAAAATAATTCACTCTAGTTTCAAAAAATCAAAAAATTCCAACAATTGTATTTTTTTACTCCAACCTATCAATTTTCACAAAAAAAATATTTTCAAACTTCAAAAATTAGGTCTACCGCAAAATAAGTATTATAAGTGACTGATTATTAGAAAATAAACCCAAGTCATACTTCTATCAATAAAAAGAAATACCATATAAAAAGTTTTAAAATTTAATATAAAAGATAGCTAAAATTTTGAAAATAAACAACTTAAAACACTATCACTAATGTGTGAATAAAAATTTTAAGTTATCTTAAAATAAAAAGAGATTCAAAGTGAGTAAAAACTTCATGCATTTAAAATATCAGTTTCATATTCAAAAAATACAAACTACTACATAAATATAGAATTTCAGTAATTAAGAAAATCTAAAGCAATATCAGAAAAAATCTACAGAAGCAAAACTCCTCTCTTCATCAAAAAAATAGAAAAGCTAAAAGAAATCTAATAGATCCTTCAGAAATTTGAAGATCATATGCAATAAAAAACTGACTTATCTGAGTCATTATGAGGCTTGGAAAAAACAGAATTTAAGTATTGAATTATATGCAAAAATCAAAAAAAAATAAGCTGATTTGTGAAAATATATAAGCCCAATAATACCAAAAAAGAAGCGAGGTTTACAGATCAAATTAGAAATTTAAACTTAGAAAAAAGATCATTTTAAATGAATAAAAATATAAAGTTCATGAAATGAATAAGCTATTCAAACTATAACCTGAAGTTATATCTAAATTCTAATAAAACCATGATGGATACAGGTATTTTTAATACAATTATAAGAACAAAAAAACCTGCTAATAATATTAGCAGGTTTGGAAATTATTTAATTTTTATCTTAATTATTGATTGCTGCTACACCTGGCAGTTCAAGTCCTTCAAGACTTTCAAGCATTGCTCCACCTCCCGTAGAAACATAGCTTACCTGGTCAGCATATCCGAACTGCTTAACAAAAGCAACACTGTCACCACCTCCTACTAAAGAAAAAGCTCCTAATCTTGTTGCTTCAGCAATACTTTCTCCAAGAGCAACAGTTCCTCCTGAGAAGTTAGACATTTCAAAAACTCCAATCGGTCCGTTCCAAAGAATCGTTCTGGAATTTAAAAGAACATCATTAAACTGGTCTCTGGATTTATGTCCCGCATCTAATCCCATCCATCCTTCAGGAATAGCATAGATATCTGCCTCTTTTCTTTCAACATCATTACTGAAGCTTTCAGCAATAATAACATCAGAAGGAAGATATACTTTTACTTTATGTTCTTTTGCTTTTCCAAGGATCTCAAGAGCTAAAGGAAGTTTGTCTTCTTCTACTAATGAAGTACCGATCTTACCACCAAGCGCCTTAATAAAAGTAAATGCCATTCCTCCACCAATGATCAAATTATCTACAGCAGGAAGAATATTCTCTATAATGGTAATTTTAGTTGAAACTTTAGATCCTCCCAGTATAGCTGTAACTGGTCTTTCTCCACTCTTCAATACTTTATCGATAGCCTGAAGTTCTTTAGCCATCAATAAACCGAAATATTTAGTTGATGGGAAATATTTTGCAATGACAGCGGTTGAGGCATGCGCTCTGTGTGCGGTTCCAAATGCGTCGTTCACATAAGCATCCCCTAATTTAGAAAGCTGCTCAGCAAAACCTTCATCTCCTTTTTCCTCTTCATTATGAAAACGTACATTCTCCAACAATAAGATCTCTCCCGGTTTCAACTCAGAAGCAGCTTTTTCAGCCTTTTCACCAATACATTCATCTACAAACTTCACTTCTTTCCCCAAAACGTTAGAAACCTCTCCTAAGATATGTTTAAGAGAAAACTCGTCCTTAGCTTCTCCCTTTGGTCTTCCAAGGTGAGTCATTAGAATTACAGAACCACCATCATTAAGGATTTTTTCCACTGTAGGTTTCACCGCAACTATTCTGGTATTATCTGCCACATTCAGTTGATCATCCTGTGGAACATTGAAATCCACCCTTACCAGAGCCTTCTTGTCTTTAAAATTGAAATCATTGATTGTTTTCATACGTAGATTTATTTGTTTTTCTGAACTCATTGGCAACCGCCAGGCTTAACCTCCTGATTCATTTCCAGCAAATTTCGGCAAGGTCGATTCCATAGATTTCATTGAATTTTCGTTTCACAAATGTAAGGTTTTAAACTTTTTCAACAGATTGATTAAAATAAAAGTTTTCAAAAACTTTCCCCGAACCCAATCACCCATTAATCAACAATTTTTTCTCTTAAATAAAAAAAAAGAATGTAGTTGTTGTTATGTATTGTTAGTAACGGGGATAAGTTTTAGGTTAAAAGTTGATCATACTCAACTCCTACTCAATTCATATTTAACTCACAATATAAGTATCTGTAAACCCGCTATTTCACACACTTATTCACAATTGTTGATAAGTTTGAGAAAAAACTATTATTAGTTATTTTTCTATGGAGAATTCTGGGGATAGCTGAAGAAAACATCTGGAAAGTTGTGGTGAGAACTTTCAGAAATATTTTCTAATACGAAATAAATGGATGTTTGAAAATAGAAAGTTGGTAAAAGTTTTCCACACTTATTAACATACCTTTTCACAATTAACCCACGGTTTACTAACACGAATTGTTATTATCCTTACCTTTGTCATGAAATAAAATCTAAAAAAGCTTAATAAGAGTATTATGAAAAGAAAAATTGCTATCGCAGCGGACCATGCAGGGTATGAATATAAGGAGATTGTTAAAAACTACCTTTCAGAACGTTTTGAGGTTCAAGATTTTGGCACGTTTTCCACAAACAGTGTGGATTATCCGGACTTTGTACACCCTGCCGCAACTTCTGTGGAAAACGGAGAAAATGAGCTGGGTATTTTGATCTGCGGAAGCGGAAACGGGGTTCAGATCACTGCCAACAAACATCAGAAGATCAGATGCGCGCTTTGCTGGATGCCGGAGATTGCAGTACTCGCAAGACAGCATAATGATGCGAACATGATTTCAATGCCGGCAAGGTTTATATCCAAAGAACTGGCAATTGAAATTGTAGATAAGTTTCTCTCTACAGATTTTGAAGGAGGAAGACACCAGAACAGGGTTGATAAAATTGCTGTTTGCTAAATATACTAAGGCCTGTAATTTGATTGCAGGCCTTATTTATTTTTTATTCGTACATTTGCAGAGTTCAATAGAAACTAAATTCTATACTTCTCCTCAACCTTGATAATATTTAAAAGATATTTTATAGAAGGTTTTTCTCTTTTCTTTTCTGGAATTGTATTAAATTTATACAAAACTAAAGCTTCCGTTATAAAAGTATAATTTGAAAATTAAGTTGAATTAAACATTCAGTTTTGATTAAAAAAGATATCTGCGGTATTGATAGGTGTTAAGCTTTTCCAGGATCAATAAGCAGCAGATAAATAAATAAGAAATAGAATAAAAATCCTGATCATAATTACCTAGATTTGTTATCTAATGTAGAATAAGGTAAGCACTGGTCCGGCTTGAAATAAAAGACCAATTATTTTGAAATGAAGAAATCCCTTATTAAAGGAAATTCTCCTATTCAGAGTAGTATAATGTAAGTAATTAAAAAAAATTAACATGCCAAAAAAAAGAAAATATATAAGTCATAAAAATGATTTAAAGATGATGGAGATCGGTAGACTGATTCTCCGTTTCATGAATGCAAATTCATCAAAAATATATAACTATAAGCAGATCGCTGACGGAATAGATTATAAAAATCCAAGACAGAGAGAACTTGTTATCCAGGCTCTTCATAAGCTTCAGGGTTCTGAAAAGATCAAAGAAGTGGAAAGAGGGAAATATATTGTCAACCTAAAAATTGCCGGAACACTTACCGGAATTATAGATTTCAACCAAAGCGGAAACGCCTATGTAAAAGTGGAAGGATTGGAAGATGATGTGTTCGTTCACGCCAAAAATGTGAAGGATTCTTTGCAGGGAGATAAGGTTCTTATTATAACTTATCATTATAAAGGAAAGAAACTGGAAGGGTCGGTTTTGGAAGTTTTGGAAAGAAACAGAACTGAGTTTGTAGGAACTTTTCAGAAGGTTGCCCATAAGGATTTTGGGTTTGTCGTTTGTGATAAAAAATCAATCAATACAGATATCTTTATTCCAAAAGGAAAATTCAACGATGCTGAAGATGGAGATAAGGTAATTGTGAAAATGACCGAGTGGAGACCGGGTGATAAAAATCCTGAAGGAGAAATTATTCAGGTATTAGGAGCTCCGGGTGAACACGAGACCGAAATTCACTCTATCCTTGCCGAATACGGCTTACCTTATGAATTTCCACAGGAAGTGGAACTTGACGCAGATAAAATTGACAGAAGTATTACGGACGAAGAAGTAGCTAAACGTTGGGATATGCGTGGAATTTGCACCTTTACGATTGATCCTAAGGATGCCAAAGACTTCGATGATGCCCTTTCCATAAGAAAACTGGAAAACGGACACTGGGAAATTGGTGTTCACATTGCAGATGTATCTCATTATGTAGTTCCCGGAACTATGCTTGATGATGAAGCATACCAAAGAGCGACTTCAGTATATCTTGTAGACAGGGTTGTTCCGATGTTGCCGGAGGTATTGAGTAACGATGTTTGTTCTCTTCGTCCCCATGAAGATAAATATACTTTTTCTGCAGTTTTTGAACTGAACGATCAGGCTGAAATTCAGAAACAGTGGTTTGGAAGAACGGTAATTCATTCCGACAGAAGATTTACGTATGAAGAGGCTCAGGAACGCATAGAAACCGGTGAGGGAGATCTGGCTGAAGAAATCAATGTTCTTGATAAACTGGCGAAAATTCTGCGTCATGAACGTATCAGAAAAGGAGCTATTACATTTGACAGAAGCGAAGTGAGGTTCAATCTTGATGAAAATAATGAGCCTATTGGTGTATATTTTAAAATAAGTAAAGATTCCAACCACCTGATTGAAGAATTTATGCTTTTAGCCAACAAGAAAGTATCAGAATTTGTATCGCTTAGCAGAAAAGGTGAAATCACTAACAATACATTTATCTACAGAGTTCACGATGATCCGGATCCGGCAAAATTAGAGTCATTAAGAGACTTTGTATCTACTTTCGGATATAAAATGGATCTTGCCAATACCAAAAAGGTCGCAGAATCTTTAAATAAACTTCTTCATGATGTGAAAGGAAAAGGCGAAGAAAATATGATCGAAACTCTTGCGATGAGAAGTATGAGCAAAGCGGTGTACTCTACAGAACCTATCGGACACTATGGTTTAGGTTTTGACTACTACAGCCACTTCACCTCTCCTATCCGTCGTTACCCGGATTTGCTTGCTCACCGTCTTCTGCAGCATTATCTGGACGGAGGAAAATCTCCAAACAGACCGGAGCTTGAAGAAAAAGCAAAACATTGCAGCGCCATGGAAAGATTGGCTGCGGATGCCGAAAGAGATTCCATCAAATACATGCAGGTGAAATTTATGGAAAAACACCTTGGTGAAACATTTACTGGAGTAATTTCCGGAGTCGCAGAATTTGGATTTTGGGTAGAAATTCCTGAAAATGGTGCAGAAGGTTTAATTAAACTGAGAGATCTTGTAGATGATTCTTACATGTATGATGCGAAAACGCATGCAGTATACGGAATAAGACATGGAAACAAATACCAGTTGGGAGATCAGGTTCAGATCAAAGTGGTAAAAGCTAATCTTATCCAAAAGCAGTTGGACTTTAAGATCGTAGAATAATCATTGTTCTCAAAGACCGATTCATAAAATAATCAAAGGCTGTTTTTCTAGTAAAGCAGCCTTTTGTTTTTCCTCTGAAAATTTTCCTGATCTTTTTATTTTTCTACTTTCTTTAAAAGAATCTGGATTAAACTCTGATTAAAATACACTTGATAAATGACATCTTTATTGAATAATTAAATCATAAAGTCTAACTTTGTATTAAACGGAATGAATTTTTTTCATTTTAAAACATCACTTAATGCTTGAACTTGTACTATCTGCCATTATACTAGGATTCATGTTGAGTCTGGTTTTTATAGGGCCTATATTTTTTCTGCTCATTGAAACCAGCTTTTCCAGAGGGCCAAAGCATGCCCTTTCTTTGGATCTTGGTGTGATTACAGCAGATTTATTATGTATCGTGGCGGCCTATTATGCCAGTACAGATATTGTTACTTTAATTGATAAACATCCGGGGTTTTACAGGATCACCTCTATTCTTATTTTTATTTATGGGATTGTGATGCTGGTTACCAAAACCAAGATGCATATGCCCGGCGAAGAGAAGATTATTGGTCAAAATTATATTAAAACATTTTTCAATGGCTTTTTCTTCAACCTTTTGAATGTAGGAGTTATCCTTTTCTGGCTGGTAACGGTAATTTCCGTAAGGAATCAATATCCGGACACCAGCAGTTTCATTTTATATATAGGAATTGTATTGGCCACTTACCTATCGATTGATCTTGCCAAAATATTTCTGGCTAAACAGTTTCACGATAAACTTACTCAGAAACTCGCCAATCAGATCAGGAGGGTTGTAGGGGTAATTCTTATTGTTTTCAGTTTCTTTATCTTCCTGCAGAGTTTCAAAAAATTCAACCAGTTTGACAGACAACTGGAAGAAGCAGAGAAAAAAGAAGTCAAATACCAAAAAACAAAATGAAAAAAAATATCTTTCCAAAAGCCCTTAAAAAAGGAGCCAAAATAGCTGTTATTTCCCCTGCCGGAGCTGTAGATAGCTCTCAGTTGCAAAACGGGATAGAAATGATTAAAAGTAGAGGATTTGAACCTGTTTTAGGTGAACATCTTTATACCAAATATTCAAACGGGTACAATTACGCCGGAACAGAAAAGGAAAGAATAAAAGATATCAACTGGGCTTTGAATGATAAAGAAATCAGTGCTGTATGGGCTTCCCGAGGAGGTTACGGATGCCAGCACCTTATTCAGCATTTAAAGCTTAAAAATTTTACAGACGATCCGAAGTGGTATATCGGTTATTCCGACAATACGGTGATACAGAGTTATCTGTTGAAAAAAGGTTTCGTTTCGATCCACGGACAGACCATAAAAACATCAAGTTTTGGCGTTACTGATGAAAGCTATGATCTGATCTTTGATATTCTAAAAGGGAAAATGCCTAAATATGGTTTAAAAGCTCATCAATTGAATAAAGGAGGAAATATTGAAGGTGAGTTGATTGGAGGAAATTTAGCCCTTATCTATGCCCTTTTGGGGACCAAATACTCCTTTGATTTCAGAGACAAAATATTATTTATCGAGGATATCGGTGAAAACTTTTATGCGCTGGACCGTATGATTATGAGTCTTGAGCTTGCCGGGGTCTTTACGAAGATCAAAGGACTTATTGTAGGAGGAATGACCAATATGGGTGATGAAAAGGAAAATAAAAATTACGAGGAAAGCTTTGATGAATTTGCTTATAAACTGATCTCAGACAGAATTTCAAAGTACAAATTTCCTGTAATTTTCGGTTTCCCGAATGGTCATATTAAGGATAACAGACCCCTTTTAATCGGAGGAAATGTTAAAATGAAAGTAGGTTCTAAAGTAAAACTTGATTTTTAAACCCTCCTATTTCTAAATTCTACAACAAAAAGAAATGGCACATCATAACGAATTTGGAATAATAGCAGAAGACTTAGCCGTTAAACATTTAAAACAAAACGGTTATACCATTCTTGTCAGGAACTTTCGGTTCCAGAAAGCGGAGATAGACATCATTGCCGAAAAAGATAATCTGATAATCGTTGTGGAGGTGAAAGCCAGGTCCACCGATTTTTTTATTCTTCCACAGGAAGCGGTTACCAAAACAAAAATAAGATCTATTGTTTCGGCAGCCAATCATTACCTGGAAAAATTCAACAGAAATAATGAAGTAAGATTTGATATTATTTCCGTTCTTCCCGATAAAAACAAAACCTTAATTATTGACCATATCAAAGATGCGTTTCAGGCCTTTGATGCAAATTGATCATGCAGGATATAGATTGGAAAACTATGTATTCAGGGGTTGTATATGTGGCAAAGCACTATCCACTGATGATTATTTTATACATCCTTTTGTGCGTTATTCTAGGAATGGGTGTCAGCATAATTCTGGCATTTATTTTTAGAAAGTATAAAGTGATCTCCCGGGAACAGAAATACTATAACTGGGCTGTTAAACTCTACCTCCCTACCCTATTGATCATCAATATTATTTTCTCCCTTAAAATAGGTCTTTTCTGGGGCTGCTATGAAGCGCTTAAAAATGACAGTTATAATCTCTCTTCGCAGGTTTATCATACCAGTTCATCTCTTATTTTTGAAAATGAGCATTCTAAAAAAGAATTTATTGGCGATCTGAGGTCGATAGTGACAGAATTAAGCCACAATAACCAAAATATAAAAGTTCAGGTAAAAGATATTGTGAAAGCGTATGATACAAAATACCAGGTTATAGATCGACCTAAGAACTGGCTTGTTTCCCTTTTTATAGAAAAATACGGAGATAAAATTCATACCCTTATTGTCTACGGAATGCTCAATTCAGTTCCTCACATCAATATATCAGAAAGTATTTCCTACAAAGAATTTGATAAGATAACAAATCAGCTGGCAATGCTCGATTCTCAAGATATTGAAAGTTCGCTTGTGCAGAAAATTCAGAATTTGTTTCTGATTGTTTTAAAATCACAGTTTAAAACCATTGTCAAGGGAATGTTAATGATTTGGGGGCTGCTCATGTTTATCCCCTGGATTGAGGTAAGTATTTATAAATTTGTAATGAAAAGAAAACGCAGTAAAGCTATAATCAAGTAAAAGTATAACAATGTATCTGCTCCTTTTTCCTTAAAAATTGGGCATTGAGATACCTTATATTGAAATAAATAATTGAATTGTATGAAAACAATATTAATCACCGGAGCAACTTCCGGAATAGGTAAGGCTACAGCAGAAATTCTGGCTAAACAGGGAAACCGAATCATCATCTGCGGAAGAAGGGCTGAAGCATTGGAATCTGTAAAAACGGAACTGTCTCAATTTACCGAAATGTTTAGTTTAATGTTCGACGTAAGATCTCTTGAAGAGGTTGAAACGGCTATTAATTCCCTTCCTGAAAACTGGAAAGACATTGATGTTCTGATCAATAATGCTGGAAATGCACATGGCTTAGATCCACTGTCTGAAGGTAAGACGGACGACTGGGATTCTATGATTGACGGTAATGTAAAAGGTCTTCTCTATGTTTCTAAAGTAATCATCCCTATTATGAAAACTAAAAATTTAGGTCATATTGTAAATCTTAGTTCTGTAGCTGCAAGGCAAACCTATGCCAATGGAGTAGTGTACTGTGCTACCAAGAAAGCAGTCGATGTAATTTCGGAAGGAATGAGACTCGAGCTGACAGAATTTGGGATCAAGGTAACAAACATTCAGCCGGGAGCCGTGGAAACAGATTTCTCACTGGTAAGATTCAAAGGGGATAGTGGAAAAGCAGCAACGGTATATGCGGGATATGAGCCCTTAAAAGCGGAAGATATTGCGGATGCTATTGCCTATTGCATTAATGCTCCTAAACATGTAACTGTTTCGGATATGACAATTTATCCAAGTGCACAGTCTGAGCCGAGAACAATTTACAGAAAGTAGTCTCAAAATAAAGGAGTAAATTTGCAGAATGTTGTAAAGCCGTTTTTGCTTTTTACAACATATCGTTTAGATTAAAAATAAAAAAATGAAAATTCTATACCTGGAAACCTCTTCAAAGAACTGTTCAGTAGCCGTATCGGACAATGAGAAATTACTGTGTCTGTGTGAAGAAGTTTCCGAAAATTATAAACAGTCTGAAAGTCTTCATACATATGTAGAATGGGCTCTGGAAGGGGCGGGGATTTCTCTAAAGGAAATAGAAGCCGTGTGTCTGGGTAAAGGACCCGGTTCATATACTGGGCTAAGGATTGGTGCAGCTTCTGCAAAAGGGTTCTGCTATGGACTGAAAGTACCTTTCATTGCTGTGAATTCTCTTGAAAGCATGATAGAGCCTTTTTTAGGCCAAAACTATGACTTGATAGTTCCATTGATCGATGCGAGGAGAATGGAGGTTTATACAGCCGTTTATGATGGTAATACGGGAGAAGAGTTATCTGCTACGGAAGCTAAAATCTTAGATGAGACTTCTTTTGAAGAATTTAAGAGCAAAAAAGTTGTTTTTGTAGGGGATGGAGCCAAGAAGGCGAAAGATATTTTAAACCTTCCTGATGCAGATTTTAAAGAAGATGTTTATCCTTCCGCACAATATCTCATCAAAAAAGCATTAGCTAAAATAGATAAAGAAGAATTTGAAGATATGGCTTATTTTGAGCCTTTTTACCTGAAAGATTTTCATGGAGTAAAGAAAAAGAAAAGCGAAGAATAAATCTTCGCTTTTTTTATTTTATTGTGGTTTGTCCGGCATTTGTGATGAAGGTCTTCTGCCACTTTGATTATTATTGGTAGGAGGCTGTTTGTTGCCTTGTTTCAGTCCCTGTTGGATGTTGAGCGATGAATTGGGTGAAGAGTTATTCATCATCTGAGATGAAGGACTAGTATTTTGGATATTGCTATTTTGAATGTTATTATTTTGAGGATTATTAAGCTGTCCGTTATCTACATTCATGGCCTGTTGTGGTACAGCATTTCCTTTATTGTCTGTCGCCTGGAAGCTAAGGTCACTTTTCAGGTAATTCAGCATTTCTTTGGCTCTTGCTCCTTCCGGGGTTTTAGAATAATTCAGGGCTATTTGCTCAAGCTGTAGTATCATCACTTCTTTCCCGCTTGATTTTCCGGAATTAAAAGCATTCAGAAGGTACAGTTTAGGAACCAATGCGTCTTTCGGGAATTTCTCAATAGTTTGGTCTATGATCTGTTTACTTTCTCCAAATTTTTCCGATTCAAATAAAGCATAGGCCTTTTTGTATTCGTTCTCAACGTCTTCTGTAGATTTTACGAATGTTTTATTTTTAGGATTTCTGGCGAATTCAGCATAAGACGTATAAGGGTAATCTTTCAGAAGTATCTGTTTTGCTTTTTCTGAAGCCTGAGGATTTTTCTCATAATTCATCGCAAAAATTTCATACAATGCCTGAAGCATTACTTTTTCTTCCGGTTTTACCTCTACAAGATCATAAAGCGTTTTAGTTGCTAGGGGAGTATTGGTAAAATAGTTCTGATACATAATTCCCAAACCTAATGAAGCGGTGTCTCTATCTTTTTTCAGCTGGCTTAGTTTACCTTGGTCTGTAGGAATCTGTTCGATATAGAAAGCAGGCTCAAAACGTCTTGGATTAGGTGCAGATGTTACTCCCATAGCGTCATTCTTCATGTCTTCAAGAGTCGCCATTTTTTTGGATGAACGCCAGTTATCTGCCAGAGCTCTGTCTCCCCAGATCTGTTTAAACGAAGAAGTTCCTTTACTTACAGTTCCTACATTATTGAAGTAAAAACCTTTTGTAGTTACGCCAAAATCCTCGAAAGAACTGGAGCTGTTAGCAAACACAGAATTGGCACTGTAATCTCCGGTATCAAATCCTTTGCTTCTTTCTGCCTGTCTTCTGAGCTGTTCTTCTTTTTCTTCCTTAATCTTTAGTTTGGCAATATGTTTTGAGAAAAAATCGGTCTTTTGAGCATCACTCATCTTGGCAAGAGAAAGAACACTGTCATTCTTTCTGATAAGATAATAATTTTTGGAGATCTTCTTAATGTACTCAGACTGATCTTTCAACAAAATTTTTGAGGGCTCATAAGTCATCACCGCCAGAGCGGAATCATAATAACTTCCGGCACCGATATAATCGTTTCTTTCAAGATAACTTTTTCCTATTTCGTAATAGGCGAGACCACGTACCTGAGGATCTGAAACCTTTTCAAACAATGACTTTCTGAAAAACTGCTGTGCTTCCTCTTTTTTTCCTGCCTTATTGGCCATCAGTCCTAAAGCATAGTAAAATTCATTCTTTCTGGAGCCATACATTCCTTTTTTACTGATGCTTTCCAGATAATTTTTGGCACCATTATAATCTCCTTTACCGTTAAAAGTTTTCGCAATGGCAATTTGAGATTTTACTTCAAATTCAAAGTCGCTGGCATATTTGTATGCCGCAGTATAGCTTTCTCTTGCCTTATCATTTTGGCCCAGATTCTCTAAAACCTGACCCCTCAAATAAGCGATTCTGCTTTTAAGTTTACTGTTGCTGTTCAGCTCATAAGCTTCATCAAGTTCCTTTGCTGCTTCCTCTTTTTTACCAGCATCCAGAAGAGATTCAGAATAATAAATACTTAATAATTTAGCATAAGTTTTACTGATTTTCTCACCTTTCAGCTTAGCATAAGTCTCATGAGCTCTGTGATAATCTTTGATTTTGTCATAAGCCAATCCCTGATAAATCCTTGCCAGTGCAATTCTTTTATCGTCTTTCATATGAGTGAACACATAGTTCAAAGCATCCAGGGCTTCCACAGATTTGTTGCGGTAAATTCTGGATTGGGCAAGAATCATGTAGGCATCAAAGATCTGTTTATTTTTTTCTTCTCCATTTCTGATTACGGAGTATTTATTAATTGCTTTTAAAGCTTTGGCTTCCGCAATCTCTAGGGTAGTAGCTCCTTTGGAAGGCATACCGTTTTGATTATTAGGATCATTTCCCGGTCCGCCAGACATATTGGGAATACCCTGGCTGCCTCTTCCTGAAGGTCTGTTGGCTACCTCTGCCATTTTCATGGAGTTTTCTGCAAAAGCTTCAGTCTGGCCAAGGTCGCTTCCTAATGGCTGTTCTTCATACGTAAGAATAGGGATGTAAGGAGCATAAAAATTATCTTTATGGCTTTTATCTCGGGTCGTAAACTCGCTGTTTAGTGCATCTTTAGCATTAAACAGGGTGTTGTAATATGTGGAAAATCCTTTCAATAGTTTTGAACGCTGCTCCGGCTTTTTGGTTTTAGTAGCACAGGAAGCAACAAGGCAAATCACTAAAAGGAACAAAATATTCTTTTTCATTATTCAATTATAACTCGCTAATATGCTTTTTATTATCAACAGTTTGATGATTTTGTAAAAATAATAAAATTTTATAATGAATAATATTTATATTTCTTCAGGAAAGATTTTATTTCTTAGCGATGAGAGGGAGAAAGTTCTTTACTTTTAAATGTTGGGAATTTCTTTCAGAATTCTATAAACCAGGTGAGTAGGAAGTCCCATAATAGTATAAAAACTTCCTTTCATATTTTTAATTTTTGCCATTCCCAACCATTCCTGAATACCATAACTTCCGGCTTTGTCGAAAGGTTTGTACTTCTGGACATAAAATTTTATTTCCTCATCTGTAATGGTATCGAATGTGACATCCGCAACATCCGTTTCGGTGAATGTTTTATCGGAGGTTTTGATGGTAATTCCGGTATACACCTGATGGGTTTTTCCTGAAAGATTCTGAAGCATTTCATAAGCATGAGCTTCATCTTTAGGCTTTCCAAGGATCTGATTGTTGATGGCAACCACGGTATCAGCGGTTAATAAAACTTCACCGGCTTGCAGAGGTCTGAAAGTATTGGCTTTTAATTCAGATAAATAGGCGGCGGCAGATGGTATGGTAATATCTTTGGGAAGAATTTCCTCACAGTCTATTTTTACCACTTCAAATTCAAACCCAAGGCTGGATAAGAGCTCTTTTCTTCTTGGTGATTGTGATGCTAAAAGTAATTTCATAAGAGAATTTATACAGATTGGGTATTATCTTCATGCCAGTTTCCCTGCACTTTCATCACTTGCTCAATAACGTCACGTACTGCTCCGGTTCCTCCTTTTTTAGGCGAAATATAATCAGCAATCCCTTTTACTTCAGGAACCGCATTTTCAGGGCAGGCAGCAATGGCAGAACTTTCCATGATACGGATATCCGGAAGATCGTCACCCATGGTCAGGATCTCTTCATTTTTAAGGTTGTATTTTTTCTTAAAGTCTTCAAAATCCTCTATTTTGTTGTGTGATTTTGGATAATAATCCTGAATTCCCAGATAATTGATTCTGTGTTTTACCATTTCATCATTTCCACCGGTAATTACTCCAATCAAATAATTGTTTTTTAATGCTTTAACTACAGCATAACCATCCAGTACGTTCATTACTCTGCACATATTTCCTCCTGGAAGAAGATAAACACTTCCGTCAGTGAAAACTCCGTCTACATCAAATACAAACGCTTTAATATCTTTTAATTTCTCTTTATAACTCATACATTTCCTGAATAGAGTGATTCATTGTTTTATAAATTTCAAGACTTTCGTCTTTTAATAACTGCTCGTGCAACTGTAATATTCTTAGATCGTTTCTTACGGCTGGTCCGGTTTGGGCAGCTTTAGGTTCAATTTCATAGATTTTTTTAACCGTTTCATCAATTAATGGCAGAAAATAATCAAATGGAATTTCCTGAGAATCCGAAATTTCTTTAGCCCTTGAAAAAAGATGGTTCACAAAGTTACAGGCAAAAACTGCTGTAAGATGAATGTATTTTCTTTTTTCATGGCTGCTTTCCATTACATTTTCTGAAATAGCAGAAGCCAGTTTAAAAAGCGTTTTTTTGTCTTCTTCGTTTTCTGTTTCAATGAAGAACGGTATTTTTTCATACTCCAGTTCTTTGGATCTGGAAAATGTTTGCAAAGGGTAGAAGCTGGCTTTTCTGTAATCTCCGGCAAGAACTTCTTTTGGAAGTGATCCGGAAGTATGGGCAACCAAAACGTTTTTTTTAGCGATAATCTTTGAAACTTCCTCCACAGAGTTGTCACTTACACAGATGATGTAAAGATCTGCATCTTCCAAGTGACGGGTAGAGTAGGGTACTTTTAATTCTTCAGAAATTTTACTCAATTCCCGTTCGTTCCTTCCAAAAATCTGGGCCAGGGAAATGCCTTTCTGTGTGAAAGCTTTTGCCATATGATAGGCTACATTTCCGGAACCGATAATTACAATTTGCATCTAACAAATATAAGATTTTAAGCTGAGCCGGGAAAGTAACATAAGAATAGAAAGCCGGAAGTTCAGTATAGGCACGTTTATTGCGTAAGTGTCTCATATTATTTTAAATATTTATCTGAAAATTGAATAATTAATTTAACTTTCAGTTATTTTTGTAATCCAAAACAGTGAAAGGCATCTTATGAAGATTAAGGACGCGGAGATTATTTCGTTGATGCAAAATCCACGGACCCAGGATAAAGGTGTCCGGGCCTTGATGGATGCCTATCAAAGCAGATTGTACTGGCACATAAGAAGAATTATTGTGGACGGAGATCTTGCACAGGATACTTTGCAGGAAACTTTTATTAAAGCTTACCAGAATTTTCATCAGTTCAAAAATGATAGTCAGTTGTATACCTGGCTGTACAGAATTGCTACCAACGAAGCTCTACAGCAGGTGAACAAAATGAACAAAATGAAGAAAACCGATGAAGATCCTGAGTATCATATGCAGAATCTCGTTGCCGATAATACAGAAGGTGATGCCGAAGAAATACAGATCTTATTACAGAACGCTATACAAAGCCTGCCCGAAAAGCAGAAACTTGTATTTATGATGCGGTATTATGATGATTTACCTTACGAAGAGATATCCAAAATTGTAGATATGTCTGTAGGAACACTGAAAACCAATTATCATTATGCCAAACAGAAAATAGAAGATTATATTAAAGAAAATTACGAAAGATAATTTTTGACAAAACCGAGATGAAAGAGTTCGACATAGAAAAACTAGAGCGTAAAAACATTTACACAGTGCCTGATAATTTGTTTGAAAATATTCAGGAGAGCGTTATGAATGATATAAAGACAAGCAAACAAGCGCCTGTCTTTAAGATGAACTGGATGTATGCAGCTGCTGCATCGCTGGCTTTGGTCTTTGGAGCAACTTATGTTTTCAATTCCGATAACGATTCCGTCGAAAAGAGACTGAATGATAAACAGGCCTACGCCATTAATAAAGGTGAGCCCAAAACAGAAAGTCAACTTGCGTATGAAACATTGAAAGATGATTTAACTTCTGTTGAAAATAATAATCAAACAGTTGAAAATCAAAAAAATAATACTACCTACGCTTCTAAAAGCGACAATGGAAATGGTAAAACAGCAGAAGTACCCAAAGCGGTAAAAACTGCAACAAAAAAAGAAGATACCAGAATGAATGACTATCTGGACTCGTTTTCTAATTCTGAAATTGCGGAATTAGCAAGTAATTCGACTCAGGACGTTTATTTGGATTTATACAATTAAGAAGATGAAAAAGATATTATTAACGTTTTTGATTATTTATGGTTTCGGCTTAAATGCCCAGAGGTCAGATTATGACTGGAAGAAGATGGACCCTAAACAAAGGAAAGAAGTCATCAACAATCTTTCCCCGGAAGAAAGAAAAGATCTTTTGAAGAAATTCAGAAATAATATGATCATGGATAATCTGAATGTGGATCCAGGGGATAAAGCAGAATTTACTCAGCTTTATAACGAATATCTGGAAAGCCAGAAACAGATAAAAAGCCAGTTTGATCCGGGGTTTGACCCCGAGACTTTAACCGATGACGAAGCCAAAGCCAAACTACAGCAAAGTTTTGAAGTAGGACAGAAATTGTTGGATAACAGAAAAAGATACGCAGATAAAATGCAACAGGTAATTCCCTGCCAAAAAGTTCTGAAGCTGTTTCAGTCTGAAGGAATGATGAGAGATAAAATGAATGAAAGAAAACCTCACGGAAACAATAATGCAACGGGACCTAAGCAGACCCCATAATAGTTTATTTTTTTAATGTTGAACGGCTCTCACAGATCTTTTTGTGAGAGCCGTTTGATGTTGTTGTAAATTTATATTTTTGCCAAAAATTAATTCATGAAAAAATTATTTTTCTTTCTATTGCTGTCGGTCTTATGGTCGGCTCAAAAGACAGAAATAATCGAGCTTAAAGAGAACATCAAAGACAGAAAAGGACTTACAAAATCACTTACCTTTATCGATAACAGATCTGATAAAGCTATAGGAACAATACCTGATAAAAAAGATTCCGTAACGCTTAAATTTGCGAGTGATGATGTAAAGGGACTTTTTGAGAAATGGTTTACTGAAGATAACAAGGTGAGAGGAAATAATGATATTGTCCTGATGCTGGAAGACCTTAAAGTGTATGAAGAACAGGATTCCAACCGTCCATTTCCTTATATAAAGGCCAGAGTTAAGATGTCTAGCTTTATAAAAAGAAACGGCAGATATTACTTTATTGGGCGATATGACAATGTGATTGTTACGAATCCGAAGATCACCGTTCATCCTTCAATTTTCCTGGCCGGAAAAATTTCTGATCTTATGGCAGAATTTATCAAAGCGTCTTATTACCCTTATATTGTGGCAAATTACTTTATTCCTGAGAATGAAATTGGCAGATATAACGAATATCTGAATAAAGATTACAGTGCATTTAGTACTTCCGTTCTTAAAGATGGAGTGTATACCAATTTTCAGAGATTTCGAAGTCAGGAACCCAATCTGGACTATTTTTTGAAAAAGAATAAGAAAGGAAAAGTGGTGGATCTTATCCATAATGGAATGGAAACCTCATTATCCGAAATGTACTGTTATGTAGAAAATGGAAAAGCCTATAAACTTACCCCTGTGGGTTTCGAAGAAATACATAAAAATGATAAAGGATTCTATATTTATTCTTCCAGAACCAACCTTTTTGTAGAGTCCAAAACCGGAGGAGTATTTATAGGTGCTGTAGCCGGAGGTTTGGTAGGAGCACTTATCGGAGCAGCCATTGACGCTTCATCCAATGCCAATGCCGGTGCCATGAATGGAGTTGGGTTTAAATCTACTTTAGAATCAAATGTCTATCTGGATTCTTTAACGGGGGCTTATATTTTTGAAAACTAAAAAAAGTATTCCGGTAGCAGAGAATTTCAAGATTATAATCGGGATATTTCTGAAGAAATTTAAATAAATTAATACAATAAGATAATGAAAGACAATAATCTCTCTCTTTTTTTTATCTTTGCAAATTACAAGATTCTTAAATGAAAAACATACGAAATTTTTGCATAATCGCTCATATCGACCACGGTAAAAGTACCCTGGCAGACCGTCTTTTGGAGTATACAAACACTGTTACCCAAAGAGAACTACAGTCTCAGACGCTTGATGATATGGATTTGGAGAAAGAACGTGGGATTACCATTAAATCTCATGCTATTCAAATGGATTATGAGTATAAAGGCGAAAAATATATTTTAAACCTTATCGATACCCCGGGACACGTTGACTTTTCTTATGAGGTTTCCCGTTCTATTGCAGCTTGTGAAGGAGCACTTCTTATTGTAGATGCCGCACAGAGTATTCAGGCACAGACCATCAGTAACCTGTATCTGGCATTGGAAAATGATTTGACGATCATTCCTATTTTGAATAAAATTGACCTTCCTTCTGCAAACCCTGAAGAAGTAACAGATGAGATTATGAATCTGATCGGTTGCGAATATGAAGATGTATTAAGAGTTTCAGGTAAAACAGGAGAAGGGGTTCACCACCTTTTAGAACAAATCGTAGAAAGAATTCCTGCTCCGGTAGGAAATCCCGATGGTCCGCTTCAGGCTTTGATCTTTGACTCTGTATATAACCCGTTTAGAGGTATTGAGGCTTATTTCAAAGTAGTGAACGGAAGTATTACGAAAAATGAAAAAATTAAGTTCTTTGCTACCGGAAAAGAATATGGAGCGGATGAGGTAGGAACTTTAAAATTGAAGCAGGTTCCCAAGAAAACAATCCAGTGTGGAGATGTTGGTTATCTGGTTTCCGGGATTAAAGATGCCCGTGAGGTAAAAGTAGGAGATACCATTACTTCTTTTGAAAAGCCGGCTGATGGACCTATTGATGGATTTGAGGAAGTGAAGCCAATGGTATTTGCTGGTATTTATCCCATTGATTCTGAGGATTTTGAGGAGTTAAGGTTCTCTCTTGAAAAATTAAGACTGAATGATGCTTCTTTGGTTTTCGAACCGGAAAGTTCTGCAGCACTTGGTTTTGGTTTCCGTTGCGGATTCTTAGGAATGCTTCACATGGAAATTGTTCAGGAACGTCTTGACAGAGAGTTTAATATGAACGTTATTACAACGGTACCAAACGTTTCTTATTTTGGATATACTAAAAAAGAACCGGAGGTTCCGATTTTGATCAACAACCCATCCGAAATGATGGATCCTTCAACAATGGATAGAGTAGAAGAACCTTTCATTAAGGCTTCTATCATTACAAAATCTGATTTCGTAGGAGCTGTAATGACTTTATGTATTGAGAAAAGAGGAGAAATCGTTAACCAGAGTTATTTAACATCAGAAAGAGTTGAATTGATTTTCAATATGCCACTTGCTGAGGTTGTTTTTGACTTCTATGACAGATTAAAATCTATCTCGAAAGGATATGCGTCTTTCGATTACCACCCAATAGGATTCAGAGCTTCCAAGCTTGTAAAAATGGATATCCTGATCAATGGTGATATGGTAGATGCCCTTTCATCTTTGATCCACGACAGCAACGCTTACTATATCGGTAAGAGAATGTGTGAAAAACTTCGTGAGCTGATCCCGAGACAGCAGTTTGATATTGCAGTTCAGGCAGCATTAGGAACGAAAGTTATTGCCAGAGAAACCATCAAGGCATTAAGAAAAGACGTTACTGCAAAATGTTACGGAGGAGATATTTCCAGAAAACGTAAACTATTGGAAAAGCAGAAGGAAGGTAAGAAGAAGATGAAGCAGATCGGGCGTGTGGAAGTACCACAATCAGCATTTATGGCTGTATTAAAGCTAAACGATTAAGAACTAATTATTTACAAATAATAAAAGCCGGAAATTTTCCGGCTTTTATATTAATATTCCCTGTTTATTATTGTCACTTAACATAATATTATATATTTAGAACAGCAATATTTCCTTATGTTATATTTGCTTTAAAATTAATTTCCATGAAAAAACTCTACTTGATGGCAGGGCTTCTTGTCTCTGTCTCAATTTACTCCCAAAGCCTGATGGGAGGAATCAATTCCGGAGGAGTATCCAATGAAAATCTTATGCATACCGTAGGTGAAATTTATGTGATACCTGATAATCCTGATCAGCAAAATTCCGGTACACTTGGAATGCTTTATCAAACTGTTTTAAATGTTTTGGGAGTAAGCGAAATTACTTCAAAGCAAGATAAAGTGAGTGTTTATCCCAACCCTACAGCAGACTATATTACCCTTCAGATTTCCTCAAAAGAAAAACCACGGGAAGTTTCTGTATACGACCTGTCTGGAAAGTTGGTGATGCAGAAAGAGATTAATAGTGACCGTATTGATCTCTCTTCTCTGATTAGCGGAGTGTACCTCCTTACCTTTAAAAACTCAGATATAAAACCAATAAAAATTATTAAGAAATAAACAATTACCATGAAAAAACTATATACTCTACTATTGGCAGTTACAACCGCTTTAGTCTTTGCTCAGGTTCCCCAGGGATTCAGCTATCAGGCTATTGCTTTTAATGCTTCCGGAAATCCTGTATCAAACGGAAATGTATCTGTAAGAATCAGTATTTTAAATGAATCAGTTACAGGAACTAACCTGTATACCGAAACACATTCTAAAGCCACAAATTCAAAAGGATTAATCAATCTAAATATAGGACAGGGTACACCTGTTTCAGGAGCGTTTTCCGGAATTAACTGGGGTGCGAATGCCAAATTCATTAAAGTAGAAATAGATCCTGCGGGTGGAACAAGTTATACTAATGTAGGAACCAATCAGCTAATGAGTGTTCCCTATGCCATGACAGCTTCTAAAGTTGATATCTCTTCTCCCAGCTCTGCTATCGGGGATGATATTAACGAAAGCAAAAGCACCAATTACTTTTATGTAGACAAATATGAAGGTAAAGTCTATGTACTAAGCTCTAAAACGGGAGTATGGTCCTCAAAGGCGTTCAGTGCTACCTATACCAATAACAATATTGTACCTGATATTACTGCAAAAAATGGCAATATCATATTTATAGATGGATATGATGGTAAAGTCCATATTTTTAGTTCCAGATCAGGGAGCTGGTCCACGCAGCCTTATAGCGCTACCTATACCAACAACAATAACATTCCTTCATTATTTTCATTATCCAATGGAAGCACGCTGTTTATTGATAAATTTGATCATAAAGCCTATGTTTTTAATTACACAATCGGAACATGGTCATCGCAGGAGTATAATGTAGGGTACGCCAACAACAATACGATGCCTACTGCAACAGCTTCAGGAAGTAACTTTTCATTTGTAGATAAATATGACCGTAAAGTATATGTTTACAATACCAAAACAATGGAGTGGAAGTCACAACAGTTTAGCGTTACGTATTATAACAATAATTTGAGTACTCCAGATGTGTCTTCTTCTAACGGGAACTTTTCATTTACAGACAGATTTGATCGTAAGGTATATATCTTTAACTCAAGAACAGGAAATTGGATCTCTCAGGAATACAACGTTGGATACTACAACAATAACTACAGTACTCCAAGTACTTTGTGGACTGAAACAAATTAAAATAAAAAACGCTTCTAAGGAAGCGTTTTTTATTTTATTTCTTACGGGTAAATTTTATTTCCATGGTTTTATATTCTTTTCCGGTCTTAGCATCCGGGCCGTACATTTCCAGCTTTTGGTTATTGTCATCAATAAAAGTAAAAACCTCTCTGAAATCGCAATCCTTTCCAGGTCTTGAAGGATCAGTCATTTTTCCTTTAAATTCCACAGATTTTGTGGATGCATTCCAATCACCCTCTCCGTGCATCATTCCGGTTCCCATATTATCAATCCAGGTACTTATAAACTTCTTCTTTGAATTGTCATATCCCACAATACTCATCCCTTCAAAAGGCATTCCCATAAAGTTTCCTTTGTGATTACTGATTTGATAGCGCCCGTTATAAATCATTTTGTTGGTCGCTTCAGATTTACTCATCATAGGTTTTGCTCCGTTTTCCATCCACATGGTGGTTTCTCCCGTCCAGGTTCCATCAGATTTTGCCAACATTTTGTGCATTTCTCCGGGAGTTGAGTACTCCGTCCAGGCTTTCATGGCCGCTGCAGAATCTACAGGCTTCCACTCAGAATTCGCTGCAGTAGAATCTGACTTGTCAGAACCATTCGCAGCGGTTGTTTTTCCTTTTTCACAAGCTGTCAAGAGTACAGCTACAGATAGAATTGAAAGTAAATTTTTCATAATGTTTTAATTTTAAGGTGTTTATAATGGTAAATTAAAGATATGAACTTTTATTATACCTCAAATTATTTTTTATTACATCATAAATTGTAACTTTGCGTATTCGTAACGCAAATAAATTTATGGAGTCTCCAAAAAAATTACAAGATATAAAAGTGGCGGTAGACGCCGTTATTTTCGGGTATTTTGACAAAAAAGATCTTCAGATCCTTTTAATCAAAAGAAATATAGAACCTTTTAAAGGAGGCTGGGCACTTCCCGGAGGCCTGGTTCTTGACGATGAAAACCTCGATGATGCCGTAAGAAGAGAATTGCATGAAGAAGCAGGCATAAAACCCGATTTTTTGGAGCAACTCTATACATTTGGTAATGTGGGTAGAGATCCAAGGAATAGAGTGGTTTCTATTGCTTATTTAGGGCTTGTGAACCCTTCCTATCATGAGCTTTTTGCAGATTCCGATGCGGATGATGCCCAATGGTTCAGTGTCAACAACCTTCCAAAGGTGGCATTTGACCATAAAAACATTATAGATATTGCTTTAAAAAGACTCCGTACCAAAATACAGTATCAGCCGATCGGCTTCAATCTTCTCAATGAAGAATTTCCCTTTTCAGACCTTGAAAATTTATATAAAACCATTGTAGGCCAGGAAATAGACCGAAGAAATTTCCGTAAAAAAATCATGAGCTACGGTTTACTTAACGAAACCAACAACGTTAAAAAAGAAGGTAGCGGAAGACCAGGTAAGCTTTTTACCTTCAACCAGGAAAAATATAAAGAGCTGGAAGAGCAAGGGTTTTATTTCGAAATTAAATAAGATCTTTAAGCACTAATTTCACAAATATTTTGAACAAATAATCACTAATATATACGGGGAAAAGAAAATTATTTAAATAATAAATTAAAGATATATTCAATAGAAACGGGCCTTAGTCCGTTTTTTTTATTACCCGTTCCATCGTATTTACCCGAAACCTATCAAATTTGTGTCCTTTGTGTTAAGAATTTGTGCCCCTCGTGTTTGGAAAAAAAATAGCATTGAAAATCAATCGGTTATATTTATTAGTGTAAAATTAACACAAATAAATTTGGTTGATTAAATGATATTCTTTTAAATTTGTGTAAAAATAACGCAATAATGAAATACACCATCCAAAATAGTATAGAAAGATCTCAGAAGAAAGAAAAAATAAAGTTTCTTTTTTTCTGGGGACATACTACAAAAGATGAGGTTACAAAATCATGCTTTAGTCAATGGTATCCGGGAAAATTTGAAGAGGAGGGCATTATGTACAGAACGGCGGAGCATTATATGATGGCCGGTAAAGCAAAACTCTTTAATGATGTTGAAATGTTGGAAAAAATTTTACAGTCACCAAGCCCAAACCAAGTCAAAAGTCTGGGAAGAAAAGTGAAAAACTTTGATCCTCAGCTTTGGGAAGAGCATAAATATGAGATCGTAAAAAAAGGAAATATTTTGAAATTTTCTCAAAATCAGAAGTTTAAAGATTTTCTTTTGTCTACCGGAGAGAAAATACTTGTAGAAGCGAGTCCTTATGATAAAATATGGGGAATTGGAATGCTGGAAACAGACCGTAGAGCAGAAAATCCACTATTATGGCAGGGAGAAAATCTTTTGGGATTTGCCTTAATGGAAGTAAGAGACGAATTAAGAAGGTAAAAACACAATCACCAAACACAAAATATTCATCATGGAAAAGACAGAACTGCATCCACAAATATTTCTGATTGAGAGTTTTCTGACTGATACTGAGTGTGATCAATACATCAGTTTGTCACAGGAAAAAGTTTTTGAAGAAGCAAAAATCAATGCCTTTGGACGACAGCTGATGAATAAAGGCATTAGAAATAACGATAGGCTGATGATCTTCGACAGTAATATGGCTGAAGAACTTTTTGAAAAAGCGGCAGCATTTCTTCCAAAGGAACATGAAGCGTATAGGCTTAGGGGTTTTAATGAAATGTTCAGAGTGTATAAATATGCTCCCGGACAACAATTTAAAATGCACAGAGACGGTAGCTACATCCGGAATGAAAATGAAAAAAGCTTCTACACTTTCCTGATTTATCTGAATGATGATTTTGAAGGCGGAGAAACCGAATTTGAAAACCTATTTACTGTAGCCCCTAAAAAAGGAACCGCATTAGTCTTTTATCATCCTTTAAGACATGAAGGAAAAACACTCATCAGCGGACTGAAATATGTTCTAAGGACAGATGTAATGTATTCACTCACAAATTCATAAGCGGGAAGAATATAAAAAATGTTTTCTTTTGGGAAAAACGGAGTGTAAAATTATGTCATTTTGTTTTTGCGTAATAAAAACACAAAAAAAATATAATACATTATGGAAGATGAATTACAACCAAGGTTTATCGAATCATTACAGAGAAATAATGATCAGATCAGAGAAGACCGGGCCAGAACAATAGGCGCAGATTCTGAATTGATTTACAGAAGGCGCGTTGAAGATCTTGAATTAAAAATCAAAAGACTGGAACGGGAGCAGGATGGACTTATTGACATCAGCCCTTTAGACAGGAACAGCTTAACCTTTGCGGATTTCAATCCCGAAGCATTTGTTCAGAAAGACATGGAATTATCACTAACAATCAGAAATTTGAATATTCAGCTTGAAATCACCAGAAAAAGATTTGAATATTTATTTGGAAAAAAAATTTAACAATGGGAAGTACAAGATACGATATAGACGCTCGTTACAGCAAAGCAACTAAAGAAGGATACAGAACAAAATCTGCAGCTGAGATTTTCACTCAGAATGCCAAAAGAAAAGCACACGAATCTATGAATCCTAACGGAATTTCTTTCAGAGAATCCAGAGATTCGGAAGTTCATCCCAATTCAATACCTATTATTTTAGGATTGGATGTTACAGGAAGTATGGGACATATTCCACACGAACTGATCAAAGAAGGATTACCAAAACTGATGGGAGGAATCATTCAGGGCGGAGTTCCAGATCCGGCATTGCTCTTCTTGGGGATTGGCGATCATGAATGCGACGGCTATCCGCTACAGGTAGGGCAATTTGAATCCGGAGACGAAGAACTGGATATGTGGCTTACCCGTACTTATATTGAATCCGGCGGAGGGGGAAATGCAGGGGAAAGCTATCTTTTAGCATGGTATTTTGCCGCTTTTCATACAAGAACAGATGCCTTTGAAAAAAGAAAACAAAAAGGGCTCCTGTTTACCGTGGGAGACGAACCGTGTTTAAAAACACTTCCAGCTTCTGCCATCAGAGAAATTATGGGAAAAGGCCAACAAACTTATACCTATACAGAACTGTTGGAAGAAGCGAAGAAAAAATACGAAGTATACCATATCAGTGTTTTACATTCAGATCAGGCACTAAGAGCAGATGCAGGATGGAAGGAGATTTTGGGACAGAACTGCATATCAATAGAAGATCACAGAGACATTCCGAACGTTATTAAAAACATCGTTTGTAATCAATTTAAAAATAAGACCTTCGGAACATTAGGAAATGAAGGAGTAGACATTCAAATGCTTTAAATGATGAAAAAGGCGCAAATTGTAATAGGATTGGGTTTTGGAGATGAAGGAAAAGGAATCACTACCGATTTTCTGGCTTCTCAAAACCCGGATGCAATAGTTATAAGATTTTCTGGAGGTCAGCAGGCCGCGCATACGGTGATGATTGATGATCAAAAACACGTTCATTCCAGCTTTGCCAGTGGAGCTATTCGTGGATTACCTTCTTATTTTACTGAGCATTGTACCATTCATCCTACATTTTTATTCAATGAACAAGAAGAATTAAAAGCAAAACAGGGAAATATTGAGCTTCACATTCATCCGCTTGCCAAAGTAACCACTCCGTTTGACGTCTGGCAAAACAGAACCAACACCAGAAATCTGGAACACGGAACGTGCGGAAAAGGAGTGGGAGCAACCATGAAGCGAAACGAAAGTCCTTATAAACTATTTGCCATAGATCTGATTGCGTCCAGAGAAATGCTGATGGAGAAGCTGAGAAACATCGCCTATTATTACGGTTTTACAGAAGAACAGGCCAGTGAAGATCTGCACGCTTTTTTGAAGGCAATTGATAACATAAACTGGAAAATAGAAGACTATACCTACCTGAATTCCTTCAATCACCTTATTTTTGAAGGCAGCCAGGGCATTCTTCTGGATATGGATCATGGAGTATTTCCCCATGTGACCTATGCCAGTACCACTTCCAAAAATGCCTATGAAGTCTGCAAATTTTTAAAAATTGAAGAGATTGAAATGTACTACGTAACCAGAGCCTATGCTACCCGCCACGGAAACGGATGGATGAGCAATGAAAAAGTGCTGAATCTGAGAAATAATGAAGAAGAAACCTGTACTTTTAATGAGTATCAAAAAGAACTTCGACTGGGAACATTAGATTATGACCTATTGAATTATGCCTTAAAGTTAGATAGTGCCTATGTTTTAGCCACAAAGAAAAACCTGGTGGTAACCTGTCTGGATCAATGGGAAGAAACATTTAAAATTGAAGATGTTAAGATGAAATTCGATACAGTTTTTGGATCTTATTCACCTTATTCAAAAGATTTTAAAAGAATTGAGATCTTTGCTGAGCAGAGCGTCTTTGCGAACTTTAAAAATAATCAGCAATAAAAATAAAAGCTTTGCGGACTTTGCGTTAAAAATAAATGTAAGAATATAAAAAATCAAATAACCATGAAAACTATAAAATATTTAAAAGCAGACGCTACAAACCCGCAAGTGGAAGGAAATAAGATCATTACGCATATCTGTAACGATATTGGAGGTTGGGGAAAAGGATTTGTTATAGCAGTATCAAACCGATGGAAGAAACCTGAAAATGAATACAGAAAATGGTTTCAAAATGGTGAAAACTTTATACTTGGAGAAAATCAAACAGTTCAGGTTGAAAATGATATTTGGGTTTGCAATATGATTGGTCAGCATAAAACCATTTCCAGTTCAAAAGGAATTCCGCCCATTCGTTATGAAGCCGTTGAAAAATGTCTGGAAAAATTAACAGACGAAGCGTTAAAATTAAGTGCAAGTGTTCATATGCCAAGAATTGGATGTGGTTTGGCGGGAGGAAGATGGGAAGAAATACAGTCTATTATTGAAAGAACATTGCTGAAAAATAGTGTAGAAGTATATGTTTATGATTTTGAATAAATAATTGCTCAAAATTTGAAACATTGAAAATTCTTTGTGAGCTTAGTTAAGTGAAACGCCTTTGCGGACTTAAAAACGAACAGAATAATGTGTAAAAAAACTTTGTGGACTTTGCATTAAAAAATAAAACATAAGATGAAAACAAACACTTTATACAGACCTGTTGGAGAAAAAGAAATGCTTTTAATTATAGAAAGCAATTTCAAAAGATTCCCACCAAGATTAGAATGGCAACCTATTTTCTATCCTGTTTTAAATGAAGATTATGCCTCAGAAATCGCAGAAAAGTGGAATACAAGAGATGAAGCAGGAAATTATCTTGGTTTTGTAACCAGGTTTGAAGTGTTGGATAGTGAAATAAATAAATATCCGGCACAAAATGTCGGCGCAAAAAATCATAACGAGTTGTGGATTCCCTCAGAAGAAATGGAAACATTTAATGACGCAATTGTTGGAAATATTGAAGTCATTAAAGTTTTTATAGGAAAAGGCTTCAAAAATCCTGCAAATGATGAGGTAGAAAAACTATTATTAAATATAAAAAAACTAACGATGACCAATAAAGGAATGGCAAAAGATACTTTAGACATCCTTGCCAAAAAATATTATATAAACGAAAACAACAAAAAAATAAATATTGAAAATGAACTGGAAACCAGTATAAAAGGAACCATTTTGTTTTCACCGGAAGAACTTTCCGAGCTTGCAGATCAACCTCTTCCAGACAATAATTTTGAAACTCAGTTTGAAGTCTGGAGATGTAGCTCACTAAAAGCCATATTAAAATTGTCAGAAGAAGAAAACCCGGAAAAGATCATGTGTCTAAATTTTGCCTCTGCAAAAAATCCGGGAGGTGGTTTTATCAATGGTGCAGAAGCTCAGGAAGAAAGCTTGGCGAGAACCTCCGGGTTACATGAAAGCTTACTCCAGGGTTGGGAATATTATACCATCCACAGAGCTATGGAATCCTGTTTTTATACCGATACGATGATCTACAGCCCGAAAGTTCCTGTCTTCAGAAAAGATAAAGGAGAATTGCTGCCTAAACCTGTTTTGTGTAATTTCATCACCTCTCCGGCAGTAAATGCTGGTGTCGTAAAACGCCAGGAACCGGAAAGAGCTCATGAAATTTTTGGAGCAATGGAGATCAGAACCGATAAAATGCTGGCCCTGGCCTTAAACCAGGGAAATGAAACGTTGATTTTAGGAGCCTGGGGCTGCGGAGTTTTTAAAAATGACCCTAAAGAAATTGCTGAATTATTCAGAAAATATCTCAAAGGGAAGTATAAAAATAAATTTAAAAGAGTGGTCTTCGCAATTCTTACCAAAAAAGAAGAAATGGTGAAGCCATTTGAAGAAATACAATGAAACTGAATATAAAAAAATATAAAGAGCAAATACAGACCTGGCCTCAAATAGGGCATCATATTATGGCTCAATATGATAACGAAAAAATCGTTGTCTATCAGTCCTATAAAAAGCAGATAGGAGAATTTGCCGTTAAACATCAGTTCTTTGGAGGTGGTTTCAGTCTGGAAAGAATGACATGGATAAAACCTAATTTTCTCTGGATGATGTTTCGAAATGGATGGGGTACAAAAGAAGCGTAGGAATGTGTTTTAGCCATTCACATAAAGATGGATGCCTTCAAAAACTATCTGAAAAACAGCGTGTATTCATCCTATACAGATAAATCGGGAATAACCAGAGAAGAATGGCAGGATCAGATCAAAGAATCATCTGTCAGATTACAATGGGATCCGGATCATGATCCGTTTGGAAATAAAATAGAAAGAAGAGCAATTCAGATTGGTCTCAGAGGAGAATTTACGAAACGGTTTGCTAAAGAAGATATTCTGTTAATAGAAGATATTTCAGACTTTGTAAAAGAGCAGCATCAGTTTGTAATGAACGATGATCTGGATAATCTTTGGATACCGGAGGAACACCCTTTATTATTCGATGATGAAGATCTAAACAGAAAATTAAGATTAACATGAAACCAGACAAACTCTTGCTTGCAGAACAGTCATTATTTGGGCTTTCCCTGGGAGATGCATTTGGAGAGAGCTTTTTTGGAGAAGAAAGTTTGATGAAGACTCATATTCATCAAAGAATTCTTCCTGAAAGTTCTTTGGATTTTACCGATGATACCATTATGTCAATTGCTGTTTTCAGGTCGTTGGAAAAATGGGGCGAAATCAAGCAGGATGACCTGGCAGAAGAGTTTACAAATAATTATTACCGGGATATCAGAAGAGGCTATGGGCCTTCCATGCATCAGTACTTCAGAGCATTGAATGATGGTGAGAGCTGGAAAGATGTTTCTTATGCAAAATTTGAAGGACAGGGGTCCATGGGAAATGGCGGAGCAATGAGAGCTTCAGTCATTGGAGCATATTTTTATGATGATCTTGAAAAACTTAAAAATGAAGCAGAACGATCCTGTGTGGTAACTCATGCCAATAAAGAAGCAATAGAAGGTACAAAAGCAATTGCTCTTGGAGCAGCCTTTGCCATTCAGGAAATATTGGGAATCATAAAGCTTGATCAACAAGGTTTTATTCAAAAAATTCAAAATGAATTGAATGATTCTGATATGAAAAGCAAGCTGAATAAAGCCCTTTATCTCAACGGAAACCCAAGTACTGAATTATTGATAAGAACACTTGGAAATGGCATCCAAATGACAGCACAAGATACCGTACCGCTTGTCATCTGGATGTTATCAAGATGTAGAACCAACTTTGATGAATGTCTTTGGAATACCGTTTCTGTATTAGGGGACAGAGACACAACCTGCGCTATGGCAGGAGGAGTAAGTATTTTATACAGTGATGAAAGCACACTTCCTGCTTGGACAAAAAAGGTAGAAAACTGGAAAAAAAGCCCATTTTATGATTATTGAACTAGTAAAAGGAGATATTACAAAGATTAACGCTGATGCCATTGTAAATGCAGCCAATTCCTCTTTACTTGGCGGTGGAGGGGTAGACGGAGCTATCCACAGAGTAGGAGGAACAAAAATATTGGAAGAATGCAGGGCAATCAGAAACAGGCAAGGCAAATGTAATACAGGAGAAGCAGTGGTAACTACTGGAGGAAACCTTCCTGCTCAATATGTTATTCATACAGTAGGCCCTGTTTGGAATAATGATGGAGAAAAATGTTCAAAACTTTTATCATCCTGTTATATCAATGCTTTACAATTGGCGGAAGATCTTGGACTGAGAACCATTGCTTTTCCAAACATAAGTACAGGAATTTATAAATTTCCAAAGGAACTGGCAGGAAAAATTGCTGTAGATGAGGTAAGAAAATTTAAATCAGATACCATAAAGAAAGTTATTTTTGTCTGCTTTGATGATGAAAATGAAGATATTTATCAAAAACTTTTAAAATAACTTCTACAAATTCAAAAACAAAAATATTCGTGTAATGGGGCAAAAAAGCCATTGTTGAACGAAAGATAAATTTTAAACCGATGAAAAAACTAACCATATTAACCGGCGCAGGAATCAGCGCAGAAAGCGGAATACAAACTTTTAGAGATGGAGACGGTCTTTGGGAAAATCATAACGTAACAGATGTAGCAAGTCCGGAGGGATGGAGAAAAGACAGAGCTCTTGTACTGGAATTTTATAACCAGCGAAGACGTCAGCTTCATGAAGTACAGCCCAACGAAGCTCACCATTTACTGGCAGAACTGGAAAAACATTTCAAAGTAAATATCATTACTCAAAATATTGATGACCTTCATGAAAGAGCAGGTTCTACTGATATCCTTCACATCCATGGTGAACTCTTCAAATCATGCTCATGTAACAACAAAGCACTCACTTATGAGCAGAAAGAAGATATCAATATGGGAGATAAGGCAGAAGATGGCGCACAACTGAGACCTTTTATCGTTTGGTTTGGGGAAGATGTTCCTTTATATCAGACGGCAAAAGAGATCGTGAAAGAAGCAGACATTTTGGTGGTCATCGGAACATCTTTACAGGTATATCCGGCTGCCGGGCTAATTCATGAGATCAAAGATAACTGCCTTTTAATTGTTATCAACCCTAATGAAACCGGTTTCGGATATGGACAGAGAGCTGTTGTGATGAAAGAACCTGCAACCAAAGGAATGAAGCTTCTGTTCGATAAACTCGTTAATCTTGCATAATGGAAAATAAAGTTAAAGCCGGTATTCTCGGTGTTTGTATTGGCGACGCGCTAGGCGTTCCTGTAGAATTCAGAAGCAGGGAGCAACTTAAACGGTCACCTGTAACCAAAATGCGTGCCCTGGGAACTTATTATCAACCTGCAGGTACATGGAGTGATGACAGTTCCTTGACTTTGTGTTTAGCAGATAGCTTGTGCTATGGATATGATACAGAGGATATAGCATTGAAATTTTTGCAATGGTATAATGCAGAGATATGGACACCTCACGGGCGCGTTTTCGATATAGGAATAGCCACAAGGCAAGCGATATATAAAATAAGCAAAGGATATGCTCCTCAATTGTGTGGTGGAACAAGTGAATTTGATAATGGAAACGGTTCTTTAATGAGAATTTTGCCCTTATTATTTTACATTAAAGATTTTCCGGTTGAAGCCCGTTTTGATAAAATTAAAGAAACATCATCTATTACACATGGGCATATTCGTTCTGTGATTGCATGCTTTATTTATCTTGAATTTTTATTGGAAATTTTAATTGGAGCAACGAAATTTGAAGCTTATCACAAAATAAAAAAAACCGTAAAGCATTTTTTAGACCATAATCCCATTTGCTCACAGAGTGAAATAGATAAATTTGATAGGATATTAAATAAAAATATCTTTGAATATGAAGAAGAGAAAATAGGTTCTAGTGGCTACGTCCTCCACAGTTTAGAAGCTTCTTTATGGTGTTTTTTAAACTCAGAAAGCTATTCAGAAGCCGTTTTAAAAGCCGTTAACCTGGGGGAAGATACCGATACTACAGGAGCCATTACAGGAGGAATTGCCGGAATTTATTACGGATTAGAAAATATTCCTCAGGAATGGATTTCAGAGCTGGTAAGGAAAGATGATATTGAAAAATTATGCGATAAGTTATTTAAAAAACTTCAAAACAATTGACAAATTTGACAGAACTTTATACACTCCTCTCAGAAAAAGAGCTGCTGGAGATTCAAGGAAATTTATTTAAAAAGTTTCCCCCTCATTTTCCATTGCACTTTTATACCGGGAAGATTTCGGAAATCTCCGATGAGCAGCAACAATTTCTTGTTAAATTTGAGATCGCTAATGAAGACCTGTCTCGTTTCAATATTCAAAATGATGGTCAGTTAACTATTAATACTATTGAGGATTTAAATAGAATAAATGCCTTGATTGATGATAAAATTAAGATCACAGGAATTTATGAAAATAGCAAAGAACCTGGCCAGGATATCATAACAATATTGGAAAAAGAAAAAAAGTTTTTTGAATTCAGGTTAAAGATATATTTGGATACCAACAGCAGAGAGATCATTCCTTACGATTATTTTGAACAGGAAATAGATTTTGATGATAATATTTCCGAATTTACCGAAGAAGAACAGGAAGCTTCAGCAAAATATTATGATGAAAAGAGATCAAGAATAAATACTGTGGAAGAAGCTGTTGATTTCCTGATCCATGAAGAGTTGAATGAAGACCAGATCAGCGAAATCAGGAATAAGTCACTATCTTCAAAATTTGACAACTTGGGTGGCCTTTTCGGTCAGGGAATGTATTTTAGGAATATATTTATTTATCCCAATAAAAACGAAAACTTTATACAGCATTTAAAAACCTATGATCCTCAGTATATGGTAGATCGCGGAGAGTTTGGAGAAGGAATTATAGAAGATTTTTTGTGGAGAAAGCTCAATCATTATGTCATAACAGAAGAAAACAAAAAGAAAATTGCTGAGCTTCGTAAAGAGGAATATAAGGAAGAGTCTTTTTGGTCAAACTATATAACGGAGCAGCTGCTTTCGTATAATCTTGATGAAGCCATTATTACGGAATATCTGGATTTAGAAGATAAAAAAGATACTGATGATGGTAATTTTATGGATTGCCATTATCAGCAAAAAAGAATTATAGCAGGGCTTTCAGAAGATGAATCCCGTATATTTGAAAACATGAAACAGGATTTTCTAACCCTACAGAATCTTGTATTACAAATAAAACATAACCATGAACGAAATAGAAAAGAAAAAAATAAGTAAATTTTTAAGCCTTATCCTTCGGCATCAACCGGAAGTTATTGGCCTGAAATTAGATGAAAATGGCTGGGCAGATGTACAGGAACTGATGGAAAAATCAGCCAGAAAAAGAATGAATTTCTCTACAGAAGAATTAGATGAGGTGGTAGAGACCAACAATAAGAAAAGATTCGCCTTCAACGAAGAGAAAACCATGATCAGGGCCAGCCAGGGACATTCTATCGATATAGATCTCGCGCTCGAAGCCTTACAGCCCCCTGATTTTCTTTACCACGGAACGGCAGAAGCCAATATATCTTCTATTTTAGAAAAAGGAATTGAAAGAAGAACCCGCCAGCACGTACATTTAAGTGCTGATAAAGAGACCGCTACGAAGGTAGGGATGAGACATGGTAAACCTATTATTCTGACAATCAGAACTGGCGAAATGCATGAAAAAGGAATATCATTCTATCGTTCAGCAAACGGGGTTTGGCTCACAGATTTTGTGGATTCAAAATATATTTCAAAATGACACGGGAAGAATTTGAAAAAATTGTAGAGAATTTTGATCCCGAAAAAGATGATCTTAAAGATAAAGTAGAGGAATTATTTGATAAAGGGGCCAATATAGTTGATATTTTTCGCTTTATCATTGGGATTCATGACTGCGGATTAAGAGAAGCTTATGAATTGGCCGAATCTTGTCCTAGCTACCATAAAAGATATAATATACAATAAACCCATGAGCAGAACATTGGTAATTGGAGACATCCACGGAGGATTTAAAGCCTTGAAACAGGTTCTTGAAAGAGCAGGAGTGACAGAAAATGATCAACTGATCTTCCTCGGGGATTATGTAGACGGATGGAGCGAGTCATCACAAATAATAGAATTCTTACTGGAACTTTCCAACAAACAGGATTGTATTTTCATCAAAGGAAATCATGATGCATGGTGCGAAGACTGGATGGCTTTTGGACAGAAACCCGATGTATGGCTTTTTAATGGAGGGAAAAATACCGTGGTAAGCTATGCAGATTATTCCCTTGAAGATTTGGATATTCATCTCGAATTCTTTCAAAAGATGAAAAACTATCATATTGACGATCAGAACCGGTTGTTTATCCATGCTGGTTATGCTTCTATGCATGGACCTGAAAGAGAAGTATATTCCAGCAACTACCGTTGGGACAGAACGCTCTGGGAAACAGCCGTAGCAATGGATAAAAAACTGGATAGGAATTCAGAACTATATCCCAAAAGACTGCTTTTGTATAAAGAGATATTCATTGGGCATACCCCAACATTGGATATTGGGATCAACATACCCGCCAATAAAGCCAATATCTGGAATATGGATACCGGGGCCGCCTATACCGGATCTTTATCCATTATGGATATCGATACCAAACAATTCTGGCAAAGCGACCCGCTTCCTTCCCTTTACCCAGATGAGAAAGGAAGGAATTAATTAAGAAAATCAAACAAAATAGAATGGCTTTTAGCCCGATAATCAATCCAACCTCACAGGTTTTCAAAACATGTGAGGTTTGTTTTTTAGATAACTTTCTCTTTTCACTATTTCCCATTTTTCTTAATCAACATATCCCTATTTTTCCCAAAAGATACCTAATTTTGAGCTCTTAAATAAAGACTTCAATGAAACTGAAATATCTCTTACTCACACTGCTATCTACCTTATTATGGGGACAAAAATCATTTCCGACACCTTTTGAAAAAGGAAATGGTAATCAAACGGTTACCTATGATGAGATGAATACCTATTATCAGGATTTGGCTAAAAAATTCAATACGATTCAATACCTTCAAAAAGGAGAAGATGACAACGGAAAACCCATTTATGTGGTAGTTTATAATCCCTTTCCAGAAAAAGATCTTGAAAAATTAAGAAAAACAAAAGCCATTCTTTTTGTGAATAATGGGATTCATCCCGGAGAACCGGATGGGATAGATGCAACCATGATGCTGATGAGAGATCTTGCGACTAAAAAGATCAAAACTCCGCAGAATTTCATCATTGCGGCTATTTCTGCGTATAATGTCAGTGGAATGCTGAACAGAGGATCTTATTCCAGAGCTAATCAAAATGGTCCTGAGCAATACGGTTTCAGAGGAAATGCCAGAAATTATGATTTGAACAGAGACTTCATCAAGGTAGATTCTAAAAATGCCAGAAGTTTTCAGGAAATTTATCAATGGCTGAAACCGGATGTATTTATAGATAACCATGTCAGCAATGGAGCAGATTATCAATATACCTTTACCTATATTTCAACCTTTAAAGAACGCTTGGGGAATGTTTTAGGCACTTATTTTTATAATGATTATCAGGCCAGAAATTTGGAGGACATGAGAAAATTGGGATATGAAAGTACACCGTATGTAAATATTCACGGGGATGTTCCTGAAGTGGGTTTTGCTGCTTTTGAAGACTCACCGAGATACTCAACAGGATATGCATCTTTGTTCAATTCTTTAGGAACAGTTCCTGAAACGCATATGTTAAAACCTTACGATAAAAGGGTAGACGCTACTTATCAATATATGTTGGTTAATCTTCATAATCTGGATCAGGATTATCATAAAATAAAACGGCTTAGGATTGACAACTTAAAGCAGTATCAGGCAGGAAAACAATACGGAATCCGTTGGAAAGTAGATTCTACGAAGTTTTCTACGATGGATTTTAAAGGCTATGAAGGAAAGTATAAACCCAGTGAAGTTTCCGGTAAGCCCAGATTGTATTACGATAGAAACAAACCTTTTACAAAGAATATAAAACTGTTTACTACCGCTGTTCCTACGGGATATATTACCATTCCTCAATATTATGTAATTCCGCAGGCTCAATATCGCATCATAGAAGAACTTAAAAGAAATGACATCCAGATGAAGCCCATTCTTAAAGACAGTACAATAGCGGTAGAATCTTACCAGATTAAAGACTTTAAAACCGTTAAAAATCCTTACGAAGGACATTACCTGCATTATGAAACTACAGTTGATACAGCAAAGAAAAACATGGAATTCTCGGCAGGAGATTACCTTATTTCAACCCAGCAGCCAGGTGTTAAATATATTATTGAAACCCTTGAACCTGAAGCATTAGATTCTTTTTTCAACTGGAATTTCTTTGACGGAATTCTCTCTCAGAAAGAGTACTATTCAGCCTATATTTTTGAAGATACAGCAGCAGAACTCCTTAAAAAAGACAGCAAACTAAAAAGTGACTTTGAAGCAGCCAAAGCTTCAGATAAAAAGTTGCAGGATGACGGGACCGCTCAATTGGATTGGATTTATAAACATTCTCCTTATTTTGAACAAAAAACATTCAGACAGTACCCTGTCTATAGGGTATTATAAATGTCTGATAAATAAGTAATAAGGTGTAAAAAAGACGTTTCATTTGAAACGTCTTTTTATTTATTTGGGTAAACCTCTTTTCAAGGCTATTTCTGCTCTTTTAATGGCCATTTTCTCTTTCCAGTCCATATATTTCTTCTTGAAATTAGACTTCATAATGTCATCAAACTTACGTTGTACAGTAAGATTCCATAAAGAATGTGCTTTTACTGCCCAAGATTTGTCCCATGCTCTTAAAGAAATAGAGAAACTTCCGTCCAGGTATTTCATCCAGTGCCACCATCCTGTAGGCATAAATAAAGTGTCACCATGCTCAAGAAAGCACTCGATGCCTTCCACACCATCCAATGCTGGGAATTTGGTGAAATCCGGGTTTTCGATATCGTAATCTTCCAATGCATACGTTGCATAAGGAATCTGGTATAACCTTTCTCTCCATTTATAATCAAAAAGAAGAATATGCTTTCTTCCGTTGAAGTGAGTATGGAAAATATGAGCCATATCAATATCGAAGTGAAGGAACGTTACTGATCCTTTTCCACCGAAGAACATATTGGGGTATTTATCCAAAAAGCCACCCATCAGTGCTTTAGGAGAAATATAATCTTCCAACAATTTCGGAGCATATTTTATAGGATCAAAAAGGAATATTCTGAGATCTGTAGGTTCACGCTGAATAAGATCTATGTAATCTCCAAATTTCATTTTAGCGGCGGAAGAATTGATGGGAGCAGAAGGGTCTGCCTTTGAACTGTCATATAGCGGGACCTCCACATCTCCTACAACCTCCTTCATATATTCCATCGTCCATTTTTGGTAAGCAGGCCACTTTTTTGCCATATTTTTGATGACAACGGGCCTTCTTGGCTTTAGATATTTTTCGAAGAATTCCTCTTTGGAAATATCATCTACGATATCTATAGGCTTTAAAATTATTCCCATTTTATTATTTTTATGTTACAAAATTATTAAATTAATATTTACAAGCCCTCTGTTTAGTTTTTTTTCATTGATGATTCAAATCAGGATTTATAATTTAGTCTAAATAAAAATTTTAGTGTTTCTGTTTATTAATGACATTTTGATTTTGAGTTGAAATGATTCAAAAAAACAGCTTGTAGCTTAACGGTAGGGCACAAACAGAAATTAATTAGATATTAATTTACGATTCTACGAATGTATTATTTTTATTTAATTGCCCCAATTTTAATTAATACAATAAATCTATTGATATCATTCAAAATGCATAGAAACAGGTATCAATTAATTCTTAAAATTTTAAAACACTTTTTGGTGTGCTATTAAATTTCTGTAAATTTGTCTGTTATAATTATTTTGGAAATCTTTTTTGAAATTCACAGACTTTTTAAAGAACTTTTATTGTGTAGCACCATCTTCATGAAAACCATCTTTTTTTGAATGCACACAGTTTTTTTCCACCATTCCAAAAATATAACTATTTTTATAGTGATATTGATTTAACTTTTCGTTCTAAAACAGATCTTTAAAAAAAGTGTAACGAAATGTTATAAATAAGAACTAATTGATCAAATAATAAGTATGAAAAAGAATTTTTCTTTATTTCTGATGCTTTTCTTTACTGTGCTTACTTTTGCGCAGAAAACGGTTTCAGGAAAAATCACTGACGACGACGGAGTTGCCATTCCTAGCGCCAGTGTTACGATTGAAGAGCCTGGTAAAGATGCTATTTTAGCCTATGGGATTACCAATTCTAAAGGAGAATATAAAGTGACCTTTACTTCGGGAGAATCCAATGTAGATCTTAAAGTAAAAGCCTTCAACCAGAAACCTCTTACCAAACAAATCAGCAACAGTGATCAGACGCTGAACTTTAAAATGCAGTCTGAAGCTACAGAAATTAAAGAAGTTCAGCTGAAAACAAAAATGATTACGGCCAGAGGAGATACAATTTCTTACGATCTTAAGGCATTCAACAATAAAAATGACAGAACCCTTGCGGATGTAATGAAGAAAATTCCGGGAATTGAGGTAAATACTGACGGAACCATTCTTTATCAGGGAAATGCCATTAATAAATTCTACGTCAATGGAAAAGATCTTATGGAAGGAGGATATGGAACGATCAACAATTCACTTCCGAAAGATGCCGTACAGAAAGTAGAAGTTCTGGAAAATCACCAGCCTGTAAAAATTCTACAGGACAAAGTGCCTTCTGATCAGGCAGCGATCAACATCAAGCTTAAAAACTCCGTTACCATGACAGGAAGAGGAGAATTAGGAACCGGTTTCGGAGATCCGTGGCTTTGGAATGTAAAGCTTACCCCAATGTTTTTCGGGCAGAAAAGCCAATGGGTAGTTAACTATAAAACCAATAATGTGGGTGAGCAAGTGGAAAATGAAGGAAATATTTTAGCTTTCGGAAACAGGTTTGAAGGAAAAAGAATCAATGCTTCTCAAAATGACTGGCTGAATGTAGAAAGTGGAAATGCACCCAATCTTCCGGTAAAGAGATATCTGATGAATAGTGTTCATTACCTGTCAGCCAATTATCTTACTAATATTGATAAGAAAAAAGAGTGGGAACTTAAAGCTAACGCAAATTACACCAATAATGCGGTAGAGAGAGAATCTTATAGTCAAATTGATTATTTTGGAGGGAGCTCAAACATCATAAAAATCCTAAACAACTTTTATACAGATAAAGCAAAAGGAGAGTTGATATTTACAAAGAATGCTAAAAAAGGATTCTTTAAAAATACCACAAGTTTCTCCCAATATTGGAATGCCGACAGAGGAATTGTTGGAAGAACAGATGTGAAAAGTGGTGTACAGAGAAATGCAAATGAAGGAGTTGAATCTCCAACAACATCATTCCAGAATTCACTAAGTACAATTATCCCTTGGAAGGAGAAAATGGTAAATCTTTTATCATATGTAAGTTACCAGACAGACAGACAGACTTTAGAAGTTTCTCCTTCATCTTATTTGGATATCCCTGGATTTACGCCGGTAGCAAATACAGAATTTGCCACGCAGAGTTTAAGACTTAAAACTTTTGAAGCCAATCATTCTGCTAATATTGGTTTTTCTACCAAAGGATGGACATTTACTCCTGAAGTTGGATTTAATTTTAAAAGCACAGCTCTTCTTTCAGATCTGTCGAATATAAGAGCAATTCCATCTACCAATCCTAATATTCAAGATCCCAAGCCAGAGGCCTATAGTAATGATTTAAATTACACCACTGCCACACCATACGGAAGTTTAGGAATAAATTATAAAAGTGAATCATGGATGATATATGCCAATCTTCCGGTAAACTCAAATAATATTAAAGCGGAAGACCCACTAAGACTTGTTTCAAAATCGGTAAATAAAGTAACATTTGAGCCTAACATTTTTGCACAATATTCATTTGCTTCATTCTGGAAAGCGTCCGTAAATGGGAATATTAATAATAATTTTGGTGAAATAAATACAGCATATTCAGGATTTTTAATGACTTCTCCCGGTGGAATCAGTGCGATGGATGTTAACAACCCTATTCCTCAGAATAACAATAAATCTGCGGGAACAAGAATCGAGTACAGAAATCCATTGAATAATTTATTCTTCAATATTAATTACAGATATTCTGATGCCAAGAGAAACTTAATTGCAAATCCTGAAATCAATGGAGCCGGATATACCATAATGAAATATAAAGAACAGGATAATCATGTGTTAAATAACGGATATAATGTTGAAGTAGGAAAATATTTTCCAAAGTTTAAAACAAATGCTTCCATTAGCTATAGTAACAATACTACAGAATCTGATGCATTTTTTAATGATAAATCCTATACTAATAAAAACATTGGTCAGTCATTTGGTCTTAAATTCAATAACACCTATTTCAGTTGGATGAGTGTTGATTATAATGCAAGTCTTACTAGAACAAAACAGACAAGTATTGGAGAAGTAAACTCTAATGCTACCAGAACAGGATTTACTCATAATTTAGGGGTTTTCTTTTATCCTATGGAGAGTCATACTATTGGATTTAATTGGGATCAGGTCAATACAAATGCGGCAGGTCAAAAATATCATAATGGATTCTATGATGTGTCATATCAGTTTACCTGGGTTAAAAAGAAAATTGATTTTGAATTAAAATGGATGAACATCGCCAACAAAAAAGTTTTCGAAACTTACGATATTAATACTATAAATATTACATATACGAGATATCAGCTCCGTCCAAGTCAGGTTATGTTTACCGTAAAATTCAACTTTAAATAAAAACAAAACCAATCCAGAAGGATTGGTTTTTTGTTGAGATATCATGATGCTTTAAAAGCTTTGCTGATCAGCGGATGGGCCATAACTTCCCGGTAAAGGAATATTGTTCAGCCGGTAATATACACCCAGTTGTGCTCGGTGATGGGTAATCTGATTCAAAGCATGGCGGATTGCCCCGTATTTAGTCCAGCTTGCTAGCTCATGACCGTCATTTTTAATGGTCCAACTTGGATCCAATTCATCTTCTGTGGCTTTTTCCAAGGCCTCTTTACCTGCCTCATAGCTGTCATCTAGCTTTTTTAACAGATCTTCTTTGGTGGAAAGAATAGTAGGTTTGTAGTCTCCTTTACCGAAATCAAGCTCGGAAGTATTTAAAATGGTATTAGGCCATTCAAAAACTTCCACCAAATGAGTCGCAAGAGGCATCATTTTCATGCTTTTTTCATGAGGGGCATACTCATTTTTCCCTTCTGGGAAAAGGTCAATAAACTTTTTTGTGGTTTTAAATTCTCCCTCCAATTCGGATTTTAATTGAGATAAGGTATCCATAATATTTTGTTTTTTAGGAACTTAAAGTTAGGCGTTTTAAATCTGAAAATGTTTTAACAAAATCATAATTTTTTTAGAAGCATAGATGGTCGTGATAGCAAAGAAAAAATCGTAGAAAAATAAAATTTTAAAAAAATCTGTAACAAAACAGCAAGTATGATTACTTATTATATAAACTTCTGAAACAATGAAAAAGCTATTCTCAATATTTCTTATTGCTCTTTTTGCCTTAGCGGGGGCACAGGAATCCAAAGAAACGGCTAACCGTTTCTTCTATGAATTGACTTTTAAACCGAAGAAAGATTCGACAAGATTAGATAAAATAATTACCATTCTTGATATAACTCCAAAGAAATCAATTTATCAGGATTACACAATGCCAGCTCAGGATTCTATCATTAAAATACAGATAGAAGAAATGGAAAAGACCAAATCATTTAAGGACATGAGTAAAATGATAAAATGGCCTAAGTTTTCCTATAAAATAATCAAGAACTATCCAGACATGAAAGTACAATATGTGGATAGAATCAGTAGAAACTTATTCTCATATGAAGACGATCCGAAACTGCAATGGAATATTTTTCCGGAAAAACAAAAAGTAGGTGAATATAATGCTCAGAAAGCTACGACAGAATTTGGAGGAAGAAAATGGACAGCATGGTTTAGCTCAGATATCCCTTTTCAGGATGGACCTTACAAGTTCAAAGGACTTCCAGGGTTAATTGTAAAAATTGAAGATGATGACAAAAACTATTCATGGCAATTAAGTGGTAACAAGAAAATAGAGAATTACGACGAATTATCATATGCGGATAAGATCAATGCCAAAATGGGAATGACTAGTAACACGGTAACACCTACCACAAAAGAAAAATTCCTGAAATCTTATGAAGGATACAAAGCAGATCCTTTTGCAGAATCAAGACCTTACATGACGGCAGAAACAATGAGCAAACCAATGCCCGGAACAGATGGAACAGTAGGGGATTTCATGAAGAGATTGGAAAAACAGGTAAAAGATTTCTTTGGATCCAACGATAATCCAATAGAAAAAGATCAGGCAACTGATAAAAAGAAAAAATAAGCATTCATATCAACTAAATTATATTTTGAATCAACCCAGATACAGCAATGTATTTGGGTTGATTTCTTTTTATTGAAAATGTTCTATTACTGATTAGAAAATATTGAAAATAAACTATATTTTGAGCTGGTATTTTAAAATAAGCGCTGTTTTTTTTAATTTAAATAACGAAAATTTGATTTTGTTATTTTTCATTATATGTTTGTTTTACAACAATCTAAAATATTATACAATGAAAAAAATTATTTTTACGGTGTTATTAACCACGTCTGTAATGTTATTTGCGAACACTGAAGAGCCAAAAGTAAAAACAACTTTTCCTAAACAAGAAGGAAAAGTTTTAGTTGAAAAGAAAGATGTAAAAGAAGAGAAAAAAGTAATCAAAATTGAAAGTGCTAGAACCATGAATCCCTTTCAGGAATGTGTTTCCAATAATTCAATGTCTATTTCCTTAATGTATCTATCAATGGGAATACCTACTACAGACGGTTTTGCTGAAGCAGTGGCAACAGTGAGCTGCATAGCTAGTTTTGGTGGCCTATAACTAAATATATACAAAGCGATTTATAAGGTTCAGGAAGTTTTCTTTCTGAATCTTGTTATTTAGATTAAATTTAAATAGCGTATATTTGCAAGACTAAAAATTAGGCTTTGAAAGAGAAAGGATTACATAAATTAAGTGGATTCCCTAAAAACAAAATGGGGAAGATATTGGGATATGATAATGACCATCTGAAAATGCCCAATAAAATCATTGAAATGGGGCTTCTTCCGGAGACCGTTTTCAGGATTTTGTATCAGGCTCCCTTCAATGGGCCTATGTATGTGGAATTTGGAATTGAAAAAAGCCGAATTGCTCTTCGTGAGGAAGAAGGAGATTATATCATTGTTGAAGAATTGAATTAATGCAGGAAAACAAGAAAAAACAGATACTTTTAGTCGGAAATCCCAATGTAGGAAAATCTACTGTTTTCAATACACTTTGCAACAAAAAGCAGAAAACTGGGAACTATGCCGGCGTTACCGTTGCCAGCCATTCAGGGAACTACGTATATAAAAACGAAGAGGTTGAAGTCATAGACCTTCCGGGTTCTTACAGTCTATATCCCAGCTCAGAAGATGAAGCTATTTTTTCGAAATATCTTATTGATGAACAGAAAAACTATGCAGGAGTTGTTTACATTCTTGAAGCATTAAGTTTAAAAAGAGGTCTTTTGCTTTTCCAGCAGATCCAGGACCTTGGTATTCCTATGATTTTGATTGTTAACCAGATTGATCAGGCAGAAAGAAGAGGAATTACCATTGATATTCAGAAGTTTTCAGAAGCTCTGGGTATTACAATCATTCAAACCAATGCCAAAGAACAGATTGGTATTGATGAAGTAAGAGAAGCAATTTATAATACTGCATTTGTAAAAGCAGAAAAACTAACTTTTGAAACTCCCAACGAACATAAAGATTTCATCAAAAAACTGGCGTCACACAAAGGTTTTGATAATGAATATAAAGCATGGATGAGCCTCTCATTAGGGACAGATCTTGGCAGAATAGCTTCTGTCATGGAAGAAATCAATGAAGCTGAAACCAAGAGTTTGGTTCCTAAAAGATTACAGGTTCAGGAGACCGTCAGAAGATATCAGAATGTAGATAAAATATTGGAAGACGTAATTTCTAAGAAAGCACAGTTCAAAGAATTATTGACAGAGAAGCTTGATAAAGTTTTGGTGCACAAATTCTGGGGCTATGTTGTATTTTTAGGCATACTCCTGGTTATTTTCCAGAGTGTATTTTTCCTTGCAGAATATCCAATGAACTGGATTGAAAGTTCATTCTCATGGCTTGCCGCATTTACAGGAGAACATCTTCCTGAAGGACCGGTCAATTCATTGATCTCTAATGGGATCATTCCCGGAATTGGAGGAATTGTCGTATTTGCACCACAGATCGGTATTTTACTCTATTTCCTTTATTTATTGGAAGATTCCGGATACATGGCAAGAGTTGTTTTTCTTATGGACAGAATTCTTCGTCCATTCGGATTAAACGGGAAAAGTATCGTTCCATTGGTTTCAGGGACAGCCTGTGCCATTCCCGCTGTTATTTCTACGAGGAATATTGAAAACGTTAAAGAAAGATTGCTGACCATTCTTGTGACACCATTTATGACGTGCTCAGCGAGGCTTCCGGTGTACAGTATCATTATTGGTCTGATTATTTCTGAAGGTACATTTTTAGGTATAAAATACAAAGCCCTTGTTTTGATGGGAATGTATCTTCTTGGATTTCTGGTTGCATTGTTTTCTGCTGCTATTCTTAAAGGCTTCATTAAAAATAAAGGAAAAACTTACCTTGTAATGGATCTCCCTACATACAAGAAACCCCTTTTTGCGTATGATTTAAAAATGGTTTTAGGTAAAGTTTGGGATTTCATTACCGGAGCAGGTAAAATCATATTTATTGTAAGTATCATCATTTGGTTCTTAAGTTATTTTGGACCTAAACAAAAGCCGACGGAATTTGTGGCGACCAACGTACACCTGGATCATTCTTATCTGGCAAAAATGGGTAAAGGAATAGAGCCTGTGATTGCTCCGTTGGGATACGACTGGAAGATGGGAGTAGGAATCCTTACCAGCTTCGTAGCAAGAGAAGTTTTTGTAGGAACAATGTCTACCCTATATAGTTTGGAAGATGACGCACCGGAAGTAAAGGTGATTGATAAAATGAGAAGAGATGTAAAACCAAATGGAGAAAAAGTGTTCAGCTTTGCAACAGGAATTTCCGTTCTTTTGTTTTACGCATTTGCAATGCAGTGTGTTTCTACACTAGCAGTAGTCTACAGAGAAACCAAAAGTTGGAAATGGACCGGCTTTCAGGTGGTTATGATGACAGGTTTGGCATATTTTGTGTCGATGATAGTATATCAGATTTTAAAGTAATGAACTCATCACTAATTTTTCAGTACGTACTTATTCTATTAATTGTAGCATTTGCCTGTTACTCTTTATTTAAAGTACTTAGAAAGAATTTTGCTCCGAAAAAATTCAGTTCCAAAAGAACAAACTGTGATAAAGATTGCGGTTGTTCTTAATATGGAGGGCAGCGGATAATTGAAAAAAATGTAGTATTTTCATTTTTTTAATGTAAAATATCCGGTTTGAGTATTCCAAAAGCGATATTCACTTTATTGTTTTTATCATGGGCTTTCCCTGCGAAAGCTCAAAACGATACCGCTACTATCAAATCTTATGCGGAACAGGTCATGATTCGTGTGAATCTCGACACCAATATTGAGAATTATACCTTTTCGGAAGGAAAATATAAAGATGCAGGGAAAACCGTCTTTTCTATCAACAACAAAGTCAAAACATCTGTTTCACTTGATTATAAAATCATAAGTGCCACTTTATCATTTGCCCCAAAGTTTTTACAGGGCAATGATAGTGAAGAGCTTAAAGGAAGCAGTTCTTATACAGATTTCAGTTTCAGGCTTTTCCCCAAAAGATTTATTCAGAATCTTTATTATAAAAATGTAAAAGGATTTTATCTTGAAAACATGAAAGATCTTTTCCCTAGCTGGCAGGAAGGAAGAGATCAGTATATGCAGTTCCCAGATCTTCGGGTACAAAGCTTCGGAGGTTCCACCTCGTATATTCTTAATAAAAATTTTTCTGCAAAAAGCATTTACACCCAGGGAGAATGGCAGTCCAAAAGCAGTGGCAGCTGGGTCCCGTTTCTCGATTATGATATTACGATCTTTAGAAATACAATTGATGGTATAAAGAGCAAAGAAACTCAATATACAGTAGGAGGAAATATCGGGTACTTTTACAACTGGGTAATCGGAAAGAATGTAAATATTTCCCCCAATCTTGCTTTAGGAGTGGGAGGTAAATTCTCTCATTACCACGATGTACTGGATACCCATGCCAGTGAAAACGCTCAATATGTAACCATAAGAATGGAGGGGGGCCTTCACATTGGCTATAATACCGACCGTTTTTTGTTTGGAGGTAAAATGAATTTCAGTGCCTATGCTTATGATCAGAAAAACAATCAGACCATAGAAAATAATAACATCTATGGCTTGCTCTATATAGGCTATCGTTTTGCTCCTCCGAAGGTTGTAAAAAACACCTACGATAAAATCCAAAAAAAGATTCCTGTTCTATAAGGTGAAGAGTCTTTTAAGTATATTTGCTCAGGAAAATTTAGAAACAAAAAACAATAAAATACAAAAAACATAATGTCGTTAATAAAATCTATTTCAGGTATTCGCGGAACTATTGGCGGAAAAGTAAACGATAACTTAACGCCGCTTGACGTGGTAAAATTCGCGTCAGCATTCGGAACCTGGCTTCAGAATAATAAAAATAAAAAAGATCTTACCCTTGTAATTGGTAGAGATGCAAGAATATCAGGACAAATGGTGTCTTCATTAGTAACAGCTACCCTTCAGGGATTGGGAATCAACGTTGTTGATCTGGGGCTTTCTACAACGCCAACTGTTGAAATAATGGTTCCTGAACTGAAAGCAGACGGAGGAATTATCCTTACTGCTTCTCACAACCCAAAACAATGGAACGCTCTTAAACTTTTAAACGAAAAAGGAGAATTCATCAGCGGTGAAAACGGAGCAGATGTATTGGCTTTAGCAGAAAGTGAGGATTTCAATTATGCCGAAGTTGATGATCTTGGAAAATATGAGACCAGAGATGATGCATTTGACATTCACATTCAGCAGATTCTTGACCTTCCAATGGTAGATGTGGAAGCCATTAAAGCTAAAAACTTCAAAGTAGTGTTGGATGCGGTGAACTCTACAGGGGGTATTGCCATTCCCATGCTTTTAGATAAGTTAGGGTGTGAGACCATCAGGCTGTACTGCGAGCCAACAGGTCATTTTCCACACAATCCGGAGCCTTTAAAAGAACATTTGGGTGATATCTGTGAATTGGTGAAAAAAGAAAATGCAAACCTTGGAATAGTAGTAGATCCTGATGTAGACAGATTAGCTTTGATTGATGAAAAAGGCGAAATGTTTGGGGAAGAATATACACTGGTTGCTGTTGCAGATTACTTATTGAAGCACAAAAACGGAGCCGCTATTTCCAATCTTTCTTCCAGCCGTGCTTTAAGAGACGTTGCTAAAACTCACAATTCAGAATATTTTGCCAGTGCGGTAGGAGAAGTAAACGTGGTAACCCTGATGAAAGATAAAAACGCAGTAATCGGAGGCGAAGGTAACGGAGGTATTATCTACCCTGAATTACATTATGGTAGAGACTCTTTAGTAGGAGTTGCTTTATTTTTAACCCATTTGGCTAAAGAAAATAAAACTGTTTCAGAAATGAGAGCAGGATACCCTAGCTATTTCATGGGAAAAAAGAAAATAGAACTTACACCGGAAATTGATGTAGATGCTATTTTAAGCAAAATGGAACAGGAATATCAGAACGAAGAAGTTTCCACTGTAGACGGTGTGAAAATAGATTTTGAAAACAATTGGGTACACCTTAGAAAATCCAATACAGAACCGATCATCAGAATTTACACAGAAGCCCAATCTCAGGAAGAGGCAGATCAATTAGGAGATGATATCATTGCTAAGATTAAAAGTTTAATCTAAATAAATTATAAGAACGGAGCCCATAAAGTTCCGTTCTTTTGTATACCGGAATGTTTGAACATATAAAAGACCAGTTCCCTTTTCCAAAACATAAATGGAGGAAATTCCTGAGCAGTTTTGAACGCATGGAAGTTCCTGCAAAAACCCTGCTTTTAAAAGAAGGAGAAATCTCATATAGTGCTTATCACATTGAACAAGGAATCGTAAGAGCCTGGTATAACAACGACGGAAAAGACGTTACTTTCCAGTTTTTTTTGGAAAACACCATGTTTTCGTCTCTTGAAAGCTTTAAAAAAGGACTTCCCAGTATGGTATCCTTCGAAACCATAGAACCTTGTGTCTTGTATAAAATCAATAAACCGGATGTTGAAACTTTTCTTGAAGAAGTGTATGAAAATCGCGAATTGAGAAGCCTTTTTATGGACGCTCTTTTCGAAAGGATTTTTGATTATATGAAACATTTCTTCTCATTCATCAAAGATTCCCCACAACAAAGATATTTAAATCTGGTTCAACAAAAACCGGAGATTATCAAAAGAGTTCCTCAACATTACATTGCTTCCTACCTTGGGATTACCACTGTGCATCTCAGCCGAATCAAAAGCAAGATATTGAGGGAGAGATTGGAGTAGGCTGGAAGGTGTAGGTTTAAAAAGAGGCTGTATCAATTCTAATTCGTCTTAAACGCAACGTTCACAAAGAATAATAGGTATTGTTGAATACGATCGCAAAGGCGTTTCACTCAGCGATGATCGTACTTTACTAAACGAAGTGCTTTTACGAACAAATAATAATCGTAATATAATATCATATTTACCTAGCGATCTCTGCGTTTTTAACTCTATTATCAGGGGTATAAACCTCCCGCTTCCCATTTCTATTTCCCTTTCCGAAAACTGATAACAAATGTTATCGTTTCCCAACTTTCATCCTGAATACATTTGTATAAAATTTAAAACAATGAAAGCAGCAGTCGTATTTAAAAAAGGAAATGCTCCTCAATATGCAGACTTCCCGGAACCGGAAGTACAGGAAAATGAAGTTTTAGTCTCAGTACAAGCAGCCTCTATCAAAAATCTGGACAGAGCCAGGGCGGGAGGAAATCACTATTCTGCAGAAAACCAGGAACATCAGCCGACAGTTATTGGTTCGGATGGAGTAGGGTATCTTGAAAATGGAGATAAGGTTTATTTCTTCAGTAAAAAAGGGACTGTAGCAGAAAAAGCGGTGGCCGACAGGAAAATGCTTGTTTCAATTCCAGAAAATCTGGACTTTTCTATAGCTGCGGCATTACCCAATGCCGTAATGGGCTCCGCAATGGCATTAAAGTTCAAAGCAGGAATACAGCCGGGAAATACCATTATGATTAATGGAGCAACGGGAATTACAGGGAAAATAGCCGTTCAGATTGCCAGATTGTACGGAGCAAAAAAAATAATTGTTACCGGAAGAAACGAAGAATCACTGCAGTCTCTTCTCACGTTGGGGGCAGATGAAGCGGTTTCTCTTCAGTTAAGTGATGATGATTTTAAACAGAAGATCAAAGAAATCCATAAAGAAACACCTGTTGATATTATTGTAGATTATATCTGGGGACATTCTGTAGAAATGATATTATCTGCCTTTAAAGGAGACGGAACTTTTTCCCATAAGACCAAACTTATCAATATTGGAGGTATGAGTGGAGATACCATTCAGCTCTCTTCTCAAATTTTGAGGGGTACAGATATTCAGATCTCAGGTTCAGGATTGGGGAGCTGGACAAAAGAAGAGTCAGCACTTCTCTTTTCAGAAATTATCCCGGAAATGTTTCAGGCGGCTGTGAACGGGAAGGTTAAAATGGAAACACAGGATGTGGAGATTAAAAATATCGAATCAATATGGAATGCTGAGATGCAAACTGGAAAAAGACTTGTTATAAGAATTTAATCTTAATTTTCCTTTTTTTATCCACAATCCTTTTATCGGTTTTCTTTTTTTACTATTTTTATAATAGAAATTTATGAAATGGAAAATTCAAAAAAAAGTTGCAACTTTGCATAAATATTTGAATATCAGTTTCAGATGTATTATTAATTAAAAAGTTTGCCGAGGTCTGCAAGCAAATTCAGACATCTGGCCGACAAAGAGGACACTATTGGAAGAGTATTTTGGAAATGAACTTGTAAAAAAGTTCGAGGAAATGATGGAAAACAATGACGAATTCTACTTCGATACCGAAGAGCTGGAAGATATCATTGTTTATTATTTGGAGCTTGGTGATTTTAATTACGCCGATATGGCTGTGAATTATGGACTGAAGCTTCATCCCAATTCATTGGATATCAAGATCAAAAAACTTGAAATTCTTCTGGAATGGGAAGAATATAATACGGCAAAAAACCTTATCAATGAGCTGAAAGGTTCCTCTATGGAAAATACAGACTTTTTGGTATGCTACGCCAAGTATTATTCGAGCTTAGGAAACCCTAGAAAATCCATTGAAATCTGTAAAAAAGCTTTGACATTAGAAGAGGAGGAAAACTTCCTTCACAACTTTATTGCAGATGAATATGTGAATCTCGGAGATCCTTTTAACGCTCTTAAACACTACAGAAAAGCACTGAAAGAAGATCCTACGGACGAATATGCCCTGGAGAACTGTATGGTGTGTTTCAGCGACCTGAATAAGAGCGAGGAGGCTATTGCCTTTCTTAATGAATATTTAGACGAATTCTCCTATTCTGAAACCGCTTGGTTTGAATACGGACAGTTCTATTTCAACAGAAAAAATTATGACGAAGCCATAAGAGGGTATGATTATCTGTTGGCTATCAACTCCAGCTCTGTAGGGGTATATGCGAATAAAGCAGCCTGTTATGAGGCATTAGGGCAATATCAGAAAGCCATTGATACCTATGAGGAAATGCTTGAGTTAGAATACACAAAAGCATTTACCTATTATAAGATCGGGCTTTGTAATAAAGCTTTAAAACAGCCCATTCTTGCCTTAAATTCTTTCCAGAAATCATTGAGAGAAGACCCTCAGTTTTATCTTGCGATGATGGAACAGTCTTATCTTTATGAAGAAATGGGAGGGATGTCTGAAGCTTTGCATTATGCTAAAGAAGCAACCCAGCTGAATGAAAACAATCTTGACTATCAGAAAAGATTAGCTTTCTTATTCATAGATTCAGGGAAATTTGAAGAAAGTCTTTCCTGTCTTAAAAAGTTGGTAGATGCAGAACCGTCAAGATTTTACAACTGGTATGCCTACTCGGAAGTATTGATGCTTGTTGGAGAATATGAAGATGCCGTAACTGTTTTAAACAGTGCTATAAAGCATCATTACAGAGCAGAACTGTTTTATCAGCTGAGCAACTGCTATTTCCACCTGAAAGATCAGGAAAAAGGAGTAGAATCACTTCAGAAAGCTTTGGATCTGGATCCGTCTTTAGTGAAGGATATGCAGAAAAAATATCCATTCATAAAGGATGAAGTGAAAAAGGTTAAAGCCAGCAAAGTGAAGAAAAAGAATTAGATTAATCTAAAAATAACTGAAAAACCTGCAATTTTGCAGGTTTTTTTATTGATAGGATTGTTGAAAAATAAAACCGTTATACATTAATTTTCATTGACGATCATCTTATTTTTTTGGATTTGTTCTTAAAAATATAAGTCCTCCAATAATAATTCCTGCTCCTATAAATTGCAGATAGGTAAGCCTTTCGCCATCTACTATTCCCCAGATTATTGCAACGATGGGCATTACTAATGTCACTGTAGAGGCAAAAAGTGGAGTGGAAACTTTCAGTAAGCGGTAATTCATCATCATAGCCAGCCCGGTTCCAAAAATAGAAAGTAAGCTTACAAACATAAGTCCCAGCATATTATCCTTGGAAAAACTGAATTCAGAAAAGAAGCCTGTACCCACCAAAGCAATTAAGGACGGAAGAAATAGAACAAATGAGAAAACGAAAGCAGACAAAACTGTGGAAGAGACCTCCATCAGTTTAGATTTTACAGTCGTTGTACTCAGTGCATAGCAAAAAGTGGCTAGTAACAGCAGTACTATCGGAATCATTTTAAGCTCTCCGCTGTCTCCGCCTCCAAAAGCAAGAATACAGACTCCTGTAAAGCTTATGAATGTCCCTATAATTTGTTTTTTAGTAGTTTCGAACTTCCATATCAGTGCCCCCACAATAATCACGAAAATAGGCATCATAGAGTTGATAATTCCCGCAATGCTGCTGCTAATTTCTGTTTCAGCAATCGGAAACAGAAACATGGGAATGAAATTTCCGGTAAAAGCTGCCAGAATGAGCCATTTCAAATGCTTTTTAGGGAAAAGTTTATAATTGGAGATCGCAATAGGAAGTAAAATAATTCCGGCAATAAGTACTCTTAAAGAACCAACCTGAAAAGGATTGAAATGTTCCAGCGATTTTTTAATGAGTATAAATGAAGATCCCCAAATAATACTCAAAATCACAAGAAGTATCCATTTTTCTTTATCTGCGTTCATTGTTTTCGTGTAAGATTTTTAAAAATTCTTTTTTGGAAATCATTCTCGCTCCTAAACTTTCTAAATGTTCTGTATGAGATTGACAATCAATTAATTCAATATTCTCTTTGTGGCTTTCAACAAAATGAATAAAACCTGCTTTCGAGGCATTACTTACCTTGGCAAACATGCTTTCACCACAAAACATGTTACCGATCTGCAGTCCATAAAAACCTCCAACAAGCTCACCGTTTTGCCATACTTCAATACTTTTGGCGAGGCCATATTTGTGAAGCTGTATGAAAGACTCCATCAGCTCATCAGAAAGCCAGGTTCCCGTTTGCCCTTTCCTGTTAACCTGCTGACAGTTTTTAATAACTTCCCTGAAATTCTTATTTTCTGAGAAGGTAAAAACATTTCTGTTCAGTATTTTTCTCATGGATTTTGAAACTTTAAGTTCTTCCGGGAAAAGAACAAATCTGGGATCGGGGCACCACCAAAGGATCTCTTCATCAGGATTGTACCAGGGGAAAATACCCAGCTGATAAGCAAACCAAATACGTTCTACAGACAGATCGCCTCCGAAGGCAACCAGCCCATCATGCCCATCATACAGTTCAGGATCGGGAAATGAAATCTCGTTTTCGTCTAGTCGGACCATTTTTTAGAAAAAAAATCCCACTTCAAAAAGCAGGATTTATATTTTGATCTTTATTCTTTAATTAAAAAGGTAAATCATCGTCGTCGTCTCCGGCAAACGGATTTTCATTAGAAACCGGAGAAGCAGAATGCTGAGGCATAGCCTGAGTAGGTTCTGAAGAAATATCAGAAACTTTCTCTACTCTCCATCCTGTAATAGAGTTGAAATACTTCGTTTCACCTTGTGGAGAAACCCATTCTCTTCCTCTGATATTGATTCCGATCTTTACGTTTTCTCCTTCTTTAATGTTATCTAATAAACTGATTTTATCAGACAAAAATTCTATGTTTATCGGCTGTGGATACTGTTCCTGGGTCAAAATAACCATTTCTCTTTTTTGAAACCCGCTCGCAAATGTTTGAGCATCAAAAAGTTTCTTTACCGTTCCTTGTAATTCCATATCGTAAATATTAACGATGTAAAAATAAGAAAATGAAATGTAATAAAAGGTGCCGTGAAAAAAAAATGTAGAAAATTTAATTTTTTTTCTGGAAAAGTTTGGAGATAAAGGAAAATGTTCTATATTTGCACTCACAAAAACGAAGCAAGCTCTTTAAAACTTACAATATAAAAAAACCAGCGGATGTGGTGTAATTGGTAGCCACGCCAGACTTAGGATCTGGTGCCGTGAGGCGTGGGGGTTCGAGTCCCTTCATCCGCACTATGCGAAAATAGCTCAGCTGGTAGAGCACAACCTTGCCAAGGTTGGGGTCGCGGGTTCGAATCCCGTTTTTCGCTCCACACCATGCCCTGGTGGTGGAACTGGTAGACACGCAGGACTTAAAATCCTGTGCCTCTTTTGGCGTGCGGGTTCAAGTCCCGCCCGGGGTACAAGACCCTCTGTAATATCTTACGGAGGGTTTTTTATTTTAAATAGAGACTGTTCTCTAAATAAAATACCTTATATTTGTAAGAAATACAGTGATAAACTGTAAAAAATCAGCGGATGTGGTGTAATTGGTAGCCACGCCAGACTTAGGATCTGGTGCCGTGAGGCGTGGGGGTTCGAGTCCCTTCATCCGCACAAAGCGAAAAAACATACTTTGTCGAAGTTGTTTTAGAAGGTTGGAACCTCGGTTCGAATCTTTTTTTTCGCCCTACACCATGCCCTGGTGGTGGAACTGGTAGACACGCAGGACTTAAAATCCTGTGTCCGTAAGGACGTACGGGTTCAAGTCCCGTCTGGGGTACTAAAGCCTTCTGTAATCCAATTATAGAAGGTTTTTTTATGCCCCAAAATTACAGATCAATCACAAATCGAAGTTCTGTCTACTTTCGTTTTTAAGCTAATAAGGAATTTCTGTGTCTTTATATAGGGGCTCTTCCCACCGAAACGGCTCATTTCTCCTCCATTCATTATGTAAGCTTGATTATAATGTAAAATTAAGTAATGTCCGCCTTTTAAATAAATTTTAACACGTCAAGTTCCGTCGTTTTCCACACTGATATTTGCAATAGGAAAACACGGAAAATGAAACTCAAAATCAAAGTTTAAGATAGGCATCTAATGTGGATATAATCTAAAAAAGTAAGTCATTCTGGTAAAAAGAATTCACATAACTTAACCTAATAAAAACCAAAACAAAGCACAGATAATGTTGACATAGAAGGCAGCGAATGTGGAGCGTGTTATTCAGGTTAATCCAAATCAGGAACAATATCAAGCTCTTAAACTCAAACTTTGTTTAGATTTTCAAGTGTAACTTTTATTAACCTTAAAATTTTAGACAATGAATTACGAGAATTATTATAATGATTTCGATGATTTTGATGAAGAAAGCAAAACGGAACTGCTGGCTTCATCGGGCTTCCTGATTTCCAATACAAATTTTCTAAACAAAACATTACAGTACGATAGTAAAATATCTAAATCTAAACCTTTGGATTCAGACCTCTCCGATTGGTAAACCGATGAATATATTAATCTAGAACTTCTGGTTTCAAAAATTAAATATGCAAACAATGGAATGCGGGATTATATTCTTGAATACAATCCGAAAGATTATAAAGCCAATATTCAAAATAAAAGTATTTCATTTCCCGGGGGAAATTTTATCAGGCTGAAAGCTTATCTGAATTTAAAAGCAGAAAATGTATCAGTGAAATGGGATCGGACAAGAATAACTCAGGAAATAGAGATCAGTAAAGAAAAAATCTATTACAGAATAAACTTTTCCTATGACAAAATGTCTGAAAAAAGTATCGTTTTAGAAACGTGTTCTTATCAGGAATTTAGGGATCTGAATATTTTATTAAGCTATGGCGATATTGATAATTATAAGGCTGACTATGAATACTTTCAGAGAAATTTTGCAGATGCTCTCAAAAAGTATAAAAATCCTGAATCTCTGAAATTCATTTACGAAAATATTCCTGAAACTATTTTATCCGAGCTTTCTGTAAAGATTGATAATTTGACTTTTTTTGATCATCTTGAAATACTTTCAAATGCGGATGATTCAAATATTTTCAAGGACAGTAGCTCTGCAGTGATACAGATTTTCAAAGCAATCGGAGATCCAACGCCTGTCCTTAAGCATTTCCGTGAAAATCCCGATAAGCTAAACAGGATTTATTACAATTTAGACGGTAGTACGGAATATGAAGGGAAAATGCAAAGTAATCGAATGATACTTGCTAATATAATGATGCTGTTTTCACTGTTTGCCAACAATGACAAGCGAAAAAAAGAAGCGAAAAACTTTACTATTGGAAAAGGTTATAAAATCAACAGTGATATTCTGGAAATGGGAATTTTCCAAGGAAGTAACGATCATTATAGGGGTACCTTTTTCTTGCAGCAACAGAAAGAAGTGCAGCAAAGAATAAAAATTGTCCCGAAAGAAGGTGATCCTAATGCGACAGAAACTGTTACGGAAGATTTGGGTGATGGAGCACAGTTTCACCCTCTGGACATGGTGTACCTTATAGATATCAGTGGAGAAAGAGAAGAAACCTACCTGGTGCCTGCTATTTATCTGAAAGCATTAGCAGACGAACAAGAGTGGGCGGTTGTACAGCAGAATATCCGTATTGCTGCCAATCTTGTTGCTATTGTAATAGGTTTAGCTACCTTGGCGGCTACAGGAAATCCCTATTTTATTTTATTAGCTACAGCTGATATTTCTTTGGCAGGCGCAGACCTTACAGTACAGGCGTTTAAAGATGAGATTGCAAAAATAGGCAAAGACCCTAAAAACCCCAATGCTAAATCTGAAGGAGAAATCTTTTTAGAAAATTGGGAAGAGATTTATAAGATAGGAGGGTTTGCATTAGCAGGTCTGAATATTGTTGGTGGGTTTTATATAGGAGCAGCCAGATTACTTACAAAAATTGCAGACGGCAGTGCCAAGAATTATCTTAAAACCTTGGTTCTGAAGGCAACTTTAGAAACTAATATTACCAATTTCACGAAAAATACAATAAAGGTTGTTGAGCCTAAAGAAATTTTCCTAGGAGAAGAGTACAAAGCACTGGGAGAGAAAATGGCTGAAAGTGGGGTAATCTTATTATCCGGGCAAAAAGAAGGTAAATTTGTAGAAAGCTATGTTGCTATTTATAAAGGTCGAGTTGTAGAAGAGTTTAGCAAAGCTGAAATGCATAATTTCTACAAAAAATGGAGTAAATTACAAGGAGAAAAATTAGTAGAAGAATTAGAATATCTAGGCGGGCATGTGCCAGGTCATTCTATTGTAGTAACAACAGTTAAGACTGAGGTAAAAGCATTTGAAAAAGGTAAAGAACAATTTTTGAATGTTAAAATTCAAAGGCCTTTTGAAAAAATAAAAGAAGCAATGCCCTATTTTAATCATGAATCAGTTGGTAATGAAGTCATTCAAATAGGTAAATCAAATTGCGGTAATACAGCAAAGGTGATAGCAGAATATCTAAGAACAGGAGAGTTACAATTAGCAGAACCATCACTTATGCAAGGATTAGAAGAAATAGCAGAAAAATGTGGAGCTGGTAGATTTAGTGATATTACGGGAATTGATCGATTGGAGTTTTTATTGAGAGATGATGAAATTGCTATTATTTATGGTCCTACACATTATAATCTGAGTGGATCAGTTGATGGCCATTATTTTGTAGCAGTGAAAGTTGACAAAAAAGTGCATTTATTAGATGCGCAAACAGGAGAAATTCTCTTATATGATAAGGCTTCCAAAGAATCTCAAGATTTTATAAGAGGATATAGACAATTTATGTATACAAAAGCAGGTAAAATAAAAAAATAAAATTATGTTAACAGACAAAGAAATGCTATCCATAGCACAACGTTTTATAAGAAAAATAGTAGATAAAAATATAGAACCGATAATATTATTGGAAGAAATAATTAAAAAAGACTATGGTAATATTTATCGCTATCAGTCCAAAGAATTTCTTTTGACAAAAGATTTTAATAAAGCATTGGGAGGCAACGCCCCTTTTTTAGTTGAGAAAAAGACAGGAAGGGTGATTAGTTTTGCATCCGCAATGAGTTTAGAGAATAATATAAAAGCCTATGAAAATGGAACTATGGGAAAAAGTTTAGACCTATATTGGTATCCGGATGAAGATAGATTTGATTACAAGTAAGTAAGTTATATTCGATCATTCTGGTGTAGAATAATGAACTGAAGTCTCTCTTGACATAAAAAGCCTTCTGTAATCCAATTACAGAAGGCTTTTTTGTTTTCCGATATTTCTATACCGAACATCTTTCAGCGTAATTTACTTTATCTCTCCTTTTTTTGTCAGTTTTTTTGTCAGTTCTCTCATATTAAAAGAAAATAATTTTACAATGCCATATTAAGACAGATACCGTTTAACAATAAAAAACAGCCTATGAACTTAACCAATGACCAAGAAATTTTACAATCTGTTGTAAAGAAAGCATGGAAAGACCCTGCATTTAAAAGCAGCCTAATCCAGAACCCGATTGCTACTATGGAAAATTTTCTAGGACACCCAATTAATCTGCCGGCAGGAAAGAATTTGGCCTTTGTAGACCAAACCGACTCTTCCACTATTTTTGTAAATATTCCGGCAGAACTTGATATGGAAGACATGGAATTAGATGAAGAACAACTGGATCTGGTATCCGGAGGTAATGCCGGAGATCCACCAATCTACATAAAGCCAGTCAATTCTGATGGCAGTATTTTCGGTGGAAACTAATCTGGAATAATTCTATGAATCGTATATAGTTCCTGATTTCAAGAATTATATACGGTTTTTATTGTAAACGATATCTTTTTATCAAATGATACTTCTAATCATTTGAATGGCTCTAAATCTTACTGAGTGTCCAATGCTGTAAAAAACTTTTTTATCATGAGGAATTGTAAATACATATTGTTTTTTTGTTTTTTACTTGTTGGAAATCATTCAATTACGTATTCTCAAACGGGCCAGAAAGAAAGCAACTCATCTTCATTGATCAAAAACAGGGCAGACAGCCTTTTAAATATTGGAATAAAACAGCAGGAAGCTGGAAATTTCGCAGAATCTGTAATCTATTTCAATAAAAGTGTAAGCAGTTATTACGAAAATAAAGATTTTAAGAAAGTGGGTGACTGCTATAGTTATCTGGCTATTTCCTATTCTTTACAAGGAAACTACTTATTGTCTCTTACTTACTTTGAAAAAAGTATTTCTGAGTACAAAAAGGTAGGATATAAATTAGGTATTTCTTCGGTGACAAATAATATGGGAGGAACATACTACTATTTAGGCAAATTTCCTCAGGCTCTTAGTTGTTATCAAAAAGTATTGGACATCCAAAAAGAGATTAAAGATCCTAAAACAATTGCAATAACCACTCAGAATATTGGTGGAATCTACTCGAAGCTGGAAGACCATACAAATGCTTTAAGGTATTATAGAAAAGCCTATAATATATATATAAAAATCAATGATGTAAAGGCAATTGCACAGAATTTAAATTCTACAGGATCTATACAGGTAAGGTTGAAAGATTTTGATACTGCCAATAAAAACCTCACTAAAGCGCTGCAAATAGCCAATAAGGAGAACGATAAGCAGATTAAGATTGAAGTTCTTAATAATTTGGGGACCTTATTTTTTGAATTGTCAGACTATTCTAAGGCTTTGGATTATTTTAACAATACCCTTGTGTTGGCAACAGAAATGAACAGCCAGCAATATATTGGGGATTCTCAGGTCGCCATCGGAAATATTTTTACCCAAGAGGGAAAAAACAGAGAAGCGATTGAAAAATGTAAGAAAGGATTGGATATTGCTGAAAAAATCAGTTCTGTTTTTTTAAAGAAAGATGCTTGTGACTGCCTTTATAGATCTTATAAATCACTTGGAAACAGTAAAATAGCTCTTGGGTATTATGAAAAGGCAAACATTTTCGAAGATAGCCTGAACTCTAAAGAGACTTCCAATAGAATGATGAATATGGAGTTTCAGAAACAGCAACTTACGGATAGTATATCATATGTAAAGAAAGAGCACGCTATTCAGATAAAGCATAAAGAAGAGGTACAGAAAAAGGAAGAACAGAGAAATGCCATTATTATTTCACTAGGTTTTATCCTTGTTGTGGCTGGAGGTTTGTGGAGCAGGCTCAATTTTGTCAGAAAATCCAGCAAGGCATTAAGAATAGAGAAGGATAGATCTGAGCAGCTTCTCCTGAATATTCTTCCGGAAGAGATTGCTGAAGAACTTAAACAGAAAGGAAGTGTAAATGCTCGGGATTTCAATTTGGTATCTATTCTTTTTACAGATTTCAAATCGTTTACCCAAACGGCAGAGAAAATGACCCCGCAGAGTCTGGTGGAAGAGATTAATGTCTGTTTTAAAGCCTTTGATATGATTTGTGAAAAATACCATATAGAGAAAATCAAAACCATAGGCGACTCTTATATGGCCGCAGGGGGAATTCCCAAACCAGATCATAATTCTTTGAAAAATATTGTTTTAGCAGGATTAGAAATGCAGGATTTTATGATAAAGCGCAAAGAGGAAAACCTGAAAATGACAAAACCTGCTTTTGAAATGCGGTTAGGGATTCATGCCGGGCCGATCGTTGCGGGCATTGTTGGTATTAAGAAATTCCAGTACGATGTATGGGGAGACACGGTAAATACGGCAAGCCGCCTGGAAAGCAATGGGATGGTTGGAAAAGTAAATATCAGCGAATCCCTTTATCTCCTTATAAAAAATGAAACCTGCTTTAGTTTTGAATACCGTGGAAATATTCAGGTAAAAGGAAAAGGAGAGCTAAAAATGTATTTTGTTAAAGCTCTTGAAGCAAATAAATTATGTGAAATTTCGTAATTGGCAATTTTAAAGTAAAATTTGGCAAATCTATACAGAAACCACTCCATATCTTTACAATATTGAAAACGAAAGTGTTCAAGAGTAGAAGATTCTAAAAGGTAATAAAGCTGAAATAAATGAATTTGACAGTTTTGCAGTAAAACTTGGCAAATCTATACAAGAAAAGCCTTTTACCTTTATAACATACAAAACAGAAGTGTTATGGAAGACAAAAAGGAACAAATTATACAAGCGGTCATTTCTAAAGCATGGGAAGATGCTGAATTTAGAAAAGAACTTTTGGTGAATCCTATAAAAGCTATAGAAGAACTGACCGGAGTAAAGGTGGTTCTACCCGAAGGAAAAGAGCTGATTGTTGTTGACCAGACCGATAAGTCTAAAGTGTACGTAAACATCCCCGCAGAACCGGAACTGGATAACGTAGAGCTTACCGAAGATCAGCTGGAAGCTATTGCCGGAGGAGGTCAGATGATTTGGAAAGACCTTGCAGACTCTTTATTTCCTGCATTGAAGCATTGTATTAAAATATAACATTCAATAAACATTAACATAAAATCTATTAATTATGGAAGCTAAACAAGCACTAGAAAACTCAAAGAAAAATTTAGAAACAATTATCAACAAAGCATGGGAGGATGAGTCTTTCAAGCAAGAACTAATCGCTAACCCTGCTCAGGCAATTGAAAAATTATCAGGAAAGCCATTTGACGCAAAAGGATCTAACATTGTAGTAACAGATCAAACTGCTCCAAATACAGTTTATATCAACATTCCAGCAAACCCAGGTAACATGGAATTAACTGATGTACAGCTAGAAGCAGTTGCCGGAGGAGCAAAACAAACAGGAATTACTATTCTTTGGACTGGAATCTGCGTTCACTGGTAGTCAGCCGCCCCAACAATTATAATATTTTTTTAACCATAAAAACAATCAAACATGGAAACTAAACAAGCTCTTGAGAACTCAAGAAAAAATTTAGAAACAATTATCAACAAAGCATGGGAAGATGAGTCTTTCAAGCAAGAACTAATCGCTAACCCTGCTCAGGCAATTGAAAAATTATCAGGAAAGCCATTTGACACAAAAGGATCTAACATTGTAGTAACAGATCAAACTGCTCCAAATACAGTTTATATCAACATTCCAGCAAACCCAGGTAACATGGAATTAACTGACGTACAGTTAGAAGCAGTTGCCGGAGGAGCAAAACAAACAGGAATTACTATTCTTTGGACTGGAATCTGCGTTCACTGGTAGCCAGCCGCCCCAACAATTATAATATTTTTTCTAACCATAAAAACAATCAAACATGGAAACTAAACAAGCTCTTGAAAACTCAAGAAAAAATTTAGAAACAATTATCAACAAAGCGTGGGAAGATGAGTCTTTCAAGCAAGAACTAATCGCTAACCCTGCTCAGGCAATTGAAAAATTATCAGGAAAGCCGTTTGACACAAAAGGATCTAACATTGTAGTAACAGATCAAACTGCTCCAAATACAGTTTATATCAACATTCCAGCAAACCCAGGTAACATGGAATTAACTGACGTACAGTTAGAAGCAGTTGCCGGAGGAGCAAAACAAACAGGAATTACTATTCTTTGGACTGGAATCTGCGTTCACTGGTAATAAAAATTTCAAGTAAATAACAACTCATTCAGGCTAAGCTTACACTTATCTTGGATGAGTTTTTTAATAATTTGTTTCAATCCTAATTATCTTTTTATTATGATTATTAATTCATTTTTAAAGAATTTATACCTTAAATCTTTAACTCCTTTTGAAATACTTGATGTTAAAAAACAGCACAAGGTTACTTTTGATAATAATATTGATAAATCTTTAATTAGACTGTGGAAGCATACCATCACAAAAGAAGGCTCTGATAAGGCTTTTGAAGAATATTGTTCTGCTAACGGATTACAGGAATCAGACGTTCTGTCAATGGTTTCCAGATTATCCGATGTGGAGCAGCCTGTTCAGTATCCGATGTGGGTACATGCATTGGAAAGGGTAATACAGTCGGTTGAAATAAAAGAAGGCCCTGATGACAGACCATTCTATGAGTTGCTGCATCCTTTTATCTCTTACTTTGAATCACAATTTAATGTAAAGACTAAAAAACTGGAACTGCATTTTTGTAATGAAGACCTCATGGCACAGCTAAAATCTGCTTTACATTTGAACCTTTTGAATATAGGGCATCAGTTGTTTTTTGAAGAATTTAATAACTTCAAAGCAGTTTCTGAAACCGAACCAGCCCATCCTGCTTCTGATGACTTTTACTACAAAAAATTTGTAAACCAGATCCTGAAAGATAAATATTTCACTCTGTTCTTGAAATATCCTCTTTTAGCCAAAAAAATAACCTTAAAAACCTGCAATTTTTTAACACACATCACCCGTTTGTTTGATCGTCTTAAGCAGGATCAATTTGAAATCGAATATAAATTTGATATTCAGTTAAAAGAATTAAAAAAACTTTCCATCAATTCTGGGGACCAACATAATGGAGAAGCCACGGCTATTCTGGAATTCGATACCGTTAAAATTGTTTATAAACCCGTAAATGTTGGAATTACCGAAGCATACAATCTGTTTTTAGACTGGGTAAATGACAACTTGGGCTGCGGCCTGAAGAGCTTCAATGTTCTTAATAAAAAAGACTATGGGTGGCTTGAATTTATAGAACATGAGCCATGCAGAGATAAGAACGATGTAGAGACCTTTTATGAAAGAGCAGGAATACTATGTGGAGTAGCCTATTTTTTAAATTCCAATGATTATCATTATGACAATGTAATTGCTTCAGGAAATTGCCCTGTCTTGATTGATCATGAATCAATCATAGGACCTGTGATTCAGAAAACAGATAAAGAGGGAAATCCTGTGGAAAAAATTAGACTTGGGAATATCTTAGATACCCTTTTACTTCCACCCAATAATCAGAACGATCCTTCCTACATCTGTGGGCTGGGATCATCTACACAGTTGGAAACGGAAATTTATACCCCAAAAATCATTGATGTGAATAAGGATTCAATGAGCATACGGTATGAAAAAAGACATACCAATTTATACAAGAAAAATAAGCCTATTTTAAATAATAAAGCGGAAAACCTGGCAGATTATCAATCTGAATTTAGAAAAGGGTTTGAAAAAATCTATAATCTTGTGGTTTCCCATAAAGAATTTCTTCTTTCGGAAGATTCTCCTCTGGAAAAATTCAAAGATCAGGAAGTTCGTTTTGTATACAGACCTACAGAAGTATATCTTAAGATCATGAAAAAACTCAATAGTACAGAGTTTTTGTCAGATTCTTTAAAATACGGAATCACATTAGAGCTATTAGCCAGATGCTACGCTGTTTCCCGAAGCTGGTCACCGGTTTTGGACATTGAAAGAAAACAAATGCTGGCTGGAGATGTACCTGTTTTCTACACCAATACGCTCTCTGAATACATTACATTGCCAAATGGCGTTGTTTCAGATGCCCTTAGCCTTACCGCGTTTCAATCTATCCAGACGAAAATAAAAAACTCTGATAGTACAGATTTTAATTTCCAAATGAAACTGATCAACGAAGTAGTTGAATTATAATTGATAAACATACTCTATCTGATGGCAAATACACAGTCTTATAAAAAAATACAATTTTACCTGCATACATTTTTTCGCTATTTTATTGCGACAATGATGCTTTCCTATGCTTTTTCAAAGTTATTGGGAACACAGTTTGTGACACAGCCCAGTGCTTATGATAAACCTGTGAACCTTTTGAGCGGATTTGAGCTGACATGGTATTATTATAGTTATTCACTTTGGTATGGCAGTACGATAGCTATTGCTCAGATTATCAGTTCTGTTTTGTTGTTTTTCAGAAGGACGACAAGGTTGGGGATTGTACTTTTCCTGGGTATTATGGTCAATATTGTGATGATGGATTTCGCTTACGATATTGAAGGAGCAAAAGGTATGGCGTGTGCATTGCTTGCCATGGGATTATTTATTTTCTTTTCAGAATATCCTGTTTTTTATAAATATTTTATAGAATATCCTCCTTTGTTCAGTAATGAAGATCGCCCACAATGGATCAACAAAATCAGTAAAATAAAATGGGTCTATATTCCGGTGGTATTTATCGGTTTTATAGTTCTTATAAGCAGTCTGAAAAATAAATACATGGGGATTAATCAATTTTACGGAACCTGGAAAAACATAGATAAGACTTCACCTATTGAGAGAATAAGCTTTCAGGCAGCAAATACCTTTGTGGTAAACAAAGAATGTAATAATGTAAAAATCAATGAAGGAGAATATACCTTTACCAAAGATTCCCTAGTTCTGAAATCTACGATGGAAGATCATAAAGAAGTGTCTCAAAACGATACGCCAAATTCTGACGATAAGAAAACCCATCCATTCCTGAAAGGAAAATATACGGTAGATCATAACTCTTTGACCATTCAGGCAGAAGGAAATAAAAAAGTGGTTTTTAAAAGAGTCAGATAATTTAAAGCTAAATCAACTTATTATTGGTTGCGTAGGCTATGGCTTCTGTGATGCTGCTGACTTCCAGCCTTTCAAATAATTTTCTTCGATGAAACTTTACGGTGTCCGGAGAAATAAATATGGCTTCAGCGATATCATTGATGGTAAACCCTCTTGCACAAAGTTGTAGAATTTCTATTTCTCTTTTGGATAATACGGCTTTTTTTTCGGTTTCCCATATATCTCTGTCCAGCCTGTAGTGATACACTTTGTTTTCTCCATTCCGATAGATCTTAATATTCCCGGAATCTCTTTCCGACGAGATGGAAATGATGCAGACTGCCTTCCATATTTTTCCGTCCTTATTCAAAAATAAGGGCGTTAATTTTTGATTGACCAGAATCTTTTTATTCTCTTTATTAATGATATGAAAATCGTAAGAAATGGTATAATCTAACCGGTCTTCCAAAGAAATCTTATCATAAAAATCGAATCCTACAGAGTTTATTTTGAGCAATAATTCTAAATCATTTTTAGGAACATATTTGAAATAAAAAGCATACCCCATTTCTAGAATTTGCTCAGGAGTATTGCCACATAAGAATAAAGGGTTATCCGAAACATATTCAAAACCTTGTTTCATATAATCAATTACATAGATGCTGGTATAAGTAGCTCTAGCAAACGCTTTGATAGACTCGAGATAACTAAACTGCTGCTCCTTCTCTTCTTCACTTACATGGCTAATCGTATTTCTATGGTTAAAAAAGGAATCCTTTTCATTTGTGATCATTTTTATCAGTTTTATACAAAAATAGAATAAAATAGATAATATAGGCTGTTTATTCTTTGAAAAATTATTTTTTTCACACAAAAGTACTTGATAAAATCTAAATATTTTAAAAATAAAATCTGTGAATATAGAAATCATGGCCAACTACACTTTTGTGTAGTTATTTGATTATCAATTAAATACTACAATTTGGTGTAGTGGATTTGACATTCATGCCAAGTAGATTTGTTAAAAACATAACCACCATGAGAATCACACAGAATTATTTAAAGCAACTAGAATTGGAGCAGTTGACAGAGCTTGCCAAATTTGTAGTAGAAGAAAATTTCAATCATCATTCTGAAAATAGTATGCCTTCAATGGAGATTCAGGATGATGTGCAAGAAATCTATGACGAGGAGCTCAGCTACTTCAACAATTCTGAAATTTTTGTTGCCAAAGACAATACCGGAAATATCCAGGGTTCTATAAGAGTCATCAGATGGGATTATAAAAGCAAGCTTCCTATTCAGAAGCTGTTCAATATTAATCCACTGGATATGAGTTTTTCTCAGAATGTATCTTCAATATGGCATATCGGAAGATTTGCAACCAATAAAAAGAATAAAGACCGTACGCTGTTTAAAAAACTAATGATGTATGCTCTTACCCCTATCTGTAAAGATGAAAACAGTATTGCTTTCGCAGAATGCGATAGTAAGCTTTTAAGAGTAATGAATTTAATGGGAATCAAAACAGACATTATAGGAGATTCTATTAACTATCTGGGCTCAGAAACCATCCCCGTATCGATGAACTATGACGGATTGAAAGGCTTTTATGATGCCAACAGATACTTAGTCAGATAGCCAACCAACAATTATTTTACTCAAAAATACGAATTAAACACTTATTAAGATGAATGCAGCGAAAAGATTAACAATAGACTGGAGCTCTCCTGATGCCTTAGAACAAATTATTCAAAATATTAAAAATCCATTGGAAAACATTATTTCTGTAAGCAGAAGCACAGCTTTACATCATAAGGATAAGAAAGATGAAATCATATTTTCCAGCTCTAAAGAAATAAGCGATATCATAGAGGAAATAATAGTAAAAACAAAGGCTAAGACATTGAATTTGACCTTTCGGGGACGACCTGAAATTTTTGATATATATGAATCGAATGAAAATGTAAGGGATTTGTGTTCGGATGAAATAAATCCTCAAAAAATAACCAAAACAGATCAGGACTGGCTGATTAATCTTGAAAAAGAAATCTATGGCTCCATTACCCAAAACGAGCTCAGTCTTTACGATCTTTCTTATAAAATGGCAGTAAGTGAAAGACAGCTGCACAGAAAAATAGCAGGTTTGGTTTACCTGACCCCTAATAAATATATAAGAGTTTTAAGACTCCATAAAGCAAAAAGCCTGATAGATAATTATATACAGAAGTCTATTTCGCAGATTGCTTATGCTGTGGGATACAACGATGTGCATTACTTTTCAAGACTTTTTGCAGATCAATATAACGTTAGCCCAAAGGAGCTCATCAACTCTTTGGAATAAAAAAATAGATAATAGAAATATGAACTTAACAGAAGAACAAAAGAAAGGACAGGAGGTATTCTTTAAAATTATATCTGAAGCCTGGGAAAATGAAGATTTCAAAAAAGATTTAATTGATAACCCAGAAGAAGCACTTGAAAAATTCTTTGGAAGAAAGCTCCCGATTGACAAAAAGATTATGATAACTGATCAGTCAGACCCGGAATATCTATATATCAATATCCCTGTGAAACCACAAATGGTAAATAAGAAATCCGAAGAGACGATCAAAGACCATAAAAATGGCAGGATTATGACAGATTACAAAGGATTGTACAATTCTTTGCAGAAAATAAAGAAGTAAAATTGGTGTCAGAAACACCCGTGTTTTTGGCAAAATTATCAAAGTAAAACGGAATAATTTAACATAAGCTTAATTAAACAGACATAGGTATGAAACGAGTACTTTTTTTCTTAGGTCAATTAAATGACAGAGACGTGGAATGGATGATCCATAACGGGAATAAATTAGAGCTACCGGCAGGATATCAACTGATCAATAAAGGACAATCTATTGACAGTCTTTTTATTGTATTATCAGGTCAGCTGTCTGTATTTTCAGATAATAATTTCAGAAATGCAGTTGCTAAGCTGGAGGCAGGTGAGGTGGTAGGAGAAATGTCCTTTCTGGAATCAAGACCTCCCTCAGTTCATGTAGTGGCAACCAAGCCATCAGTAGTATACCAAATCTCCCGCGATGTGATCAGTGCAAGGATGGCTGAAAATTCAGAATTTAAATCCAACTTTTACTATGCTTTGGCATTATTCCTTTCCAACCGATTGAGAAAAACAACCGATCAGCTGGGATATGGAAATCCTGAAGAAGAAGATCTTATAGACAATAATATATTGGATGTTGTTGCTCAGGCGGGCTCAAGGTTTGGGCAGATACTGCATCGATTTTCAGAAGTTTAGATATCAATAATAATTCATTTTTTCAAATGAGGTTGTACAGGTTTATCTTCGTAATATTTACGGGGTTCAGTATCAGTAATTTATATGGGCAGTCAAAAATAAACTGTGATCTGGTAGAGATTTCAAATAGGGCATTTGAAAAAAATCCAACCTTAAAAAGAAGTGCATACACTATTAGAAATGCCGAGGCAGACCTACAAATTCAGAAAAGTGTATTTGATATCAATGTGTTTTCTGAAGTATCTGTAAAAACGAATAGGTATACTCTTTTTGATGCAGATCCTAAAAATGAGTTTGTAGATAAAATATTAAAAACCAATACACTTGATTTTTCTGCAGGACTTCGGAAAAAGCTGAGATCAGGGCAAATAACCGATATAAGTTTAAAATATGGCTTTAATAATAATAACTTTCCTTATGACAGTTTTGACCAATATGTTGGGGCTTTCTGGGGCAATCATCTAAGTTCTGTTAATCTATCACTCACACAACCTTTACTGAGAGGAAGAGGGAGAGACATTACAACAATATCCGAAAGAATTTCTCAGCTTTATATAGAAAATACCAAGAGCAATAATGAGTTTACCAATTCTACTACGATCCTACAGATCGGACAGGCATATTGGAATTACTATCTCGCCTATAAAAGTCTTGAAATTTATAAAGAAAACGAAGGCCGGGTCCGAAACGTTTTCGAAGTTACCAAAGAACTCATCAAAGCGGACAAAAAGCCAGCCGGAGATCTGGCCCAAGTGAATGCAGACCTTGCTAATCAGGAGAAATTTACTGCAATCGCTGAGCAAAGTTTGTATGAAGCTAGGATTAATTTGGGAAGGGTCATAGGGTTAAGTAATGAAGAAAGTCTGCTGCTGGATATTCCTGTCAACGATTTTCCTACTATTACAGAATCAGAGTATAGAACAGGTCTTGACAGAGCTGCTTTCATCAGAGTGGCAATGGAAAGAAGAAGTGATATAAAAGCGGTCGAAACAGTATCCGACGCTTTGGAAATGCAGTATAAACTGGCAGAAAATAATACAAAACCACAGCTGGATCTTACAGGTTTCGTTTTCTATGGCGGAGCAATTGCAGGAAATGGGATAGATAAACCTTTTTCATCATTTACCAATAATGAAGGACGAAATATGGGAGCTGGGGCGAAACTGACCTTTACTTTTCCTGTTAATAATAACCTAGCCAAAGGAAATTCAGCAAAAAGTCTAGTTTCTTTAAATGACCAGAAAATTTCGAACGAAAACCTTCAGCGAAATATACAGCTGAATATCAGTAACGCTATTAACAAGTTGGATAATAGTGTGATCGCCTTACAAAGAGCGAAAGAGGCACTGGATTCTTACACAGAAGCCTTTAACAGTGAACAGATAAAACTTCAGGCAGGCTTAACAACCATTCTGAACGTAATTCTCTTTCAGGAAAGGCTTACCACCTCAGAACTCGAGTACCTTCAGGCTTACCAGCAGTTTGCCATTGCTATTATCAGTCTGAGACATGAGACCGGAACTCTCATCTCTCAGGGAGATAAAGGATTTACCTTAAACCGGGAAGTTTTTTACACCATTCCGAATACCGCTAATTATTAAATACAAAAACTATGTCAGCAGGTTTTTTTAGAAAAGAAGCATTAGAAAAACTATCTACTCCTGAAAAATTAGATCAGTTAATAAAAGTAACAGGCCCCAAAGCATGGATCGCCCTTTTTACCATTTTTATAGCATTAGGAACAGGGATTGGCTGGGCAATATTAGGAACCGTAAAAACCAAACTGGATGCCGTTGGGGTAGTACTTGGGGGAGAGGTGCATGAAGTAGTTGCCACCTCACAGGGACAGCTCATCAAACTGAATGTTTCCTTAGGAGATCAGGTGAAAGAAGGAGATATTATTGCTACTATTCAGCAGCCTGAACTTTATCAGCAGATTGAGGACGCAAAAGCGGTTTTGTCTGACAGAAAATTTGAAATGGGAAAACTTATGGCATATGGTAGCCAGGGCAGCCAATTGGAGGGAAAACTCATCAGCCAGAACAGAGTAAGCATACAAGGAGAAATAGAAGCAGAAAAAAAGAAAATGGCATTTCTTTATAACCAGTTGGAATCTGAAAATAATTTACTAAACAAAGGGCTTATTGTTAAATCACAAGTCGCAGGAACAAAACAACAGATAGACGCATCAAAAAATATAATCGAAAGATTAAAAGGCCAATTGGCGGAAGCATCCAGCCAGCAACACAACTTAGGCTTTGATCTGCAGCAGAAAATAACCCTGCAGAATCAACGTATCTCCGAAGCCGAAAGAAATCTTCAGTTCTTATCCGAAAAATATGAAATACAGAATAAAATAAAAAGTCCCTATGATGGAGAAGTCGTAGAAGTTCTTACTGATGCAGGCGGAGTAGTAGTTGCAGGAACTCCATTATTCAAATTGAAAGATAAAGGGGCACAAAAACTGACAAGTTTAAAAGGAGTTCTTTATATCCCTTCTCAGGATGGTAAGAAAATAAAAAAAGGGATGGAAGCTTTCGTTGTTCCATCTACTGTACAACCTCAGGAATATGGCTTTATAGAAGGGCAGGTAACCTATGTTTCAGATTTTCCCATTACCCAGCAAGGGATGCTGACCTCTGTGAAAAACGATCAGCTGGCCAAAGGACTATTGGCTTCAGGACCTTTGTTTGAAGTTCATGTAGAATTTAAAAAAGATGCGCACTCATATAGCGGTTACAAATGGACGTCTGCAAAAGGTCCCAATATTTCCATTAAGGAAGGAACCTCATGCAATGGCAAGATTACCATTAAACAGGAGCCGCCGGCAACAATTGTAGTTCCTGCATTTAAAAAATTCTTTGATCTGTACTAACCATAGTCTGCTAGAGATGGAAAAGAAGAAAAGTTACGTCATCGATAAACAGGCCAGGCCTGTAAGAGTTCCTACAGTTCTGCAAATGGAAAGTGTAGAATGTGGTGCTGCAGCATTAAGTATTATTTTAGGACACTTTGGAAAATTTGTTCCTTTGGAAAAGCTGAGAATTGCATGTGGAGTTTCTAGAGACGGATTAAAAGCAACCAATATCATAAAAGCAGCAAAAGAATTTGGACTTGAAGCTAAAGGCTATGCCAGATCTATTGAAAAACTGATGCAGAATCCAACGCCATCCATCATTTTCTGGAATTTTAATCACTTTCTTGTCCTCGAAGGATTTACAAAAAATAAAGTATACCTAAGTGATCCTGCACAAGGCAGATATCAGGTTACTTATGACGAATTTGACGAAGCTTATACAGGGGTGGTTCTTACCTTTAAAACAACCGAAGCTTTTGAAAAAGGAAACGAAAAAAGAGGGCTTATGGCTTCTTTGGCTGCAAGAATCTCCAATTCCAAATTAAGTATTATTTACCTGATATTGGCCAGTCTTTTTTTGGTCATTCCGGGATTGGTCATTCCTTCATTTATCAAAATTTTTATAGATAAATACCTTATTAATGGCTATTCGGGTTTTGTCATGCCCTTGCTGCTCATTATGGGAGCTGTTTTCTTGGTCAACTCACTTCTTGTTTATATTCAGCAATACTATCTGTTGAAACTTGAAACAAAGCTTGCCCTTACTACTTCCAGCAAATTTCTTTGGCATGTATTTCACCTGCCTATAGCCTTTTTTACACAGCGTTATAGCGGAGAAATAGGAAACAGAGTATCTCTCAATGATAAAGTTGCCAGACTCCTGAGTGGAGATCTTGCCAACGCGGCGCTCAATATCATTGTTGTTATTTTTTATGCCTTTTTAATGTTTTCCTATGACATCCCTTTGACGTTGATAGGAATAGGAATGGCCGCGATTAATGTTATCGTGCTAAGGTATGTTTCAACGGCAAGAAAAGATGGAAACCGACGTCTGAGTAATGAAACCGGAAAATTATTAGGGACAACTACCTCAGGAATCAGTATGATAGAAACACTGAAAGCTTCCGGAAGAGAAAATGACTTCTTCACCAATTGGATAGGATACTTGGCTAAAGTAATGAATGCCCAGCAGGAGCTAGGGTGGCTTACCATTAGGCTGAATGCAATACCGCCACTTATTACTTCCCTGACAACAACATTGATTTTAGGAATAGGAGCATTACGAATCATGAATGGAGAAATGACACTTGGAGCCTTGGTTGCTTTCACGTATCTAATGAGTAACTTCATATCCCCTGTCAATCAGTTGGTTTCTGTAGGCGCTTTACTCCACGAAACAGAAAGTGATATGAACAGAATAGATGACGTAATGAATTACGAAGTGGATGACCAGTTTCAGGAAGATAAAACTGAAAAATCAAAATCTACGGTAGAACATGAAAGCAGATTGGTAGGATATTTTGAAATGAGGGATGTAACTTTTGGATACAATAGTACAATGCCTGCTTTGATAGAAAACTTCAATTTAAAATTAAAACCCGGCAGCAGAGTAGCTTTGGTGGGCGGCTCAGGAAGTGGAAAGTCAACCGTTGCAAAAATAGCCTCAGGTTTATACAGACCCTGGAGTGGTGAAATTTTATTTGACGGGAAAAACAGAGAAGAAATCCCCAGAAATATCATTACCGAATCATTAGCCGTTATTGATCAGGAAGTACTCATTTTCAACGGTACAATCAAAGAAAATATTTCTTTCTGGGACTCTACCATTTCTGATAAAAGTATTATTCAATCAGCGAGGGATGCTGCCATTCATGACGTAATTGCCGCGAGAAATGACGCTTATGACAGCTCAGTTCTCGAAGGTGGTTCGAACTTCAGTGGTGGACAACGTCAACGTCTAGAAATTGCAAGAGCATTGGCTGTGAATCCTTCTATTCTCGTGATGGATGAGGCAACCAGCGCATTGGACCCTACTGCGGAAAAAATAGTCATGGATAACATCAAAAAAAGAGGATGTACCTGCCTGATTGTTGCCCACAGGTTGAGTACTATTATAGATTGTGATGAAATCATCGTCATGGAGTACGGAAAAATCGTAGAAAGAGGAACACATCAGGAACTTATGAAACTCAATGGAGTCTACTCCAGATTAATTGAAACAAAATAAAACCTTAAGCCATGTCTGTAAAAGAAAAAATATTCATAAATGTTGAGAATCCTTTTACCCTGAACGAGACAGACAAATTCTGGATGGTACTTTCAGGTGAGGTAAATATGTTTTATACTAAAATAGATGCTGATGGTAACTATCTCATACCCTTAAAGCATTTTTATACCCTACAAAAAGGAGAAATTCTATTCAGTTTACTCACGGAAGAAGATACAGAAAATACCAGGCTTATTGCATTTTCAAGTGATGCGAAACTATTAACTATTGATAAAGGCAAGCTTCTTGAGATGGATCATTTCTTTCTGAAAAATATGATGAACCAATGGATCTCAAAAACGACCTCCGTAGTAAGCAGCATCAACAGTCCAAGGGTATATAAATCACTGGATGACTACAAAATAACTCCTTTAGAAAAAGATACGATTGCTTTTCCTTCAAGCGGAATCAATTGGGTGCAGATTTTGAAAGGGGAAGTTAATATTTATGCAGAAAGTACAAATATCAATTACGATAAACTCCCCGATTTCCTTACTCCCGTATCCAATAAACTTTGGATAAAATCCTTAGACAATGATACCGAGGTTAAGGTGATGAGTACACGGGAAGTTCTTCAGGAGGATGTCTACTTTCTGCTCTCCTTAAAAAAGCTGGAAGAATACTTTTACAGCCGACTTAATAAAATTATTGATACTCAGAAGCAGGAAGAAAGCAGACACTTTCAGGAAAAGAGAATCATTGAAGAAGAAAGTATAAGAAGTACTTTACAGAAAATAAGATCCATTGTTGCCGGCAATGAAGAACGTATGTATCCTGAAGCCTCGCATACTTCTCAGAAGAAAAATACCTTGTTTTCTACCTGCAGACTGATAGGAGAACAGACAGGATTCAAAATGGATGAGCCCAAACACATAGAATCCTACGAAAACAGTATGACCAATCAGTTGTACGCAATAGCAAAAAGCTCCAAAATACGCATCAGAAAAATTATTTTAAGAGGGATATGGTGGAAGGAAGAAAATGGGCATTTATTGGCCTTTACCAGAAAAGATAATCTTCCTGTTGCTTTACTTCAGGTAAAATCAGATAGTTATATCCTGAAAAACCTGTCAACTGGAGAAGAAATTCCGGTAAATGATGAGGTTGCAGATACACTGGAGCCTATTGGTTATATGTTTTTCTCTGGATTTGACGTGAAGATGACTTCCCTCAAAAAAGTAGCAGGGTTTGCGATAAGAGGAGTTAAAAAAGATGCTAAGTTTCTGATTTTAGCAGCTTTATTTGGGAGTTTGATAGGTCTGTTGGTCCCAATTCTGGCAGGAATGATGTATGATGACGTTATCCCTACAGCAGACAGATCTCTTCATACAGAAGTTTTTGTCATTATGCTGATGATTGGCTTGGTAACAGCCGGGCTTCATTTGGCCCAAGGAGTCCTGCAGCAGAGAGTAGAAACAAAATCCAGTATTAATTTACAGGCCGGAGTGATGGACCATATGCTGAGACTGCCTGTTACTTTTTATAAAAGATTCAGTGCAGGAGATCTTACCAACAGGGTTTTAAGCATCAATGCTATTCGTCAGATTGTTTCAAGTACTTTGATGACGGCAGTGTTGAGTGGAGCATTTTCATTTGTGAACCTTGTTCTTCTTTTCTATTACCAATCTCAGTTAGCATGGATTGGAGTTGGGCTAGGAGGGGCCGCTGTTATTTTTATGATTACTATAGGTTGGTTGAAACTTAAATATGACAGGCAAGTATCTAAATATCAAGGAGAAATTCAAGGGTTTCTTTTTGAATTTTTATCCGGGATTTCCAAAATAAGAATAACAGGAGGAGAAAGAAGAGTTTTTACTTTGTGGGCAGATAAATTTTCAAGACTGAAAAAATTAGGATTCAGTTCCGGAAGCTATCAGAATTTTGTTGAAACCTTTAATGCGTCGTATCCGCTGCTGACAAACATATTTTTCTTTTCCTTTCTGTATTATACGGTTCTTAATTCGGATAAGATGACAACGATGCTTACAGTTGGGGCTTTTATGGCGTTCATCACTGCATTTAATCAGTTTCTGAATGACAGCCTTAGATTAAGTATGGCTTTAATAACTTCGCTGAATGTAGTCACTCTCTATGAAAGAGTAAAACCTATTTTAGAAGAAGAAACAGAGTCTGCAGACCAGAGCGTAGATCCGGGAGAACTTGCAGGAGATATTGAAATGAATTCCGTTTCTTTCAGATATAATGAAGATCAACCGTTAGTATTGAATAATGTGACTTTCAAAATCAAACCCGGTGAAATGGTTGCTTTTGTAGGCGCTTCAGGATCAGGGAAATCTACCATCATGAGATTGCTTTTAGGATTTGAACATCCGGAAGTAGGATCTATTTATTTTGATGGAGATTCTTTCGATTCTATGAACAAAGAACTGGTGAGAAGACAAATTGGAGTTGTTCTTCAAAACGGATCATTGATGTCTGGAAGTATTTATCAGAATATTGTCGGAAATTCAGAACTTACATTAGACGATGCTTGGGAAGCTGCTCGTATGGCAGGTATGGAGGAAGATATAAGACAAATGCCAATGGAAATGCATACAGTAATCAGCGAAGGAGCCGGAACTTTCTCCGGGGGACAACGTCAACGACTTATGATTGCCAGAGCTATTGTTCACAAGCCGAGATTGTTATTTATGGATGAAGCAACCAGTGCTCTGGATAACAGAACTCAGAATATCGTTTCAGAAAGCTTGGATAAACTTCAGGCAACTCGTATCATCATTGCCCATAGATTAAGTACCATTAAGAATGCAGACCGTATCTATGTTATGGACAAAGGAGCGATTGTAGAAACAGGAACGTATGATGAACTTATGGAATTGGATGGCCTTTTCTCTCAATTGGCAAAAAGACAGATTGCTTAGCTCTAACATATAAATATAACCCAATTGAAATATAACCTGGAACTTGAGTCATATTTTCAAAATAAATTTTCTTTAGAGGCGATTACTACGATCACTTCTGAAGAAAATTTTTCTATTCAATTTTGGGAAGATTATCTGCTTTCGTCTAGCAAGAACGGACTTCAAATATTACAGGATTTTTACCCTCAATTGTACTTTCCTGTACAAACAGAAATCAATAAAACGGAGAGTTACATCAATGCTGTTTTAAAAGGAAAAAAGTCATATGAAAACCTTCATAAAAACCTTCAATTAAATGATAAAGATGGTATTACAATTAAAGTGTATGACAGTGTTGCAGGAGCCATCCCTATAGTATCCATCAACGATTGTGAAGACTTTTCAACCTTTGTACAGTGTTTTCTTCATAAAAATAACCCGGAGCCAATCCCTCAGTCTATGGGAGCGTTTTTAGCCAATGGAATCAATAATTGGGCAAGAATTCATGATTTAAAAGAAAAATGGATCAGAAATAATCCTTTTGGAAACTGGAATACAGAATTTTCTCAGAATATTCTTCCCCATCCCGGAATGTATAAAGACAAAATAATTGTTTTAAGTACAAAACCTTACAGCAATGTTCCAGCAGATAAATTAGGCCTTTCTGATCATGAATGGAGAGCATATTCCTATACCATACGATTGGAACACGAATGTACCCATCTTTATACCTTAAAAAAATATGGCAAAGCATCTAATAACCTACACGATGAGCTTATAGCAGATTATATAGGAATATGCAAAGCTTTCGGGGAATACAATAAAGAATGGATGCTTGCTTTTATGGGGCTTGAAAATTATCCTCAATACAGAAAAGGAGCTCGGCTTGAAAATTATCTTAATAATCAAGTCTCTGAAGAGAACTTTCAAGATATAACCTATATCATCAAAAATGCCATTGAAGCCATAGCCTATTTTGATAGCGAATTGGGTATCATACAATCCGATAGAGATCAAATGGTAAGAATAGAAACCCTTTGTGAAACAGATATCATTGATATAGCCTCCGGCAGAGGAGGCTATATGCTAATGACGAAATATAATGAAAAGGAGATTACAAAGGGATAAACGATTAATCAATAGTCGTTAAATAAAATTCCGGGAACTTCTTGATAGGTTTTCCGGTAGCAATATCAAATGCTATTTTTACACAGCTTGCCGCTCCCAAAGAAGAAGCAATAGACAATTGTGGTGGTGGAAGCTGTTTATTTTCGTTGAGGTATTCTTCAACGATATCTTCCAGCCATTTCTGCGGGTGCCCCCAGTATCTCATGTGGCTTGAAACATATTGTACAACGCTTACTTCATTGAACTTTTCTTCCTCTTTTTTCAGAGAATCCAGTCCCATGCTTTCAGAAATGACCATCACTAAAGCTCCCCAACCCAGATTGTAAGGATGAAGTACAGGAATACTTTTTTCCTGGCATATTTTATCAAAAACAATAGGAATGTCAGTAGAAAAATCCAGTGCATTGATGGCAATATGATGCTTCCCAATGATCTCAGACACATTGCCTTCATTGATGAATTCACTGTGGAATCTGATATTGGCATTTGGATTAATGCTTTTCAGTCGATGATAAAGAGTTTCTGCCTTATAAGAAGAAATATCCTGGTGCGTATAATTTTGTCTGTTGAGGTTAGAAAGCTCAATGGTATCACCATCTACAAGGGTAATATTCTCAAAACCAAAACGTAAAGCGCACTCCGCGATATTGCTTCCAATGCCGCATCCTGCAAGGAGAATAGAAAAGTCTTTAATCTTATTCTGCTCTTCTTCTTTTACGTATAATCGGTTTCGAGAATATTGTTCTTTCATCGTTAATAGTTTAGATACAAAAATAGAAGTATGCTTAATAAGTAGAACTACACAAAAGTTTAGTTTTTAGAAAGAGTGTAAAAAAAGAATGGAATATTGAAGGCCGTTGAAAATTAAAAAGCTTCTCCGAATAGTATGGAGAAGCTTGTATTCTATCATTTTTTTTCTTCGGAAGGCAAATCTTTGAGTAGCTTTTTGTCTTCAAGATCCTTCAGAACCTTTTCAATAGCCAATTCTGCCATCTGTTTTGCCAGAATACCTTTAAAGAGCTTATAATTGGTTTTCAGATACCATTTTGCAGCCTTTTGCTTGGTTCGGTCCCACCAGTTTTTCTTATAATATTGGTCCAAGATTTTCTGAACGGCAGGATATTCTTTTGCTTCTTTTTTAAACATAGATCCGGTAGCAAGTACCTCAATCATTTTTTCAATCCTGTTTTCCAGCTTTGGTTGTAGCTTAATAAGGTTTTCGGTGTTAAATTCCGGCCATTTATTAACTGTTCTTCTGATAGGATTTCTGGTTTTCCTGTTCAGTTCATTCAGATCCGGAATGATAGGAAGAAATACCTTTTTCGTACGGGGATCTTTATATTTAAACTTTTCAATCATTGCAGGAGTCCAGTTTCTGTGAATATAATGTACATTTCCATTGTCGGGATCATATTCAAAAGAAAAATAAATCTTAAAAAAGTTTTTAGAATTGTTTCTGCCCAGAAAGAAATCATGATGTCTGAAATTAATATCCAGAAAACCTCCAAATGCAAATACAGATGAGCAGGCAATTGCATTATCTTCCTGCTTACCACGGACGCGGTTTCTTACCGGGAAGATTTCTCCGATTAAATACTTTCCGGTATTAAAATTGACGATTTCTCTCCTTTTAAGTCTGGACTGATCCATTAAAGTTCCCAAAAGTGAAGGAATCACCGAAATAATGTCTTCAGGCTGCTTATAGTCGTCCGTAAAAATATGATCCGGGAAAGGGTCAATCATGATCATTCCGAAACGGTCATCTTTATAATCCCATTCTCCATCGGTTTTCTCTTTCGTAGAATCTTTGTGCCCATACCGTTCTTTCAGAATCGTAAGAACTTCTCCAATAGGTTCATTGTTGATCACCCCGCCATCTACTCCTACAAACTGGAAGGGATCCGGAATATCTTTAAGCTCAATGGAATTATCATTTTTTATAGAAGGATTCATCGTATTATGAAGAAGCTTCTTGGAGTTGTTTTTAATATACTCACTGGTAAATTGCCGATCAAAAAACTTTCTGAAACCCAATCCAATAGGAAATGCTCCTGTTGCAATAGTTGCCAGTTTTAGACGGTCTACATCCTGTTGTTTGCCTCCATAAGGGGTAAAAGGAAGATAAAAATCTTTATGTAAGGGATTGTTTTCGTCATAATCAAGTTTGAAATGAGAAAGAACAAAATGGTCGAAAGTATTGTATTTTGGATAAATTTTAGGATGTGTTTGATACTTTCTGATTTTTCCCAGAGGAGTCGCAAAATCTATTGTAAGAGGCACACTTCTGAGCATGGTCTGGGAAAGTAGAATTTCCAGCTGATCAGAGATATAGGATGGCTTTTTTCCGCTTTGACCGTTGTTTTTAAATGCATTATCACAAATTTTGTCGATAAAGTTGGAATTAAGAAGTGACGTTATCTTCTCATCATTCAAATCGTCTAGAGAAAGTGCCTTTTCAAATACTTTTTCAGGATTGTTTTCCTGATCATTCATGAGTACCCAGCTGTCATAGAGAAGATTCTCTTTTAAAGAAGTTGGATTTTCAGGATCGGTTACTGGGTTTATTTTCCCATTCATTGCATAAATGGCGGACATTACCGTGGTCATTCCCCCGGCAGAGGCTCCTCCCATTGCGTCTATAACAACATTGTGCTTAGGAACATACTGGAGAATTTCAGGATCCCAGCCTTCCGGTAATTTTCCCTGCTTGGCTTCTTCCCAAAGCTGAAGAATTTCGAAAAGATAGTCCATGACACCTGCTGTATAGCAGCCTGCGGATACCGCTCCCGCCATAGTGATGCCTATGTGGAAGGTATTGTCTTGTGTTGATGAGTTTTCCATGGTATATGATTGTTCTTGTTTTTTTCTATAAAATCATACGACACAACCCTCCTTCATCTATAGTTTTAAAATAATATGATCACTTTTTATTCTAAAGTGTTACCATGGCGAAATTAGGATAATTTCAGAACAAATGAAATTACCCTTTTGGGGAATAAAATGTTTTTTTGTAGTGAGAAATTGTGGAAACGCTATATTCTGTTTTCAAGATTTTCCAGTCTTGCGAAAATATCGGTGAAAATATTCTTTTCGCTTGTCGAAACATATCCTACAATTTTATAAAATACCTGCTCTTCAGTATTCTTAAGCTGGGCTTCTGAAGCATACTGAAGATTTCCATCGGTAAGAATAAGGAGGTTGGTAGCAGCATCTTTTGTAAGATCAGAGGTATTCAGGAAAAGAACATCTCCATAATGATATTGGGATAAGAGATTCTTTTCCGGTGTAAATTCGTATACTAAATTTACAGATGCTAATATTTTTTGCAAAACAACAGCGTTCGGATCAAAATTTTCAGCTCCTTTTTTTGATTCTTGACCGTTTTGAATGGCCAGTTCCGGGAAAAGCATCAGTTGATCAATGTCTGAAACACTTACTAACTGGTTCACCTGTAGGGTTTCTGTTAATAATTTATCCAGATTAAGATTAAAATGATTGGCTACCTTTAGTATGGTTTCTATTTTGGGCTCTGCGCGCCCTTCTTCATAAGAGCTTATCACACCTCTGTTTAGATCAAAGAGGTCAGCAAAAGCCTTTTGGCTCAATCCTTTAACCTGTCTTATTTTCTTAATATTAGTTCCGAAAAAGCTCATTTTGTCTAATCTTTTTTGCAAATATAGAGAATCTGAAACAAATGATTGCTAAAAATATTTGCAATTTGAAAATTTTATGTTATATTTGTGTGGAAGAATTATGAACACAAAACCAGCCATCATGAAAAATCAAATATTCAGAACAGTCAAAGACTGGTTGTTAGATTACGAGTTTAACATCACTTTGGAAGATGAAGCTCAGAGAATCCTTATTATTGAGAAAGAATCCAATGGGATAAAAAATATGATCCTTATCATATCAGATTCTATTCTGATTATGGAGCAATTCCTTTTTGAAATCAAAAATCCATCCGAAAAAACATTCCTGAAACTACTTCAGAAGAACAGAGATATTGTTCATGGAGCCTTTGTTCTGGATGGTACCGGGAGACGGGTTATTTTCAGAGATACCCTTCCCACCGATAATATGGCACAGAATGAGGTGATGGCTTCCATCAACTCACTGGGAATTCTGGTAGGAGAATTTACCAACGAAATGCTTGAAATGAGTAAGTAATTCACAAAAGATATTTAAAATGAACATTTTTAAAAGATTGTTAACAATCGGAAAAGCAGAGATCCATTCTGTGATCGACAACTTTGAGGACCCCATCAATTTAACAGAACAGGGAATCCGTGAAATGAAAGAACAGCTTTCAAAAAGTATTGAAGCACTGGCGCAATTGAAAGCACTGGCTATCCGTAAAAAGAACGAAGCCGAAACGGAAGAGCAATTTGCAAAAGACTATTACAACAAAGCCGTTGTCATCGTTCAGAAAGCAGAAAAAGGAGAAGTGGAAACCTCAGATGCAGACCGCTTAGCCAAAGAAGCATTGAAAAGACATACTTCTTCACAGGAAAAAGCTTCAGATCTACAGAAAGAACATGAAAAGCTCTATGGAGACTGTGATAAGATGCAGGGAAATATCAACCACTTGAAATCAAGCATTGCCAAATGGGAAAACGAATTGAAAACCCTTATGGCAAGAGTACAGGTAAGCGAAGCAACGAAAGACATTAACCAGCAAATGACTCAGATGGACAACGGAAGCACTGTTAGCATGCTTGAAAAACTAAAAGACAGAGTAATACAGCAGGAAGCTCTCGCAGAAGCTTATTCTGATCTTTCAAGATCCGGACAGACCATTGATGAGGAAATTGATGCCATGGTCAATAATAAGGATTCTGAAGCAGAAGCCGCTTTGAACAGATTAAAAGAAACACTTAAAAAAGGCTAATATATGACCTTTCAGGAATTTTTAAATGTAGCATTTTCACCGGTAAATACAGTACTGACCGTTTTGCTTGGGCTTTCGGTTATCTATTGGCTGTTTACCATTCTTACCGGGTTGGATATTGATGTGGGAATCCATTCCGATCTGGATGCAGATGCTGATATAGATGCTCCGGATGGTCATTTTCATCCTTCAGATCATGATCCTTCCGCATGGATGCATTTTCTGAAATTTCTGAATCTGGATATCGTTCCGGTTACCTATTTCCTTACTCTATCACTATTGGTTACCTGGCTGGGATCATTCTATCTCAACTATTTTATCAAACTGCCAACGTGGGCCGGAATATTAGCCATACTTCCTTTGATGATTGGAGGAATGCTGATTACAAAAATTGTTCTGAAACCCCTGAATCCTTTTTTTAAAGAAATTAATCATAAAGGAGAATTGTCTTATGCCTTTTTGGGGAGGGAGGGGCGCCTGAAGTCCACCATTCAGGATGATAAAATAGGAATGATGGAAGTCTTTATCGGAAGCGACCCTATGACGCTGATGGTGAGAAGTAAAGACGGAAGCAGACTCGAACACGGGACTCGTGTCATGATTGTAGATGAGGAATCCGAGAAAAGGATTTATTACGTTCAAAAATCAATGATATATTAAGAGCCAAAACTAATAACCATGATAACTCTTTTTCTGATTATGCTGAACTATATCCTTGGGATATTTTCCCAATATTTTTAAAAAAACACATTTATATATAAACCATAAACTTATAAAACTATGAACTTACCTTTAATTGCTGGAATTATGATTGTTGCGGTCGCATCAATCGGATTGATTTTCTGGATTTTATCAATGTATAAAAAAACCGTTCAGGGAATTGTTATTTTAAGAACTGGTTATGGAGGTACAAAAGTCTTTTTCAATGCCGGCATTGTGATCCCTATTATCCACCGTATGGAATCTATGGATATCTCCGTAAAAAAGCTGGAAATTTCAAGAGAAGGAAGGGCAGGGCTGATCTGTAAAGACAATATGAGAGCAGATATTCAGGTAGCATTTTTTATCCGTGTCAATAAATCGGTAGATGATATTGTGAATGTAGGGCAAACTATTGGTTGTCAGAGAGCCTCGGATGCTCAGACACTGAGAGAACTTTTTGAAGCTAAGTTTTCTGAAGCCCTGAAAACAGTAGGAAAGAAATTTGATTTTACTGAACTATACGAGGCCAGAAGCGAATTCCGCCAGGAGATTTTAGACATTATCGGAACAGATCTTAACGGATATGTGCTGGATGACTGTGCGATTGATTATCTGGAGCAAACTTCCATCGATAAGCTGGATAAAGATAATATTCTGGATTCTGAAGGGATTAAAAAAATTACTGAACTTACTGCCACACAGAATATTAAAGCCAATCAGGTTCGTCGTGATGAAGAGAAAACCATCACCAAACAAAACGTAGAAGCCCGTGAAGCCATTCTGGAACTTGAAAAACAATTAGCCGAAAAAGAAGAATCTCAGAAAAGAGAAGTGGCCAATATCAAGGCTCGGGAAAATGCTGAGATCTTAAAAGTAGAAGAAGAAGAACGTCTGAGATATGAAACAGTACGTATTGCTACAGAAGAAAAACTGCAGATTGCAGAAGAAAATAAACTTCGTCAGGTAGTTATTGCCGCGAAAAATAAGGAGCGTGCAGACCTTGTTGAAACAGAAAGAGTACTCAAAGACAAAGCCCTTGAAGCAACCGAAAGAGAAAGAATTGTCTCTCTTGCTCAGATTGAAAAAGAAAAAGCAATAGAATTAGAGAAGAAAAGCATTCAGGATGCGATCCGTGAGCGTTTAACCATGGAGAAAACGGTGGTAGAAGAGCAACAGGGAATCAAAGATCTTGAAGCCTTCAAAACAGCAGAAAGAAACAAGCAGGTTGAAATCACAGTAGCCACTCAGGAAGCAGAGAAAAAACTGATCGAAGAAACAAGAGCCGCAGAATCCCGAAGACTATCAGCAGAAAAAGATGCTCAGAAATACGTCATCGAAGCCCAGGCTAAAAGAGATGCCGCAGAAAAAGAAGCCGAAGCACGTAAAATCATCGCCGATGCAAAAGCAAAAGAAGAAGCAACTGTAGGTTTATCCGAAGCTCAGGTGATGCATGCCAAAGCAGACGCTGCTGAAAGACAGGGAACAGCAGAAGCCGTTGTTATAGAGAAAAAAGCAGACGCTATTAAAAAAGAAGGAATTGCTCAGGCAGAAGTCATCAAAGAAAAAGCATTGGCAGAAGCAGCCGGAATCAACGAGAAAGCTGAAGCCATGAAAAAACTGAACGATGCCGGAAAAGACCACGAAGAATTCCGTCTTAAGCTGGCAAAAGAAAAAGATGTGGAACTGGCACAGATTGCCATTCAGAAAGATATTGCAGAAGCTCAGTCTCTGGTACTGGCAGAAGCTTTCAAATCTGCAAAAATTGATATCGTGGGAGGAGATAACACCTTCTTTGATAATGTAATCCGTCAGGTTTCTGCAGGAAAAGGGCTGGACAAATTCATCAGCCACAGCGAAAACGCACAGATTGTAAAAGAAAGCCTCCTTGGAGAAGGTGAGAATATCATCGGAAAAGTGATGGGAATGGTAGATAAATACAAAATTTCCTCTGAAGACATCAAAAATATGAGTATCGCATCTCTGATCTTCAAACTGAACGGAGTTGCCAACCACCAGGAAAGAGGACTCCTTGAAAGAGCTCTCGACATGGCTAAACATCTGGGAGTAGAACATAAACCGGTGAACAATAACCATGTTTAATGCAAGAATGCTTTAAGAGCATTTTAAACCTTATAGGTTTCTAAAACCTATAAGGTTTAGACTAAAAAATTTTCAAAGTACCACAAGTTATATATAGACCTGCTGTCCTACAGCAGTTATGACAACCTAAATAAAAACGATGTCAGAACAACTTAATTCCGGAACTTACGAAATTATTCAGAACCGTTTGAATGAGCAGAAGAATGACCTGATCCAGAGACTTCAACAGCTTAATGAGAACCGTAAAAATATATTTGGCGGAGTCGATTTTTCATTGATTGCCAATGAGAGAATTTCTACAGATCACAGCTGCATTGCCAAGGACATTTATTCTTTGGGAGATCAGTTGATATTTGGTTCCAATGCTCATCTAGGTTTACAGTCGGAAATCAATATTTCGGACGTTTTCTCAATCTATAAAATCAATAATGATCGCTTTGAACCTCAGGATTATACCTTAATAAATGATGAGGTTTTCATTGATGAATTTAAAAACCTTTACAAATACTACAGAAACACTTTTTTTGCCAGATTTACCTTTACAGAGAACTATCTCTATATGGTTTTTCAGCTTTCAGAAAGTACAACAGATATCAAAGCCTTCAAATGGTTGATTAAAGAGAATCAGCTCATCTATGTAGATTCCAGAAGCGCCTCCGAAACCTCATATCCTCAACAGCATGGTTTTGTATGGACAAAAGCAACAAGAGATATGCAGCGGTCCGGAAAACATCCCCACGTTTCTTTAGCCGATAAAGTTTTTGTGGAGAGTATTGGCGGAGATATTACCATCAAAGTAGAAGATAATACAGATACCGGAAAAGGTATTTATTCCGAAGATGTAATTCATAAAGATCAGAACCTGGACGATGCAGAGATCTATTTCTGTGATTTGGATAATCTCGTTTTGTTTAAAATAAAACCTTATCAGGAAACTGAGCGTTACTTCATTTATAACCATAAAGAAAAGACTGTTTCCAGAGCAGATGCCCTTAAAAATTCGGGAGTATTGCTTCCCGAAAATCAGGGAGTCTTGTTTTCCAACGGATATGCCCTTCAGACGGGAGGTTTGAAGGTAATCTCTCAGGACCAAAACAGACTGTATTATCTGAAAACAGTAACCGAACCCAACGGAGAGAATTTTTTATATGTTTTCTATGATGATAAAACGAATAACTATCAGTTGATTTCCTATAATATCATCACTCAGACGATAGAAACGCCCATCCGTTGTAGCGGGTTTACCTTTTTGAACGACGGAAAACTGATCTATCTCAGAGAAAGCATTGAAACAACCAAACACCACCTTGCCCAAATTTGGCAAACTCCTTTTTCTAAAGAACTGGCTCCTAATATTGAAAAAGCCGATAACTTACTCTACAAAATAGGAAACAAAGATATTGTGCGCGTTATGGCAGAGAGCCAGGAACTGATCACACTTTTAAATAAAAAAGACTCCTACAGTGGCTTATACGACGATATTGTAAAGCTTTCCACCTTTATTCTGGATACCTATTACTTTCTTGGAGAGAATGAAGTTGAGAAACTGGATCAGCCCTTGAAAGAAATCAGAGCCATTGCTCACTCCGCGATCAATGAATATGAAAAGGTTGTAGAGCAAAAGAAAAATACAGAAGAAGCTTTAGAAAAAATAAAGTTGTCCTGTGATAAAATTCTTGATGACACCAAAAGGCTTCACTATTCCCAACTCACGGAATATATCGATGTACTTTCACAGATCAGAGTATTAAGAGGTGAAGTGACGGGGGCCAGAGAGCTCAAATATGCAGACACCGGCTTACTGGATCAGCTGGAAATCTCTCTCGCGGATCGATATACCGAACTTTCCAATGCCTGTGTAGAATTTTTGCTTCAGGAAGGAGCTCTACTGCCGTATGAAGATAAAGCGAATAAAATATCAGAAGATATTATCGCTTTACAAAAAGCCGTGGATGCAAAATCTATTGAAGAAAATATCAATATCCTCTCCGGTCAGCTCGAACTGTTGGTAGATATCGTCAACAATCTTAAAATAGAAGATACCTCTCAATCTACTCAGATTATTGAAAACATTTCCCTGATTTTTGCCAGACTCAACCAGAAAAGATTAGAACTCAGCAAAAGAAAGAGAGAGATTTCAGGAAAAGAACTTGCTTCAGACTTTCAGGCGCAGATTACCCTGTTTGATCAGGCGGTGATTAATTTCCTTGAACTTTCCCAGACTCCGGAGAAATGTGATGAATATCTGACCAAACTTTCCATTCAATTGGAAGAAATGGAAACAAAATTTATCGATTTTGAGGAGTTTATTCAGCAGATAGGAACCAAAAGAGAAGAAGTTTACGGGCACTTTCAGAATAAAAGAGTTCAGCTTACCGAGGCCAGAAACAAAAGAACGCAGACTCTTTTTGATGCCGCGCAGAGAATCCTGAAATCTGTACAGACCAAAGCAGAATCTTTTGGCTCTGAAAATGAGATCAATGGATATTTTGCCTCCGATCTGATGGTAGAAAAAGTAAGAGATTTTTCGAGACAATTAGCTGAGCTTGAAGACTCTGCCAAATCTGAAGAAATTCAGACTCTTTTGAAAACCCAGCAACAGGAATCTGTAAGGAAACTTAAAGATAAGCAAGAAATCTATGCTGATGGAGAAAGTATCATTGCCTTAGGCGATTACAAATTTACAGTTAATCGACAGAAGCTAGATCTTACTCTGGTTCTTAGAAATGCACAGTATTATTACCATCTTACAGGAACAAGCTTTTACGAGCCCCTGAACTTCAATGCGGCAGATGAATTCAAAGAAGTATGGAACCAGGAATTTGTATCAGAAAACACAAAAGTGAAAAGATTTGAATACCTGGCCTGGAATGTCTTCTCTACCCATAAAGAGGTAGCAACAGAGTCGCAGAATGAACTGGCGGTACAGCAATTTACCGCAGAGCATTTTGGAGAAGGGCTGGTAAAAGGAATTCATGATATAGATGCACAGAGCATTGTAACAAAGCTTCAGCAGATGCATAATGAACTGGGACTGATGCGGTTTACGGCACAGGAAAGAACGCTGGCTCAGCTTTTCTGGTTCTTCTTGGAAAATGATAGGAAAGACTATTATAACAAACAATTTGAAGCCGCGTCAATTATTGCTCAATCATTTACCATAAAACAGGGATTTGAATACCTGAATACTGTACTGGCGGAAGAAATGAAAGCTTTTGCATCTATGCATACTATCTTTACTGAAACAGATTGTATCAATGCAGCAATGTACCTGAAACAGGAAGACAAAAACAACTTCTTGATCTCAGAAAAAGCAGCTGCTTTGCACGAATTGTTTTTAAAAGAGCTTAAAGAAAAAGGAAAAGATCTCGATTTTATCACTCAGATTCAAGCCATATACTCATATCCCTCAGCATGCTATCATATCGTAGAGAGTGCTCTGAAGGCATTTGATCCTAAAGTGGAAAAAGAAATAATCTTTGAAGCGGCAGGATTTATAATTACTCAGAATCTTGATCCGAAAAATATCAAAGTTACTTCGTATGAAGTAACCGTAAAAGAGCTGAAGTCACTCGAAAAAGAGACGGAATATAATCTTAATTATTTTGAATTCACCACCAGATTAAATCATTTTAATACAGTTACTGTTCAGAAATACAAACGCTTACAGGAATTGAAATACAGTTGGGTGAATGATAAAAAGAAAGCGTTAAAGCTGGAAACCTTTAAGCCACAGATTTTGAGTTCATTTGTGAGGAATAAACTCATCAATGATGTCTATTTTCCTTTAATCGGAGCTAATCTGGCAAAACAATTAGGAACAGCAGGATCAGAAAAAAGAACAGACCGAATGGGAATGCTTCTTCTTGTATCACCTCCCGGATACGGAAAAACAACCCTTATGGAATATATGGCTGAACGTATGGGATTGGTTTTCATGAAAATAAACGGCCCTTCATTAGGATATGATATTATTTCTACAGATCCGGCAGAAGCTAAAAATGCAGGCGCAAGACAGGAACTTGAAAAACTGAATCTTGCATTAGAAATGGGAGATAATGTGATGTTGTACCTTGATGATATTCAGCATTGTAACCCTGAATTTCTACAGAAATTTATCTCTCTTGCAGATGGGCAGAGAAAAATAGAAGGGATCTACAATGGGGAAAGCAAGACTTATGATCTCCGTTCCAAAAGATTCTGTCTGGTGATGGCAGGAAATCCATACACCGAAAACGGCGAGAAATTTAAAATCCCGGATATGTTGGCCAATCGTTCAGATACGTACAATCTTGGAGAAATCTCAGGATCAAAAACAGATCTTTTCGATCTCAGCCTTATTGAAAATGCCCTGATGTCCAACGAATATCTGACAAGATTAACACAACCGGGAATAGAGAATCTGTATGAACTTTACAACTGTGTAATCACGGATAATCCTGCAGACAATCTGAAAGGAAACTTCAGCTCTAATGAAATTACAGATTTCAGAGCCGTGCTGCAAAATACCATTGCTGTAAGAAATATGGTATTGAAGGTGAATAAAGAGTATATCTCCTCCGCAGCCATGTCGGACGATTACAGAAATGAGCCTCCGTTCAAACTTCAGGGGTCCTACCGTAATATGAATAAACTGATTGCTCAGATTCAGCCTATTCTTAAAAAAGATGAGGTCACTCAAATTATTCTGAATCATTATCAGAACGAGTCTCAAACGCTTACAACCGGAGCAGAAGCCAATATGCTGAAGTTGAAAGAGCTGATAGGAATTCTTTCAGAAGAAGAGACAGAGCGTTGGAACGAAATCAAGAAAACCTTTGTAAAAAATAAAACCTTAAAAGGACTTGGCGAAAACGATAGAATGTCCCAGATTGTAGCCTTACTTGCTCAATTTGGTGATGGTCTTGATGGAATTAAAGAAGCCCTGAAAAAAACAGAACTATAACCATGAAACTTTAAATAGTTGCAGACAGGCTGTTTCCTTAGTGAAATAGCCTGTTTTTATTTTAATAAAGTACCACATTATTATCTGTACCCACAATATTGTATAGTTCTGTATCTGTGTCTTAATGAAAAGACTCCATAATTTTGTTTAGCTAAAGAAGAGATAATATGGAAACTATTGCACAACATCAGGAGCTTCTTCAATATTCTGAAGCCTATATTTCAGATATGTTGATGCTGAAAAATATTTTTCTACAGAACCAGGAGCATAAGAAGATAGACTCAAATTTCGGTCTACCTTTCTTTCTGGCCAAAAAGAAAAATACAACCATCGCGTTTGCCAGTCTTACGGTTAACGAAAAGAATGAAATAAGTTTTAAAATTTATCATGAAAAAGGAGTGTCAGAGACTGAGATGAGCAGTTTTTATGCCCGAGCTTTAAGCTATTTTAAAAAGAATAATACCCCCAATTTCAGAGATCCGGAACAACTGGAAAGCAGTATCAAAAGTATGATAGACTGGTTGAATTTTGAATAAAACAGGGATAAAATTGTACATTTACTAAAACCATCATTCAATGTCTAAGGATGTTCTGTATCTTAAAATAGCCAACTCTGTCACAGAGCAGATCAAAAGCGAAACATTACAGTTTGGAGACAGGCTGCCTTCACTGAGAAGCGCCCAAAAACTATATAATGTAAGCCTGAATACCATTAAGCAGGCCTATATGGAATTGGAAAGCCGATCTCTTGTAGAATCGCGTCCCAAATACGGATATTATGTAAGTCAGACTTCTCAAAGAAAACTGGCCCTCCCATCTGTAGCCAAAATAAAAGATTCTGAAGGTAAAAATACACCACAGGACCTTATTGATAAAGTATTTGGAGTGATTGGAGGAACAGATATCACGCAGTTTGGATTGGGAGTTCCCGGAAAAAGCCTTCTTCCGGTGGCAAAGATGAAAAAATGCATGATTGATGTAATCAAAAGGAAAGGTGACAGTGGAACAAACTATGAGCCGGTACAGGGAAACGAAATGCTTCGCCGCGAAATTGCCAAATGGTCTATCGTAATGGAAGGTAAAATTACAGAAGAAGATCTGGTGGTTACATCCGGAGCTATGAATGCGGTGTACAATTGCCTGATGGCTGTTACAGAACCCGGAGATTCAGTTGCCGTAGAAAGCCCGGTGTATTTTGGGATTCTTCAGGCAATTCAGTTATTGGGGCTAAAAGCGGTGGAAATTCCTACTCATCCTATTTATGGAGTAGATTTGGACGCCTTAAAAAAGGTGCTTCCAAAGCTTTCTGCATGTTGTTTCGTTGTAAACTATAATAATCCACTGGGATTCCAGATGCCTGATGAGAACAAAAAAGAACTGGTAAAAATGCTTACTGAGTATAATGTTCCTCTTATTGAAGATGATGTTTACGGTAATATTTATTTCGGGGCAGCAAGACCAAAACCATGTAAGTTTTATGATGAGGCAGGAATTGTAATGTGGACTGGATCTGTTTCCAAAACATTGGCGCCCGGTTTTAGAGTAGGATGGGTAGCTCCCGGGAAATTTAAAGAAAAGATTATTCGTCAGAAAATTGTTCAAACCGTTTCCGGGCCGTCTTTATTTTCAGATGTCATTGCAGATTTTCTTGCCCATGGGCGCTATGATCATCATTTGAGAATGTTCAGAAAAAAACTCTTTGCCAATTATCTTCAGATTCAGAAGTCGGTCATTGATTATTTTCCGGACAATACCAAAATTTCAGAACCCAAAGGAGGCTTTATGCTGTGGCTGGAGCTTGATAAAAGAATTTGCACAGAAGATCTTTACGATGAGGCTGTTAGCCAGAAAGTAAACTTTGCTCCGGGAAGAATGTTTTCACAGTACAATCAGTATCAGAACTGTATGCGGCTGAATTATGCCCTGGAATGGACAGACCGCGTAGAAAGCGACCTTGAAAAACTGGGGAAAATGATTAAAAACAGAATGTAATAAACTTTAATGTAATGAATGATATCAATAATGAAGTCAAGATAGTAGCGTATGAACCTCAATATAAAGAAGCCTTTAAAAACCTCAATGAAGAATGGATCAAAACTTTTTTTGTGATGGAACCTGGTGATTATAAGCTGCTAGATCATCCTGAGGAAGAGATTCTTGCGAAAGGTGGATATATTGCTTTTGCCTTACTGAGCGGAGAAGTAGTAGGAACGTGTGCCTTAGTAAAAACAGAAGATCATCCTCTTACTTTTGAACTTTCAAAAATGGCGGTAAGTCCTAAAGCTCAGGGTAAAAAATTGGGTTATCTTCTAGGGAAGACTTTAGTTGAAAAAGCCAGAGATATGAAGGCAGGAAAAGTGTTTTTAGTGACCAATTCTATTCTGGTACCTGCTATAAAACTTTATGAAAAACTTGGCTTTCAACATACTCCTGTAAGTCATGCAGACTACGATCGTGCGGATGTACAAATGGAGATCGACTTTCACCTTTAATAAAAAAAGATATTAGAACTCGGATGAAAACCCTTGTTCTAATATCCAAATTAAAATCTAATTGCTTTACTATTTTACTTCTTGATAAATGTCTTTGTAAGTGATTTCGTGTTTCCGGTAATTTTAAGGAAATACATTCCTGCCGGAAGATTTTCAATATTCAGTTGTTCATCATAATATCCTTTTGCGGATTTCAGATGGTACGTTGAAATAAGAGCTCCTTTTGTATCAATAATTTCTGCTTTAATTTCCTTATTATCAGTAGTATATTGAATTCCTATGCTTGTTGATGCAGGATTGGGATATAAGTTGAAATGTTCAGTCTTTGTTTTTACTTCTTTGGCAGATAAAACACTGTTGGTGCATACAGGGATTCTGTTGATTCCGTCTATTCCCCAGGAATTTTCTACAGGAATGCAAAGCCAGTTCAGCACGGTAGGAAAGTGGTCTGTTTCTCTCGTTGTTGAGGTATAATCATACAGCTTAAAGTTGTTCACAGTATTCGCATTATAAGCCGGAGAACCTGTTACTGTCATATTATTCGCATTTGGACCAGAATCTGCCAATGTATTTCCAGAAGTTTCGTTACATCTCCAATTGGCAACCAGCTGAGAATAGTAAGGATGGGAAGGAGTGATATCCTGATTGGCCCAATTCACGAGAATATCGTTGGGAAGAGCAGCTTTCCAGATTCTGATATCTTTGTAAGATGCTGCAAGATTTACTCCATAGGTATTGGTCCCGTCCTGATTAAGAGTGAAAGGAAGCCCGGAATCAATATTTCCGATAGTATTCATTTTGGCAAAAGTAACCGGAACACCATCTTCATACAGCGTTACAAGACCATCTCTGTCAAAACTGGCTGCAATATGTTTCCATTTACTGGTTTCTACTTTTCCGCCCACGAGGTCAATTCTGTTGGTTCCGTCACCTATATTCATCTTAAAAGTCTGCCCGGAATATCCCGAGATCACAAGACCCTTATTTTTTCCATTGGCCCAGTTTTTATTACCTATCATGACTGGATCGCTGGAATAAGAAACATTGGGCTTTACCCAAAATTCAATGGTGAAATCCTGATTCGCTCCAAAATTAAAAGGAGCCTGATTAGCAGGCTTTGCATAAGTACCTGCAGGAAAGCTTAGCTGATTAAATGTTTTATTAGATTCCAGAACCGTTTTACTGATCTGCTGAGGAACAAATCCGGGATTGGAGTAGATGGTAAAAATATTCCTTTCAGAAAGATTTCCGCCACCATGAGAAGTGTCTACCGCTCCGTGGTCTGTAGTAAGAACCACCAGCCAGTCTTCGTTGTTATAAGAAGGCCTGTTTTTCATGGCAGTTACAATTTCTCCGATATAAGAATCCGTAGTCTGAATAGAAGATACATACTGAGGAATATTGGATGCAAAACCATAAGAATGCCCGGCATGGTCTACATCATCAAAATCTACAAAAAGAATATCAGGATTGTCATTCTGCAATGCACTTACCGCTGCATTTTTTACTGCTAGATCCGTTGCCAGATTGGTCTTTACATCTGCACTCTGTACAATTTTATCATTGATTGGCGCCCAGTTTGCCAGAGAAATCGTTCTCAGATTCGGATTGTAAGTTTCTGCCCTTGTAAGAAAGTCAGGGTAATTGGCAAAGTTCGGACTGGTGAAGCTATTGTCCTGAACATTGTGTTTCGTATGCCATACCCCGGTAAGCATGGTGCTCCATCCGTTTCCGCTCCAGGTAGTGGCAGCGCAAAGGCCATCAATAGAGTAAATGGATTGATTGATAAGGTTTTGGATATTAGGAATAGAGGTAGACATCATTACGTCTGCACGGCATCCGTCAATACCGATAAAAAGAACTTTTTTGGTCTGAGCTCCAAGGAAACAGCTCATTACAACAGCCATTGATAATAGTTTTGCTTTCATGGGGAAATAAGGTTTTTGAATTGTAAAAGTTTACAAATAGTAATTTATTTTTAACTACTGTAAAATTAGTTTACTATTTGTAAATATTTGTAAACTGAAAGTTAATTAATCGATAATTAAAAAGATCACATGAAAAGCTTAGAGGTTAACCACAAAAGTCACAAAAGAAAAATGACTCTGCTTATGTTAAGTGACAAGCTCTGAATATAAAGTTCACAATAACATCCGAATATTTCCGATTTTTGAAAAATATTCAATCAAACGTACGATATTCCCCTCCTCCGGAGGGGTGTCAAATTTATAATTTGACGGGGTGGTAAAAACACAAACATTTCCAATGAGAAGATCCATGAAAACATTTGTGTCAAGAAGTATTAAAAAAATATGATGAAAAAGAGGTTAAAGAATACCTTCCGCTTCAGAAATCGTATTCAGAATATAATCCGGTGCTGCTTTTTCAAGTTCTGATTGGGTTTGGGCTCCGGAAAGAACCGCTACTGTCAGTCCACAACCTGCATTTTTGCCCTCTTCAATATCAATAACAGAATCTCCTGCTTTTAAAACTTTACTGGCTTCTGTGATATTGAATTTCTTCATCGCAAGATGGATCATCTCAGGACTAGGACGGCTTGCAGAAACATCATCTGCCGTAATTAAAGCGTCAAAATGAATGCTTTCTTTCCAGTTCAGTTTATTTAAAAGTTGGTGAGCAATTTCTGCTGTATACCCTGTATTTAAAACGATCTTCTTGTTTTGAGATTTCATGCTGAGAAGAAAATCTTCAGTTCCGTTGATGGGTTTTACTTCAAGATTTTTGTAAGATTCTTTCAGCTGATCAGAAAAATTCTCAAAAATGGCAGTGGCATCGTCCTGGTTCCCATTGATTTCTTTTAAAAGACTTGTGATGGCTTCCAGTTTTTCCATTCCGGCACAGCTGGATAATACCTTTTCCAGGCTTACTACATAGCCGTAATCATTCACAGCATTGGTAAGCGTTTTGTAGACTACATTATCCTCATCAATCGTTGTTCCGGCCATATCCAGAACGAGTAATTCTATATTTTTCATGTAAATGTTATGCGTAAATTTTTTCAATATTAAACTTAGAAAAGCCACCGCTTCCTGTCATTCCTTTTCCTCCGATACCCGTTACAATATGAATATTGGCAGATGGGCTGTGCTCAAAAATATCTTTCGTTTTGCACTGGGAATAGATCCCAAACCATCTTCTCTGAATTTCATAGGTAGGAAGATCAATGATTTTTTTAGCCTCATGGATCATGAATTCATCAATCTCCATATTAAGATCATATCCAAGATCATCTGCATTTTTGGCATCCGCATATTCATGAGAATCTCCTATGATCACAGAACCGTCAAGAGCCTGTTTGAATAAAATATGAACTCCGTATTTCTTTTCAAACGAATTGGGATCTTCTAAAGCCTTGATTTTCTGGAAAGAAGGGCATTCGCTGAATGATTCATATCGTCTTACAGAAAGACCTGTAAGAATATTCCCCTGAAGAGAATAGATCCCTTGTAGCTTGGTCTGAAGCATCTGCAGTTTACTTACTTCCAGATCGCTGTCATTGAATACTTTAGGATATAATGTTTTGAACTCATGCCCACCGCATATAATGATTTTGGAAGCGTTAAATTCTGTTCCGTCAGCAGTTACAGCAGTACATTTCTGATCATCTTCATTGGTTTCAAGAACCGTTGTATTATAGAAAATCTGTAAGCCCATTTTTTCCTGAAGCAGCTTATGAAGTTTTACAATCATATCTGCAGAATCTACTGAAAGTTCCTGCGGAAAAAAGAGACCTCCCTTGCAGTAATCAGAGCGAAGGCCGTCAAATTTTTTGATGCAGTCGTTTTTGGAAAATAAAACAGACTCATATTCATTATTTCTGTTGATTTCATAAAGCTCTTCAATCAGTTGAAGCTCTTCATCATTTGAAGCAATATATACAGAACCGTTTTGCCTGATGGTAAGGTCTGCCTGATTGTGAAGTTCATTGTATATCTTCAGACTTTCTCTTCCGAAATTCTGCCATTTAAGATCCATTCCGGAAGGAACTACTTGTCCGAAATTCCTTACTGTGGCTCCCTGAGGGACAGAATTCCTTTCCAGTAAAGCCACCTTAAGGTTTTTTTTCAGCGCATGATAAGCATGGAATGTTCCTAAAATTCCACCTCCTACAACGATTAAATCAAATTTTGTTGTCATTGTACTATAATTTATAAAATTTTCGACGTATCGAAATTGATGAATTGATTAGAGTTAGATTTGGGTTTTGACTTTTTTTTGAAAGCCAGAAAAGCAATCACCGAAAGAACGAAAACCGTAATGGTGATGATATAATTTAAATTGATATAAAAATGTAACCAAGAAGTCTGAGCCGAACCGAAGTTTTTATACAACAGAATAAGAACACTTCCCAGATAACCGAAAGAGTCTACTATATAGATCAGGAAACCTACATTTCCTTTGATTTCAAAAGCGGCGATCATCCGGTCAAAATAAATTCCGTTGAAAGGAATATAGCAAATGTACATTCCAAAACCGGAAATTGTCATCCATAAAAAAGGGGACAGAGAACCCTGCTGAAACAGATAAGTAGAAAGCCCTACCGTAAGAATTCCTACAAAAAGAATATAATGATAGTAGGCAAATGCCTTTTTATTGTTTTTCACTTTCACCATACAACTTAAAATTACCAGAACCATTACGGCAATAGGAATTTCCGTTAAAGTAAAAATGGAACTGTCGAAAGTGAAGTTCAGCCCATCCCAGATTTCACGGCTGAAATTATCTCTGAAATCCCTTAAAACTGTTAAACTGATATATAAAAAGATGATACAAACGATGGGTATAAAAAACTGTTGGATCAAAGCTTTTCTTTCTACACCATTCAAGGGCTGTCGCTTGTTTTTAAGCAAAATATCTTCTTCCGAAGGTTTAGGGATTCCTTCAAGAAGTAATCCGAAAAGAATCAGTGGAATAATGAAAACAAGTCCTGCTGAGAACGGCATCCAAAATTCTGAAACGGAGCATGTATCCATTAAAAATTTTCCTACAGATTTTGTAAATCCTGAAGAAACCACAAAGCTTGAACATAGAAAAAGTCCAATGATTTCCGTGGTTTTTCGCCCTTCAATATAAGAGAAAACAATTCCCCATATCATTCCCAGTGGAATACCGTTGATAAACATAAATAGAATATTGTAAGGAGCAGGAACGGCTGCAAATCCCAACAAGGCAAGCTCGGCAATAGTAATGAAAGTAAAAAGATAAGTAATTCTTTTCTGAGGTTTCAGCTCAGAAATAAATTTGATTCCAATGAATTTTGAGATAAAATATCCTACTGCCTGAGCAATGATAATCAGAATCTTATAATCAACTCCGAAATAGGAGAGTCCTTCAAAAGATGCTACGGTAAAAGGTTTCCTGAAGCCGTACATGCAGAAGTAAACACCGAAAGCAGCAAAGGCAGCCTTCAGTGTTACTAGTGTTTTTTTATTAATGGTTCTGGCCATAATTATGGTTTAGAAGTTCAGTTTTATTCCTAGATTGAATCGTACCCCATAATATTCCACCTGTTCCGGACGGTCTTCGCTTTTGCCGAAGTGATAGATCAGAGGCTTGTTCAGAATATTGTTCACATCCGCATACAAAGTCAGATATTTGGTAAACTGGTAAGAACCTCCGAAGTCCAGATTGCTGTATTTACCATAATAAGAATCATTGATGTCCTCTTCAGCGTATTCTACAGCATATTTTCCTTTGTAGTTGTAAGCCAGTCTTGCATTAAATCCTTTTTTCTCAAAGAAAAGCTGTGCATTGTACAGTTCTTTTGCCTGGTAGGGTAGAGCAACCGTTCTTCCGCTTGGCTTTTCCATTTCTGAAGTCATAAAGGTGGCATTCAGCTGTACTCCGAAATATTGAAGAAACCCTGGCAGGAAATCAAATCTTTTGTTAATTCCCAATTCAATCCCTCCAAGCCATGCTGCTTTTCCGTTGTTGGGCGCTGTAAACTGTACGCCGGTAATGCCGTTATAGTTTCCGATAAAAGAATCCTGGAAAATAGGATCTGTAATTGATTTATAGAAAACACCACCACTCAGAATTCCTACATTGGGAAAATAATATTCTCCCATCAGGTCAAAATTCAAAGAATACGTAGGATTAAGGTTTGGATTTCCACCTTTGAACTCGTTATCTGCTTCAATATAAGTTCCTCCCGGAGTCAGATCACCAAAATTCGGTCTTGAGAAAGTTCTTGTTGCAGCAAAACGAAGATTGGCTTTATCATTCAGTGTATATTTTAAATGAATCATTGGAAGAACCGCCAGATAGTTTTTGGTATTTTCTACCGGGGTCAGTACATTATCATTCACGCTATATCCTCTTACTTTGGTATTGGTATTTGATAATCTGATTCCTCCTAAAATGATGATCTTCTCATTCAGTTTATAGGTAGCCATCCCATAAGCATCTGCGTGTTTTTCAAACACATCAAAGTTTCTTCCTAATGCCTTATTATATTCCAATGCTTCGGAATCTGCAGGATTGATCTTTAAATTTCCCTGATTCTGATACCAGAACTGATTCATTCCATTGGTAGAAAGTACCGGCCCGAATGTATTCCCAATGTGTGCATTCATTTCACTTAAATATTTTGGTCCGTTGGGTTGGGTTGTGATATATTGGGAAAAATCAGACAGAAGAGGCGCTGTTCCGCTGCTCCAGTTGTAGAAGATATCGGAGAATTTTGCATTACGCTCCTTATCTCTGTATTTAAAACCATACTTTAAGCTCAGCTTATCAGAAGCATTGATTTCGTGGTTGAATGCTGCTACAATCTTATCCTTTTCTTCTACAAATACCTTATAGAATTCAAGATCTGTAAATCTCATCTGAGAAGCATCCATTTTAAAATTCGGATCGCTGTAAAAACCAAATAATGCATCCGGGTTTTTATAATCTAATTTTCCTCCATCTGCTTTCCAGTAAGCTCTCGGACCATTGCCATGATCTGAAATATAATCAGGGTTAATGCCTACACCGGATTGCGTGTATTTGATGACATAATAAGAATTGTTCTGTTTATCAGGGATATTTCCATACTTGAATTGATTATCATAGTACGACAAGTCCCAGTCGATCTTTCCTTTATTTAATTGATGAACCGCTCCCAGGGAAATAGAAGTAAGCTCCGTTATCAGTAAGTTGTGAATATTCTGAAGCTCTACTCTTGCTGTATTATTAGCACTGCTGAATTTATCAAAACGGATTCTGTGTTTATAATGTGTCTCGTCATCTGATAATGTGCCATACATTCCTTTTAAATAGAAGGTTGTTTTTGGAGACAGTACATACTCAAAAGCCGTATTGATTCCTGTTGTTTTTCTGACCCCGTTATAATCACGAAGTTCCAGTCTGAAAACTCCTTCATCACCACTTCTTCTCGCCTCAAAATTATCCGTAGACCAGTTTCTAATGAAATGGGCAAAATTGAACAGGTATCCGAATTTTTTATCCTTTGTTCTTCCACCATATAAAAATCCAAGGTTGTAAACGCCTTTGTCAGCTTTTGCATTATATCCGCTTCCAATCGTTGCTTTGAATTCTGTCTTCATTGGTGGTGTTTTGGTGATGAAATTGACACCGCCTCCAATTCCGTCTGCTTCCATATCTGGAGTAAAAGACTTGTTTACATGTACATACGAGATCAGTTCTGTAGGAAAGAAGTCGAATGCTGTGGCTCTGGAAGTTGTTTCTTCCTCCGCGGTGGGAAGCCTGTTCCCATTAATGGTTGTGGATGCCCAGAATGGCGGAAGCCCTCGCAGGGAAACAAATCTCCCTTCCCCCTGGTCTCTTTCAATAGAAACTCCCTGCACACGCTGTACAGTCTCTGCGGCATTTCTATCCGGTAATTTCCCAATGCCGTCTGAGGCGATTACATTGGTAATGTTGATGGCATTTTTCTGAATATTTAAAGCTCTTGCTTCGGTATTTTTCAACGTTCCGGTAACCACTACTTCCTCAATATTTTTTCGGGGCTGGGAAAGTTTAATGATACCTAAATCAATTGTTTGTTCAGGTTTCAGATCAATCGTAATGTCTGCTGATTCATAACCTATATAGCTGATTTGTAATATGTATGAACCTTCTTTAATATCGTTGATGGTGAATTTCCCCTCAATATCAGTCGTTATATTTTTAGATAAGCCTTTTATTTTGACTGTAGCCCCGGGGAGAGGCTGGCTGTCGTCAAGAACAGTTCCTATAATTAACTGTTTTTGCGCTGAAACAAAAACTATGAAACAGGTAAAAACAAGGGTAAGTAATTTCTCTAATTTTGTTTTCATTTTTACATATATTAAATTTTTTATGCAAATCACGCCAATAATTTTAATATATATAAATATTTCGTGTTAAGTATTGTTTAACAAATAATCCAGATTTGTTACATCTTTTTTACTTTACAACCAATTGAAGTTATCCTCTGAAAATTCGATAAAATAGGGCTTGAAGTAGCTGTCTCAACGTTTTTAGTACATATTTACAATAAATAAAAGGAACTGAAATGAGTTGAAAATTGGCCTGTTTTGGTTCATATTTCGTTCATCTTGGAAGAAAATGGAAAATCAAAAGTTGCATATTTGTAAACTTTTGTGCGTTTCGGAAAATCAAAAATTGATGAACGGCATAAAAATAAGATGATTATTTAAATGCACAGTTTAATAAATCACAGGATATATTATGAGGATGCAAAGATTGCGACGTTGTCGTTGATGAAGCGTGATTATGATGCATACGCTTAGAAAGAATCAATGGAATTGATTCCAACCTTTGCTCCTTAAAATAGGAAGTATAAATAATAAAAATCTTTGCGTAAAAAAAGATATAATTAAGCCGTATAAAAATAAAGAACAAGCATCACACAGCTTTCATCACTGATGCTTACCGGAACGTGAGGGAATTTTCCGTTGAAATACAAAGAATCACCTTCTTTTAAGATAATTTCTTCATTATCAATCACATATTTCACCTCTCCTTTCAGGATATATTTAAATTCCCAGGCATCCGTAATAACCTTTTCTCTTTTAGAATTCGGTTCGAGAGTAAGCAGAACAGCTTCAAAACCTAAAGAATGAAGACTCTTACTGAAGATATGCATATACTTAAAGCCTTCAGCTTCTACTTCCTTTTCGATAACCTGCTGGCTTTCTTTCGGAACATAGATGAATTTGGCGTTGGATTTTTTCTCAACTCCTTCGAAAAAATAACTGGCATCGATCTCAAGTGACTGAATCAGATCTAATAAAACAGGAAGTGAAGGAATGGTTCTTCCGTTCTCGATACGGGAAACAAGACCATTGCTTACGTTTGCCTTGAATGCCAATTCGTTAATGGTTAAATTATTCTTTTTTCTAATATCCTTTAATCTCTTACCGATACCTATTAAAAAGTCATTCATATTGTGTGTAATTTAACCGGGATTATTTTTTCACCATTATAATAAAAACAAAGGTAATATTATTCTATAGAGTTTGGGTATAGAAGAGAATCAATTCATTGAAATTTATTATTAGACAGAGAATAAGATCACAAATGGGAAGCATTTTATCACTTCTCTATTCCGTCCTTTTAGCTTCCCTTTTCTCCCCAAGAAAAAATCCCTATTTTTGTGAAATTCCTTATTTCATTTATGAAAAAAATTATACTTATCGAAGACGAAACCAGTGTAGTATCTTTTATCAAGAAGGGACTTCAGGAAAGCGGATACGAAGTATCTGTAGCTTTTGATGGGCGTACGGGCGTACAGCTGGTGCAGGGTAATGATTTTGATCTGGTTATTCTCGATATCATGCTGCCGGAAATGAACGGGCTGGATGTATGTAAAGAAATAAGGAAAACCAATCAGAGTGTTCCGATTCTGTTCCTGACCGCTTTGGGGACTTCAGAAAATATTGTTCTTGGATTAGAAAGTGGTGGAGATGACTATCTGGTGAAACCTTTTAAATTTATTGAACTGGTAGCCCGCGTAAAATCTCTGTTGAGAAGAAGTCACAATAACGGTCCTCAGGAATCTGTAGAACCGGAATCCAGTAATGATGATGTACTTCAGTTTTCTGATCTTACAGTAAATGATTATACCAAAAAAGTAACCCGAGGCGGAGAAGATATTTCACTGACCTCTACAGAATACAAACTGTTGATGTACTTCCTGAACAATCCGGAGAAGGTAATCTCCAGAGCAGAAATTTTAGATGCTGTATGGGGAGTGAACTATGAATTGGGTACCAATGTTGTAGATGTTTACGTAAATTATTTAAGGAAAAAACTAGATAGTCAGGATGATAATAAGCTGATTCATACAGTGATAGGAATGGGGTATGTATTAAAAAAGAACTAGAAAATGTTTAATAGAGTTATTACAAATCAGACCAAAACAATGGTGCTTTTAATGTTGGTTTTTACCGCCATTATTCTCCTGTTCAGTGGTTTGGTCTATTTCTCTATTGTTAATTTTTCGCATCAAAGATTTTATGAACTGCTGAAGATCAGGACGGCAACTATCGTTCAGATTGAAAAAGGTAAAGATCACCTCGACATTCCTGAGAATTATATACTCAACAGCATGAATGATGAGGAGCTTCCTATGGAAAAAGACTATGTTTTTGCAGTTCCTTCAGATTCCAATTTTAAAAAAATCTCCCAGGAAGTTCATATTCCGGATTACTTCTTCAAGAATATCATGAAAGAAGGAGAGTCTAATTATAATGATAAAGAATTCTACTACATTGGGCAGAGTTTCCGCTATGAGGATAAAGATTATATTGCGATCGCTTCTGCTAAAAATCATTATGTGGTTTACTATCTTGGATTCTTAAAAAGAACACTGCTCACCTGTATTGTGCTTTCTTTATTTTTCAGTATGATCTTTTCTTTTTATCTGTCTAAAACATTATTCAGACCTATTCTGAAAATTACAGGTAAAGTGAAGGAAATCAGTTCAGAGAATCTTCATTTAAGATTGGAGGCTCAGCCCGATAATAAAGAACTGAACGAGCTTGTAGATACCTTCAACGGTATGCTGAATCGCATCGAAACCTCTTTTGAAACTCAAAATCACCTGATCGGAAATGTTTCTCATGAGTTGAGAACTCCTCTTACTTCTATTATGGGAGAAGCAGATGTTGCGCTATCCATCAGCAGAACCGCAGATGAATATAAAGAAACGCTGGAAATTATTCTGGATGAAGCCGAAAAGCTTGATAAAAAGATCAAAGCGTTATTGATGATTGCCCAAACAGGATTTGACGGAAAGATCCAGAAAATGGATAAGGTGAGAATTGATCAGCTTCTTTGGGATGTTATTGAAACCCTTAGAAGAATAGATTCCAGGAACAATATCTATCTTGATATCAGTATGCTTCCCGACAATCCAAAAAAACTAAAAGTACAGGGGAACGAGCAGCTGCTGCATCTGGCCGTGGCCAATATCATCAGTAATGGTTGTAAGTATTCTAATTTCCAACAGGTAAAAGTTTCCCTGGGCGCTACAGACACCGATGTTTATATCATTGTAAAAGATAATGGTATCGGAATTCCCGAAGTGGAAATGAACAAAATTTACGACCCTTTTTTCAGAGCTTCCAATACCAATAACTATGAAGGATATGGAATTGGGCTTCCGCTGGCAAGAAATATCGTCCGAATGCATCATGGTGAACTGATCGTAAGCTCACATGAAAATCAGGGGACAACTGTACAAATGCGTTTCCCGAATTTCTACAGTATGCAGAAAGCGGAAGAATCCAAAGGCTAAAAACAGGGAAAGGCTGAGTTCAGCATTTCAAAGAGAAATATCTCATTACTGTTTTTATTGAATACTAATGTTTTTTTTTTTTTTTTTTTCTTTTGTAATTTGAAAATCAGATGCTTATTGGGTGTTTGAAGCAAACAGTTTCTGCTTTTTCACCGTTTTTATTTTCGCCATATTAATTTCTATTAACAATTTTCTAATCTCATTTTAATCTCTTTAATCACATTTTAATTCCGTTCCAAAGACTCTCTAATTTGGTCGTTCTAGTTTTGTATCATCAAAAAAGATAAACACAATACAAAATAATAAAGAACATGACTAAAACAATTTTAATTGCAACAGATTACTCTCTTGAGTCATTGAATATATTGAAAAAAATACTTAAAGAGAAAGACGCATCGGAAGATCAGAACCAATATAATATTCTATTAACCTCAGGCTATGATTCAGGAGATTCCATCAGAGATCTTTTGTTCAACACCAAAACCTCGGTTTTTAATAAAATCAGACCAGCTGAGTTCTGTGACGCTTACGGAATCATTAAGAATAAATATTCTCATCTCATCAGCAAAATTACCTGCGATGTTTTTACAGGGAGTTTTCAAAGAACATTCAATCAGTATGTAAAAGCAGAGAATATTGAGGAAGCTTACTATTCGTTATCTATAAAAAGTAAAGGAAAAGGAAAATTCGATCTTATTCCTTACATCAAAAAATGCAAAGAACTTCAGTCTCAGGAAATCAGTGTTGAAGTAAGAGAAAAACTTCCGGAAAGAGGAAGGTTGGCAGAGATCTTTGTAGAGGTCTAAGAATATAATCATTTTAAAAAGATAAAAAATGTTAAGGAATTATAGTAACAGCAGAACATTGGGGGACAATATCAGATTGGGGACGCTGACTGCATTTACAGCAGGTACTATAAATATTGCATCCCTATTAATATTTCTCTCGTTCACGTCCAACGTAACAGGGCATTATGCTATTCTGGCAGCCGAGATCAGTAAAGGAAACTGGACGCAGGTTGGGGTAGTAGGAGCGTGGATCTTTCTGTTCTTTTTCGGAAGTTTCCTGTCCAACTTTATTGTCATCAATTTCAATAAAAAAAGCAAATATTTTGCTCATGCAATGCCTATTGTTTTGGAGATCATATGTTTGCTTTTCGTAGGAGTATATGGACAGTTGTATTATCAGAAAACCCTGGAAGAAACAGAATATTTGGTAGCCCTTATGCTTTTTGCAACCGGACTACAGAACGGATTAACGGCGAGTATCTCCAATTTCTCGGTAAAGACAACCCACCTTACAGGAACAACAACCGATTTGGGAATTCTGGCATCCATGTTTACCCAGAAAAAATACAGAAGAAACGGAGAACTGATTGGCAGAGCAAAACTACTGTCAAGTATCATGGTAGCCTACGTTTTAGGAGCGGTATTTTCGGGGTTAACCTATTACTATCTGGAATTCAGAGTGTTCTATGTTATAAGCATATGTCTTTTAATTGTGATCGGATATGACGCCTATAAAATTCATGTACGACACTTTAATACGAAATACAGATATAACAGGATTTATAAAAAACCAAATCTGTTTGCCTATCTGTATGAAAAGATCCACGGAATCCCTAAAAGAGAAAAGAAAAGAAAACTTGTTTTTGAAGAGTGATTCATTAAGAGTAAACATCACTATTAATTTTTTGTATAAACTAGCTGTGAGCACCCTTATTTTATGATGTAATAAGGGTGTTTTTTTCAAAGAAAACTCAAGTTGACCAGAGAATAATTATTTCGCCCTATTTTTTCAGGATCATAAAAATAGATATTTTGCATACAAATGAAGAGGCCTGCTAAAGCCCTTCTTTACAAACATTAAAAAACCGGATGGGGATAAATACGGTAAAAATGTTGATAATTAAATATTAAATCCGGGTTTTATTATTTTAATTCCCGTTTTCATTGACTATTTTTGTAAGTTGATTTACGTTTTTATGTCAGATATTATTCAGCTTTTACCGGATCATGTAGCGAACCAAATTGCAGCGGGAGAGGTGGTGCAGAGACCAGCATCCATCGTGAAGGAACTTTTGGAAAACGCTATAGATGCAGATGCAACAAAAATTGAACTGATCATCAGGGATGCCGGAAAAAATCTCATTCAGGTAGTAGATGACGGAAAAGGAATGTCCGAAACAGATGCAAGAATGGCATTTGAAAGACACGCCACTTCCAAGATCAAAGGAACGGAAGATATCTTTAAGATCGCTACAAAAGGATTTCGGGGCGAGGCACTGGCTTCTATTGCTGCCGTTTCTCAGGTTGAGCTGAGAACAAAACAGAGAGACACCTCCATCGGAACTAATATTTATATAGAAGGTGGAGTTTTCCAGTTTCAGGATCCGATTCAAACAGCAGAAGGATCCAACTTTTTAGTCAAAAATCTTTTTTATAACGTTCCTGCAAGAAGAAAGTTTCTGAAAAACAATAATATCGAATTCAGACACGTAATTGATGAATTTCAACGGGTAGCACTCGCTCATGAGAACCTGGAGTTTTCCCTGTTCCATGATGATGAAGCCGTTTTCAGATTGAGAAAAGGAAGTCAGATGCAGCGTATTGTAGATGTTTTCGGAAGAAAATTACAGCCGCTTTTAATTCCTATTAAAGAAGATATTATTTGGTGTAAGCTTCATGGTTTTGTTGCGAAGCCTGAAGGAGCAAAGAAAGCACGAGGAGAGCAGTTCCTTTTTGTGAATGGAAGATATTTCAGAAGTCCATACTTCAATAAAGCCGTTCAGGAAGCTTTTGAAGGACTTCTTCAACCAGGATATGTACCTTCGTTTTTCCTTTTTCTGGAGCTTGATCCGGAGAAGATCGATGTGAATATTCATCCACAGAAAACAGAAGTGAAATTTGAAGACGAGCATCTTATTTTTGCTTTGCTTCGTTCAACCATTAAAAGATCTTTAGGAATTTATAATGTTTCTCCAAGCCTTGATTTCGACAGAGATCCGGAACTGGATGAAATGATGAATAAACCAATGCCAAGTAAAGGAAATGGAGGAGGAATTGGTGGAGGCATTATCAAAATGCCAGAAATTATTGTTGATAAAGACTATAATCCGTTTCTGGAAGAGAGAAATGTAGTGCATCCAGAAGAAATTCAAAACCTTACGGAAATGTATCATCAGAATATTACCGCAGAACCTTCAAAGATCAATTTGTTTGAAGATGAAGATTTTGATGAAGATCTGATGAGACTTCCCAATGGCTACTGGCTTCTTAATAAAGAAGATGTTACGCTGATGCTGGATTTGGGAAGAATGCACAGACTTTTGGTATCGGAAACGAACAAATCTACCCGAAAATCGAGTACCAACAGCCATGCTCTTCTTTTTTCTCTGGAGTATCATATGAACGAAATTGAGAAAAATAAGTACAATTCGATCAAAAAATATCTTCCTGAATTAGGGTTTGACATGAAAATTGCTCATGAAAGTGTACTGAGGATAGATTCTCTTCCTGAAGGTCTGAAAGAAACCCAGGCCATGAAATTTCTGGAAAACCTTTTTGAGATCCTGGAATATAAAACGGAAGAAGAATTTATGCAGTATTATCTCAACCAATGGAACAAAATGCAGTCGAAATCGAGATTCGATTTTATTTATAAAAAAGATGCGGAACAGGTTATCAAAGACTTTACAGCACTAGGCTTCCCGGAATTTCTACCGGATGGTAAAAGGTGTTTCTTTGAAGTTCCGTTTAATGATTTAAAAAACAAATTTTAAAAAATATGTTTAACAATATACCACCGATTACAAGGAATATCATTATCATTAATGTTATTGTATTCATCGCTACCTATATACTGGGAGATCAGATGATCGGCTATTTTGCAGCCTTTTATCCTTTTTCTCCTGATTTTCACTCATGGCAGATTGTTACTCATATGTTTATGCATGGAAGTATCATGCACATTTTGTTTAATATGATGACGCTGTTTAGTTTTGGTCCTATTCTGGAACAAACATTAGGAGATAAGAAATATCTGATTCTTTATTTTGCAAGTGGTTTAGGAGCCTTTTTTCTTTTCAATGCGTGGAATTTTGTAGAAGTTCAGAGTATTTCTCATGAATTGCAGGAACTTGGTTTCAATATAAATGCATATTTATCGGGTGCAAGTGTTAATTTTTCCGGAAATGCAGATTCTATCCTTAAGCAGAGAGAGTTAATTGGAAGCTTAAAAGCCATTATGTATACTCCTATGGTCGGTGCTTCCGGAGCTATTTTCGGAGTTGTAGCTGCATTTGCAACATTATATCCAGATGCTAAAATTGGAATTATGTTTATCCCTGTCCCAATGAAAGTAAAATATCTTCTTCCTATTATTGTGGTAATTTCAGTTTACCTTGGAGTTTCCGGTAATGGAGGAGGTATTGCTCATCTAGCTCACGTTGGAGGCGCGTTGGTAGGCTGGCTTCTGGCGAGAAACTGGAGAAAGCATCTGTACAGATTTAATTAATCTGATTCTGTGAAGATTTTTCGACTTATACTGCTGATTCTACATCTGGGAATATTGTTTCTGTTATTGGGAACTTTATTAAACGCTTATGTACCACCCAAAATCTTTCCGTGGTTTAATCTCCTTTCTTTAGGCTTTCCGGTATTGATGATCGCGTATATTATTCTGACTGTATTTTGGGTATTCAGCTGGAAAAAAAGAGCTTTTGTCTTTATGTTTGCCGGATTGGCTTTTATAAACCCTGTAAAACGATGGGTTAATTATTCTTCTGATAAAAAGGGAACTCCTGACATAAAAGTCATTTCCTTTAATACAAGAGCAGGTGGATGGGGCAAAAAAAAGATCGAAGCCTATCTTAAACCTCAGAATGCAGATGTCATTCTTTTACAGGAAGATGGGGCGGTGATATATAAGCTTGAAGGATATCATATGGTTAATTCCAATGATCTTTTTGCGGTGCTGACTAAGCATAAAATTATCAGCCATAAAGTATTGGGAGGGTACGATGGAAATGTAAAAATTTCCGGACTACAGGCAGATATAGAGATTAAAGGAAAGATATATCGTTTCATTGATGTTCATCTTCAGTCTTTTCATTTTGAAAAAGATATGGTTCAACTTAACGGAAATTCCAATGATGATGAAGAAAAGCTAAAAGATATTGTGAAAATGCTTATTCCTACCTTCAAAGAGCATCAGGGGCAGGTAGAGCTCTTGCAGCAATTCATCGAAAATTCACCCTACCCTGTTATTTTGGGCGGAGATTTTAATTCTGTTCCCAACTCTTATGAATATTACCACTTATCTCAGAAACTTGATGATGCTTTTGTGACCGCAGGGAAAGGAAGTGCAACTACTTTTCACGATTATAAGTTTCCGATTAGAATTGATTATGTTTTTTCTTCAAAAAATATACGGGCATTTTCTTATGAAGTAGACCGTTCTGTAAAGCTTTCAGATCATTTTCCGGTGACTGTAAAGTTTTCATTATCTGATAAATAATTAAAAAAATAGTTAAAATTTGGCTCGTTGGTAAGGTTTTTGCTTAAAAAAATCCGTACCAAGACCGCTTTTTTTCATGAAGTTGAATCAGATATTATTATTTGCACATATTGCTATTGCAGTTCTGCTTTTATGCACACTGGGAAATGCATGGGTTCCTCCTAATCTTTTGAGTAGCCTTAATCTTCTTTCTCTTGGTTTCCCCTACCTGATGGTTACGTATATTATTCTTACGTTCGTTTGGGTATTTAAAAGACAAAAAATTGCTATTGCTTTTGCATTAGGTACGCTTATTTTTTTCAATCCAATCAGACGATGGGTTAATTTTTCTCCTAAAACAGATAATTTAAAAACGATACGTGACATCAAAGTTTTAACCTTTAATGTGAAGTATGGTGAATATGGATGGGATAAGGTCAAAAAATATATCAAGGATCAGGATGCAGACATCATTCTGGTTCAGGAAAAAGATACCAACCGTGCTATAAAGAGAGATCTTGTGAAGTACCCGTCAGTTATCCTTAAAACTAAGCATAAAATTGTAAGACAGGATAAGCTGATTGATGAAAAAGCCCGTGGAAATTCGTTTTATGCCGATGTGGATATTAACGGTAAAATTATCAGAATTGTAAATGTTTATCTGGAACCGTTCAGACTTCACAAATCTATGTTTACAAAACTGGAAGGGTTAGGCTTCGGAAATATTTCTAACTTGCTTTCTCATATGACACCTACATTTCAGGCACATGAGGAACAGGTAAATAAAATCAGAAAAATAGTAGACTTATCGCCTTATCCTGTTATTCTGGCTGGAGACTTTAACTCTGTTCCCAATTCTTATGAATATTATAATCTTGGAAAAGATCTTCAGGATGCATTTTTAGTGGCCGGGAAGGGAAGTGCCAGTAGTTTTCACGACTATAAAGTGCCTCTAAGGATCGATTATATCTTTACTTCCAAATCTATCATCCCTTTAAGTTATAAAGTAGATCATACCGTAGAATTATCAGATCACTATCCGGTAATTGCAGAATTTCTGCTAAATTAGTTCCATGAAAAACGTACTGCCTGCTATTTTTATTCTTACAGTTCTGTTCACTGCCTGCTCCAAGAAAGAGTCTCCCGGATTTGCTGAAGATCAGGATATTAAAATGCATTATGATACTACAGCTGTTGATTCCTTTTCAACCGGAGCTGTTTCCGTAGATATTGCCCGAAAGATAAGAATGTCATCTCCTCAGTATCTGGATTCTGTAAAACAGGCTAAAAAACTGGCAGAAGAAGAGAAAAAGCTGAAAGCAGAGCTTGAAAAAGAAAATAAAGCAAAGCTGGATGACGAGAAGAAAAAAGCAGAAGCTGAGAAGAAGTCTAAAGCAGCAGAAACACCAGCCACTCACGAAACCAAAGCTGAATAATACCAAACCTTTTTAAAAATATATAATATGAAAAAGCAAATCCTTGCCGCAATGGCGATCTCTTTGTTCGCTGTTGCATGTACCAAATCTTCAACAAAAACAGAGCAGGTAGAAAATGCTGATGGCTCTGTTACCACGACAACAACTACTGTTACGGAAACTCCGTCTGATATCGTTGATACTGCTAAGATCAACAAAACAAAAGAAGATGCAAAAGTAAAAGTAGACGAAGCGGGTAATAAGATAGATGCTGCTGCACAAAAAGCAAAAGAAAAAATTGATGCTACTGCCGACAAGACTAAGCAAGATCTTAACAAAGCTGGAAAAGACATCAAAGAAGAAGCGAATAAAGTAGGTAAAGATGCTAAAGAAGCAGCTAAAAAAGGAGCTTCAAAAGTAGAGGAAGCTGCCAAAAAAGTAAAAGAAGACTTAAGCAAATAAAATAAAAACCGCAATCCAACTGGGTTGCGTTTTTTTTATCTTCAAAAATCCTGCTTATTATCTGTTCAGTTCAAGAAGAGGATCTATATATTCTCTGTCATTACTTAATCTCGGGACTTTATTCTGGCCGCCAAGTTTTCCTTTAGATTCCAGCCAGTTGTAGAAGAGATTCTGTTTGGCAATATGAATAATAGGTCTTTTCAGCGTTATATTGTTATATCTTTTGGCTTCATAATCAGAGTTGATGGCTTTTAAATGCTGATCAAAAGAATCAATAAAATTTTCCAGGCTATTAGGTTTTTGGCTGAACTCAAAAATCCATTCATGGGCACCTCCATCGTTTTCTTTCATAAAAACGGGAGCCCCTGTGAACTCTGTAATCGAAGCGCCGGTAACTTCACAAGCCCTGGAGATGGCAGACTCTACATTGGTGATCATCAGTTCTTCACCGAAGGCATTGATATAGTGCTTTGTTCGTCCTGTAATTTTAATTCGGAAGGGATTGATGGAGGTAAATACTACCGTGTCTCCAATAAGGTACCTCCATAAGCCTCCATTAGTGGTGATGACCATGGCATAATTTTTTCCTACTTCCACGTCTTCCAAACTTACGACCTTTGGATTGGAAAAATGGAACTCATCCATAGGAATAAACTCGTAGAATATTCCATAATCTAACATCAGAAGCATTTCATCACTGTTAGGTCTGTCCTGTATCCCGAAGAAACCTTCAGATGCATTGTAAATTTCGTAGTAATTGATGTTTTTTCCGATGATCTGCTTGAATTGCTCCCTGTAGGGTTTAAAACTGATTCCACCGTGGAAAAACACCTCCAAATTCGGCCAGAGCTCAGAAATGCTTCCTACCTCAGTTTCCTTCAGAACTCTTTGTAAAAGAACCATCATCCAGCTTGGTACCCCCAAAATACTTCCAACGTCTTCATTTTTTACTTCCGAAGTAATTGCTTTAAGTTTGCTTTCCCATTCACCCATCAAAGAGACCTTCTTACTTGGCGTTGTGGTTATCTCCACCCAAAACGGGAGATTATCAATTAAAATGGCAGATAAATCGCCAAATTTTGTGTTAAAATCGGCATACAGTTCGGAGCTTCCTCCTAAACGTAGGTTTTTATAGTTGAAAAGCTGATTTTCGGGATGATTATTGGCATAAATGGAAACCATATCTTTACCAGCCTTCATGTGGCAGTATTCAAGGCTTTCTGCTGAAATTGGAATGAACTTACTTTTGGCATTCGTAGTTCCGGAAGACTTCGCAAAATGTTTAATATAGCCTGGCCAGCTTACATCCTTTTGTCCCTGCCTTGCTTTCTGAATATAGGGTTCCATTTCTTCATAAGTAACGATTGGGACTTTATTTTTAAAATCCTGATAGCTAGAGATAGAATTGAATCCGTATTGTTTACCATATTCTGTGTCTTCCGCATGAAACAGCTGGGAGAACAAGATACCCTTCTGTGTTTCAATGGGATGATCCATGAAATTCTGTATCTGATCTATCCTCTGACGGATGAACCAGTTGACTACGGTATTAAAAAGTGCTTTGGTTGCCATTCCAACAAATATAATGATATTTGAATTTTCAGAAAATTTTTTCTCAGATTAAATAAAAAAACCGTTACAGGAATTGTAACGGCTTAATATTGAATGTGTTAATTATTAACAGTACTCGTCGTAAGCAGCCTGAAGGTTGGCAGCAATAGCTCCTGCTGGATTCCCTTCGATGTGGTGTCTTTCCAGCATGTGAACCAATTCACCATCTTTGAAAAGCGCTACACATGGAGAGCTTGGAGGGAATGGAGCAAGGTGTTTTCTTGCTTCAACCACTGCCTCAGTATCAAATCCTGCGAATACAGTTGTTAAGTGATCAGGTTTTTTATCTCCTGTTAAAGAGTACACTACTCCCGGTCTTGCAGCTCCTGCAGCACATCCGCATACGGAGTTGATAACCAATAGTGTAGTTCCAGACTGCTTAAGAGCGTCTTCTACCTGAGCAGGAGTTGTTAAATCCTGAAAACCTTTATCTGTAAGTTCCGCCTTCATTGGCATTACTAAATCTGTTGGATACATATTTTTTGTTTTTTTATCTCTACAAAGTTAAGCAATTCTTTAGTTTTGATCAATATATAATAACTATCAAAGGTTTAGTCATATAAAATTAATCAAATATTAATATTGTAATAATATTCATAAAAAAGTGAATTAAGATTAGGAATAATGGAATATATTTATTAAATTTGAAATGATTCTGAAAAACAAACGACCATGAAAAAAACATTTAAGGCTTTCCCTCAAGCAATCAACTAGTTAAATGCTGTCTGAAATTTGCAGATAGTTTTATTCTTTTTCTTCAGTTTAGAATCGAACTGAATAATAAATTTTAATATCCAAAAAAACGAAACCCGGAACGTAAAGTCCCGGGTTTCTAATCAAATCGATATGCAAAGGTTGAATATCCTAGTGTAATGACGGAAGTGCATGGTTGCTACTGACGGCAAAATACCTTCAGCAGGCTTACTTATGACAAAAGCTTCTTAGCCATATCAGAGATACTTTTTCCATCTGATTTCCCGGCTAATGCTTTTGATGCAGCTCCCATTACCTTCCCTAAGTCTTTGACAGATTCAGCTCCGGTTTCAGAAATAATGTTTTTGATTTCAGCTTCCAGTTCTTCCGCAGAAAGCTGTTGTGGTAAAAATTTCTCAATTACCTTCATCTGTGCTTCTTCTACTTCAGCAAGATCCTGCCTTCCCTGAGCTGCAAATTGCTCGAAGGAGTCTTTACGTTGTTTGATCATTCTCTGAAGGATAGCAATTTCCTGTTCTGCTGAAACTTCGGCTCCTTTAGCTTCTGTTTTCAGAAGAAGTATTTGAGATTTTACGGCGCGAAGAGAATCCAAAGCAACTCTGTCTTTCTCTCTCATCGCTGTTTTTATAGCTTCACTGATTGTATTTTCTAAACTCATGGTTTTGGCTTTAATGTTGAAGCAATAAGCAGTAAGCCTTTTGATTCGGCTGGAATAGCCCATAGCTTACTGCGTACAGCTTATAGCGTTTAATCTACGTCTTTATTTAAAAATCTGTTTTCTCTGATTTGCATAGAACCATTGTTGTCAGATAAATAAGTATTAATATTCTGATCTGAAGCATTGGTTCCGTCAATGGAAATATTTTTTCTTTTGAAAGCCGGAATAGACTCGAATTCACTTGTGCTGTCAAAACTTTGATAACGCGAATTGAATTCTTTTAGTTTGTTTCTTCTTTCAACAACTCTGTCCTGATCCATCGTTTTGTTCACGAAAGTGAATTCTGATTCTTCAGTTTTTGGAGTCTGAATCTCTGTTTTTGTTTCAAAAACAGGTCTTGTTTCTGTTTTCGGTTCTTCTTGTTTCTGGAAGAATGTTTCTGCTTTCTGAGCGGGTTCTGCTACAGCGCTTGTTGGAGCATTGAACTCTGCTTTAGGCTGTCCAAAATCTGTTTTAGGCTCGCTTCTGGTAGGTTCATTCACGAAGAAACTGAATTCAACGGGTTTTTCCTGAGAAAAAGAATTATTGAACGTATTTCCTGTTTGAGGCTCTTCTTTTTTGTTTTCAAAATCGAAAGAGAAAGATTGAATTTCCAGATCGTTCGGATCATCATGATCTTCATCGGCAGAGAATAAACTGTAGGCATCCTGCTCGTTTTCTTCTTCATTTCTCCAGCCCTGTTCAGGAGTGTTCAGCGTATCTTCTTCTTTATCAGAGAATTTTATTTCTGTTCTGATTTCCTCTTCCTCAATAATCATTTTTTTTTCGATAGAAGTTACCTTGAACTGTGGAGTATCATGGTCTTCGTCATCTAATCTGAAATGATTGCTTCTGTTGGAATCAAAAGTTGTTTCTGAAGCAGTTTCTCTTTCTTCTCTTGTTTTAAAAGGAGACGATTTTGGAGCTTCAAAACTATCGTTAAGGCTGATTCTTATTTTTTCTGTAGGACCAGCAAATTTCTTGTTCTCATTAGAGAATCCAGTTGCAATAACCAGAACGCTTACTGCATCTCCCAGTTCTTCATCAGCACCCACCCCGAAAATGATATCTGCAGTGTTTCCTGCTTCTTTCTGGATGTGATCCATAATGATACCGATTTCATCCATGGTAACTTCTTCAGCACCACTTCTGATCAATAACAGTACATTTTTGGCACCTGTGATTTTATTATCATTCAATAATGGGGAATCAAGGGCTTTTCTTACGGCTTCTTCTGCCTTATTTTCTCCAGAAGCAGATCCTGTAGACATAAGAGCGGTACCAGAGTTCTGAAGTACAGATTTAGCATCTCTAAAGTCGATGTTTACATCAAAGTAACCTGTAATAACTTCTGCCATACCTTTTGCAGCATTGGCTAATACTTCATCCGCTTTTGAGAATCCCTGTTTGAATCCAAGGTTTCCGAATTGCTGTCTCAGTTTATCGTTGTTGATGACAATTAAGGAGTCAACATTATTTTTTAATTTATCAAGTCCGTTTTCAGCCTGTTCCAATCTTCTTTTGCCTTCAAAGCTGAAAGGAACGGTAACGATTCCTACGGTAAGGATTCCCATATCTTTGGCAACCTTGGCAATAACGGGAGCAGCTCCTGTACCGGTACCACCACCCATTCCGGCAGTGATAAACACCATTTTGGTATTTTGACCCATTGCAGCTTTGATATCTTCAATACTTTCTATTGCCGATTTTTCTCCAACTTCAGGGTCAGCGCCAGCTCCCAGACCTTCCGTAATGGTAGTTCCTAGCTGAACTTTATTAGCGACCGGGTTGTTATCAAGCGTTTGAGCATCTGTATTGCAAATCACGAAATCTACTCCGTGAATTCCTTTTTCATACATGTGTTTCAAAGCGTTGTTTCCACCGCCTCCTACACCGATTACTTTTATGATGGATGAATTTCCTTTTGGCAGGTCAAACGAAAATCCTTGTGTACCTATATTTTCCATAACTATTTTTTTAATAATTGATAACTGACAGTTGACGATTGATGCATGATATCTGCTTTAAGTTAATAAATATTATACTATTTTCCGGTATCATTGATCAAAAATTTTCTATCATTTATATTTATTCCACTTCTTCAAAGAATTTTTTTACTTTTTCCATAAGCGACTGCCCAAATGTGAGCTTCGCTTTTCTGTTCTCTTGCTTCTCTCTTGCTGCTGGTTGTTCCTGAACCGGCGCTTCTTCTTTTACAGGTTGAGCGGGTTCTGCCTGTACAACAACGGCTTCTGGTTTCGGCTGTTCAACAACATCTTCAATGATTTCGTCAGCATTCTGCTTTTTATCGCGGATTTTTAAACTCTCCATTAGCAATCCAATAGAGGTAGCAAATTCAGGACCTTTCAGATACTGATTTTTATCGTTGGCGATATATTCGTTGGCAAAACCAATTCTGCTGTCGAAACCTGTTGTATAGTTGGCGAGCTGACGAAGGTGTTTAAGGTTGGAACCACCACCTGTCAGAACAATTCCGGCAATCAGCTTTTTCTTTTGTTCAAAAGCTCCGTATGCCTTTAGCTCTGTATTTACCATTTCAAGAATTTCTTCAACTCTTGCATTGATGATCTGTGCTAAAGTTTTTAAAGAAATTTCTTTATCCGGTCTTCCATGAAGGCCCGGTATTGTTACAAAAGTACTGTCTTTTTCCAATTCGGGAACAGCCGAACCGAATTTTACTTTCAATTGTTCAGCATGTTTCTCAATAATAGAGCAACCTTCTTTGATGTCTTCTGTAATAATTCCTCCTCCGTATGGAATTACACAGGTATGACGGATGATATTATCTTTAAAAATGGCAATATCCGTAGTACCACCACCAATGTCTACAATAGCAACGCCGGCTTCTTTTTCTTCTTTGGTAAGAACGGCTTCTGAAGAGGCTAGAGGCTCCAGAGTAAGGGCTTCCATTTCTAATCCTGCTTCACGTACGCATCTTGCAATATTTCGGATGCTTCCCATTTGTCCTACAACAACATGGAAGTTAGCTTCTAAACGTTTTCCGTGCATCCCGACAGGCTCCTGAATTTCACCTTCGGAATCCACTTTATATTCTTGAGGAAGTACATGGATAATTTCTTCTCCAGGAAGCATGACCAGCTTTTTCACCTGATCTTTTAATGCTTCAATGTCGTCGTCTGTAATAAATTTATCCGGATGTTCACGCATAATATAATCGGAGTGCTGCAGAGAACGGATGTGTTTTCCTGCAATACCTACCGTAACCTTGCGGATAGGAACTCCGGCACTGGACTGTGCCTCGGTAACTGCAGCCTTGATTGAATTAATGGTTTGTGATATATTATTCACAATTCCTTTATGAACACCAAGACTTTTAGCTTTTCCTACACCGAGAACTTCTATTTTCCCGTGTGCATTCCTTCTTCCGACAATCGCGACTATCTTCGTTGTCCCGATGTCCAGACCTACTGAATACTCTTGATTTTCCATTTTTATATCGATTTGATTTTTTCTACTTTTTCCATGATCAGGACGATGTCCTGGCTTGTGTTACAATATCTTTTTTGAGACGTGTTTTTATTCTATTTTTACCTTGGCTTTTGACTTAGGCTTGGACTGCGCCGTTGCCACTGTTTTTTTCTCTGTTTTTTTTGTTTCCTTTGTGTGTGTTTTTGTTTTTGTGCTTTCTTTAGGTTGGGAAGCGACAGGTTTTGTTTTCTTTGTTTCGGCAAGCTTTGGTTTGATGTCTGTTTTTTTAGAGGCCATCAGTGAAGGAGCTTTTGCCATTTCCTGTTTTCCTGCTTTTAAAATACTGTCATTTTCTTTAAAATAGGGGTTTAAAGTTGTAACAATCTGATTCTGATATTTTACAGAAACCATACTGTATTTTTGCGGGTCCTGATATACCAGGTATTTTTCCACAAAGGTTTTAAATCCTTTTACTTTAAATTCAATATTTTCCAGATCTCCGATTTCCACTCTGTAGTTTCCTTCGCTTGTCAGAAGACTGTAACTTTCTTTATTTTTTGAAATTCCGATGAAGTATTTCTTGCTAAAATCATCTTTATCAATCTTTTCAACCAATTCTGCCAGCTTTTCATATTCATCAGGCTGCACATTTCCTGTTACCAGCATACAAGGATGTGAGTAGGTTCTTGAAATCGGGAATTCCACTCCTTTTTCATCCACATAAAAATCTCTTCCATCTTTATTGAGCCTGAAAACAGGAACTCTCTGTTTGATATCCAGATTAAGTTTTCCGTTTAGGTTTAGGTAAACGTTGGCACTGTCGACGGCAGGAAGAGAATTGATCTTTTTCTCTAAAGCAGGAATGTTCAGGTCTCCTACTTTTCCGGATGGGTTTTCTCTTTTTACAATTTCCCTGATATCTTTTTCGTCTACAAAATAAACCGGAGTCCTCTCGCTCATCTTTACAGAAATCTTATTATCTGTAATCTGCTCACGACTGAATCTTCCCAACGAGAAGCTCAGCAATAATCCGAGGATGATTACGGTGACAACAATTTTTAATATTCTGTATTTATTTTTCATATTTTTCTTTAGCCGCTAAGGACATAAAGCCATTTATTTTCTTTATAATTTATTTACAACTCGTTTTACTCCATTTTTGAATAAAACTGAATGGAAGTTCAAAATCATTCCAAGTTTTATATTTGTTATTCTTAAATAATTTAAAAGCTGGAAGAAATGATAGTCATTAATCTCCTGAGCTGCTTTTATTTCAATTATTAACTCGTTTTCAACTAATAAATCTACTCTGAAGGCTTTAGGTATTTTTAATTCTTCATATTCAATGTCAATGTTTTTTTGACTTTCAACATTTAATCCTCTGTTTTTTTAGTTCATAAACTAAACACTCTTCATATACATTTTCATAAAGCCCAATTCCAAGCGTACGATGTATTTTCATTCCAGCACTGAAAACAATCTCTGAAATTTCATTTTCTATCATACATTTTGTGTTTTTATGTTTAACGCTATGATCGCAAGGCAATCTGTTTATTTTTCCGATCGCGAGGGCGTTTCACTCAGCGAAGGCTATAACTTTTATAATTTGTTTTCTCATTTGCCGAGTGAAACGTCTTTGCGAACGATTTTATATTTTCTGATCGCGAACATTGCGTCTATACTCCAATTTTCTCAATCCATTCACAGATAGGGTCATACAGGGTATCTATATTTCCTGCGCCTACAGTAAGGAGGATATCAAAATCTTTTTCTTTTATTTTTTCAAATGCATCAGCTAATGTTGATACTTCTTTTTTATCTAATGTTACTTTGTCCAACAGCCAGCTTGAAGTAATGCCTTCAAAATTTTCCTGAAGTTCTCTTGCCGGGTAAATGTCAAGAAGAATAAGCTCGTCTGCTTTGCTTAAACTTTCTGCAAACCCGTCTGCAAAATCTCTTGTTCTGCTGAAAAGGTGGGGCTGGAAGGCTACCAATAGTTTTTTATCAGGATAAAATGTTCTTATTGAGCTCATTACAGCATTAATTTCTGTAGGATGGTGAGCATAATCATCAATATATATTTTACCGTTTTGATAAATATGTTTTGTGTATCTTCTTTTAATTCCTTTAAAATTGGCAATCGCCTTTTTCAGCGTATCAAAATCTGCGCCCAAATTGTGTAGAATAGCCAGTGCTACCGTCGCATTTTCAACATTATGGATTCCGGGGATTCCCCAAACGAAATCTTTTATGGTTTCTGTTGGAGTATGGAAATCAAAATAAATCTTGTCATGATCCATACGCAGATTGTCTGAATAGAAGTCTGCAGGCTCATTTACAGCATAGGTCTGATGTCCTCTGCCAATCTCAACACCTTTTCTTACGAATAGCTGTTGATCTTGTGGAACCAAAGCCGCAAATTGTCTGAAACCTTCTTCAATATGGCTTTTATCACCATAGATATCCAAATGGTCTGCATCTGTAGAAGTTACTACTGCCCAATCCGGAGAAAGGTTTAAGAAACTTCTGTCGTATTCATCCGCTTCTACAACGGAGTAAGTAGAACCATTGTACAGGAAGTTGGATTTAAAATTTTCGGAAATACCTCCTAAAAAGCATGAGAAAGGTAAATCAGCTTCTTTACACAAGTGTGCTACAAGAGTAGAGGTTGTTGTTTTTCCGTGTGTTCCTGCGATGGCAATACAGTCTGTATTTTCTGTAATTAATCCTAAAACCTTAGCACGTTTTAATACTTCGAACTGATTTTGGTTGAAGTAATCCAAGATCCCTAGTGTTTTGATAGCCGGAGTATAAATAACCAGTGTATCTTCTTTCTGAAGGGAAGTGATCCTATCATCAATAAGGTCTTCAAAAACGATATCAATACCTTCATTCATCAGGTTCTGAGTAAGTTTGGTATTGGTTTTATCGTATCCCAATACTTTTTTTCCGGACGCATTGAAATAACGTGCTAAGGCACTCATTCCGATTCCTCCGATCCCGACGAAATAAAAAGTCTGATATGTTTGTAAAATGTTCATTATTCTAATTATTATTTAAAAAGCCTTAAAGCTGTCCAGACAATAAAACTAATTACTGAAAAGATCAAGATGTTCTGGCCTTGTTGTCTGTCATTTTCAGAAAACCCGTACATCTTTTCACCATTAGGCAGTACTTTTCTATACTTCATTAGGTGATATCCAATGAAAATTCCAATGAATCCGCCTAATAGCGCAAAGAAATATCCCATAACAATCAGCAATTTTGGACTTTTTTCCTGTGCTGCCAAATTTTGTATTCTTTGCTTATTGATAATATTGAGAAGATCAGAATTAACTTCTTTTCCTCTATTTTTTAATATTTTTTGAGCGAGAAGATAATCAAACTTACTCCACTCTTCTTTTTTCATGACGATCTCAATCAGTTCTTCATCAGAATAATCAAATAAATAGTAATTATCCTCAATTTGGTTAACATCATTTCTGACAAGTTCCTCCTCCAGATGCTCTACTTTTTCAAAGTCTTCTTGCTGAATTTTCAGTTCAAACTCGTTTGTATTTGCATCTCCTCCGAAGCTGGCTCCTAATCTGGAAGAGTTGTCTTCCAATTCATAGATGATCTGATGATGTTCAAGGACTTTAATTAGTTCCAGAGCATCATCTTTATAAATAAATTTTCTATAGGTAGACAGTTCGGCTGTCATTTTTATTGTATTATTTTAAAAATTTCGTCTACAATCTCTTTTGTGGCATTTGGCTTGGCAAAATATTTAAGATTGTCCGACATTTCTTTTCTTACATTTTCACTCTCGCAGATTTCTGATAATGTATTCCAGAATTTTTCCTGCATTTCAGAGTCTTTTACCATTCTGGCAGCATCTTTTTCCACCAGATTCATAGCATTTTTGGTTTGGTGATCTTCCGCTGCAAAAGGGAAAGGAACCAATAATACTGGTTTCTGGGCTACTGCCAACTCTGAAATGGCGATAGCTCCGGCTCTTGAAACAATAATGTCGGCTGCAGAATAGGCAAGCTCCATCTCTTTGATGAATTCCAGGATCTGGATATTTCCGGTGGCAACATCTTTTGTTTCGTTTAAAATATCTTTATAATCAAGCTTTCCGGTCTGCCAGATCAGTTGATAGTCTTTATCTACTATTTGTTTAAGGTGAGACTTCCAGGCATTATTCAACGTTCTGGAACCTAAAGAACCTCCTACAGACAGAATGGTAAGTTTGTTTTTATCCAGTCCCATTTTTTCTTTTGCCTGAGAAGTTTCCTGCATTCCGGAAATAATGGTTGAGCGAATCGGATTTCCCAGAAATTTGATCTTTTCTACTGGAAAACCTGCTACTTTTGGATAGGCTGTAAATATTGCTTTAGCTGCTTTGCTTAAAATTTTATTGGTTACACCTGCATGCGCATTTTGTTCCTGAATAAAAACCGGAATTCCCAATTTAGTGGCTTCATAAAGCGCCGGTCCACTGGCAAAACCTCCTGTTCCTATTGCAAGATTGGGAGCAAAATCTTTGATAATTGTTTTAGACTTCGATAAGCTTTTCAGAATCTTGAAAGGTAATCCAAGGTTGGATAATAGATTTCCTCTGTCGATTCCGGCAATATCAATTCCTTCGATTTTATAACCGGCCTGTGGAACTTTTTCCATTTCCATTTTTCCGTTGGCACCAATGAACAAAAATTCTGCATCCGGAAATCTTTTTTTGATTTCGTCAGCAATGGCAATGGCAGGGAAGATATGTCCTCCTGTTCCTCCGCCTGATAATATTACTTTTAACTTTTTGTTCATTTTTCTAGGTTTTGAAATTGCTTTGTCATTTTATTTTTAGTGATGACTTAAGCGATATCGTTTATTTCTGCTATACTTTGTTTTTTGCCCAATCCTTCTTCATCATAAATCTGAATTCGGGAGCTAATATTTAAAATAATTCCTAACTGCAGGTAGGTTACGAGCATGGAGGTTCCTCCGTAGCTTATCAAAGGCAGCGGCTGTCCGGTTACCGGGATCAGATTCACTGCAACGGCAATATTCACCGAAAGCTGTATAAAGATCATGACCCCGAGACTGAGCACAAGCAACGATCCGAAGAAGGCAGGCATTTTACTGGCGATCATGACAATCCTTATCATCATAATCAGATATAAACTGACTAGGAAAGCGGCCCCAATTACACCATATTCTTCTACAATAACCGCAAAGATAAAGTCGGAAGCAGATTGTGGAAGCATTTGCTTCAATGCACTTTTTCCTGGGCCCATTCCGGTAATTCCGCCGTGTACAATGGCTGCTTTGGCCTGCATTACCTGATAATTTTTTGCTTTTACGCTTTCGTCATCCGTATCGGCTGTTTTTGCCTTGCTGGATGTAAAGGTTTCAATACGGCTCATCCATGTATGAACACGGTTTCCACCAATCATATTGGTATTCAGTGCAATCAGTAAGAAAAATACGATGGCAACAAATGATGCGGAGATAAATCCAGCAATGTATTTCCAATGGAGCTGGCCTATTATTAGGACAATTACGGAAACCATCAGAATCATTAATGCTGTGGAACCATTATCTTTTGCAACCAGAACAAAAACCAGAAGAATGGGTCCGAAAATATACATGATATTCTCTATCGGAAGTCTTTCTCTTGTAATTTTTTTGGTTAAATATCTGCACAGGTAGATGATGAGCATTAAAAAGGCAAATGATGACGGCTGGAATGAAATAGGTGTTCCCGGAATTTTCAACCATCTGGAAGCACTTGCTCCATCAATAGTTTGTCCGGTAAACATTGTGACGATAAGTAAAACAATCATTAAGCCGAGCAGAATGCTGCTGAGCTTTCCAATGTATTCGTATTTGACGGTTCCAACCAGTCTCATGATTCCTAATCCTAAGACTACAAAGAACATATGTTTGATAACGTGACCTGTTGTAGTCCCGTTATTGACAATATATTCGAGATTTGAACTTGCAGAGTAAACAGGGAAAATAGAGAAAATGGAGATCACAAGAATGACCATCCAAAGTACTTTATCGCCCTTTAGAAACTCAAATCTGCTTTCTGTGTTCTGTTCGTCCATATTTTTAATGCATCATGAAAAATTAATAGTTCAGTGATTGTTTATTAATGATTCATTGTTAATTCTTAATATTTTAAAACCTGCGCTTTGAACTGACGTCCTCTGTCTTCATAGCTTTTGAACAGGTCAAAACTTGCACAGCATGGAGATAATAATACAGTATCTCCTTTTTTAGCCAGTGATTTTGAAATTCTCACGGCTTCTTCCATGCTTGAAGTATCATAGATAAGTTCTTTTTTATCTTTAAAGAAATCGATGATCTTCTTATTATCTACTCCAAGGCAAACAATTGCTTTTACTTTTCTTTTGACTAAATCTTCAATTTCGGTATAGTCATTTCCTTTATCTAATCCTCCAACAATCCATACTGTTGGTGTTTTCATGCTTTCTAAAGCGTAGTAAGTAGCGTTTACATTGGTTGCTTTGCTGTCATTGATGTATTTTACACTGTCAATTTCAGTTACCAACTCCAATCTGTGTTCTACGGCCTGAAATGTCATCAATGAATGCCTGATGCTTTCATTGTTGATTTTTAGTATTTTACCGGCAATAGATGCTGCCAGACTGTTGGCAACATTGTGATTTCCTAATAAAGACAATTCCTCAACCTTCATTGAGAATTCATCGTTCACTTTTACCACAATTTCCTCATCATTCACGAAACCTCCTTCCGATAGTTTCTCTTTTGTAGAGAAAGGAATCATTTTCGCTTTTACTTCAAGCTTCTCAAGAAGATTTTTACTCATTTCATCATCTTTATTGTAGATGAAGAAGTTGTCATTTTCCTGATTTTCTGTGATTCTGAATTTTGCCAAAGCATATTCCTCATAGTTGTAGTTGTACTGATCCAGGTGATCTTGAGACAAGTTCAACAGTAAAGATATATAAGGTCGGAAATTCTGAATATCATCAAGCTGGAAAGAACTTACTTCCAGTACATAATATTCATGGTTTTCGTCTGCAACCTGCTTGGCAAAACTGTAGCCTATATTACCTCCTAAGCCTACGTTTAATCCGTCATTTTTCAGGATGTAATAGATTAAGGATGTTGTTGTTGTTTTTCCATTACTCCCTGTGATGGCGATGATCTTTGCATCGGTAAATTCAGAAGCAAATTCAATTTCCGAGGAAAGTCTTATACCTTTCTCGTGAATTTTATTGATGATCTCGGCTTTTTTCGGGATTCCGGGGCTTTTTACGATCCAATCGGCATTTAAAATCCTTTCTTCATCGTGGTTTCCTTCTTCAAATTCAATTTTATTATCGGTAAGAAACTGTTTATAGTTATCCTTAATGGCTCCTTTGTCTGAAAGAAATACTTCCAAACCTTTCTTTTTGGCCAAATAAGCAGCTCCGCATCCGCTTTCTCCACCTCCTAAAACAACTATTTTCATATTATAAAAGCTTTATGCTATTGGCTTTAAGCGTATTGCTTATTGCTTTTAGCTTTTAATTTTATCTCATTTTTAGTGTGATCAGACATACAATAGCCATTATTACTCCAATGATGATCATTCTGTTCACGATTTTACTTTCGTGGAAACCTTCTTTCTGATAATGATGGTGTAATGGCGACATTTTGAATAGTCTATTGTTTTGGGCATATTCCAACCCGTATTTTCTTTTTCTGTATTTGAAAACGATAACCTGAAGCATTACAGACAGGTTTTCGATTAAGAAGATTCCGCATAATACAGGAATCAACAGTTCTTTTCTTAAGATAATGGCTAAAACGGCAATAACTCCCCCTAACATTAAGCTTCCGGTATCTCCCATGAAAACCTGTGCAGGATAGGTATTGTACCAGAAAAACCCAATTACAGCACCCACCATTGCCACAGCAAAAATGGTGGTTTCCCCCATATTCGGGAGGAACATGATATTGAGATAGTCTGCAAAGATGATGTTCCCGGAAAGGTAAGCGAAAAGCGCTAGGGTAAGGAGGATGATTGTACTGGTTCCCGCTGCAAGGCCATCAATCCCATCTGTAATATTGGCTCCGTTGGAAACAGCGGTTACAATAAAGATTACGATAGGAATAAAGACAATCCATGCCCACTCATGGGCATCTTTATCATTCATCCAGAATAGCATTCCGCTATAGTCAAATTCATTATTTTTTGCAAAAGGAACGGTAGAAACAGTGATTTTTTCTGTAGGCATAAAGTTTTGCTCTACATTATTCCTGTTCACTACTTTAGCATCTGCATATTTTCTTTTAACAGTAATGTCTGGATGGAAGTACATTGTAACTCCGACAATTAACCCTAAACCGACCTGACCAACGATTTTAAATTTCCCACTTAAACCGTCTTTATTTTTTTTGATTTTCTTTAAATAATCATCCAGAAAACCAATTGATCCCATCCAAATCATTGAAACCAGCAACAGAACAATATAGACGTTGGTAATTCTTGTAAACAGCAATACGGGAATAATGGTTGCCAGAATTATTATAAGTCCTCCCATGGTAGGAGTTCCTTCTTTTTGTTTTTGACCATCAAGTCCAAGATCACGCACCAATTCTCCCATTTGTTTTGTTCTCAGATAGTTGATTACTCTTTTTCCGTAGACAAGAGCAATGATTAATGAGAACAGTACAGCCATTCCGGCACGGAAGGAAATGTATTTCAACAGTCCTAATCCCGGAACATGGATTCCATGGTTGGTTAGATATTCGTATAGATAGTATAGCATAGTTTCAATTGTTAATAAATTATCGTCTATAATTTACTTGCTCATTAATTTCCAAAGTTCATTAATCACTTCTTTGTCATCAAAATGATGTTTCACACCATTAATCTCCTGATAATTCTCGTGGCCTTTTCCGGCAACTAAGATGATATCTTTGGGTTCTGCAAACTTTATAGCCATTTTTATGGCTTCTTTTCTATCCGGAATTGAAGTGTATTTGCTGAAATTCTGAGGTTCAACGCCTGTTTCAATTTCTTTAATGATCTGTGCCGGATCTTCTGTTCTTGGATTGTCTGAAGTGATGATTGCCAGTGTTGATTTTTTGGTGGCAATATTTCCCATTTCAGGTCTTTTGGAGTGGTCTCTGTCTCCTCCGCAACCGAATACCGTGATCAATCTTTCGTTTTTGGTTCTAATATCGTTGATACTATCAAGGATGTTTTCTAAAGCATCCGGAGTGTGTGCATAATCTACGATAAAGAAAATTCCGCCATCGGATTTGAATGTTTCAAACCTTCCGGAAACTCTTTTCAGTTTACTGATAGCCTGAAGAATCTCATCCTGCTCAAAACCAAGTTCAGTAGCGACTCCAAAGACAAGTAACAGGTTGTATACATTGAACTTTCCCGTTAAGGTTGTCCAAAATTCTTTTCCGTTGAAGTTGGCCAGCATTCCATTGAAATCTACTTCCAGAAGTTTTCCATGATAATCTGCCAGTGTTTTCAATGCATAAGACTTCTTTTTAGCCTTTGTATTCTGAAGCATGACATTACCATTTTTATCGTCTATATTCGTAATGGCAATAGCCGTATCTTCCAGTTCATCAAAGAATCTTTTCTTGGCTTTCAGATATTCTTCGAATGTTTTATGATAGTCTAAATGATCATGCGTAAGATTGGTGAAACCTGCTATTTTGAAGTGTAATCCTTCAATTCTGTTTTGGGTAATACCGTGAGAGCTTACTTCCATGAAGGCAAATTCACATCCTTTTTCAACAGCCTCTGCTAAAATTCTGTTGATGGTAATAACATCCGGAGTGGTATGAGTTGCCGGAATAATTTCATCGGCAATTCTTATTTCTACAGTTGAAAGCAACGCAGAATCGTATCCTAAGTTTTTGAAAACATCAAAAAGAAGAGTCGTAACAGAAGTTTTTCCATTGGTGCCTGTAACGCCTATTAATTTCAGTTTTCTGGAAGGGTTTCCATAGAAATTTGAAGCAAGATGACCCAGAGTCTTAGATGAATCTTTTACCTGGATATAAGTTACATTTTCTTGTAATGTTTCGGGAAGCTCTTCACAAACAATTGTTGCTGCTCCTTTTTCAATAGCCGATGTAATGAATGAGTGACCATCTACAACTGTACCTCTCATAGCAATGTAAAGAGAGTTTTCAGTAACCTTTCTGCTGTCGATCACCAATTCTGTAACCTCACGGCTGTTGTCACCGTGGATTTCTATTACTGGGATTCTGTTTACTAATTCTGTTATTATCATCTTTATCAATAGGTTTTTCCTATCTTGTTTTAAATGTCTTTTCAGACGCTGTTTTCTAATTCTGCAGAGATAAATAAATTCTCTGGTTCTTACTGATCGTGGTGCCTTCCAACGGGAATTGTTCTTTAATTCGTCCTACTCCTTTATAGTCGACACGGTAGCCTAAGTTTTCCAGTTGGGGGATTACATTTTTACCAATTAATCCTACCACATTAGGCATTTGCTTATCATTGACTGCTACTTTTACATTAGGTTCAACCATTTTGCTTAGGTTTACCTTTTTGTCTACGAGCATTTCTTTTTCTATGTTTTGAGGGGTTTTCAGGAATGTTTTTCCTGCAATTTCCTTAAATACAGGTGCAGAAACAGGTCCTCCATAAAATCCTATGGATGTATTGGGCTCACTAATCATTACATAGCAAGTGTATTTTGGAGCATCTGCTGGATAAAATCCTGCAAATGAAGCTCTGTATTTCATTGGGCCTGGAAGCCAATATTCAAATCTTGCGGTTCCGGTTTTTCCTGCCATTTTAAGATTGGGAGTAAAGATGCTTCGTCCTGTCCCTTTTTCAACGGCTTTAGTCAGGGCACTGGTCATCATTTTAATGGCTTTTTCTGATGCCATTTTGTTGACCATTACTTCCGGTTTTGCTTTGTACATTACCTTTCCATCCTTTAAAATTTTGTCAATAAATAAAGGTTTAAGCATTTTTCCTCCGTTGGCCACTCCATTATAGAAAGTGGTTAACTGCAACAGGTTGATGTTTGAAGAGTATCCGTAAGAAATAGACGCTAATGTTGCGGCATTCCATCTTTTGTTTTCCGGGGTTACAATTTTCGGTTTTGTGATTCCCGGAAGTTCAATGTCCATTTTATCGAAGAGTTTCCAACGTTTTAAATGGTCGAGGAAGATCTGGGGTTTTTCTGCATAGTATTTTGTGATAAGTTTGGAGGTTCCAACATTACTGGATTTGGCCAAAACATCACTAATATCATAAATTCCGCCACCGTGTCCGTCTGAAATTCGTTGTTTAGCATATGTCCAAACTCCGTTTCCTACATCTACGGTTGTATTTTCATCAATGAATCCATCATCCATTGCAGCCAATAGCGAAATGGTTTTAAAAGTAGATCCCGGTTCAATATTATCTTTTAAAGCATAGTTGTAAGAGTCTTCATAATCTCCTGAATCTGTTCTTCTTAAGTTGACAAGGGCACGAACTTTTCCTGTTTCAACCTCCATTACGATGACCGTACCATGTTTTGCCTCAAAATGAATAAGCTGCTTCTCCAAAGCGGAATGTGCAATATCCTGAATTCTAAGGTCTAAGGTCGTATAAACATCTTCTCCGTCTACAGGTTCCTGAACTTTCCAGAAGTCGATAGGTTTCCATTGAGAAGAATTGATTCTCTGTTCCAGTCGTTTACCGTCTGTACCTGTCAGATACTTTGAAAAGGCTCCTTCCAGACCGGATTTAAGTTCTCCATTATCGATACCGATGGTTCCGGCTCCAATTTCTGAAGTGGCCAATTCTCTTTTATAGTTTCTGTCTACAATAAATCCGCCTTTATTTTTTCCTCTTTTGAAGATCGGGAATTTTCTGATTCTGTCGTATTGGTCAAAATCAAGACCTTTTACCAAAGTATAGTACTGGTTTTTCTTTTTCTTCTGCTCATCAAACTTCTGTCTGAATTCTCCTCTGGATTTTCCGAACATTTTGCTCAGAGAATCTGTTAACGCGCCGATATTATTCGTATAAATCGTATCCTTCATGGTTTTGAAGTCCAGATATATATCGTAGCGCATTACAGTGGTCGCAAGAATAGACCCATCAGAAGCAAACAAATTACCACGGGCAGCTTTTAAAGTGGCTTCACGGTAATTTTTGTTGATGTAGTCGTCTTTTATTTCCTGAACATTGGTGTTTTGAAGAATAACAATCCTTGCCAAGAACATTACAAACACGCACAAAGCTACCACTGCAAAGAGGTAGCCCCATCGTAAAGTTTTTTTACGCTTATTGTCGTATTCATTTTGCTTTTGCATCTGTACTGTCCAGTTTTATTAGCAATTTATGAGGGTGGTTTTCCAGGGTCATCAGTGAGTCCCGGGCAACCTCTTTCCCCAGCTCCGATTCCATTTTTACTTTAATAAGCTTACTCTGGGCGTAAGCATTTCGCGATTTGTACTCTTCTGTTTCTTCTTTTAACTCGTTTACAATTCTAATTTTCTTGTTGACGAGATGGTTGGTATAAATCATGGCCATCATCAATACAAACAACAGGAGAAAATACTTGTAATGTATTTTGATCTCATCACGATTCAGAAAATTACCCTTTATAATATCTATAAAGGTGAGTCTTTTCTGGGGGCGATTTGTTGTTCTTTTAGCCAATTTATATGATCAATTTGCTTTACCGTGAATTGATTTTGTTGTCAATTGTTAACCGTATTTTTTAAAATTTACTATTGACGACCCGCTCATTCGCTTTTATACTTTTATTCCGGTTCTCATTTTAGCACTTCGGGCTCTTGAGTTTTCTTCAATTTCCTGGTCATCCGGGATAATTGCTTTACTCTTTATCAATTCGAATGCCTTTTTATAATTTCCGTAGATATCTCTTTCCGGTTCTCCTTCAAACATTCCATTTTTCAGGAATCTTTTTACCAGGCGGTCTTCCAGTGAGTGGTAAGAAATCACAACCAGTCTTCCTTCTGGTTTTAAAACATTGTAAGACTGAACCAGCATTTCTTTTAATACTTCAAGCTCCTGATTAACTTCTATTCTGATCGCCTGAAAAAGCTGTGCATAGAATTTATTAACTTTATGAGGAGGAATATAGCTGAAAAGCTTTTTCAAATCCTCTGTAGTATCTATACTTTTAGTTTTTCTATGGTGAACAATTTCTCTTGCCAGTTTTCTGGCTTCTCTTAGCTCTCCGTAATGATAAAAAAGATCAGCAAGTTCTGATTCTTCATATTCATTAATCACTCTTTTGGCGTCCAGACTCTGCATCACATTCATCCTCATATCCAAAGGAGCATTGCTTCTTGTAGAGAAACCTCTTTCTGCCTCATCAAACTGATGGGAAGAAACTCCCAGGTCTGCCAAAACACCATCTACCTGCGAAATTCCGTACATCAACAATGAGTTCTCCAGAAATCTGAAATTCTGGTTAACCAATGTGAATCTGGGATCATCAATTGTATTTTTAAGTGCATCCAAGTCCTGGTCGAAACTGAAAAGCCTTCCTTTATCGGAAAGTCTGCTCAATATCTCCCTGGAGTGGCCTCCGCCTCCAAAGGTGCAGTCCACATATGTTCCGTCAGGATTTGTCACCAAATCATCTACACTCTGCTTCAACAAAACGGGGTTATGATACATGCTTAATTGTGTTTTTTATTTAAATAATAATCAATTAATAACTTACTGTTATTCTTCATCGAAGGCGCCCATTACATCTTCGGCAAGGCTGGCAAAATCTGCTTCATTGGTAGAGATAACCTGTTCGTAGGCTTCTTTATCCCAAATTTCGAAGAGTTCTCCAGCACTGGTAACCACAATATCTTTCTGAAGATTTGCAAAATTCGTCAGGTCTTTAGAGATCTGTAGCCTTCCTGCATTATCCAATTCTACTGTCTTTACTCCTGCCGTAAACATTCGTATGAAATCAGCATTCTTTTTTATGAATCTGTTCAGTTTATTAATTTTGCCCATCAGTTTGTCCCATGCATTCATAGGATAAACCTCCAGACAAGGTTGGAACACAGATCTTTTGACTACAAACGCCTTGTCTTCGAAGTTTTCCATCTGTTTGATTAAAGATGAAGGAACTTTTAAGCGGCCTTTGTCGTCAATTTTGCACTCATATGTTCCAATGAAATTTTTCATTTGGGACAAATTTATATAATAATTTCCAAAATTTCCCACTTTTTCCCACTTTTTGACTCAATGTTAATAAGTTTTATTAAAGATTGAGCTGTAAGAATGTAAATTATTGATATGTAAGTACTTGTTGAAACTGTTATTTACGCCATAATAAAGAGAATTTGAAAAAAAAAGTTAAAATGGCGAATATTATATTATTTTTATCTTAAATTAGGATAATCAAAATATTTTTGAGGTTTAATTTGTATTTTTGCAAGGCTTTATTAAGGCGTTTTATGATATTTAGTACAAAAAAAGAAAAGAAATATTCCTATGTAGAGGCTGGGGAAGGACATCCATTAGTGCTGTTGCACGGGTTAATGGGTGGTTTGAGTAATTTCGATAAAATGGTAGATTTTTTTTCAGACAGAGGTTTCAAAGTATACGTTCCTCAGTTACCTATCTACGATCTGCCGGTACTCAATACCAATCTTACTACAATAGCAAAATATATTATCAAGTTTATCGAAAGTCATATTTCAGGACCTGTCTCCATCGTAGGAAATTCGATGGGAGGACACGTAGGGCTTATTCTGACATTGGCGAGACCAGATTTGGTAAAGAATCTTGTTCTTACAGGAAGCTCCGGTTTGTATGAAAGAACTTTCGGGGACAGCTTTCCAAGAAAGAATGACAGATCTTATATAAGAAAGAAGACCGAGGAAGTTTTCTATGATCCCAAAGTGGCTACAGAAGATCTTGTAGATGAAGTTTTTGCGGTAGTAAATGACAGAATGAAAGGAATAAAAACAGTAATGTTGGCCAGAAGCGCCATCAAACACAATATGCTGAATGATCTTCCCAAGATTGTCACGCCAACGTGTCTGATTTGGGGGAAGCAGGATAATGTAACTCCTCCTGAAGTAGCGGAAGATATGCATAAGTTTATTCCCAATTCGGATCTGTTCTGGATAGACCACTGCGGCCACGCAGCAATGATGGAAAAACCAGATGAATTCAATGAGATTCTATACAACTGGATTAAAGATAAAGTTTAAATACCTAATAAAGACCATTAAGAGCTTTTCTTAATGGTCTGTTTTTCTAAAAATATATTCAAAATGATTATTAAGACAGCAGAGTTTGTAAAGAGTAGTGGCAAATGGCAGGAGTGTCCGGAACCGAATATTCCTGAATATGCTTTTATCGGAAGGTCGAACGTAGGAAAATCATCACTGATCAATGCCATGATGAATCATAAAGATTTGGCTAAAACTTCGGGAACTCCGGGAAAAACTCAGCTAATCAATCATTTTTTGGTGAATGAAAACTGGTACCTTACCGATTTACCGGGTTATGGATACGCTAAAGTTTCAAAGGTGCAGCGTAAAGACTTTGAAAAGCTGATCACCAATTATATTCTGAACAGAAGAAACCTTGTCAACCTTTTTGTTTTGGTAGATTCAAGACACAATCCTCAGAAAATAGACCTTGAGTTTATCCAATGGTGTGGTGAAAGTGGAATCCCATTTTCAATTGTTTTTACAAAAGCAGATAAGCTGAAGCCGAACGTTGTCATCAAAAACGTTGAGGACTATAAGACCGAGCTTCATAAAACCTGGGAGGATCTTCCCGAACTGTATATAACATCAGCAGAGAAAAAAGAAGGAGGAGACAAGATTCTTGATTTTATACAAAAAACCAATGAGTTTTTAACGAATAATAATATAAGTTTCGATGAATAATAGGGTCTGGAAAATTAAAACCTTTGAAGAGTTTACCATTCCTGAACTTTATGCTGTACTGAAAGCCCGAATAGATGTTTTTGTCATTGAACAGAACTGTCCTTACCCGGATCTTGATAATTATGATCAGAAAGGAGTCCATATCTGGGCAGAAGAAGATGGGCAGGTCTTGGCGTACTGTCGTATTTTTGACAAGGGAATCAAATTCAACGAAACTTCTATAGGAAGAGTTCTGACCACGGAACAGGGGAGAGGAAGAAGCCTTGGAAAGCAATTGATACAATATGCGGTAGAAACCATCGAAAACCGTTTTCATACTTCGGAAATCAGAATTTCTGCACAGGATTATCTGTTGAGATTTTATGGAGGCTTTGGTTTTGAAGATACCGGGAAAAAATATCTGGAAGATGATATTCCCCATACGGAAATGATTAGAAAATAAATAAAAGCGAGGAAAATTAATTCCTCGCTTTTTTGATAGTTAAATATAGAGAGTGTGTTTTTTTATTTGCCAGAGATCGCTTTTAAGATAATAGGCTCCAGGTTGGATGGAAGGTCAGCGGATTTGATCTGATACTTTTTGATTTTCATTTCTTTAAACCAATTTTCCCAATACTCTTTAATAACAGCTTCTTCAAAAGGATTTCCTTTTTCCGGATTGATTCCTAAAATGATGACCTCGAGATTACTGAGATTTTCATTTGCTTTTACAAACCCATAGCCATTTTTTTTAATGGTATTTTTAAAATCTGACGTTGTAAGGTTATTGGCTTTTATGAGTTTGGTTGTCAGATAAGAGGTTTTGTTTCCTTCTGAAAATTGGGTATTTTGATGATACATATATCCGTCTGTCAAAATAAACAGAATATTTCTTTTATCTTGTTTTATGCAATAATCGTTGACTTTGTTTTTGAAAAATTCCCAAATATCAGAGCCTACGAATGTTTTGTCTTTTATAGCTGATTGATAGATGTTTAATGGTAATTGTGAGTATTTTTTATCTACAGAATCAAAATAACTTCTTGGGGTATCTTTGTTAAAAGAAACTTTCAATTCTTTTGTGAAATCATTAATTTTTGAATCGGAGGGCTCCGGGTTGAAGAAAACCTGCATCTGATCATCATAGGTAATGATTTTTTTGGATTTGATATGGTTTAAAAATCCTTTTTCAATGGCTTTGATGTATTCCGTATCGCGCTGGAAATATTGCATTGTAGGATTCGGATTAGCTATAGTATCTATTCTGTCGGACAGATCAATTAAAATACTGACATTGATATTATTTGAATCAACTTCCGGGGGGCAATTGGTACAAGGTGATGGCTTTGGCTCTTTACAGCAGGAAGCCAAAGAAATAATTATTAATAAATAGAATATTTTTTTCATAATGTAAGCTATAAAGATGATAAATACACTAAATTTTGATTGTCAGAATTAGCCCCTACCGTTTCCAGATTAGTAGTGTATGTTGAAATACAATCGTCAATCATTGTTTGCTTTTCCGTTTTTGAAACAGCAATTTTTTCACCGATAAAAGTGATCCAACCCTGAACATATTCCGAAGCATATAATTTGTAATCTTTAGTAGGAATGATGACTCCGTCTATAATGTTTTGAAGCTCTTCAATTCTACCACGGGCCTTGATCATTAATTCTTTTGTGCTGCCAATAGCAGTAATAATTTCCTCAATTTCTTTTTTCAGAGCATTAATTTTTTCCTGAAAGAACTCTACTTTTTTCTGTCTTATTTCCTGCTCGTTTTTAATCTTATCTTTTTCACGGTGTTCTTTCATTACAAAATCAAAAACCAGCCCCCAGATAATATAGACAATGAATCCAGCGAAAATAATCCCCCAAAACTGTATTTGGGTAAAAGCTATTTTAAGATTAAATGGTGGGGATTCAAAAGTTTTATTTAACTCATATAATTTTGACTCAATTTCATAAGCTAAAATGCAGTCGAAAATAAAAGTTACTATAAATAATAAACCCAGCTTAATATAATTTGCTGTCGTTTTATTCTCCCAAAACATGTGAATCAAATAACCCAGCCCGAGAAATACAAACGGAATCAAAGTTACAAAAGCCCCTTCTATAAATCCTTCATTCCATGCTTTAGTGAGAGCCTGTGCATCCAGAACACTCTGGATGACAGTGCTTTTTGCATCAAAAGTTTTAAAGAAAGCGGAATAAGATGTTGAGATATAAAAAGTTAAAAGATACAAACTGATGGGAAGAAGGAGAATAGCTCCTATCCAAAATTTCGCAGAAGCTCCTCTTGTTGCTTTCACATTATATTTTTCAGGATTTCTTGGAAGATCGAGAATTTCAGCTTTTAATACTTCTATAGTATGCTGATGATTTTCAATTTCTGAGTTTTTGGTTTTTAATTGCTCATCTTTGGTTTCCTGGGAAACAATGAAAGCTTTGATCTCCGTTTCCCGATTTTTCTGTTCATTAACATATGCTTCTTTAAGCTTTGTCTGCTTTTCAACCATTTCCTTTTCTTCATTCTGGAACTTTGAGTAAACAGCATCAAGGCATATAGACAGGGTAGAGTGGTTTCCACTGGTTCGTGAGCTGTCTCTATATCCAGATTCGTGATACGTTCTTTTTCGGGTTTCTTCAAGCGATTCTTCGGATGGAATAATTTCATTTTTTGGAAGCTGCTCTTGTTGATTCTCTATGGGAACAGATTTTAGTTTAAATAAATTTTTTATACTGATAGTGTCCATAATGAGTTAGTGTTTTAGTTCATATAAGATGTCGTTTTTATTCTTTCCAATTTTTACAGCTTCGAGAAGATAATCTACAATGGCTGTTACATTTTCTTCTAAAAAGCCAAACATCAAAACGTATTTCTGCATTGCAGAATATTCATCTGGCGAAACAATTCCGTCAGCCCAGATCATAACAGTGAGATCATATAGATAATCTACTTTTTCCTCAATTGTTTGCGGAACCAATGATTTTATATTGATGGGGTTCAAAAGGATTTCGTCTAAGTTTTTGGATGGTATTCCTCTTTCTTCTGCGCACTTATAGAGCATTTTTAATTCTAATGCGCTGAAATCGTCATCGCAAATTGCCATTTGGTACAACCTTAGAAAATGAGCTTTGAGATTTTCTGTGATCTGTTTTTTTTCCATGCGGGTTATTCTTCTTTGGTTTTTTTAGGATTAATGATTCTATCTCTTGAAACGGTTCTTTGATGTATGGGTAATGTAGCGGATGGCTCAGGGTTTTCTTCAGCAGATTCTTCTTTTTTCTCCTGTTGTTTTTCTACAAAACCTATGAGGAGGAATAAAATTCCTGTCAGGATATCGATCGGAATCCAGATATTTTTTCGATACAGATAAATAGGAAAAACAGGATTGAAAAGGATGAGAACAACCAGAAAAACAATACTGAAATAATGTTGTCTGAAGGTAATGGTACTATATAAAACCAGTAAAGCACCTATAGAGACAAGAATTCTGAGATAGCTGTAATACTCTATAGGAAGTTTGAAAATACCTGCGAAACAGCATAGCGCACAGAAAATGAGAAATGGCTTCATTTTTTGATTATTTTACATCCTTATAATATACATAGCCTTTTTTTCCACTGGATTTAACCAGTACTTTATACCATGAACCTTCCTTTGAAAGTGGAGTCAGTTTAGTGTCTTTAGAAATTGTTGCAATGACTTTAGATTTAAATGACGGTGTTTCATAAATCGTAACGTTTCCAATTCCTGCAATATATCTGTTGCCGGAATTAACGTTGATATTAACCTCATCAATAACAATTTTTGAAGGTTTTCCGGATCTGGATTTTCTCGATTGATAAGAGTCTGAAGAGTTGTGTTTTTTTGAGGTACTTTTTGAAGAAGTACTACCTGAAGAACTTTTTCCCGAGCTGCTTCTGCTGCAAACACCACAAGTTCCTCCACTGCTGCAATGTCCGCATCCTGAGCAATTGGAACAGGCTGTACAATAGGCTGATCCTGTACATCTTCCGCCATGTCCAATATTGTCATTGGCTTTAAAACAAGAATGTAAGAGAAGTAAACTAAAGGTAAATATGATAAATGGTATTAGTTTTTTCATGGTGTAGGTATTGAATAGTTATTGCTTTTGTGACTATTTTAAATAAGTATCTCATTCATGGAGGTCTTTCTCATTGCCTGTATCTTTATTTGATTATTCGTATTTGGGCACTGTCTGATAGAGCTTGACCCCCCAAGTAAAAATACTTCTGTTTGATTATAGCCTGACCTTAACGAATAAGTCCCGTCAATATTGATTTTCGTTAAGTTGTTGATTATGAATCCTCAGTAACCGGAACTGAAAACAAAGAAAGTATCAATGTGACGATTGAAGCTCCCAAATTTTGCTCTATGAATAATCCCCATGAAATAAGAACTCCTAAAAAGCCTAAAATCCAGCGTTCAATTTTCAGATAAAAAAGTTTTCATGGTTATTAGTTTTTATGAATAGTTTTCTATTGCCTGATGAAGCTGATCCAGTCTAATTTTGAGATCTATGTTTTAGTTTTTTAAAGTTTCGTCAACAATTTCCGCTGTTGGGGCATTCGATTTTACGGAAGCAATTCCGTTTTCCATCCCCGATTTTGAACCATACATCTGACTATTTCCGATAATTTCTCCGTTTTTGGCTTTTAATACGAAATAATCTTTTCCGTTCTTTGCTATTCTTCTGTCATATCTTGAAAGATCTTGTGAGTTAATTTTAACAGATTCAATTCCTTTTTGGCAAGACGCTTTCTGAATATATCCTTCGCTGGTTAAGATAATTTCACCATTTGATGCCTTCAGATTAAATTGATACTCTTTGTTTGTTCTTTGAGTGATTACGAATTTTCCCATATTATTATTTTATAGTGTACATTATTATGTATGTGATTTTACTTCCCCAAAAGTATCAAGCTTTGAAGCGTGTTCCTTACGGGAAACCGTAAAAACAAAAAACCTTTCAAAAACTTGAAAGGCTTATAGAATAATGATAAATACAGGCTAAATAATTCCTAAATCTTTGCAAAAAGCAACCAGTTGTTCGTTGCTGGTAATTTGTAAATCTTCTTTCAGACTGTTCAGCTTCTTTTCGACGCTGCTTAAACTATTAGGTCTGATATTATTATTTTGAAGATACACCGGGATATTCTTTTGCAGAACTCCCTGTGAGAGTAAAGAGACCAACGTGATGTCATACTCCGAAAATTCATAACTGTTCAGCTTTTTCACATCCTGTTTAAGGTCCAGAGACAGATAGTTTTGGTTATCATAAACAGTTGCTACTGCTTTTTTAAGATCTTTAGAGTCGTTTCTTGCTTTACGAACAAAACCATTGATTCCGCATTCTTTGAAAAGAATATCAATAACACCGGATCTATGTTCAGCCGAAAAAACAATTGTTTTAAGAGAAGGTTGTATTTCTTTTATAGCCAATATAAGTTCTTTGCCGTCCTTTATTTTCTGTTCACGATGATCTTCTTCGTAATAGAGGTCGGTAATCAATAAATCATAAGGTTCCCCTTCTCTATGAGATTTCTGAATTTTTGCAAGGGCATCATCGCAGTAAGAAACGTAATCAGAATGAGGAATATTAAGTTCTTCTAAAGTTTTCTGTACAGAGATACTGATACTTTCGTGATCTTCGGCTATTAAAATTTTTTTAAACATTTTTTCTTCTATTTTTTATGCGGGGAAAGAGATATATACCTTCAATCCCTTTTCGGTTTGAGTATCAAAAGTAATTTTTCCATGAATTTTTTCAATACGGGAAACCGTATTTGATAATCCGTTGTTATAGGAAATATCCCCTTGAATACCTACGCCATCATCTGTGTATTGAATATGTATTACATTATCTTTTCTTTCAAATTTGAATGCAACACGGCTAGCCTGGCTATGCTTTTTCATATTTACCAACAGCTCACGGATCACCTGAAACAATTCATCTTTAGCAGAACTGCTTACACCATCCCATATATTTTTTGAATTTCCTGCAAGGAAAGTGTGAACCTCATCACTTTTGAAAGAACTTATCAAAGTGGAAACTTTTATATCAAAATCCAAAGTGTCACTAGTATCTTCCTTTTCATAGGAAATGTCTCTGGATTTTTCATACACAAACTCCAACTCGTCAAGCGCTTCATCTTTGTCAAAATCAGATTGGTTTTCAATCTTTGTCATTACCTGATAAATACCATTGGCAACCACGTCATGAACTTTTTTAGACATTTTAAGCTGGGTGTTTTTTACTTCCAGTTCCTTTTCTTGTTTTAATTGTATCTGCCTTTTTCGGTACCAGCCTATAATGATAATGGCCAGAATTAAAGCTATTATTAATAACAAGATATTAATTTGTTTTTGAGAATTGTCAGCTTTTAGCCTTTGATTGTCTATTTCTTTCTTTTCACTATCATATTTTATGTAGGCAAATCGATTCCTATTGTCGTTTTTGTAATTCTGAATACTGTCAGAAAGATTTTTATACTGTTTGAAATTTTTTCTTGAATTAATAGGATTGTCAACTAATGAAATTTTTTCTATAGCTTCTAGTCGGTCATCAGGGCTTTTTAATTTTTTTGCTACCTCGAGCATTTTTTGAGCATAATATAATGATATAGCAGGATTATTTTCCTGATTAATTTCGGCCAAATGAGAATAGCTCGAATTAGCACCCCAATAATCATTATTTTTTAACTTGAGGTTTAATAATTCTTCGAACTTCGATTGAAAAGAAGAAGTTTGATTTTGCAGCCATTGAGTATATACAATGTTTTCTTTAATTCTGTTTTTTAAATTGATATCTTTTACCTGGGAAAGATCTATATTTTGTAATGTCTTTAAAGCTGAAGAATATTTCTTTTGCCTATATTCAGAAGCCCCTTTGTTGTTCAGCATATCAAATTTGTCTTTTTGAGAAGTATTTTTTTCAGAAAGACCTTTATTATACCATTCTTCAGCAGATGCATATTCTTTTTGCGCATATTTTATATCACCAAGGGTATTATATGCGGAATAAAGACTTTCGTCCCCTTCTTTCATAAAGTTGAGAGCATCTACTAGAGTGGTTTCTGCTCCAAATATATCTCCGGTATACTTTTGGGCTATGGCCTGGCAGATGAGACTTTTAGAAATATTGGAAGAATCTCTTGTTTTATAATAATAATTTAAAGCTTTTTGAAACTTTCTGTAGGCTTCAATATTATCCTTAAGAAGAAGCTGGGCCCCTTCATCATATAATTTATCAGCCTCAGGGGCATTATGAATTGCTGTTTTTTGTTCACAGGCAATAAAAAGCAAAAGAATAAATAATAGATATCGTATCATTTGACTAAAATAAAAAAAACCGCTCTAATAAAGAACGGTTTTAATTTCCTATTTTTTAGGTGGCAGAACAGGACCTGTATCTCCTCCAGTATCATCTGGTGCTGTAGAACCTCCCGGGTCTAAAGGACCATTCATTGTATGTATTGTAATAGGAGTTGGGTTGTTATCGTTGGTAGTTGTTGTATTGGCATTATTGTTTGAGAATGCTAAAGCGAATAGCATTAAAAAAAATTCTAACATAGTTCAAAAAATTTATTGTTAAAGCATTCGTACTCTTCCCTGCGAAACCGATCGCAGACAGTGTTATACGGTTAAAAAAAATTGAAGCGCTTCTAAATTTTTTGGGAAGTGAACCTTCAAAAACGGAGGAGAAACATCTGCTTCCCAACCCGGAGTTTTCCTCCGTTTTATCTGGTGATTTTTAAAATCAGTTTTGTAAATTTGTTTTAATTGTTTGTTTATCACTGATTTTGATATGGCAAAGATGAGGAAGAAAGGAGAGCAAGGGTTAGACAAGTTATAGACATCGATGGACAAAAAATGGACATGGATTTGTTACGGAAATCCGTAATGCGACATGGAAGAAAATCATCTATTTTGTAATTGCCTTTAAAAACTAATTATGTCCAAGAGAAAACTATTAATCAATGAGGTATTTGATCAAGCAAAGAAAGAATCTGGAAAAACATCTAAAAGCGGATTGGCTCTTTACTTAAAAGTTCACCTTGAAAGTTTTAAAATCTTTTTTGATGAAAAGACATTTAGCCGATATTATGATGCTTTTGTATTAGGAATTAAAAAAGAAATAAATCTAGATACTGATACTCTTAATAAATTAAGCCAATATGTTGGCTATGATAGTTTTAAAGAATATATTCCAACTTTCGAAAAGAAAATTGAAACTGAAGAAGAAAACACGACTTCTATTAAGTTCCTTTTAGATGGTGAAGAGGTTTCTGTGCCTGAAAAAATTTTTAATATCATAATTAAAATAACCAACAATCCTAATTTTAATGTTCCGGATTTCATGAAAAAGAATGGGTTGGGAGTATTAGAGTTTGTTTTTGTTGCAATGCTTGTTACAGGGGGTGTTGTTTTTTCAAACCCTTCATCTAACAAAAACACATTAGGTTTAATGTCTTTTATGAGTCCGAGTCAAAAATATATGTATTGGAATGGAGAGCAGTTTATTGAGACAGATAGCAATAATATAGGGCCAGAGTTTGATGTGATTGCAAAGGATGAATATAAGTTCAAATACTTAAAAAAAATAACAAGAAAAGATACAATGACTGTTGAAAATTCTCTTGGAAGAACATGGTATTCAAAATATAATGGTGATGTGGAATTTTTTACAAGTGATGGTGTTGATCCAGGAAATAGAAGGGAGTTAAGAAAATCAACCTCACTTATTATAAAAAAATATGCAGGAAAAAAAGCAGACTCAATCCAAGCTGCAAAGCAACTTCCTTCACAATAATTTAAAACTCAATTAAAACAATTCTCCATCTATTCCCTTAATTTCGTTTTATTTTAAGATGAATAAAGGAATATTGTCATTTTTGCTTTTCAGTTTCTCTCTATTGGCAGCTCAGCAAAAACCTGTAAAAATTGCTTTTCTTTCCGATGTGCATTTTCAGGATTTGTATGGAAGTTTTTCAGATCATGATTTTAAAGGAATTGTAAATCCTAAAACCGGAAAGCCAACTATTTTGAGAACCATGGATTCTCAGCTGCATTCCACAAGAATTTTCAATGAAAACTATTTTGCGTTTCTGAAAGCATTAGATGATATAGCAACAAAAGGAATAAAAATTGTTGCGATGCCTGGGGATTTTTCAGATGATGGTCAGGCCTATAACCTCCGTGGACTGTATAAAATTCTGGAACAATATCATCAGAAATATGGGATCAACTTTTACCTAACAACGGGAAACCACGATCCAGTTGGTCCATTTCGAAATGAAGGAGGAAAAGATGATTTTTTAGGAAAAGACGGAAGCCCATTAGGAATTTATAGTAAAGATGGCCTTGGAAAAGCACGAGATAAGATCATTACCAAAGACATTGCGGAATCTGGCTATCTTGAAATTCTGAGTGAATTAAAAGATTTCGGTTTCTATCCCAAAAAACGAGATCTGTTTTGGAGTACACCGTTTGATCTTACACCATTTACCAATTATTCTTACAAAAAAGCCTTGCCGTCTGCAGATTACTCCAAAAGGATGTATGAAGTTGAAAAAGGGTTCAATGTTCCAGATTTAAGCTATGTTGTTGAACCTGTGAGTGGTGTGTGGATGGTTGCTATAGACGGAAATACCTATATTCCGAAAAAACTTAATGATAAGCCTGAAAATCCTTCCAATTATAAAGGCGCAAGTATTGGTTATAATAATGTGCTGACCCACAAGCAGCATCTCATACAATGGATAAAAAGGCTGGCTCAGGATGCTAAAACAAACCATAAAACTTTGATTGCCTTTACCCATTATCCGATGATTGATTTTAATGATGGAGCGACAAAAGAAATTAAAGGCTTACTGGGAGAAAAAAAGTGGCAGCTGGAAAGAGTTCCAGAGGAAGAAGTAGCAAAAGCATTTGCCGAAGCAGGTTTGCAGGTTCATTTTGCAGGACATATGCACATTAATGATACAGGAATAAGAAATTTTGGAGATAAGTTTTTGGTCAATGTTCAGGTTCCTTCATTGGCAGCTTATCTGCCAGGATATAAAGTGTTGACGATTCACTCGCCTGAAAAGATGGAAGTTCAGACAGAAATTCTGAATACCGTTCCCCGTTTCGACGAATTGTTCCCTTTATACGAAAAAGAACATGAGACTTTAGAAAAAGATACTCGCAAAATATTGTGGAATAAAGACATTTTAAAGACAAAATCTTATCACGACTTTATGCTTTTTCATTTAAAAGAACTGGTTCGTTTAAGAATGATTCCAGATGATTGGCCAGCCGATTTTATCAAAAAAGGAGAGAAGCTCAATGGCGAGGATATACTATTTTTATCACAAAGTTTGAATGTTGAAAATGCTCAACATACTCTTCAACAAAAAGAAATCCACTCAGAATCATTCAGAAAATGGAATTTTGATGATCTGTTGCTGGATCTTTACAAATTTCAGTCTGCAGACGAGCTTGCAAGAAAAGATATTCCAAAAGAAAGATTGGAGCAGTATCAACTGTTGGAGAAAGAGTTCGAAAAGAATACTATTCAGGATCCTTTTATTATTCAATGGAAATCTTTATTTAGAATATTGTCATTACTTTCTTCGGGAGATCCGAGTGATCATTTTGAGATCAATTTACAGTCAAAATCAATCAAAAGATTATAAAAAAGAGAAAGGCTATCCCAATAAAGATTACCCTTCTCTCAAAAAATCTAACTGTAGAAATATTTATTTTCCTGTTACAGGGTTCTTCCTTTCATAAGTATTGTTATCGAAACTAATTTTATAACTGGATTTGAATAATTGACTTGGGTAATAATAATCGGTAGTAATAATCTGCGCACCGCTTTCCTTTGCCTTTTCAAACCTTGAATAATCTTCATTTCTAGCTTCCATCGTGTCTGCATCTGCTCTTGTGCGGATGATATACCCTTTCTGTACAAGTTCTTTTATCTTCGAATTATCCTGAGGCTCGTTCATGAATAAGACTGCAGATTCTGGAGTTCCGGGAATAGAATTTGTAAAGATCATTCTTCCTTTCAGTGAAGGATGGTCTTTAGCATACAAATCTCTGTTCTCGCTGTTATTATCCAGTACAAAAAGAAATTTTCCTCTTGCATCTTTCACTTTTGGCCAGTTTTTGTGGAGAACAGCCTCGTTCAAAGTTGAATAGTTTCCACGAATATCATCAGGGGTAATAATCTTATTCTTTCCAAGGAATTTTTTCAGTTCTTGATCCAGATCATCAAAAAGTTTTTGAGTGAAATGTTCCGGTTCAGTTCCGAACGGGTTGGCTTTTCCATCTTTAGGCTCAAGAGTGATAAAAACGGGAATATGATCAGGATGCAGATCCGACCATTTTTTCAGATCCTTAAGACAATCTTCCAATGTATAATACCATGTTTGATAATCAATATCAGTAATATGGATCATTTTATAACCGGGTTTGGTCATTTTCTTTTCAGGATCAAAAGGTTCGGACGTTTTTACCAAGTCCAGAATTTTAGGATGTGCATATTTTCCTCCTTTACTGTCAGCATACACATCAATTTCCAGGTTTCTCAATCCAAGGTCCAGCTGTTTTGGAATAGGAATATGTTCATATTGAATTTTAGGTAAAGAATTCTGAGAATCTTTCTGTGATAAGTAGTTATAAACCTCTGGAAGAATAGCCTTTTTATAAGAATTGTGAGAGCCGATTACCTGAATTTCATTGATTTTTAACGGGTCAAGAGCTTGAGACCAGAATAAGTTTGATGATAAGTATATACCAAGAAAAATCACCTTTTTCATTTCATAAGAATTTGTAATGGCGAAATTAATAGGTCTTTCTCTCTTAAAGATTACATATTATGTTAAGTGTTTTTTAAAATTTTGTGAATGGTAAAAAAATATTTAATTATAAATAGTTGGTATATAGATAATTATTTATTATCCCAAAATGAGATATTTATGTTTTGTTGATCTTAACATAATATTATGTTAAAATGAAATTGTGGTAGATCCTTTTACTTTGTATGCCGAAATAAAACTAACAGTTGCCTGAAAAGAAAACCACCGTTGCGGGAACAACAGTGGCTTTTGAAATAAGCAATGTAACGTCTTGCAATTACTTTACTTATTGATATGTACCACAAAATTAATTTTTTTACGTTTAAAAAGTTAATTCCTATTGCATTATTTTTTTTAGTAGCCAATCAGGCTGATGCAAAAGGACTTACTTCAAACTATCCTGTCTATTCGCAGGTGAATGAAACAATTTCCGGAAATGTAACGGATCAGGATGGTCTTCCGTTGGAAGGAGCGAAAATTACTGTTGTAGAAACAGGGGATACCGCCACTGCCGACGCATCCGGAAACTTTAGTATTTCGGCAAACATCGGGCAAACCCTGTCTGTTTCTTATGAGGGGTATGCCATACAAATGGTTAAAATCTCAAGTACATCAGTTTCTGTAAAATTACAGTCCAAAAAAGGATCAACTTCTATTGAAGAGGTTACCTTAGTAGGATATGGTACCCAGAAAAAATCTGATTTAACGGGAGCAGTAAGCCAACTGAAAGCAGAAAACTTTAAAGAAGGAATGAACATTTCTGTGGATAACCTGATGCAGGGGAAAATAGCAGGGGTTCGTATCGTTCAGACAAGTGGAGAACCTGGAGCGGGGGTGAATGTTTCCATCAGAGGAATCGGTTCCATTAGAAGTGGAAGTACGCCATTATTTGTTGTAGACGGTGTTCCTTTGAATAACGATCCTGTGAGTGCACAGAGCCCGAATGTAGGATTGGGAAATACTACAGCAAAAAACCCATTAAACTTTTTGAATACGAGTGATATTGAATCTATCACAGTTTTGAAAGATGCTTCCGCAGCAGCTATTTATGGAGCAAGAGGATCAAATGGTGTTGTCTTGGTAACGACAAAAAGAGGAAAGAAAGGAGAACCTATGTTCACCTATGATACTTACTTGGGTTTTTCTTCTGTGATTAAAAAATTAGACCTGATGACGGCCGATGAGTATAGGGCAGCAGGTATTGATAAGTCTTATGACCATGGCGGAAATACAGACTGGCAAAATGAGATCTATAGAAATGCCGTTTCATCCAATCATGCCGTTTCGTTCTCCAAAGCTACAGATACAGGAAACTACTTTGCTTCCCTTTCTCACATGGATCAGGATGGTATTGTATTGAACAGCAGCTTTAAAAGAACCACCGCTCGTTTAAATGCCGAGGAATCGTTCTTTGATAATAAAAGATTGAAGATTAAGCTGAATCTTACAGCAAGTGATATCAGAGAAACAGGAATTCCCAATGGAGGAAACGCAGGATCTGATGGCCAGCTTATTATCCATGCACTAATGGCAAATCCTACACGCTCCGTGTACGATGCCAACGGAAATTATACCAACTTCAACATGAATGCTCATTACAATCCTTTGTATTTGTTGAGCGTTTATCAGGATAAAACTAACACTTTCAGAGTATTAGGGAACACAGAAGCAACCTTGAGAATTCTACCGGGATTGAATTATAAATTTAACTTAGGTGTAGACAGAAGTATATCAGAAAGAAATACAACTATGTTCCCGAATATTACAGACAGAAGTCCGAAAGGAATCTATTCTCAGGCGAATCTGGATTCTTATAATATTCTTTTGGAGCATTATCTGACTTATGATTTTAATTTGAACAGACATAACTTTAGTGTATTAGGAGGGTTTTCTTACCAGAAATTTAAAGCTACGGCCACTTATCTTGGAGTAAGAAACTTCGTGGATCAGGGAACTGGGATTTCACCGGAAATCAATCCGGGATACTCAGGAGATGTATTTATTCCACAACCTGGAACTTCTCAAGAAAATGAATTGCAGTCTTACTTCGGAAGGGTAAATTATAACTTTGATAAAAAATATTTCTTAACCGCTTCCTTAAGGGCTGATGGTTCTACCCGTTTTGGAGATAACAACAAATATGGATATTTCCCATCTGTAGCAGCAGGCTGGACTATCTCAAAAGAAAATTTCCTGAAAGACGTTTCATTTATCAATGAATTAAAATTAAGAGGGAGCTGGGGAGAAACCGGAAATCAGGAAGTACTTAATAAAATTACAAAAGCTAGTTACTTATTATCACAATCTGCCGGATATTATCTGTATGATAACCTAAACCTGATCAACGGTGTTCAGGTAGTAAGAACACCTAATGCTAATTTGAAATGGGAAGTAGTGGCGCAAACCAATATAGGTTTAGATTTCAGCTTCTTGAAAAACAAAGTATACGGTTCCTTAGAATACTATAATAAGACCACGAAAAACCCAATATTATTCATTCCTTCAACTCCATTAAGCCCTACAGATTACGTTTGGTTAAATGCTAATGGAAAAATCGTTAATAAAGGTTTTGAATTCTCTTTAGGTGCAGAAATCATCAAGACAGAAAACTTCACATGGAATTTTGATGTCAACGGGGCTACAGTCAATAATGTTGTAAAAGACCTTCCGGTTTCTGGTATTAATTCAGGAGAAGTTTCCGGACCAGGGCTTTCCGGAGTTACAGCCAATATATACAGAAATGGCTACGAGGCAGGATCATTCTATTTATATAACTACTTAGGAGTGGATGCCAACGGAAAATATATCTATGAAGACCTGAACGGTGACGGAAAGATTGATGCCAACGACAGAAAGATCTTTGAAGGAGCGATTCCAAATTTCACTTTCGGGATCAATTCTTATATGAAATACAAAAGGTTTGATTTTGCATTCTCTTTCATTGGACAGACAGGAGGTTACCTGGTAAATAATACGGCTTTAGATTTAAATATCAACAATTTGGCTTCAGACAGAAACGTTTTGAAGAAGTATTATGATTCAGGAGCAAGCTTTGCCAACCAGCCACAATTATCTTCTTTATATCTTGAAAAATCAGATTTTATCCGCCTAAGCAATGTAAGATTAGGATATACTTTTGACATGAACCAATTGAAGTTTTTAAAGAGTATCAATCTTTATGTAAGTGCACAGAATCTATTTACAATTACCAACTATTCAGGGTACGATCCACTTGTTGACACCAATAAGCAAGTACAGGGGAACCAATCTTTGGGAATTGATTATACAACCTATCCGTCCGCGAAAACTTTCATTTTGGGAGCTACTATTAAATTTTAATTTAAGTTAAAAGAAATCATGAAGTCTAAATTTTTAAATATTAATACAATCTTTTTGTCCATCGCAGTAATGTCTTTAGTTGGATGTACAAATCTGGATGAAAAAGTGATTGATGAGGTAATGGGAACCGAAAACGCGGATCCTGAAGCTTCTCTTGCTGCAGCCTACGGACAGCTTGGAGACGGAACCTTTGTAGATCACGGAAGTGTGTTTGCTTTACAGGAATATTCTACTGATGAAGCTCTCTTAGCAACCAGAGGTAGTGACTGGGGAGATGGTGGAAAATGGAGAGCAATGCATGAATTTACCTGGGATGCCAATAATGATGTTGTAAAAACTACCTGGAACCAATTGAACTCAGGAATTACGAAATCTATATTTGCAATCGGAAGTATCAACAAAAGTAACGGCAACAATAAGGCCTTGTTTTTAGCAGAAGCAAAAGGATTATTAGCATTTTACACCTATACAACAATCGATTTATATGGGCAGGCTCCTTACAGAAATCCGGATAATTTGAATGCTCCTATTGTTATCAGAAGAGCAGACACTACCATAGATGAGCTAATTACCGAAGTTGAAGGTCTTATTCCCAACTTAGCAGATATTAAAACTCAGAATACCCATGCAGGAAGATTTACAAAGCAGGCGGCTTATGCATTATTGGCAGATATGTACCTTAACAGAGCAGTGCTGAAGAACAAAACAGGAAGTAATTTCAACTTTAAAGAGCAGGCTATAAGTGGAGGAGGAACCGATATGGATAAGGTAATCAAGTATTCTGATATGCTGATTAATGGAGGCCTGTTCAGCTTGGAGTCTAATTATTTCCACAACTTTGATATCAATAATGATACAAGTAAGGAAATGATCTTTACCATTGTTCAGAAGAAGAATTCCAACAGAAATGCAGATAATGACCTTGCCTATATGTCTATGGAGAGAAGCCAGAAGCCGTCTCCTGATAACAGAGGAACCAATGCTTCATGTGTTACTCCGGAATTCTATTATTCATGGAATGGAAATCACGATGATCCACGCTTTCAGAGAACGTATCAGTACGAGGATGGAACATGGTTCAGAAATGACGGGACTGATGTAAGTGTACCGTCAACCAGCAAAGTAGAAGGAACAGGGAAACCTTGGTTCCATTTCAACAGAGGATTACAGGTGGGGCAGCAGTATGGTCCTAAAATTCTTTCAAACGGTAACTTCGATCTTACTCCAGACGGAAGAATAAAAGTTTACAAACTGTTTACCGAAAAGAATACCACTCTTGCGGCTGATTTCACTCCGGAGCTGAATTTTGATAATCCTTCGGAAGCGGTATTTACACAGGCTCAAATCAACAGAGGAGTGAGAAACTTCAAATTTGAATTCGACCCTGGTTACGGAAACAACGGAACAAGCGGTATGGATGTTCCTTTGTACAGATTAGGAACAATCTATATGATGAGAGCTGAAGCATTTTTCAGAAACGGAAACATATCAGCAGCCTTGTCAGATGTCAATAAGCTAAGAACAAGCAGAACCAATGATGCTTTAAAAGGTAATGCTCCGGGTGTGGCTCTTGCTTCTCTGGATGCGAATACATTATTTAAAGAATCCGGATACGAATTGTATTGGGAAATGTACAGAAGAAAGGCAATGATCAGATTCGAAAAATTTGATCTTCCGGGAACAGCCAAGCCTGCAACCCAGCCTTACAGAAGAATATTCCCGATTCCTCAGTCTACTATTGACGCTTCTAAAGATTTCTCACAGAACCCAGGCTATTAGCCTTCTTCATATAAAATGATTTTTTTTGCGCAAACAAAAGCGAAGAGATTTTTTCTCCTCGCTTTTGTTATTTTTAGTCGGTATAGAAATTATTCTGCATTCAACATTCCCAGTTCTCCGAAATGTTTTTTGAATTTCTGAATTTTTGGCCCTACCACAGCACTGCAATACGGTTGGGTAGGATTGTCATTATAATACCCTTGGTGATATTGTTCTGCTGGCCAGAAGGTCTCAAATTGAGTTAATTCCGTTACATAGGTTCCCTGCCATCTTCCAGATGCCTGAGATACTTTGATGGCTTCTTCAGCTTTTGCTTTTTCAGCATCATCTTTATAATAAATAACAGAACGGTATTGAGTTCCTATATCATTTCCCTGTCGGTTTAGCTGAGTAGGATCGTGAAGGAAAAAGAAAACATCCATAAGTTGCTCATAAGAAATGATAGCAGGATCATAAGTGATCTGAACCACTTCCGCATGTCCCGTTTCTCCTGTACAGACTTCCTGATAGGTGGGGCTATCTTTATGCCCTCCCGAGTATCCTGAGATCGCAGACTGTACCCCTTTCAGTAGGTTAAAGCAGCTTTCCACACACCAGAAACATCCGCCACCGAAAGTAATTTGCTCTAAATTATTATTATCCATTCTAAGGTTGATTATTTTTTATTTAAAATTTTGTTTTTTCCAATTCTGTAAAGGGGAAAAAGACAATCAAAATTATGAAAAACTTTTTCATTTAAACATAACTTTGACCTCTTAAACACAAATTGTGATGATAGATGTGACAAATCATTTTAAATACGAGTAACATGTAAGTTATGACGCATTATTCCACGAAGATATATAACCCAATCATTTGTGGAGAAATCTGTGCAATCTGTGGTAAAAAAGAAAAGCACCCTAAAAAAGGATGCTTATATTACTAAAAAATAGTTCAGTTATTTTTCCCAAACCAAAGCACTTGCTCCAAGAATAGCAGCATCAGCTTCATCCAGTTCGCTGAAAACCAATTTTACTTTATTTCTGAAAATAGGAAGAAGGTTTCTCTCCATATGAAGTTTCGCAGGTTTTAAGATAAAATCTCCGGCCTTAATAACTCCTCCAAATAAAAGAATAGCCTGTGGAGAAGAGAACATGACAAAATTAGCCAATGCTTCACCCAGTTTCTGACCTGTATATCTGAAAACCTCAATAGCAATAGGATCCTCCTTAATGGCACATTCGTACACTGTTTTAGAATTGATCTCGTCTTCAGGATATTGGTTCAGCATAGATTCCGGGAATTCAGCCCTCATCTTCTTTGCGGTAATGGTAATTCCTGTTGCGGATGCATAGGCCTCAAGACTTCCCTCAGAACCTGTACTCCAGTGCTTTCTTCCGCCTGGTTTTACAATCGTATGACCTAATTCTCCGGCAAACCCGTCGTGTCCATAGATTAAACTTCCGTTGGCAATAATTCCGCTGCCTACTCCAGTTCCCAGTGTAATCATGATAAAATCCTTCATTCCTCTGGCAGCTCCGAAAAGCATTTCTCCAAGGGCAGCAGCATTGGCATCATTGGTAACAGTACAAGGAAGGTTGAACTTTGCCGTCATCAGTTCCGCAAAAGGAATTACTCCTTTCCATGGAAGGTTGGGTGCCAGTTCAATGGTTCCTTTATAATAGTTGGCGTTCGGTGCTCCTACTCCGATTCCGTCAAAGTGTGCTTCAGAGCCATATTTTTCCATCATAGGATAAACATGTTCATATAAAGCATCAATGAAATCCTCCACTTTTTCATAAGCATCGGTTCTCAGATTTCCTTTATCCAGAACTTCTCCACGGTGATTTACAATTCCGAACTTCGTATTGGTTCCGCCGATGTCAATTCCAAGGGCAACTTGTTTTGATAAATCTATTAATGACATTTCTATTATTAAATTCTAGAGGCTAAAATTATAAAAAAGATTGTATTAATGGATTATTAACTGTGTTTTATTTAAGATTTTAAACTGTTTTTACTGTTTTTTTCTTTTTTCTTCCCCACCATATCATAAATCCGGTAACCGGAAGAGAAGCACAGATAATACTTACAATGAAAGCGATTATCTTTGTAGGAAGGCCCAGAATAGCTCCTACGTGAATATCGTAATTGGCATTTACTACCTTTTCACCAAAATTTTTATCCTTAGGGTCATGGGTATGTAACAGTTCCCCCGAATTTTCATCAAAAATAAGACTGCTGCTTTTGTGGTAAGAGTAAGAAAGATGTTTCACATATACCTCGAAGTTAGGATGTTCATGATCATCCATATGCTCATGGCCAAGATCTATGGCAAAACCGTAAGAGTCCGGGTATTTTTGCTCTACAGTACTGATGATTTTATCTAAAGTTCCTTCTGTTCTTACTTCAACAGGAGCTTTTGTTTTGATGTGTGAAAAGTCCGGATATTTTGTTTCTCCACCGGAAAATATAACATAAATCATCGCCTGAACGACAAAAAATGCATAGAATAATCCTGTAATAGAGAAGATTAAAGCAAAGATAGATGCATAAAAACCTAAGACATTATGAAGATCATAATTTTTTCTCTTCCAGCTTTTGATATTCTTCCACTTAAATCCTAAACGTTGCTTTCTTGCTGCCTTATTTTTGGGCCACCATAAAACGATTCCCGTAATCAGCATGATGACGAAAATGATCACCGGTATTCCGACAACGTAAGTTCCCCAATCCTGTTTCAGAAGGAAACTCCAGTGAATCATCTTAACAATATTGAAGAAACCGTTTTTTTCATCATAAACTCTTAAAACCTTTCCTGTGTAAGGATTTACGTAGGCCTGTTTATAAATAGGAAATTCATCAAAATAGTTCCACCCTTTCGTATTGTGCTCGTACCAGAAGAACATATAAGACATCTTCTTATCGATAGGAACATTTACCCAGTGAATAGGATACTTCTCTTTCACCTGCTCTGCAACGGATTTTTCCATTACTCGGATGGGAAGAACCTGTTTTTGGTCGATATTCTGTTCGTGATGGTAAATTACATCCTTACGGGTTACATTTTCCACCTCGTCTTTGAAAACATATAATGCTCCCGTTATAGAGATGATGAAGATCAGAAATCCAATTCCCAATCCGAACCACAAATGCAGTTTGGCAGACCACTTTTTAAAGAATCCAGGTTTGTTTTTATGATGATGTTTTTTCTTCATAAGACAGGTAAAAGTAAAGCAAATATATGCTTTACTTTTTATTTAGTTTAATTAAAATTTATATTCAATCATGAAAGTCCCTCTCATTCCCAGCGCGTTAATATAGTCGCTATCTCTTGCAGACCACCATGCAATAGAGGGTTGGTAGGTTCTGTTCAGAAGGTTTTCAATCCCTAAAGACAGCCTCCAGTTTTTGTTGACTTCATAACTTGATTTAAAATTGAAAACAGTATAATCAGGAACATAACCTTCGCCATAAGCATACAAGCCTGTTTTGGCATTAGGATCAAATCTGTTCTGTTTGAAAGAATGAAGCATATCGATTCCTATAGATAATGCAGGAATAGGTCTTCCTTGAACATAAGCAAGTACTTTCGGCGCTGAAATTCTGCTGTTGTTGATTTTTGTAGAGTAATCTCCGTCGTCTTTTACAGAAGTGATTCCTTCCATCCAGCTATAGCTTCCTCCAAACTGAATCCATTTTACCGGGGTAAAGTGTAAAAATCCTTCTACTCCGTATACAATTTCAGGTGATCTTTGGATCATCAAAGCTCTGTCCGGGCTTTGTACAAAGGATGCTCCCAGTTTGGATGTACTTACATAAGAAGTTAGTTCATAGTTTAACCAGCTTGAAAGTTGCCCGGTAGCTCCCAATTCATAATTGTTTACAATAATGGGCTTGGTTTCAAGGCTTTTGATAGTTTCAGAAGTTGAGGTTCTCAGAATTCTTCCCAGCTCATTGATAGAGTAAGCTTGTGAAAAGCTTCCGAAAAGATTGATGTAAGGCTCAATATTATAACGAATTCCAAGGTTGGCTACCAGTGCGTTGTAACTTAATTTTCCTCCCTCAACAGGAATGCTTTTGGTGAAAGTTCCGTCACTTTTTATCACCGATAGCGTATTGAAGTCGTCTACGCTTACTTTGATGTTTTCATAGCGAAGTCCTCCCTTGATGGTGATTTTTTTGAACAGATCAATTTTTGCCAATAAGAAAGGGGCAATATTGGTCATGGTCATATTCGGAGTCCAGAATCTTCCGTCTTCCAGTTTTTGAACCGTGTTATCATTCAAGATATCAGCTCCATAGATGATTTCTCCCTGAGAGTTGGCAGAGTTCCAAAGTTGAGTGTCAAAATTGAATCTCGCTCCCATTTTTTTAGAAATAACATTAGATTGACCACCATTGAAGAAGGTATCGCTGTATCCGTAAACGGTTTTAAAATCCTGATAGTAAAGATTGATATTTAAAGAAGTTCCGGCAAAAAGATTTTTATTGTCGTAACTTACCCGAATGTTGTGGTTTTTAGGAGTTCCCTGTGGAGTGGTTTCCAATCCTTTTCCCAATCCTTCTCCGATAGTAGGGGTAATTCCGTATTTACCGGTTTTTAATCCTACATTAAGATCAGATCTTGAAGAATATCCAATGTAAGATGCTTCAACTCTTTGGTTTTCGTTGATGTCGTACCCAAGTTTCAGCATTCCGTTGTAATTATCCATCTTGGCAGTGCTGTAGGTGGGGCTTAAAAGAACACCATCTGCATCTTTCATATAGCCGGTTCTTTCATACGCCAGGGAAAGGGTATAATCAAACTTTTTAATTTTACCTGATAAAAGCTGGCTGGCTCTTATTCCAAGAGTTCCACCGTAAGGCTGTCCTGTGAGGCCAATCTGCGAAATCCCGGAGATGCTTTTATCTGTTTTGCTTTTTTTTGTAATATAGTTGATGATTCCACCATCTGCACCGTTTCCGTAGATGGAAGATGCCCCTTTTATCACTTCCACTCTTTCTATAGCAGAAGGATCGATCACTCTTAAGTCTCTGGCTCCGTTACGAAGTGGGGTAGACTGAGGAATACCATCAATCAAAACCAAAACCTGACGCCCTCTTAGAGTCTGTCCGGTGTTGGACGTTTGTCCGGAATTGGTTCCTAAACTTGGCACGGTATATTGTAGAATGCTTGTAATATCGGAGTTGACCGTCAGCTGAGACTGGATCTGCTTTTCACCTACGATGGTAATAGAGCTTGGCACCTCTTTTATATTTTCCTTTTTTCTTGAAGCAGTCATTACTACTTCCTCAACAGTTTTGGTCTGTAATGTATCTTTAACCTGAGCGGCAACCGTAATCGTTCCAAGGCAGGCAGCTGATAGAATCGCTTTTTTCATTATATATTCTTTCCTTTTTTCTTTCTTTTTCCCCACCAGATCAGAAATCCGGTTACAGGAAGTGAGGTGCAGATAAGCCCGGCAATGAACCATAGTATTTTTCCAAACAGTCCGAAGTAAGAACCTGTATGAATATCATAATTGGCATTGGCGTATTTTTCCGCGTTGTTGAGTTTGTGATGAGGTTTATTGGCCAGTAGTTTTCCTGAATATTTATCAAAGGTCAAAAGATTTCTCTCGCTGAATCTTCCTTCCTGTCCATAGATGGTTACCGGGAGATTTTTAAGCTCTTTTCCTTTTTTATTTTTTCCGTTTAAAGAAATTCTGAAGCTGGATGAACCTGCGTACAGTTTTTCTGTTTGTGAAGCTGCAAGATCAAAAATAGCTTCGTTTTTCACCATCAATGAATCCGGGGATTTCATTTCCTTTTCCTTTGGAAGTTCCATAGATCCGGATAATGCCAGATTAAAAGTGTTTTTCACATAAGGATAGGCAAAGTAAATCCCTGTAAGACTAAGCAGTAAGGCAATAAATGATGCATAGAAGCCCAATATATTGTGGAGATCATAATTTTTACGTTTCCACGTTTTTACATTCTCCCAACTGAACCATAGGCGGCCTTTTCTTGCATTTTTGTTTTTTGGCCACCATAGAATAATCCCGGTGATGAGCATGAAAATGAAAAGAACAGTCGGTATCCCTACAACATATTTTCCCCAATCAGAGTTCAGAAGAAGCCCCCAGTGAATGTATTTTAAAATATTGAAGAAATCATACTTTTCGTTATAAACGGCAAGAATTTCTCCTGTATATTGATTAACATAGACCTGTTTGTTGATCAGGACTTCCTGGAAATAGTTCCATCCTTTTTTATTCTTCTCGTAATACTGAAATCGGTAAGATTTGTTTTTATCTAAAGGAATTTCAACTGACGTAATGGGATATTTCTCGTTCAGTTCCAGAGATACTTTTTCACGAAGCAGATTGATGGATAGAGGTTTGGTTTCAGGAGTACCGTTCTTTACATAAATAGCTTCTTTGCGAAGGCTATTCTGAACTTCATCCTTAAAAACATATAAAGTCCCTGTAAGAGAGACTATAAAAACAATAAGGCCAACGGACAAACCAAACCACAGATGCAGTTTGGCAGACCATTTTTTAGTAAAAGAAACTTTCTTTTTATGATGCTTTTTCTTCATAGCAAAAAGTTAACCCCCTTTTGAGGGCTAACCTTTGAATTTTTTAAAATTTATATCCGATTGATAATCTCCAGTTACGCGGTGCATTGTAAATCCAAGCGTATTCGCCGGCATCTCCTCTGTAACCGCTGTAAAGTGATCTGTTAAGAACATTGTTTAGCATTACATTAACATCGAATTTTTTGGCAACGTAAGAAACTCCGAAGTTGGTGTCAAAATAATCCGGAAGACTTTGATCCTTTTCAGCATTTACTCCATACCAAGATTGTCTTCCTCCCTGATATTGATATCCTGCAGAGATTCCGAAACCTTTCATTAGCCCATTTTCAAATCTGTAATTGATCCATGTATTTTGAACATTCTTTGCATTCCCCGGAGACTGAATTCCAATGTTGGCAGGTTTGGTGTCTTTAATGGTTTGAGCATCAGTATAAGCATAGTTGATGATAATATTCAACCCTCTGATGATTTCTCCCTTGATGTCAGTTTCAAAACCTCTTGCTCTCTGTTCTCCCGTAGCAACCTGAAAAGCCACTCCATTGTTTTCTGCGGTTGGCCCAGACACAAGTATATTTTTTCTTCTGATTTCATATACGGCAAAAGTCGAGTTCCATTTTCCACCAAACCAGTCTTTTTTCAATCCGAATTCAATATTTTGTCCTCTGAAAGGATCTGTAATTCGTGTATTATTGATCCCTGTTGCGGATTGTGGAACAAAGGTTTTATCATAAATCCCGTAAGCGGAGAAGTTTTCATTAATGGAATAACTTACTCCTACTCTTGGCGTAAATTCTCCCGCTTTATCTGGTACAATAGGGGTTCCCGGGCTAAGATTAGGATATGCAGAATATGTTTTACCACTTGTATATCTTCCTGCTAATGTCACTCTCAATTTGTTATCAAACATTTCAATCTGATCCTGAGCATAATATGAAGTATATTTTACCCCTTGATCGTTGTAGAAAGGTGCATTTTTATTTAAAGTATAAAAATCGGCTGAAGGTAACCGTGAAGGGTCTACTCCGTACTGAACATTATAGATGTCAATTGGGAATAGCATTGTTTCTTTTCCATCTACAATTTTTGAATAAGAAGAAAAGTCAGCTTCGTATTTTCTATCTCCATAATCAAACCCTGCAATAATTTTATGAACAATATTTCCTGTATTGAGGCTTCCTCTTACATAGGTTTGGAAAATGTGGTTTTTTCCTACTGCTTGCCAGTTGCTTAAGTTTCTGTTTAGTACATTTTTATTAGCCGAATCAAATGTTCCCCACCATGAACCTCCGTCATAATTAAGATCCATATACGCATATTGTGTACTCCAAACCCAGTCTTTAAACAGCTTTTGATCTAAGCTTAAGAATAAACTCTGATCTTTTACTTCCGTTTTTTTGAAGTTAGGATCATTAAAGTTGGTGTGTACGTTCAGTGAAGCATATCCGTCGTTAGACATCAGGTAAGCTCCTGGCTGATTGAATTTTAAGTACTGATAGTTATATTGTGCGGTGAATGTCGTTGTTTTTGTAGGTCTGAAAGTAATAGACGGCGCAATGATAATTTTACCTGTCTTGTCATTTTCTACCCATGATTTGTTGGAGCTTCCCATTAAGTTGAGACGGTAGTCCAGAACCCCGTCTTTTATAAGAACCCCATCAAGATCTGCCTCTCCTCGGAAAAGGTTATAGCTTCCTGTTGTAAAACGTACGCTATTGGCAAATTTTCCTGTAGGTTTTTTGGTGACAACGTTATAAAATCCAGCAGGATCTCCCATAGAGCCCATAAATCCAGCGGGACCTTTTACAAATTCTATCCTGTCAATAATAGAAGCATCAGGATTAATAGGTCCCCAGGTAGAAGAAACATTCATTCCGTTCATGAAAGTAGCGATACTGGCCCCTCTCATAAATACGTTGGAATATACATTATCCCAGTGTTCCACTTTTCTTGCTCCACTTACGTTACGAACAATACCTTCAGACATATTGAGTGTGATCTGATCTGCAAGAACCTGAGAACTTACAGACTGCACATTCTGAGGAAGCTCAAGAATAGGAGTCTGAATTCTTAAAGATCCCGAAACCTCATTCAGTTTATATTTCTGATAATACCTTCCGTTAACAACTACTTCTTCAATATCGTTGGATTTGATAGTGTCTTTTTTTTCCTGAGCAAAACTTAACACGGATGTTAATAAGGCAGCTCCTATTGTTATTCTTTTCATTGTTTATAAGGGGAAATTCGAACAGTTTTAAAATTTATAAGTAACAGATCCCAGGATATTGATCAACTTCTGAGGATTGGCTGTGGTATATCCTATCCAGTAATGTTGGCTTGTGAAGTTGTCTACTTTAGCTCCGATTCTGAATTTTTTTGTATCATAGAAAGCATTAGCGTTCATCACAAAATACTTTGGAAGAGTGAATGTTTCTACTTTGGATGTAACAGTACTGATCTGATTGAAAATTTTATTCGCATTTGCAAAGTTTCCTCCAACTCCGAAACCAAGTCCTTTTAAGACTCCGTCCACAAACTGGTAGCTTGCATTAAAGTTGGCCAACCAGGGAGAACCTGCTGTAGCGGGACGTAAACCAGTGGCCATATCTTTGGTATCATTATAAGAAAGGCCTCCTATTAATGAAAATCCTTTAATTAAGTAAGCATTTACCTCTAGTTCCACTCCTTTGCTTTGGATTTCTCCTGCCTGTGTTTGTACAGATTTACCTGCTCCTGAGAACTCACCTGTAGCTAACAGCATATTTTTAACTCTGATATCGTAGTAGCTTACAGAAGCATTAATTTTTCCATTGATCAGATTGGCCTTAAAACCTCCTTCGAACTGATTGGCTCTTTCCGGATCAGATAAAGCAAGTCCTCCTGCCACATTTGTGGTATAATATCCATTACTCTTAAAACTGTTTTGATAGTTTCCGAAGATTGAGAATTTATCTTTTATAATCTGATACACCAATCCTGCTTTTGGAGACCATGCAGACTGGTTGTATGCATCTACAGGAGACATAAAATAGCTGCCTTCTTTAGCATTATTATTTTCATAACGAAGGCCTAAAACAATATTAAGCCCGGAAATAGGAGTAAAGACGTTGGAAATATATCCACTGTAAGTATTAAGATCAGCGTCCACATCAAAATGGCCAATTTTGTTAGGGTCGTTATATAATGCACCCAGAGTAGTTCCGTTAAAACCTGAATAATCGGCACCATTGGCTGCTACACTGTCATAGTTGCCGCTGGCCAGGTAAATATATCTGGATCTGTCTTTCGTTTTAAGATAATCAAAACCTACAACAGTTCTGTTTCTCATTCCGTTTTTGAAAGTATAGTCAAAATTGAAGTTCTGTTGTATCTGAAAATATGATTTTCTGCTATCTCTTGTAGCCTGGTCATTTCTGTCAACAAGAAGATTGTTGTTTGCATCTACTCTTGCTGCAAAGTAAGGTCCGAAGCCATCAGAATAACTACTTGAAGTATTTACGTTTGTTGATGATTTGATGTGATCATTAATTTTATAATTGATCTGACCGAAAATATTATTGACTCTTGCTGTTGTATAAAGACCATCTCCAATATAAGATTCTTTATAGTTAAGTCCTTTCTTTTCAAGATCTTTCATATTATCAATTCCTCCAAGATTTCCAGGAGTCAGATAGAAAAAGAAGGGCTCACCTACAGCTCTTGTATTGAACATTTCATATTCAACATTAAACTGAAGTTTATCACTTGCATTATACGTTAATGACGGGGCAAAAGCAAAATAAGTGTTTTTTGCATCGGTTTTCTGGAAAGTACCTTCGTTGGTATAGGCTGTATTGATTCTGAAAAGAAGTTTGTTATCTTTTGTAAGAGGTGCATTTACATCAGCTTGAGCTCTATAGGTATTATAGCTTCCTCCGAACAGGCTTACTTGCCCTGCGAAATTCTCAAAAGGTCTTTTTGTAATTCTGTTTACTAAACCTCCGTAAGAGGCAACATTACTTCCGTATAAAGTTCCGGAAGGCCCTTTTAACACTTCAATTCTTTCGATATTCACAGCATCAATGGTGGTTGTAACCGGAGATACTAAACCGTTTCTTAAAGAGTTATTGGAGGGGAATCCTCTTAAAACAATAAAAGAGCCTCCATCTCCGGCTCTGCTTGTTGCACTCCACATTTGCTGTATACCTGTAACGTTTCTGTAGGCATCATCAACTGTAAAGATATTTTGATTTTCTAATACCGATTTGTTGATAGAGGAAAAAACCTGTGGATCTTCAATTGCTTTTAAAGGCATTTTATTTGAATAATCACTATCTTTCTTGACGTAGGTGTTAATAATTACTTCATCAATATTTCTGGTGTTTACAGAATCCTTCTTCTGAGCCAACATTAATATAGAACTTAACGTTGACGCACAGATCAGTACATTTTTCATGAAAGTCAAATTTTCTGCAAATATATTATTTTTAACTATTCTAAATAAATAATTAAATTGATATTTATCATAAATTTGTTATACCATAAATAAGAAAAACCCGCTACAGTCTTTACTAAAGCGGGTTTTGTATGATTATGATTAAATTTTTCTTATGCTGGAATTTCTCCTTTGTATAAGAAAGAGATAATCTCTTTGTTCAATTTGTCGATCATTTCACTGAATAAGTGGAAAGATTCCTGTTTGTAAATAACAAGCGGATCTTTCTGCTCGTAAACGGCTCCCTGAGAAGATCTTCTTAAGTCATCCATTTCACGAAGGTGAAGTTTCCAGTTTTCATCAATGATTGATAATGTGATATTCTTTTCGAAGTCGTTCACTAAACTTTCACACTGAGTATCGTAAGCTTCTTTAAGATCTGCCACAATAGTCATTGTTTTGTGCCCGTCTGTGAAAGGAACCTGAATCATTTTGAACATTGAACCTTGATTTTGGTAAACATTCTCAATGATTGGGAATGATTTTTCTTTCAATAAGTTCAACTTCATTGTGTAATCTTCCTGAGCAGCTTTGAATAAGATATTTGTCAGATCCTGAACCGTCTTATTATTAAAATCATTTTGTGAAACTGGAGATTCCATGGTAAATGTTTTAATGATTTCGTATTCAAAATCTTTATAATTTCCTGACGCTTTTCCTTTCGCAACGATAGAATTGGCAACATCGAAAATCATATTTGTGATGTCATATTTCAGGTGATCTCCGAATAGAGCGTTCTTTCTTCTCTTGTAGATTACGTCACGCTGTTTGTTCATTACGTCATCATATTCAAGAAGTCTCTTTCTTGTTCCGAAGTTGTTTTCTTCTACTTTTTTCTGAGCTCTTTCAATAGACTTACTGATCATAGAGTGCTGAATTACTTCTCCCTCTTTGTGACCCATTCTATCCATCATTTTAGCAATTCTTTCAGAACCGAATAAACGCATTAAGTTATCTTCAAGAGATACATAGAATTGAGAACTTCCCGGATCTCCCTGACGTCCAGCTCTACCTCTCAACTGTCTGTCAACACGTCTTGAATCGTGTCTTTCTGTACCGATGATGGCTAAACCTCCAGCTTCTTTTACTTCTTTGGAAAGCTTAATATCCGTACCACGACCTGCCATGTTGGTTGCAATCGTAACAACTCCTGGCTGTCCTGCTCCTGCAACAATCTCAGCTTCCTTCTTGTGAAGTTTCGCATTCAATACCTGGTGCGGGATTTTTCTTAATTGAAGAGCTTTTGATAATAACTGAGAAATTTCAACAGAAGTAGTACCTACAAGTACAGGTCTTTTCTGTGCTGTTAATCTTTCAATTTCTTCAATTACAGCATTGTATTTTTCTCTATTGGTTTTGAAAACCAAATCTTGTTTGTCATTTCTTAGAATAACACGGTTGGTCGGGATTACCACAACGTCTAATTTGTAGATTTCCCAAAGCTCTCCAGCTTCCGTTTCAGCAGTACCTGTCATCCCCGCAAGCTTGTTGTACATACGGAAATAGTTTTGAAGCGTAACCGTTGCAAAAGTTTGAGTAGCAGCCTCAATTTTTACATTCTCTTTAGCTTCGATCGCCTGGTGAAGACCGTCAGAATAACGACGTCCCTCCATGATACGACCTGTCTGCTCATCTACGATTTTTACTTCTCCGTCTATGACAACATATTCATCATCTTTTTCAAATAATGTATAGGCTTTCAATAGCTGGCTCATCGTGTGAACACGTTCAGATTTTTCAGCAAAGTCTGCGAAAAGTCTTTCTTTAGCTTCAAATTCTTCTTCTTTAGATAAATTTTTAGCTTCTACTTCAGCAATCTCAGTTCCAATATCAGGTAATACGAAGAAGTTAGAATCAGAGTTCCCCTGAGACATATATTCAACACCTTTGTCTGTAAGATCAACCTGATTGTTTTTCTCCTCAATGACGAAATAAAGATCTTTATCTACAATCGGCATATCACGGTTGTTGTCCTGCATATATTGTGCTTCCACTTTCTGAAGCAATGCTCTGTTTCCGCTTTCCGATAAGAATTTGATGAGTTGTCTGTTTTTTGGAAGACCTCTGTACGCCTGAAGTAATTTGAACCCTCCTTCTTTCGTATTTCCTGCAGCGATCAATTTTTTCGCTTCATTGAAAATAGCAGAAACAGTTTTCTTTTGTACTTCAACGATTCTGTCGATAGAAGGTTTCAGAACATCAAACTCCTGTCTGTCTCCCTGAGGAACCGGACCGGAAATGATCAAAGGTGTTCTTGCATCATCTACCAATACAGAGTCAACTTCATCCACGATAGCAAAGTTCAGTTCTCTTTGTACCAATTCTGAAGGTGAGGTTACCATGTTGTCTCTCAAATAGTCGAAACCGAACTCGTTATTGGTTCCGTATGTAATATCTGAGTTGTATGCTTTTCTTCTTCCGTCCGAGTTGGGCTGGTGGTTATCGATACAATCGATAGACATCCCGTGGAACTGATAAAGAGGGCCCATCCATGCGGAGTCCCTTTTAGCAAGGTAGTCGTTCACGGTTACCACGTGTACCCCTCTTTCCGGAAGTGAATTTAAATAAATAGGTAATGTTCCTACCAAAGTTTTACCTTCACCGGTTGCCATCTCGGCAATTTTACCACTGTGAAGAATAATACCTCCGATAAACTGAACATCATAGTGGACCATATCCCAAACTACTGGAGTTCCGGCAGCATCCCATGAGTTTTTCCAAACAGCTTGGTCTCCCTGAATTTCTACAAAATCTTTCCCCATAGCAGCCAGTTCTCTATCCCAGTCACTTGCTGTTACACGGATTTCTCCATTCTGAGCCCATCTTCTTGCCGTTTCTTTGATCAATGCAAAGGCTTCGGGAAGAACTTGTACCAGAACTTTTTCTTCAATTTCGTATGATTCTTTCTTAAGAGTCTCAATTTTTGAGAAAAGAGCTTCTTTTTCGTCAACGTTGGTTGAATTTTTTATCTGCTCTTTAATCTGTTCTATTTGAGCTGTGATCTTGCTGGTTGCAGATTTTATATTCTCTTTAAACTCAGCCGTCTTTTGTCTCAACCCATCATCCGACAATTGTTGAATGTTAGGTTCTACAGCTTTGATTTTTGTTACAACTTTTTTTACTTCTTTTAGGTCCTGCGCTTTCTTGTCTCCCAAAAACCCTTTAAGAACTTTGTTTAAAAAACTCATAAATTATTTGCTTTATGCTTAATGCAAAATGCTTTAAGCGTTTTAAATAACACGCTTATCGTGTAAATTAATATATAAAAAGGGCAAAAAAGCTCTAAGCCATAGCCTAAAGCTTATCGCTTTATTAATATTCGTCCTCGTTCCAAAGGAAATCCTCGTCAGTAGGATAGTCACTCCAAACCTCCTCGATAGATTCGTAAATTTCTCCTTCGTCTTCGATAGCCTGAAGGTTTTCCACTACTTCCATAGGTGCACCAGTTCTGATTGCGTAGTCGATAAGCTCTGCTTTTGTCATTGGCCAAGGTGCGTCACTTAAATATGAAGCTAATTCTAATGTCCAGTACATAATTTTCTAATTTTTTGCAAAAGTATAAAAATAGGTTGTATAATAAACTTTTTTATACTTGATTTTCAATTCTTTTTATAATTTTTTCTTATAGATGGCTGTCACAAACTGGCTGGCAGCTATGTCAGCAATTTACTTATTGTCGTTTTCTCAAAAACCATTCCACAAATTTTTTTATGCCATTTTGGAAGTCTGTCATAGGTTTATACCCTATTAAATCCCTTGCTTTTGTAATGTCTGCATTGGTTTTTGTGACATCTCCCGGCTGCATTGGCAGAATTTTTTTGGTGGCAGATTTTCCCAGTGCCATTTCTATAGTGGAAACCATCTCCGATAAAGTGACGACCTGATTTTCTCCCAGGTTAAGAATCTCATAGATCCCGGAATTTTGTTCCAGATAAAGGATTGATTTGGAAATCCCATCAATAATATCCTCTATATAAGTATAATCTCTGGCCGTATTTCCATCCCCATAGAAAGGGATTTCCTGATTCTCCGAAATAAGCTGGGTAAACTTGTGTATGGCAAGATCAGGTCTTTGCCTTGGCCCATAGACGGTAAAGAATCTAAGCTGGATCATATCTATATGGTATAGATTATGGTAAACATGACCTATAATCTCTCCACTTTTCTTGGTGGCCGCGTAAGGGGAGATCGGGTTATCTACATTATCTGTTTCTGCAAAAGGAATTTTTTCATTGTTTCCGTAGACACTTGAAGAGGATGCGCAAATGAATTTTTTAATATTGAAATCTTTACACAGTTCCCAAAGATTCATAGTACCGCGAACATTTACCTCTTCATATTCCAAAGGACGCTCAATAGAGGGGCGTACACCCGCCAGGGCAGCCAGATGAATCACCATGTCGATAGGGTGATTTCTAAAGATAGCCTCCAATCCTTTTTGATCCCGGATATCCTGCCAATAGAGGGAATATTGATCAGAATGAGCGAGCGAAACTAAATGACGGATATCGGTCTCTTTATCTGAGAATTCAAAATCCGAAATTTTACCGATTGACTCTAAAGTATTTTTAATTTTTACCTGATAATTATAGAAATCATCAAAATTGTCAATGTTTATGACAGAATGTCCATTTCTTAATAATTGTTCAATTAAATGAGAACCAATGAACCCACTACCGCCTGTTACAAGATAAACCATTTGTATTTTTTATGAGTACAAAAATATAAATTTTACTATTTGAAAAATATAATCATTAAATTTACTTAAAAAAGTAATATAAATATAATATGCAGTTTCAAGGGCAAATTTTAAAAATGACAAGCTACGATGCGAAGCCAATCCAATACTACCTCAATCTTTCAGGAGATCTTATCCATATGAATGAGTTGATTGGAAAGGAGTTAAGCATAAAACACACTGGGTTCCAATGTGTAAATTGTGGTGAAAATAAACCGATTTACAGGATGGGATTCTGCAAAAACTGTTTTTTTGAAAGCCCTTATGCAAGTGATACCATTATCCGTCCAGAACTTTCCACGGCACATTTAGGTGTTGCAGAGCGTGATCTGGAGGTGGAAAAACAGATTCAGCTGCAGCCACACACGGTGTATCTGGCGTATACAGGAGATGTAAAAGTGGGAGTGACCAGAAATACACAGATTCCTACAAGATGGATTGATCAGGGTGCTACTTTTGCATTACCCATTGCAAGAACAGAGAACCGATATGAAGCAGGAATGATAGAAGTTGCTTTAAAAGATCACCTGGCAGATAAAACCAATTGGAGAAAAATGCTTCAGGATGATTTTGAAGGCGAAATCGATCTTGCAGATTTCAGACAGAAAATAAAAGAACACTTCCCTGAAGATTTTCAAAAATTCTACAGAGAAGGAGAAGATTTGTGGATGTTCGACTATCCTTTTGAGAAACCTGAGAAAGTCACTTCATTTACTTTAGATAAAAAACCTGAATTTATAGGAAAACTGACCGGCATTAAAGGTCAGTACCTAGGGTTTGAAGGAGGAAACTTTATTAATATAAGAGGACACGAAGGATATGTGATCGAACTCGGTGTAAAGAACTGATAAATGTACAAATATTTACCTTTAATATTTCTTTTGTCATGTACTCCAGATAATCCTAAAATCACAAGACAGGATATTGATTATATTGAAAAAGATAAAAATACAGGACTTTTCAGAATACATCATAAAAACGGAAAGTGGGGATTCGTAGATAAAGATACGATGACTACAATTCCTTTTATATATGATTTTATAAATCCTTTTGATGAAAACGGATTGGCTTATACAAAAGACAAGGGTAAAGAATTTTATATAAACAGAGAAGGCAGAGTGGCTATTCCTGCAGGTTACGATGAAGTAGGGTTGTTTTCAGAAGGAAAGCTAAGTGTTAAAAAAAATAATAAATACGGTTTTCTGGATACAAAAGGGAATGAAATCATTCCAATGATGTATGATGAAGTTGGCTTTTTCAGCCAGGGGCTTTGCCGTGTTTCACAAAATGAAAAATACGGATTTATTGACCCGAAAGGAAAGGTTGTTATTCCTATTATATATGATGCTGTTGATAATTCCCACACCGATTCTATTGTGATCGTTTCTAAAAATAAAAAATGGGCCTTTTTTGATTCTAAAGGAAAGCAATTGTCGGAATTTATATATGATAAGGTTTTTAGTGGGTACAATCTCAATATACCACCTCCTTCAGATATAAGTGAAGTTACTACTTATTTTAAAAATGGCGCTGTGTTGGTCGTAAAGAATAAGAAGTATGAGTTTCTCAATGAGAAAATAAAACCAGCCTTTCAGGGCAATATATTCGATCTGGCATCCGTATTTGATACTTATAAAAATGCCATTGTCAAAAAAAATAATAAATATGGAATTATAAAACCTGACGGAACGGCAAAAGTTCCGGTAGAATATGACTGGATAGGATATTTTGATACCAATCATAATTCCTCAGAGTATTATAATGCGAAAAAAGGAAAAGTATTCCATATCTATAACAGGAACCTGAAGAAAATAGGGGAGTCATATGAAAAGGTTTCCAATGACTTTTCAGTTTCAACACCAGCAATTATATTTAAAAACTTGAAAGGAAAATATGGCATGGTGAATTCAGACGGATTCATTTTGATTCCTTTTGAATATCAGGAGCTTGATAAACTGAATAAGGATCTTTTTTTGGGAAAAAAGAATGGGAAACTAGGAATAATTGATAAGAATGGAAAACAAAAAATTCCTTTCGAATATAAAAATTTGTATGATCTGAATGAAGAAGGTTTATTCGTTGCCGATGCTAAAATTATAGATATCAATAATAAAACTATACTATCAGGGTATGAAAGTCTGATTCCTGTTCACTATAATGATCATCAGTTTATTGTTTCCAAAAATAAAAAATACGGAGTCGTTGACCTTAAGAGTAAGATATTATTGCCATTAGAATATGATGAAATTTCAAATTGGGTTGAATATGGACCTCATGAACGCCATTTCATTGTCAAAAATGGAAAATATGGTTTGGTAGAATATGGAACATTTAAAGTGGTTATTCCGCCTGTTTACGAAAAATTTAGGCAGAGAGAAAGATTAATTTTTGCTTCCAGAGAGAATAAGGCAGGGATTTTGGATATTGATAACAAAGAAATCTGCCCTTTTATTTTTGATGAAGTTAAACCAAGTATATTTTTAAGGGATACAGATCAGAAAAATAGGGCCTATGCTAAAAAAGGAAATCAGTTTTATGAAATAACTTTAGCAGGTAAAATCATAAAAGAGATTTCCAGAAAAGTTTATAAAGAAAACACCGAACACCAAAATATATAAATATGAAAAAATGGGTTAAAAGACTATTAATAGGCTTCGGAATACTGGTGGGGGTTCTTCTTGCCGCCAACTTCGGACTGAACATATGGCTTAAAACCCAACTTCCCGATTACATTAAAAACAATACCGAATATAAAGTTTCCTATAAAACACTGGATGTAGATCTTACCACAGGAAACATTCTCTGTGCAGGAATATCTGTTAATAGTAAAAACCCTCAGAATACTGAAGTTGTAGGTTTGCAGGGAACAATTGATACATTAAAGATTAGTCGCTTTGGAATTTATGACGCTATTTTCAATAAAAGAATAAGCTCGTCTGACCTTTTACTGGCCAAACCTACTCTCAATATCATTTTGGCTAAACCTGCGGATCACAAGTCCGGTAAAAAGAAAAACCCTTTTCTATTTGAAAATATCAGGATTAATGAAGGCAAAATTTCTATTTTCAAATATACCAAGCAAAAACTGTTATCTGTTCAGCAGCTAAATCTCTTTGTAGAAAACCTTCAGATGACCGAAGAATCGGTGGAAAGTAAATTGCCTGTAGTTTTTGATAGCTATACTATTAAAGGTAGAGATTTCTTTTTTCGCCCAGAAGAAGCCTATGCTCTTACTATCCGCACTATAAATACAACTGACGGACAGATGTCAGTGGAGGATTTTAAATTGACGCCACTTTTATCTTTTGCTCAGTTCAAGAAGTTTTATCCTAAAAAATCCCAATTATTTGACGTTGCTATCCCTAAAATAGAGTTTAAGGATGTGATGTTGAATAAAAATCAAGTCTCTCTGGCCAATGCAGATTTTCAAAATCCTGTTTTTAAACTATATACTACGGGGGTAAAAGCGGTAAAAAAAGAAAAAAAATCAGACTTTGAGGTTAATTTGGAAAATATAAAGCTTAATAATGCGGTTGTCCAGATTCATAAACCTGATGGAAACAAACTTCTATCTGCGGGAAATCTTAGTTTGAAGATCAATAAGTTGTTGTTCAACAAAGAAACATCCCAGCAGCTTATTCCTGTAGGATATAAAGACTTTACCCTGTCCGGCAGAAATATAGAATATGCGGGAAATCAAAATATTTCCGTAGAAAATGTTGCTTTAAAACCGACCAATGGAGAAATCAGGAATATTGTATTACACTCAGATCTCTCTGCAGGAGCAAAGATGAAAACCGATTTAAAAGTGGATCACGTTGCTTTTAATATTAATACATTAGAATTTATCAATAAAAAACTCAACCTTGATCTTAAAGATGTTCTTGTAGAAAATGTAAACGGAACTTTTAAAGCTCCAGAGAAAAAGACAGAGAAAACAACTCAGCCCGGAATCATCAATTCTCTGATAATAAGAAAAGTTTCATTAAAAAACTCAAATATTACCTATGATAAAGCAAAACAACCCCTTGCTTTTCACGATTTGAATGCTACGTTTAATGAAATTGAATTAGCTTCTCAACCTAATCGCAGGGAACTTTTATTCAAAATCAAAGACTATTTCCTTACAACACGCAACTTTGCTTACAAAACACAGTTCTATACGATGAGTGTTGGACTTTTAAAATTGAATAAAAATAAAGTTCAGGTCAATAATTTTGCCATGAAACCTCTCGTTTCAAGAGCTCAGTTTATCAAAATGATTCCCGTTGAGAGAGATCTGTATGATCTGAAGGCGGGTCAGATAACAGCAGAAGGAAGTTGGGATCTGTTTTCTCAACATAAATTCATCAATGCTTCAAATGTAACGGTACAATCTGCAGATGCTAATATTTTCAGAAGTAAAATCCCGAAAGACGACCCCAAAATAAAAGCACTTTACTCTAAAATGCTTCGTTCTATTAAGATTCCGATGACTGTTCACAACTTGGATCTGAAAAATTCTATTTTAGTATACGAAGAGGATACGCCTGAAAGTATGGGCCCCGGAAAACTGACATTCAGTAACTTTAATATGAACGTCAAAAATCTGAATTCTGCCAAAACAAAAGGAAAACCCACAAAAGTGGATATTAAAATCAACTGTTCATTCATGAACCTGTCTCCTCTTGCTGTGAACTGGAGTTTTGATGTGGCTGACCAGGGAGATCATTTTGCCATTTCCGGTAAAACATCCAACCTTCCGGCGAGTGGAATCAACCCTTTTATCAGGCCTTATCTTCATGTGACAGCTACCGCAGGGACAATTCAGGAAATGCTTTTTAATTTTAAAGGAGATCCAGCAGGTCTGCATGGCACGTTCAATCTTAAACATAAAGATTTAAAAATTGCTGTTTTAAATAAACATAATCATGAAAAGAAAGGCTTTCTCACTGCTGTTGTCAATATTTTCATAAAATCTGATTCCGGAAGCTTCCCGGATGCCGTTACCGTAGAAAATGTAGAGCGGGATCCCACAAAGTCCTTCTTTAATCTGTTTTGGAAAGGAATAGAACAGGGATTAAAGAAAACACTGATTGGTAGAAATGTAGAAAAGACAGAGAAAAAAGTAAAAAATGCAGTCTCTTCAGTGAAAGACATGAAGCAGTCTGTGAAAGAACTGAAGCAGGAAATAAAGAATAAAAAAACGGATTCGAAACCCGCAGCAGAGAAAAAAGAAAAGAAAGGTTTTCTGAACAGTATTTTTAAGAAGAAAGAAAGTAATTCAGAAAAAGAATAATATTTTAAACCATTAAAAGATAGTACAATAAACTCACCTTATCAAATAATAAGAGATAATTGTTTATCGTAATTAAAATCAAATCAATGGTTTAAAAAATTACTATAAAGTATAAAGGGTTCTTAAAAATTGAATTCATCACTTTCCAGAACCGGGATGTCTCTTAAAAATTTATCAAATTCTTCACCGGGATAATTGCTGTCTGCTCCATAAGAATCTATAATCATCCCGCGATTTCCAGCATCGTCTTTTACAACATAAAGAACCGCATTGTCATCAGGATTGCTGTCTCCCTCAAAACGGTAGGTTTTCAAAATGATCAACTCAGTGGGTTGATAAATTTTCTCAGAATTTTCAAACTTCATCTCACAATGTTCATTCATTCTGAATTCTCTGTGTATTCCTCTTTCAGAAAGCGTTTTCATAACCTGACTCAGGGTGGTCATTTGATCGTAGTTTCCTGGATTTTCCATAATGTTATTTTTGTTGTTGAATACAATAATTAAACCATTGCTTTTTTAAATATAAGAAAAATAATCAATTACGATTTTGTGAGAAATAAAGGTTAATGTTAACAAAAATTATAATTTGAAAAAATAAAATAGGTATACTTTTTGCAATGCATATAATAATAAATCAAAGAAAATATGAAAAAAGAAGTTGGAGTTTTACTGGCAGGAGGAGTTGGTCTTTTGGCAGTATTGAGTTTAATAAGTATTAAAAAAATTTTGACTAAAAAAGATAAAAAATACAGTGATTCCTATTCGGACTATCACAGACACTTTGATGAAAAGAATCAAGAAGATGAAACTCATGGAGTGGAACTTTACGCACTGAAGTAGTAAAAAAATATATTAATTATGTTTAATCCAGCGCTTTTTCAAGTGTTGGATTTTTTTGTGGAAAACTTTAATGTTAAAACTCATTATTATATAAAAAAACCACTCTAATTTTACAAAGGAATGCAAAACGAAAATTTCATAAAAGGTCAGGGAGCTCAGCGCAACGTTATCAACCGTTTCGACAGATATACCTATGAACCTGAAGATGAAGATTTCGAAACAACCAAAACTTCCTTTACTGACGTTTTTCCAAAAACTATTGTTAATCAGGTTAAAAGCGAAGATCTTCCGATGGAATATTCCATGAATCCTTATCAGGGATGTGAGCATGGATGCTCTTATTGTTTCGCCAGACCTACCCATGAATATTGGGGCTACAGCGCAGGAATTGATTTCGAAAGAAAAATCATGGTCAAAAAGAACGCTCCGGAACTGTTGGAAAAATTTTTTCAGAAAAGAGGATATAAACCTGCTCCAATTCTGCTTTCTGGGAATACAGATTGCTATCAGCCAGCAGAAAGACAGTTTGAAATCACCAGAAAACTTCTTCAGATGTGTCTTGATTACAGACATCCTGTCAATGTTTTGACAAAAAATGCTCTGGTATTGCGAGATATTGATATTTTAAAACCAATGGCCGAGCAGAACCTGGTTTCTGTTTCATTAAGTATTCCTACCATTAATGAAGAACTCAGGCGAAAGATGGAGCCCAGAACAAGTTCCGCAAAAAATAAATTGAAGGCCATAGAAATTCTGACCGAAAATAAAATTCCTGTTCATGTTATGGTTGCGCCAATCATTCCGGGGTTGAACAGTGATGAACCTTTAAATATTCTAAAAACAATTTCAGAAGCAGGTGCTTTAGGCTTTGGATATAATGTAGTTCGTTTAAATGATACCGTTGAACCGGTCTTTGTAAACTGGATTGAAGCACATTTTCCCGACAGAGCTCAAAAGGTTCTGAATCTGATACGTTCCATGAGAGGAGGGAAGCTTGGTGATAAAAGATATTTTGAAAGACAAACAGGTGAAGGCAATATTGCAGAAATGATTCACGCTACCTTTAAAATAGGAAAGAAGAAGTTTTTCACAGGAAAAGAATTTCCTAAACTCTCTATTGCAAACTTTACAGGCACCCGCGATCAGCAATTGAGATTGTTCGATTGATGTCGCTTCTCAAAAGTCTTATCTATTATATATAGTATAAACGGCTTTATCTTTTCCAACCTTTTTTATTAATCATATATCATAATATAGTACATCCTATTTCTCAGGAGCTATTTCCTGCTATCCATTTTTACTCCTCGCTCCCGCGCTTTCCTACACGCAAACCCATTCACGTACCTACCTAAGCTGTGGGGTAACCATTCCTATCAGGGCTATAATCCTTGTCGAGAAAAAAATACGGCCAAAATACCTCATTCCTTCTAAAACCCATCTCCCAATCCTACAA
>NZ_JBODRU010000013.1:0-1022 GCF_050632815.1 Chryseobacterium sp. JK1 | reverse complement strand
AAATCCTTTATCTTAACGATAAAGGATTTTTTTTGTTATATACATACAATCCCTTACCTTCCTCTCTTTCTTATACCTAAACACTTCTATACCCATATACTCACGTACTCTTATACCTATACTTATAGCTTATAAGGATCTCAATACTAAGGAATGTGTCGTTTATGATTTGATCTGTTCTTTTTCTTCCCGCTTCTTCCTTGTCTTTACCCTTATTACTGATCGATCTTCCACCAAACTCTCACTCCGTAGGAGGCAAAACCAATACATTACTGATGCATTAAGATTTTCTTCAACTATGACCTCCATTTAAATATTGCGATATGATTAGGTTGTATTATTTTCTAAGATGCTATTGACTTTGGTTTTATCATTTAAGAGTATTTTATTTTAAAATGTAAGTAGACCTGGCTTATTTTTTTAGTGCTTTCTTCGTTTTACTCAATATAGTCTTTAATAATACTATGGAATATAAATTAAGTTTCCATTTTAATGAGCATCTACTCTTTACACTTTATCCCTCTTAAAATTTAGATATAAAAGATGCGTCCTATCTTTGCTATACTTTTATAGAGATGTCTATTGAAAGGTGATAACTACTCATATCTATATATACTTCGTTTTATCTTCTAAAATTGTTATAGAATTTTTTGATCGTCTAATATGAAACTAAGGCATATGACGCTTAATAAATAATAGGTAATTATAATGTCTGCGAGTTGCATAATAAGAGCTGCTGTTATTAACTATTATAAAGTCTACTCATTAAGTTTTACCTATTTATTACATGTATATATTTTTATATAGTTATTGTGGATAAGTGTTAATAATTATTTAAGTGTAAATATATCAGTATTTTAAGATGATCATTTACCCACAATATACTATTCTAAAATAATTTTATGTTAAATAAACTTGCGTGGTGTGTAGTAAGTATCTATCTTTGCCCCACTGAAAAACGAAAGACATTCAGTAGCGCAGAAGAGCTTTTAGATAAGCATAGACATTATAGCTTCATAAAG
>NZ_JBODRU010000012.1:0-1043 GCF_050632815.1 Chryseobacterium sp. JK1 | reverse complement strand
GAGAAAGCCTGTTGCTCATAAGCATATTTCAACTTTTCTGTGATCATACGAAGTTCTTCAAGACCGCCACCTCCGCCATTATTGCTGGATTCATTATGATAATATTGAAATCCATCAAGGTAATCTGTGATATCTGTTATCGTATAACAGTTGATAATTCCACATTCTGCCTTAGGAAGCTTTTTCTGAACCTTAGTTCCATCTGCTCTGTAAAGATAATTGTGTATTCCGGAGAGTCCCATATTTCCATATTCTATCTTATCAGGAAGGTTCAGATAGTTATAAGTGATCTTAGTAATGTTCTTATCCGGTATCTGCCACATACTTCCATTAAGGTCATATTGAATTGTACCACCCCCACCTTCATATCCTGAGGGATTATTCTGATGGTCTTTAATCACAGAAACCTGATTGGTTTGGCCTGTAGATCCGTAGATATACTCAAGATTATCAATTACCGTAGCAGTGGTATTATTACCTTCTAAAGCTGATGTTCGGTAAAGCCCGGTTATATTTCCATTCAGGTCATAAGCTATAGATTCTGTGTGCTCTTTGCTGTAAGGGTTGACAGGGTTTTGATAATATCCTGCGGTGAGCCTGTTCAGGGCATCATAAGCATAACCATATCTTTTGGGAGTGATGGATGGGTTCGCTCCTAAAGATTCTACCGCCCGCCAGTCTACTTCAGCTATATTACCGTTGTATTTAGGTTTCACATTTCTTCCGTTAAATAAAACAGAATCAGGAGTCTCTAAACCATCCATCTGATTGTATTTAATTTTGTAAGAAAATAATTTCCCTCCTAAATCCGGTACAGACATCTGATCTTTATTAATGTCCGTCAGCCAACCTCGGATGTTATAAGAATAGTCAATACTCTGCAGGTTATTGCCTACTTTTTTGTTTTTGAGCTGAGAAAGTTCATTGTAGCTGTTTTCGGCAAGAATCTGCTCGGGTTTATCATCTACCTGGTGTTTATGTACCAAGAGCCTGTTCTGATGATCATATTCAAAACGTTCTGTGATCGTGATTCCGGATTCATT
>NZ_JBODRU010000011.1:0-1066 GCF_050632815.1 Chryseobacterium sp. JK1 | reverse complement strand
TTCATTGTAGCTGTTTTCGGCAAGAATCTGCTCGGGTTTATCATCTACCTGGTGTTTATGTACCAAGAGCCTGTTCTGATGATCATATTCAAAACGTTCTGTGATCGTGATTCCGGATTCATTGGCCATTCTTTTGTGAAGAGTAACCGTTTTCTTTACAACCCCGGCAAAATCAAGCTCAGATTCTGTGCGGGTATATCCACCCAAATGGTTGATCGAATGACTGCCTATTACCCGTGCTTTTTGATCATAATAAGTATAATTCTTGGTCCAGCTATCGTCTTCAACATTCTTTACAAAACTCATGACAGGAAGCCCTTTGGTACTTCTGCCATCTGAAGTGGGAGTACCCGTTAAAACGGTCACCTCCGGAGTATTAGCAGGAAATGAAGGATTGAAATCGTATCCTGGATAGCTGTCGTAATAATTGACACTTACGATAGACTCTGTATCCATGGCGAAATTGATATTGGTATAGTAAATATTAATTCCATTTTTTGTAAAGCCTGCTGTATCGCGGGATTCGGTAATCGTCAAGTCTTTAATAAGGTTCTGCAGATAAGCTCTTTTCTCTGTTGTAGCAATGAATCCTGTATATATAACTCTTCCTAAGGCATCATATTTGGTCATCAACCATTTATTCTTTGTAGCCATTACTGCATCTTGGGTCAGGATAAGACGGTCCGTCTTATCATACACCATATATTCCCAGCCTTTTCCCGGAAGCTTCTTTTCTACAAGTCTGCCTCTTCCGTCATAGCGGTACTGATAGCACAGATCATTAAGCAGATCATCAGTAACGGCCTTATGTACCGCATTGGGAGGAATCACAAAGGCCAGCTGATTGTATTCATTATACACATAATAGGTATCCACATGAAGCGTAGAACTCATGATCTTCCTTACCAGTACAATCTGTCCCTGACCGTTTTTAAATTCTACGGTTTCATTACCATCCTCATCTTTGACACTAATTTTATAGAGCTGATTAAGGGGGTAAGTCCCGTTAGATGATAAGCCTAAAGTACTTTTTGTAGCTCCGTTCTCCCATGTCGTAGTGGTGACA
>NZ_JBODRU010000010.1:0-5272 GCF_050632815.1 Chryseobacterium sp. JK1 | reverse complement strand
AAAGCGAAAGATATAAAGATCATTGACATACAATATAACAACCAAGTAAGGAAAAACTAAAGCGTTAAAAAACTTTGAGTGAGTCAGACAAACATACAATGGAGAGTTTGATCCTGGCTCAGGATGAACGCTAGCGGGAGGCCTAACACATGCAAGCCGAGCGGTAGAGATTCTTCGGAATCTTGAGAGCGGCGTACGGGTGCGGAACACGTGTGCAACCTGCCTTTATCTGGGGGATAGCCTTTCGAAAGGAAGATTAATACCCCATAATATATTGATTGGCATCAATTGATATTGAAAACTCCGGTGGATAGAGATGGGCACGCGCAAGATTAGATAGTTGGTGAGGTAACGGCTCACCAAGTCTACGATCTTTAGGGGGCCTGAGAGGGTGATCCCCCACACTGGTACTGAGACACGGACCAGACTCCTACGGGAGGCAGCAGTGAGGAATATTGGACAATGGGTGAGAGCCTGATCCAGCCATCCCGCGTGAAGGACGACGGCCCTATGGGTTGTAAACTTCTTTTGTATAGGGATAAACCTTTCCACGTGTGGGAAGCTGAAGGTACTATACGAATAAGCACCGGCTAACTCCGTGCCAGCAGCCGCGGTAATACGGAGGGTGCAAGCGTTATCCGGATTTATTGGGTTTAAAGGGTCCGTAGGCGGATCTGTAAGTCAGTGGTGAAATCTCACAGCTTAACTGTGAAACTGCCATTGATACTGCAGGTCTTGAGTAAGGTAGAAGTAGCTGGAATAAGTAGTGTAGCGGTGAAATGCATAGATATTACTTAGAACACCAATTGCGAAGGCAGGTTACTATGTCTTAACTGACGCTGATGGACGAAAGCGTGGGGAGCGAACAGGATTAGATACCCTGGTAGTCCACGCCGTAAACGATGCTAACTCGTTTTTGGGTTTTCGGATTCAGAGACTAAGCGAAAGTGATAAGTTAGCCACCTGGGGAGTACGAACGCAAGTTTGAAACTCAAAGGAATTGACGGGGGCCCGCACAAGCGGTGGATTATGTGGTTTAATTCGATGATACGCGAGGAACCTTACCAAGGCTTAAATGGGAAATGACAGGTTTAGAAATAGACTTTTCTTCGGACATTTTTCAAGGTGCTGCATGGTTGTCGTCAGCTCGTGCCGTGAGGTGTTAGGTTAAGTCCTGCAACGAGCGCAACCCCTGTCACTAGTTGCCATCATTAAGTTGGGGACTCTAGTGAGACTGCCTACGCAAGTAGAGAGGAAGGTGGGGATGACGTCAAATCATCACGGCCCTTACGCCTTGGGCCACACACGTAATACAATGGCCAGTACAGAGGGCAGCTACACGGTGACGTGATGCAAATCTCGAAAGCTGGTCTCAGTTCGGATTGGAGTCTGCAACTCGACTCTATGAAGCTGGAATCGCTAGTAATCGCGCATCAGCCATGGCGCGGTGAATACGTTCCCGGGCCTTGTACACACCGCCCGTCAAGCCATGGAAGTCTGGGGTACCTGAAGTCGGTGACCGTAATAGGAGCTGCCTAGGGTAAAACAGGTAACTAGGGCTAAGTCGTAACAAGGTAGCCGTACCGGAAGGTGCGGCTGGAACATCTCATTTTAGAGCGTCTTTAAGACGATAAACAAAATTAGTACCGTAAGGTACAGAACTTACTTAAAGTTCAAGCTTTAGTTTTTTGTTTGGTTGATTTATATTAAAAATACAAAACCCACTAGAAATTAGTAAAGGGATTGAGAGAGACAAAGAAGAAAGAATTAGAGAGAGGCGAATGGTCTATTATCTATTAGTCTATCCTCTTTACGTCTAACAGACAGTCTCGTAGCTCAGCTGGTTAGAGCGCTACACTGATAATGTAGAGGTCGGCAGTTCGAGCCTGCCCGAGACTACTAATTAAAGCGGCTGGCATATAGCTGATGGCAAAAAAGCCAAAAGCAAGTAGCCAACAGCACCTAGAGGGGAATTAGCTCAGCTGGCTAGAGCGCCTGCCTTGCACGCAGGAGGTCAAGGGTTCGACTCCCTTATTCTCCACAGTTTTGGAAGACTGATTTAAAAGTTACGGATGGAGCCAAAAACAACATCTGTTCATCAGTTTGACAAGAAGACATTAAGATCATTGACATTAACGGTAAAGACATCACAAAGAGATAACCGAGCACTTTCGAGTGCCGAGTTTATAAAAATATCGATAAATGCGAATTTATCAAAAAATACTGAACTAATATAATTATTAGGAAAGAAATCGTTAAGGGCGTATGGCGGATGCCTAGGCTTTCAGAGGCGACGAAGGACGTGGTAAGCTGCGAAAAGCTGCGGGGATTGGCACACACGAATTGATCCGCAGATGTCCGAATGGGGCAACCCGGCATGTTGAAGACATGTCATCCCTTAGGGGAAGCAAACCCGGAGAACTGAAACATCTAAGTACCCGGAGGAAAAGAAATCGAAGAGATTCCGTAAGTAGTGGCGAGCGAAAGCGGATTAGCCCAAAAGTCTTTATATGTTTAGAGGAATGTTCTGGAAAGAACAATCGTAGAAGGTGATAATCCTGTACTCGAAAGGCATATTAAGATGATAAATGAGTAGGGCGGGACACGTGAAATCCTGTCTGAATATGGGGGGACCATCCTCCAAGGCTAAATACTCCTGAAAGACCGATAGTGAACAAGTACTGTGAAGGAAAGGTGAAAAGCACTTCGAATAGAAGGGTGAAATAGAACCTGAAACCGTACGCCTACAAGCGGTCGGAGCAGCGTAATGCTGTGACGGCGTGCCTTTTGCATAATGAGCCTACGAGTTAATTTTACTAGCGAGGTTAAGGTATTAAGTACCGGAGCCGGAGCGAAAGCGAGTCTGAATAGGGCGCATAGTTAGTAGGATTAGACGCGAAACCTTGTGATCTACCCATGGGCAGGTTGAAGCTCTGGTAACACAGAGTGGAGGACCGAACCGGTTGACGTTGAAAAGTCTTCGGATGACCTGTGGGTAGGGGTGAAAGGCCAATCAAACTGGGAGATAGCTCGTACTCTCCGAAATGCATTTAGGTGCAGCGTCGTATATAAGTTTATTAGAGGTAGAGCTACTGATTGGATGCGGGGGTTTCATCGCCTACCAATTCCTGACAAACTCCGAATGCTAATAAATGTTCTACGGCAGTGAGGGCATGGGTGCTAAGGTCCATGTCCGAGAGGGAAAGAACCCAGACCAACAGCTAAGGTCCCAAAATATATGTTAAGTTGAAGCAACGCGGTTGGACTGCATTGACAGCTAGGATGTTGGCTTGGAAGCAGCCATTCATTTAAAGAGTGCGTAACAGCTCACTAGTCGAGCGGTCCGGCATGGATAATAATCGGGCATAAACATATTACCGAAGCTATGGATTTGTATTTAAATACATCTGGTAGGAGAGCATTCTATTTGCGCCGAAGCAGTACTGTGAGGTATTGTGGAGCGGATAGAAAAGAAAATGTAGGCATAAGTAACGATAAAGCGGGCGAGAAACCCGCTCACCGAAAGACTAAGGTTTCCTCAGCCATGCTAATCAGCTGAGGGTTAGTCGGGACCTAACGCGAACCCGAAAGGGGTAGTGGATGGACAATGGGTTAATATTCCCATACTTGCTCACACTAAAAAGGGGACGGAGTGCCGTACTTACTGGAGACTGACGGAATAGTCAAGGCCTAGCCTTCGGGCGAAGCTGCTGTAGGGAAAGTGCTTCCAAGAAAAGCCGAAGTGAAGCAACCCGTACCAAAACCGACACAGGTAGTCGAGGAGAGAATCCTAAGGTGCTAGAGTGAATCATGGTTAAGGAACTAGGCAAAATAGTCTCGTAACTTCGGGAGAAGAGACGCCATCAGCAATGGTGGCCGCAGTAAAGAGGCCCAGGCGACTGTTTATCAAAAACACAGGACTCTGCAAAATCGAAAGATGCAGTATAGGGTCTGACACCTGCCCGGTGCTGGAAGGTTAAGGAAGGTGCTTAGGGTTAAACCGAAGGCATTGACTGAAGCCCCAGTAAACGGCGGCCGTAACTATAACGGTCCTAAGGTAGCGAAATTCCTTGTCGGGTAAGTTCCGACCTGCACGAATGGTGTAACGATCTGGGCACTGTCTCAACCATGAGCTCTGTGAAATTGTAGTCTCGGTGAAGATGCCGAGTACCCGCAATGGGACGAAAAGACCCTGTGAACCTTTACTATAACTTCGTATTGACTTTGAGTAAGTAATGTGTAGGATAGGTGGGAGGCTTTGAAGCAGGCACGCTAGTGTTTGTGGAGCCGACGTTGAAATACCACCCTTTACTTACTTGGAGCCTAACTTCTTTTAGAAGGACATTGCGTGGTGGGTAGTTTGACTGGGGTGGTCGCCTCCAAAAGAGTAACGGAGGCTTTCAAAGGTACCCTCAGCACGCTTGGTAACCGTGCGTAGAGTGTAATGGCATAAGGGTGCTTGACTGTGAGACCTACAAGTCGATCAGGTGCGAAAGCAGGACATAGTGATCCGGTGGTTCCGTATGGAAGGGCCATCGCTCATAGGATAAAAGGTACTCCGGGGATAACAGGCTAGTCTCCCCCAAGAGCTCACATCGACGGGGAGGTTCGGCACCTCGATGTCGGCTCGTCACATCCTGGGGCTGGAGAAGGTCCCAAGGGTTGGGCTGTTCGCCCATTAAAGTGGCACGCGAGCTGGGTTCAGAACGTCGTGAGACAGTTCGGTCTCTATCTATTGCGGGCGTTAGATGTTTGAGAGGGCTTGATTCTAGTACGAGAGGACCGAATTGAACAAACCTCTGGTGTATCAGTTGTACCGCCAGGTGCACTGCTGAGTAGCTACGTTTGGAAGAGATAAGCACTGAAAGCATATAAGTGCGAAACTCGCCTCAAGATGAGACATCTTTTAAGGGTCGTTGGAGATGACGACGTTGATAGGCTATAGGTGTAAAGACAGTAATGTCATAGCCAAGTAGTACTAATTACCCGTAGATTTATAGCCTAATATGGCGCACGGAAGTGCAGCAAGGTTACCTCTTTGTGAAAGTTTTTATCGCTTAAAAAGCCACGAGCTTAAGGTTTTTTGCCTTCTGCTTCAAGCTATATACAACCTTTAGGGTGGTTTTAGCGGTGGGGCTCACCTGTTCCCATTCCGAACACAGAAGTTAAGCCCACCAGCGCCGATGGTACTGCTAACGCGGGAGAGTAGGCCGCCGCCAGTTTTTATTTTATTTTTAAAAAATCCTTTATCTTAACGATAAAGGATTTTTTT
>NZ_JBODRU010000001.1:2045494-2865329 GCF_050632815.1 Chryseobacterium sp. JK1 | reverse complement strand
TAGAAATTGTCCATCCATTACTACTAATATTTTTGTACGAGTTTGGTGCACACAAACTTTGAAGAGTTCCTATAAATACTCCTCCTGACCAATTTAGGTTTGTACCACTAGTTGGAAAGCTTAGTATTGCTTTTATGTGGTTCGCTGACATTTCCTGAAATGATGAGTAATAAATTTGGACATTACTAGATGGCGTAATTGTACAAACATAGGGAGTACAAACTCCGTGCGTATTTACATAGACTTGTCCGTTAGTATTAATATCATTCTGTGCCTTCTGATCAGCATCTGCCTGACTTATTAAAGATGAATAAGATCCTAGTGGGACTTTATATATGGATACTTCTGGTAACGTTCCCGGACCGCAGTTATTTCTTGTGAAAGCCTGACTTTTTTCCACATTATAATATGTAGTTGGTGCAATATTATATTTATATTCTTTTAGTATATTATTATCTTTATCTAATACCTTCTCAAGCTTGTTGGAAACATCATAAGTATAACTTTCTTTAACTCCATTCTGAGGAGTGATGCTTTTAACACCAATTAATGGAGCATGTGTATATGTTGATACATTATAACCTTTAAATTCTTGCTTATTTCTAAAATCCTTAAGATTGGACAGTAAATCAATCTCGGTAGCAGAATCAAAATGCAAATCAGATTTTTTAACAATATCCAAGTTAAGATAAGAATTATTATCATTTATATTCAGTCCATAGGCCTGCATGATCTGAGAATAAGTAGCTCCTTCAATTTTTGCAATAGGTTGGTTTTGTCGATATCCCCAGATAACAGTTACAGGAATACTGTTTTTTGCAGTATACTGTAATAAATTCCCTTTAGAGTCATATTTATCATAAGTAATCTCAGTAGTAGAAGTATTAATATTATCCAAGCCATATGAAATTATAGAACTAGGTAAAATATTGGAGGAATTTTCATATTTGGTTTCCTGCTTACTTAATACTTTACCATTTTTTCTTTTCTCAACCTCTACAGGAATATCTAAAATATTAGCATTAATAAGTTTCTGGATACTTTTATCTTTGGCATTTCTATAAAATTCTTCTGTAGTATCTCCCCCACTTATCGTTTTTTTGGAAATTAGTCTTGCTCCATCGTAACTAAAATTATTTTCTTCTTTTACTGAACTTCCTGAAAAAAGCTCCTCCTTTGTACTATTTTTAATAGTATTAAAATAGGTTAAAAAATAGTTAGAGGCAGAAAACTCATCATAACCAGTGCTATATCCATAATAAAATGGTTTGGTGATTTTCAAAGAATTCTTCACCTGATAATCATAAGTATATTCTTCTTTTTTTAATGGTATCGACTGCCCTTCTTTATAATAGTTTACTGATAGTAATTTTCCTCTCCTGTCATCAAATGATTGTACATAGGAACTTGGAAACTTCATAAATTTAATAAAGTTTTTGTGCGCCTGATTGGTAATATTTTGATCAGGTTGCATAAATTGATCAGGATAATCATTAAAATTGGTATATTTTTTTTCAACATATCCTTTTCCTGTAGTTTCTTCAATAATTCTGGAATAGCCTATTACAGCATCTGTATTAAATCCAATACCTGATGAAATTTCTGATGTCGAAGTTTCATCAGGGGTTTTTATAAAATTGATTTGTCCGGAAGAAGTATTATCTGCATTGATATACTTGTATTTTATTTCTTTACTTACGATATTCTGAGAATCGTATAATTTCATAGAATTAACCCTTGTACTTCCTAATATATACTTTTCTCCTTCATACATAAAATCATCATTCTCATAACTCAGATCTAAAGAACCTCCAGTAGGGTATACCATTTTTTTTAACAATCCTAATTGAGATCCTGTAGAAGGAGTTCGGTCTATTTCCCTAGAAATTTTATTAGCTACCTTATTTCTTAGTTGAAATGGAAAAATATTATCTTTGGCTAACTCAGGATAAAAATAAGTCTTTGTTATTGGATAATAATTAAAGTCAAATGGATGATAATCGGTTTTTGAAAAGCTTATATTAGAGCTATTATTGTTAAAATAACCTAAAAAATCTACCTTAGAGGTATTTCTTGGGGGAAATACATTGTTGTCATAATAAAAAGAATATTTTCCCAATGAAGAATCATTCATGGTTTCAAGTCTCAGCCTTTTGCATTCATAAGCTCCTGCTGAACAAGTCCCGTTATCGAAATATGAGTACGTAAAATTATATTGCTTAACAATATTACCATTTTTGTTTTTTACTAAGATACCACTCAACGCATTCCCTCCATAATCAAGCCTTATGATATCATAATTAAAATCTAAGACCTCTTTATCCGTTGTGATTCTTTTTAATCTTTTAGGAACCAATCTTGATGATACTAATCTATTAGCAACTCTGCCCAGCGTTTCATCACGTCCTGGCCTTGTAGTACTCAGATATGAGGTGGCATAGCTTCCAAAATCAAAATAATTAAATAACGATAATAAAGATAAGTGATCATAAGTGTTGGTGAAGCTTTCATATTCAAAAGTAATTTCTTTTCCTGAAAATGGATCTTTGATTTTAGTAAGATACCAGTTATTAACTTGTTGGGTGTTATGACTAGAAAAATCTAAAGGATATTCCCATATAATTGAAGCATCATTATCATTAAATGTGTAGATGTATCCATTTTCGCCAGTAATTTCAAATTTATCCGGTTGATAAAAAACTGTAGCAGCCCCCTGATTTCCCCAAGCTGTACTTTCTAAACCAGAACAGGTTGTTTTAATTGTAAAGTTCAGATTATTATTAAGTTTAGCATTTGAGGTGAAAAAATTAGCTTTTACCTGTGAATCGTTAATCCTAGTAAGATAAAATTTGTCATTCAATCCAGGCACATTAAGATAGTAGAAATCAGGCGCAGTATCTATATTTCTATCATCACTACTCCATATTCTAGTATTCATACATAACTGGGAAGAAGGTACCTGTGTATCACTAAGGGCTTGTGGATAATCTGTAGATAAGTACCCCTTTGTTTGGCGATGCCAGGCATAACTCTGTTCTGGCTCAAATGTACCATCAGTATAGAATGCATAATTTTCTGTAAGATCGTTCATATCATTGATCTTAACAGTTAAGTTTCCACCAGCATTTAAATTCCAGCCAAGTCCTACAGAAGTTGCTATGTCAGAAGCTTTGTTACCTTTTGTATTATAAGAAAGTCCTATAGGAATTTTAAGGTTTCCGAAATTAATATCATAAATTGGAACTGAAATATTTGTTTTCCCTATAAAATCAGGTTCTGGAAAATCCACATATCTCATCATAGTTGCAACTTCTGGAGTCGCAATATTATATATTTGTTTTTCTGATATGTTTGTTTGTGACTGGTATTGAGAAAAATTAAAAAATGATAATAAAAGGATGATTTTAAATTTATTTTTTTTCATCAGGTTTATTTTTTAATAAGTTTAGCATTTGCTGTTTTATTCGTATCCGTTTTTATAGTGATCAAATAGGCCCCTTGTACCAAAGCTTGTGTATTGATCTTAGTGACTTTGTTCTTTGTTTTTATATTCTGAAGCTGTCTGCCTCCCATATCATACAGTACAATATCTGCTTCCTTGAAATCGAAGCCTATTTCTACATACGCATAGTCGGATACTGGGTTAGGATAAATCTTAATGTCTTGTTTCTCGATTAGCTTATCAACCTGCTTGTCTCCCAGCTTGACGATCTTCCAGTTTTCCTTTCCGAGCTCTTCCGCGCTCGTTCCAGCCAAAATGATAGAGCCATCTCTGTTCAGTTTTAAGTCAGATAACCTTTCTTCTCTCTTTCTGGATTCTCCGGTGATGTGTTTTCTCCACTGTTCATTGCCATTCTCATCCAGATACAGCATCCAGAAGGTTTCATCATCCTTTTCTATTCTTCCCTCAGCCTGCGTATAACCGCCTAACAAAATTCCTTTAGAAGATTTATCATCCGCTGCATGAAGTACACTCATGCTCATCAGAATATCTCTGTTTTTGAAATTATAGGATTTCTGCCACTGCTCATCACCTCTTTCATTCAAAGAAATCAGCCAGAGATCAGTTCCTTCTTCGATACCAACCGTTTTGTTTCCGGACCTCTCTGATCTCGATTCCCCTCCGATGATAAATCCATTAGACGTTAAAGCAAGGGTTCGGACGTGATCGTCTCCTTTTCCTCCAAAGTTCTTTTCCCATTCTACTTTTCCGTTTTTGTCTAATTTGACAATCCAGTAGTCGCCTTCTCCAAAGTTGCTGGTGGCTTTTGGCATCTGGCTAATGGCTGTTGAACTAGTTGATCGTTGTTCGGATCCAGAAACACGAACTTCGGAGCTTCTTGAGTAAATTCCCAGTAGGGCTCCGCCATCCTTCGTGGGAATCATTTTCTCTACTTCATCAAGACCTTTTCCGCCTAAAATAAGTTGGGAAAGTTCTTTTCCGTCTTTATCAATTCTACTGATCCAGACATCTTTGGAACCGTATCCTTTTGAAGCATTCTGAACATTTCCGGCTACAAAAAATCCTAAATCTGTTGTTTGAATAACCGATCTGGCTTCTTCATCAAAAGAGGTTCCGAGTGTTTTCTGCCACAATTCATCTCCAAACTCATTGATTCTGATAAGCCAGATATCCGAACCACCTTTAGAATCATCCTTTTTATCCAACCCTTTTCCGGAATAAGAAGTTCCGGCTAATAGAAAACCACCATCCTGAGTGGTCACCGTGGCTGATAAATAGTCATGATTATTTCCTGAGAAGTATTTTTCCCAGACTTCCTGTCCTTGTTGATTCAATTTAATAAGATGGAAATCGTACCCATTGTTTTGCTTACTGCCAGAAGCTTGCTGCTTATCGCTTTGAATAGAGCTTCCTGTAATAAGGTACTGCTGGTCAATTGTAGTAGTCACCTGGCTTAGAAAATCCTGCGTTGAGGATTTGATATCTTTCTGCCATATGACTTCCTGAGCAGAAATACCTAAGACCGTGCATAAGGTCAATGCACTGAGATAGAGTTTTTTCATTCTCGTATTTATATTTGAGTTAGTGATTAGCTTTTTTTGCTTTGCAAATTTAATCTTTTTAATCTAAAAAAATCATACTTATGGGATTTAGTAGGCTTATTTATTCTATCACATATATTCTTTACTGAAAAGCTAAATTTCCAGCATTCTTTTGCAATAATAATTCATCATTACGACAAAATGTGTAGTGTTATAATTATCTAATAAAAATAATGATGTGAACTCCATTCTTTTTGTTCTTTTATGTTTGAAGGAGAATCTGGACAAAATGATATTTTCTCTAAATCATAGAAAATAAATGCTTACATCTATTTTGTAATTTTCTATACCCCTTCATTAAGCCCCTCCTTACCTAAGCGGGGATACTCAGTTATCTAACAGACTGGAGGTAGTTGGCAAAGGGGGATAGCCCCTATGATAAGGGCATTAGGTACTTATGAAACTGGTGATAGACCGTTAATGAAGTGTTTACAGGTTGTTATATAAAGCTTATAGATATTTTATAAAGTAGCAACAGGGGATTGGGTAATGAGGAAAAGGTTTGAGCGCGCCCTCTGGCCGCGCTCAAACCATAGATTTACAAAATGGTCAGGACAAAATCCCTACGTTATATTCAGAAGTTGACTTATTTTTTTCTACTAAGCTATTTTTAAATAGTGATTAAAAAAACTTACGGTGTATTTAATTGTTTCAACTATCTAGAAACAGTTGAATTATTCTATTTTTGAGTGCATATTTTCATTAGATTGGGTCTCAATATATCCTATAATTTTGTCCCAATCTTCACTGAAGAAAAACATTCCGTAATATTCTTTTCCAAGTACACTTATAAATCTTAGTTTATTCCCAGAATAATTTTTCAGATTGGAAACCAAGGTTTCCATCTGTTGTTATAATTCATAGTTTCCATTTTTATGAGCACTATATTTTCTGATGGTGTATACACCAATCATATTTTCTCTCTCAAAATTATTGCTGTTGCTTATCTTAATTTTATATTCTGTAATATCATTAAGAAATTTTCTTTCTTCTTTAATTAAACTGAATGCTTCTTCAATAGTTAACATGTTTATTTTATTATTTCATAGATCCCGGAAGTATTCTGATCTCATAAGGAATATTCTGTTTTCCCCAACTGCATAGCTGGTGCATCACTTTTGTTAATTCCGATCCGCTTGGCGTAATATGATATTCTACTTTTAAAGGGATTTCGTTGAATATTTTTTTCGTTATCAGATTCGATTTTACCAGTTCGTTGAGTACTGAAGACAGTACGTTATCTGAAATTCCTACTAACGTTTCTTTCAATTGGGAGAATCGGGCAACATCATGAGTGATCAATAGCAATATTTCAGCAACCCACCGTTTGCCAATGATCTTTAATACTTTGTTTAGGGTACATCTGTCGTCCAGGTAATGTTCATTAATTGTATTGGTAGAACTCAGTTTTTTTTTACTCATACTCATTTATTTATTAGTAGCTCACAATGGGCTGTAGATTATCTCCCGTACTCTTTTCATCATACATTTGTATCATAAAATTACGGCTTTTAGTCTATAGTTTAACAATTTTAAAATAAGTACAATGAAAGCATATCAGGTAAGTAAAGACTACAGTATATCTTCTCTAGAGCTGGTGGATATCTCTTATCCAAAGCTTTTGCCCAATCAGGTATTAGTGAAAATGAAGGCGAATTCTCTTAACTACAGAGATCTGATGGTGGTAACAGGTTATTCTTCCTGGAAACCTCCGGTGGGGAGAGTTCCGGTTTCTGATGGAGTAGGTGTTGTTGTAGAAAGAGGGAGTGAGGTCACTAGTTTAGCTGTTAATGACAGGGTTGCCGGATTATTTTTACCCAAATGGATAGATGGAAAGCTGACCGATGAAAAGGTTGGTGGTTCTCTTGGGGGAGCAAAAACAGATGGTCTGTTACAGGAATACGCTGTATTTAATGAAAGCGAAGTGATTAAGGTTCCAACTTTTTTAAGTGATGTGGAAGCTGCAACATTACCCTGTGCGGGACTTACCGCCTGGCATGGTGTGACTGAAAAGGGAGATCTTAAGCCAGGGAGTACAGTGCTTATCCAGGGAACGGGAGGGGTTTCTTTATTTTCTGCTCAGTTTGCTTTAATGGCCGGTGCTGAAGTGATTTTGTTATCGAGTAGTGATGAGAAACTGGCTTTGGGTAAAAAGATGGGAGTTAAACATCTTATTAATTATCATCAGATGCCGGCTTGGGAAAAAAATATTATGCAGATTACCGCTGGAAGAGGGGTAGATCATATTGTGGAAGTGGTAGGAGGGAGTAATATCAACCGGTCAATGGATGTAATTGCTCTCGACGGTACTATTGCTGTTATTGGTTTGATCGGTGGCTTGAGTGCAGAATTGGATACTGTAAAAATCATGTCCAGACAGATCAGGATGCAGGGAATAGAAGTAGGTTCTAAAGAAATGTTTTCCCGTATGAACGAAGCGTTGCAACACTATCAAATACATCCCATCATAGATCAGGTATATCCATTTGAAGAGGCAAAATCAGCCTTTTATCATCTTGAAAAAGGAGCAACAGGTAAAATTGTGATACAATATTAATTTTTGTGACCAGTAGAAATTTATTAGTATCAATAAAAAAGAACAGGTAATGATAAGGTCACCTGTTCTTTACTTATAATCGAAAGTCCGAGTTATTGATGAACTTCCAAGACTTAGTTTCACCCTTTATGCTACCTTATTCTTTGGAATCCTGATCAGAAGAATGATGACCCAAAGCTGAAGAAGAGTCTGTATAATACTGATAATTCCCAATAGAGGATAAAAAGCAAGATTAGCCAGCATGGAAGGAATGCCAAAAAGTCCCAGTGCAAAAGTGATGATAAGAATATATTTTACCACCTCATTGCCCTTTCCTATAAGATATCCCATACCAAAAATAAAAGCTAGCGTTGCTGCTGCAATGGAAATCGCGATTCCGGAATTGAACTGTTCGTAATTCAGGATAATACTTACAATCCCCAGTACACCGCACAGGTACATGATCTGTGAAGCTCTGGTATGATTGGGATGTATGATAATTTCCTGTTTTTTATTAAGATCAGCTGTTTTGGAAATGATATATGCTAACTCTTGATCGGAAAATGTTCTGCCTCTTGACTGTAGAATTTCATGGGCAAACTGAACGGCCTGTGGAACAAATTTGGATTCCGGATTAATATATTTTTCAAGTTCCTGACTGGACATTTTTTCCAGAGCACTCTTTTTAGTATCCATACGTATTGTAAGTCTTTTTTTGCGAAATTAATGAAATTATTTATTTGATTCTTACCTGATCAGACAGATACACATTGTCTTTGTTTATTGTAAGAAGATTCGCGTCTTTAGTATACCAATCTACAAATTTGTCATATTCTGTTGTATTCTGGGTTTGCCATTCTTTAAAACCGTTTTCATCTCCTATCTGAAAAATATAATGATTGTAAGCATTGAATACATGTTGGTCTTCCATCATTTTATGATAGCTTAATAGTACATTGGGAGGGTAATTGTCTTTCTTAAAATATTCTTCTATAAATTTCTTTCTGATTGAAGATAAGGTTTCCAGATTAATTTCTTTTTGACCTATAGAGGCCAACGCGAAGTTGGTAGCAAACGTAATGCAGAATGGAATGGAATTATTTTTTTTATACTTTTCAGCATCTATTACAGCTTCACAAAAATTAAGACTGATATTTTCAGCATCGAAGTGTATCGCTTTTTTATAAGTAGCATATAGCAGTTCACTCATTTTCTGAGATCTGGAGGTGGTTCGCTCAAGGTTTACAAAGATTTCACCATAGATGAGACCGTATAAAACATCTTTAGAATTCAGATATAATTGAGAAACTCTATAGTAATTTGAGGGATACATCGGTTCTGCTTTTATTCCCTTTTCATAGAGCTCTACAGCGTCTTTAAGTTTGCCCTGAGATTCCAGAACGATTCCTTTTTCGAGATATAACCTTCCGGAAGCAGGAAATTTTTCTAACCCTTCATCATAAGCTTTTATTGCCTGTACAGCATTACCGGACTCGTCATACACATTACCAAGAAGTGCATAATAATAGTCATTGATATCTGGATATGTCTTTATTTTTTCCAGTTCGTAGATGGCGTTTTTGTAATCTGCTTTTCGGGTATAAGCTAAGGCAATTTCGTAAGGGTAAGTGTAATCTTTCGGATCTTTTTTCTCACAATCTCTCAGAATAAGAATAGCCTGATCGTACTTTTCCTCATCGATCAGCTTAACGGCATCATGTACTTCCTTACATTTAAATGTTTTCTGCTGTGCATTTATTACTGAGAATACAGACAATGCAGCGAAACAATAGATTGTTCTTACCATAAGTTCTCTAGAATTAGTTTTGTTGCAAATATGCATCTTTCTGCCTGAAATAAAAAGAGCGGTCATAAAACCGCCCCAATGTATCTAACAATATTTTTTTATCAGTAAACACAGCCACATCCTGTTTCCCATTCCTGGCAGAAACGCATAGGCTCGTTACAGAAGCCACCGCCGCCGCCTCCAGGATTACCTCCTCCGCCATTGCCCCCTCCAGAGGATGTATAGCAGGTACCATTAGAACAATAATACGAACCTGGTACGGGAGGGCAATATCCGTCGGTTGTACAGATAGCATATGCACTGTCACCGCCGCTGATCAACACGAGTTGGCTTCTTTTTAATTTTTTTAAATTTTTCATAGTCAATGATTTTTAATTTGCTGATTACTAATGTAAAAAAATATTAAGACACTTGCAAGTGTTTAATTGAAGGTTGTTTTGAATGATGAGTTGATCCTTAATACTTTATGAACTTTTAATCTTTCGCTTTCAATGAGAATTTTCCTCCCTAATAGCTAGTCCAGATCTAAGGTCATGAAAAGAGCAATTTCTTCTGAATGATTGTAAAGTCTCGTATTTAGACCAGTAATGTTGAATCCCATTCTTCTGTAAAACTGTATCGCGGGATAGTTGGTATTCTGGGTTTCAAGTTCAATGACTCTGCAGTTTAATTTTCTGGCTTCCTTAATGATATTTTTAATCAGCATGATTCCAATTCCTTCTCTTCTGTATTTTTCGTCTACCAGAATATTTTCAATATAAAAACTGTTGTTCCATACTCTATGCTCACCGATGATCCAGCCAGCCAGTTTGTCATCTTTATAAGCACCAAAAGAATTTCCCTTTTCAATGATACTGTTAAATTCTTTCAGTTCCTCAGGACTGTTTTTCCATGTTTTGCTGTATGGTAAAGATTTTTCTTTTAAAATAAATTCAAAAGAACCTGCAAACTCAATGGATGAAACCGAATAGATCTTATCTGTTACATAGCCATTATGACCCCAATGCAGGCTGGGATCAATGGATATTTTTTGTAGTTTTCTTATTTCCACAGTGCAGTTTTTAAATTATTGAATTTCTGTACAGATTTCTACCAGATATTGATCCAGATCCTTGATATAAGCTGTTGTTTGTCCCCATGGCTTTACTGTAATATCTTCGTAAAGAACAGCTCCGTTTTTAATAGATTTTTCTACCAAAGCTTCTACATCGTCTGTTACAAATCCCAGTTCTATTCCGAAAGGTTTGGCACTTTCTTTTGACGCTAAAAAGCCTTCCTTTATATTAGAACTGGCTAAACTTATTGAGGCAAATGATAAGGTTGTTTCTCCGGTAATCAGTTCTCCGTAATCTTTTTCAGGAGTAATGAATTTGATTTCGGTGTTGAATGTATTCGTATAAAAATTCATAGATTTTTCTACATCTTCTACATATAAAATAACGTATTTGAATTTGATCATATTATCAGATTTAATAATGATTATTGAATTTAAATGGTTTTTATGGCGCTATAATATATTCTTCATCTACCATCAGTTCTACATGAGGACCATTGCGTGGATAGTAGGTGAGGCCTTCAAGATGACCGAAATTAAGCTGTAAATATTTTTCTGTGAGTTGTCTTATTTTACTCCCGAAAGTATTAATGTGAACTTGCTGAACAGAGTCGTTTTGCTGTCTGCCATTGGTGAACAGCAGCATGAGATTACAATGATCTTTGAAATCACAATCATGATAATAAAAGACATGAAGATTCTCCTCTCTGCAGATTTGGGTTAAATCACTGATCAGGTTTTTCTTATCATATAAAGGCAGATTACAGTCAATTCTGATAGAATAATTTTCCGCATTATGCTTTTTAAAATTAGAGCCCACCATTTGAATGAAACGGTGTTCTATACTTTCAAAAGTTTCCTTTTCCGGTCGGTACAGCATATTGGAAATAGCTTTAAATGGAACATTAGAATCCAATGGTATTGCTTTCTCAAGGATGAGTAGCTTTTCTATTTCCTGAGCCAGCTGAAAATAGTAGTCAAACAAAAAATGATCTCCTAAACTGATGATCAACTGATTTTCACTGCTGCTAAGTTGCAGGTACGTTCTTTTGAACTGGGTTTTGAGGGTTTCCAATTTCGAAATAACTTCTTCAATATGATCAACCTGAACTCTTGCAATCAGTTCAGCATCGTTATCGGCATGACCTCCATAGCCTTTAAAGAAATTAAAAAACTTAAAATGATATAAATCTTCAGGAAATTTGAAATACCAATATACACCTAGAATCATGGTTTGTTGGATTGATGAATAGTATAAAACTCAAATTTAAATAAAATTTCACACTTCAAAACTTTCAAAACACTTAAATTTGTATCCAATAAAAATTTACTTGGATGCTTAGGAACATTTCAATTGCGGCAGCTACTTTCCTGTCCGTAGTTACAATTAATGCGCAGAAGAACAAAAATACCCAACTGGAAAGACCGAAATTAGTAGTAGGTTTAGTTGTAGATCAGATGCGTTGGGATTATTTATACCGTTTTTACGGTAAGTATGGAAATGATGGTTTCAAAAGGCTTTTGAATACCGGATATTCTTTAAACAACGTGCATATTCCTTATGTTCCTACGATTACCGCGTTAGGGCATACATGTATCTATACAGGTTCTGTTCCGGCTATTCACGGAATTGCAGGAAACGACTGGACAGACAAGGAAACGGGTAAAGGTGTATACTGTACTGCAGATGAAAGCGTTCAGCCTGTAGGAACTACAAATGCTAAAACTGGAAGCCACTCTCCGAAGAACCTTTGGTCTACAACGGTTACCGACGAATTACGACTGGCAACCAACTTCCAGGGAAAAGTAGTTGGGGTTTCTTTGAAAGACCGTGCTTCTATTCTTCCGGCAGGACACACTCCAAACGGAGCCTTCTGGTTTGATGACAGTACCGGAAACTTCATTACAAGTACCTGGTATATGAACGATCTTCCTCAATGGGTAAAATCATTCAATTCTCAGAATTTACCGGAAAAATTGGTAGCAAACGGTTGGAATACTTTACTTCCGATCAACGAGTATACAGAAAGTGCTCCAGACAATTCACCATGGGAAGGACTGTTGGGAAGTGCGAAAACACCTACATTCCCTTACAGTAATTTAGCAGCTGATTACCAGTCTAAAAGAGATAATATCCGTTACACTCCTTTCGGGAATACATTGACATTGAAATTGGCAGAGGCTTCTGTGGAAGGTGAAAAACTGGGTGGAGATAATATTACAGACTTCCTGGCGATCAATCTGGCTTCAACAGATTATGCAGGACATAAATTTGGGCCTAATTCTATTGAAGTAGAAGATGTGTACATCAGATTAGATCAGGATTTGGCAGAATTCTTCAAGTATCTGGATTCAAAAGTAGGTAAAGGTGAATATACTGTTTTCCTTTCTGCAGACCACGGTGGTGCACACTCCGTAGGATTCCTGAAAGAACATAAGATCCCGACAGGTTTCTTTGGTGAAGGAGCAGAGAAAAATCTTAATCAAAAGCTGAAAGAGAAATTCGGAGCTGATAAGCTGATCAATGCAATTGATAATTATCAGATCTATTTTGACAGAAAAGTATTGGCAGACAGTAAACTTGAACTGGACGATGTAAGAAACTTCGCCGTTAAAGAGCTGGAAAAAGATCCAACAGTTTTATACGCTGTTTCTGTAGACAAAGTTCAGGAATCAAGCATTCCGGAGCCTATCAAACAAAGAATTATCAACGGAATCAACAGACAGAGAAGTGGTGATATTCAATTGATCTCTCACGACTCTATGCTTCCTCCATATTCTAAAACAGGAACTACACACAGTGTATGGAATTCTTATGATTCGCACATTCCATTGATCTTTATGGGTTGGGGTGTGAAACAGGGAGAAAGCAATAAGGCGTATAACATGACCGATATTGCTCCTACCGTTTCTTCATTACTGAAAATTCAGTTCCCAAGTGGAAATGTAGGAAACCCTATCACTGAAGTTATTGGTAAATAAACTGAACATTATACATCATAAAAAACATTCCGCAACCCGGAATGTTTTTTTATTGTAAGCCAATCAGGAAGTTCTGATGATGTGCTGTATTCTTTTTTGGAACATTTTATTCTGCTTTCTTATTTTGATGATACAATAGGAGAGAAGAGCGATAAGAATAGTTCCTATGACCACAGAGATCATTTGGATATTGTTGTAGTAAGATTTTAGCGCTTCACTTTTGACAAGAGTTTCTTTATTATGTTCATTGATGACATGATTTATAGAAACCAATTCGTTTTGCTTTCTCTGAAAGCGCATTTCAAAAAACTTTTTGTTATACAGCTGGAACGAATCCTGTTTTCCAATAGCCAGATAATTGTCTGCCATTTCTTTATAGATTCCTTCATTCAGGGTAATATCTCCCGTATTTTTAGAAAGAGCTTCTGCATTGGTCAAAAGATCCAGCGCTGCCTGATTTTTGTGCTGTTGTTTGTAGAGTTCTGCCATTCCTTTCAGGGCGAATGCTTCCAGACTTTTAGCTTGGTTTCTTCGGGCATAATCTATCGACTGTAAAAAGGACTGTTGGGCTCTGTCAATTTGATTGAGATTAAGATAACAGTAGCCAATATTGTAATATACCACACTCATATTAGAGTAAGCGGTTCTTTTTAAAGGTACTCTTTCAAAATTCTGTATAGAAATCAAAAACTTTTCCAGAGCAATCTCAGAATTAGATTGGCTTTTATAGATCATTCCTCTGATGGCATAGCTTCTGGCCGTTTCACCATATTTTTCAGAAGTATGTTCAGGTAATTTTTTCAGATAGAGATCAGCTTCATTCAATGTTTCAAGACTCTTGCTGAAGAGTTCCATTTGCTGATACTGTATGGCCGCGGCAATGAGGACGCTTACCTGGCTTTTGGTGTCGTTGGTTTTCTGTGAAAGTTCTTTAGCTTTTAAAATATACTTTAAAGATTCATCAAAATTTCTCTTGGCAATATTAGCGGTAGAAAGTAGCATATAAATATCAATAGAGGTTTTGATGGTATGTTCTTTTTTTAAAAGCTGTTTTCCGATGGCAATCGTGCGGTCGGGATTGTCATAAATTTGAAGACGGGCTTTTCTGATCAGAGCACTATCTGAGGTATTCTGAGCTTTTACGGTAGAAAAAGGTAATAGAACCAGCAACAGTATTTTAAAAAAATTGGTCATAAAGTTTTGCTTTTACTGATTTCCTGAATATAAGTGTTGGGAGACATTCCGGTAACCGATTTGAAAACCGTTGTGAATGCGCTGTGTGATGAAAAACCTGCATATTCCGCAAGGTAGCTTACTTTATAATTGAGGAAGGTAGGATCATTCTTTAATAGTTGGGCAATGTGGTTGATCCTTAGTTTGTTAATATAACCATTGAAGTTTTTCTCTTTGTTGTTATTGATAATTTCAGACAGGTATTTTGTATTCACTTCCATCTGTGAGGAAAGCACCGATAGCGACATGTTTTTATTAAGATATCGGTCTGACAGTTCAAATTCTTCAAGTTTTTGGAGAATTTCATCTTCCTTTTCCTTCGATATTCTGGAAACTCCAGGATCTTTTGTTGTAATTTTTTCGGGATCAGAAGAATTTTTGGATACAATAGTGATTGGGGACGGTTTTCTACTCTGTCTTTCAAAGAAATCGAATTGTTTCTTTAAGTCCTTATTTTTATTTTTTTCGACGATGAAATAAACAAGCAATCCTATAATGATAAGGGACAAAAAGATCATTAAAGGGAGTAGGGTTCTAAGCGAGGTCTGCTTTTGAAATTCAATGCTTTTGTTCTGATTATTTTCTACAAGCTTTACAATATAACGTATTCCTTCTTTTGTGCTGGAATCTGTTTTTGTTTTCAAATCATTGTATAATTTGTAGTATTGATGGTATTTAGCATCGTCATGCAGAGCGAAATAATTTCTGGATAATGATTCGTACAATTTAATTTTCAGATTATTGAAAGGAAGGTCTTCCACCAATGAAAGTCCAATTTCCAACTGCTGAATGGCTGTTTTGTAATCCTGTTTCAAAAAATAGTACTGGGAAATATTTTCATAGGCCAGGCCCAGCAAAAACGGCTGACTTTCCTGATTGTTGAGTTCATTAATAATATTTTCTATCAGTACTTTGTATTCAGACATTTTGTTTTGCTTCATCCAATAAAAGGAACGGAAAATCCTGTTTTCCATCGCGATTATTTTATTTTCTTCATTATGATGATCCAGATACTGATCACTTTTGTCAAGGTCTTTTAAGGCTGAAGAATAATCTTTATTAATTCCAAAATTCAGAGCTTGCAGCTGATAGAGTTTTGCGGTGGTGATCCTGAGTTTAAGATCACTGCTTTTGAGGAGTTTCTGATCTGAAAGAAGGTCGGTTATAATTTTTTTAGACTGATTGTACAGCCCAAGGTTTTGATACTGATCCGCAAGATTATAAGCACTGAAGATCTGCATAAAGTAAGAAAGCTTCCGGCTCTGATCAGAATCTTCTTTTTGTGAGAACGTATTCACAGACTGTACATAATCTCCTTTCATGGCAAAAGCCTGAGAAATAATATTCTGAAGTACAATCTGATGCTCTGCATCCTGATCATTTACAAGTATTCCCTGAGCATAGCTGATGCATTCATCTGAGTTTTGATAGAGTTTCTGAAACGCTTTATCTGATAAAATACTAAAGTCCTGGCTAAGCTGCCCATTCATGGTAACAGACCAAAATACAAGTATCAGCAGTAGAATTTTCCCCTTATTTTCAATTACGTCTCTAAATAATAAATTGTTTTTTGTGTTTTTTTGAATGATTTTCATGAAATCCATCTTCAAAATGAGGTTTTATTATGTGTTTGATTATTAAGTTTTTACTGTTTAAATTCTTTTAAAATTCACGAATTCTGAAAGCCAATTTCTTTTAATTGGGTAAATATAATATTAATATTGTTTTCGCTAAATCAAAATGCTAAATATAACAATATATGAAAAACTTTTACAAAATGTCAATGAAAGTAGTAGCGTTCTGTTTCTTCTTAAAAGTTGGAATGGCAGATGCTCAGCTTACCGTAATGGGACTTGGTAATTATAATGTAGGGGCAGTTTCCAATAATGGTGTTGTAAGTATGCATACCAGTGCGGGCGCTATATTCAAATGGTCTGCTGCTGGCGGATTGGTACAGATTGGATCAATCTCAAACGGATATCCTGCCTCAGGAAAAACGGTAGTTTCTAATGACGGAACTAAAATAGCATCTACGATTACAAATTCTACTACGGGTTTTAATGAAATATCAACGTATGATATTACCAATTCTACCTGGACCAACAGAGGTGGGCTTGTTCCTACAGGTTGGGATGGCAGTGTAAGTTCTACCTGGGGAATGTCGATAGACGGAAGTACCATTGTAGGATTGGGTTATCTTACTGCAGCCAATGCTCATGCGGTAAAGTGGGACGCGGTAAGCGGAGTTATAGATTTAGGAAGTATGGTTGCCGGAAGAAGTTCCAGAGCAAATGCAATAAGTGCTGCAGGGACAGTAGTAGTAGGATGGCAGGACGAGGCAACAGGAACAAGAAGCGGGGCTAAATGGATAGACGGAGTAGAAAGTTTTATTACAGATAATAACGGGAATAATGTAGGGGAAGCAGGAGGTGTTTCTGCAGACGGAAATACAATAATTGGAGCGGCAAACCCTAATCCTTATGTTTGGAATACAGTTACGGGGCTTACTTATATAACACATCCTAATGCATCATTCAGCTTTAAAGGGGGTGCAACAGGTATTTCGGCTGACGGATCTACCGTTATAGGTTTTTATAGAGCATTTGGGGCTCCGCCAATGTCGGGGGAAGGCTTTATCTGGACTCAAGCCGGAGGTCGTATTAATCTGAACGATTATGCCACATCATTAGGAATTGCAACCAACGGTGTCTCTATGGGGCTTCCATTGGCAATTTCCCAGGATGGAAAGAAGATAGCAGGGGTAGGTACTAATGCATCCAATCAGATTGTTGGGTTTTACCTGGATCTTTCAGAATTTTTATCTGTGAATGATATTGTTAAAGAGAAAGCTGTGACGGGCATCTATCCAAATCCTGTATCAGATATTTTATACATACAAGGAACAGAAAAAATAGAAAAAGCAGAGATCTACAATATGGTAGGGCAAATCGTAAAAACTTTTAGTTCTATACATAATCAGGTGGATGTTTCATCTTTATCTAAAGGAAATTATATCCTTCAGTATTCTTTGAAAGGAGGAAAGATGGAATCCTATAAATTCATTAAAAAATAAATTCGGATATAGTTTTAAATTCATATCATCAATAGTAAAAGTGGGATTTTACATGGCTGTTTTCAATATTGAAAATGGCCATTTTTCTATATGATATTGAGATGAAATGAAGGAAGAATAAAAGTATTGATCATGATCTCAGGGATCTTTGGCAAATAGATATAAAAAGCTATCTTTGCAAGAAATTTGGTTTCCAGTGTATTGGAATGAAAAGGGAATCGGGTGTAACTCCCGGACTGTCCCCGCAACTGTAAATCGCAACAAAAGTTTCTGCAAACAACCACTGTGTATCACGGGAAGGTGCAGAATGCGAAAGTCAGGAGACCTGCCAGAATCATAATCATAAAAAACATATTGCTTTCGGAGGAAAAGTGCATTAATATGAATATAAAAAGATCTTTAGTACTGCTTTTTTCATCGTATGGTTGTTTTCTTTTCGGGCAAGAGAAAGTCATTGATACGATTTACATCTTCGATAACCAGATGAATAGAGTGAAGCTCTTTCACCCTGTGAAAACCATTTCTCCCGAAGATACTGAGAAAAATTCCACCAATCTTTCCGAACTGCTGAGGTTTCAGTCGCAGGTTTATATTAAGGAAAATGGCCGTGGTGCTGTTTCTTCACCGTCTTTCAGGGGAACTACTGCACAGCAGACCGCCTTTGTATGGAACGGAATTAATATCAATTCTAATTTTTTAGGACAGGGAGATATCAACAATATGCCTTTGTTCGGATATGATCAGATTGGAATAAAAGCCGGCGGCGGAAGTGTCATCTACGGAAGTGGAGCAGTGGGCGGAAGTATTCATATGAACAATACCCTGGATTTTAATAAAGGGTTCCATGGTTCATTATTTTCAGAAGTTGCTTCTTTTAATACTTTTAATAACTTTCTTAAAGGTTCTTACAGCAATGATAAGTTCAGTTTTAAAGCTTCGGGAAATTATTCTGTAAGTGAAAACGATTATAAAGTAAGTGACCTGAACTACATCAACAGGAACGGAAATTACTACAATACATCCTTCAACGTAGGGGCTTCCTATAAAGTAACCAACGAGCACAAGGTATCATGGCAAAGTCAGTTTTTTGACTCTTCGCAGCATTACCCAGTATACGAAGAAACAGCAACCAAAACAAAATATAAAACCCAAAGTGTAAGAAGTCTTATTGCCTGGGACTGGAATAAAGCAAAATTCAGTAACGCATTCAAAGCGGCATATACCGAAGAAAACTTCCAGTATTATGGAGATTTAAATCTTCCTAAATCCAGCGGTGGTACAGGGAAAAATTATATTGTAAAAAATGATTTCAACTATTTCCTGAATTCAAAATGGAATGTGAACCTTATTGGAGAATTTCAGGTGAATAAAGGGGAAGGTTACAAAAGTGGAATAACGAATGTAAGCCGAAATATAGGTTCTGTTTCTGCCTTATTGAGGTATTTTGCAACGAAGGATCTGCGCTTTGAAGGGGGATTCAAAAAAGATTTTGTAGAAGACATCAGTTCTCCGGTTTTGTTCTCATTCTCCGGAAAATGGAACACTTCAAAATGGTATAATGTAGGACTTAATTTGTCTAAAAACTTCAGATATCCTTCATTTAATGATATCTATTACGAACCGGGAGGAAATAAAGATCTGAGACCGGAAACTTCTGTTCAGGTAGACATGAACCACGAATTTAAAGTAGGAAGTTTTAAACTGAATGTGTCTCCTTACTTTTTGGAAGGAACCGATCTTATTGTATGGATGCCAACAGCTCTGGGATATTGGCAGGCCTTTAATGTCAACAAAACAGAATCTTACGGATTGGAGTCTCAGTTGTCTTTTAATAAACAATTCGGAAACCATAAAATAGGAATAAGTGCAGGATATTATTATACCAAATCGATAGATAAGGAGTCTAAGAAACAATTAGCTTATATTCCAATGCACCGTGGAACAGCCAATTTGGATTATGAATATGGTTTTATCAAATTGTATGCTCAGGCACTTGTGAATGGCCTTACATATACAGGAACGGATGAAAAAAGAGATACGGCGATTGATCCTTATTTTATTTTAAATACAGGAATTTCGGCAACAGTTTCAAAGAAATATACTCTAGGTGTTAAAGTGAATAATATAACAAACACTTATTACAAAACAGTTTCTTTTTATCCTTTACCTAAAAGAAATTATGGAGTGTATGCAGCCATTAATTTTTAAAAACTAAAATTAATATATTATGAGAGTAACTAGAATTTTAACGGTACTATTTGCATTTGTATTGTTATTTAACATTTCGTGTAGCAATGATAGTGATAACATAGAAATATCACCTATCACTTACCAGAACGGATATTTAATTTCCAATGAAGGAAATTTTCAGTCCTATGGAGCTAACGTAATGTTCCTTACAAGAGATTTAGGCCTGAAACAGGATAATATCTATGCTTACAATAACAATAACGAAATATTGGGAGATGTTCTTCAGACCATTGGTCTGGACGGTAACAAGGCATACCTTGTGATGAACAATTCTAATAAAATTGTTGTTGTAGATCGTTATACTTTTAAAAAAGTAGGGACCATCACGGATCAGATTAACAACCCAAGAGGGATTGCCTTTGCAAATGGATTTATTTATGTTACTAATATGAATTTGTCTTCAGGCGCTAAAAGTGTAACAAAATATAAAATTTCTGACCTTTCACTGGTAAAGAAAACCGATTTTACTGAAAATATAGATAAAATTGTACAAGCCGGAGGAAATGTATTTGTACAGAATGCTACATTTGGATCAGGAAATAAAGTGACCTATATTAATACAGCGACTGATAATATGACGCAGATTACCGTTCCGAACGGTGACATCAACAGAATTGTTTCAGATAATACAAATGTGTATACTATTTCTTCAACAACTACAGATTCTTATATCTATAAGATTTCCAGTACAGGAACAATTACACCTGTTATTACTTTAACAGGAATTCCAAATGCTACAAATCTTCAGATCGATAATGGTAAATTTTATTTCAGTTCAGGAACTAAAGTATATACTACAAGTGTAGCAACTCCTACTGTTCCTACCACTGCTTTATTAACAGCCTCAGATGGAGGAGGTGCTTATTTTACATTATACGGCTTTAATGTTGTTGATGGAAAAATCTTTGCATCGGATGTTAAAGGCTTTAAAGCAGAAAGTGAAATGACTGTATATTCTGCAGCGAATGGAAGCAAGATTTCTAGCTTCAAAACAGGAGGTCTAGGGGCCAATGGAGCATATGTAAATCCATAATGTACCAAACAGCATATGAAAATATAATTTTTTATTTTTTTTCATCATTTGTGTTTTTTGTCCGGGCGGTTTCTTCGAAACCGCCCGGGTTTGTTTTCAGAGAAGATGGGAAAAAAATAAGCCCGGCGGGATCGAAGATCCCGCCGGGCTTATTTTTATCTATAATAGAATTACAATGTTAATCCCAGTTTTTCTGCTTCAGCAATCACAAACTTGGTAGCTTCTTCTTTTTCATTGGGAATCTCGCCTTCAAGAATGGCTTCTTTTACCTTTTCTTTTAAAATCCCGATCTCACGGCCTGGCTTAAGATTAAACATTTCCATGATCTCTTCTCCTGTGATAGGAGGTTGGAAGTTCCTTACCTGATCTTTTTCTTCTACTTCTTTTATTTTTACGGCAACATATTCAAAGTTTCTTTTGAATTTCTCCTGTTTTTTAGAATTCTTAGTAGTAATATCTGCCTTACAAAGAGTGAAAAGGTCCTCAAGGTTTTCTCCGGCATCAAATAAAAGTCTTCTTAATGCAGAATCAGAAGCATCATCCGTAATCAAAGCGATAGGGCGGGAAGATAGTTTTACCATTTTCTGAACGTACTTCATATCACTTCCTAAAGGGAGTTTTAACCTCTGAAAAAGAGCTTTTACCATTTTTGAACCTAGAAACTCGTGTCCGTGGAAAGTCCAGCCTGTACCTTCTACAAACTTTTTGGTTGGCGCTTTACCTATATCATGCAGCAATGCTGCCCATCGAAGCCAAAGGTTCTCTGTATTCAATGAAATATTGTCTACTACTTCAAGCGTATGATAGAAGTTGTCTTTGTGGGTTTGTCCTTCCACTTCTTCCACCCCCTTCAGTTCTAGAAGTTCAGGGATAATCAGTTTCAGAAGTCCTGTTTTTTCCATTAAACTTAAGCCTACAGAAGGTTTTGCAGAAAGCATGATTTTGTTGAATTCCACCATGATTCTTTCCATAGATACAATTTTGATTCTTTCAGATTCCTGTTTGATGGCGTTTAAAGAATTCTCTTCAATCGTAAAGCTTAATGTAGAAGCAAAACGTACAGCTCTCATCATTCTCAACGGATCGTCAGAATACGTTTGAGCAGGTTCTAATGGCGTTCTTAAAATTTCTTTTTCAAGATCCTCAATCCCATTAAACGGATCGATGAGTTCTCCGAAATTATGCTGATTTAAAGAAATCGCCATTGCATTGATGGTGAAATCTCTTCTTTTCTGATCATCTTCCAGGCTTCCGCCTTCTACTTCCGGCTTTCGGCTGTTTTCTGTATAACTTTCTTTTCTTGCGCCAACAAATTCCAGCTCAAGATCTTTATACTTGATCATGGCGGTTCCATAAGTTTTGAAAACGGAAACCTTTAATTTAGGATCAATATCCTGAGCAACATTCTGAGCAAGCTCAATACCGCTTTGTTCCGTTACAAAGTCAATATCGGTGGAAGCTTTTCTTTTCATCAGAAGATCGCGAACATATCCGCCCACAATATACACGGACTGATTATTCCTTTCCGCTGCTTCAGAAATGATTTTAAATAGTTTTAAATTCTTATTTTGAGTAAGATTAATTTTCATCGTTAATAATAGTGTCTGTTTCTACCGATGCAGCTCATTAATCATAATGGGCATACATTTTATTAATTTTCCCTTCTTCATTAAAAAACATAACCTCAATGGCATGTTTATCCATGATCGACTTATAAAATAGTGCTACAGAATTTACTCCTGCAGTGGCATGAATCAAATCAAAATGAAGATCCGGAAATTTATCCAGGGCCTTATGCCAATATTCCCGAATAGATGCTTTCCCTTGTAAAGAACTTTCTTTACCACCTGTAGCAATGGCTATCATTGGAGTTGTAATCTCAATATCTTCAGAATAATGGGAGAGGATATCCTCCAAATCATGAGAGTTCCAGGCATCTACCCATACCTGAGCAAATTCTTGATGATTCATACAGTATATTTTATGAGATGAGTTTGCAAAGATAAAATTAAAAAAAAGAAATCCTGCCGATATATACCGCCAAGACCCTAAAAAATATGAATTGTTCCTATATTATTATTCTCTAAGAACTTTAATCCTGTTATCTGCCCATATTTTGATCACCGAAGACCCTGAGTATTTTGAAACTTTTTCTCTGTCTTCTTCCACAGCGTAATCTACAAGGTTGATCATCTCTTCAGAAATGTCTGAAAATTTCAACGGACTCTTTTCACCACTGAAGTTAGCAGATGTTGAGACTAGTGGTTTGTTCAGCTTTGAAATCAATCTTTTACAAAAATCATTTTTTACCAATCGGATACCGATACTGCCATCTTCGGCAAGAAGTTCTTTAGGAAGTCCTCTTGGGTTTTCATACACAATGGTTACCGGTTTTTCACTAAGATCAATAATTTCCCAGGCCATTTCCGGAACGTCCACCAGATCCTGAAGTCTCTTTTCAGATTCTACAAGAATGATCATCGATTTATTTTTTTCACGCTTTTTAATGTCAAAAATTTTATTGACAGCCTCTATATTGGTAGCATCACAACCAATTCCCCAGATGGTATCGGTAGGGTAAAGAATTGTGCCGCCGGATTTTAATATTTCAATAATGTTTTCCATAATTTTTTTGAATTCTAAAACAGTTGATAAAGGTAGAGAATCTGGAAAATTTGGGCAAAAAATTAAGATATAAATATGATTGGTTTTATAAGTTTCGGCTAAAAATAATGAAGGGGAATTTATTTTTAAATGGGCTTGAGTCCTATTCTATTAACGGATATTGTGAATATTATTCGATAACTACAGTTTTGTTTTTTCAATTCAATAAAAAAATAAAGAAGAATTTCGGCTTTAGTTAAAACCTATATTTTAAAATGATATTTTTCAATAAATTCATTATGTTCATCAGTATAACTTTTTTTCTGATGATGTTTTTCCTGATTTTTAATATAATTCCTTACAGAATCAACGATTGATTCAGAAACTGAGACTGCAAAATACTCATCCTGCCAAGCAAATTTTTCTTTTGTGAGTTGGTTTTTATTGATCCAATAAGAAGATTCACCTTTTAATAGTTGAACAGTTTTTTCAATATTCTGATTTGATCCAAGAGAGATTAAACAATGGCAATGATCTGAGTAGCCATTAATCATATCTAAAAAGATTCCTTTTTCTGTAGCGTATTCTTTAATGTGTTTCCATACCTTTATTCGTATATCAAAGGTGTTAAGAATTGGAGCTCTGTTTTTTGTTGAAAAAACAAGATGGATATAAATTTTGATAAATGACATTTGTGCTGTTTTTATCAAATATAATATTTTAAAATTATGTTTTGGCTAAAGCCAATGGAGGTTTGCTTAAATGAAAAACGGGCTAAAGCCCGTTTCTATTGATGTTTTTATCGTGAGTGTGTTAATTGGTTGAAACAGTTATGCTGTACTTATGGAATTTAATATAATTTAAACTACATTTTGATACGGATATCATTTGCATACATAAAATAGCAACATTATTTATATTCAATTCAATATAAACTGTTAAATATTATATGCTTAATATAATAATAACACATTTTATCAAATTCAATAGAAATGGGCTTTAGCCCATTTAAAAATTAAGGAAAAAATCTTCTGGCTTTAGCCAAAACTTTACATCCATCCCAGCTTCAATAGATATCTTTCTTCAATGATATTCAGGTGGTGATAATTGTGTCCTACAATAAGTTTTCCAATAGTTTCTACAGAAACCTCATTGCCATTGGCAATACCAGTGTTTTGTAATGCTGAGGGCTGAAGGGTTTTCAGTAAAATTTGAGAAGATTTTCTTACCAGTTTATATTCTTCCAGCAGAGATTCCAACGATCTTGTATCGGCGAAAGATTTTTCAGCATATTCGTTTTCATCAAAGCCGGGAAGATTGCTTTTTTCTCCTCGGGCAAAAGCCAATATTCTGTATTGAAAAACTCTTTCCGTATCAGATAGGTGAAGAAGTACTCCTTTTAATGTCCATTTTCCTTCTGCATAGGCAAAAGTAGATTGTTCTTCAGTAAGATTAGAAAAGATTCCTATGGTTTTATTTTCTGACTTTTGCAGTTCTTCTAACCAGTTTTCAGAAGGAATCAAATCTAAATATCTTTGAATATATTTTTGGAAATCTGTCATGTTTTTTTGTGTTATAAGTTGTAACTAATGTTTTATGAATTGCTCCATTCATAGAAATTCACAGAATCGTAAAGCTCAAAACCGCAGGATGGATATAATTGGTTTCCAATATCGTTGCTTTTTCCGGTTTCAAGTAGAATTCCACAGGCTTTTGAAGATCTGCACAGGTCTTTTGATGTCTCAATCAAAGCCTTAGAATATCCTTTTCCTCTATAATTTGTATTGACATACAGGTCGTTTAACAGCCAGTAGCGCTGCATTCTTGTGGATGAAAATATAGGGTATAATTGTACAAAACCTACCAGCTTTTGGTCTTCTTCTGCAACAAAAATTTCAGAATCATTATTATCAATTCTTTCTTTTAGAAAAGTTTCTGCCGCAGAGAGGTCTGATTCTTTATGATAAAATATTCTGTACTCATCAAATAACCTGGTCAGTTGAGGTAGATCGGAAGGAGTTGCTTTTCTTGTGTTTTTCATATTTGTTTTGAGGTGATAATAAAATGAGAAGGATAAAATACCCTTCTCATTTCAGTTTGTTGTTTATTAAGAAAAAGCTTTCTCCAGATCTGCAATAAGATCTTCTGCATCTTCGATGCCTACGCTTAAACGAACTAAGTCATCAGTAATTCCCAATTCTGCACGTTTTTCAGCTGGGATTGAAGCGTGTGTCATTAAAGCCGGATGGTTGGCTAAAGATTCTACACCTCCTAAAGATTCTGCTAATGTAAATACTCTTACTTTTTCTAAGAATTTGATAGCATCTTCTTTTTTACCGGATTTGAAAGTAAATGAAACCATTCCTCCCGCTTCCTTCATTTGAGATTTTGCAAGATCATACTGAGGGTGAGATTCCAATCCAGGGTAGATTACTTTATCTACTGCAGGATGTTTCTCAAGGTATTGAGCTACTGCAAGACCATTGTCAGAATGTCTTTGCATTCTTAAAGCCAAAGTTTTGATTCCTCTCAGTACAAGATAAGAATCATGTGGACCTAAAATACCACCGCTAGCAAACTGAATGAAGTGAAGTTTTTCTCCTAGTTCAGCATCTTTAGCAATAAGGGCTCCTGCAATAACGTCTGAGTGACCTCCTAAATATTTCGTGGCAGAGTGCATTACAATATCAGCGCCCAAATCAATTGGTCTCTGAATATAAGGAGTCGCAAAAGTATTGTCTACCGCTACTAAAATATCTTTTCCTTTGGCAATTTCTACCACTGCTTTGATGTCTACCAGCTTCATCAATGGATTTGTTGGTGTTTCTACCCAGATCAGCTTTGTTTTATCTGTGATAACGTCTGCAATTTTAGAAGCATCATCAAAATTCACGAAAGTGAATTTAAGTTGATATTTTTCAAAAAGTCTTGTGAACATTCTGTAAGTACCTCCATAAAGGTCATCTACAGCAACTACTTCATCGCCTGGGTTTAATAATTTCAAAACACAGTCGATCGCCGCAAGACCTGAACCGAAAGCTAATCCTCTCGCTCCATTTTCAATACTTGCCAAAGAGTCTTCCAATGCCTGTCTTGTAGGGTTGGCAGCTCTTGAATATTCATATCCGGAATGTACTCCCGGGCTCTTTTGTGCAAACGTAGAGGTTAGAAATACAGGAACATTTACAGACCCTGTAGCAGACTCGTGGTGCTGCCCTCCGTGAATTACTTTTGTATTAAAATTCATAATTTTTTGCTTTAGGCTTGAGCATTAAGCAATAGGCTTTAGAAAATATTGCTTAAGCTAATTGTTTTTATTAAAATTGCTCTAAGCTGAATACAAAAAGCTTACCGCTTATTGCGCTCTGCTTATAACGTTTTTTACTTGATAGCAGATTTTACAGCAAACTCCTCAGCGATCTGTTCCATCCACTGTGCTACATCCTCCTCACCGGTAGCTCTCTGATACGTATTTCCTAAAGATATTAAAATCTGGTGGATGAACATCTTCATTTGATCTACAGGCATTTCTTTTGTCCAAAGGTCGATTCTTAAAGCTTCCATTGTTTTTTCATCCCATACAGAGATCATGGTTGCTTTGGTTTCTTCCTTTTCAATTCCTCCATCCTGAGCATTCCAGGTAATACTTTCCGGGACATGATTTTCATCAAGCTCTACATCTATCGTAATCTGAGTCTTTCTCATTTTTTCTATTTTTCTAAATTCTAAATTTTCTATTATTTAAGTTTCGGCTTATAACCAGACTGATTGAATATGGTTGTCGCATCCATTTTCAGGAAATCAGTAAGTTTGGTTTCTGGTTTTTCCTTAAGATAAGATTTACAAACCTGCCACCCTGTAAAAATTCCGATTTGCGGTGAAGATTCATTGTCAATTTCTGTATAAAACTTCGAGAATGGCCCCGGAGAAATAAAACGTTCTCCAAGTCTCGGATCATCTCCAAAGATCAGGTTGCTTTCTACAAAGTAATTCCAGATATTCGCTTCATTACTGGTTGCCCACTCATATTGCTTTTGAGTGTAATTCATTTTCAGATAATCGGGGAAGTCAGGAAGAAAAGCATCCTGAAGAATCATTACTTTTCCGTTTAAAATGATCTGATCAATAAATTTCTGGTGTTCAGGAGATTCTGTAACAATACTTTCAGCAAACAATTGAGAAACCTTAGGAACAATGTTCTGTGGATTCATGGATTTTTGAAAATATAATTCCAGACCTTTATAATTAGGATTTCCATCACCCATAAAACCGGTAACATCTATAAAGAGAAGGTTTCCTTTCTGATCATAAAAAATAGGATCCTGAACCATCTGTAATGCCGATGAAAACAAATATACTTTTGGCGTTTTAAACTGTGGAAAATAATGTTTGATATGCGAAAATAAGTCTCCAAGCTCTTTTTGTAATTTAGCCTGATCTATTTTCCCAATAGCTTCTTTATAGATTTTTATTTCCTCTGCATCAGTTCTTCTCTTTCCAAAATCTGCATCAGAAACACTTCCTTGAAACCAAGGAAATTTAGCTTTAAACTGATCCAACGGAACACCTAGATTATAGAATTCCTTTGAAATATCTGTTATTTCAACTTTTTCGGCAGCGGTTTTTATCTCTACCTTCCATTGATTTTCAGGTTCTTTTTTGCAAGATTGAAGTCCCGCAACTAAAATAGAAGAAAGCGCAATATATCTAAAAATCTTCATTATTTTTACATGGAATTTAAGTTTACAAAAATAAGGATTAAATAGACAATTCATGATGAAAATTAAAATATTTACAGCTCCCGGTTCTATTTTAATCATCCTTTTTTGTGTAAGCCGGAATTTTAAAATTTTAAGTAAAAAATAAATAAAGTCATTCGCAGAAATTTGTTTGAAAATTAAGAAAGAATAGGAGTTGGAATGGCCATCTTCAGAAATTAATAACCAAATAATAAGATGAGAATAGAAACGAAAAGATTGATTTTAAGAAAACTGGAAGAAAGCGATTTGGAACGGCTGTTTAAGATGGACTCTGATCCGGAAGTCATGAAATATATAGGAGTGCCTCCGGTTACGGATAAAAGAGAGTCTGAAGAAATGATCAAAATGATCCAGAAACAATATGAAGAAAATGGAGTAGGAAGGCTGGCCGTTGTGGAAAAGGAAACCGGAACCATGGTAGGATGGAGCGGATTAAAATTAATCACTAAAGAAGTAAACGGCTATCAAAATGTTTTAGAATTGGGATACCGCTTTGTACAGGAAGCTTGGGGAAAAGGATATGCCGTAGAATCTGGAATCGCTTCTCTTGACTATGGTTTTAATGAACTGAAAGCAGATACAATCTACGCCTATGCTCATTCTGAACATGATGCCTCCAATTATATTTTAAGAAAATTAGGATTTGAAAAAACAGGCGAATTTGAAGAACCGGACGGTATTTGTTTCTGGTACGAGGTGAATCGCGAAAAATATGTACAATAAATGATGACCATAAGACAGGAAGAAAAAAAAGATTACCAACAGGTTTTTGAACTTACGGAAGAAGCGTTCAGAGATACGGAGCAAAGTGATCATCAGGAACATTTTCTGGTTGAAAAGCTAAGAAAATCTGAAGCTTTTATTCCCGAATTATCATTGGTTGCAGAAGACGAAAATGGCAAAATTGTAGGGCATATTCTGTTTACAAAAATCCAAATTGTAAATGATTCAGAATCGTTTGAGTCTCTGGCACTAGCTCCTGTTTCCGTGAAACCTGAATTTCAGAATCAGGGACTTGGAGGGCAGCTGATCCGTGAGGGGCACCGTATTGCCAAAGAGTTAGGATATCAATCTGTAATCCTTATTGGATATGAAAAATATTATCCACGTTTTGGTTACGAAAAAACCAGTAATTTTGGGATTTCTTTTCCGTTTGAAATTCCCGAAGAGAATGGCATGGCCATAGAACTGATAAAAGACGGATTAAAAGATAAAAAAGGGGTGGTAAAATATCCCAAAGAATTTGGAATAGACTAAAAAAATATAATAATGCAGACACAAAAAGTAATAGATCATATAGTAAGCTGGTTAAAAGATTATGCTACAAAAGCAAGAGTAAACGGATATGTAATAGGGGTTTCAGGAGGAGTAGATTCAGGAGTGGTTTCTACGCTGGCAGCAATGACCGGGCTGAAAACTTTACTTATTGAAATGCCAATACGCCAGAAAGCTGATCAGGTAGACCGTGCAAAGGATCATATGAATGATTTGAAATCAAGATTTTCCAATGTAGAAATAATGTCTGTAGATCTTACTCCCGCTTTTGAAGAGCTTTACAAAACATTTGATGTAAAAGAAGATCTTTACCCTAACGAGAAATTGGCTTTTGCCAATACAAGATCCCGTCTTAGAATGCTTACTCTTTATTATTATGGGCAGCTGAACGGTCTTTTAGTATGTGGAACAGGAAACAAAGTGGAAGATTTCGGAATTGGATTTTATACAAAATATGGTGATGGAGGAGTAGATGTGTCTCCCATTGCAGACCTTTATAAAACTGAGGTATACACTCTTGCCAAAGGACTTAATCTCATTAAAAGCATTCAGGAAGCAATTCCTACAGACGGTCTTTGGGATGTAGACCGAACAGATGAACAGCAGATTGGAGCTACCTATCCCGAACTGGAAAAAATCCAGAAAGAATACGGAGCCAAAACAGCAGATGACTATGAAGGAAGAGATAAAGAAGTATTCCTGATTTTCGACAGAATGCACAAAGCAGCAAAACATAAAATAGATCCTATCCCGGTTTGTGATATTCCGGAAGAATGGAGAAGTGAATAAAATCGTATAATGTAGCTATATAATGATGAAACAGTTTATCAATATTCTGTCATTTTAATATACTTACATTATCTTATCGGTAAATTGTTACATTAATTCAAGTTATTATGAATGGTAAAATAAGATCCGTCTTTTTTATATGTTTAGGACTTCTTTTCGGAATGTCTGTAATGTATATCTATAAGAATTTTATTGCGGATAAAAATCCTGCAAAAATAGAAACGGTAAACTATGGAAGTACTTCCACAGAAAACCAATATGGCTCCAGTAACTCTGAAGGACAGAACTCTATCGAGGAACTGACAAAAGAAGGAACCGTAATAAGCTATGTGAAAAAGAACCATCATTTACCCGACTATTACATTACAAAAAGTGAAGCCAGACGCCAGGGTTGGGATCCTTCAAAAGGAAACCTTTGCGAGGCTGTTCCTGGCAAAGCTATTGGTGGAGACAAGTTTGGGAACAGAGAAGGAAGACTTCCGGATGGTGAAAAATATTTTGAGGCAGATGTAAATTATCATTGTGGAGGAAGAAATGCAGACCGTATCATTTATACAGAAAACGGTGATGTATATCTTACCAAAAACCACTATAAGAGTTTTGAAAAACAGTAAAACTGGAAAAATATAGACTTTCATTACAAGGATTGAAAATGATGAAGCTAGGGCGTATTTAGTTTCTATTTAATTTATTATAAATTTTAATTTTGAAAAATTGTAGTCTTCTTTATGTGTCAGCTTTATTTCTGGTCTTCTCGTGCTCAGAAAAGAAGAAGATTGTAAAAGAAGAACAAAAAAGACCGGCTGTAAAGATCCTTATACAACCCTTTAAAGGTCTAAAGCCTGAAAAGGTGATAAAGGTAGCAAACGGAATAAAAAGAGTATATCCTAATGTGAAAGTTCTTGAAGTGATAGATTTTCCAGAAAATACTTATTATAAAGAGAGGAACCGTTACCGGGCAGATTCAATTATTAAGTTTTTAGACTATAAAACTAAGGAAGGCTTTGTAACAATTGGCTTAACTTCTAAAGATATAAGTGCAACCAGAGGTAAAATAAAAGACTTTGGAATAATGGGACTGGGATATACACCTGGAAAAGCTTGTGTGGCTTCAAACTTTAGACTGAGCAAAGAAAATTCAGATGAACAGTTTTATAAAGTAGCCATTCATGAGCTGGGACATACACAAGGGTTAAGGCATTGCCCTGAAAAAACATGTTTTATGAGAAATGCAGAAGGTAAAAATCCGACTAATGAGGAAACGGACTTCTGCAAAAAATGCAAAACTTTTTTAATCAATAAAAATTGGAAATTTAGTTCAATATGAAGACAGTATATATAGATTTTACAGACATAGGTGACTATGAAGATTTCTACACCCAATTAAAGGAGAAGATTCAGCTTCCTGAGCATTTTGGTGATAATCTTGATGCGCTTTTCGATACCATTACCGGTAACTTAGAAATGCCGCTTCACCTCGAATTCGTTAATATGACGGTAGATCAGTTGGAAATTTTTGAAGACCTGCTGACTACTCTGGAAGATGCCGAAGAAGAAGTAGAAGACTTTAGCTTTACGTATTATCTGGAACAATACGAAGATGATGAAGATGTAGAATCTGAAGAATAAAAAACAAAACAAGGCTGTTTCTAATGGAGACAGCTTTTTATTTTGAACCAGAGACAAAATATTTTGATTATCACCAGATCGGAATTAGAAGAATTTAAAAAAATATTCTCAATCATCTGCGAAAATCCGTGTCATCTGCGGTCAAAAAAGAAATCTCTGAGAAAAATAAAAACCTGTAGAAATTCTACAGGTTTTAAACTAATTACCATCTATAAAAACCCCGAGGGATTAATAAACAGATTCTATAATATCACAGCAAAAGCTAAATATTAAATTTTAAAGTTACCAATCTCATTGGCCGTTTTGGAATACCCTTTTACAAGAACGTTGAATCAAAATAAAACGGAAGCAGATCTTTCACTGCATGCACTTTTACCACCTCGTCATTCATACTTGAAAAATAAAGGTCGATGTTCTCATTTTGCTTCGTTTCATACTCAATTAAGCTTTGTCGGCAGGCTCCACAAGGAGGAATCGGTGGATTTTTCTCATGAAATATTTTAGGTCCTCCAACTACAAAAATCTTTTTTACCTTCACATTGGGAAAATTAGCCGCCACCCAAAATAATGTCGTTCTTTCCGCACAGAGACCTGAAGGAAATGCTGCATTTTCCTGGTTGTTTCCGGAATATATTTCTCCGTTTTCCAATAATACTGAGCATCCTACAAAAAACTGAGAATACGGTGCATAGGCATTTTCGCGAGCCTCTTTGGCTTTTTCGAATAGTTTTTTTTCTATATCGTTCAGTTCGCTGCTATTCTTAAAATATTCGTAACTGATCTGTATGTCTTTTTTCATATATTGTACACTAAAAAAGGGGGGTAAAATTAGTTCTTTTTAACGAGGTGGGCAATATTTTTCCTCCAATGATAAAGTTCAATTTTTAAAAGAAGAAAATGTTATATACACCAATAAAATTCAGAAATGTAGAGCTGAAAAACAGATGGGTAATGTCTCCTATGTGCATGTATTCATGTGAAAACGGATTGGCTAACGACTTTCATTTCGTTCATTACGGAAGCAGGGCGCAAGGGGGAACCGGATTACTGATGGTAGAAGCTACAGGAGTAGAACCCAGAGGAAGAATCACCAACCATTGTATGGGAATCTGGAATGATGAGCAGGCTGAAAAACTTCAGCGAATTGTAGAATTTGTTCATCATCACTCGGAAAGTAAAATAGGAATCCAGTTGGCGCATGCCGGAAGAAAAGGTTCCACATGGAATAATCTGCAGATTTCCTTAGAAGAAGGTTGGGAAACGGTTGCTCCAAGTCCCATTCCTTACCATCCTTCAGAAAGAATTCCTCATGTATTAAGTACAGATGAGGTGAAAGAATTGGTTCAGGATTTTAGAAAAGCAGCTAGGAGAGCCGTAAACGCAGGTTTTGATATTATTGAACTTCATGGCGCTCACGGTTATCTTATTCACCAGTTTTTATCACCACTTTCCAATATCAGAACAGATGAATATGGCGGAAGTTTTGAAAACCGAATTCGATTTCTACTGGAAATTGTAGAGGCAGTGAATGAAGAGCTTACTGAAAATACAGCCCTTTTTGTGAGAATTTCCGGTACTGAATACGCTGAGAACGGTTGGGATATTCAAAGCAGTGTAGCATTGGCAAAAATTTTAAAAGAACATGCTGTGGATTTGGTGGATGTATCAAGCGGAGGAAATATTCATGGTGCCAAAATATCTGTTTTCAACGGTTATCAGGTTCCTTTATCTTCACAGGTAAAGAATGAGGCAGCCGTAAGAACCGGAGCTGTTGGCTTAATTACTGAATTGGAACAGGCGGAGGAAATCCTTCAGAAAGGTGAGGCAGATCTTATTTTCATAGCCCGTGAAATTTTACGAAACCCTTATATTGCCGTTCAGGGCTCATTTGAGATGAAGGAAGACTGTTTTTTCCCTCACCAGTATACCAGAGCAAAAATATCATCATAACTTCCGAATCATCTATCCTGGTAAAAATGAATATTGAAGACTTTATGCTGACCTGTCCCAGCAAAAAAATTCTGGGTGTGGAATGTCTTGGATGCGGAGCACAGAGAGCTATAGTCCTCGTTTTTGAGGGAAAATTTTCTGAAGCTTTTCATATGTATCCGGCAGTGTATACTTTATTATTGTTTTTTTTTACCCTTGGTTTAAGTTATATTGACAAAAAAAGGAAATACGGAACCTTTTTAATGAGTCTGGTTGTCATCAATCTTGTTATTATAATAGTGAGTTATATTTACAAACATTACTACTCGGATTTTCTCTAATTAATTTCTGAATTTGACTGGTTAGATTAAAGGTAAACCTCATAGAGAAGTACACTTAAGATGTGAAATCGATGATTTTCATAAATCTTACGTGTACTTTTTGTTTGTAGTGTGTTCTTTTACATTGACTTAAGTTTTTACGCTTTTCATTGTATGGTATAATTTTTTTAGGAAGAGTGATTTTTTTAATTGTTAAAATATTGATTGTCAGTGTTTATTTCTGTTGAATAGATTTTTTTAAGAAAAAAAGATTAAAATATCGTTTCCGGATAGAAATTGTCGTAGAACTACTACAATTTCTGAAACTCTTGTTTAAAAACTTTTTCAATTAGAACATGAAGCCTATATTTGTTATTCAAACCTTTTATATACGGGAGTAATCACTAAAGATTAAAATGTAAGAATATGGCAGGAAATTCAAGAGGAATCTTAAAATTCAATGGAGGTGAAGCTCAAAAGCTGTTGAAAATGAATTACAGCGTATCAAGATCTACAGACGTTTCAGGACGTGTCGCTTCAGATCCGTCAAATGCATTAATTAAAGTAACAATAGAAGCAACAGAAAAATCCGACATTTTGGAAAGTTTACTCAACAGTAAATATAAACCGACCAACGGAGAAATCAACTTCAACAAATCTCATGAAGAAGGAACACTCATCTCTTTGAAGTGGGAAAACGGATATGTGATCCAGCATGAAGTAGACTTTGACGCAATAGACAGCAATAATATGCTGATCAGCTTTATTATAAGTGCAGAAAGCGTTACATACGGAAATTCTTCTTATGACGGACTTTGGCCCTTAAGCTAAACCTTCAGGAGTAAGATATAAAAAGACTGTCCTTATAAGACGGTCTTTTTTACCCTTTATTAAAACCAAATCTTAAGAATTTTTTGCTTATTTAAAAAAATCCGTTTGATTGAATAATCTGAAAATTAAACAACTCATCACAAAATATGTCAAATAATCCTGAAAAATCAAGAACAACATCCTTTCGGCCTACCCAGAATGCAGATGGAGTATCTGAAAATCACCATACAGGAATCAACAGATTGGTAAAACTTTCTCTCGTCATTGAAGGGAAAATTATCAAATATTATAAACACTTTAAGCTTAAACAAAGTACTGTACGTCATCACGAATTTACGCTTACCTTAGCACATGATACGCTTGGTGACAGGCAAACCCACTCTCTTGAAGAAGCCAATAAATTTCTGGGGAAACGCCTTACAGCCGTCATTTCGTATAAAGATATAGACAACAGTCCTGAGAGAACTTTTGTTGGAGTAATTACAGGAGTAGGTTTCAGCCAGGAACAGATGAGCCTTGGGAATATTATCCTGACAGGCTACAGCCCAACTATTCTTCTTGATGGCGCTCCGCATATCCAAAGTTTTGGAGGTTCTCAACCTGTGAATATAGGAATTATCGCGGAAGATGTTATTAAGCAGGGGATTGATAAAAGCCGTTTTGACATCAGAGTGGATGCCAACAATTATTCCCAGATCATTTACAGCAGCCAGTATGATGAAACCCATTACAATTATCTGGCAAGAATGGCTGAAGCGTATGGCGAACAGTTTTATTATGACGGTGAAGTTCTTCATTTCGGAAAACTTCCCCCTCAGAACAAACCTATCACATTAACGTATGGAAGCAGTGCTCATGACATCAAAGTAGAGTTGAAAGCTGTGCACACGAGACCACAATTCTATGGTTACAATAGTAATAAAGATGAAAAACTCATTTCAGGTTCAACACCCATTAAGCATGTAGGTGATCTTGCGAAAACAGCATACAGTCACAACGACTCTATTTATAAAACTCCGGCTTTACAGGTCGCTCCTATTAAGGCAAACACCCATCTTGATGTAGAATACTCACAGAAAAGTGCATCAGGAAGTGAAGCGGTTAATGTTTTTTCTGTTTCCGGAAATACAACGGTTCCATTTCTCCATCCAGGGTGTGTTGCAGATGTACAGATGCGTAAACCTGATTCTAATGAAACATCATACTTCACCAGAATTATGATTACAGAATCTGAACATGAGATTGATACAAGAGGACATTATACAGGAAGCTTTCTGGGAATTGCTGCAGACACCGGATTTTTACCCAAACCGGATTTTACTGTTCCTAAAGCAGAGCCACAGACAGCAACCGTGATTTCCAATACAGATCCGGAAGGGCAGGGAAGAATACAGGTGAGATTTGACTGGCAGACGAATGACAGTACTCATTTCATTCGTATGATGAGCCCTGATGCAGGAGGAACCGATCAGATTACCCAAAACAGAGGATATGTGGCCATTCCGGAAGTTGGAGATCAGGTAATGGTTAACTTCGTTCACAGTCATCCGGACAGACCTTTTGTAATGGGAGGAATGTTCCATGGCGGAGTCGCTTTAGGAGGCGGAGTGAACAACCATTTGAAATCTATACAGACAAGAAGCGGAATAAGAGTTCTCATGAATGATGAAGAAGGAAGTGTTACTATTCTTGACCCTAGCGGAAATAAATATTTTATGGATGGTAAAGGAAATATCAGCATGACCGCTCCCAAAAACTTTACACTGAATGCAGGCGAGAACATAAGCATTACAGCAGGAAAAGAAATATCAGTAGGGGCAGGAGCCAGTATTACCAGTACGGCCAATGAAGATATTATTTCTATTGCCGGAAAAGATATGAGACTTACGGCCTCAGGAGACATCATGGAATCTTCAGATACGAGAACCGAAATGATAGAAAAAGAATTCAAAAGACAATCCGAAACCTCTCATGAAATAGCGGGCGAAATATCCATGTTCAGCGAAATGGAAAATATGACGATGCAAAGTGGAAAAATTGTAGAATTCAACAGTGCAGAAAAATCTAAATTGTTCTGATATGGCTATTATAAAAACAGCAACCAATATTACAATCACGGTTAAAGATTCCTATCATCTGAGTGTAGGAAAAAAGGTGGAGAAAATAGCAAAGAAGATCAATGTAGAAGCACAAAAAGAAAATTTGGTTTTAGCTAGTAATAAGAAAATCGTTTCTCATGGGAATAAATAAATTAAGAATCCTGATTTTTTTCATCATAGGAAGTTTCTCATTAGTAAGTTGTCAAAATAAAAAAATGGAAGAAAAATTTAAATGGACAGGAACTTTGTCAGCTCCTAATGAATACCCGATGCAGGCCTATTACGGAGAACTTATTGCAGACGATTATCAATTTCCGTTTTCCGATATCTGGGGAATTGTTGGCGGAGGCTGGGGAGAACCGGGTAAACATGGTGGTGGTACAGATACCCCTGTAAAAGTCCCTCATACTTTAGAATTTACTTGGTATTCCTTGGTCGAAAATAAATTTTACGCAGGGCATTGGGAGCTCGATACTAAGAAAATTACTCAGCTATTCAACGAAGGGTTCAGTCAAACCTATTTTGATTCTGTGAAAAAGGGAACCTATGAAACTTTCGTGATCGGATTGGGACCCAAAGGAAAACTTGTCCTGTGGTTATATGGCGATGGACATCAGGTGGAAGTTGGAAGTTTTCAAGGAAAAGAGATCAACATTACCAAAGACGAAGCGTATGATAAATTTAAATACGTATTCGAACCCCAATATAGAGAAGATATTATCAGCGATCCGGGAATCGTAAAACCTATTGTAACTGAAAAAATAAAAGAAGACGGTTATCCGGATCCCCAGTTATATGAAATTTTTAGAGAAAAATTGAATTGGAGCCCTAAGGTAATTCTTCCAGCGGGAAGTACTCTTGAGAAAAGAAACTTTTATCTGGCTAATGGAGAACGTGAAAGCACACTTCAAGACAATTCCGCAGTTACTTTACCTTATAAAAAACGGGCAGTCCCTTATCTTTTTTACTTTCAATGGAAAAATAAAGAAGGCAAAAAACAAAGCTCACAGGTCGTATTTACAGGGAATCCAAACTATATAAAAGATGCCAGCAAAGTATATAACGGTACCTTCCTTCCTCTCGATTTTGAAAAAACCGATATGTATAAAATTTTTGGTGGATTAAATAAAGACCTTCCTACAGACATTATTATCGATATAAGCAGCGGAACCAAAGCAGAAGTATCCATGGAACAGAACGGTAAAAAATATCCGATAAAACAGATGGATCAATATGTAATTCAAAATAAATAGGAGCAGATGTCAAATATAGTTTTTGGAAATTATTCACCACCTCCACCACCAAAAGGAGAGATAAATATTAGAATCGGTATTTTTTTTGACGGGACCCAAAATAACAGAAGTAATACCAAAGCAGGAGGAAACGAACCTGATTATAAGAGAACAGAAGAAGAAAAAAAGAAGTACGATAAATATTCTAATAAAGATGATGATAGCTATGAAAATGATTTATCCAATGTTGCAAGAAAAGAATATTGGTACAATACAGAAGATTATGTTGCAAAAATATACATAGAAGGAATAGGGACAGAAAATCTTAAAGCAGATAGTGATGATCTTACCGACCATCTGGGAGTTGCCTTTGGAGCTGGTAGTATGGGAATCCGTGCCAAAGTGAGAAAGGGCTGTGAAGAGATTGTGAAGAAAGTTATTGAACTGAAGAAAGACAAACGGGTCAATACCTTAACCCTTGATGTATTTGGATTTAGTAGAGGGGCTGCAGCAGCAAGAAATTTTGTATACGAAATAAACAAATCAAAATATTATCCGCTTTCTTATGTGCCTCCCGTACAGGGAGCCAAGGCCGTTCCAACAGATAGCGACGGCTACTATACCGCATTAAAAGAACTTCCGGGAAGAGGACATTTGGGCTTGAAACTCCAGGAACAGAAAATTAATATTGAAACTATTTCCGTTCGGGTATTAGGATTGTATGATACCGTTTCTTCTTATGATCCCAATGCCACCAATAAAACGATAAGCCCTGATTTTACTAATGATGTCGAGGAATTACATTTAAATACATTGAAGGCTAAGAAAATTATCCATTTCTGCGCATCAGATGAACATAGAGAAAACTTTATGATCACCCTCACCAGAAATGCGGGTGGAAACGACTTCTTTCTGCCCGGCGTGCATTCAGATGTTGGAGGATGTTATACCCATAATATGAAGGAACTGAACAGACAAATCATGGATCTTGACAATACATGGGGAGACGGATTAAGTGATTCAGACTATGACAAAATTTTGAATAATGATTTAAATGACCTCATTGAACAAGGGTGGTTTAAGAGAAGCGAAGTAGTCGCTCCAAACTCATGGCACGAAACCCATATCAATAGACAAGGCATTAGCAATAGATATAGTTTTGTTACATTACAACTCCTTACCGAGATGATTAATGAAACGTATGAGGGAACTTTTAACTTAGCAAAAATAGCCGAAAACTATAAAATACCTAACGGAACAGAAAACAAATACTATCCTCTGGACTTAACCAAAGTAAAGACCAGGCTTCAGGAATATATCAAAGGAACCAAACCCAAAATGTCTTATTATACCAATAAAGAGATTGAAGCCTTTAGAAAGCAGTGGGAACAGAAAAAAATGACAACGGAAAAATTCAATACCATTGTGAATGATCATAATATGCTAATGGATTTACGAAACCGTTATATTCACTGGAACTCAAGATTCGGGGAAATTGGTTACAGACCCAATTATACGTTAGATAAAAAAAACCTGAAAGTAACCAGATGGCGTAGAATTGCACCTAATTCATAAAAATATGATAAAATATACAATTACAAGATTTATAATTCCATTGCTGCCTTACCTCGTGTTTTTTTTAATGTTTGCTGAAAATAATTTTAAAAGACAACGGTATAATATAGATCTATTGCCGCTGTTTTTATTCTTAATAGCCCTTATCTATCTTTTAATAGAAGCATTTTTCAGGCGAAAGGATAAAAATAAAATGATGACAAATTTGGTGATAATTGTCGTTTGGATAATCATTTATTTTGTTCTTCCTCATAGAACAAATTTTAATTAAAATAATACAATGCAATAACTTTCGAGATATGAAAAAACTATTTGCCTACTTACTGATATTTCAATATCTCCTAATCTCTTGCCAGAAAAATATGAATAAATATGAATGGCTTCCTACCGAAAGCTCTCCCAAAATGTATCCTATGAATATCTACAAAGGAACACTGTTTTTGGAAGATGGAAGTACAGTATATATACCGTCTTCAGGAATTTCTAATGAAACGTGGGGACATATTGGCTCCACCCACATACAAGGAAAAGACGCAAAAGCAATTCCAGTAAAATTGGAAATTAGTTGGGCTTCTTTTATGGAAAGAAAATTTTATAAAGGAAGTTGGGATCTGCCGGTAGAAAAGATAAAAGAACTTTTTAATAAAGGAATTATCAATTGGCGTTCCGGAGAAAAAGAGAATTACTCCTATATTATTACTGGATGCGCTCCCGGAGGTGTGGTAGTAGTTTGGATGTACGGAGGTGATCAACAGATTGAAATTGCAAGGTTTCAGGCCAAAGAAACAGAGATCAGCATGGCAGATTATGTCCCTGGAAATCCCACCATTTCGCGTGATACTTTTTTTGATATCAGTAGCTCCGTACCCGAGGCCTATGAAAACCTAAAGAAAAAAGGAATTCCCTATGGGATATGGGATACCTATCGTGAAAAATATAGATGGAAACCGGAAATTAATATTCCAAACTACAAACTGGAGCATGTCATCGTAGAAATGTTTAATGGAGAAATGGAAACATTATTCGGCGCTGCACTCAATGACAATCAATTTAAATTAAGAGCTGTACCAAGATATTTTTCTTTTTTATTTTCAAATTCGAATGGAGACAAATACGTGTTTGAAGTAAAATATGCAGATGAACAGGAAATGTTTGAATTATTTAAAAATGTTGACAAAACTAAGCCCGTAGAAATTATACTGAAAATGAATGGAGATTTCAGTGGCAGACAGTTGATTTTTAAACAGGAAAATAAAGAGATTTTTATAAAAAAGATAGATTTGGATAATTTCTGGAAATATCAGGAATAAGAATATTACTCTAGAGTAATACAATAAGATCATGCAGAAGTATAACAAACACATTATTCAGAAAGGTGAAACCCTAAAAACTATATCAGCGCTCTACAATCTCGATATAGGAGCTCTAAAGTTATTTCATAATAACCTGTGCCCTGTAAAAGATATGATTCTGATAGAGCTTACCGTACAAAAAGAAATATTTATTCCGAGAACGGCAGTTGCAGATAAAAATCTTTTGGTGAAATTCGGAAGAGGAAACAGTCTCATTTTCCAGCCGTACCACTCGTTCTATAAATATGGAGTGATCATCAATATAGAAACAGGAGATCATCACAATGAATTAAAATATGAGGTTTCAGTACGTTGGGTAAAGCATGAAAACAATCTGCACTTTTTTGAAATAGACAGAATCTCGAACCTTTATCTGAATGAAGAAGAGATCAATGAAATAGCAGATATGCTTGCTTACAAAACCTCAAAAGTATTATATCCTTTACAGATCAGCGTCAACGAATCCGGGAAATTCAATGGAATTGAGAATCTGAGTGTTTTTAAAGAAAGGTGGCCCAGTGTTAAAGATGAGGTATATAAAGAATTTGATGGTGAAACTGTAGATGAGTATTGCCAAAAGATTGAGCAAATAATAGAAGAACCGGATGCCATAGATCTTTATCTTAAAAATGACTATCTCATCAGAACCTTATTTCTGGGAATTTATCAGAGTTTTGGTCCAGACTTTCAGATTGAAAGAGAAGAAACCTTTCCGATAGTCAATAATCCGATAGAGCCCCATTACAAAATTCAGATAGAAGTTGATCCTCTTAAGAACGAGTATCATCTGGTCAATATTGAAGGCAAAGGCAAATTATATGAAGAAAGAACAACACACGATTTTATCTCAAGATCACCCTTTTCACTCATTATAGAAGAAAATCCTACCATGAACGAAAACGGAGATTTCAGAATCCAATATTATCTGAACGGGAAAACTTTACTCCCGGAATCCCTGTATCTGGAATGCTCCATCATGTTGAAGGAAAAAAAGAAAATATCAGTAGCGATTGCCGCTATTTAAAAATAAAAAAACCAAAGCAAAATGAAATTTAAATTACAACAACATGTTATCACACTCGCTTTATTGCTGTGCTTCAGTCTGTCTTTTGGGCAGAAAGTTGAATTTACAGTACCCCAAAATATAGAAGCCTTACAGAACATTATTTTTAGTTTCAAAAATGAATTTACAAATGATGACCCTAAAGCAGCAGCAGCTGATGACGATAATTTTTCTACCACAATAGATCTTTATAATCTGAAATACGATAAAAATAGTCAAAATCCTTATCTCGATTTGGCATTGAAAAAAGGAGCCAAACCGAAGCAATTCATAGAAGAGGCCAACTGGAAGATTACTTTTGATAAAATTTCTAAAAAAAGTACCAAAGTCAGTATTTTCCTTGAAAGAGTAGTTCCCGACCGTTTTTCCCAAAAAGAGGTAGATACGAAACTCACAAAATCTACAGGAAAAGTGGAGAAAGAGATCAAAGAATTTCTTTTGAATGGTAAAGAATCAAAGGCAGCAGAAGACTCAGATGAGATGATTGTGAATATTGTAGAAGGACCAGGCGATCCCGCAGCCGATTTTGAAAAAAGAAACGCTATTGAAAAAGTAACTTCAAAAAAACTGCAGAACTTATTCAATAAAAAACAGTTTATTCCCCTGCCCACTACTCAAGAGGCTATCACAAAACTTTTACAGATACAACCCAATGAACTGGAATGCAAAGACTGTAAAAATGGAATATATGCCAGTTGGGACATCGATGAGGTTTTTAATCTGATCCTTACAAAACTGAACGATGGTCAGGAATATTACGCATTGCAATACTATGGCGATAAAAAAGTAGCTGGTTTGCCTTATGGGCTTGTTTTTAATGAAAGTTCACCCTCAGAATGCAAAGCAAAATTTGCAAAATACAATGCTCAGCTTTATCAGACAACGGTAGATACGGGTGAAAGCTCTTCCACAGCACTTACGGTGGTTACCTTTAAAATAAATACATCCTTCATCCGTCTGGAATTTGGAAATGATTTCCTGACCAGACTTTTTGTTTCAAATAAAGAACAGTAACCATGGCAGAAAAACATATTGTAGTGCAGGGAGCCATGTGCAAATGTCAGTTTGGGCAAGCTCCGGACAAACTCAAAGTACTTACCCATCAGAAAGAATATGCCAACGATAAAAGCGCTTCAAAAAAACTCATCGTAACCACAAAAGAAACTGGGGGTTCTACCTTTGAAAAAAATACATTCGGAAACTGTACAAAACAGGGAAGTCCGCCGCCGCCATGTAAGATTATGGTTACAGAATGGCAGAGTTTTTACGACAAAGTACAACTCAGCAACGGTGGCTTTATGATTCTTGAAGACAGCAAAGCTATTTGCGCTATAGCAGGAACACCATGCATTGAAATCATAGATCATGGTCAGAGGGCAGAAGCCAGTCAGCAGAATTTCAAGAATTCAGATAAAGATGTACAGCAACAGATCAACCCTTTGGTGGATACAGAATCAATGTATAATGAAGCACCTTCACACGGTGGGGAAGATGATGTAATTTAAATGAAAATACAATGGCGAAAGGCGTTAAAAAAATAAAAATTACAAAAGGACTTTACTATCCTAAAATGTCGGTTTTAGGACAGAGAATTACCATAAAACCAGATCAGTGGGTGTATTTTGGAGTAGATGACTGGTTGCCGGGAACTACCGCTGAAGACAAAAAGAAAGAACTCATATGGATGAGACAGAGCAGTGACAAACAGGTTATCGTTGCTCAGCTGCCATCTTCTAACGGTTATAAACTTATGATTCCCAAAAGAATTTGTGGAAGCTATCATTATTATATAGAAGCCAGCCTTTCAGGGGTACGAGATAAAAAAAATCCGACCGGACTGTATGTAAAAGGCTGGTGTGATCCTAAAATCATCAGCAGTAAATGGACGCTTCAAAGAGGAAGCAGCAACAGTATTAAAAACAACAAAAAAGACAAATATATTTCCTACGGACAAACCGTTTATCTGAATTTGCTTACCGAAGGACTTAATGGAAATATTCTTACCATAGAGCTTTGGAATCAGCAATTGGCCAGAGACGACAAAAAGATCTTTGTCTATAACAATGTTCAGGTAATAGATGGTGAAGTGAATCTTAAGATAGATAATACTTATGCATGGATGACTGCCGTGAACCGAATCACGGATGTGGAAGAATTTTATATTAAAGTAAAAGATGTAGCTTCAAACACTTATATTAAAGATAATTTGGGAGACGATCTTCATGCCATTTATCTGAATGTAAAAAATAAAGTAAGCTCTACCAATGTTAATGTAAGCCAGAACCAGACCCCTACTAAAGTATACAAGCCGGATGTAAGTACCGTACGATATGAACCTTGTAAATTTGAACTTATCAAGATTACAGAAATCGGAAAAAAAGAAGGTAAAGCCGATAATACTACCGTTAAAGTATTTGAGGATGGTAAAGGCTTGAAGAATATCAGCGCTCCTCAGGAACATATTCAACGGACTATTTTCTTCAAATTCGATTCTACAATCATTGATAAAGATGGTGAAGCAGTACTGAACAATATTTTAAAATTTCTTTTAGAGCATAAAGGAGCAACGATCAGTCTAAGCGGTTATGCTTGTGTGATAGGAAAACAGAACTATAATAAAAGCTTATCACAGAGAAGGGCGGATGTTGTTAAGAAGTTCTTTGGAGATGGTGGGTTGGACCGAAGCAGGATAACCGCTTCCGGAAAAGGAGAAGTAGATCCTACCGATGATAAAATGGGACGGGATAATATCAAGTACCGAAACGAAGAGAGCTATGAAAATAACAGAAGAGTAGACATCTCTTTTGTATTCAATGCCCACAATGCCCAAACCATTAGCTATGAAGTTGTAGCACCTACCGTTTCTACCAAAAAAGAACTGATCATCGATGTAGTCGGTTTTGATACCAAAATTTGCTTCAGAGACAGTAAAAATAAACACAAGAAGGAAATATACATGGTAGATGTTGGGCAGACGATCGATAGTGGAGATACGAAGCAGACTTTCGATAAACCTTCCTTTCCTTATAAAGTATATTCTAATTTATCCAGATTTAATGCCGCTCCGTTAGCCTATATATGGCCAATGGCGACAAACCCCAATCAGTTTCATCTTCATGTTCACAGCTGTAGATATTTTAGTAGTGAAAAGACGACTCCTGTTTTAATTAAAGCCTATCCGGATATCAAATGGACCCTTGAGTTCTCGTTTAACTTTTCAAATGCTGCAGCCTACACTCATGGAAATCTCCCGGAATACAGCAGACAGAATCCACTTCCAGACGATGTGAAAGATATCACGCGCGATATGAGAAAAGCTCAGTCTAAAGCTGTTTCTTCAGGAAAAGAATCCGCCAGACTGAAAAACAGCCCTGAAATGCTTAACAAGTTTGGATTAAAACTTCAGGCTGAATGGGACGGCGGAACACAAAAGACAGACTATGGAGGTGAGTTCGCTGAAAAATTAAGAAGAATCCTTGGGATTTTTATTAGGTACAAAGAAATAGCAGACCGTGTGAAAGGTACTTTAGGCGGTGCCGTGATGAAAAGCTCCAGCAAACCTCCCTTTATGTTTGAAGTGGAATCTCCTTCCTTGAGCACCTCCGTAAGCTGGTATCTGGAAAGAGGGGCCGGGCAGTATGACAAACAGATTTCAACGGTAGGAACTTTAAATTTTAAGGCAGATCCGCTGGTAGGAGCCAATTTTGTGATCGATCTATTAGCCGTAGGAAGCAGAATGCACCCTTTTGTGGCCGCTTTTGTAGCCGGACTGCAGGGAACACTTGCTCTTGCCAACGGAGGAATCACGTTAGAAGCCAAATTTTACGGACAGTTCAGTGTAGATTTTAAAGCCCTGGAAATTAATACCCTCGACGGAGGAATAAAAGGAGGGAATCTCGATCTGGGAGCAAAATTGGGCCTTAAAATACTGCTTAAAGTAAGTGCTTCAGTCGTGGTAAAAGGATTTTCCGCAAAACCTTTAATAGAGATTAATGTAACGGGACAGTTTGATGCTTATTTCTCTGCCAAACTCTCCATAGATTCGGAAGAAAAGAAAGGCCTTTATGTAAAACCATTTGTGGGATTCTCAGGATTGATTGTTACCTTTGAAGTAGAAATCGTTATCCGTGGAATAAAAACAACCCGAAAATTTGGTAACGAAAACGATCCTTTCCTTAAAGCGGACATCGATGATCTACCCAAATTCTATTTAACATAATGAAAAAAATACTTTTTTTAAGTGTATTTCTGATAATTGCTTCCTGTAATAAATCCATATCACAGGAAACCATCAATGAAGTTAAGAAAAATGAAAACTTTTGGAAACAACGAGACAAGATGATTACAGACAACGAAAAAGATAAAGAATACCCGATTAGAAAAGACAGAATTGTCAACGAAAAAAGAGTGAATTCCATCGATATTCACAGCCAGAGTATACAATTTGAAGTGTATGTAGATGATGTGCTTTTGTATAACTTTAAAGGAGAAGCTTCACAGAACCAGGGTGGTGCAATAGGTGCTCATGAAATCAACCCACTTTTGCTAACCAGCGGGACCCATGAAGTGAAGGTGAGAATGTATCCCGCATTGGGACAGAATGTTTTCGGAGACGCCGGAGGTTTGAATCTGATCTTTTTCCATTATCCTTATCCCGACCTTAAAAAAGTAACCTACAATCCTGCAATGAACGGGGCAGAAGGTATTTTCCTCGATCAACAGAAAGAATATTGGGCAGCAGAAAAAGGAGAATACGGAAAACCAGGGTATGTAGAAGCCCGCTATGAGCCAAAAGTTGCACTGCCGCTTAAAGGGCTACCCGTTTATGAATGGCGTTCCACCTTTGAAGCAGACGTACCTTTTGATCTTGTAGGATGGAGAAATTCTGTTAACCTGAAGAAAGAATTTGAAGAGGATAAGAAACTGAAAGATGAGGTTATTGCAGAATATAGAAAGATCTATGACCTCATTAAAAATAAAGATAAAGAAAAGTTCCTTCAGCTGATCAAAGATAGGGAAGAGCTTACCTCGCAGACTCTTTATTACGGAGCCGCTGAAAAAGAAGCCAGAAGCAACGAATTCTTAAAGCTCTTACAAAATGATGAATATGAAATAGAACCATTGTTTGAAGAAACATTTTATCTGGAATTTCAGGGATATGGAAAACTCGTTTCTATCCTCAATAAAGCAGATAAAGAAGGAATCATCAGACTGAAAAATAAAAAGAATCCTGATGAGAAAATCTATCTGGACTTTTTGTTTCAGAAAAAGAAAAAAGGAGATAAGCTGAGTGTGATATAAATGAAGAGGCTGCTTTTCAAAATGGGGAAGCAGTTTTTATTTTTTTTAACTTTAGAAAAAATTATTCTCTAACTTAACATCCAAACAATTGGTTAATCTTACTTTAAAATTATCCTGATTTATGATCAGAACCGGATATGAACAAAAGCCTAAAAAAAACGAAATATCTTCTCATGCCAATCATTTTTGTGGGATTGGTATCCTGTGGTCAGCATAAAAAGAAATCCTGTGATGCTCATAACGAAGTTCAGAACAGCATCCAGACAGAACCCTTTAACCTTGCAGGCCTTCATATCGGTAAGAATATCAATAATATCTTAAAATCTGCAGGAGCAATGGCTGCCAGTGATACCGTAACGACGGATGAGGGTACCCTTGTAGGAAATGACAGGCTGGCCTTTTCATCAGAGAAATTACTGCACTTTAACGGAATAAGCCTAGACGGTAGAAACAGTAAAAACACCAATAAAGTGGTTTTGCATTATGGAAATGTAAACCCCGAAATCGGAGCTCTCGCCAACGAAAAGAATGATGAACTGGGAATGTATCAACTTGATATTTACACCGAAAAAGAACAGAAAGCACTTCTCGAAAATCTAAATAAGACTCTTCGTACCCCTTTTTTTGATACCATACGGGAAAGGTTTGAACCTGAAGGCAAAGACAGTGAAATCATTAGATCACCCAATAAATTCCGTCAGGAAGTTTCTATTTGGAAAAGCAATGATCTTATCTATTATTACTGTGAAACTGAAATAGAGAATAAACCCGATGAATCCCGCTCTAATCTGTTTGTTTTCAAAGATAAAGAATGGGAAGACTTTCTTAAAGATTCAGGATATCCGGATGCAGATAAAATCTCTTCGGAATGGTTGAAGGATCAGTGACCATATATGATCAGCAGTTAAAAAAATGATCAATTACAACGTTGATAATCTAAAAAGGTTGGTCTCTGTAATAGAAACCAACCTTTTTTATATACTTTTTTATAATTATTTTACCAAAAACTGCAACGTTGCTTGGTCCAGTTTTAAAATATAGACTCCCTGACCAAGGTTTCCGGTTCTGATGGAGTTCCCATTTCTGAAGGGCTGATCAATACTCTGAAGAACTTTCCCCTGGAAGTTATAAATCTCCGCTTTTTTAACATTCTTAATATCTCCCTTTACAAAAATTTCCTGGTTGGTTACCGGGTTAGGAGAAATCATAAAGCTAGGGGCAGCAACTTCCTGAGCAGAGCTCTGAGCCTGTCTCGCTGAAGAACCAGAGTAGCAGGTCCATGAAAGATCATCCACCGCAACTCTGTTACTAGATGAATTGTTCACCAGACTTACCGATACATTTCCTGAAATATTAATATTACTGATCGTTGTAGTAGTGGCAGAAGTATTGTATGGAATAGTTCCCACTTTTGTTCCGTTCACCTTTACATCAAAAGTTCCATTAGTTCCTGAAAACTTCAGCTGCGTTGTTACTGTTAAAGAACCAATTCCATTACCGGAGTTTCCAGAAGTTAAAGAACCATTTCTTATGGTAATTGCTCTGTTATTAACTGTTTGATCTGTTCTTGCATCCGTAGCCGTCCATGAAATTCCTCCGTTGCTCCATGTTTTATTGTCATAAGAGGCACTGGAAGCCGGAATATTTTCAAAATTTTCATTTGCACAGCTGCTCGAAGGATTAGTAGGGGTGGTTGGAGTCGTACCCGTACTGCCCGTACTGGATGATCCCCAGATAAGATTGACGTAATTTGGGTTATCAATAAAAGGATTTCTGTTTCCCTGGTATGTGTAAGAAGCATTATTTCTCTTGATCTCTGCCGAAGAAACAGGGTCCTGATTATGCCATGCAAGAAGAACATTAAGTTCCCATGTCTGTAATCCCGGGAATGTAGAACTTCCCAACATATTTCCCGAAGAAAAAGAAGATAATTTGCTTTGGTAACGCGTTACAAAATAGAAAATCATACGGGCAACATCTCCTTTAAACTCATCTATGGGCTCAAAAACAGTTCCCGAATATCCTGAAGATGAAGAAGAACCTAATTTTGATCCGTTTTTAGAAGTAAAAGTAGCACTTCCCACTTTCCCGAAAGGATAATTACTTCTCATTCCGTTGACCTTTCCGTCAGTTGCTCGGATGAAGTGAATATCGGCAACCATCGGTGATGCTTCATTGAAAAAGCTTTGAGGAATAATGTGTTCTCTGTTGTAGCAGTTCCCTTCAGTGGAATACGTCCCACACTGATTGGTTCCGGGGGTGTATTTATAAGGATCTGCACCCACTGGTTTTTCAGAATAAATATCAAGAATAGAACCATCATTTTCATAATCTCGATCAATATCTGTTGTTTTATAGGCAGTCCACAACCCATTGTACCCTTTGTCCTGATGGCCGTTGGTAATAATAGTGCTTAATGCAGTTTTCAGAGCGGCGCCACTCAATCCGTTAGCGGCATTGTAGTATCCTGCAGGAGCCTGTGCATGGGCCAATCCAGCAAATACTGAAAATAAGATGATTTTTTTCATATCAATACAAGTTTCAGCAAGAATACTACATTTTTATCAATAAGAAATTACATTATTGTTAATTTTAAATGCACTACATTCAATAATAGGTGAAAAATAAATGATGAGTAATGCATTATGAATACTGGAATTATGACATTCAAAAAAAAGCCGGCACAAAAAAATGTGCCGGCTATATAATGGATGATTTAAATTTTATTTTTTCTGTGGCGGATAGTTTTTCATAATCTCGGCCATGATTTCAGGAATCTGTCTTTGTTTCGATTTTGGAGAATCTACAGAAATTCCGCTTCCGATACCCTGCCATACCAGTTTATTGGTTTTTGCATCAATCAGATCCACAATAATGGCTCCTTCGTTGTAGTTGCTTGTCCATGTTCTGTTCATGCCAACACCCCATCCGAAGGGTCCGCCCCAGCCCCACATTCCGTAGGGAGAAGTTGTATTGATGTCGGTAACTTTTTTATGGTTTGCTTTTACGTTGATAATCAGATCAGGGTTTTCTCCGGATTGAAGTCCTTTACTTTGAAGCTGTCTCGACAGCTCATTTAAAACTCTGTCTTTATCAATATCATTCAGTTTTAGATCATCAATTCTGATTTTATATGTTTTATAAGAATTGAAATTGGCTGTATCAGCATAATCTGAGCGTATCTGAAAAGGGCTACAAGAAGTTAATCCCAGTGTAGCAGATGCCAACAAAATAAAAATATACTTTTTCATTTTATTTATTTTTTTTATCACTTTTAATGAATGTATCAGTCTTTTTATCGTACCCGTAAGGACAGTGTCTGCAGCCGCTTTTACAGCAGTGACCTCTTTTCAGATGAAACTTTTCTGTAAAAACTTTATACCCCTGTTCATTATAGTAAAAGTCTTCACCTTCTTTGATATCATAATGGGCCATAAGTTAAATGCAAGTCAAAAAACTTTTTATATTTGTTATATGATAATTGTATGCCAAAAGCCTTTAAAAAAATTAAAAATTAACGGCATTGCTCTTTTTCCCTTTATCTTCATTAGGAGACCCGAAGATAAGGAAAATAATATACTTATCAATCACGAAAAAATCCATTTGCGCCAACAGCTGGAAATGCTCATTATTTTTTTCTACATTTTCTATGTAATCGAGTATTATTACTGGTTTTTTAAGCTTAAAGACGGTGATCTTGCTTACAGGAGAATCTCATTTGAAAGAGAAGCTTACGCCAATGAGAATAATCTGAATTATCTCAAAAAAAGAAAATTCTGGAACTTCAGAAAATATTTGTAAAATCATAAACTTGGTGTCTTTCAATATAAAATTTGCATACCGCTTTATGCATTTCATTACTCATAAGAAAGCATAATCTGAAACCCAATCAGCTGCGAAAATCTGCGTCATCTGCGGTTAAAAAAGAAACCCTTCGCAACATCAAATCTTTTTCTACTTTTGCAAAGAATAAACCTTCAGTAGTTCAAAAAATCAGAATGCTATTACAACTTCCTACAGAACCTATTCCTATTCAGGAAATTCCTATCCATAAAAAGATAAAGCTTTTTATCAAAAGAGAAGACCTTATTCATCCTCAAATTTCAGGAAATAAATACTGGAAACTTTTCTATAATATTAACAGCTATTGGAAGAAAAATCCGGAGAAACCTTATGTCATTACTTTTGGTGGAGCATTTTCCAATCATATTGCAGCGGTGTCTGCAGTAGGAAACCTGGCAGGCATTCCAACATTAGGGATCATAAGGGGAGAAGAGCTGGAACATAAATGGCGGGATAACCCAACATTAGTTTTTGCGAAAAGAAACGGCATGAACCTGAAATTTGTCACCCGCGAAGAATACCGTCATAAAGAAAAACTGACAGAATTCCTTCAGGATGAGTTTCCGGAGGCATTAGTGGTTCCGGAAGGAGGGACCAATGAAAAGGCTGTAGAAGGGGTGAAAATGATGCTCAATGAACAAACAAAAGATTTTGACTATCTTTGCACCGCAGTCGGAACCGGAGGAACCGTTGCGGGTATTTCAAGGTTTTGTGAAGATAATCAGAAAGTTATAGGATTTAAAGCTGTTGATGATGCTTCACTGGAAAGTAAAATTTTTGAATTAACTTTGAAACAGAACTTTAATCTAATAGATTCAAGTTTTGGTGGTTATGGTAAAATAAGTGATGAAAATATCCATTTTATCAATGATTTTAAAGAGAAATATAACATCCCTTTAGAACCGATTTATACAGGAAAGATGATGAAGAAAGTTTTTGAACTGATTGATGAAGATTATTTTCCTGAAAACAGCAGAATTTTGTGCTTTCATACAGGCGGTTTGCAGGGGATTGAAGGAGCTAATCTGCTTTTAGAAAAACAGAATAGAAATTTAATTATATAAGTAAAATTGAAAAACATGAAAAGACTTTTTCTATCCATAAGCCTTTTAGTTTTATCAAAATTTTCAGCCCAAAGCTGGGCAACCGAAGATCAGTACATTCAGAAATTTGCAAAGTATGCAGTAGAAGAAATGGAAAAATACAAAATTCCGGCTTCTATTACCCTTGCCCAGGGACTTTTGGAAACAGGGGGAGGACAGAGCAGATTGGCGCTGGAAGGTAAAAACCATTTCGGGATCAAATGTAAAGAAGATTGGACGGGGAAAACAATGAAACACACAGATGATGCTCCAAACGAGTGCTTCCGTGTATATGAAGACCCAAGACAGTCTTACGAAGATCACTCCATATTTTTATCCACCAGAAAGTATTACGCCAATCTTTTTAAACTGGATATGAAAGATTACAGAGCATGGGCCACCGGACTGAAAAAAGCGGGATATGCTACCAACCCACGTTATGCTTCCATTCTGATCACCAAAATTGAAAAGTATAAACTATACGAATACGACAATACCAACTCTAACGAAGTATTGTATGCTGTTCTTAAAATGTATCCGGATCTGAAGGACGACAGAACTTTCATGGCACAGCTGGAACCATCTAAAGCCGGAAGGAAAGTGAAAGAACCGGTGACTGTAGAGGTTCCTTACAAGCAGACCTCTTATGCTCAGCAGCAGAAAAGAGTGGAAAGAATCAAAACGAAAGCGGAAATTCTTAACTCGATCCTGATTAAAAGCCACCCTAATGACGGTCTGAAATATGTTGTAATTCCTGAAGATACCGATATAAAATTCATAGCCAACAAATTTAAAGTTAGCGAAAGCCGACTGATGAAATGGAACGAGCTGGACAATGAAACGTTGAAGAAAAACGATATCGTCTTCCTTGAATCTAAAAACTCTACAGGAAATACAGCTACTTATAAAGCCGAATCTGGAGAAGATATGCACGATATTGCTCAGAAATTCGGAATTAAACTACATAAATTATATGCTAAAAACAGAATGGATGAAGGACAACAGCCATCTGCAGGGCAGCTAATTTATTTAATAGATAGAAAACCTCGAAACTAATTTTGTTGAGAATAGGTTATTATACATAATCTGCCTACCTCTCAATTTTTATATTATATATGAAGTATCAAAGAAGTTCGGCTTTATTTGATGAAGCCTACAAATACATTCCGGGAGGAGTAAACTCACCGGTAAGAGCATTCAAATCCGTAGGAGGAGTGCCTGTTTTCATGAAATCGGCAAAAGGTGCTTACCTTACTGATGCCGATGATAATACCTACATTGATTATATCAATTCTTGGGGACCGGCAATTTTGGGACACACTCATCCTGAAGTATTGGAAGAACTTAAAATCCAGGCAGAAAAAGGATTCTCTTTCGGAGCACCTACAGAACTGGAAACTGAAATTGCCAAATTTATTATTGAAAATGTTCCGAATATTGATCAGATCAGAATGGTTTCTTCAGGAACAGAAGCTTGTATGAGTGCTATCAGACTGGCAAGAGGCTACACGGGAAGAGATAAAATTGTGAAATTTGAAGGATGTTATCATGGGCATTCGGATTCTTTCCTGATCAAAGCAGGTAGCGGTGCCGCTACTTTCGGAAATCCAAACTCTCCGGGAGTAACAGCAGGAACAGCAAAAGATACGTTATTGGCTCGTTATAATGATTTTGAGCAGGTCCAAGACTTATTCCGTCATAATCCGGGAGAAATTGCTGCCGTCATCATAGAACCTGTTGCAGGAAATATGGGATGCGTTTTACCTGAAAATGACTTCTTACAGAACTTAAGAAAAATCTGTGACGAAAACGGAGCTTTATTAATCTTTGATGAAGTAATGACAGGTTTCAGATTAGAATTTGGAGGAGCGCAGGAACTTTTCAATGTGAAAGCAGATTTGGTTACTTACGGAAAAGTAATCGGAGGAGGACTTCCGGTAGGTGCTTTTGCGGGAAGAAATGAAATTATGGATCATCTGGCTCCAAAAGGAGGTGTATATCAGGCAGGTACATTAAGTGGTAACCCTTTGGCTATGAGAGCTGGATTAAAAACACTTCAACTGATTAAAAACGATCCTGAATTTTTCAACAGGTTAAATAAGACAACAGAAACCTTAGATTTTGAAATTGGAAAAATTTTAAATGAAAAAGGAATCGCCCATAGAATCAACAGAAAAGGTTCAATGATGTCCGTATTTTTCCATATCAAAAGCGTGTCTAATTTTGATGAAGCACAGGAAGCTAATCATGCATTGTTCAATAATTTCTTCCATCAAATGCTTGGAAAGGGTGTTTACCTTCCACCAAGTGGATATGAAACTTATTTCATCAGTGATGCTATAAAGGATCAGGAAATTGATATGACACTGGAAGCAGTAAGAAAATTTGAATATTCTAACGAGTAAAAATAAGTGAAACCGGATTTAAAAATCCGGTTTTTCTATGCAAAAGAAGTTCATGTTTCTTCGTAATGGATAAAGAGCTTGATAAAATATCCATAATGTTTGTCACTCCGAAGGATTCTCAACAAAGTAAAACAACATAATCTGGATTGCTACGGAATGACAATTGCCATGGATGCCTTTTTATTGTAATTTGAAAATATAAACCAGGTATTTTAGCAAGTAACCGCTACAAAGCATAAATCATACAGATTTTGTAATAAACCATACACCTCGTTCAGAGTACTTCTTTTTAATTTTGTCATAAATAGATTGGAAATGAAGACTTCAGACAATACCATATCCCGTAAGGATTTTATTAGAAATTCAGCATTGGCAATGGCGGGATTTACTTTAATACCCAGTATCATGACAGCATCACCGCTTTTTGAACAGAATAATAGTCTGGCAAAAGGGAAAATAAGTCTTAAAAACGTTCGTCTTGAAACAGGTTTTACCTACGAAGAAGGTGAAGTTGCTTCTACCAAAACCGATCTGTTCTATATAGAAATTGAAAAAGGAAAGATTACTAAGATTGCTCCTAATCAGCCGCATTCTAAAGCAATAGATGCCAAAGGCCTTTTGATGTTGCCTGCATTTAAAGATATGCATATTCATCTGGATAAAACTTTTTATGGAGATCATTGGCAGGCCGTGAGAAAAAGAACCGGAGGCGTAAAAGGAATGATTGAGCTTGAGAAGAAGATTCTCCCTGAAATGTTGAAAAACTCAACATTCAAAGCTGAAAAAATGATTGAATTATTACAATCAAAAGGAACTTCTTTTGCAAGAAGTCATGTGAATATTGAACCAACTTCAAAACTGCAGTCTTTAAAAAATCTTCAGAAAGCTTTAGATAACAAAAAGAAAGGATTTGGATCAGAATTGGTAGCATTTCCGCAACATGGAGTATTTTATACAGATTCTGTACCTTATCTTAAAGAAGCTGCCGCCATGGATATCGATTTCATTGGTGGAGTAGACCCATTCAATATAGATGGTGATATAGAAAAGGTAGTGGATTTTACTGTTCAGCTGGCTTTAGACAACAAAAAGGGCATCGATATTCATTTACATGAAACTGCCGATTCCGGATTAAAAACAGTAGAATATCTTATTAAAAAGGTGAATGAAAATCCTTCATTAAAAGGAAAAACTTATCTGAGCCACTGTTTTATATTGGCCAAACTGGAAGCCACAAAGCAGGAAGAAATTGCAGAAAAACTGGGAGAAGCACAGATCGGAATCGTTTCTACCATTCCTTTTGGAAGAATGATTATGCCAATTCCAACATTATACAAACATCATGTAACGGTTTTAACCGGTAACGACAGCATTGTAGATCACTGGAATACATTTGGAACAGGAAGTGTACTTCAGAAAGCCAATCTGATGTCGCAGTTATATGGGTATTCAACTGAGTTGATGCTGTCAAGAAGTTTGAAATTGGCCACAGGAAATATACTTCCGTTAGATGATAAAGGAACTCAACAGTGGCCTAAGGCCGGTGATCAGGCAGATTTTGTTCTGATCGATGCAAGCTGTTCAGCAGAGGCAGTATCAAGGATTTCTGAAGTGAAGTCACTGGTGCATCAGGGAAATGTTGTTTTTTAACTGAAGATTCATAACGGTGAAAGCTTTCCTATTTCTTTGAAATTCGGATATTTTAAACGATAAATTCTTTGATTTTTCAAAACAGAATATAATTTAGTGAGTGTTTTTTAGCCACAAAGGGAATCGTAATTTCTTTTGTGGTTATTTTATTTTTTCTCATAAATTTTATTAATTTTAGAAGAAATACAGGTTGCGTGAGCTATCATACAGAACATTTTCCGGTTTTAGGAATTCATGAGTTTAATGAAAATCAGCTGAAAGGCTGTCATTTGTTGTTCAATGAACTTCATGGAGCACGCTCTATTGATGCCCCTCATAAGCATGACTTTTTTATCATCAATCTTTTTGAGCATGGAGTAGGCTCACATACCATAGATTTTACAGAATATCAGGTGAAAGACTTCCAGATTCATCTTGTTTTTCCGGATCAGGTTCATCAGTGGGTCATTGAAAAGGACACTGTGGGATATCAGTTGATGATCAGCAGAGATTGGTTTGAAAGTTTTTTACCTTCATTAAGATTTTCCGCTTCTTATTATCAGAATCATCCTGTTATTAACCTTTCTAAAGATGATTTTGAGGTGTTTCTGTATGAATTTCAGGCTATTCAGAAAGAACTGAATGGAGAAAATGTGTTTTGGGATCTTATTCAGAAACGTAGTGAGCTCATAGGTTTATTGGTCAGTAAAACGGTGGAAGGAGCTTTTAAAGATTTTGAAGTCTACAATTCAAACCCTATCATTTCAAAATTCCTGTCCCTTATTGATCATCATTTCAAAACAGAACGATCTGTTTCCTTTTATGCGGATAAGCTTAATATTTCTGCCAATTATCTGAATATTGTCTGTAAAAAAAATCTTAATGCTTCTGCTTCATCTCTTATTCAGGATCGTATTTTACTGGAAGCAAAGCGCCTTTTAAAAGTGTCTGAAATGTCGGTGAAAGATATTGTATACGACCTCGGTTTCTATGACCATGCGAGTTTTTCAAAATTCTTTAAAGCACAGACAGGGATGACTCCTTCCCAGTTCAAGGAATAATTTATACAAAATAAGACATAATTAATACACCGGTTTTCGGATGAAGCTGATGTAATTTTGTAGGGTTAAAATATTAAATCATGCAATTCCCTTATCAATCAGCTGCAAAAGGAAAATATACCTTAAAAAATGTCCGCCTGGAAACAGGTTTTGAATACGAAAATGAAGAGGTTATTGGTACAAAAACAGACCTTTTCAGTATCGAAATTGAAGATGGAAAAATTAAAAAGATAAAAACCAACGATCCTTCTTCCCATGCAATAGATGCCAAAGGATATCTGATGCTTCCTGCATTTCGGGATATGCACATTCATTTGGATAAAACATTATACGGACTTCCGTGGCAGGCACTTTCTCCGAAGAGAAGAACCGTAAAAGATATGATTGCCTATGAACAGGAAATCATTCCCAAACTGTTGGAAACATCCGTAGAAAGAGCAGAGCAGCTTATCAGTTTACAGCAACATTACGGGACTCATTTTGCCCGAACCCATTTCAATATAGACCCGACTTCAGGCTTGAAATCTCTTGAACATCTTGAACAGGCTCTTGAAAATAAAAAAGATTCTTTTAAAGCAGAACTGGTTGCCTTTCCACAGCATGGAGTTTATTATACAGAAACGGTTCCTTTAATGAAAGAAGCCGCTCAGCTTAAAAGTGTAAGCTTTATTGGCGGATTGGATCCTTTAAGTATTGATGGGAGTATTGAGAAAGTCATGGATTTTACTGTACAGCTTGCACTGGATCATCAGAAAGGAATAGATATTCACCTTCATGAAGTAGGAGAGTCCGGAATAAAGACCATCAACTATCTGATAGATAAAGCAATTGAAAATCCTGCACTTCAGGGAAAAACATTTGTAAGCCATGCTTTTGCCTTGGCTCATCTTTCTCCTAAAGAAACAGAACAGATTGCAGAAAGACTGGCCGCAGGAAAGGTTGGGATTGCTTCTTCCGTACCTTTCAATAAAACCATAATGCCTATTCCAACTTTGAAAAAATATGGCGTAAATGTATTGATAGGAAATGATAATGTACAGGATTATTGGAGTACTTTCGGATCCGGAAGTATGCTTCAGAAAGCTAATCTGATTGCCGAACTGTATGGGTATGCAACAGAATTGGCATTGTCCAGAGCGTTACAGTTTGCGACTCAGAGTACGCTTCCTTTAGATGAGAAAGGGAATCAGCAATGGCCTAAAGCTGGTGATGAAGCAGCAGTAGTCCTTGCAGATGCTTCATGTTCGGCAGAAGCTGTTTCCAGAATTTCTGAGATAAAAGGTTTGATGCATAACGGGAATTTGTTCCTGAGAAATTAATTGAAACGTATATATTTTTAGGTAATTACACACAATTTTGCACTAATGCGGTTATCTTATTATGATGACTCTGTCATTCTGAATGTAACGAAGTGAAATGAAGAATCTAAGCTATATTATGAGATTCTTCCTTCGTCAGAATGACAGTAATGTAAAATTGTATATAGCCCCCTATTTTTATACCCTTGTTTTTTGTGAAGCAGTCATCGTGTTTTCGGTGGCTGTTTTTTTTGTAATTAAGATTTAGAAATTCAATTTGCTTTAGTGATTCGTAGAGATTAATTGTACATATGAGTATAAGAAATGTTGAATTCATCCTTAGTTGGATGTTGAATAGGGAGTCGGATTGTGATGGAATTTATGGTGTACGCTTATTCAATGTAAACACTTATTCATATTGAAAATTCCTGTTTGAGGTGATTATATACAAAAAGCCTTCGGAAAGAGTTCCGAAGGCTTTTGATTTGAAATGAAATCTAACTACTATATTGATGTAAAATATTACAGGTTAAAGTTGGTCCATCCAGCATACCAAGTGTCATTAGCATCTGCAACAGCACCTCTGTACGTTACTTTCTTGAACCAAGTGCTCAGTTTAGCATTGGTGAAGACTCCGCCTGTTAATAATGGAGATCCGGCAGAAGGCGTAAAGTTTGGTGTTGTTCCTGCAGGAGCCCATGCACCGGCAAGTTTTAAGTCAGCGGTAGAAGCAAGGATCGTGTTTCCTTTAGCATTATACCAGCTTGTAAGGTCGTTGATTGTATAAGTTGTTGGCGTAGAAGTAGACGGTCCGAATTTTAAAGGAGTCGTGTTTCCTGCTAAAATATTGTTTTCAAAGAATAATCTGTTTCCTACAATATTGTTATCTGTTGGTGTACCTTTAGTAGCATCAATGAATAAACCTACAGGGAATCCTGTGAACGCTGAGTTAAATACAGATATAGTAGAGTTTCTTCTGATCTGTAATGCATTCTGGAATAATGAGTTGATAGATCCAGGAGCCGCAGAGTTGATTGGCCCGATGATCGTCATGTTCGAGAATGTAGCAGATGTTTGAGGTAATAAAGAAGAACCGTTTGCATCGTTATCAGACTCAAATGCGTTAGAACCTGAAACGTCAGCTACCTGAGGATCTCTTACCGCAATACCGAACTGTATATTTCCTGAGAAACCGTTATCAGTATCGAAATCATCATCAAGACCTTTGTAAGAAATAAGGTGAGAACAGTTTACGGTACCTCCGAACCACTCAAAACTGTCATCGTTAGCGTAAGCAACCTCTACATAATCTACTGTAGTACCGTTACCAACTCCTCCGAATGTAAGTCCGTTGATCTCTTTATCCGGTAAGAAAGCATATCCAGCATATTCAATTCTTACATATTTTAAGATACCACTGTTATCAGCAGCATTCGTTCCTCCGTAAAGTCCAAGACCTTCAGAGTTGTTGATTCCTCCTTCAATTTCTCCAACACCATTTACACCACCGAAAGATGCGTTGGTAGGGGCATTTCCTAAGATCACAACACCTGCCCAGTCACCTCTTTTAGGGCTTGGTTTTTCAGATGTGAAGATGATAGGGTTCGCAGCAGTTCCTTCCGCCATTATTTTACTTCCTTTTGTAATGATAAGAGCACCGTTTTTATCTGCCTCACCTACGATTTTTGTACCAGGCTCGATGGTTAAAGTAGCTCCATTTGTTACATATACTAATCCTCTTAGTTTATAAATTTTATTAGCTTTAAGGGTAAGATTTGATGTGATTTTTCCTGAAAGAATAAGATTTTCAGTTTCTCCGTTTCCGTTACCTCCATTTTGAATGATGGTAGGTCCATCTTCTTCTATATTTCTACAAGCGGTAGTTGATACTATAGCGCCAAGCATTAAAGAATATAAAACGAACTTTTTCATGTTATAAAGAATTAAATTATTTTTATTAGATTATTTGTTGATTGAATTAAAAACTGTATCCCAGTGTTAAGCTGATATTGGTTCCCGTAAGTCTTTCAATAGCAAGAGCATCTTTGCCGTCATATTTGCCATTGTCGTTCAGGTCATGGTAGAACTTAGCACGACGGTTCAGGATATCTGAAACATTAAGCTTGATTTCTCCTTTGTTTTTCCAGATTTTCTTAGCTACCTGGAAGTCTAGTAAAGGTCTTGGTGCTTCCCAGATTGGTGGAACCTGATCGTTTCCTACATAAAGTATTCTTCTCCCGATCATGTTGAAAAGTACAGTAGAGCTCCATCCGCTTTTCTCTGCATCATACTGAAGGCTTAAGTTGATGGTGTACGGAGACTGTCCCTGCATGGGTCTGTCGATCTTCGTAGCCTCATCTGTTACTCTGTTCTTGATCAATGCGAAGTTTCCACCTAAAGTGAAGTTTTTAAGAGCGCTTGCGAAGTCAAGTTTTTTTCTGAATTCAAGCTCCACTCCATAAGCATCGGCTTTATCTACGTTAAGATAGTTGAACGTGTTACTTGTACCTACCCCTGATTGGTTAAAGTACAGCTCGATCGGCTTTTTGAAGTTTTTATAGAAACCTGCCACGGAAACGATCTCTCCGTTTCTTGGATAGAATTCCCAACGAAGGTCAGCATTTGTAATTTTCGTTCTTTCAATAGATTTGTTACCAATCACAGTAGCTCCCAGATCGAAATCATAATATGCCAAAGGAGAAACCTCTCTGAATTCCGGTCTTACCACAGTTTGAGAACCTGCAAGACGGATGTTCATTTTAGGATTTATCTTGAATGTTAAGTTTACTGCTGGTAAGAAGTCGGTTACCCGTGTATTTACAAAACGGTCGTCACTTCTTTTTGTGCTTCCCACTAACTGGTCGAAATTCTCAACTCTTAATCCCCAAATAGCTCTTAACCATGGTGTAAAGTTGTTGTCAAACTGTAAATATCCTGCATTAAGGATCGTGTTGGCGATATATCGGTACTGATCTCCGGCGATTTCATCAAACGTAAATCTTCCGTCGTTCCCGAAGTTGTTTGGATTAAAAATAGTCTCAAATGGTTGAGAAAGTAATCCCTGATTATAATTTTCAAGCCTTACAGAGAAAGGTCTTGAGTTGTAAATTCTGTCTTTTACCTGGAACAAATACCCACCTTTGATGGTTTGTTTCTGCCCAAACATTGTGAATGTTTTAGAAATATCCCCACCGGCATTATATAAATAGTCGCTCAGAGTAGAGTAGAAAACACTCCCGGATTTCTGGGAAAGACCGTTAGAGATCAATGCCAGATAAGGGCTTCCGTCTATGTTTGTATATTGGTTATACTGCAGACGCTGTAGCAATGGAATATACTGATCCAGGATCCCGAAACTTCCGTACCAGTTCACCGTAAAGCCACCCAGAGCATCTATTTTATGAGTACCATTGATGGTAGAGTTATAGAAAGTAGTTTGTTTAAAACCTATTTCCCTTGCCATGATGTTGGTTCCATTGATCGGATCAAATTCGAAATCTTTTCCGGTTCTGAAAGACATATGGTTCACCGTATTGCTGGTGATGATGTTCTTTAGGGAAATTTTATTATTGTTGTTAAACTTTAAAGAAAGGTTCAACATCCCTCCCAGGATCACGTCATTACTGTACTTTTCAGTAAAATAATCAAAGTTGGTGTCTGCAAGTTGATTGTTGATGGTAAAGAAACGGTTGGTAGACTCTGTTCTTCTCTTATTATTGCTGTAATTCACTACTGCGATTACCCCTAGATCCTTTCCGAAAAGCTTTGTATTGAAACCTCCGTCCAATTGAAAACTGATATTTTCAGGGTATCCTACTGTGTTGTATCCAAAATTCTTAGTATATCCTTTACCAATTTCAGTTTTCTGCGCTTCTGTTAAAATACTGAATGCATTTTTGGCAGGCATATTAGTAGGAATTTTTCTTGTACCGTCATCTATCCCTAAGAAGTCCCATTTTCCGCCTTTCTGCATATAAAATTCCTGCCCCATAGTGGCGGTGTTACCTCCAACACCTACCTGTACATTCAGGAAATCTTTATTGGGAATATCTTTTGTATTTACCTGGATCAATCCGCCTCCCCATTCACCTGTATATTCAGGAATAAAGGTCTTGTTGATCACCAGTGTTTCAATAACGTTCGCTGGAAAAAGGTCAAAAGAGAATGTTTTACGGTCTGGTTCCGTACTGGAAAGCTGAATACCATTTAACATTGCCTGGTTATAACGGTCAGATAAACCTCTTACGACAATGTATTTTCCGTCGAATAGACTCACCCCTGAAACTCTTTTCAGAACTTCTCCGGTATTTCTGTCCGGGCTTCTTTTAATAGCTTCAACCCCGATAACCTGAGAAACTACGCCGGCATTCTTTTGCAATCCGATAGTAGAAGCGATGGTTTCTTTTCTGGCGTTTGATCTGATGACAACTCCCTCAATTTCTTTTTCTTTGGTAGTTGGCTTGTCCAACACAATATCAAGATGAGTATTACTGTCATTTTTTACAATAACTTCACTGATCTCTTTTTTGTTGTACCCATTAGAACTTACTGTTATAATGTAATTGGTGCCGGGTGATAAGTTGATAGAGTAGTATCCGGAAATGTCAGTAGTTACTTCCTGATCATTTACTTTTACTTTTACACCTTGTATAGGAGTATTGTCTTTTTCATCCAATACCCTACCTTCCAGAATCTGACTTTGTGCAAACGCATAGCCAGCAGAAAACAAGGCAAGTAGCACAATGCTCTTGTGGAGTTGTTTTTTCATTATTACTTCTTTTACTTCTTTTTCAAGGGCAAAATAAAGGCTAAGATTTTAAGAAAACTTTAGGAGAATTTTAATTAATTGTGAAGTTTGTGTTAATAGATAAGGTCTATTAAAAGGGCGTGGGATTCATTTTTTATCTATGTATTTTTTGTTTTTATTTTAGAAAATATTTAGTATATTTGTTTTATATTTATTTATTGAGTGCTTTTTTTGTTGATTTTTCAATTTAAAATTGACAATTTGTTTTTTAATAATTAGTTAACATAGTATAATAACGAAGACCAATGAAAATAGCTATTTTTGTGGGAATTCTTAAACTAGAAGATGAGCAAAAAAATTCTTTTAATAGACGATGAACTGGACATTTTAGAGATTCTGTCTTACAATTTAGAAAAAGAAGGATATGATATCTATACAGCCACTAATGGTAACGAAGGTATAGAAAAAGCAAAGGAAATTATCCCTGATCTTATCCTGCTAGATGTAATGATGCCTGAAAAAGATGGCATCGAAACCTGTCAGGAACTTCGTAAAGTGAAAGAACTTCAAAAAACACTTATCGTTTTTCTTTCCGCAAGAAGCGAAGAGTTTTCTCAATTGGCGGGCTTCCAGGCGGGTGCTAATGACTACGTGGTAAAGCTGATCAAACCGAAAATCCTTATTTCTAAAGTAAATGCCTTATTACAGCTAACCTCTCAGGTTTCTGATAACGCCAAACTGATCGAAATTGGTGATCTTGTTATCGATAAAGATAATTTCAGAGTTTCCAAAAGCGGGCAGCAATTTCTTTTACCTAAAAAAGAATTTGATTTACTTTATCTGTTGGCTTCCAATACTGAAAAAGTTTTCAAAAGAGAAGAAATTCTGGAGAAAGTTTGGGGGAATGATGTGATTGTAGGGGAAAGAACTATTGATGTTCACATCAGAAGATTAAGAGAAAAATTAGGAATCAATACCATTCAGACTTTAAAAGGTATTGGTTATAAACTGATCGTTTAATCATAAAAAAGTTCTAACTTTACGTTCAATCCTTAAAATTTTGTAAAATTGAAATTTTACAGACTTACCCTTGTTGCCTCTTGTCTGCTGACATTGGTGATGCTTTTTTTAGTCATCATTTTTGATTCACTAAAAGATATCTATCAGGAGACCCCTTTATTTAAGACCGGTCTTCTGATCTGTGTAATACTCATATTTATTATCAATTATGTGGTTCTCGAACTTCTTTTCAACTATTACGGAAAGAAGCAGGTAAGAGGACTTTCCGGTATTCTTCCTCAGGAAATGGTTCAGGATAATGATGAAAATATCACCATTAAAGAATTGGGGGAAAGATTCTCGGACCTCAACCAGCAGAGAGCAACGGAAATTGATATGATGAAGGAAATGGAAAGCTACCGTAAAGAATATATCGGAAACGTTTCCCATGAACTGAAAACCCCTCTTTTTTCTATTCAGGGTTATGTAGAGACCCTGAGAGACGGCGGAGTAGACAACCTTACCATCAGAGACAAATATCTCGAAAGAATTGATATATCGGTGGAAAGGCTTATTGCTATTGTGAAAGATCTTGATATGATCAACAGGCTGGAAGCAGGAGAAATTAACCTTACCGTTTCAAAATTTGATGTCAATCTTCTGATAAAGGAAATCTTTGACCTTCTCGACCTTGAGGCAGAAAAAAGAAATACAACATTACAGATTCAGACCCTTCATCCGCAGATTTTTGTAGAAGCTGATAAACAGAAAATTTCTCAGGTTTTTATTAATTTGATTTCCAATGCGATTCATTACGCTAACAGACAGGAAGCTAAAGTTATTGTAAAAACCAGCATTCTGAAAAATAAAGTTTTGATAGAGGTAATCGATAATGGTATGGGGATCAAATCTGAAATTCTTCCAAGAATCTTTGAAAGGTTCTACAGAGTAGAAACCAGCCGAAGCAGAAGAGAAGGCGGTTCCGGATTAGGTTTAGCGATCGTTAAACACATCCTTGAAGCTCACAACGAAAACATTACAGTAGAGAGTGTTTATCTTGAAGGAACAAAATTCAGTTTTATGCTTGAAAAAAGTAAATAACTTCGGCAAAATGTAAGAAAAAAAAATATTTTAAAAAATCCTGAAATATTTTTTTGTCACCTGTCATTTATTATATATTTGCACCAGAGATTTATCATAATTATAAAGGCAAAAAAGTAATTTAAGAAACTGATATGGTTTACAAAATCCGCGTAATATTAGATGCGAAAGAGGATATTTTCCGTGATATTGAAGTTAAGGGAAAACAAACATTATGGAACTTACATTTAGGAATTAAAAGTGCATTCAGTCTGCAGGGAGATGAGCTTTCTACTTTTAATCTGTTAGAAGATGACGGAACGATAGTAAAAAGTGTTCCGTTGGAAGATATGAGCGATGATGGTGACGGTGAGATTATGTCAGACGTTTACATTGATGAGGCTTTTGAAAGTGTAGGAGACAAAGCACAGTTCCAGTACGGGCTTTTAGATCTTTGGGAATTCTTCTGTGAGCTTATAGAAGTAATCGAAGAGACTAAAGGAGTAAATTACCCAATTACAGTATACCGATTTGGAAATGTTCCCTTGAAGGCTCCAAGCAAGAACGGAAGTGCAGGAGGAAGCAAAAAGAAATCAGCAATGCCTTTGGCAGACGATGAATTTGGATTCGATGATGATTTCGGAGCTGGAGGAAACTTCTCAGACGAGGATGATGACAATTTCGATGATGAGGAAGAAGAAGACTACAACGATGATGTCTTTGATGATGAGGATGACAATGATGATGAAAGATAATCAGTAAAATATACGGCCCCGGATTTTAATCCGGGGCTTTTTTTGTCTTTTCAGTAAATAACCCATCTATAGGTTTATCTTTTTATAGTTTCCCCTTTTCACCCAGAAAACAATCCTTACTTTTGTTAAAAATAGATTAATGAAAAAATTAATTTTATTAACAGCAATTGGTCTGGGAATTGTTTCCTGTACCACTCAAAAAAATACAAAGAAGATGACAGTATTGCCAAAAGAATGGAAACACACCACCAATATCTATGAAGTAAATATCAGACAATATACTCAGGAAGGAACCTTCAAGGCTTTTGCCAAAGAAATGCCCCGACTGAAATCTATGGGAGTTAAAACCCTTTGGTTTATGCCCATTACCCCCATCGCTCAACTGAAGAAAAAAGGCAGCTTAGGAAGTCCTTATGCAGCCGCAGATTATACCTCTGTCAATCCGGAGTTTGGAACCCTGCAGGATTTTAAAGATATGGTGAATGAAGCACACCGATTAGGTTTTAAAGTTATTATCGACTGGGTTGCCAACCATACCGGATGGGATCATGTCTGGACCAAAACACATCCTGAATTTTACCTAAAGGATCCGGATGGACAATTTCATATCGCTTCAGGTATGGATGATATCATCGAACTGGATTATAAAAATCAGGAAATGCGTCATGCTATGATCGATGCAATGAAGTTCTGGGTACAGGAAACAGATATCGATGGTTTCAGATGCGATCTGGCTTCATGGGTAGAAGTAGATTTCTGGGAACAGGCCCGTCCGGAAGTGGAAAGAGTAAAGCCCCTTTTCTGGCTGGGAGAATTTGACGAGCTGGAAAGTCCTGAATATGGAAAAGTTTTTGATGCCAGCTATTCCTGGAAGTGGATGCATAAATCCGCGGATTATTATAAGAAAAATGAACCTCTTCAGGAGCTTAAAGATTTGCTAGTACAATATTCCAACATCGGAGACGCTTCTATGAGAGCGTGGTTTACGGCAAATCATGACGAAAACTCATGGAACGGAACAGAGTACGAAAAATATGGAGTCATTACAAAACCTATGGCAGTATTCTCTGCAACGTGGAATGGAGTTCCATTATTGTACTCAGGGCAGGAGCTTCCCAATATGAAAAGACTTGAATTTTTCGAAAAAGATGCCATCAAATGGACCAACACGTATCAGGTTGCCGATTTTTATAAAACATTATTAGAATTAAAATCTTCTAATCCGGCTTTAAGAGGCGGAGATTCCAATGTAACGACTTATCTGCTCAATACAACGGCTAATGATAAAATTCTGGCGTACGTAAGGAAAAACGGAAAAGATGAAGTACTTGTTGTACTGAATATGTCAAAAGAATCTGTCAACTTTTCGATTGAAGATGAACATCTATCGGGTACATTCAAAAATATTTTTGATAAAACCAGAAGAGATTTCAATAATGGAAAAGATTTCAGTTTCAAAGTTTCAGATTATGCTGTATTTGAAAAATAAGCAGTAAAGCTTTTGAAATTCTGACAGAAACTGTAAAGCCTTAATAACTATTCTTTAAAGGTACTTAATTCCCCTCCGTTGGAGGGGGGTAAAAATCATAGATTTTGACGGGGTGGTTTTTGCCATTTATTATAAAACAACGATCATGACAATGAACAAACAGGAGATATTACATACAATCAATACAAAAATTACAGAGAAGATCCAGTATTTTGAAAATCTGATTGCAGAAACAAGAGCTTCCAATAACGATACCAAAAGCTCAATGGGAGATAAATATGAAACCGGAAGAGAGATGCTTCAGCAGGAGATCAACAATCTTCAGAGGCAGCTTAATGAGACCTTGAGCCAACAATCTGTTTTGCAGAAAATAACAGCAGAGCCGTCTGAAAAAGTTCAAAACGGAGCATTGGTGAAAACTAATAAAGGAATGTTTTATGTTTCTGCGTCATTGGGTGAAATTGTATTGGAAAACCAGAAAATCATGACCGTTTCCGCAGAATCTCCTTTGGTAAAAATGATGTATGGGAAAAAAGCAGGGGAATCTTTTACGATCAATACCATTCAGCAAAATATAGAAACAATCTGGTAAAATTATTATTAAATCTATACAGCAGGTATCCAGCCGGTTAATAGAAAAATGATATAGCACTTATAAAAAGCATTCATGAAAGTGGGTGCTTTTTTTAATGCTTTTTACTAAATTTGGGGCATAAAATTCCTTTCAAAATGCAAAATTACCTGAACCTTTTACAACATATCCTAGACAACGGAACAGATAAAACCGACAGAACCGGTACCGGAACCAGAAGTGTTTTCGGATATCAGCTGAGATATGACCTGTCAAAAGGTTTTCCTTTGGTAACCACTAAAAAAGTACATTTAAAATCCATTATTTATGAATTGCTGTGGTTTTTGAAAGGAGAAACCAATATCAAATATCTAAAGGATAACGGAGTAAGTATCTGGGATGAATGGGCAAACGAAAATGGAGACCTGGGACCTGTGTATGGAGCGCAGTGGAGAAGCTGGCAGGGCGCTGACGGTAAGATAGTAGATCAGATTACTGAAGTGATTGACCAAATTAAAAAGAACCCGGACTCCAGAAGATTAATTGTATCTGCATGGAACGTTGCCGAAATTCCCAATATGGCACTTGCACCTTGTCATGCATTATTCCAGTTCTACGTAGCAGATGGTAAACTTTCTCTTCAATTATATCAGAGAAGTGCTGATGTTTTCCTTGGGGTACCATTTAATATTGCCAGCTATGCCTTATTGTTGATGATGGTAGCACAGGTTTGTAATCTTGAAGTAGGAGATTATGTTCATAGTTTTGGAGACGTTCATATCTACAACAACCATTTTGAACAGGTAAACAGACAGCTTTCAAGGGATCCAAGACCCCTTCCAACTATGAAACTGAATCCTGAGATCAAAGATATTTTTGATTTTAACTTTGAAGATTTTACATTGGAAAACTACGATCCGCATCCAGGTATTAAAGCTCCGGTAGCCATTTAATATTTTGTTATATTAGACTTCTTTCCTTTTTTAATTAATATTTTTTCAGGATAGAATGGTGCTTACAGATGATTTGGCCGGGTTTTATGTATTAGAATCCGTTCCCGATTCCTATTTCAGTTATATCTGTTCTTTTCTCGATTCTCAAATAATGGCTGCCAGATCCTTATCGGGTATTGTAACCGGGACATTAACTTTCCTTTCAAGGAATAATGACTCCGTTTCCTTTTGGGAAATGTTCTTTTTGCTACTTTCATTGATGGCGAAATATTAGGTAGGTACTAAGATTTTGTCAAAAGAATTGGCGGGCCTTATGACTTTGCTGTATTAGAGTTCTCTGATAGGAAGAGGCATTCAGTTTTCAACGACTATACTCAATTAAAATCCGGCAACTCACTTTTTCACATGAAGTATTTTTCTACAAAAGTTGGGAAAGTCCTATGTTGTATACAATAAATGGGACCAATTCCGAAAAGATTCACGTGTATAATGTGGAAATACAAAAAGACTGTACCGTACTATTTCGATATAAAAAAGGTAAAATAAACCGCTCAAAATAATCTTTTATACGAAGGAATGTAATACAAAAACCTGAAACATCCTTTCTTTTAGCAATTGTTTCTGAAATAAGTTTTACATTTGAAAGAAGAACTGTTATTCTATTAATCCTGAATACGAATGGAGAATACAGTCATAAAAAATCAAATCCTTATCACAGAATACATCATGAAATATTTAAAAATAAATATCGAAAACAACGCAGACGTTGAAGTCTTGAAAAATGTAATCCTTCAGTTGAAAGGAGTCGCTTCTGCAGAAATTGTAGATGATGAAAATCCCGAGAGCGAGCTTAAGAAAGCCTTTGCAAAAACAAAGGAACAGCTTAAAAAAGGAGATTATGAAACTCTTGTAAATGATATTTTTGATATAATAATAAAGAAATAATTCTAAAAAATAATAAAGTAGACAGATGAAAAAGGCCATTTTATCAATTGCTGTACTGGGAATCTTCTTTTCCGCAAAAGTCACAGCGCAAACCGAAACTTCTGGAAGAGACAAAGTATACAGAGCTACTCATACCAAAGTAACGGAACTGAAGCATACCAAGCTGAAAGTAAATTTTGATTACCAGAAAGAACAGATGAATGGAGAAGAATGGCTTACTGCTTCACCTTATTTTTACCCTACCAACGAGCTGACTCTTGATGCAAAAGGAATGCTGATTCACGAAGTGGCCCTTGATAATAACGGGAAAAAATCAGCTCTAAAATATGATTATAAAAACGATGTCCTGAAAATTACCCTCGATAAAACATATCAGAAAAACCAGGATTATACAGTTTACATCAAATACACCTCTCGTCCGAACGAAGTAAAGCAGGAGGGAAGTATGGCAATTAATGATGCAAAAGGACTTTATTTTATCAATGCACAGGGAACAGATCCCGATCTTCCTGCTCAGATCTGGACACAGGGAGAAACAGAATCTTCTTCCGCATGGTTCCCAACCATTGATAAGCCCAATCAGAAAACAACCCAGGAAATCTACATGACTGTTCCTGATAAATACGTTACCCTTTCAAACGGAGTTTTAAAAGAATCCCAGAAGGAATCAAACGGTTTGAGAACAGACCATTGGGTAATGGATAAAAGACATTCCACCTACCTTTTCTTTATGGGTGTCGGAGAATATGCGATTGTAAAAGATAAATGGAAGAATGTTCCCGTTGACTATTACGTAGAAAAAGAATACGAACCTTATGCCAAGCAGATCTACGGAAATACTCCCGAAATGATTGATTTTTTCTCGAAAAAAATGAATTATGATTATCCTTGGGTGAAATATGCACAGATTTCAGGGCGGAATTATGTGAGTGGTGCAATGGAGAATACTACAGCAACACTTCACGGAAGCGATGTTCTTCAAAAACCGGGACAGCTTATTGATGAAAATAAATGGGAAGATACCATTGCTCATGAGCTATTTCATCACTGGTTCGGAGACTTGGTGACGGCAGAAAGCTGGAGTAACCTTACCGTGAACGAATCTTTCGCCAACTATTCAGAATACCTTTGGAATGAACATAAGTATGGAAAAGATCAGGCAGACTATCATCTGATGACTGATGTTAATATGTATATTCATAATCCCGGTGATTTTAAGAAAAATCTGGTAAGGTTCAATTATGATTCCCGCGAAGATGTTTTTGACTTGGTAACCTACCAAAAAGGAGGAGGAATTTTGAATATGCTGAGAAATTATCTTGGTGATGATGCTTTCTTTGCAGGAATGAATGATTACCTGAAAACCAATGAATATCAAAATGCAGAAGCTCACCAATTGAGGTTATCTTTTGAAAAAGTTTCAGGGAAAGACCTGAACTGGTTCTTTAATCAATGGTATTTTGGAAGCGGAAACCCGAAAATCAATTACACTTCCACCTTTGAACCAGTGAAAAAACAGATTTCTGTAACCATCAATCAAACTCAGGATCAGCCTTTCGAATTTCCTTTGGCTATTGATGTATACGATAATGGAAAACCAAAAAGATATAATGTTTGGGTAAATGCAGAAGCTAAAAATACATTCAGTTTTGATGTTTCAAAAACACCGGATTTGTTGAACATCAATGCGGACGGAGTTTTATTAGCTGAAATTACAGAAGCAAAGACTCCTGAGCAGAATCTGCTGCAGTTTACCAACTCTAAAGAATTTAAAAGCAGATATACTGCTTTAACCGCAATAAAAGATCAGATCGGAAAAAGCCCCGCTGCAGTAAAATTATTGGCAGCTGCATTAAAAGACCCTTTCTTTAGAGTAAAAATGAAGGCTTTGGGAATAATGGATCTTACCAATGCTGAACAGATGAAAGCATTAGGCAGTGAAGTAGAAAAACTGGCAACAAATGATCCGAAAACCCTGGTACAGGCTTCTGCAATTGCGGCGTTGGCAAAAACGAAAGACAAAAAATATCTTCCAATCTTTGAGAAAGGGGTAAATGCCGTTTCGAATGCTGTAAAAGCTAATTCTTTAAGTGCCATTCTTACGATCGACCCTTCAAAAGCAAGTGCTCTCGCTGATAAAATTGATCTGGACGGTGCTTCAGACGAATTGCGAGCACAAATGCTTCCGATCATTGTGAAGAATAAAGTGACTTCTCAGATGACGAATATTACACCACTGGCTGCTTTCTATCCGTTTATCAAATTCCAGAATCCGGAATTGGGGAAGGTCGCAGAAGAGGGTTTCAACTGGATCATGAGTTCTGATAACCTTAAAGCGACTGAAAGCATTACAAAAATAGCAGGATATGCAAAAAATGAAATGGCTAACAATCCTCAGGCTAAAATGATGATGCAACAGATCCTCAAAGACGGTCTAAGTAAAAAAATGGAACTGCTGAGAAAGAATCCTCAAAATGCTGCAAGTATCAATAAACAGATTGATGTACTGAATAAGGCCATTGAAAATTATAAATAAAAGAAACCCGGCGAATTGGCCGGGTTTTTTACGAGTAAGAATGAAATGCCTTACAATATTTCATATATAAACTTCGACGAATCAAAGAAGTTGAGTCTGTCCTTTATTCTTTTGCCATCAACTTTCTCAAAAAAGAAAACTTTGGGTCAAAAAAAGTCATTACATTAGGTTTTACGATTTTCTTCCCGATAATTCCTTTCATGTACTATAAACTGTTTGTATTTTGTAAGTGATATAGGTTTTATAATTGATTTTTGATAATATGATAAAAATTACTATTTTTTATCACTGTTTTTTGCAGTATCTTTCATAAATTCGTTTAAAATTTAGAAAATTATGAGTTTTGGAATTGAAGCGGCAAGCTACTATGTGCCTTCTTTGTATTTGGAGATTAAGGATTTAGCAGAAAAAAGAGGAATAGAACCAGCCAAGCTGGAAAAAGGATTAGGGTTACATAAAATGGGGCTTTCGGATGTTCATGAAGACGCCGCTACATTTGCAGCAGAAGCATTGTTGAGACTTATAAAAGATTATAATATCAGTCCAAAAGAAATAGCAAGAGTATATCTGGGAACAGAAAGTGCTGTGGATGCAGCAAAACCTACAGCTTCTTATGCAGTACAGATGGTAGAAAAGGTTTTGGAGGGAGAATTTGGTGAAAGAAGCTTTAAGAACTGTGACGTTCTGGATATGACTTTTGCCTGTGTAGGAGGAGTGGATGCGCTGCATAACGCTCTGGATTTTGTAAGGGTAAACCCAGATAAAAAAGCGGTAGTGATTGCCAGTGATTATGCAAAATACGAATTGGCTTCTTCAGGAGAATATACTCAGGGAGGTGGTGCTGTTGCTTTACTGATCTCGTCAAAACCTGATCTCCTTGAAATTGAAAATAATTGGGGAGTAGCTTCGGAAAGTGTTTTCGATTTTTTCAAACCAAGAAGACAATATAAAAAAACAGATCTAAAAGAAGCTCCGGAAGCATATCCGGACAAAATTGAAATCTTTACAGACGAGCCTGTTTTTGACGGAAAATATTCTAACCAATGTTATCAGGATAGGATTAGAGAAGCCTATTGTCATTATAAAGAGGTTACTGGACAGAACAAACCTTATGAAAACTGGAAATATATCATTTTTCATCTTCCATATGCTTTCCATGGAAAAAGAGTGTTTACTGAAATATACAGCCTTGAAAACGGACTGCCATATGAAACTCAGGAAGAGCAGAAAGCGGTTGCAAAATCTGAAAACTATCTGAAATTAATCAATGATACAATAGAAAAGACTCAAAGAGCTTCTTCTGAAATAGGAAATATGTATACTGCTTCTATTTTTATGGCTCTACTTTCCGGGCTTCAGACTTCTTGGAACGAAAATGAAGATCTTGCAGGAAGAGAAATTGGGTTTGTAGGATATGGAAGTGGATCAAAATCTAAAGTTTTTGCCGGAAAGGTTTCCGATAATTGGAAAAAAGTTGTAGAGAAATGGAATTTGTTTGAAAATTTAAACTCCAGAACAGCAGTAGATTTTGAAACCTATGAACAACTTCATAGAAAACAGCTTGTGCAATCTGTCAATGAAAATTATAGAGGGTTTGGTCTTTATTCCATTGAAGCCGATAACCCCGTTCGGATTGGAGCTAGATACTATGCATATCAGCAGTGGTCTTAATTATTTGAAAATAGCAAAAAGCATCTCAATTGTTGAGGTGCTTTATTTTTTTGTGATTTTTATTATTTATTTTCACTGTTTTATTGGTTTTTGTGTCGGAATATTTTTTTTTATTCTTCATTTTTTTTACTAAAAACTAATTATTGATGTGATTTTTTAATGGTTTTCGTAGAATCAACGTAGTGTAATAAAATATTTATGGGTTATTAAAATTTTGTCAAAATAGAATTGTGTTTTAATAATTTTTTCTTTTTTTTCTTTTTAACTATTTGTTTTGTTTTTACATCCATTACTTCAGGACTTTTTTCTCTTTTCTATCTTTATACCGGTGTTTTATTGCTTGAATCTCTGTTTTCATATTAACATATTTGTCCTAGAAATAGCTTAAAAAATGTTGATATGAATATAAAACTACGTGTATTAAGTGCTGGAGTACTGTTTTTTCTCGGGCAGAGCGTCATGGCGCAAAAGACAAAAAAAGATACCGCTTCTGAAAAAAAAATTGACGAGGTAGTAGTTATTGGTTATAGAACTACTACCAAAAAAACAGCAGTTAGTTCAGTTGCTACTGTTGATAGTAAAACAATTGAAAACAGGCCTAACTCCAATGTTCTAAATATTATTCAGGGACAGTTAGCCGGTGTTAATATTACAGCGAGTACTGGACAGCCAGGAGCTAAACCGACAGTTGTTATAAGAGGTGTAGGGACATTTAATGGCAATACTGATCCATTGTACGTTATTGATGGTTTCCCTTCTAATAGCGATAACTTTAGATCAATCAATCCTAATGATATAGAAACATTTTCTGTTTTAAAAGATGCCTCAGCTATTGCTGAATACGGTTCGAGAGGGGCTAATGGAGTAATTATGATTACGACTAAAAAAGGAAATTACGGTGAGAAAACGCGTATTAGATATAGTACACAGTTTGGGGTTTCTATGTTACAGGATCCTAAATATAATTATGCCAGTTCCAGAGATTTGTTAACAATGCAGAAATCCTACGGAGTTGGTTTAGGGGCTAATATGACTAATGATCAAATTGCCAGTTATAATATAGATACTAATTGGAGGGAAATTTTCTTTAGACCAGCAGTTACACAAAGTCATGACTTATCAATAGAATCGGGAGGAAAAAATATTAATTCATATACTTCTGTCGGTTATTTGAATCAAGACGGTATACTTAAAACTACCGGTCTGAAAAGATTTACTGTGCGAAATAATATTAATGGCAAAAGTTCAAATGACCGGTTAAAATACTCTTTAGTTACAGGCGTAGGTTTTTCTAAAAATAATGAAGCTATCCTGAGTGCTGGTGCGATTAATAGGAATTATGTATTAGGAGCGTACATGTCTGCTCCTTATATTTCGCCCAATTTATATGAGAATGGTAAACAATTATATGATTTATATAAACAGGACGGAACATTATTGTATACACCATTAATGCTGATGGACAAAATGGTAAACTATGATAATCTTACAGAAGAAGTTAGATTAGACATAGCTTCTAATTTGTCATATAAAATAACAGATGACCTTACAGCTAGGGTGAGAACCTCTGCACAATATCTGGATACTAAGTTTACTCAGGCAGAATATCCTCTTTCATTTAATGCATTTCTATTTAAGGGTGCACAGGAATTTTCAGGCTTTGAAGATGTCAACAGAAGAAGAGAGTTTCTATTTAACAATTTATGGCAATTAGACTATTCCAAGACTATAGGTAAACATACTTTTTCTTTGGTCGGAAATCTTGAGTATAATTATTCACAATTGGATATAGCCAATATGAGGCAAAGAGGATTAGATCCAAAAACCTTTGTTCCCGGAACAGGATCTGGATATATTACTGATACCCCTAATAATGATTTTTATGTTCCACAAAACTTAGTATCTCAATTAAAACTAAATATGATATCATATTTTGGATTATTTAGCTATGATTTTAATAAGAAATATGGAATTGAAGGAGTGATCAGGAGAGATGGTACAAGTAGGTTTGCTTATGATAGACAATGGGGGAATTTTTGGTCAGTAGGAGGTCGATGGAATGTAGATCAAGAAGCATTTATGGAAAATGTAAAGTTTGTAGATGCTTTTAAAATTAGAGCTTCTTATGGTACGCAAGGAAATCAGAGAATTGTTGATGGAAGTATTTATGCTGGATTAAATCCTCCAAGCTTCACCAATATATATTCTGTAACTAATAATACATATAATGGAAGTCAGGGTTATGCCATTAATTTCGGTGACGACAACTTAAGATGGGAGACAACCAAACAATATAATATAGGAGCTGATTTTGGATTTTTCAAAAGACGATTGAAAGGATCTTTTGATTATTATAATAAAAAAACTGTTGATCTGTACATGTCTGATCCAACGGTTCCGGTGCTAGGAACTTTAAGTATCGTAAGAAACACAGATGCTTCAATAGTCAATAAAGGAATTGAATTGAATTTGGCTTATGATATATTAAAGAATAGGGGAAAAGATATTTCGTTAACCTTTAGAGTTAATGGGTCGATAAATACCCAGAAAGTAGATGGTATTAAAAGTGGAGGAGGACGGATTTTTGAAGAGTCAAATCCTCAATATGTTACTGCTAATGGAGGGTTGTTGCGCGAGCCCTTTGTCTATAAATATTTAGGTGTAAATCCAAATAATGGGAATCTACTATTTGAAGACATTAATGGAAATCCGACGGAAAATCCAACGGCAGCAGACAGAAGGTTATATGGGAAAAATAATTTACCAAAGTACCAAGGAGGTTTTGGATTAGATTTTAACTATAAAAATTTCTTTACTTCTACTACGTTTACTTTTGTCGCCAGAGTTGTTCGTTATGATTATGATATGTCCAGCTTATATAATCCTAATAATCTTGGAAGTTTTACTGTAGACAAAGTTCTGTTAAACGCATGGACACCTACTAATACCAATACAGATGTTCCTTCTCTAAAGGCTTCAAATTTGGGACTTCAAGACAATTCTGATCGATTTTTGAAAGATGCATCTTATCTTAGAATGAGAAATGTTCAGATTGGGTATAGATTTCCTCAGAAGCTTTTAAAAGATACTTTTATAAATAACCTGTCAGTTAGTTTACAAGCAGAAAATTTATTTACTATCTCAAAATGGAAGGGATTTGATTCGGAAAGTCCTAGAAATAGTGATCTGCAAAAGTATCCAACACCTAAAATTATAACATTAGGCTTTGATATCAAATTTTAATTGACAAATATTAAGATAATTACAATGAAAAAAATATTAATATATATAACATTAGTGTCTGGATTATTACTTACTTCGTGTAGTAGTGACCTATTGACTCCTTTTACACCTGGCTCGCTAACTGAAGAAAACGCAATTACAACATCTTCAGACTTACAAAAATTAATGAACTCAACTTACAATATTTTTTCAGATAGATCTGAAATTGTATTTTCTTCTGTTTTTACTGATGAAGTTGGAATTGGATATGCAAATGGAGGGCAGGGGCTTTCAGAAGAATATATTTTCCTATTAATTCCTTCCTCGGCTGTTCCAGCTAAAATTTGGGTAGGAACTTATTCAGCTTTAGCAAGGGTAAATAAAGTTATTCAGTATGCAGATAAAATAATTCCGGCAAATGCTGCTGATGCATTATTAATTTCTAAATTAAAAGCTGAAGCACTGACGACAAGAGCTTATGGACATTTAAGAATATTGTCTTATTATTCACCTAACCTTAAAGATGATAATGCTTTGGCAGGAATATTAGCAAATAAAGTATTTACTCCCGAAGAAAAAATAAACTCTAGAGTTACGAATGGAGTATTCTATAAGCAGATTCATAAAGATCTAGATGATGCTCTTATTATCTACAATGGACTTAGTAATTATTTGATTGATAATAAGGTAGCGAGTAGGAATTTTGCTAAAGGATTGAAAGCAAGGGCTTATGCATATAAAGGAGATTATATAAATGCGGAGAAATGGGCAGATGAAGTAATAAATACTTCACAGGTCACATTGGCTAATCCTGTTGATTATCTTAAAATATTTTTTACTGATGATGAACCGGCTAATAAAGAGGTGATTTTTAGGCTAAAGAGAACTCCCCAACAAAATTCACAGTTAACTAATTTACATAATGGGTGGTGTTCTGTAAGGCCCAATTTGAATGGATCTCCTTTTTATGAGGTAAGTAGATCTTTGTTTAATATACTTAATCAAAGACCAACGGACGTTAGAAAGAATGCCATCGTAGCTCCCTCCTCAGTAATTGATCCCAATTATGCTACTTCACCAGATTATAGAAATACAGATAAACTAATTATCCAAAAATATGGCGGCACAGAAAACGGAACAATAACATCTGCAGTTACTGCCACGAACGGTTTTAATAATGATTTTAAAATAATGAGAATATCTGAAATGTATTTTATTAAAGCTGAGGCAAGAGCTAGTGCAGGAGATCTTGAAGGAGTAGGAGTAGTGTTAAAGTCTATATTAAATGCGAGATTAGGTGTGGTACAAATAGCTCCTGTGTATTTAAATGTAACAGCTGCTTGGGTTGATATTCTAAAGGAACGGAGATTGGAATTTGCTTATGAAGGTCATCGCTATATTGACATCAAGAGGCTTGCAGCTTTGGCTAATGTTACGATAGACAGAGATCAGGCTGATTATTCTTCTAGTTCTTCTAATTTTCCCGCAGCAAATCCTGTTAACCTACCAATTAACAGTTATAAGTTTGCTTTACCAATTCCACAAGAAGAGCTTAATGCAAATCCAGACATTGTTCAAAATCCAGGATATTAAAGGCTAGCTTAAAATCGGTTCAAAGTAATTCTTTATTTAGAGCTGATTCATGATAAACGTTTAATATATTTTATTAACAAATTTTTATATTTTAACTTCAGGAAGGCTATCTAAAAGATACCTTCCTATTTTTATTTCATCTTGTTTTGGCAGTGCCACAAAATCAAAAAATCTCAGGTAAGATTTTTGAAAATGTGAATGACAGAACACTTATTGACTTTGTAGCTCATAAAAAAATCATAGATAATAGATTGGTTAATCTGTAACTGACATGTATAAAGGTCCTGTTGAAGCCAATAATTCTGTTCGGTTTAGCGCAAGATATTATGGACATCAGTCTTGATATTAATTATCTGAAAAATAACAAAAAATAAATCAGTTGTTGACCTCTTCCTAATGAAGAAGTACTCAATAATCCGACTCTGTCAGCACAGCAAAATCCAGGCTGGTAGTAGAAAAATATTAAAGGCTGGTTTGATCTGGGGTTAAATTATTTAATAAAATAGTTTAAATGATAGAAAAATGAGTCAATTAAAATTCTTTCTTTAGGATTAGTTTACACTCAACTTTTGATTTATTATTAACAAATTTTTAATTTTAACTTCAGGAAGACTACCTTTCAAGGTAGTCTTCCTATTTTTTATAAGGTCATTCTTAGCATTATCTGAGAGAATAAATATGAGTAATTCATTATTTCCCCCTTAAATCAAGGATGAATTTCGTGTATATTTTATATGTAATATCTTGTTTAGGTTTATATTTTTCGTTTTAGTACACTAAATGCTGTATTTTAATTTTAATTTTAATATTTGTTAAAATTCTCATAATATTTGAAATACTTTATTTTTTTTTAAAATTTTAAAACGTATCGAAAATTTTCTATAAAGATTAGTGGAAATTGATGAGAATATCCTTTTCTGACGCGCTTTTTTTAGCTTTTAGTTGATTGATGTTTTTGATATTTATTAACATATTTGTCAGTTCAATATATTAAAATTTGTTAATATGAATGTGAAACTGCGTGTTTTAACAGCTGGAGTCTTGTTTTTTACAGGGCAGGCTGTATTTGCTCAAGAAAAAGACTCTAAGAACGGTAAGGACAAGGAGACTAAAATTGAGGAAGTAGTTGTTTTAGGATATAGTAAAACAGCTACAAAAGCTAAAACTACAACTTCTTCCGTAACAGTAGGTTCGGAAACGCTGGAAAACAGACCGAATATTTCGGTACTGAACTCAATTCAGGGAACGGCTCCTGGTATTGTAGTAAACTCTGCTTCTGGTTCTCCAGGTTCAGGAAAGTTCAATATCCTGATTAGAGGGATGAGCTCCCTAAATGGTTCCACAGATCCTTTATACGTAATAGATGGAGTAATTACTTCGGGATCTCAGTTTAGAAACCTGAACTCTTATGATATTGATACATTCAGTATTCTAAAAGATGCTCAGGCCACTGCAATCTACGGTAACAGAGCAGCAAATGGAGTAGTTGTTATTACAACTAAAGGAGGGAAATTTAATTCTGGACTTAAGGTTTCTTACGATGCATTAACTTCTTTCAGTAAGATTCCTACAGGGAGTTACAATATGTCGAACGGACAACAATTATTGCAACTTCAGAAGAATTTATCCACAGGTAAAGGGAATACTTTAACACAACAGGAAATTGATAATTGGGGAACCAATACAGACTGGAACAAACAGTTCACTCGCATTGGTATTTCTCAGCAACATAACTTATCTATTACTGGAGGTGGAGAAAATATCAATAATTTCTTCTCTTTAGGATATTTAGATAGTGAAGGAACTGTAAGATCTACCGATTTTAAGAGATTTACAATGAGGAATAACCTTAATGGTAAATCTAAAAACGGAAAGTTAACGTTTGGTTCTATCATTGGTTTAGGATACTCTAAAAGGAATCAGTTAGATGACGAAACCAATACAGGAATTTCTAACAATACCCTTCAAAATCCATTATTCGGAGGAGTACTTTCCAGACCTTATATTGGACCTTCTCCATATGCAAACGGACAGGAGCTATTTAACGCTATTGGAGCAGATGCGTCTAATAACAGACAATGGATTCTTCAGGATAATATCAATGGAGGGATTAGAAACAGGTTTACAGAATTAAGTATTTCTGCGAATGCTAACGTAAACTATAAGATTACAGATTATTTAACCATCGGAAACAGAACAGGTATTGAATATAAACAATACGAAAAACTTTTTGCAAGATCACCACTAGGATACCTTTCAATAAGTGTAGCGAATGGAGATGGATCTAAATATGGAGGAAACGAAGACTTTTCAACAACAAGAGATTTAACGTTCAACAGTATCACGAATATCTCATTCAATAAATCTTTTGGAGATCATACTATTTCTGCAGGGGCTTATATGGATTATATTAAAGCTCACGTAAGTTCAACTTTCCAAAGACAAAATGGTCTTAACCCATTACAGTGGGAATTTGGTGGGGGAACTGGATATATTCCATTTAATCCTGATACACCCAACATTTATAGACCATCTGTATCAGCTTCAAAAGTTACTGCTGGTACATTAGCTTACTTCGGTACATTAGATTATGACTACAAAGATAAATATGGTGTAAGTGGAGTAGTAAGAAGAGACGGATCCTACCGTTTTCTTCCTACAAACAGATGGGAAACTTTCTGGTCAGTAGCTGCAAGATGGAATATTGACAAAGAAAACTTTATGGCAAATTCTGGCTTCAGATTGCTTAAGCTAAGAGCTTCCATTGGTACTACAGGTAACCAGAACTTAGGAATTGCTGCTGATAATCAAAACCCGTTAGCTTTACTTCCAAATAACTTCCTTGATCTTTACAACGGTTTCTCAGGATATCAGAATATGTTGGGATATAACTTTGTTAACTTGTCTAACCCTTACTTAAAATGGGAGCAGGTTAAACAAAGCAATATTGGTTTAGATTTTAACTATAAAGGATTGTTCGAAGGTAGTGTTGACTATTACCAGAAAAGAACAACCAGAATGTTCAATGATCTTCAGAAATCTTCAGTTACTGGTGTATATGCAATTAGAGGAAACGATGGTGTTCTTGATAATAAAGGGATTGAAGGGTTAATCAGATATAACGCTATCAAAACTGAAAATACAAGACTATCTATTTTCGCAAACGGAGCATACAATTCAAACAAAATCGTATCAATGGGTAGCGAAAACTTAGCAGGAGATGTAGTGAATGCTATTGGTGGACCTGCAGGACAGTATCAGTTATATCCATATCTTGGAGTGAACCAAGACAATGGAAATCTTCAATTCTTAGATAAGAATGGAAATATTACTGAAGCTCCAACTTCGGCAGATAGAAGATTAACTGGAAAATCAAGGTTTGCGAAATTTACAGGAGGTTTTGGATTCAATTTGCAACATAAAGGTTGGTTCCTTGATACACTATTCTCTTTTCAGCAAGGAGGATGGATCTATGATAACCTGGAATCATGGGTATTTGACCCAAGTGCAGCAGCTAACAGAAACCTTTCTGCTGATTTGCTAAACGCATGGACTCCTCAAAATAGAGATACTGATGTACCTTCTCTGACAGCGAAAAACTTAACCCTAGGTTCTTCAGACAGATTCTTACACAGATCAGACTTTATCAGGCTTAAAAATGTTTCTATAGGATATAATTTTAGCAAAAATCAATTAGGTAAGCTACCGGTAAAAGGTATTAAAGTATTTGTTCAGGCAGAGAACCTTTATACCTGGACGAAATGGAAAGGATTTGATCCGGAACCAATTACTTCGTATTCACTAAATGTGTATCCTAACCCAAAAACCGTATCGGTAGGTTTAAATGTTGATTTTTAATAGAGAAAAATTATGAAAAGAATTATAAATACAATATTAGTTGTAGCAACTTTATCATCTGCTGCCTTCACATTAAACAGTTGCCAGGATGCACTTGATATCAAGCAGGCAGGTGAATTGCAGGAACAGGATCTTTATACAAGTGTCTCCAATCTAGGAGAGGTACTAAATGGATCTGTTTATGCTCAACTTGATCCAATGGATGAGATTTACTTTACAGCGGTATTTACTGATGAGGTAAAGCCAGGCTCAGGAAGTGGAGGACAGGAATATTCATTACACAGATTTTTTCTTGATGCTGCAAGCCCTGTTATAACTGGTGGTACTGTAGGTACTGCAGCAAGTGATGGAATCTGGTTGAATAACTACAAAGTGATCAATAGAGTAAACAGATTACTGGAAGGAGCAAAGAAAATTACTCCTGTTACTACTAAAGAAAAAGACGATTATAATAAAATTCTTGCACAGGCAAGAGCAATCAGAGCATATTGCTATGTACAGCTGGAAGCCTATTTCTCCAGCGATATGAAGAATCCTAATGCTTTAGGAGTAATTCTTCTGAAAGATGTTCCTTCAACAGATGCTCAATTGCCGAGAGCTAAAAATCAGGATGTATATGATTTTATCAATGCAGATTTAGACTATGCTAGAAACATATTAACGTACTCTGCATCAGCTGATCAGGGAGCAAGATATTTTGCTGATAAAAATTTTGTAAATGCTGTTACTGCCCGTTTTAATTTGTATAGAGGAAATATGCCTTTAGCAAAACAGTATTCTCAGGATGTTATTTCAAATTCAGGATTGAGTCTTACTATAGCAACACCTAGTTCTATTTTAATTGATCCTGCTGATCCTACAAAATTTCAGCCTATAGGTAATACATCATGGAATACAGCGTTTTATGGTGTTGCGTCTTCTTTCAACCCATACAGAAACCTTTGGAATGATTCTGCGAAAGGAGAAATTCTCTTCTCTCTCAACAGACTTCCTTTAGGAGCTGGAGGAAGTATTGGTGCAAAATGGAATACCAACCAGTCTACAATTACCGGTTCTCCAATGTGGTTCTGGGGAAGAAACCTATATAATTTATTCCAGAATATTCCGGGAGATATCAGAAAGTATGCGTATGTAGACCCTACTTCAAAGCCAAATGCTAGTTATGCTACTGCGACAGGAGGAAATACAAGAAATGACGGTTTGGTAATCGATAAATATCCTGGTAAAACGAGTACGGCTACTAGGAATGATGTTAAAGTTTTCAGACTTTCAGAAATGTATTTCATTTTAGCAGAAGCTGAAGTAGCGGCTGGAAATCTTTCTGCAGCTCAGAATCTTATTCAACAGGTAAGAGTGGCACGAAACTATGACTCTAAAGCAGTAACGCCTACTTATTCTACAGCTCAGTCTGCCTATGCAGATATCTTGAAAGAACGTAGAGTAGAATTGGCTCTTGAAGGGCACCGTTTTCTTGACTTAAAGAGATTAGCTGCTGCTGCAAATGTATCAATGGACAGAAATGCTACCGATGATATTATTGCTGTTGAAAATCTTAAGAATGGGGACTATAGATATACTTTACCTATTCCTATTAAAGAAATGTCGGCAAACCCGAATGTTACACAAAATGACGGATACTAATCCTGATTCATAAAATAACCCCTGAAGTTTTACTTCAGGGGCTTTTTATATATCCTAATATTTTGAATGAAAATCTATTCAAAATATCCTATCCCGTTTTGATAACTTTTAGGGGTTACTCCTACCAACTGCTTAAATACTCTTGTAAAATAATTGGTGTCAGAAAATCCTGTCTGGTAAGCCGTTTCTTTAATGCTGTTCTGCCCTGCAAGTAATTCTTTAGCTTTATTAATTCTTTCCTGCAGTATAAAATCATTTGGAGATGTCCCAAACTCATCTTTAAACATTTTAAAGAAATTAGATTTACTTACATAAGCCAACTTAGCAATACTGTCTATAGAAAGTTTCTGATGTAGATTCCTTCTGATATAATCTACTACGAATCCTATCCTTGATCTGTTTTTTACAATATTTTTTTCTACCATACTCCTTGCCTGCGTCTGCATGAGCCTTATGAGAAGTTCCTTTAATGCAAAATCGGCCATAATATCTTTCTGAGAATTATCATCCATTGCAATTCTCATAATATTATTGGTCGCAGAGGCCAAAGCTTTATTATTAAAAAGGAAATATTCATCCAGCTGGATATTCCATTGAGAGGAATCATCTACTTTTGGGAGATGATAGTTTAAATAATTGAGAGAATCTTCTATAAAATCAGGATTTAAGCTTAAAGATATACATTGTGTGGGTGTTTCGTCTGCATCGGGAAAATCGATGACCATTGTTTCTCCTGGTGCCACCAGAATACTTTCCCCTGGGAAATAATCGAAATAGCTGGTTTTATTATCCAGTTTCATATGTTTTTTTCCACGAAGCATAGCCGTAAATGCAATATTTTCAAAATGAAGCTTAACGTCAAAAGCAGCTTTATGTGTTTCATAAATGCTAAATTCACAGTTGTTTAGAGTGAATTTTGTCTGGTTTTCAACAAGACTCAATAGTTGGTTTTCCTTTCGTAATTCCGGAGTATTTAATAAATTGTGACTATTGTTATTCATTTCTAAAATTTTTAAAGAAACAAGTTACTCAAATATAGAAAATTTGGCTCTACGTTGCTGTTAATAAAATTATAAAATTAATAGTCTGTACTATTTTCCACTTTTTTTATACGATTGTGCTATTGTTTTTTTGGGTGTACATGTAATTTGGCATTATCGAAAAAATTAAAACAATACTAATATGAGCACTCTTACAGAACCTAGATCAGCAACTCTATTACAGCGCCCGGAGTTCAAAAGTAAATATGATAATTATATTGACGGAAAATTTACACCACCCGTTAAAGGACAGTATTTTGATGTTGTTTCTCCCGTAGATGGAAAAACATTTACACAAGTTGCACATTCCTCCAAAGAAGATTTGGAGTTGGCTGTAAATGCTGCCGAAAAAGCTTTTCAGACCTGGAAAAATACATCTTCCACAGAAAGAAGCATTATCCTGAATAAAATTGCAGACAGAATAGAGCAGAATCTGGAATATCTGGCTACTGTAGAAACAATAGATAACGGTAAGGCTGTAAGAGAAACTCTGGCTGCAGATATGCCTTTAGCAATAGATCATTTCAGATATTTCGCTTCTGTAATTCGTGCAGAAGAAGGTTCCCATAACGAACTCGATAAAGACACTGTGTCTCTTATTGTACACGAACCTCTGGGTGTTATTGCACAGATTATCCCTTGGAATTTCCCGATTCTTATGGCCGTATGGAAGTTGGCGCCGGCATTGGCAGCAGGAAACTGTGTGGTGTTAAAACCGGCAGAAAGTACACCGGTTTCCATTATGGTTATGATGGAACTTATCGGAGATCTATTACCAGCCGGAGTTGTGAATATTGTCAATGGTTTTGGAGCAGAGCTAGGACGCCCTTTGGTAACCAATCCTAAAGTAGCAAAAGCAGCCTTTACAGGTTCCACGGCTACTGGACGTCTTGTGATGCAGTATGCCACAGAAAATATTATTCCGGTAACATTAGAATTGGGAGGGAAATCACCAAACGTTTTCTTCAGTTCAGTAATGGATGCAGATGATGAATTTTTAGATAAAGCCATTGAAGGAGCGGTTCTTTTTGCCCTTAATCAGGGAGAAATCTGTACCTGTCCTTCAAGATTGCTGGTTCAGGAAGACATTGCAGATGCGTTCATCGAAAAAGTGATAGAAAGAGTAAAAGCCATTAAAGTCGGGCATCCATTAGACAAAACAGTCATGATGGGAGCGCAGGCTTCACAGATTCAGAAAGATAAAATTCTTTCCTACATTCAACTAGGAAAAGAAGAAGGAGCTGAAGTATTGGTTGGTGGAGATGTTAACAATCTTGGAGAAGATCTTGAAGAGGGATTCTATATTCAGCCTACTATTTTCAAGGGAAATAATAGAATGAGAATATTCCAGGAAGAGATTTTCGGCCCTGTATTGGCTTTCACCACCTTTAAAGATGAGGAAGAGGCTATCAAAATCGCAAACGATACTATCTATGGGCTTGGAGCAGGAGTATGGACAAGAGATGCTCATCAGCTGTATAATGTTCCCCGTCAGATCGAAGCAGGAAGAGTTTGGGTAAACCAATACCATTCCTATCCGGCAGGAGCTCCATTTGGCGGATACAAACAGTCCGGAATCGGAAGAGAAAACCATAAAATGATGCTGGATCACTATCGTCAGACCAAAAACATGTTGATATCCTACAACAAAAACAAATTAGGATTCTTTTAATTATTAATTTTAGGACGTGCCCGCTTGCCTTGGCTTTTTCCAGGGCAAACCGGTCGGGCTATTCAGGGCTGCACTTCGTTTCGGTGCTTCATTACATTGCGCACCGGCTCGTTCCTCGCCGCCCTTCCTATCCCTCACGCAAAGAAAGATCAGTTTTCTGATTCTTGTTTGCAAACAATACAATACTAATTACCAATCTTTAAATAGTCAATCTGTACATCAACAGATGGTTATAAAACCCAACTCAAAAACGAAAATATGATTCCAAAAACAATGAAAGCGGCGGTAGTCCAGGGCTATGGCCAACCCCTTAAAATAGAAGAAGTTCCAGTAAGAGAACCCGGAAGATATGAAGTCCTTGTAAAAGTGATTGCCTGTGGTGTTTGCCATACAGACCTTCACGCAGTGGATGGCGACTGGCCGGCAAAACCCAAGATGCCACTTATTCCGGGGCATGAAGGAGTAGGAATTGTTGTAGCCTGCGGACCAGAAGCTTTTGTGAAAGAAGGTGATGCAGTAGGTGTTCCATGGCTGTACAGTGCATGCGGATGCTGCGATTACTGTATTACAGGATGGGAAACCCTCTGTGAAGCTCAGAAAAATGGTGGATACAGTGTAGATGGTGGTTTTGCAGAATACGTAATTGCAGATTCCAGATATGTGGGACATTTAAAGTCTGACGTTAACTTTTTAGAAATTGCTCCCATTCTATGTGCTGGAGTTACCGTTTATAAAGGATTAAAGGAAACCGAAACAAAACCGGGAGAATGGGTTGCCATTTCAGGGATCGGTGGATTGGGACATGTAGCCGTTCAGTATGCAAAAGCGATGGGAATGCACGTGGCAGCGATTGATGTAGCTGATGATAAATTGGATCTGGCGAAGAAATTAGGAGCAGATCTTGTAGTAAATGCCAAAAATACAGATCCCGGAGAATATCTACATAAAGAAGTGGGGGGAATGCATGGTGCGCTTATTACGGCCGTTTCACCAATTGCTTTCAAACAAGGAATAGATGTGCTGAGAAGAAAGGGTACTATTGCTCTTAACGGACTTCCTCCAGGTTCATTCGAACTTCCAATCTTTGAAACCGTTTTAAAGAGAATTACCGTAAGAGGATCCATTGTAGGAACCAGAAAAGATATGCAGGAAGCACTGGATTTTGCTAATGAAGGGCTCGTAAAGGCTACTGTAACCGCAGCAAAACTGGAAGACATCAATGATGTTTTCGATAAAATGAAAAAAGGACAAATTGACGGCAGAATCGTTTTGGATATTGCCGGATCAAACTAAATTAAGGATGTATTGCTGATCCCGGCTAAAATTTATTTTACCGGGATCTTTTTATCTTTATCATCTTGAAAATAATAATATGAGCACGACAATATCAAGACTTTCCGCGACAGAAAAAGCCCTTGAAGTGATTCAGGAACTTGAAGATAAATATGGCCCGCTTATGTTTTATCAGGCCGGAGGATGCTGCGAAGGCACCCAACCGCAATGCTTTGAAAAAGGCGGCTTTTTTCCTCGAATGAACGATGCCATGATTGGAACAATTAACGGACATGAGTTTTGGATAGACCGCGATCTTTTTGAATACTGGAAATACTCACATTTTCTGCTGGATGTTACCGATGGATTTGGTCCGGGAGGTTTCTCATTGGAAACTCCTTTAGGAAAGACTTTCAAAGTCCATTACAGGTTGTTCACGCCAGAAGAATATGAAAATCTGGAACCTGTAAAACGAAGCGAATAATGTAAACTCAAAGTGCAACAAGTATCAACAAACAGATTGATGTTTTGAATAAAGCTATTGAGAATTATAAATAAAATAAATCCGGCCAATTGGCCGGATTTATTATGAGTAAAGTGAAATACCTTGTGATATACTAATCTAAAAGCTTCAACGAATCAACGAAGTTGAGTCTATTCTTTGCTTTCTTACAATCAGCTGTTTCAAAAATAAGAACTTTGCGAAAGAATAGTGTTATAAATATATTGAGTTTTTACGATTCTCTTCCAGATAATTCCTTTCATGTATTATAAACTGTTTGTGTTTTGTAAGTGATATGGACTTTACTATTGATTTTATTTATGGCTTTTGAGCAATATAAATGAGTTCCCTTTCAAATTCATATCTTCCTCTAGAAATTCCTCTTTTTAAAATAAAATATTGGGAGACAGCTACGGCTGAAGCGACTATTGTCAACATAATATTAACCTGATCATCTTGTAAACTGGCAAAAATCATTATTAAGCAAAAACATAGAATGGCAATCCAGTTAAAGATCTGCAACCCTGATGGGAAAAATTCCACAGCAACCGATGATTTTCCATTTTTATCAGAAATTGTTCCATGGAATACAGCGTTTGATCTGTTCATATCAAATATTCTCGCTCTCCTTTTGATGGTAAAACTGTTGGCTTCAACCATTCCCCGATATTCAAACCGTGAAGGAATTGCAGAATCTTTTTCCAATGATATGAAGGTTGTGTTGGTTTTATAGGTTATTTTCAAGAGCCTTTGTCTAAGCTCTTGGTTATCGATATTCAGTTCAATATTAAGGGTTTTATACAAACCAATGCTTTTGAAAAATGAGTTCATGGTTAAAAGGAATAGGTAAACTTCAATCAGACCTTCACAAACCGATTTACAAACATGGCGGCGACAATATCGCCTACTGCATTTAAAACGGTTGCTAAAGGATCTACCAACGTTCCAATGATCATCACAGCAGGAATGGCTTCCTGGGGTAATTTGTAAACAGAGATCATCAGCATTTCACCAATATATCCTCCGTTGGGAATTCCTCCGGCCACAATGCTTACAAAAACAGTAATTCCCAGAGCTAAAAGCAGGTTGGCAGGATCAAAAAAATCTCTTCCGATAATTAAAAATGCAACATAGATTTTAATAATCGATGACATGGAAGAGCCGTTTTTATGCAAAGTCGTTCCAATAGGAATTACCAGATTGGCAATAGAATTCGGAATCCCGATTTTGGAGGCAGCCTGTAAGTTGGCGGGCATCGTGGCAAAACTACTACAGGTACTTATCGCGGTAAGAGTTGGATAAATAGCATTAGTCCAAAAACTTTTAACGCCTTTCTGCCCATTGGCCATAAAAGCATAAATAGAAAAGAAAATCAGAAAGTAGACAACTCCGGCAACATAATACAATCCTAAAGGTTTTGCATAAAAACCAAAAAGCTGTGGCCCAAGAGTGGATACCTGATAAGCAAAGTAAGCACCCAAACCAATGGGAGCCATTTTCATGACCAATAAAAGCAGTTCTTTCATCACTTCATATCCGGAAGCAATAAAAACCCTGAATGGCTGTCCTTTTTCTCCTGTTTTTCTAGCTGCAAATCCTGTAAGAAAAGCAAATACCAATAGTGCCAGCATATTTCTTCGGGAGAAAAGTTCTGTAAATTCTCCTACAGTGAAGAAACTTACAATTCTGTTACCCCATGTTTCGTTATCTGCTGCTTCGTTGATGATCTCTGAACTTCCGGAAATTCCTGAAACAGGAAAAAGATAAACCGCACAAATGGTAAAAATAGCAGCCGTTAGAATAAAAAATAAAAAGGTAAGTGCCATCACAAGAATAATTCTTCCAAACTTAGATTGCTGTTCCAGAGAGGCAATGGAGTTGGACACTGCAAAAAATACAAGAGGTACCACACTTACAAAAAGAAGATTGAGAAAAATATCTCCCAATGGTTTAATATATTCTACAATGCTTGGAGCTACAATTCCTATAATGCTCCCAACAGTAATTCCCAGAAGCAAAAATAGAATTCCGGAATAGTTTTTCAATACCTCTTTCATGGGGTTATTTTTATCAAAGATAGGTTTATTTTTAACACTTTATTATGCAATTTTCAAACCTAAATTTCATAAATTTGGGTAAACATCGTTTCTATGGCTTATATAGATTACTATAAAATTTTAGGCGTAGATAAAAGCGCAACACAGGATGATATCAAAAAAGCCTATCGAAAACTGGCCAGAAAACATCATCCAGATCTTAATCCTGACGATAAAGAGTCAGAAAAAAAATTCAAAGAGCTGAACGAAGCCAATGAAGTGCTCAGTAATCCGGAAAACCGTTCCAAATATGATAAATACGGAGAAAACTGGAAGCATGGTGAAGAATATGAAAAGGCACAGCAACAGCAAAGACAATATCAGCAACAGGAAAACAATTACAGCGGAGGATTCTCCGGTGCAGATTTTGGGGAAGGAGAAGATTTCTCAGATTTCTTCCAAAGTATGTTTGGTGGTGCAGGAGGGGGCTTTGGTAAAAGTTCGCGGGGAAGGGCTTCAGGGAAATTCAAAGGACAGGATGTACAGGCGGAACTGAGTTTAAATTTAAGAGACGCTGCACAAACCCATCCTCAGACATTTGAAATTAATGGAAAAAAAGTAAGAATTACAATTCCTGCAGGTGTTTATGACGGGCAGCAGATCAAATTGAAAGGTCATGGAAATCCAGGAGTCAACGGAGGGCCTAGCGGAGATCTGTATATCACGTTCAATATTCCTGCGGATCCGGATTTTGAAAGAATAGGAGATGATCTTAAAACTAAAGTGATCATTGATCTCTACACTGCCATTTTAGGAGGCGAGGTAAAGGTTAATACTTTAGAAGGAAGCGTACATCTTAAAGTGAAACCGGAAACTCAAACCGGAATTACCGTAAGGCTGAAAGGAAAAGGATTCCCTGTTTATAAAAAAGAAGGTGAACATGGAGACCTTTTTGTGACGTATGAAGTGAAACTGCCTACCAATCTTACAGAAAAGCAGAAAGAACTTTTTGAACAATTAAAAAATTCCTAAGCTATGAGTGAAAGAATATCACGGGAAGAACTCGTAAAAATTTATAATATAGAGATTACTTTTTTTGACGAATTGGTAGATTATGGGCTGCTTCACATACAGATTGAAAATAATGTTCATTATCTGATGTATGAAGATTTGCCGGATCTGGAAAAATTTGCCAACTGGCATTATGATCTGGAGGTTAACCTTCCCGGCTTGGAAGTTATTCATAATATGCTGAAAAAACTGGATGCCTTGAACAAAAGAAACCGGGAATTAATGAATAAACTTTCTGCCATAAGTGATCAATATGAAGATATTTAGTTTAGTTTTGTAGCTTTTTAAAGCCACCCTATATTATGAGTGAGGAAAAAGTGATTACCCTGAAAACAGACAGAAAGATTTTTGAAGATATTTATTTTAGTGGAAACCAAGGCAGTCTGCTTTTTTCACCTACAACTAAAAGTAAAACCATCACAACTATTGTAGCCGTTGTCATTTTGGGTATTGCTTTTTTATTGAAAGAAAATTTGAGTAAAGATAGTGTAGGCGTCCTGTACTTTCTGAGTTTTATATTTTTACTCTGTGCAGTCTTTTTATCGGTAAGTATCAATAAAGTATCAAGATGGAAAAAGCAGGTCAGCTTTTATCTGAACAAACTCGAAAAGTGCATGATCTATGAAATCAGATTTGATCAGAACTTTTTTACCGTTAATATTGACGGAGAAAAAGAAACCAGCGAATGGAAAGATTTCGAATACTTTGACAGCTCTGCTGAATTTATTTCCCTTGAAGGAAAATATAATTATATGTTTCCCAAAAAATCAATGACTGAAAAAGAATACAATCTTCTGAAAAAAATAGCTAAAGAAAATATTAAACAATAAAAAACGGAGCAAAACTATTTTGCTCCGTTTTTTTATGATTCTGAAAATTCAATAATTGGCTGTATCAGCACTTCGAATTTTCCTGTATTAAGCTTCTTTATTTTCTTCCAGCCAGCCCATTTCCTTCATCCACTCATCATTGTAGATTTTTCCTACATATCTTGAACCGTGATCGTGAAGTAGAACAACAATAACGTCGTCTTTTGTGAACTGATCCTTCATCTGTATCAATGAAGCAATAGCACTTCCGGCAGAATATCCACAGAAAATACCTTCTTCTTTTGCCAGTTTTCTTGCATAGATAGCGCCATCCTTATCGGTAACTTTTTCAAAATGATCAATTACAGACATATCATAGTTTTCAGGAATGATATCTTCACCAATTCCTTCTGTAATGTAAGTATAAGCATGGTCATAATGAAGTTCCCCAGTTTCGTGGAATTCTTTAAGGATAGAACCATAAGTATCTACACCAATTACTTTGATGTTCGGATTTTTTTCTTTGAAGAAAGTTCCACATCCTGTAATAGTACCTCCTGTACCTGCACCTACAACAAAGTGAGTAAGGTTTCCTTCCGTCTGTTCCCAGATTTCAGGAGCGGTAGACTCATAATGAGCAGCTCTGTTGGATAGGTTGTCGTACTGGTTTACATACCAACCGTTTTCTGTTTCTTTAGCCAATCTTTTAGAAACTGAATAATAAGAACGAGGGTCAGTAGGTTTTACGTCAGTAGGGCATACAATTACCTCAGCACCTACAGCACGAAGAATATCACATTTTTCTTTTGACTGTTTGGAATTGGTTACAAAAATACATTTGTAGCCCTTGATGATGGCCGCAAGTGCCAATCCCATTCCTGTATTTCCGGAAGTTCCCTCAATGATGGTTCCTCCAGGTTTTAATCTGCCGTCTTTCTCAGCATCTTCTATCATTTTAAGAGCCATTCTGTCCTTTACAGAGTTTCCGGGATTGAATGTTTCTACTTTTGCTAAAACTAATGCCGGGAAATCTTCCCCAAGTACTTTGTTAAGTTTTACCAGCGGTGTATTACCTATAGTTTCGAGAATATTTTTTGCGTATTTCATAAATGTCTTATAAGCGCAGCAAAGATAATGCTTTTAAATGAGTTGAACTGTCGGTGCAATAATGATAATATATAAGTAATATTGAAATAATGGAAAATCAATACCTACTTATTGGGTGTCAACTATTACGTTAGTTGTACTTAATAGCTTTCACTGGAGAAATCTTACTGATCAGATAGCTTGGAATAATTAAAGCCAGGCCGGAAATAATCAGGATTCCTGCCGAGATAGAAATGATGGCAATAGGATTAAGATCAACAGGAACCGTACTCACATAATAATTTTCAGGATTAAGTTTAATGATTCCGAAGAATTTCTGAATGAGTATAAGCCCTAATCCAATTGCATTTCCATACAGCAATCCCGGAATCATAATGATCAAAGTATAATTGATAAAAGTAGCCCGGATTTGAGAGTTGCTTGCTCCTAATGTTTTAAGTAAACCGATAGAGTTGGTTCTTTCTATAATGAGGATCAGAAGAACCATGATGATATTAATCACCACAACAATCAGCATAATGATGATAATCAGCGCAATATTAGTGTCAAAAATACTGATCCAATCCGTGATTTGTGGGAATTTCTCAGTGGCTTTTTCAGCATAGTTTTTATAACCGATCAGTTTTTCAATTTGTGGGAAATCGGTATCGATATCGTTAACATCTTTAAGGAAAATATCAATTCCGCCTATTTCATCAGGCTTCATATCCTGAATTTTTCTTGCATGATTGATTCCGCCGATAACGAACTGCTCATCAATAAGTTTGATATCTGTTCTGTAAATTCCAATCACCCGGAACTTACGGTAAAGAGGTTTCTGATCTGCTTTTAAAAATACGGTAACAATACTGTCTTTAAGCTTAAGATGTAGGTCGTTGGCTACTTTTTGGGAAATAACCACATCATTGTTAAACCCTTTTTCTGTAACTTTTGGAGTTGTTCCGGCAATAAGGAATTTTTTAAATCTTAGGCTGTCAAAATCTTTTCCAATCCCTTTAAATATAATTCCGGCAAAATTATGTTCATTACGCATAATACCGGTAACCGTTACATACTTCTGAACACTTTCCACATCCGGAAGTTCTTTTATTTTAGCAATATTCAGTCCCTGATTATCGAGAACAGAAGTATTGTAGGAAGAATTGGAACGTGTAGATCTTACCGTAATATGACCGCTGAAATCTGCAAGTCTCTCTTTAATAGCTTTCTTGGAACCAAAACCGGTGGCCACAGTAATAAGGGAAACAATGATTCCCAAAGCTACAGAAAGCCTGCCAATGAAGATGATAACCCTAGAAAGGTTATTTTTGTTATCTTTGGAAAATGCTATTTTTCTAGAGAAATATAAAGGAAATTTCAAGCTTATGAATTTAGATTTCAAAATTAAAAATTTACTTCTGATTTGCCTAATTTTTTTAGGAGTATTCAATCAATATTATTCTCAAACTCAAGTTCAACCGGATTTCAAAACCGGGGCAGATCAACCTGAAGCATATTTACCTCTATTAAAGGGTAAAACCATTGGTGTGGTAACCAATCAGACAGGTTTGATGAGTGACAGAACCCATCTGGTAGATTTCTTAGTGAAAAATGGTGTGAATATCAAAGCCATTTTTGCGCCGGAGCATGGTTTCAGAGGAGATGCTGATGCTGGAGCAAAAGTGAAGAACGGAGTAGACGTAAAAACTGGAATTCCTATTATTTCATTATACGCAAGCAACAAGAAACCTAAGCCTGAACAGTTGGCGGGAATTGATGTTGTCGTTTTTGATATTCAGGATGTAGGAGTGAGATTCTATACTTATATTTCTACCTTAACTTATTTAATGGAAGCCGGTGCTGAAAATAATGTAGAAGTAATTGTATTAGACCGCCCCAATCCTCACGATGGATATACCGACGGACCGGTATTGCGTAAAAAATGGACCAGCTTCGTAGGAATGCATGAAGTGCCGGTAGTATATGGTCTCACTATAGGAGAGTATGGTAAAATGGTAAATGGTGAGAAATGGCTGAAGAATGCTGTACAGGCCAAGTATACATTAATTCCGATGAAGAATTATCATAAGAAACAACGTTACGCGATATTGGATAAACCTTCTCCAAATTTGCCCAATGATAAAGCGATTAATTTGTATCCGAGCCTTTGTTTTTTTGAAGGAACCCAGGTTTCTGTAGGAAGAGGGACAGACCTTCCTTTCCAGATTTACGGATCTCCATGGACCGAAAATCTTCCCTATCAGTTTACTCCAAAACCCAGCTATGGAGCGAAAGATCCTTTCCTGAACGGAAAATTATGCTACGGAGAAAATCTTTCCAATTATCCTAAAGATGTAAGAGAATTAAACCTTGAATGGGTGATCAGAGCGTATCAGAATTATAAAAATCCTCAACAGGACTTCTTTCTTAAAAATTTGTGGTTTGATACCCTGTCCGGAACTGATGAGCTGAGAAAACAAATCATCGCAGGAAAATCAATTCCGGAAATCAAAGCTTCATGGAAAAAGGATCTGGAAAACTTTGAGAAGATCAGAGTTCAGTATGTGGTTTATGAAGACTAATTAGTCGAAATTTTGCGGTGGGTTTTTATCGTTCTTGCCTTTATTCAGAATAAAAAGTCCGATTGTTAAACCTACCACCCCGGCAAAGGCCGTTAATAAAGCTCTTTGCAATTTATCAGGGAGATCATTCCCTATATAATTCATTAAAAAAAGAATCACAAAAGTGATCACTAAAATGATAATATGATTTTTTCCGAATAGTTTCATTGTACTATTTAAATTTGTAAGATACCATTACACCTCCTCTGTAGGGGATAATTTCTCCACTTTTGTTAAATTTCTCAGCAGAATCATAACGTCTCCCTGTTGTTCTGTCATATCCCTTATAAAAGCCCTGAGAAGTACCAACAGTAGCATAAATGTCAAGGTTCCAACGGTCAGATAATTGGAATTGGTAACCACCAGTGACTCCGAATGCAATGGAATAACCTTTCTGATATAGGTTGGAATTAACAAGAAATTCTCCGTTCCAGTTTTCTGTAACTGTATCCTCCCAATAACTCCATTTTTGAAGATTATAAGCAGATAATCCTATATTAGCTCCTATATACCAATGTTTGAAGGCTTCTTTGAAATAATATCTTCCTTCAATAGAAAGAGAGTAAATTTGTAATTCATGACCTAAGAAAGACTTCCATGGTGAAACAAAAACATCCCCCTGGAGAGTATATTTTGCACTTATTTGTTTTTCTACGCCTAGATTTAGAATTCCTATCGGAATAAATAAAGCATTTCCTTTTACATATAAACTCTTATCCTGAGTTTGTTCCTGTTCCTGAGCACTTAGAGTTCCTACAGACAGAAACGCTAAAATGCCTGCTAATAATTTATATTTCATCCTGTTTTGTTATGTCTATTTTATCTGCTTTAATAAGTCATCTGCCAGTTTAGAATCCTGATTGGTCTGAGTTGCCATATTTTTAGACATCTCAGCATAGTTTTTTGCTGTTTCATTATTTCCCGTCAGGTAATAAAGCTTAGCAAGAATATAGGTGTTTTCTGAAGTTTCTCCCCTCATTACAGATTTTTCTGCCCACTCTGTTGCTTTCTTTAATGAAGTAGGTGTTTTTACATGGTCTGCAAATATCCAGGCAGCTCTTAAAAGCTCAGTAGGATCAAAAGAATCCGCATCCTTATAATAATCTACTGCCGCTTTTTCATATTCCGGGAAATTGGCATTCTGTTCATAATAGCTCAGTTTAGTTTGGTAGAGTTTTTTGATGGCAGCCTGTTTTCCAACCAATGGCTCTGCTGTTTTCAGAAAATAATCTTCGTTGATTTTTTTGTTTTTATCATCCATAGACTGCTCTATAACTTTCGCCAGTTTTAGCTGTGCATTAAACTCATTGTAGGTGTCTTCCGGTAAAAACTTTACAATCTCCGCTTTTCTGGATGTGAAAATGCTGTAATTGCTGTCTTCCGATGATTTTATGAAATAAATAAGAAACCCGATCTCATCTTTTGTAAGTTCTTCTGTTTTTTTCTTATTTTGGAGATATCTTTCAGAAGCTTTTTTGGCAAATTCGTAGTCTGAATTAGCATTAAGTTTCATAATATTCATCAGGAATTCCGGATCTTTTTCTCCACTGGCAAAACGGTCTTTAAGAGAACCCTTTTTATTCCCCGGAGAATTGATGTCCTGAGCCATAGCTACAAATAATCCTTCTTCCATATAACCGGTATTTCTGGAAACTAATTCTCCCTCGCCATTCAGAAAAAGATAAGTGGGGTAAGAACGAACCCCAAATTTTGAAGCAATCTCCCGACCTTCTCCTTTTTCCATATCAAATCTGGCATTGACGAAGTTGCTGTTATAAAAGTCGCTTACCGATTTCTGAGTGAAAACATTTTTTTCCATCATCTTGCATGGGCCACACCAGGCAGCGTATGCATCAATGAAAACCAATTTCTTTTCTTTTTTGGCTTTTGCAATAATATCTTTGAATGGCAGTTCCTGAAACTGAATACTCTCTTGAGCTGAGATGGCAATAGAACAAATTATAGATATCCCGGAGATGATCTTCTTCATTTTCAAATAAGATTTATAGGCGAAGATAATTAATTTTCAAAATATAAAACGTTCAATCTGCCACTTGCATTATTTATTAACTAATTTTAAGAGTTTAACCTTGCTGTCTTTTTAATGATTAATACCGCTTACATATAATAAACGAATTATTTAAGGAAAAAATATTTTGTTAGAAAAATAAAACCTAAGCCGTATTCTTTTAAGGCTGTTTCATGTTATTTTGCACGCATTACAAGGAAAAATTAAAATTTTTCAATTGTAATTGTATTTCACTTTATGGTCCTGAATTCTTTGTTATATCTTTGCAAATTAATAATTTATCTGTAGGAGGAATCATAATTTAGAAGAATTGAATATTAATTTTAAACATACCTTATCTCAAAAATCCATTTATATTGCCGCTTTATCTGCCTGCTTAATTGCTGTGGTAGCATTTGCCGTTTTGAGTTTTTTAATCACCCGCGACAGTAGGAAAAATACAGAAGATTTTGCCAAAAGAACATTTTTCCGAAAATATGAATCTATAGAAAATGAATTCAGAAATATTGAAGATTACCAATATTTACTTCGTGCGCTGATTCAAAAAGATGGTCTGAAAAACTATAAAGAATATTCTTCTGTTTTAAATGAACTGAATAAAAAACGGAATCTGCTACCATACAGCTGGTATTATTATGATAACAGCAAGACTGGGAAATCTGAAAGCAACAGTCCTTTATCTGATATTTTTAAAAAATCCGGGAACACAGAAAACGCCATTACATTAAAGAACAATGGATCCGGGCATTTTAAAGATTTTCTGATTACCAGGAAAGACAGTATGTACTGGATGAGCTATGATTCGCTGGCCATGCCCGATAAAAATATGCTGTATTACGGTTCTACAGTGAGTCTGGATGATCTGCATCAGTACTTCATCAATGTAGATAAAACGTCTAATACGTATGCCTATGTTTTTACCAAAGAAGGAGTGTGCATTACCCATCCTGAAAAAAAATATCTGGGAAAGAATATTTTTGAATTTACCGATATCAAACCACAAGATACATTATGCAGTGCAGTAAAAACAGGCTATACACAAAGCACAGCCATCTCTGAGTATCTCGGAGTGGAAGTTACGCGTTTTATAAAACCTTTGAAGACCGATAATTTTGAAGGATATACGGTGGTTAACCATGTCAATTTTATTATTGATGAGAATGTTTATAAAGTGAAAGCCTATACGGTATTTATATTTCTTGCAGCATTACTACTGATCGTGGCCGTGTTTATTCTTTTTCAAAGAGCTGCCAATATTGCTTACAGAGAAAATGAGAAAATACAGTCTGAGAAGAATTTATTATTGATTGAGAATGAAAAAATGCATAAGGCAGAAGTCATTACCCAGCTTCAGCAGCTTAAAAATAATATCAATCCGCACTTTCTTTTCAACTCATTGAACTCTCTTTATATGTTAATTGGTATCAATAAGGAGAATGCCCAGAAATTTACGATGAATCTTTCCAAGATTTACCGATATCTCATTGTACCGCCAAAGGAAAATATTGTTCCGGTATCGCAGGAGATCAGTTTTATTCAGAAGTATATGGATCTTTTGAAAAGCCGGTTTGATGAAGAGATCAATTTTCAACTGATCATTAATGACGAGAAAAGTTTAGAAAAAAAGATTCCCTACCTGTCTCTTCAGATTGTGACGGAAAATGCTATAAAACACAATATTGCAACCATAGGCCAGCCTTTGGAAATTATCATTGTTGTTGGTGAAAATGGCATTACCGTAAAAAATACCTGGCAGCCAAAAACAGAATTGGAGCAGGGTGAGAAGTTTGGAATTGACTATTTGAATCAAATTTATGAATATTTTAGGATTAATTCTCTAAATATATCTGTAGATGGTGAATATTATGTATGTTTTTTGCCATTATTAACGTGAAAATAAAAATCCATTCACTCCCGAAAACTAACCTCTCACTCCCTAATATTATATAATAATTCACTATACCTATAGCTTTGCTGGCTGAAACTAAGATATTTACTATTTGGAATGAATCGGACTATTTTAATGAAGAATTACAGGCTGGCACTGTATTTAGGACTGGCCGTAGCGTCACCTATGTCGATGGCTCAGAAAAAAGATACTGTAAAAGTCAATAAAGACAAAGCTGATAAGACTGAGGTTTCATCATCAAAGAAAACCAAAAAGATTGAAGACCTGATTAAAAAAGGAACTTATAAGAAGGGACTTTTTAATACAATTCAGGTAAAAACGGATCTTTATTTTGAGATTCCGGACAGCTTGATGGGACGCCAGTTTTTGGTAGTCAATAAACTGTCTCAGGTACCGATGCAGGTAAATGAGGCCGGGCTGAACAAAGGAATGAACTATGAAAACAAGATCATTTCTTTTCACCGTGATAATGTAGCCAAGAAAGTTTGGGTAAAAACCTCAGACGTAAAAGTGTCATCTCCTAAAAATGATGCGATTACAAAATCTGTAAAAGATAACTTTTCAGAATCCGTTATTGAAGTTTTTGATATTGAAGCTCAGAACAGCGACTCTACGGCTGTAGCGATTAAAGTGAACAAAGTTTTTGACGGAAATCAGAAAAGCTTTAATGATGTTCTTGCCAATGTTGGCTTAGGAGGTTCGGTAAAATCAAATCTTTCTTACATTGAAGGAGTAAAAACTTTTCCTCAAAACCTTGTGGTAAAGTCTCAGCTTACCACTTCTGTGAACGAAGGTGGAGTAGACTTGCCTGTAACACTTGGAGTAACAACCAACCTTGTGCTGCTATCGAAAACACCTATGAAACCAAGACTTTCTGACCCGAGAGTAGGTTTCTTCAGTGAAAAACACTGGGCGTTTAACGACCGTCAGCAAAAAATGGACGAAAAATTCTTCATTACCAGATGGAATCTGGAGCCGAAAGACGAAGACAAAGAAAAATATCTGAGAGGAGAATTGGTAGAGCCCAAGAAGCAGATTGTTTATTATATAGACCCTTCCACTCCAAAACAATGGCGTGAAAAAATAATTGCTGGGGTATATGATTGGCAGGCAGCCTTCGAACAGGCGGGTTTTAAAAATGCGGTGATTGCAAAAATGCCGGATGAGAAAGATGAAGACTTCGATATTGATGATGTTAGATATTCTGTAATTACCTATGCTGCTTCTCCAAAATCTAATGCAATGGGCCCTTCCGTGGTAGATCCCAGAAGTGGAGAGATTATTGAAGCGGATATTATCTGGTGGCATAATGTAATGACTTCTCTTCAGGAATGGATGAGAATTCAGATTGGTCCGATAGATCCAAGAGCAAGAGGAAATAAGTTCAGTGACGAATATATGGGAGAGGCGATCAGATTCGTGTCATCTCATGAAGTAGGACATACTTTTGGATTAAAGCATAACATGGGATCTTCCTTTGCTTTTCCTGTAGAATCTCTTCGTTCAAAAGAGTTTACCGATAAAATGGGTGGAACAGCTCCTTCTATTATGGATTATGCCCGTTACAATTACGTGGCACAGCCAGAAGATGGAGTTACAGCTATTACTCCAAAGATCGGAATTTATGACAAATATGCTATAGAGTGGGGGTACCGTTGGTATGCGGATGAATTTTCAGAGAAAAAAGCCCTTAGAAATTTAATAGAAAAGCATGAGGATGATCCTTTGTATTTCTATGGCGAGCAGCAAAGCTCTTTGGAGACTATTGATCCACGCTCACAGTCTGAAGATCTGGGTGACGATGCAATGAAAGCCAGCGAATATGGATTGAAAAACCTGAAAATAGTGGTGGATAATCTTTTAAAATGGACGTATGAAGATGGGAAAGATTATACAGACGCAGGAAAGTTATATCTGGGAGTAATTGGTCAATGGGATTTGTATACAGGTCATGTAATGGCGAATGTAGGAGGGATTTACCTGAATAATACCAATTTCGGAAACAAAAAGAAAGCGTATGAGGCGGTATCTGCTGATACTCAGAAAAGAGCAGTAGACTATCTGGTTAAAAACTCAATCAACCTTCCGGAATGGTTATTCTTTAATCCGATTTCAGAAAAAACCTATCCTGTTAAAAACTCTCCAATGGGGCCATTTGAGCAGACTCCATATACACTAGCCAGAGGAATGCAGTATGCCAATATTTATTCCCTTCTGATGGATGACAGGCTGCTTAGGTTGCTTGAAAATGAATTGAAGCACGAAGTTTCAGGCTCAAAAGAACAGATATACACTGTTGAAAACCTTTTCGACCAGCTAAGAGGCTCTATTTTCAATAAAAAAGGAACCCTGACTATTCTTGAAAGAATGACGCAGAAGAACTATGTAGATGCCCTTATCGTTTCCGTGAATAAATTGTTTGAAAAAACAGCAGTGAAAGGCTTAAAAGTAGATAATACCCTAAATATGCCGCTCATCTGTAATTTCCACGGAGAAGAAAGAGAAATCAGGAATATCAACTATTCATCCATGAAAAGAGTGTCTGAAGTAACCACTTATAAAAGAGCGGAATTGCAGAAAGTACTGGACCTGCTGAACAGAACCAGATACAAAGGAGATGATGCTTCCAGAGCTCATTACACAGACTTAATTATTCGCATTGAAGAGGCTTTAAATAAATAATCCGCTATGAAAAAAACTCTAATACTTTTACCTCTTTTAGCCGCTAACATAGCGTTTGCCCAGCAAAAGAAAACCATCACCGGAAGAATTGAAGACGGAAATTCGTCTCACATCATTACCGGAGCATCTATAAAGATAGAAACACAGTCTGTTTCTACAAAAACTGAATTGGAAGGAGTTATTGAAAGTGTATCGGTAGGTACAGTAACTGATAAGGACGGAAAATTCATCCTTGAAATACCCGCAGATACCAAATCGGTATTGGTAAGCTATCCGGGATATGAATCAAGAACCATTCAGATCAATGAAGGGCAGACCAACTATACCATACGATTGGTTCCTGAAGTTACTGATAAGAATAAAATACAGGAAGTAATCATTACAGGATATCAGAAGATAGAAAAACGTAAACAGACTTCGGCAGTCTCTACGGTTAAGATGGATAACATCAACCAGGCAGGGGTAGCAAGTATCGATCAGATGTTATCAGGACAAGTTGCCGGGGTAGTTGTTACTCCGGAAACAGGAGCGCCAGGAAGCCCTGCAAAGATCAGAATCAGAGGAACGGCTTCACTTTCCGGCCCTCAGGATCCACTATGGGTAATAGACGGACTTCCTTTAGAAGGAAACGATGTGCCCAATTTTACCGATAAAGATAATATCGATCAGCTTCAGAACTTTTCTATTGCAGGACTGAATCCTAATGATATTGAAGATATTACCATCTTAAAGGATGCGGCAGCAACAGCAATTTATGGAGCTAGAGCAGCCAACGGGGTGATTTCCATCACAACAAAAAAAGGAAAGAAGGGAACCATGAAAATGAACTTTTCAGCAGATACCTTTATTACTTCCCGTCCGGATTTTGGAAAACTTAACCTTCTAAATGCCTCCGAAAAAGTAGACCTGGAATTAATGCTTGCCAAGCGTGCCGATCTTACCTATCGTGATGATAAAGGTGAGGTGATGAGAATTCTGATGAAAAACAACCAGCTTGATGCTTTCAGAAATGGTGGTCTAGATGCTGTGGGCCTTTTGACACGTCAACAGATTGATGGGTTAAGAAATAACAATACAGATTGGGGTAAGCTTTTGTATAGAAACGCTATCAACAAACAGTATGGAGTGAGTATTTCAGGAGGTAGCGATCGTTCAGATTACTATTTCTCACTGGGGTATTATGATGAAGAAGGTACAACAATCGGTACAGGTTTCAAACGTTATAACCTTACCTTGAAAAACAATTATAAGCTAAGCGATAAATTAAACGCAGGAATCTCCGTTTTCGGAACTCAAAGTGAGCGTGATTCATTCATTACAGATGCCGATGCCAATATTAGCCCTGTTAATTATTCGAGAAACGCGAACCCTTATCTGACTCCTTACAACCCGGATGGAAGCTACAGATATGACAGAGATATTGACGGTTTTGATGACAGATATATTCCTTTTAACTTCCTTGAAGAAAGAGAAAATACAAGGTATAATCTTAAAAATCACTCCTTAAAAGCCATCCTGGATTTAGAATATAAAGCCTCCAAAAGCCTTAGATTTACCTCACAATTGGGAATTCAGTATGATACCAACGCAACGGAAAAATATGCGGCCCAGAATACCTACTTTACCAGAAAGATGAGAGAAGGTACCCGTTATTATAAAGACGGTGGATACCATTATTTCTTACCGGATGGTGCTATTAAGCAGAACTGGAGTAACGATTTCTTCCAATACAACTGGAAGCTACAGGGAATGTACAGTACGAAGATCAATTCCGTCCATGAAATAGATTTGATGGCAGGAACCGAAATCCGTAAGACAGAAGATAATACTACTATCACAAGAGCTTTCGGATATGATCCAACGACAAGAAGAGCAACAGCCATTGTGTTTCCAACCTCAAGCTTTGCGGCAGAAAGAAAGTACGAAACATACCGTGAAATGCCTCCTGTAGAGAATGCGTATGCGTCAATGTTCGCTACGGCTTCTTATACCTATGACCAAAAATATACCTTCTTTGGAAGTGTAAGATATGACGGAACCAACTTATTCGGAGTTAATAAAAAATATAAATATCTTCCAATTTGGGCAGTTTCAGGTTCTTGGCTGGTAACCAGAGAGAACTTCATGAAGAATATAACTGCGGTTTCTAACCTTAGATTGAGAGCTTCATATGGTCTTCAGGGGAATATCGACCGTAACACTTCACCATTCTTTATCGGAGAATACAGTGATGCAACCATCCTTCCGGGAACAAAAGAAAGTATCATCAATGTGATCAGCCCTCCAAACGACAAACTTCGTTGGGAAAAAACAACGAACGTCAACTTTGGAATCGATTTGGGAATGTTCAAAAACCGTATCAACCTTACGGCTGATATCTACAGCAGAAAAGGAACCGATATGATCAGTATGAAAGAAACTCCGCTTGAAACAGGTTTCGAATATACGATGATGAATTGGGGAAGCTTAACCAACAAAGGTTTTGAATTGGCTCTATCCACTAGAAACATTGATAAAGAGAATTTCAAATGGAGTACAACAATCAATTTTGCTCACAACAAGAGTAGGGTATTAAGCGAGCAACCTCGTGATAATGCTTTGCTTCCTTCAAGAGAAGGTCTTCCGGTAAATGCTGTTTTTGCTTTGAAAACTGCAGGGATGGACGAGCATGGAAACCCATTGTTCTGGAAAGGAAACGAAAAAATATCTGCAGCAGACTTCTTTAAGTTATATGATGTATATGCAGACTTCCTTCCGGGGCAGCTTGTAGATACCAAACTTTCCAATTCGGAATTGAGAAATATGTTTACGTATATCGGTGACAGAGATCCGAAGTTTACGGGAGGTATTATCAACACATTTAAAGTACATAATTTTGACCTTACAATTTCTGCAACATTCAACCTGAAGCAGACGGTGATGAGAACTCCTTCTTACCGTGGATCTGAGTTTGACAGAGGAAGAAATTATACCAGAGATGTCTATGAAGCAGGAAACACCCTTCCTGGAATCACAAGTCCGGATATGGATGCTAATCCAGACGGATGGATGGCTAATAAATGGTTTACAGGTAACCGTTCCAATGCGTACAGCTTATTAGATGTATGGGCGAAGGAAATCAGCTATGTGAGAATCAGCAGCATCAGATTAGGATATACACTTCCTAAAGAATTCACGGCTCCAATGGGTATCAGTGCATTGAGATTAAGTGTTGAAGGACGTAACCTGTTTGTATTCAGCAACGGCTACAAAGGATATTTTGATCCTGAAACGTATGGTAATATCTATGCACAGCCTATTACAAAGTCTGTTACTGTAGGATTTAATGTTTCTTTTTAAAACTTGAAAAAAATGAGAAAAATAACAACATTTGTGGCACTGGCTGTCATCAGCTTTACAACCATTGGGTGCGATAGATTTTTAGATATACAACCTGAAGGAAAAGTAATTCCTAAAACTGTTGAGGATTACAGACAGGTACTTACCTCAGCCTATTCAAAATATCCTTCCCACAGATCTCTTGTGGCACTTCGTACCGATGAGTTGAATATTGACGAAAATACGAGTGATTTCGTTTCTTACCGGGAAATTGCGATGTGGAAAGATTCCAATACAGACCAGGCAACCACTGAGTTTCCATGGGTGAGTTTCTATTCGGTAGTATTTTACCTGAATCAGATCATCAATGAAGGAACGAAAACGATGCCGGAATCTCCGGAAAAACAGCAGATCTTGGCAGAAGCGTATGCATTGCGTGCCTACACTTATTTTGATATGGTAAACCTTTACGGAAAACCTTACAACAATGCTACCGCTTCTACAGACAGAGGAGTACCGATTACTCTGGATATTGATCTTGAACAAGTATTGAAGCCTTCTACCGTGCAGGAAGTTTACAATCAGGTTCATGCAGATATTACAAAAGCAGAAGGGCTTATGGTAGAGCAGAAGCAGGCTGCAGGTCTTAATTACAGATTTTCTAAAGTAGCATTGCTGGCTCTTGAAGCAAGAACGGCTCTTTATGAAGGGGATTGGAATAAAGCGGTTAGCTATTCAGATCAGGCATTAGCCATAAAAAATGATATCAGCAATCTGAATACAGCAAGTACAGCACCTAATCATTATGCTTCAGTGGAATCTATTTTAGCGCTGGATAACGCATTCAACAGCTCTGTACAGAATTTATCTTTTGCTTCTGCAGAATTGATTTCGAAATTTAACAGCACTGCAGATAAAAGATTCGGGCTTTCTTTTGAAAAGAATGGAAGTAAATATAAAGTAATCAAAGGTGGAAGTTCAGATTTCAGAATCTCTTTCAGAACATCCGAACTGTATTTTATAAAATCTGAAGCTTTATTGAAACTGAATAAACTTGATGATGCAAAACAGGTACTTCTTACCGTTTTGAAGAACAGATACACCCCTGATGGATATGTTTCAGTTCAAAATCAGGTAAGTTCAATGAATGCCCCAGATTTCATGAATTTTATTCTGGATGAAAGAGTGAGAGAATTCGCATTGGAAGGGCAGCGTTGGTTCGACTTAAGAAGAGCGAATCAAATACAAATAACTCATACCGTGAACGGTCAGAATTATATTCTTCAGCAGAATGATGTAAGATATACCATTGAATTCCCGATGAGTGCAAAGAGAAACAATCCTAATTTATAAGACATTCATATTAACAACCCTTGAAACCGCTAGAGCTTGATCGTTCTAGCGGTTTTTTTGTACTTTTGTACCGTTATGAGAATTGCCATTATAGAAGACGAATTGCTGGCTGTTAATTATCTGAAAGATCTTTTAGATAAGCAGACCATCGTTCCTGTTACTGAGATAGTGGTGCTTCGCTCCAAAAAGCAGGCAATAGATTTCTTTGAAACCCATTCGGTAGATCTCCTTTTTATGGATATTCACCTTGGAGACGGGATGAGTCTGGAAATTTTTGAACAGGTTGAGCTTTTTACCCCGATTATATTTATCACAGCTTTTGATGAATATGCAATGAGGGTTTTCAAACACTTTACCATAGATTATCTTTTGAAGCCTTTTGAAGAAGAAGACTTGCATAAGGCTTTACAGAAGTTTATTTCCATACGGAATAACTTCGATCCGGAACCTACCTTAAAATCAATTTCATCACTGCAGCAGGGAAATTCTGATGTGATGAAACGTTTCATGGTAAGAGAAGGAAATAAACTTAAATCGATAGACGAGCATAACACTGCTTATTTTTTCGCTTCAGGAAAGTATCTTTTCCTAACGACCAAAGATCATCATACCTATATTTATGATGACACTATTAAAGATATTATTCAAAAACTGAGTTCTGCTGTTTTCTTTAAAATAAACCGTAAGTTTATCATCAACAAAGAAGCTGTAGCAGAAATTATTAAACATTCCAGTCAGAAGGTGGAACTTAGGCTTTCTCCGGAACCGGAAGTCAATGCTGAGGTTTTTATCAGTAAAATGCAGATTGCAGAATGTTTAAGCTGGCTTAACAGCTAATTCTGAGTAAAAATAATTGAATTTTCAACGATAGAACTATGAACATATACTACAGGAATGATTGTTTTAAAATAATTTCTGAAGATGAGGTTTCAGATCAATTTTCAGGATACAGAGATTATGTGATAGACGGAATTCTTAAGATCAGGGAACGATATATTGCAGGTTGTATTTTTGCATTACATTACTATAAAAATACGGAAGAAAATGAAAACGAGGTAGTGGAACAATTCAAAAATATTCCGGATTTAAAAATGTTAAGTGTAAGAGAAAGAAAACAATATGGCGATTTTAAGCTTGATCATATTCGGTATTTCAATAGTGAAAAAAATGAATTTTTATCACTGATAATACGAGAACTGTATAATCACAGAGAACAGAAAATCGCTTGGGAATGTACGGATCTTTCATTATCGCAGGACAACGAGTTTTACTATCAATTGTCTAAGCAATATTATCATACTGAAGATGGATCTAATGGAAAATGTTTCATATCCCACTTTAAATCATGCTTTTTTACAGATATTGAATACTTTTCAGAAGGTTTTGATACGGATGACCAGGATATAGAAAGAGGCTTTGAAGGAGAAAGTGCCAACCTTTTAATGAGCAAAATGAATATTTCTGCCAAGATGAAAGCCTGGTATGTGAACAGTGAGTTTCTCCCCATTTTATAATACTGTTAGAATAAAATTACAATGGAATTAAAAGAACCTTCTACGCAGGAATTTTTGTATACTCATGTTTTCTGTAGGGCCAACCACTCAGGAAGTATATGAATATGATGATGAAGGAAACTTGCCTGATCATTATTATAACCTATAAGCCCGTTCAAAAATCAGTACCTCTGTAGCCGGGGGTACAAACAAAAAAACCTCTGAAAATCAGAGGTTTTAAAGTGGTTTCTCCAGGAATCGAACCAGGGACACATGGATTTTCAATCCATTGCTCTACCAACTGAGCTAAGAAACCATTATGTTGTTGTTTATTACTTCGTTGTTTTAAAGTGATGCAAAAGTATAATATTTTGTAATAGTGCGCAAGTTTTTCAAGGTTTTTTTTGAAAAAATATAGTATTGAAAACTGTTTTAAAAGACAATGGCCTTTTATTCAGCAGCTTATATTTTTTATTTTTTCTAGAAGATGTCGTGATGATTAAAAGTTTTACCATTTCCAGGATTCTTTCTTTACATATCCCAGAATAAGTGAGAATATTTTATAAAATCTATAGCGTTTATCAAGAGATGGATGACCTATACAATGTATTCAGATATTTTATATTCGATAAATTACATAAGTGCTTAAGCAGTTTATAAAGGGTTGGTTTATAGGTAACGAACTACCTAACAACTGTTAGTAGTAGAATTACGACACTTTTTAAAATTTAATATAAAATTTCATTTTCAATTTGTAAATACATCTATATTTGGTGATATAGAAAACAATAATCACGACTTATTAATCATTAAAATTTACAAATTATGGCAGAGAGAAATTCAAGAGGAATTTTAAAATTCAACAACGGAGAAGGACAGAAGCTGTTAAAGTTAAACTACAGTGTATCCAGATCTACAGATGTTTCAGGACGTGTGGCATCCGACCCTTCCAATGCTCTTATCAAAATTACAGTGGAAGCTACAGAAAAAGCGGATATTCTGGAAAGTCTTCTGAACGGGAAATATAAGCCTACAGTAGGTGAGATTACGTTCAACAAATCTCATGAAGAAGGAACGTTAACAACTCTTAAGTGGAGTAACGGATACGTCATTCAGCATGAGGTAGATTTTGATGCTGTAGACGAGAATAGTATGTATATTACTTTTATCGTAAGCGCTGAGCAGATTGATCTTGGTAATTCTTCTTATCACGGAGCATGGCCTTCATAATACATTCAGAAATTAAATATCAGGCAGAATTGTGTTCCATTCAGGATATTTTTCTGCCTTTTCCCCTATTTTGTACAGTTCCTTCGAAAGATAAGTTTTGTACCCCAGGAGCTTTTGCTATAAAGCAGTTATTTATTTTTTAAGAAATTAGAAACCCCCTTATATTACTATGAATAAGAATGCTTCGAATTCCGATAAGATTTCTGAGAATCATATTCCGGGAATCAACCGTGTAGTGAAACTGGATATTGTAATTGAAGGCAAAATTATCAAATACTTCAAGCATTTCCGTCTGCAGCAAAGTGCCAGACGACATCACAACTTTGAACTTATCCTCGCTCATGATTCGTTGGGAGAAACCCAGAACCATACTCTGGAGCAGGCACGCCAGTTTTTGGGCAAGCGTATCACCATTGTTTTTAAATATAAAGATTACGAAAGCGAAAGCCCCGAGAGAACTTTTGTGGGAGTCATTACCAAAGCAGCCTTTAGCCAGGAAAAAATGAGCCTGGGAAATATTATACTCAAAGGACAGAGTCCTACTATTCTTATGGATGCAGCTCCCCATACGCAGAGTTTTGGCGGAGATCAGGCCGTGAATACCAGTATTATTGCCGATAAAATAATTAAAGAAGCACTCGGATCAGAAAAATTTGATTTTAGAGTAGAAACACAGAATAAAAGCTATATCAATTATAGTTCACAATATAACGAGACCCATTACAATTATCTCGCAAGAACAGCTGAAGCATACGGAGAGCAGTTTTATTACGATGGAGAGGTTCTTCATTTCGGAAAGCTTCCTCCTTCCGAAAAACCAATTCGTCTTGTATACGGAAGTAATGCAACCGATGTTCAGGTAGAATTGAATGCCGTTCACACCCATCCGGAATTTTTTGGATACAATAGCAGCAGCCATACCAAAATGGAAGGCTCCGGAAATACAGTCAGACATATTGGAGAAATTTCCTCCAAAGCTTATGAACTGAACAATAACATTTTTAAAACCCGTTCCCTTTCGCCCGTTCCCATCAATGCCAATATGTTCATGGATGTGAACGATTCCCAGAAAAGTGCAGCAGGGAGTGCAGCGGTAGAAGTTTTTACCGTTTCAGGGAAAACTACTGTTCCCTTTTTATATCCTGGTTGTCTTGCAGATATTGAAATGCGAAAACCGGACAGCAACCAAACCTCGTACTTTACCAAAATTACCATTACAGAAGTTTCTCATGAAGTGAACGCGAGAGGCTATTACACCGGTAATTTTGAAGCTATTGCAGATGGAACCGGATTTATGCCGAAACCCGACTTTATATATCCTAAAGCAGAGCCACAGGTTGCTACAGTTATTTCAAATACAGATCCACTTAATCAGGGACGTATTCAGGTACAGTTTGACTGGCAGAAAAAGCCAGATACCACCCATTTTATAAGAATGATGAGCCCGGATGCAGGTGGAACCGACATGATTACCCAGAACAGAGGCTTTGTAGCCGTTCCCGAAGTAGGAGACCAGGTTATGGTAGGTTTTGAATATCATCATCCTGATTTTCCTTTCGCTATGGGAGGGATGTTTCATGGTCAGGTTGCTTTAGGGGGAAGCATCAACAACCATATTAAATCTATCCAGACCAGAAGTGGAAACAAAGTGATCTTTAATGATCAGGAAGGAAGTATATTTATTGAAGACCCAAGTGGAAATACCTATCTCATGGACGGAAAGGGAAATATTACGGTGAATGCTCCTAAAAATATGACTTTTACCGCCGGTGAAAATGTTCAGATCAATGCAGGTAAAAACATTATCGCTTCTGCCCAGAGAAATGTAAACATTATGGCCGGAGAAGATATTATGGAAACAGCCAATGACGATTACAATCTGACGGCCAGCAATATCATTGAAACTGCAGAAGTTGGAAGAAGTTCTATGGCAAAAAAAATCACAGAGAATATGGAGGCCGGATCTTACATTAGTACAAAAGATGCGATCAACGTAGAAAGTGCCAAAGAAGTACTCATTAATAGCGGTAAACAGGTAAAAATGCAGTAACATGGCAGGCGAAGGCGGAAATATTATAAGAAATGTCTTTGGAAAATCTTATAAAGAAGCAGAACATATTATGAAAGATGCTTCCAAAGGGACATTGGATTTTAAATCTCCACAGGAAAACACCTTTTATGGTAAAAATGGAGGGAAGAAGTTTGATGAATATCAGGCAAAAGAAGAAACACTTCCGGTAAGAGTATTAAAAGTAAAATGCTACGAAGATTTTGATTGTACAAAGGAAGTTACTGTTATAGAAAAAGATAAAAAATACTTTTATAAAGCTATTCAATATAACAGAAAGCCTACCAAATCTGAATTGAAAAGTATGAAATGGGCAATACAATATGATAATGGAAATATTGCTAATGCACCGCAGGTAACAGGTGAAGAAAAAATTTCTCATTTTGTTTCCGGTAATAGTAATGTGATGATAGCGCGCATATATGCTTTCTTTAAAGAGCCTAATAAAAATGCAAGCGCAGAAGTGTTTACAAAGCATATCGAGTTAGAAATTACAGACAAAACTATTGGATATTCTATCATGAGATTATTTGATGTGGCAGATGATTTTACGACTACGATGATAAAAGATAAATTTCCAGCATGTATTGTCAATGTTTATAGTGTAACCATAAAATATTATGAAGGAAATGAAGTAACAGAATATGGCAATTTTGGAGTTACTAGAGATGGATGGCAAAAAATTGATGAAAAAGACGGGAACTACTTTATGATAAACAGAGCATTTGAACCCAAGGAAAGTGATCAGAATATTTATAAAGTAGCTCATAGTTTCGTTCCATCGCAATACAAAGGCTTAATGAAAATAGATGCTTTTGAATTACATTCCTTTGAAGGAAAGACAAATTTACCTGCAGAGCCAATATATACCAATTTCAAGCTGGATAATAAGACTCCTATTGGTCATAGCAGAACTAAGATTGATGAAGTTACCAATGTCAATATTCACATTGGAGGACATTATACCAGAGGACGAACAATGAAAAGCCCGGTAGAAGTGCAGTATTCTTCTCCTACAACTGGAATTCCTATGGGAACAAGTTATAAGATTGAAGAAGTCGGTATACATTGGCTGGGAGGCTCATTAGGCTGCTTCGCTTTTGTGGAGCCCGAAGATATAAAGCCTGATGTAAAATCTGCAATAGCAGCACACCATAACAAGGATTATGCAAAGCACACATCAAATAGACCATGGCAGGAAATAGTTAATAAAATACATAAATTAGAAGCAGAGCATAAAGCTGAAATCGTTGTTAAAGTTGTTAAACGAGGTAATTATAAAAAAGTAATTCCTGATTTCGATCCAAAAAGTATTTTATGGGAATAATAAATAATAAATCTAAAATAGCAATAGGTATCATAACATTCCTGGGACTTGTGTTTTTAGTAAGAGCCTATGTAATATATTCTTTTTATAAAAACGATGAACTATATGGAGATGGTATTCCTGATACGGCAAAATATGATAAAGAGTTTTTGTCAACAGTGATGTTTTCTGTTTTGATAATGATAGTTCTGTCACTGATAAGTATTCTGATCTTTAAGAAAAAGCAGCGATGATATCGGTATTTCCATCATTATAAAATAGGATAAACATTAGATATTTTATGAATCTATGACTCGGAAATAATATTATTCCAAAGAATATGAAGAAAAGAGTAATAATAACCGGAGGAATGATCGGGGTATTATTTCCCTTGTGGGATTTATTGACTGATCAGTCCGATATTGCTTCACTGGATTCGCAGGTCGGAGCCGGGTTTATTGTAAGTGGATTCTTCAGTATAAGAACATTCATATATCTGTCTATGGGTATGTTTTCAGGATGGATGATAAGTTTAATTATTGGTAAAGTATGTGATCTTCACCGTGAGTGGAATGACTTGTAAACTAATTGTCTAATAAAAATCAGTATGGTGCAAACAAGAGTTAAACCTTTTCAGAAATACTCATCGGGAATTCATACCTATCAGGTAGAAAACTTCCTCGAAGTTCAGTTTGGAGAAATGAAGGGATTCCATTCTTCGTTCACTATCACCATACAGGAAATAGAGATCGAGGAAAATATCAAAACATGGACAATTGAAAAAGTCGATGAAAATTCTTTTCCTTCCGAAAATAAATTTATGGAAATTCTGCACATTCTGGAGCAGAGCTCTTATCCGCTGGAAATAAAAGTAGATGGAAAAGGTAACTTTCTGAATGCGGCAGATCATCATAAAAATATCGAAAGCTGGAAACAGAAAACATCTGGTCTCCAGGAGAAATATGAAAATAGTGAAGTATTCAGAAACCAATATCTTACCATCTTAGAAGACGAAGATCTTTTCTATAAAAATAAACGGAAAGAACCCTTCTGGAATGTGTTGTTGTTTGCCCCCTATTATGTGGATAATGGCGAAAAAACGCATGAATCTGTGGTATGGAATATTAAGGGAATTGGTCATGTAGAATGCCCGGGAACCATCAGTGCCGAACAAAGAGACTATGGATTTGAAGCCTTATTTCTCTCCGAAATTAAAGTTCCTGAATCCATAAAAGAAGAATTAGATAAAAAATACCTGTACCAATTGGGACAGTATCAGATACATCTGCAGATTAAGATGGAATATAACTCCCGAAAAAAGCAGTATTCAAGTAAAAAAGCTGAATTTATAATATCAGACGGAGAAAAAACAGTATACCGGGAAACGATCACAATGACTTAACCTTATGAACAAATGACATGGCGGACAAAGGATACATCATCATAGAAGGAGCCACTGCCTACTGTAGCAGTTCCGTAACCAATAATTCTAACGGGACAGCCGTTCCGATGGAAGTGAAAAGCCAGAAGAAGAAATTGGGTAAAAACAAATACTTTGCCCAAAGTAAGCCTGTAGCCACCTATCTGGATGATAAAGCAGAAAGCTTCGGAAGTGGAAACGGCTTTGGGAACTGTAAAGGATCAGATGGTAAAACATATCCATGTAAAGGAAAGTGTAGTATTAAATATAAAGACTATTACGAAAATGTAGAATTCAACAAAAGCATGAAAATACTGTTGGATGTTTCTACAGGAAATTGCCCTGGGTACGGAGTTCCCGGAACCATAGCCTTTGCTACCACCGGACAGGCTAATAATGTTTCACAGATTGATGTGAAAGAGGCTGATGAATTTTCGGTAGCTAATACCTCGCCACAATGGTCTACATCTTCAGCCTCTGCTTCTACAACTTCTGTAGCCTCTATTTCTATGACATTGCCTATAGCTGTCGCCAAACCAGCAGGAACTTATTATTATGTTCAGACGGGAAGCGGATTATTCAATGCATTTATGAATCCGATAGCGATGAATAACATTTCTCTTACTGCGCAATTCAAAGGAGATGCTACGAAAATTATCTGGGCTCTTTTTAAAGGGGATGGCACGAAAGATAAAATCAAAACTTTTATTGGGTTAGGAAGTATTTTTAACCAATCGATGAGCAAGATATTTGATGGGCTTGAAGAAGGGAAGTACCGCATTGAAGCCTATGGAAAGAAGCCTGGCGACAATAATTGCTCGATTATCATAGAAGTTGTTAAAGATTTTGTTAAAAAAATTATTGCTCCAGGTACTTCTACCTTAATAAATATTCCTTTTCCATTATCGGTAGAGCTTAAGCTTACCACAGCTGCTGATCAGGTGAAAATCCTGAATAAAAGTATTTTCAATCCGATTGTAAATAAAGCGCAATGGAAAGTGAAACAGGGAACAACAGTATTATACAATAGCTCTACAGGCACTACAGCTTCTCATCTCGTTGAGGTAAGTAATGTGGCAGGGAAAGCAGTACTGACTTTTAAAAATGCAGGAACTTATATTGTGGAAGCATTTACAGATCCTACAGACCCCAAACCAGAATCCATCACCGTTAAAATAGAAAATTCCTTAGGAGTAATGGGGGTTACAGGAGCTGCTGGTCTGCTGAGGTTTAGCGATATGCTGAATGTGAAAGCTTCCAAATTCAATGTCAATTATATGCCGGCAGGAACTTCTGTACATTGGTATCTTAAAAAAGAAGGAACAGGAAGACTCATTGCTTTTGAAAGTTCACCCACATTCAGAACGGGAACCATCAATAAAAAAGTTTCAGAATTACTTTACGGTGATGCCGGTCTTAATAGCAGCCAATATTTTGGTAAATATACACTGGAAGCCTATGCCAATCCATTAGGAAGTGGAAAACAGCCTGCTTTTTCAGGTTCCGACTGCTTTAATTTTGAAGTCATTAAAAATGTCATTGATAAATTTACCCTTCCCGCGGGTAATATTCCCAAAGGAACAAAAGTAAAATACACAGCTACCGCAAGAATTGCCACTCTTACCGGAAATGAAACCATAAAAATAGAAGTCCCTCAAAATGTTACCGATAACGGAGATGGGACACTTACTTTTAATGAACTTGGTGAATACACCATTTCTGCCTATTTAACCGGAGATTATACAGACAGCAAAAAGATTGAAGCAAAAATAAAAGTATCCGAACCCTCTGTAAAAAGAGCACTCTGGGCATATGGAACAGGCGTTAAACGTACCGAAACCGGATTTGGAGAAGAAACATACGGCTTTTTGGAAATCGACGGTCTTCAGAACCAGGCACTCAAAGTGAAAATTTGGGTAAAAGGAGATGGGGATGATTTCTATAAGGAGAAAGATAAATATATGCTGGAGGAGAAAAGTGTAACCCTTAATAATGAAGGAAAAGCTTCCTTTATGATCACTGTCAATGATGATTATAAGAAAAAATTGGAAACGGCTATTCCAAAAACAACGGAAAATCCCAATCCTTCATACCGCTTAATATTTACTGTGGAACTGCAGGCCGGTTCATCTACTGATATTGTTTTGCCATCCGCTATTTCTATTCAGGGAACTCGCCCGGTCGTTGTAGACGGAACCACAACCTATCTGGAAGTGTTGGATACCAATGAAGAATTGGTCATCACTTCAGAAAAGAAGATCGTTTCCATCATGTTTTCCACTGAGGATGGTAAAGATATTCAGCGTATGCAGACCTTCTATGGGAAAACCCATAAACTTTGGGTGCATACCGTTAATATGACAGAAGAAACACTTAAAATTGATGTTCTGAAAGAGATTCCTAAAGAAGGAATGAATGAAAAAGATCACATCACGTATACCCACGAAAGCAAACAGAGTTATAACGAAGAAAAAGTAGGGAAAGACGGACTGCTGGAAGTTTCTTTCACTCCAAAAGAAGAATGGAAAAACCCACCCAAAAATTTCGATTACTATATAGCACAGGTTTCCCGCCAGGTTCAGGATCCTGCCGATCCCCAAAAGAAAGTCTGGAAGATAGAGAAAAGTCAGTTTACAATTAATAGTACGCTGCCTGCAGATGTGGTTCGAACAGAAGATATGGTAAAACTGGGAATCAAAGCTTATAAAACAGATGGAACTCCCTTTACAAATGACGAAATGTTGGAACTGCGAAAACAATTTATCTTTTATGAGAGCGGTTGTTTGAAAGTATCCCAAAAAGAAACACCTGAGGCTATAGATAATGATGTGATGCCTGTGAAGGTAGAAATGGCTGAGGTGAAGAAAGAAGGAGGTGGATGTCCCAGATGTAATGCACCGGTAACAGCAGAGCAGTTAAAAGAAATATTTCCGGATGCTGATCCTACTGTTCTGACACAGGTTGCGGCGGCATATACAAAATATATGAAAGAAATAGGGATGAATACCTGTTGGAATAAAGCTCATTTATTTGCTCAGGCCAGGGTAGAAACCGGAAAGACTCTTCATTTGAAAGACGGTGAAAACTTCAATTGGTATTGGGAAAAATTACCAGGAACTTTTGCTGCATTCAGAACTCAAGAAGGGAGAGATAATGCAAAATTATGGGGAAGAGCTGTAGAAAAGCCAAATTTACCGGGAGTAAGCGTGGAAAATCAGAAAAATATTGCCAATTGGGCTTATTCTCCAACTAGTAATAAAGGAAAGGAACTTGGAAATACACAAGCAGATGACGGATGGAATTTTAGAGGGAAAGGTCTTATTCAACTTACGGGAAGAACAGCTTATGCATATGCCAATACCTATACCAAAAAAGAAGGTGCAGATATCATAGCTGATCCGGATCTGGTGATAACCAATATTGCTGTAGCTGTAATATCTTCCATGGCCTTTTTTAAGTGGAAAGGCATTAATACGATTGTGAACGGATCTAAAGATACTTTACCGGCAAGTAAAAAGGTCGGTAATGAGGTAGCAACGAAAGATGCAAACGGAAAAGATTCTGATAATTATACAGAAAAACAAGCTGCTTTTGACGAACATACTTCAAAAACGTTCAAAACATCCGAGTGTGAATGGGGAAGAGCCACCGATTTAAATCTGGCAGGCAGAAGTCCGTGGATGGAAATTGCTGTAGCAGAAGCTAAAGTATATGGAGGAAAACATGAAAGTACTATTGACAGCAGAATTAAAACTTATCATAAAGATGGAGGAGGAACTGATGCGGGAAGTGGTACGGCTTGGTGTGCTTCATTTGTATGCTGGTGTATTGAACAAAAAGGTTTGCCAAGTCCTCATTCTGCCGGTTCAAGAATGTTTATGAGCAGTGCAAAAGCTGAAAAGTGCGAGGTGTTTTTCGGAGCAGTTGCCATTTTCTCAGATTGTGATTCAACAGGAACACAAATTGAAACTTCAGGCCATGCTACTTTTGTTTTCGGCAAATTACCGGGAACTGAAATATATGCCTGCCTTGGAGGAAATCAATCCGATAAGCTTAAAATGTCGAGTTATAATTGCAGCGGTAATGTTTTCGTATCTTGGAAAGAGAAAAATGGAACAGAACATTATAAGATATTCAGGGGTTTCTACAAACCTAAAGGATATGTTATTAAAGACATAGACAAGTTAAATAATAATGATAATTATTCATCTGCAGATGAAGCAAGTAAAAAAGCGTTAAATTTAGATATTAAATCCGATGAGAATGGCGAAAGTTCAAGGTAAGTTGGTTGTGACAAAAATCTTAATGGCTTCTGGTTTTTTTTGCCTCGTGCAATGTCAGGAAAAAAAGCAGGAATCTATCAATCTCTCAACAAAAAATAATACAATGCAAAAAACGGAAATAAGGAGTATACTGGAAGAACAATTGAAGAAGGGAGCTGCTGAGGAATATGGAAGTTTTAGTAACTATTCAGAAAAAGATCTTAATGCTTTAATTGAACTGGAAGATTCAATTCTACAATCTAATGGATATAAAAATATAACCAATGATCAATTTACTGCAAAGGTTGAGCAAATATTTGGAAGAAAAATAGATTATACCACTTCAAGTAATTTTCTGAAAGTTGATACCTATAATAAATGTGATAAAGAATTGTCTTATGTCCCTTTATCAGCAGAGTATCAGAATATTTATATTTCCAAAAAAAATAAATTACTATCCTATTTTTATCCTCTTCCACTGCTTATTGATTATCAGAAAAACTATCCAGACCTTAAGAAAATAGAAGATAATCCTATTGAAGTAGAAACAGATGGAAGTAAGATTAAGGTAGCCCGATGGAAAGATATTCCTAATGTAAAGGAGCAACAAAAGAAGAATGTCCAGATTGTGGTAGCACGTAATATGTATTTATTTAATGATAATAAAACGTACGTAACATGGCTTGTTACACAGGATCCTGCTTTTGTTAAAACGTTGGTGAAACAATTTGGATATACGAAAGAACCCAAGTTCAACGACCTTACCATGAATGATTATCTTACGAATTATCAAACCTCTTCCGACATTGGTGATATTATTTTTACTAAAAATTGTAAAGGAGAATTAGAGATAAGAACCGAATTGTTGAAGTATATAAAAGATCATACAAAATCAGATGAAAACAGACTTTTGACTGCCTTAGAAAATTTTGGATATGCTTTAAAAGATAATCACAGTTTTACGTCAGATGAAAAATATAAAATACTGGCTTACATAGGAAATACTGTAGACCCCTTTTACTTGGATTTTGCCGGTATTAACTCAGGGAATGCAGTTTGGAATGCCGAGAGCGTGCTTTACAATAGTGTAGTAAAGGATAAAAATATAATCTCTGTATTTCAGAAGAATAATTATTATGGGCTTCCTGATTTAAAAGACAGTTTGATGAGGGTACAGGGAATTATTGAACATGATTCTGAATAAATATTACTTCATAAAAGAACTAAGCACAATCAATTCAATTAGATTGTGCTTTTTATTTGAAGGTTTTGGTGTGGCTAATTCAATTAAAGGGAACTATAAGATTTCATGTTTTTCACCGTGCCCTTTGTCTGTTACTTCAATTTTACCACCGGTATTACACATACAAAATGAATATTCTGTAAGAATTTTATAATTGTTGATCGTGTCTTTTTCTGTTGTCTTTTGCCAATCCATCGGAACAGGAAGACAAAGTGAGTATCCTCCTATAGTAGGTTTCAATTTACATTGTCCGAAAGGCTTTATGTGTACATTCGCCTGCTTATCCTGTTCAGTAGCAATATATTTTCCTTCAGCCGTAGAGAAATTCTGACTGGTAACACTAAGATTACTCGGTGTTGTTCCTTGGTTACAGGATAATTGGGTGGTATTGGTGATTTTTTGTGGCATAAAGGTTAATTTTTCTTTTTATAAAGAATATCAATTGTAGTTCCGTCACCTCCTTTACCAAGTTGACGCTCTACAACCAACAATTCGCCGGTAAGACCATTTAACTTGATTCTGATAAGTCCTTTTTTAGGATCATCTTTATATTGTCCGATATAATCAATACTCCAAATTGGGAAATTGTAACCAGGATATTCTAAATTATTATTTACTCCAATCTTATCTTTTAGTATATTAAACTTTAAATCTTGTTCAATATACTTTTTAACTTGCTCCCAAGTAAATTTATAAGGTTTATCCCAGTCTTCTACTTTTAAGAGTTTACCTTTTAAATCATATTCATATCTAAACCCTTTAATAAAGCCCCCTTCACCAAAAGTTTCCCACTTACTTTTTAATAACCCATTTTTATAGTATTCTTTATGGATCGCAAAAAGAGAGTTTTTGGTTATTAATGTTACATAATAAGAATCATCAAAATCAGCTTCCAAAATCTTTGTACCATTAGAAGACTCATGCTCATAAGTTCTACTTATTTTATCATAATGCTTAAAATAATTTTCAATATCAAATTTTTCATTGGTAAATGTTTCCATAGTTTTCTGATTTACTGGAATTTCTAATGATTTAGGTTTTCTGATGTCTTTTGAGGGAGTATTTTTATTAAGTTCTTTATCTTGTGAGTGACAAGATGATATTATTAATGATAATAGGATAAGTGTTATTTTCTTCATGGTCTATATTTTTTTTACGTTTGGATAAATAAATGGATATTGCCAGTGCCATAGTTGAATAACCGGTATTGGAGTTAGTGCTACATCTGAATAATCCATTATATTATCCGTTTTATCTTGAGTAAAAGTATGTTCTCCAGAATTATCAAAAGAATGATAAAGACCCATTGCGTGAAGAACCCTCATGTACAAGGGTACTGTCACTAAAAGCGGTATTGTTACTATCTCCTTTATATATTACTACGGATTTAGCAGTAGAGGGGATGCCATAAGAGCGACCAAATAAACCATAGCTGGGAGATCGAGATGTTCCTGCTTCCTGATTGATAAAATAAAATTTATAGACATCATCATATTTACTGCCATACTTCGTTTTGATCTGTCCATTTAAAAAATCTTGAATTGCGTCAGTTGACCCGTTTGGAATCATACCACCTCTTACGTTTGCAGCGTTATTAAATAATGTTTTTAGATTTGTCCTCTTTCCAGATGAATCAGTATCTGAAGTAAAGGATAGATCAATTGTGGTAAGAAAATTAGCATTTACTAATGACTGTCTCAAATATTTGTTCAAAACAAATTTTCTATTTGATGATGGTGCACTCATTGAAACAGTTCCGTTTATATTTGTATTTACTCTAACAATTACACAATCCACTTTATAGCGTTGCTTATTAGGGGTAACCAAAATTTTCCCCGCGAGTGCCTTTTCCTCTTCTCCTTTAGCATTTTTAAATACGGAAATCACTTTTATATCCTGGTATTTATCAAACGATTTAATGCAGATGATATTGAGTGTTGTTTTGTGTACTCCCTTAGTTACGGGGGCAAGATTCTGTTTATCTATAGTAAATAAGGTGTTATCATATTCTAATCTTATTGGCTCTACATCAATATCTATTGTTAAATTTAATTTTGCAGAAGTGTGAGTAAAGCCTTTCGGAACTTCATCTTGTGGATATAAAGTGAGCCATGGTACAAAGTACGTAAATGTTATTCTTCTCCCTCTACTATCTTTTCTTGTAAAAGTTCTTTGTTGGTACGCTGTCTTTAGCTTATTATAGTTGGATGAAATAAATTTATATTCGTTTGATTTTGTATCTCCCGGTAGAGAAGTGTCACCCATTCTCATCCAGTCAAAGCCATATTCTCCGCTCCAATTGGATTGAGGTCTGAAACTAACATAACATCTCCCATCCATATATATGGGAATCTTTTTATATGGTTGTGCTTTATTTGTTTGATTATTTCCTTGCTTACCATGCATATCAACAAAACCTTTACTATTTACAATTGTATTCTGATCAGAATGCATAAATAGTTTTTGAGTTCCTGCTACATTCGCTTCCTTTGCCTGAATAAATAATTCATTTTCTGTATTAATAATGGTCTTTGCTGCCTGAGCATGAAATAGCTCAGATACAGTCTGCAACATAATAGGAGTGTTTATTAATGTTTTCTGCAGATAATTCATTAACGCAGTATTTCCTACCGTGGAAGTCATGTTATTTGCCACATTAATATCAAAATTATTATTGACATTAATCTCAACATCTGTAGCATTCATTATTATTTTATTGGGAGCGGTAACATTGATATTTCCTTCGCCATCCATAAAATAAATATTACCACTTGGATCTTGAATTGTTACACTCCCATTAGCATCATTCATTAAAACTTTGATACCACTACGAGTTTGTATGGATTTAAGATGATTATCAATACCACCACCTAAACCTACTTTACCATGAAACATTCCGCCCGTGGCAAAAGGGAAATCTGGATGATGATATTCAAAACCTACCATGACCTGATCTCCGATTTCAGGAATGGCCACAAATCCTCTGTTTTGGTTTACAGCATCTGTACCTCCCGCATCAGGACTCATCATTCTTATAAAATGGGTGGTATCATTTACCTGCCAATCAAATCGGACCTGTATTCTTCCCTGATTTAGAGGATCAACATTGGACATTATAGTTGCTATTTGAGGTTCCGCTTTTGGTATTATGAAATCAGGTTTAGGGATAAAACCTGTTCCCTCAGCAATAGCTTCAAAACTTCCTGTATAATAACCTCTGATATCAATCTCATGAGTCGTTTCCGTAATCATAAGCGTAGTAAAATGTGCAGTATGACTACTATCCGGCTTTCTCATGGATACATCAACAACACAACCAGGATATAAAAACGGAACAGTGGTTTTCCCTGAAACGGTGAAAACTTCTACAGCCGCACTTCCTCTAGCACTTTTCTGGGAATCATCAACATCCAAAAACATATTAGCATTGATCGGAGCATGGACTAGCGATCGGGTTTTAAAAATTCCATGATTCAGTTCATATGACTCTGCAGATAAATCTCCTAGATGTTTGATGCTATGATCCACACCTAGCATTTTAGAATGGCTATTACTGTTGTAAGCAAAATATTCAGGTTTAGTATGTACTGCCTTTAGCTCTATAGTTATATCAGCGACATTGCTTCCTTCAATGAGTTGGATAGGTTTTTCACTAGGTGGAAGTTTCCCGAAATGAAGAATCTCTCCATCATAGTAGAATTGCTCTCCATATGCTTCTGCAATTCTTGCGAGATAATTGTAATGGGTTTCGCAGTACTGCGCACTGTAATTGATATAGCTTTTGTTCTGTGTTTCTACTCTGAAATCGAATTTTTCTGATCCGAGTGCTTCTTTAATTATTTTATCGGCAATGATACTGGTATTCACGGCTTGTTCTCCACCAAACTTTGAGTATGAGGAGCTGCATCCATCAAAATAGTAGGACTCTGCCCTTTGAGGACAATGTTTCCCAGACTCATTTTTTCCTGACTGAATGCTATTTGGGTAATCACACCGATAAATGTACGTTCAGGACTTTCATTTTCAGGATCTTTATATTTGAAAGTTACAGTTAGGCGTTTTCCTAGAAACTGTCTGGCTTCTTCAAGATTGTGATTCTGCTCTTCTGATAAAGAATCATGGGCTAAAGTAAGTTCAAAATAATGATGTTTTCTGGTACTTTGTTGTAGTCGAAAATGCTTGAAATGGCTGACGGGTTTTCCATTGATTACAATATCAAGCTTCACCACACGATGGATGCCTGAAATATGGTTCTCCGAAATCCTGTCAGAATTGGAGGAATTTTTTTTCATAATGTCTTTGTGTTTTTTGATCTTATATTCTTGAACCTAAATAAAAAGATACTATCAAATATAGACATTTTTATTAAATCTTTATTGTCAGTTATTGCCTTAAAGGAAAGGGAGTTGGGCAAAAGTTGGGATCACTCTCAAAGCTGGGGAATATTGTATTTATGGAATTTAATTTAACGTAAAGTTTTTAGCATTTTATCTCATATTTTCAAGGGAGCAAAGGATGGAATCAATTTCATTGATTCTTTTTAAGCCAATGCATATCTACTAACCTTCTTCGGTGACGAAGTTGCACTTCTTGGCTTCTTAAAATAAAATATTTGAATCATCTTCTTTGCGATTAAAAAATGGATCAATCGTAAAAGTTGTTTGGAGGCCCGAAAAAGTTAACCATTTTCAGGACAGGATATATACAAAAAAAAACCTCTAAATAAATTAGAGGTTTTCAAGTGGTTTCTCCAGGAATCGAACCAGGGACACATGGATTTTCAATCCATTGCTCTACCAACTGAGCTAAGAAACCATTATATTGTTGTTTGACTTACTTCGTTGTTTTTAAAGTGATGCAAAAGTAGTGTATTTTTTTCAATTATGATCGATATTTTTTATTTTTTAATGCCTATTGATCGCTTTTTATGTCTAAGCATAAGATTAACAGGGAGAAAAAATCGTTTTGAAATATTATGAATATAAATTTAATAGTAATGAATTTACCTGTTCCTTTTTTGCAAAGAATTTTTAATGAAAATCAATTTAACGGATCTTTCCAATTTTTCAGAACGAAATATATACAAACAAAAAAACCTCTAAAAAATTAGAGGTTTTCAAGTGGTTTCTCCAGGAATCGAACCAGGGACACATGGATTTTCAATCCATTGCTCTACCAACTGAGCTAAGAAACCATTATGTTGTTGTTTATTACTTCGTTGTTTTAAAGTGATGCAAAAGTAGTAAGTTTTACTATACAAAGCAAGTATTCATCGTACTTTTTTATGAAATCACTAAAAAGTTATTGATTATCAGTCTGATTATTTTCCTGCTCCTTTCGGATCTGCTCACTCATCTCTTCAAGTACAGGTTTAATCGTACTTTCAGGAAGATCACTGATTCTTATATACATCAACCCGTCAATCGCATCATTAAAGTTTGGATCAACATTGAAAGCGATTACTTTCGCATTTTGCTTGATGTACTTTTTAATAAGAACGGGAAGTCTCAATTCTGGTTCAAGATCATCAATGATCTTATCCAGCTTGTTAAGGTCAGACTCCATTTCCTCAAAGAAAAGGCTTTTATCTCGATCACGAAGTTTTACCTTATACTCATTTCTCGGTGTGATATACTGGGCCACTGCAGAATCAAAATAATTGGAACGCATAAACTCAATCATCAGAGACTTTGAGAACTCAGAAAACTTATTAGAAATACTTACACCACCCATAAGGAATTTGTGGTCAGGATTTCTCAGACAAACGTGTACAATTCCTCTCCACAAAAGGAAAAGTGGAAGTGGTTTCTGCTGATATTCCTGGCAGATGTAGGCACGGCCCATTTCGATCACCTTTTTAAAGAAAGGGTGAATGTCCTGCTCGAACTCAAATAAAGAGCTTGTGTAGAATCCTTTGATGCCATACTTCTTCATCACCTCTCTACCTAATGCCATTCTGTATGCCCCTGCCAATTTTTTTTCAGCGTTATCCCAAAGGAATAGATGATGATAATGCTTATCGTACTCATCAAGGTCAAATGGGAGATTACTTCCTTCACCTACCGCACGGAAAGTAAGCTCTCTCTGACGTCCGATTTCCCTCATGATGGAAGGGATTTCTTCGTAAGTCGTAAAGTAAATCTCATAATTTCCGTTACTGAATAACATTTTATCTGTTCCCCTAAGTTTGTCAACATCTTTTATAATGTCTTCAACCGGAGTTTCATCAATGATATTCTGAACGATATTTTCTTCCTTCAGTAAAGGAAATTTTACAGACAGATTCTGAAGATTGATGCTTTGAGCAAGAGATTTTCTTTTTTCATAGTAAGATTTCATCATATACACCTTACGTTTCAAAAACTCTCCCAATTCTTCAATGGTTTCCATTTCGTCCATTGCCTTCACTGTAATAGGACGTCCAATTCTGATTCTGATAGGTTTTTCTCTATCATTCATCATTTCAGCAGGCAACATCAGGGTTTGTAAATTCGGGTGAAGTTTAGCTACCTGATAAAAAAGTCGGCTGTTCTTAGCATGGAAATACATAGGAACTACCGGCACTTTAGCCATTCTGATAAGCTTAAGTGCCGTTTTTTCCCATTCTTTATCTAGAATTTCTCCGTAAGGATTGTTTTTGTTGGAAACTTCTCCTGCCGGGAAAATACCTACACAGCCTCCGTTTTGTAAATGCTTTAGTGTTTCGCGCATTCCTGAAGAGCTGCTGTAAGCTTCTTTTCTACCTTCAAAAGGATTTACTGCAATTACATATGGTTCCATAGGTTTGATCTTTTCCAAAAGGAAATTACCCATTACCTTGAAATCCGGACGAACCTCAGATAAGACCTTGCACATCAAAATACCGTCAATAGCACCCAGTGGATGATTGGAAACCAATACAAACGGTCCTGTTTTCGGAATTTTTGCCAGGTCTTCTTCAAAAGCTACATAGCTTAAGTTTCTCTCTCTCACAAATGAGTCGAAAAAGTCTTTGCCTTCCTTGTCTTTTAGTTTATCGTATAATTTGTTTACTTCGTTTATTTTGGCAATGCTCATTACAGCGGATGCTATCGGATTCTTGAGGAACCCGATTTTACTTAAGCCGGAAGCTTGGATTAGATCGTTTTTCGAAATTAAACTCATGTGTGTTTAGTCGCAATTAATATTATTGTGTTACCATTTGAAGAGTATTCTTGGAAATTTGTTCCAATAATACATTTTTTTCATGGTAAAATTTGTCAATGTGATCCATCTTCGCATTTCTTACTGTGAATAAAGATACATTTTTAATTGCTTCGGTTTTAAAAATTTTTTGAAGTTCTTCATTAAGCTCTTCAATATGATTAAATTTATCCTCAAGGCACAGTGCCAGTGAGATTGCAGAATTCTGCATCAGAGAAACCTTGATTTTGTATTTTGATAAATATCCGAAAATCAGGCTCATATGATCCTCAGCAATGAAAGAAAAGTCTCTTGTTGAGATTTTCAGCAATGCCTGATTCTCTTTTAAAATATAAGATTCCTCCTGTTGGTTTTTGTCGGAAGCCCCTACTTTTGTTCCTTCTTTGGTAGGATCTACGAAAGATTTTACATAGAAAGGAATGTTTTTTTGCTGTAACGGCTGCAATGTTTTCGGGTGGATAACACTTGCGCCATAATATGCCATTTCAATTGCTTCTTCATAGGATATATTGGAAAGAAGAGATACATCTTCGAATTTTCTCGGATCTCCTGTCATTACTCCGGGAACATCTTTCCATATCGTCATAGCATCAGCATTTAGGCAGTAAGCAAAAATTGCCGCAGAGTAGTCAGAACCCTCTCTACCCAATGTTACCGTAAAATTATTGTCGTCAGAGCCAATGAATCCCTGTGTTACATAGCAGATTTCGGGATTTAGATGGGAGATGAATTCTTCCGTTCTTGCCCAGTCTACCGCACCTTCTCTGTATGAATTATCCGTTTTGATATAATCCCGGGCATCAAGCCACTGATTGGTAAATTGGATTTCATTCAGGTACTCACTTACGATCTTTGTAGAAATCATTTCCCCACAGCTTACAACCTGATCGTACACAAAGTTGTAATTAGGAGATTTATTTCTTCTCAGAAAAGAATCAATATCATCAAAAAAAAGATTGATTTCAGCAAAAACGGCATGATTTTCAGGAAAAAGTCCTTCCGCAATCTCAATGTGTTTTCGTTTTATCTTCTCAATCTCAGTTTGATAGTTATCCTTTTTGAAATAAAGTTCTACAACTTTTTCCAACTCATTGGTCGTTTTGCCCATTGCTGAAATTACCAGCAAACATTTGGCAAATCCCTGGCTTTTTAGAACCATAGACACGTTTTTCACACTTTCGGCGTCTTTTACAGACGCTCCACCAAACTTGAAAATTTTCATTAAATTGTTAAAAATAAAATTGTTAGATAAAAAATTACATGAGTTTTTTACGGACGTCAAAATTATAAATTTACAACGAGATATGAAATAGCCTATTGCTATGATAGAATTAAGATTTCCTTAAAATAAGGAATTTATGAAATAATCTTAATTTTTCATCTGTTTGTGATAACAAATTGGGTACTTCAATGATCATTCGATCCATAAGATTATTGTTAGGTTTAATTGTATTGTGTTGATAAACAGTGTGTAGTGTCTTTTGTAATTAAATTTTCTTAATGCAATAAATTTTCCGAAATTTGGGCAAAACGTAAAAAGAAAAATATGTCAAATCAACCATTACAGACTTTAGGAGAATTTCTTATTGATAAGCAGGACGATTTTCAGTATTCAACAGGTGAATTCTCTCGTCTTCTGAGTGCAATAAGATTGGCTTCGAAAGTTGTAAACAGAGAAGTAAATAAAGCCGGAATTGTAGATATAACAGGAGCTGCAGGAAACCAGAATATTCAAGGTGAAGAACAGCAGAAACTTGATGTCATCGCTAATGAAATTTTTATTACGGCTTTGTCTCAGAGAGAGGTTGTTTGTGGTATAGCTTCTGAAGAAAATGATGATTTTATTGATATCAAATGTGGAGAAAATGGCCATTTAAGCAAATATGTAGTGCTTATTGATCCTTTAGACGGCTCTTCCAATATTGATGTTAATGTTTCCGTAGGAACTATTTTCTCTATTTACAGAAGAGTTACAGAACCTGGAACTCCGGTACAGCTGGAAGACTTTTTACAAAAAGGGATTAATCAGATTGCAGCTGGATATGTTATCTATGGTTCTTCTACCATGATTGTTTATACAACAGGAAATGGAGTGAACGGGTTTACACTGGATCCGTCTTTAGGCACTTACTATCTTTCTCACCCTAATATGACTTTCCCAAAAACAGGTAAAATCTATTCCATCAACGAAGGAAACTATATCAAATTCCCTCAGGGAGTAAAAAATTATCTTAAATACTGCCAGATGGAAGAAGGTGATCGTCCTTACACTTCCAGATATATTGGTTCTCTGGTAGCAGATTTTCATAGAAATATGCTGAAAGGAGGAATTTATATTTATCCTTCTTATTCACAGGCTCCGAACGGAAAACTAAGATTATTGTATGAATGTAATCCAATGGCATTCCTGGCAGAGCAGGCTGGAGGTAAAGCTACAGATGGGTTCAGAAGAATTTTAGAAGTAGAACCTACAGAACTTCATCAAAGAATTCCGTTTTTCTGCGGAAGTATTGATATGGTGGAGAAAGCAGAAGAATTTATGCGTATTGACAGCGTTAAATAAATGAAAGCAACCTACTTAAAATATTTATTAGAATTCAAACGCCCGAGTGGAACATCTCGCGGCGTTTTGCTTGATAAAGAGACCTTTATTCTGGAAATTTCGCACAACGGAAAAAAAGGAATAGGGGAGTGTGCTATTTTCAGAGGTCTGAGTTGTGATGACAGACCAGATTATGAAGATAAACTGAAATGGCTTTGCGAAAATATTGAGAAAGAACCCGAATATTTAAAAGAAGAACTGGAAGAATTTCCTTCCCTATGGTTTGGCTATGAACAGGCAGTTCAGAATTTGAAGTATGGCGGTAGTCTTTATTTTCCAAGTGAATTTACCGAAGGTAAAGCTCCTATTACCATCAATGGACTGATCTGGATGGGAGACGTAGGGTACATGGAAGAACAGATCCAGGACAAGCTGGATAAAGGATTTCACTGTATTAAATTAAAAATCGGGGTAAACTGGAAATCAGAACATGTTATTCTACAGGAATTAAGGCAGAAATTTTCTAAAGACCAGCTGGAACTGCGTGTAGATGCCAATGGAGGATTCAGTAAAGATGAAGCGGTGATTGTTTTGCAGCAGTTGGCAGATCTCAACATTCACTCTATTGAACAACCTATAAAAGCGGGGAATTGGGCTAATATGGCAGAACTGTGTGCCCAGACACCTACTCCAATTGCATTAGATGAAGAACTGATTGGAATTACAGATCCTGTAGAAAAAGAAAAATTGTTAAAAACGATAAATCCGCAATATATTATTTTGAAACCTGCCTTGGTGGGTGGATTTTCAGGATCTGATGAATGGATTTCCCTTGCCGAAAAACAGAATATAGGCTGGTGGATTACCTCTGCCTTGGAAAGTAATATAGGACTGAATGCTATTGCTCAGTATACATTCACAAAAAAAAGTCCAATGCCTCAAGGTTTAGGCACTGGAGCTTTGTTCGTCAACAATTTTGAATCCGATTTAGAGCTCAAGAATGAGTTGCTGTGGTTCAAAATATAATTGAGAAAATTAGATTAACATGATGGAGCAGGTGAATCCGGACACGTGGCTTGCCCACAGTAGTCAGGAGCCCAAGATCTGCAGCACATAGCAGAAGGATTCCAGCTGTTACATCCAAGAGGGGGTCTTCCTCCTTTGATAGCCTTTAATTTTTCTCTTTTGATTTTTTCTAAATTTTTCATAATGAATATTTTAATTGATTGGAAAGTAAATATCGAAAAGTTTTATCAGATACACAAAATTTTGATACTTTATTAATTAAAATATGATTATATTGATTGAAAATTATCAGATTTAATAAATGGAATCAGGGCTTGTAAAAACCCTGATTTTTATTGTAAAGTCATTGGAATGGTAGTTTCGGGATGTACATTACGCAAGAAACTTCCTGCACTAGATGTATAGGAATTTTACATTATTCGGAAAAAAGCGGGAAGATAAAATAATGATTGGATCGGATAATTTCTTGTTTATAAGTTTAAAATTCAGTTAAATCACATCTTTTACGAAAATGGCTTTCTTTATATAGTTTAAGATATAAGAAAACCTCACTTTAATTTTTCCCATAATAAAAAATTGTAGTTCTCTATGACATTAATTGGCAATCTCTATGCCATTCTAAAAGCTATTTATAACTTTAACACAGAGTTAATTTCTGTAATATTTCCTTAATGAATTATTGAGAAACAAGGGTGAAAATGTTTTCATTCTCTTTTACTCTTCCTGAAATCAGATTTCGATCTACTCCGTATAAATTCTGGAAAATATCATTTTGAACCTGCGAGCTCGAAAGATATCCCCAATGATTTCCTACATCAAACTTAAGGCCGCTGAGAAGGTCATCTTTCACAAACGTACAGTCGATAATAGAAACCGTATCTTTATATTGGATGATATCACTAGGGCCATTTTTACCCAGTCTTGGCGTCAGAATATTTTTAGTGAACTGAGAAATTCCCAGAATAACATCCTGTCTGTTCAGATAAACAGAAATTCTGTTGGCAAGAAGAGGGAGCTTATTGAAAGAGTCTTCCGAATCCTCAAATACTTTGTAACTCACATCAGCATTCAATAGTAAAACCTGATCAATTACTCTCAGGATATTTTCTCTCTTGAAACTGTAAAGCATACTTTGAAGTACTCTGTTTCCCATAGAATGTGCCATCAGATGAATTCTTTGGTTGCATGGAGCGAGATCGCGATTAGAAAAAATATCTTTTAAAAACTGAGTATAAAAATAGAAAAGCCTCAGAAGAGAATTTCCGGAATTGATGCTGGACGCTTTATCATCAAAGTAAGTAAGTGGAACAAGGCTGCTTGAAGCAGGCCAGCTTATAAATAAAATATGTTCTATAGGAGAAGCGGGATTATCGATGAATATTTTTTTAAGATCCAGAATCGCTTTTAATTCATCATCGAAAGTATAAGCATACCCATGAATAAAAATTAATACATCGCTTCTATCTTTGGTAGACGACATATTTTTGTACAGCTCATAGAACATTCTCTGGGTTCCGCCAAGGTTACTGACCGTCAGGGAAGATTTCTTAAGCCCCTTTTCGCTCAAAAGAACCTCCAGAACATTTTCATATCCTTGTTTTTCCGGTTCAGAAAAGAGCTTGTAATCCAATATATTACGGTTGGTGTAATCTTTTTTCTTTTTGGCTTGTGCAGAAGGCTCTTTGTAATCGTCAAAATTACATTTGGCAATTCTAAAATTAGGAATGGAGTATTCATCATTGGAAAAAGAATCTACTTTTTCGTCTTTATGACGTACAATTTTCCGGTTGCTTACGATATAAACGCCCATGATTCTCAGTTTGATAAAATGGTTTTAGCTTTCTCTAAATTAATGAAAAATACTGAATAACAATACGTAAGGCTTTTAAATTATCCCTTTCACAAACACTTATTTTTCCGTAACTTTGTACAACTTTTTTTGCTAAAAAATAAAAGCTAGTTTAATGGAAGAAGAAAAAAAATCCCTCAATTTTATTGAGCAAATTATTGAAGATGATTTGGCAAACGGACTGAAAAGAGAAGAGATCCGTTTCCGTTTTCCCCCGGAACCCAATGGTTATCTGCATGTAGGGCACACAAAAGCGATCTGCATCAACTTTGGTTTGGGAGAAAAATACAACGCTCCCGTAAACCTTCGTTTCGACGATACGAACCCTGAAAAAGAAGAGCAGGAATTCGTAGATTCTATCATGAAAGATGTGGAATGGTTAGGTTTCAAGTGGGATAAAGTATTGTATGCATCCGATTACTTCCAGCAGCTTTACGATTGGGCAGTTCAGTTAATTAAAGAAGAAAAAGCTTATGTCGATGAGCAGCCGTCTGAAGTTATTACCGAACAAAGAAAAAATCCTGCAGAACCGGGAATAGAATCTCCTTACAGAAACCGTCCTGTTGAAGAGTCATTAGATTTATTCGAAAGGATGAAAAACGGAGAATTTGAAAGTGGTTCAATGTCTCTTCGTGCAAAAATCGATATGGTTTCGCCCAACATGAATATGCGTGACCCTGTTATGTACAGAATTTTGAATAAACCTCACCACAGAACAGGTACAGCCTGGAAGATTTATCCAATGTACGACTGGGCTCATGGAGAATCCGATTATATTGAACAAATTTCACACTCGCTGTGTTCTTTGGAGTTTGAAAATCACAGACCTCTATACAACTGGTATTTGGATCAGGTATACGAAGAAGGAAAAGTTAAAAACAAGCAGAGAGAATTTGCGAGGATGAATGTTTCCTATATGATTACTTCCAAAAGAAAACTTCAGAGATTGGTTGCTGAAAAAGTGGTAACAGGATGGGATGATCCTAGAATGCCTACGATCTCGGGGATGAGAAGAAAAGGTTTCACACCAACAGCGATCAGAAACTTTATTGAAAAAGTCGGGGTTGCAAAAAGAGAAAACCTGATCGAAATCCAGTTGCTTGACTTCTGTGTACGTGAAGATCTTAATAAAGTAGCTAAACGTGTAATGGCCGTGATAGACCCGGTAAAACTGGTGATCGAAAACTATCCTGAAGATAAAGAAGAATGGTTGGAGACTGAGAATAATCCGGAGCAGGAAAATGCAGGAACAAGAGAAATTCCTTTCTCAAGAGAACTGTATATTGAGCGTGAGGATTTCAAAGAAGAAGCTAACAATAAATTCTTCCGATTGAAACTGGGAGGTGAAGTTCGTCTGAAGTCTGGTTATATCATTAAAGCGGAAAGAGTAGAAAAAGATGAGAATGGTGAAATCACTACCATCTATGCTACTTACGACGAAAAGAGTAAATCAGGAAGCGGAACAGAAGAAAGTTTAAGAAAAGTGAAAGGAACCTTACATTGGGTATCAGCCAAACACGCTATCCCGGTAGAGGTAAGAATCTACAATCAGCTGTTTACAGTAGAACAGCCAGATGCTGAGAAGGATGTTGATTTCTTAAATTTCATCAACCCTGAATCTGTAACTACCGTAAAAGGTTTTGCTGAGCCAAACCTTAAAGAGGTTGCTATAGGTGAGCCATTACAGTTCCAGAGAATAGGTTACTTTACAAAAGACCAGGATTCTACAGAGGATACATTGGTATTTAACCGTACAGTAACATTAAAAGATTCTTTTAAACCTTAATAATAAGAGTATACATAATAAATAAAAAGCAGGACTTCATTGAAGTCCTGCTTTATTTTAATAGTTTAAAATCTGAAGTTTACTATTCTATTTCAAAAAATCTTTGTCCTTATAAGCCGGATTGGGATATTTATAAAATCCTTCACCCGTAAGAACCCCAAGTTTTCCTTTATCCAGATATTCTTCTTTTAACTTTTCAACTGCTTTGATCTTTAATGGATCCTGAGTTTCTTCGGCTTCCATTTTATTGATGTTATAGGCTGTTGTAATGCCGACTACATCCAGAATTCCGAAAGGACCTGTTGGTGCTCCTGTAGCCACCATCCATGTTTTATCAATGGTTTCAATATCTGCTACTTCATCAACCCATAAGTTAACAGCTGCTCCCAGCAAAGGAACAAGCAATGAGTTCACGATATATCCAGGTTGCTCTTTGTAAATAGGAAGGGCTACCATTCCAATCGCTTTTGCAAACTCAATAACGGAATCAAATACCTTCTGTAATGTTCCGGGGTGTCGCATAACCTCTCCCGTGTTGTGTTTCCAGATTTCATTGGCAAAGTGAAGTGCTACAAATTTTTCAGGTCTTCCTGTAGCTTCTGCAAACTGACTGGGAAGTAGCGTAGAAGAGTTGGTGGCAAATACTGTTTTTTCCGGAGCTACTTGAGCGAGTTTGTGGTAAAATTCGATTTTGATGTCAGGATTTTCGGGAACGGCTTCTATCAGAAGATCTGCATCTTTTACTGCTTCGGCAAGATCAGATGAATAGCTGAGGTTTTTCAACGTAGCATCCAACTGTGCCTGAGTAGCATTCAAATCCTGTTTGTAGGCATCACTTAAAGCTGTGAACTTTGCTTTGGCTTTTTCCAATACTTCATCATTGATATCATATACTGTAACTTTGAATCCGTGATAGGCTGTCTGGAAGGCGATCTGATATCCTAATACGCCACTTCCGGCTATCGTTATGTTTTTAAAATCCATGAGATTTATTTTTATAGTGAAAGATGTTGTTTTAAAAGTAATCTATAATGTTAGTATGAGGTATATTTTAACGCAAAGAAAAAGTTCATAATGCTTTATTTAAGGAAAGCAAAGGGAGAATCAACAAGTTGATTTGATGAAGCATAAGACTTTGCCTAGCAGATTTATCTGCCTTTGTTTACTAAAAATATTCAATATATAATAAAAAGCTTTGCGTCTAAAAAATAAGGTATAGCTTACTTGTAAAACAACTGATTATACAAATTGTTATTCTATCCTTTTACTCCTTTTACCCATTCCTGGAATCTCCCTATCTGCTCCATGATGAAAGATTCATGTTCTTCTTTCTGCTCAGGGCGGTCAACCAGAATATGTTCGAAATAACTTCCTTTTAAGACTTTTCTTAGGATACCTTCTCCCAGGAACGGTTTATAGTCATTAAGAGCCTGAGTGGCTTTCAGTAAATGTCTGATGTCATACTGCAGCGGGTTGATGTCCGGAACCTGTTTGTTGAGGTTAAGAAGGCTGTATACCGCTATTCTGGCTGTTCTTACAGAACTTTCCATGGTGAATACAACATCATTATTGGTTTCTACAAACTGCCCTACAAGGCCTAAATTGCTACATCCTTCAGGAACTACTCTTGGACGGTCACCTTGCGCTCTAGGCATAAACATCGAAGTGATGTAAGGCATAAAAGCAGTACGTACAATAGTATTGTCTACAACATTGTCCAGCTGATCTATGATACCAAGGTGATAAGATAACTCTGCAAGGATTTCATTTCCTGTACACTGAGGCATTGTTTTTTTGATATAATTACCTTCTTTATCCATCAGTAACGCATACACCCATACCACCAGAATATCGTCCGGCTGGGTAGGAAAGTGTGGCTGTCTGTTGCAGGTAAAACTCATTACCCAGTTGGAGTCTGTAATAGTAATAATACCACCGGTAGCTGTTCTTCCGGAATAAGGATCATTCACACACAATTCTTTCAGTTTTTCTGTGAAGGCCGAAGGTCGGCAGGTTAATGTTGCAGATTCCCATGAAGATTTTTCAATATGGCTACAGAATTTTTCCGGTTTCCCGAATACTTCAGATTTGGCAGCAAGGTTTTTCCAGAGTTTCCATCCCGCACTTTGTCCTGCACTGCTGTTATCTATGGTGACTTCCGGAACGGTATCATTATTTCCATAGAAGGTACTCTCTGTCATAGATCCGGTAGTAACAATTACATAATCATCTTTTCCAACCGGAATTCTTACCTCTTGGCCATCCTGTTCTGTAATAATTCCCTCTACTTTTTTTCCTTCGGTGTTGATATGAATATCAAGATCTTTAACCAACGTATTGAACTGTATCTGTACTCCTTTTTCAATTAAAAAGTTTTTTAAAGGGGTAACATAAGTGTCGTACTGGTTGTATTTTGGGAATACGAGACATGAAAAATCTTTCATTCCGTCGATCGCATGAAGGAATCTGTGCATATATAATTTCAGTTCCAGTAAGCTGTGCCAGTTTTCAAAGGCAAACATGGAACGCCAGAAAAACCAGAAATTACTGTTGAGGAATGATTCTGAGAAATAATCTTCAATAGTCAGGTCATCAAGCTCTTCTTTTTTCTTTAACAAAAGTTTGACAATCGCCAGTTGATCTTTCTTCTCAAGTCCAAATTTACTAAAATCCTTAATTTGTCCCTGGTTGTGAATCAATCTCGCTTTTGAATAGTTAGGGTCATTATCATTCACAAGACGGTATTCGTCCAGTACACTGTAAGGAGCAGGTAGCTCTAAAGCAGGTATATCCTGGAACATATCCCATAAATTCTCATAGGTCATATCCATTTCTCTTCCTCCTCGGATGATGTAACCGTCTGTTGCATTACCGGCTCCATCCAGAGAACCACCTTCTACATGAAGCTGATCCAGAAATATAATGTTTTTGCCGGGAACATGGCCATCACGGATGAAATAATACGCTGTGGACATTCCCGCAATTCCGCTTCCAACAATATAAATTTTACTGTTCTCGTAAGATTGTAAGGGAATTCCCTTATTACGTTGATAGTTTCCGATCTGGTCGGAAAAAGGCATTGTTTTTTCAGGGGTGTTAATCTGAACTTCTTTACTTGAATCCGGTTCGTGGTTTACTTTTCCAAACTGGTCAGAGGCATTTAAAACTTTGTCGAATTTTGAATTGATCGTACTCATTGTTTATTGTTTTTAATTAACAGTATAAAGGTACCTCTATTCACAAAGCAGTATATATCCCCAATGTCAGAATTACTGTCCCCAAATTCTCAGGACTGGATGTTTTCCTTTATTCTGTATTCTGAAGGGGAAAGAGAAGTGTGTTTTTTGAAAAAACGCCCGAAGGCCGACGCCGAATTGAACTGAAGCTCAAAAGCAATTTCTGAAATAGTGATGTCTGGATTTCCAAGCATCATATAAGCCTCCTTCAATAGAGTTTCGTCTATCACTTCGTGAGGCGTTTTTCCGCAAGCTTTTTTAATGATATCAATAAGGTATTTGTTGGAAATACAAAGCTGATCCGCATAAAACTGAACGGCTCTCTGTCCTCTGATATTCTCTCGAATCAGTTTACTGAATTTCAGGTAAAGGTCCTTTTTTCCTTCCTCTTTTTCAGGATGAGTGCCATTTTCTTTTTCTACAATCTCTGCTGTTTCAAGAAGGAGGTTGAAGATGATGGTTCGGATAATCTCTTCGGTAAATTTTCCCTGTTTTCTGGACTTCTTTTTTAGATAGTCAAGCAGATTCTGAAGTAAAGATGAGTTTTTGGGAGCGGTTTTTACAATACTATATGAGCCTTTGGAGAAAAGATTCATTTTTTCAATGATAAAAGGATTGGAGATATTTTTGATCAGAAAATTTTTATCGAAGAACAGAAGCTTCATCATAAAGTCTTCACTGGTTTTGAGGAACTTTACAATGGTAGAAGGAGCCGCAATGAGAAAACTGTCGGTATCCACTTTATATTTCTGTCGGTCTATTTCAATGGTTATTTCTCCGGCTGTACAAATGCACAGTGCATAATAATCCATTCTGAAAGGGGCTTTAGGAAAATCAAAAATTGGTTTGCCGGAGGATATATAATAGGACTGCCGGCAGTCAATATTGTAAAAAGATAAAGTGTCGTGTAAATTTTCGTAAGTCACCATTCTTTTGTGTTGATTAATATTTTATTGTGTATTTCAGTTATTTAAGGCTGAAAAGTATTGTTGTTACTGCAATTTACGAATTTTATAAATGTTTGTACATCGTATATTTTAAAAAGAATTGGTTTTTTCAGGATATAGATAATGGTTTGACTGTATAGTGGTTATTGATAAAAAATGGTTTAAATAAAGGCTTTTGCTTTATTTTTATCTACCTTTGTACTTCAAATTCCCCCAAAATATTATCGTGAAACTTATTAACTTATATACGAGTTCTTTCAAAGGACTCTCGCAGGAGAGTTGGATGTTGGCATTGGTAATGCTGATCAACAGGGCGGGTTCTATGGTGCTTCCTTTCCTGGGAGTATATATGACAGACCATTTACATTTTAGTATAGAAAATTCCGGAATTGTACTGAGCTTTTTTGGAATAGGTTCTGTGATCGGCTCCTGGTTGGGTGGGATGATCACCGATAAAATTGGTGAATATAGAGTACAAAGTCTAAGCTTACTTTTCAGCGTACCATTATTCTGCCTTATCCCTTTATTTACTACAGAAGCAGGACTGGCAGGGATTATTCTGGCCCAGAGTATTGTAAGTGAAACTTTTCGTCCGGCTAACTCGGTGGCTATTACTAAATATGCCAGACCCGAGAATATTACCAGAGCTTTCTCCCTGAATCGTATGGCCGTTAATTTAGGATTTTCTATAGGTCCGGCACTCGGAGGGATTCTATCTGCTATTTCTTATGAGTTTTTGTTTTTCAGTAATGCTTTGGCAGCTTTATTAGCCGGGCTGATGTATATTTGGTTTTTCAAAGACCGTACAAAAAGAGCTAAGCAGGCAGCGAAAAAAGTTAAAGAAGCCATAATCGTAAAAAAAGAAAGCTCTCCTTACAGGGATGGAAAATTTTTGGTTTACAGCATTTTCTGTATGCTGTTTGCCATATGTTTTTTCCAGTTATTCAGTACACTGACTATTTTTTATAAAGATACCGCACACCTAAGTCAACAGAATATTGGATATATTCTCGGCTATAGTGGTATTTTGATTGTATTGCTGGAAATGGGATTTGTACAGTTGGCAGAAAAGTATTTTACCCTAGCTTTTACCATGGCTATCGGAACTTTCTTATGTGGTTTTTCGTACGCAATGCTTGCTTTCGATTACAGTATTATTGTCCTGTTTCTTTCGATGACACTGCTTTGTATAGGAGAAATCTGGACGCTTCCTTTTATGTCTACTATTACCGCTTTACGTTCGGGTAAAAACAATAAAGGAGCTTATATGGGGCTGAACGGAATGTCTATTTCAATTGCGTTTATTATCACTCCTTATATTGGAACTCTGATTGCCGAAAAACTAGGTTTTGATGTTTTATGGATCGGAACCGGAGTATTGGGGGCAGCAATTGCTGTTGGTTTTTATTTTGTCATTCCGTGGATGCTTAAAGATAAAAATAAAATTGAAGAAGATATATTATAAATAGATTGGTTGGCAACTTATACTTATACAAAACCCAGCCGGTTTACCAGCTGGGTTTCTATTTTCATTTTCTTGTATTTAAAAGTTACAAGCTTCTGTAATCTGTTAAAAACGTATTTTTAGCCATCACATTATTAATGATCATGCTGGCATGAACTCTCGAATTCTCTATGAACCATAGATGAGTATCTTTTCCGCCGCATACCACTCCTGCAAGGTAAAGACTGGGAACATTGGTTTCCATTGTTTCAGGGTGATATAAAGGATTCAGGCAATCTCCATTCAGTTCAATCCCTGAATTTTTCAGAAAATCAAAATCTGGGAGGTAGCCTGTCATAGCCAGTACAAAATCATTTTCGATCTCATGAAGCTTGCCGTCTTTATCTTTGAAAATCACAGTTTTTTCTTTTATCTCAAACATTTCAGCATTGAAGTGAGCGGTGATAGCTCCTTCTGCAATTCTATTTTCAATGTCTGGTTTTACCCAGTATTTTACACTTTTTGAAATTTCGGAATGACGAACGATCATCGTAACTTCTGCTCCTTTTCTATAGGTTTCCAAGGCTGCATCTACTGCAGAGTTGCTAGATCCTATTACGACTATTTTCTGTCGGGCATAAGGATAAGGCTCAGTATAATAATGTTTAACCTTCGGAAGATCTTCTCCCGGAATATTCATAATGTTAGGAATATCATAAAATCCTGTTGCAATCACTACATTTTTGGCCTGATAGTTAGCTTTTGTCGTTTCGATTTTGAATATTTCGCCGTTTTTTGAGACTTTTAACACCCTTTCATAAAGATGGATATTCAGATCTTTCTGTCTCGCAATACCCTGATAATATTCCAAAGCGTCCTGTCTTCCTGGCTTTGGAGCTGTAGAAATGAAAGGAGTACCGTCTATTTCCAGTTTTTCGGCTGTAGAAAAAAAACGCATATATAGAGGATAGTTGTACAGTGAATTGACAATGGTTCCTTTTTCTATAATTATATATTTCAGGTTGTTTTTTTGAGCCTCAATGGCACAGTTTAGACCAATAGGGCCAGCTCCGATAATAAGAATATCAAAAATTTCCATTTAACAAATGTACGATGTAATTCGTAGAAAATTAAGCTTACCAATTAGATATTAACTGTTATACCAAGAGAATTTAAAAATGATAATCTAAAAATAATTATACCGGAATGATGCTGCATTTTTAGTACAAAGAGATCATTTCTAAGGCTAGATTCCTACGGAATGACAAACAGGATGGTGAGTGTATCCGTACACTTCGTCATTCCGTAGGAATCTAAACATTGTATCATTTTCAAACACTTTAGAAAGATTAAGGAAATACCACATAATGAATTTGATAGAGGATGTAAATCCTTGATTTTCAAAAAAATTAGTGTACTTCTTATACCCAAAAGTATATAATTTCAATAGCTTAAATGGTTAAAAAAGTTTTTGTGGCTTTTAACTTCGTTGAATCCTCGATTTGCGGTTTAATAAAAAGTGTAAACAGCTTTATTAAAAAAACTTTGCATTAAAAAATAAGATATCCTTTAAAACATTCTGTAACCACACCTTTTAAAACTCTGTTATTTACTCATTTCTGAATTTCTGGCACTGGTTTTGGTGTTTTTATACTTAATGCAAAATTGAAAAAATGAAAAAAATGATTACCTCACTAGCGGTTATTGCCGTAATGATTGCCTGTAAGAAGGAAGTTCAAAAACCTGTTCCCAATGAAATTGATTCAATGGCACAAGCAAAATCAGACAGTGCTGTCCATAAGGTTCAAAATAATGCGGCAAAAGAAGTAACGCTTAAAAAGACGAATGATGAACTTCTACAAGCTTTAAAAAATAAAGACTACAAAACTTTCGCTTCTCTGATTCATCCCGAAAAAGGAATTCGTTTTTCAATGTATGCTTTTGTAGATTTGAAGGGGGATAAACATTTTTCTAAAGCAGAGTTTGAACAGTATCTTCCCACCAAAACGCTATTTACCTGGGGAGCTCATGATGGGTCAGGCGATCCTTATAAAGCAACTATTAATAATTATCTTGGGAAATGGGTCTTTTCAAAAGATTTTACGGCATCAAAATATTCACTCAATACATTTACAGGAGGAGGTAATTCTCTTAATAACCTGAAGGAAATGTATCCTAAAGACGATTTTACCGAAAATTATATTAAAGGGACTGAAAAAGCAGGAGAAATGGACTGGAAGACACTTCGGTTTGTATTTGAAGAATTTCAGGGTAAATATTATTTGGTTGCGGTGGTAAATGACCAATGGACAATATAGATGTAAAAAATAAGCGGAAAGTATGAGTTTCCGCTTCTATTTTTTATAGTATTTCTGTAAGTTGTTGGGTGAGATTTTTTCTTGAAAACTGTTCAATTTGTTGAGTGTTCTCTTGCAGATTCCCACTTTTCCAAAGGTCAAATTTTTCAAGAATAAACGTTTTTATCGTTTCTGTTTCATGATAACTGAAATGTTTTCCCGCCTGGGTTTCGACCAGAATTTTTGCTACATCTGCCTGATTCGGACCAAACGACAGAATTTGTTTTCCCGAAGCAAGATACTCAAATATTTTTCCTGGAATAATTCCTTTTGAAGACTCGTTCGGGAAATTGGTAATCAGAAGCATTTCTGAGTTCTGCATTTCCTCTACAGCTTTACCGTGGGAAAGATATCCCAGGTTCAGAATATGGTTTTTCAGGTTAGAATTTTCAAGAGAATGTAAAATCTTATCATCAATTCTTCCGACAAATTTCAATTTAAAATTAGAGGCAAAATCATCATTTTCCTGAATCAGATCATGAAGTGATTTCCAAAGATTTTCGGGGTTTCTGAGTTGCTCTAAAACTCCGATATAACTTAATGTGAAATTTTGATTTTTCTGTCCTATTACTTTCTCTCCGGAATCACTTTCGTCAAACCCATTGGTAATACAAAAAGCATTGGCTCCTGCTTTGCGAAAGTTTTCAGCATCGGTGTAGCTTGTTGCCAGAGTAATATCTGCATTTTTGAAAACGGCACTTTCAAGTTTTCGGTGTTTGTTGTCTGAACTTCTGGTTAATTTCAAATGCTTATAATAAGAAATCTCAGTCCAGGGATCACGAAAATCTGCAATCCATTTCAGATTGGGAAGTTTATCTTTCAGTCCCAATCCAATTAAATGCAGAGAGTGTGGCGGGCCAGAAGTAACAATCGTATCTATTTTATTTTCTTTCAGGTATTTTTCTAAAAACTGAATAGATGGTTTTACCCAGAAAACTCTTGCATCAGGAATGAAAAAATTTCCTCTTATCCAGATCGAAAGTTTAGATTTCCAGCTTTGATTTTTCCCTACATCAAACTGTCCGGCTTTAAACTTTTTATTGCTTTTATTAAGCTTTTCTGCCAGCTGATAAGGTTCCCATATCTTAGTTCTTACCATCTCAATGTTTTCAGGAACATCCTTCATCAGGGTTTCATCTATTAAAGGATAGCTTGGGTTTTCCGGCGTATAAATGATGGGCTTCCAACCAAAATCGGGGAGATATTTGGCAAACTTCAGCCATCTTTGAACACCAGGACCTCCCGCAGGAGGCCAGTAATAGGTGATAATCAGTATTTTCTTCTGTTCCATTTTTTTAGCTTAAATGGTCTTTATCATTCTTCACTACGTTATGCTTCATTCAAAATGACATAACGCAATAATTATTTTAAGCTTTTTGCTCAACTAAATCTGCTTTCTTTCTGTTTTTGTTCATCCAGAAAATTCCAAATGCTGCTAAAGCAATAAATAATCCGAATGATATAAGAGAAAGCCATTTTCCTTTTTCAATCACTTCAGGTTCGAAAACCATTCTGATATGGTGATTTCCTGCCGGAACATGTACTGCACGAAGAAGATAATCTGCCTTGATGTAAGGAACTTCTTTTTCATCAACCAGTACTTTCCATCCATGAGGATAGTAAACTTCAGAAAATACAGCCAATTGAGGTGTTTTCGACTGAGATTTGAACTCCAGCTCATTAGGCTGATACTGAGTAAGAGTGATGAATGCCGTTGAATCTGCCTGAACAGGTTTATTGCTGAAGTATGATTTATCTGATGATGCTATAACAGCTGTCTTCTTATTGTCAACAACTCCAATAGATTTAATTTCTTCATTAGGAGTGTCTACAAACTTTAAATCACTTACAAACCACGCATTTCCGTTGGCTTTTGGGTTTGGAACAACCTGTGGCTGATCCGGCCCCCCGAAAACCATATATTTAGCATTCAGTAAGTTTAATATTTTTGGAGTTTTTACACTGTCGATGTTATTGATGTATTCATTCAGAACGTCATCGTATCTTCTTAATTTTACAGCGTGATACCCACCGATAGAAGCTTTGAAGTAAGATGTATTTGTTTCACTGGTTACTCCTAAAGTCTGGTTGTAAATTCTGTAATGGTTTTTGTCTTTGTCAGCAATCGTTTCTAACGTTTTGTTGATTTTTACATTGGCAAGAATAGATTCTAAATTTGGATTTCCCTGAACTTTTTCTGCCAACAGATCTGAGCTTTCTGTCTGGAAAGGATTTTCTGCAAAGATCTTATCTACATAATTTTCATCATTCAGATAACGCTTATTTACCGTCCAAAGGTCAAATAAACTTACTGCTCCGATAATAATTAAAGCAATATTCTGACTTAGTTTTTTCTTTAAACTTAAGAATAAAGCTCCGGCAGCAATAGCAACATAAATAAATGCTTTTATCGCATCTATTCTGAATAGTTTATATCTTTCATCCACAAGATAATCCAAAAGGAAAGGAGGGAAATATGTTTTTTCACCTTCCGTTGCAAATCCTAATAATGATTTTCCAAAGAGTAAAAGAATTAATAGCAGGCCTAATGTTCCGCCACTAACATACATCAGGATTTTCTGTTTATATTCTTCAGAAAGTTTTTCATCAGTGAAGAATCTGTATATTCCTAAAATAGCAATTAGAGGGAATAATAATTCTACAACTACCAGGATGGAAGAAGGAGCTCTGAATTTATTGTAAAAAGGAACATAGTCTATAAAGAAATCAGATAAAGGCATAAAGTTGCTTCCCCAAGCCAGTAAAATGGTAAGAATAGAGGCTCCCAAAATCCAATAACGGTATTTCTTCCATGCAAAGAAGAAACCTAACAGAGCCAGAAAACATACAATAGCTCCCTGATATGCAGGTCCTGAAGTTCCCGGTTGGTCTCCCCAATAGGTCATTCCGCTGAATCCTTTTGAAATTCTGTCCATTTCAGCCTGTGATCCTACGTTTTCCTGAACAAGTTCCTGAACTTTGTTCATCATTACTTTTCCTTCCGGTTCCTGGCTTCCTCCACCCATTAATCTTGGGATGAAGAGGTTCAGTGTTTCAAGCTGTCCGTAGCTCCACATCAGCATACTTTCCTTATCCATTCCTGATTTTCCCGAAGTATGGCTGTCGTTGGTTAAGATCTGCTTTCCACGAACGGTTTCTTTTACATATTCCGAGTTGGCCATGATTCTCTGTGAGTTCATTCCAACTCCGATCATGCATGATGCAGCAATAATTCCTGATGAGATCAGGAAGTGTTTCATTGGAGTCTTTTTCTGGATCGCTCTGATCAATTCAGAAAGGAATAAGAATCCTAGTGCCAAAAAGAGGTAATATGTCATCTGTGGGTGATTGGCAGCGATCTGTAATCCCATGAAAAGAGTGGTGACAATAAATCCCCAGATGTATTGTTTTCGGATATAAACCAATAAAATCCCGGCCAAAAGAGGAGCGAAATATTCAATTGTATTTACCTTTCCGTTATGTCCGGCAGCAATAATAATATAAAAATAAGTGGAAAGTCCAAAGAAAGTGGCTCCAAGAAGGGCATACTTCCAGTTTCTTACCACTACCATTCCTAAAAGAAAAAAGCCTGCAAAAAGTAAGAATAGATAATTGACCGGTCTTGGCAGAAAATTCAGATTGCTGTCGATCTTTTTGATGATGTCACCTTTAAACTGGCTTCCCATCTGATAGGTCGGCATTCCCCCAAACATGGAGTCGCTCCAGTACGTTTCGTTTCCGGTATTGGCTCTATAGTCGAGCAGTTCTTTTGCTCCTCCGCGGTATTGTACAATATCATGCTGGAAGAGTTGCTTTCCTGTAAATACAGGTGTTGAATATAAAAATGCTAAAACTATAAATACTACTAATGAAGCTGCAATATAAATTAAGTTTTTATTTTTTGCCATGTGCTGGTTATTATCTTTTATTTCTTGGAATTTTTACCTTTTGTCCTTACTCTCTTTCACCTCTTCATAGTCTACAGTTTCTGCATCCCAGTTGAGGTTCTGCTTGTTATTCTTGTTAGCGTCGTGTATGTCCTGCTGCCCGTTGTTTTGATTATTGTTATTAAAACGGTAACTGTAAAATGTCTTAAAGAAGATTCTTTTCAGAATATTCCAGACAAAGAATATGATAATAGCAGTGAGTACTAACTCAAGAATGTATTTCATAATGTTAAAATTTAAAGTTGAAGGGTACTGATATTAAAGTCTGAGATTTTTCAGTGTTCTTGAAATTCCCAGACTCTACAACATTTTTTCCTTCAAAGGTATTGCTTCAATTATTTAGCAGAAGGATTTACCATTACAGAAGAATTGGAAACACTTGTCATAGACTGAGTTTGTTTTCCGTCTGAAATACTTTCCACCTGTGTAGTTTTCACAGTAATATTCTGTGTGGTAATCCACCCCGTGCTTTCGTCAAACTTAATGGTTCCGTTCTGAACCAATTCACTGCTAAGGCTGTGCGTCATAGGACCTTGAGCTTTCTTTTCTGTTTTCTTAGGAATACCTCCGGTTACTGAAATTTCTGCCGTTCCGTTTCCTAAGCTCTTTAAAACATAGTTAGACGTTACTTTTACAGCGCCGCTTGGATCTGCATTTTCAGAAGTAGTCCATTTTTCACCTATTTTTACTCCTTTTTTAGGAAGAATAGTTAAGTTTTTGTGGAATTGATCTTTCAATACTTTTTCGTTGAAAGATTCTTTAAGACTTGCTACTACACTTGCTTTTTGATTAGCATCTTTGATCAGGGTTCCTACCGCATTTCCTACTTTAGTATAAACAGCATCAAAACCTGTGATGGAGATAACGTTACCTTTTGTATCCATTTTCATGGCAAGTTTGTTTCCAGTAAGCGCTTTGTTTACATTCCAGATCATTTTAAGATCGTCTTCTTTCGGGATCGGAAGCTTAGTGTCTACCACCACTGTTTTTCCCTGTGCAGACTGAGAACTTCTCTTAGCAACAAGATTAAGGGTCATTTCATATACATTTCCTTTAACATCATTTACTACGAAGTTCATTTCATCTGTAGATTCGCTGGTTGCGGTCATAGATTTTCCCTGAGGATCTGTCATCGTCTTTACATCTCTCTGATACGTTGTAAGCGGGTAAGTTTTGCCTTTCTCAAGTTTGAAAGATTGTGTTACAATTCCTGCAGAATCTCTGATCGCCGGGTTTTCCGTTACTTTTGCTACAGAATCGGCCGGAACTTCAACCGTTACCGTTTTTCCCGTTTTAGGATCTACTTTAGTTATTTTTGCTGTTTCTTTTTTACAAGATACAAGAGCTATAGATGATATAAGCGCAAGCGCTGCAATGTTCTTCATTCGATTTTTTTAAGTTTATTTTTTACTACTGTTTCTTAATATATTCTCGGCAATATTATACAGCTTTCCCTGAGATTCCCCATCTGATTCATTGGACAATATTACCACTCCCATATTTTGGGAAGGATAGATCTGAAGTATGCTTGAAAACCCAAATGTACCTCCGGTATGATACACCGTTTTGGTTCCGTCTTTATAGGTATGCACTCTCCAATACAGGCCAATGGCATCTCCATCTTCATCTGCTTTTACAAGAGGAGTGTGTGAAACGTTTACATACTTATCACTTTCGTTCAAATGGTACTGCATATATTTCACCAGATCTCCTGTCGTGGACAGTATTCCGCCAGCCGGGGCAAATATTGTTGTAAAATTCCTTGGCATCACCTTTCCTTTATCGTTATAACAGGTCAGTAGCTGTGCAGAATTCGTACCAACAATGGTTTGATTCATTTTCAGAGGTTTTGTGATGTATTCTGAAAGCAGTTCTCCATAGCTTTTATGATATACATTTTCCAGAATATCTCCGGCAATCTGCGTTCCTACATTGGAATATCTATATTGTGTTCCCGGAACAAAATCTATTTTGGCCTGATGAAGATCTTCATCAAACTTCTTTTTTGAATAATTTTTATAAAAATTAGCCAACGCCATCGCAACAGAGTCCATCGGTTTCTTGAACGTTTCCGACTGATCCGGTAAAAACTGAGGCAACCCTGATGAATGATTGGTAAGATTACCGATTGTGACCGGATGTTTTTCAAATTCAAGGTTAGGATAATTTCCGTTTATATATTTCCGGATATCATCATCTATTTTAATTTTTCCGTCTATTAAAGCATGTGCCAGAAGTGTTCCTGTAAACGTTTTGCTGATGGATGCGATCTCATAGAGACTTTTGGAAGTAGGAAGATCAGATTTTCTGATCTCTGTGGTTCCGTAATTATAAAAATAACTTTTACCATCTTTAATAATACCTATTGAAATTCCTACACGGGCAGGATTTTGCATATAGGCCATTGCTTCTTTCTGAACCATCTTATCAAGTTCTGTAATCAGACGGTTGTCTGTGGCTATATTTTTTGTCTGGGCATTCAATACGAATGGGGCAAAAAATAATGGTAAAAGTGTTTGTATTTTCATGGTTTTAAGGATTGGGTATCACGGTCATTTTCTGTCGTACGGCCTCATATAGAATGGCTCCACAGGCTACAGAAACGTTTAGAGATTGTGTTTTTCCTTCAATAGGAAGTTTTATTTTTTCGTCAGCATGATGCAGTACTTCTTTAGAAATTCCTGTTTCTTCATTTCCCATAACAATCGCGCATGGTTCTGTTAAGTTGACATCATAGATCAGTTTCTGAGCTTTTTCGCTGGCTGCATATACGGAAATTCCGCTTTGCTGAAGAAAATCTACGGCGTGCGCCAAGTTGTTTTCTTTACAGATCTTAATATTATAGATTGCTCCGGCAGATGTTTTTATAGCATCAGAGTTGATAGGTGCCGCTCCTTTTTCAGGGATAATAATTGCATCAATACCTACACATTCTGCGGTTCTGCAGATGGCACCAAAGTTTCTTACATCTGTAAGTCTGTCCAGAATTAATAAGAAAGGTGTTTTCCCTTCTTCAAATAACTGTGGAACAATATCCTCCACTTTATGGAACGGAACATCCGATATAAAAGCAACCACTCCCTGGTGGTTTTTTCTTGTAAAACGGTTCAGCTTTTCAACCGGAACATAATTGGGACGGATTTTATTTTTTGCTAAAGTGGCTTTCAGTTCAGCATAAATAGGACCTTGAAGTGCATTTTGCACAAAGATCTTGTCAATCGTTTTTCCCGCTTCAATTGCTTCAATTACGGGACGTAGCCCGAAAATAAAATCGTCTTTTTTATCTGTCATTTTATTAATTTAAATAGTGAATTGTAAAATGTGAATTTTACTTTATAAGTCGATCTGGCGAATGCGTGTTCACATGAGACCACCGACTTGCGTAGCAAAATTCACTACCTTCCTTCTTCTCCCAGAATCGCTCTTTTCTGTGCCATCACATAACCGTAGTGAAGACTTTCATGCATATTGTTGAAGATAATGGCATCCTGAATACTTTTCAAATCCATTCCGAAGCTGGTCGTATAAGGAGTATAATCTGAAAAGAAATCACTGTCATAGTCTTTCATAAGGATTTTCGAGGTTTCTGTAAGCAAAAACTCCAAATCTTCCACTTCGGATTTCTGAACATTTAAATTCGGTAATGTACCTTTCTTATACGTTTCAATCCAATATTTATCAATACGGAAAGTGTTTCCGCTCAGATAATAATGCAGAAGCTGCTGGGTAGCAACAGTGTGTGCAATATTCCAGTAAATATTGTTGTTGAAACCGTCAGGAATCAGAAGCAGATCTTCATGAGAGGTGTTTTGAAGGATCTCCAGAAGATTTTTTCTTACCTGTCTGTGGGCTTGAAAATGATAATTCATTTTGCAGATTTTTTAATCTCCAAAAATAGTTTAATAAACTGGAAATGACAATTTTTGAGCAGGGGATTCAAGTGAATTTTATATATTTTTATGAAAAATTCTGATAATCGTATTGAGTTTTAAGGCCTCAGATATTCTGAACCTTGCATTGATACGGGAATATTTAACAAACTTTAACTCAAAAATAGCATTTATTGTGTTGATTAGTGCAAGTATTTATCAGAAATTTACCACTTATTTTAAATCAAGCTATGTCAGAGATATATCAAGCTGAAGATATCCGCCAATTGACGGAAAAAGTAAAAGAAAAAAACTACTTATTTTCTCTTTTGAGACAGGAAATCAACAAAGTTATTATAGGACAGGAATATATGGTAGACCGTCTTTTGGTAGGACTTTTGGGGAACGGGCACGTTCTTCTGGAAGGAGTGCCGGGGCTGGCAAAAACGTTGGCGATAAAAACCTTAGCAGATGCCGTTCATGGAGATTTCTCAAGAATTCAGTTTACCCCCGATCTGCTTCCTGCAGATGTAGTGGGAACCATGATTTTTAATATTAAAGACAATGATTTCTCTATAAAAAAAGGACCTGTATTTGCCAACTTTGTATTGGCAGATGAGATCAACCGTGCGCCGGCAAAAGTACAGTCGGCTCTTTTGGAGGTGATGCAGGAAAAGCAGGTGACTATTGGTGATGAAACGATGAAGCTTCCAAAGCCATTTTTAGTATTGGCGACTCAAAACCCAATTGATCAGGAAGGAACTTATCTGCTGCCGGAAGCTCAAAGCGACCGTTTTATGTTGAAATGTACCATAGATTACCCTGCTTTTGAAGACGAAAGACAGGTTATGAGAATGGTTTCCACTTCACATCAACCAACCGTGAAGCCTGTAATTTCTCTTCAGGATATTGTAGATGCCAAGGAACTGATCAACCAGATTTATCTGGATGAGAAAATTGAAAAATATATCCTTGATATGGTATTTGCAACCCGCTATCCAGAGAATTACGGACTTTCAGAATTGAAGAATTACATCAGCTTCGGGGCTTCTCCAAGAGCTTCTATTAACCTTGCCATTGCTTCAAGAGCATATGCATTCTTAAAAGGCAGAGCTTTTGTGATTCCTGAAGATGTAAAAGCATTGGCTAAAGATGTTTTGAGACACAGAATGGGACTCACTTTTGAGGCTGAAGCAGAAGAAATTTCAACAGAAGAAATTATCAACAGAATTTTAGCAAAAATCCAGGCGCCATAATGAGTGAAGTAATCATCAGAAGAGCAGCTCAGGAAGATTGTGGGTCTATGTTGGAACTCATCAAAGAGCTGGCTGAATATGAAAAAGCTTTGCACGAAGTTACGGTAACGCTAGAGCAGTTTACAGAAGATGGCTTTGGAAAATCTCCTGTTTGGGGAGCATTTGTTGCAGAAGTGGATAATGAAATTGTGGGAATATCATTGTACTATGACAGATATTCAACATGGAAAGGAAGAAGGCTTTACCTTGAAGATCTTGTAGTGACAGAAAGAATGAGAGGAATGCAGATTGGTAAAAAACTCTTCGATGCTACCTTGGAACATGGGAAAAATAACGATTATAGTGGAATGGTATTTCAGGTTTTGAACTGGAATGAGCCTGCTATCAATTTTTATAAAAAGTACAGCCCGAAATTTGATGATGAATGGTTGAACGTATCCATCGAGTTTAGAGATTAACCCGAATCCAATCATTCAATTAACTCAAAAATTTGAATTTTAAACATCTATGCAGATAAAAGATATTGTAAAGAAAGTAAAGCAGATAGAAATCCGTACCAGAAAAAAGACGGAGGCTGCTTTGATGGGGCAATATCACAGTGCCTTTAAAGGGCAGGGGATGACTTTTTCTGAAGTACGCCCCTATCAGTTTGGTGATGAGATCCGAAGAATCGACTGGAACAAAACAGCGCGCTTCCGTGAACCTTTCGTTAAAGTAATGGAAGAAGAAAGAGAGCTCACCATGATGATTCTTGTAGATATCTCGGCATCCATGGATTATGGAACAAAAGTTCAGCTGAAGAGAGAGTATGTTGCAGAAATTGCTGCCAGTTTAGGGTTTTCAGCGGCTGGAAATAATGATAAAGTAGGGCTTATCCTGTTTGCAGATAAAGTATATAAGGTAATTCCTCCTCAAAAAGGAAGAAAACATATTTTATCCATTATCAGTAATATTCTGACTGCAGATTATGTTCCGGCTGAATCCAGAATAGATAAAGCTCTGGAATATATGATGGGAATATTCAAAAGGAAATCACTGGTTTTCTTATTTTCAGATTTTGAAGAAGAATATGATTCTAAAATGTTGAGAGTGGCCTCCAAAAAGCATCAGCTGCTTGGGATGAGGATTTATGATGAAAAAGATAACGAAATTCCTGATGTAGGCTACACACTTCTATATGATGCCGAAACAGGAAAACAAATATGGGCCAATACTTCCAGTGCAAGGTGGAGATATACCTTTGCAGAAGCTCAGAAACAGAAATTGAGAGCTATGGAAGAAGATTTTGCCAACAGTTCGGCCAGTTTTATGAATATTAATACCGGTGCGGATTATTCAAAATTATTGTATAATTACTTTCAGAAAAAGTAACTTCGGATTTCAATCCGTTATAAAAACATCAGGCGATAAGCCTTTATTATTTTAACATTGAAAAAAATACTTTTAATATTGTCTTTTCTGATCTGTGCAAATGCTTTTTCACAGATGCTGTCTTCCAACGTAGAAAAGAAAACTCTTGCATTAGGCGAAGTAAACCGCCTTGTTATAAAAATTGATAACCTTCATGAACAGCCGGTAACCTCCGCCCCGAAAAACGAATTGTTGCCCTTTCATTTCGAAGAAACGAAAGACAGTATAAAACAGAATGCCAATTCTTACGAGAGAACAATAGAATTTGCTGTTTTCGAAGAGGGTAAATTCACCATTCCTGAACTGGAATTTAAAGTAGGAGATAAAGTTCTTAAAACTATTCCTTACGAAATAGATGTCATCAACACTGCTCAAAAAGCAGATCAGATAAATGATATCATGAAAAATAAGGAGGTAAAACTTGCCCCTATAGATTACTGGGAGCTTTATAAATTTTATGTGCTGGCAGCATTGGCGGTTATAGCCCTTATTATTGCAGTAATTATAATTCTCAAATGGGGAAAGAAGGTCAAAAGTTCACCCGTTGTGGCTACCAATCAAACATTGAAGGAGCTGGATTCCCTTAAGAAGAAAAAATATATTGAAGGAGGTAATTTCCGTTCTTTCTATGTAGAATTGATTGATATTTCCAGAAACTTTATTTCCAGACAATACAACCTTCCGGCAGATGTACTTCTTACCGATGACCTTATAGAAGTCATGAAAAAGAATAATACCATCTCTCAGGATAATGAAAAGATAGTGGAAGATGTTTTCCTGAGAGGAGATTTGGTGAAATTTGCCAAAACTTTCCCGGATCAGGAAACAATGGAGAAAGACTTCGCCAATATCAGAGACTTTGTGAAAAGATCATCCAAAGATCTAGAATTTGAAAACTTGAGAAAGGATGCTTAATTTTGAGTTTTACAGTCCGTGGTTTCTACTGCTTTTTCTTCTGTTTATCCCTCTTTTTATAAAAGATGCAGGAAAACGGAAAATAAAAGGAGTAAAAGTTCCTACCATTAAAAATATGGACGAAAGCAGCGGAATCCGAGGTGTGCTTTTTGTATTGAAAATATCAAAGTATATCATTCTTTCTGCTCTCATTATTGCAATGGCCAGACCCAGAACCTTTACCGTTTCACAGGACAGAGACGATACCAAAGGTGTTGATATTATGCTGTCAATAGACGTTTCGTTGAGTATGCTGGCTAAAGATTTGAATCCCGACCGTATTACTGCACTGAAAGATATTGCAATAAAATTTGTTCAGAAAAGACCTAATGACAGGATAGGATTGGTAGCATATGCGGCAGAAGCTTTTACGAAAGTTCCCGTTACGTCTGATCATCAGGTCGTGATTGATGAAATTAAGAACCTTAATTCTGAAGGTCTTGAACCCGGTACTGCTATCGGAGAAGGTCTTTCCGTAGCTGTTAATCATTTAATTAAAAGTAAAGCAAAAAGTAAAGTAGTGATTCTGATGACAGATGGAGTGAGCAATATTCAGAATGCTATTCCTCCGCAAATCGCTGCCGAACTGGCTCAAAATAACAATATAAAAGTATACGCAATAGGAATAGGAACTAACGGCTATGCATTGATGCCTACAGCACAGGATATTTTCGGAGAACTTATTTTCACCGAAGCAGAAGTAACAATTGATGAGAATACATTACGGGAGATTGCACAGACAACCGGAGGAAAGTATTTCAGAGCGACTTCAAACAGTAGTCTTGAAGGAATATACGATGAGATCAATCAATTGGAAAAATCTGATGTAAAGATTTCAAAACTGTATAATTATGATGAATATTTCAAAATTTTCCTTTGGGTTGCATTGGGAATGCTGGTGTTGGATGCACTATTAAGATGGGTGTTATATAAAATTTTAAGCTGATGAGTTGGTCTTTAGGTAATTATTGGTATTTGTTTTTACTGTTGCTTTTGCCGCTGTTAGCCTCTTTTCTGATCCGTTTTCTGAAATGGAGAAAGAAAAAAAGAGAAATTTTTGCAGCGAGTCAGTTTCACGATACTCTGTTTGAAAAAAGTTCAGGATTTACGAAGTTTTTCCCCGCATTATATCTGGTTGGAACGCTATTTCTGATCTTTTCAATTATCGACCTTTTGAATGGCTCTGAAGAAGTGAAAACCAATCAGAAACTGAATAATGTTATTTTCATGCTAGACGTTTCCAATTCTATGAATGCGGAAGATATTGATCCCAGCCGTCTTGCCGAGGCGAAAAACCTAATGTTGGGAACAATGCGTAAAATGAAGAACAATAAAGTTGGGATTGTCATATTTGCAGGTCAGGCGATGTCGATTATGCCGCTTACTACCGATTACAATTCCGCAGAAACCTATGTCAGCGGGATTGAAACCAATTCTATGCAGATCCAGGGAACTGATTTTCTGAAAGGAATGCAGGCTGCAGCCGAGAAATTTAAAAATGTAAGCAAAGGATCCAGAAAAGTAATATTACTGAGTGACGGTGAAGATAATGAAGGGAACGATAATGCTGCCATAAGACTTGCGAACAGAGAAGGAATAAGCATTACTTCAGTTGGAGTAGGGAGCGATGAAGGAGCGCCGGTTCCGGAATATGTATATGGACAGCTTATGGGGTATAAGGCGGATATTACCGGAGGAACAGTCATCTCCAAAAGACAGACAGAAGCTTTGAAAAAAATGGCAGAATCTACTGGCGGAACGTATATTGACGGAAATAATATCAATGAAGCTCCGGACAGGATTTTAGAAGCCGTTAATAGAAAGTCATCAGGCACTGAAACACTGGTAAAATCACAGAATGCAAAACATTATTATCAATATTTTTTAGCAGTTTCTATTCTTTTCTTCTTTTTAATTTATATTTTTAATCCTAAAAAAGATTTTAATGTGTAGTTTTCCCCATTCTATAGAAGAAATTCTACAAGTACTTTAACCCAATTTTAACAAATAAAACTCTGTTTCTTAACATATAAAGGAATAATTTTGCAAGTGATGAATACTAAAATCATTTTTTTATCGTTTATTCTTTCTTTCTCATTCTCAGGCTTTTTGTTTGGGCAGGAAAACTACAGAACTTTAGTTCATGAAGGAAATCAAAAATTTGACGGTAAAGACTATGATGGAGCATCCTCGAAATATATGGAAGCTGTAAAAAGTAATGATAAAGATTTTACAGCTCACTATAATATGGGAAATGCTTTGTATAAAAGTAAAAAGTATGAAGATGCAAAGGCAGAGTTTGAAAAAGCGGAAAAACTTTCCCAGACTCTTCCCGATAAAGCAGCAGCTCTTCATAATCTAGGGAATGCTTATATGCAGATGAACCAGCCGGAAAAAGCGGCTGATTATTATAAAAAATCCCTGAAGCAAAATCCTTACAGCGAGGCAACCAGAAAGAATTTCGAAATTGCCAAACTGAAAGAAAAAGAAAAACAGAGCAACCAGCAGAGCAACTCAGGAAAAGACGGTGGCGGCGGGAATGATCAGAAAAAAGGCGAAGATCAAAAAGGTGATAAAGATCAAAGACAGGATCAGGGCAATGGCCAGAAAAACCAAGGCAAAAGCGAACAGGGTAACGACCATCAGCAGAACCAGAAAGATGAAGGAAAAATGCCAAAGAACCTTGAAAATGCGATCTTAGATAAAATAAACGAAAAAGAAAAAGAAACCGCCAGAAGAATTTTAAACAAAAATTCTTATTCGATGCCTGAAAGCAACGAGAAAGATTGGTGATGCAGCACAAATTGATATACATATTGCTTACTCTGGCTTCCGTAATTACTTATGGACAGGTAAATCTTTCCCTGGATGCAGATAAAGCAGAATATGGTGGAAAAGACATCGTAAACCTGACCATTGTGCTGGAGCTGAACGGAACAGACCTGGAACAGCAAACCAAATTTCAACTTCCCGACCTTTCAAAATTTAATATCATAGGAAGCGGTTCCGTTACCAATACTGTAATTGATCCAGCTACCAATACTCTTGTTACCCAAAAAGTTTCCAGAATAGCCCTTGAACCTAAGAAAAAAGGTAAAATTAAAATTGGTTCGGTACTCGTTACTATCAATAACAAAATCTACAAAACAGAACCTTTTGAGGTTACTATTAAAGATATTATAGATAAAAAGGCCCTAGCCAATAATGTTTCCAATGATGTATATCTGAATATGGAAATTGAGGACAGGGATATTTATCAGGATCAGCCTACCATTGCTGTTCTGAAAGTGTATTCCAGAAATATGGATAACCTGAGAAAGGTGAAAGATATCCGTCTTCCTCAGCAGGATAACATCAATGTACATCCAGTTAATTTTAAAAAATCTGAAATAGACCCGTCGGGCTATGGAAATATGCCATCTCAGGTACTTGCTGTATTTATGGTATTTCCTAATGAAGCCGGATATGTAGAAGTTCCGGCAGTATCAGCTTCTGTAAGTTCTTATTCCAGTAAAAATAAAATTGTTTCCAATAAAGTAAAACTTACGGTAAGAAAGCTTCCCGAGGGAGCTCCTGAGTGTTTTAAAAATGCTGTGGGGAATTTCAATGTAAGTGTTTATAATATTTCCAAGGAAAAGCCAGAAGCTAAAAGACCGATGAATGTGGTAGTCAAAGTTTCCGGAGAAGGTAATTTACCGGATATGGAGCTTCCTAAGATTGCAGCATCTCCTGATTATGAGGTTTTCACCCCTAAGATTTCTTCCCATATTTCTCCCGGAACTACCGGTATGAAAGGGGAAATTCTAGCAAACTATGTTGTAATTCCTAACAAATCCGGAGCTATATCCATCAAAACGGAACAGTTTGCCTTCTTTAACCCTGAAAATAAAGAATATGTAGATCTTGGCCAGGAAACATTGGCGTTGAATGCTTTCTCTCATGATCAGATCCTGGAATCCCGTTCTACAGTAGAAAAGGTAAATGAATACACCAATAACCTACTGGAAACCGTTAATACCCCTGTTTTAAAAACAACCTCATTAAAAGTAAAAGAAAAAAGTAAATTCCACTGGAATATTCTTTTAACCAATATTGCCATTCTTTTAGGTTTATTTCTAACATATCTGCTATTTAAGACTTGGCAAAAAAAACGTAAATTAATTAGAGAAACCGTACCATCAAAACCCTTAGGATCAGTGGCTGAAACTGAAAAAGAACTAAGAGAATCAATGAAAACGGATATCAATGATTATTTTGGTTATCTTGAAAATCTCAAAGATAACGGCGAGTTTGAAAAGTTCTTTGCCACATTGGATGAGTTGGATCAGGAAGTTAGAAATCAGTATGAGCAAGGCTCTGTATCAGAGTTTAAGGCTTTTCTTGACAATCACAAAGGTCCTTCAGTTGCAGAAGATTACGGTAATTTGCAAAGAAAAATTCAGATGGAAAAATATGCTCCTATACAATCTGAACAAGGTTTGGAAGAACTTTTGAAAACAATTGTTAATTTGTATTCACAAATTAGTAAATAATCAGTTTATTTTCATATTTTTGCGAAATTATTAATTACAAAGAGATGGAAATTTTAGAGGGTTTCTCTGTTAAAGAGATCGTTACCAGCTTTATGGTGCTTTTTGCCGTTATCGATATTATCGGCTCGGTTCCTATTATTGTAAGTCTTCAGCAGAAATTTGGAAAAATAGAAGCTGGGAAGGCTTCCATCACTGCCGGAGCTATTATGATTGTTTTTCTTTTCGTAGGAAACAAAATTCTTAAGCTGATAGGAGTAGATGTTAACTCCTTTGCCATTGCCGGTGCTTTTGTGATTTTTGTCATAGCCCTGGAAATGATTTTAGGAATTGAAATTAATAAAACTACCGAAGCAAAGGCTGCATCCATCGTGCCCATCGCATTTCCGCTGGTTGCGGGCGCAGGAACACTTACTACGGCATTATCCCTGAGAGCTGAATTCCATGATATTAATATTATTTGTGGAATCATTCTTAATACAATTTTCGTATATTTGGTGCTGAAATCAGCAAAGTGGTTAGAACGAAAAATTGGGGATGCTACCCTTATGATTCTTCAGAAAGTTTTCGGAATTATCCTTTTGGCAATTTCAATTAAATTATTCACCGCAAATTTTGCTCAATTGGTGCAGAATTATATTAATTTTTAAGTATCATGCAGAAGTTTTATAAAGTATTTCTAGTAGTATTTATCGTGTTCATCGCTATCAACCTTTATGCTATCAATTGGCAGAATGATATTCTGGGTGACGAAGACAATTTGAGATTTGTATTTTCAGCATCCGCTGCAGCACTTGGGCTTCTCCTTCTTTTCGTTATGGATACATGGAGTAGAATTGGTGCCAGAAAATAATTAGAATATTAATATATAAATATTGCCTCTTTCCAATGAAAGAGGCTTTTTTGTAATGTCTAATGAAATTGTAGAGATGTCGCTATTATTTAATAAAGTAATCATCCTAATTTTATAAAAAGCAATCCAATACTCTACGCAATTATCTGTGAAAATCCGCGAAATCTGGGGTCAAAAAAGAAGCTTAAGAAATAACCAGATTCTTTAATACCGCCTCAGACTTTAATTCTGTTTCAATCCATTCTTTTTCAGGGCTGCTTTGAGCGGTAATTCCACCGCCTACAAATAGATGTACCGCATCTTTATAAAGTCTGGCACAACGAAGATTTACAAAATATAGAATACTTTCTTCTGTTTCTATTGTAATATAGCCTGCATAAAACTCTCTTGGATATTTTTCATACTTACGGATATTCTCATTACAAAACTCTTTTGGAATTCCGCAAACGGCTGGAGTAGGGTGCAGATCTTTAATAATATCATCAAGATCTCCAGGCTTTATTTCTGTTTTAAAATCGGTTCTCAAATGCTTTATATTTCCGGAAATATGATCATACGTTTCCGATTGCTGTATTTGATTTGAGTAGTTTTTAAGAATGTTGTGAATATAATTTGTGACAGGCTTTTGTTCTTCAATTTCTTTTTCAGACCATTGCTCAGAAACTGGAAGAGTTCCAGCCAGGGCCATCGTTTCAAACTCGTGAGTAATTTTGTTAAACTTACCTAGTACCTCAGAAAAAGCTCCCATCCAGGCATTCTCACCATCGTTAAACAAATACCTGAATGCATTTGGATACGTGTCACAAAGATTCTCAAAACTTTCTTTATAGTCGATAGTGGTAAAATCTGTAAAGATCTTTCTTCTGGAATATACTAATTTGGGTAAATCGTTTTCTTTGATTACAGTGATCACCTGTTGTAAAGTATCACAATATTCTTCCTTGCTTTCGGCTATATAGTCTACCGTACTGTCTGTCAGTTTTTCGTTGGTTATAGATGTATTTTTAAACTCAACAGGATCAATTTCGAAAATGTCTCCTTTAAAACTGATCACTGAATGACCATTATAGGAATGAAAACTAATGGCTTTTGTATTGTTTTGTTCATTGACAGAAAGTAGTCTTTCATCGAAAGGAAGTTTGAAGTAAATCATGTCTTAAGAATAGATTTTGAAAATCATCGCCCGGAAATAATATAGGAAATTCCGACATTGATTTTCCTTTCTGCAAAGGTATTATTAGTCTTAAAGATGTCAAAATTATATGGGGGATTTTTTGAGATTAAAATCCGGTCATCTTGAAGTAAATATATAAAAAAAACTCAATTTTTAGTTGAGCTTTTACTTTTATAGAGAACTATTCAGTTCTATTTGTGAATAATAGCATTGGTCATGGTTGTATGGTTGATCAGTGTTCCTTTTTCATCACGAATTTCAATCTCAGACACGTGCATGGTTTTTCCTTTTCTGATGAATCGGGCGGTAGCTGTTACTGTTCCATCTTTTTTACTTCTCAGGTGATTGGAGTTGATATTGGTTCCCACTCCATAATATTTTTCGCCATCTATAAAGATATTAGATAGGCTTGAGCCTAATGTTTCTGCGAGTACACAACTTGCCCCTCCGTGCATAATACCAAAAGGTTGGTGTGTTCTTGGAAGAACTGGCATTGTAGCAGTAAGGGTTTCATTTTCAAGATCCACATCAATAAATTTAATCTCCATTGCTTTTGCAAGGGTTTCTCCACCCCAGGCATTAATAAATGCCAATATTTCTTCTTTTGTCTTACCTTTCATTTTTATAATAGATAATTTGATTAATGGTTTAATAAATAGTCGATGCCAAATAAATAATTTACACGAATTTCTATCTATTCAACACCTGCTCCCATAATATTAGGATTCCAGTTTTCCGGAACTTTGGGAACAATATCATTTTTAATATAATAATCCTGAATTTCCTGCATAATTTCTGAAAAAGGAACCGATGCTATTCTTTCATAAGGAATCGTATACCCTAAATAAACAATATTTCTTTTAAAATCACCTGCCGCCAGTACAATAGGAACTTTTGCTGCCAATGCCATATGATAGAATCCTTTTCTCCATTTTGGAACCCAGCTTCTTGTTCCTTCCGGAGTAATTACAAGACTGAAATCTTCTTTCGCGAATTGACTGGCTACAAAGTTCACAAGATCATTTTTCTGACTTCTGTCTATACCAATACCTCCAAGTCCTTTTACAATACTTCCGTACCAGGCTTTGGTGTGCGCATCTTTGATGATAATTTTCAGAGGTTTATTGAGAGACCAGTAGGCGAAATTTCCTAAAATGTATTCCATATTGTGGGTATGTGGTGCAACCACAAGGATACATCTGTTCAGACTGTTGACATCGCCCTGCAGAACGACTTTCCAGCCTATTAATTTTAACATCAGTTTGCCTATCAGCTTTTTCATAGATTCTTGGATTAAAAACAAAAAAGTATAACCAAACTTTGGTTATACTTTACAAATATATTGAAATATTATCGCTCTTAAAACAAACCGCTAATTAAATCTACGATTTTCATTACGAATTCCATTGCTAACTGTATCATGATAAGGCTGTGTTTTTTGGTTGGTTGGTTATTAAATTTTAGCTCTACGAAATTAAAACATTTTTTCGATATAGAAAACTAAATACTGTGTTTTTTTTCACTTTTCTGAGAGAAGAAGGGTGTGAATTTCAAACGGTTGCCTTCCATTCACACCTTCTACCACTCTCTGAAGTTAATTATTTAGTTTGTATGGAAATTTCGTTTTTTCCGTCTTTGATTTTGATGTCAACATCTTTGTTGATTTTCTTGATGTTGGATGCTACAGAATCAATCACTTTCTTTGCCTGATTACTTGGAACTTTTTTACCGTTTACAATCACACTGTCTTTATCGTCTGAATTGTATTCAAAGGTTGCTCCATTTACAGTAATCTTATTCTTTTCAATTCTGATATCGTTATTATCATGATCTGAGCTTTCAGTGTCATCATCCATTCCGTCACCATCAAGATCACCATCCAGGTTGAATCTGTCTTTGTTTACAGGAATTACTACAGTCTTTTGAGGAACAACCAGTTCATAATCAACTCTGTAACTTCTGAATCTTTGATCGTAAGGATATTTGATGAAATTAGGGAACATTACTTTGTTGTTGATAATTTCTACCGGAACTGTAAGCTGAAGAGGTACGTTGTAACCTTCTCCTTCTTTTTTGATAATAAGGTAAGGCGTTTTTACATCTGCTTTTCTTGTTACATTTAAGTTAACATCGTAATCTTTTTTGTAAACATACTGTTTGTCTGAATAAAGATTATCATCATAAGCTTTGTAGCTTTGTGGGATATTTACCTGCTTTACATCTACATAAAGAGTATCTGAAGTTGTATTGATAGCAACGTTTTCCGTATCTTCTTTGCTACCCTGATATTTAAGCTCTTTTTTAGCCATACTTACTCCGAAATAAGCTCCAAGTCCGATCAATAAAAGGAAGATACCTCCCAGAACCCAACCTATATTTCTAAGTTTTGTTTTTGGGGAAAAGATTTTAATACTTAATAAACTGAAGATTATCGCAGGAATTAAGCTTCCTAAGACCATCATGGCTACCAAGATTTTATCAAGTCCGTTTTCGCCCATATAGAATTCTATTTTATTGGCTCCAGGGAAATCTGCTCCCGATCCGAATAGTCCGAAGATCACAAAGATTCCAATAATGCTTCCTACTGCTGCCAGTACAAATAATACACCTACTACATATTTGAATACATTCCAGATTCCGCTCCCGGCATTGTTGATATAAGGTTTGTTTTCTATATAGATTTCTCCGACTCTCTGCGTAGATTCGTTGGCAAACTGAACCAGTTTGTTAGACTCATTTTTCAGATTATCGAAGTTCATAGGCTTTCCCTTCATTTTCAAAAAATCAGCCGCTGTTTCTGCTTTTGGAAGTACGATCCAAAGGATAACATAAAGAAGCCCGATTAATGAAGAAGAGATGGCCTGGGTGAAAATTCCTAAAAAAAATACACCTAGCCAGATGGCTCTCATCCCTGTGATATCCATTCCTACATATTGAGCTAGCCCGGCACATACCCCTGCAATTTTTTGTTTTTCAGGATCACGGAACAGCTGTTTTCTGTCTGTATAATCGGTATTGGAATTATAGTTTCTGTTGGTTGTTTTTTCAGAAAAATAAGCCTCTTCCTGTTCTTCGATTTTTTCGGGGCTTCCGATCTGTGCAATTACCTTTTCTACATCGGTATCGTTGATCACTTCACGTTTTCCCAGAGAATCTCTGAAGATCTCCACCATTCTTATTTCTATGTCATGCATTACCTCATCTGCTTCGGAAGCTTCCAGTGAGCTTCTCAGAGCATTCAGGTAATCGCTGAGCTTTATATATGCGTGTTCTTCTATAGTAAAAGAAAAACCTGCGAGTCCTATTGAGAGTGTCTTGTTCATAGCTTTGTTTTTTAATTTTGTTGGGTGATTTGGTTTACTGAGGCTGTCAGTTCGCTCCACGTGTTGAGAAGTTCATCAAGGAAAAGCTTTCCTTTTTCTGTGATCTGATAATATTTTCTGGGTGGTCCCCCCGTAGATTCTTCCCATCGGTAAGAGAGAAATTCTCCATTTTTAAGCCTTGTAAGAAGAGGGTAGAGGGTCCCTTCTACTACATCCAGTTTTCCTTTTTTCAGTTCATCAATCAAATCAGAAACATACATTTCGCGATTATTGATGAGACTTAGAATACAGAATTCCAGAATTCCTTTTCGCATTTGCGCTTTGGTATTTTCAGTATTCATCTTTGATAAGTTTTGTTAATTAGTTATATTTTTAGAAAAATGCTCCTAGCTAGTTGAGCTTATTCTAATTTTACATTACAAAGATATGTAAATAAAATGGTATTATGCAATACAAAGTAGTGTATTTTTTAAAATAAATATTATAAACAACTGATAATCAGATTTATAATTTTATGTCGTGTTTTTTGTGAAAATAGATTTAAGTAGAAAATAGTATGATGTCTTCCCATTTTATATGAAAAGTCTGTGATAACTTAACCACAAAAGTCACAAAAGTTTTTAAAAAAACACTTTAGTACATTGAAGAATGCTTAAAATAATACAGCATACAAGTACACGGAAGAAAAAAATAAAGATTTTTTTAAACTTATATGTGGACTTATTCTGTGCCATGATATTCTCTTAAGCTCACTTAGAGTGTTTCCATCTTTTGTGGTGTTTAAATTCATTGAATCTTCGATTTGTGGTTTAATAAAAACACATAAAAGAATGATAATTTCTAAGGCTGGATTCCTACGGAATGACAAACAGTACAGTGAGTATATCCGTATACTTTGTCATTCCGAAGGAATCTAAACATTATATAATTTTCGAACACTTTAAAAAGGGTAAGGACTACTACACAATGAATTTCATAGAGGATGAAAACCCTTGATTTTCAAAAAACTTTAGTGTATTTCTTATACCCAAAGTATATGACTTCAATAGCTTAAGTGTTTAAAAAGCTTTTGTGACTTTTACGGTTTAATAAAAAAATTTAAACAGCTTTGAAATTAGGACAGGAAATAAAAAAATGAACACATCAATGATTTTACTAGAAAAGTGAAAGAAATAGCATGAAGCCTAATTAAGTAAAGCATACAGGTAAATGGTTGGTAAGAAAAACTATGGATATCAAAATGTTATTGGAATTTATTCCATTTTATATATTATTTAAAGATTTTTTTAAGGATAATTAAAACTTATATTTATTCTTTAAATAAATGAGGCAGGAATTATTTGTATCTTTCGCAAAACAAAATAATGAATTTTAAAAATTTATTTAAACTCTATTTTGATGAAAGTAGGGTTTTCGGCCTGGATATTCTTCGTTTCTTTGCGATCATGTTTGTAGTGGTAGGGCATAGTTTGATGTATTTGCCAAGAATGGTAAAGGGATTTGTATCCTATTTTATTTTTGATGGGGTTACTATCTTTTTTGTTCTAAGTGGTTTTTTAATCGGAGGAATTTTAATTAAAGTACTCAATAAAGAAGTATTTACCTTTAAAACATTGTTGGAGTTTTGGAAACGAAGATGGTTTAGAACACTTCCTGCTTATCTTTTAGTACTGATACTTTTACTTGGATTGAATATCATTTATAATGAAAATTTTGTTTTTAATTCAGATAGTATAAAATACTTTTTCTTTCTACAGAATTTCAAAACACCCCACCCGTCTTTTTTTCCGGAAGCGTGGAGCTTGAGTGTTGAAGAGTGGTTTTATCTGATTTCACCGGTAATGATCTTTTCTTTAATCAATTTTTTAAATGTAAGTGTAAAAAAAGCGGTCCTCATTACCATTTTATCAATCATTGTATTTACTACATCTTTCAGAGCATATAGAATGTTATTCAACGTTTCTGCAACCGATATTAGCATCTGGGATTTATACTACAGGAAACAAGTAATAACAAGGCTTGACAGTTTGATGTATGGTGTGTTAGCTGCGTATAGTAAGGCTTACTACAATCGGTTTTTTGAAAGTTCAAAAAAATATTTATTTTGTGCCGGCATAATATTACTGGTTGTACATCAATATTATTTAAACTATGGATTCAATCCTTTTTTTGACCAGGTTTTGAGTTTTTCTTTTATCTCAATCTCTACAATGTTTCTGCTTCCTTTTTTAGATTCAATAAAATCAGCTCCGAAAATCATTTTACAACCTGTTACTTATATCAGTTTAACGTCCTATAGTATGTATCTTATACATTATTCGCTGATTCAAAAGTGGATTATAGGTAAGGTTGATTTTTTTAAGAGTCCTATCATGTTAAATACCGGGGTAACTTTTAGTGTTTTTTTTAGTCTCACAATTGGACTTTCAATTTTGATGTATAAATATTTTGAAATACCTACAACAAAATTAAGGGATCGGCTGTTAAGGAGAAAGTCACAGAATACAGAAAGCATTTCTACATAACAGTTGGGAAGTTTTCGTTCACTCCAAAGCATATAGCGGGAAGCAGCTTCTCAGAAATGTATTTAAAGAATTTTAATGGTTTCAAATGCTTCAGATAATGGTTTTGAATTTTGTGATCGGTATTATGATTCGTATTTTTGCTAGGAAAACACCTAAATCATTTACTATTACTATGAATATTTTAAATAAGTATAGGCACTTATCAGCTTTTATGCTTCTGGGACCCTTATGTTTCGCGCAATATCAGTTTGAAGTTAAAGATGCATCCAAAAATTACAGTGCCGTTATTCAGATAGAAGATTGCCTTGATGGACGTTGCGGCGGTAAAGGAACCGTAGAATTGTTTGATAATAAAAATACAAAAATTCAGACGTTTACCTCTGATGATCTTATCGTGTATCTTGCAGAGAACAGAAAACTCTTGTCTGGAAAAATGAATTCATTAACGAAGGAAGAAAGCCCTATTGTTATCAATGATTTTAATTTTGACGGTAGTGAAGATATCGCAATAAGAAATGGTAATATGGGAAATTATAACGGAGCGTCCTATGATGTATATGTTTTCAATAGTACCCGGCTAAGTTTTGTGAAAAGTAAGGAACTTACAGAATTAGCTTCCAATGCTTTGGATATGTTTAACGTAGATTCCGAGCGCAAACGTCTTATTTCTTATGGAAAATCCGGATGCTGCAATATTTTTACCATAGAATATGCCGTTATTCCTAATAAAGGACTGGATAAGGTTCTGGTAAAAGAAGAAGACAAAACGGAAGAAGATCGTGTAAAAGTAACCATCAAAGAAAAAATAAAAGATAAATGGGTCACCAGAAAGAAGGTATACTCATTAGAAGAATATAACAAAGAAAAGTAAAATGAAGATTCAGAAAGAGATTGATTTTATCCTGGCAGTAGATGCCTTGAAAAATGTACAGCGAAGAAACTATAATGCCGACGATTCCAGAAGAGAAAACACCGCAGAACATTCCTGGCAGATTGTTATTTTGGCACAGATCCTGTATCCGTACGCCAAAAACCGAGAAAATATTGATCTGTTGAGAGTGATAAGAATGCTTTCTATTCACGATCTGGTAGAAATAGAGGCTGGTGATACTTTCCTTTTTGATGAAAAAGCAATGGTAGGTAAGTTTGAGAGAGAAAAAAATTCTGCACAGAAGATTTTCGGGATTCTTGATGAGCCATTGCGTACAGATTTTTTCAATTTATGGCTGGAATTTGAAGAAGAAAAAACTCCGGATGCCGTATTTGCCTGTTCTATCGACAGAATCATGCCGTTTATTCTGAACTCGCATACCTCCGGAAAAAGCTGGACAGAAGCCGGGGTTACAGAAAAACAAATCAGAAATATGCTTGAAAATGCTATAAAAAGAGCTTCTGATGAAATGGGAGAGGCTTTTGATGTATTACTGAGCAGAAGCCTGGAAACAGAAAAAGTGGTGAAATAAAATATTGTATACATAAACATTGCTCAGTATCTGGGCAGTGTTTTTTTATGCAACATATGTAGAATGATTCTTCAGTTCAATAAAAAAATCAATAAAAACCAAATGCCATAAAAATTCTGGAAATCTAAAGCTGTACTCTGGAAACCGTAGAGAAAACTGTCAAATTCTGGAATAATTATGGCAAAAAAATCAAATTTATAGTATTTGGATTGGTTTTTTGAATTCGTCAATAGCTACGAAAGTGAAATCACCTACAATCGCTTTTTCTCTTTCATAAGAATACATCTGCTCGGTGAAAATTTCTACATTAACTTTCATACTTGTTTTTCCAACATAAGAAACTTTGCCGATCAGCTCTACAATAGTTCCTGCAGGAATCGGCTTTTTAAAATCGATTTTATCGCTGCTTACCGTTACCACTCTTTTTCTTGCAAAACGGGTAGCTGTGATAAAGGCAACTTCATCCATCAGCTGCATTGCTGTACCTCCGAAAAGAGTATCATAATGGTTGGTTGTGTTAGGAAAAACCGCTTTAAAGATTCTTGTTTCGGATGTTTCAATTCTTTCTTCTGTCGTCATATTTCATTATTAATTAAAGCGAAATGAAATTGTATCAAAACAACAGAATAATGACAGGAATCTTAAAAATCCCTGAAACAATCCATCAGATCAACAAACTTCAGATCGCGAAAGTTTTTTGTTTAAGAAATAGGCAGGTCTCCTGACTTGTAACATCTTTTATCTCCTTCCCATGCCCCGCACAGTGGATCTTTGATAAAGATTACAGTTACTTACAGTTGCGCGACAGTCCGTGATTTTCACACGATTCCCTTTTAATTTGCGGTTAGGCAAAACCAATTTCTATGATGAATAAGTGTTAAACTTTTTCGGGTGCAAAAATAATGAATTTATTCCGGATTATGGTAAATAATCTGACTGATTACTCTACCTTTTTTGATCGTCCAAAGAGTTGTGTATCTGTTCTCTCCCGTACCATTGATCATATAAAGGAAAATGTTATCATTGTCAAGTGCTGTTACTCCAACATTCTCAAAATCCATAGTGGGCTGGAACATATTTTTGATGGCTTCTCTTACAAAAACAGAACCTCTTCCCGGCTGCTGTACTCGGATGGATTTGATTTCTGTCATTCCTTCAGGAAGATCATTACCAATTCCCCATGGTTTTACTTTGTCAATAGTAAGAAGTTTTCCTTCAGCATCTTTTTCTTTTTTACGGTATCCGGCATTGGAAGGGTAGACGTCAATAACGACTTTGCTTCTTTGGGCTGTAGGTATTTTAGGATCAGAATTATCTGTAAAAATGAGTGATCTCCCGTTTTTAGATTTGGAAGGAGTATAAGCAGGAAGCTGATCAATATAAGCAATACGCTCTTTATTTACCATTCCTTCTTTATCAAGAGTTTCATAACGCACAAAAGGTTTGTCGTCATCCTGTTTTTCAGGATATTTGATCCAGATCCATTCCGTTTCTCCGGGAGCTGGCTTTACATATACAAAAACATCACCTTTACGCATGCGGATCTTATCTACGATTTTTCTGTAATTATCCTTGTGTACACGTACATTGGCATATCCTTCTTCTGCTTTTACCACTCCAAAAGGAACTTTATTCTGGCCTTTAACAAAAGCTAAAGAAAAAATACTGAAAACAGACAGATAAAATGCTTTGTTTATGAAAGTCATCATGAAAATTTTTTGATCCTTCAAATATATAAATTAAATGCTGTTCGGAAGATAATTATATTGACGGAGTTCCTGTAAGTTTTGTATTGGTTTTAAATATCCATTAGAAAGCAGATATATTTTATCCGAGATATCCATCACATCCTGATAATGATGATCAGAAATAATAAAACCTTTATTTTTTGATTGGGAGCGGATGATTGCTTTTAATTCATCAACAACTTTTGGAGCAAGGCTGTGAAAGGGTTCATCCAGCAATATAAAATCAGCTTGAGAATAGGTGAGAAGCATTACTTCGATCATTCTCAGTTCTCCGGAAGACAAATTTCTGGGTTTTTCATTGAGAAACGGTGAAAGAAGTGGAGAATGCAGAAGTTGATTCGCATATTCTCGCTTACAGAAAAGATGAATCAGTTTTGCTACCTTTTCGCCTTTAGGCAGAAAAGAATGTTGTGGAAGATAAGCAATTCTGTTTTTTCGATCGGAAATATTCTTCAGTACTTTATCATTCCATCGTATAAACTGAGTATCGCTCCCCATGACGCCGGAAATAATTTTAAGAAGAGTAGATTTTCCGGAGCCGTTTCTTCCCAATATACCTGCTATATTTCCGACTTTGCACTCTATGTAGATATCCTGCAGTGTTTTTTTATCATTAAAAGATTGGGTAATACTGTCAATATGTAATCTGCTCATACAAATGCAATGATCGTTTTTACAATGAGGCTAAAAGATAAAGTAAGTCCCCAAAGAAACAGTTTTGAAAATCCAAAATGATAGTAGAAGGGATACTCATTTTTAAGCCTTACTTCATAAATAAAATAATGAAGTACAGGGAAAAGTAATAGAAAGCTTAACCCAAAAGTTTCTATTTTAAATGGAGACAATAAAGAAAATAACAATGAAAAAAAGACAGATGGAATGATAAGTTTTTTATAAAAAATCCAAAGGATGGTAAACTGCTTCATATTTTGAATGAAATAATTGAAATATTTAATAAAAATAAACTATTATTATGGGGATTTATGCTATTTTTCATCAATTTTTTAAAAACTAATAATTATGACCAAAAAACTACTTTTGAGTTCCTTTCTTCTATTGGGGGCTATTTCATGGTATCAATCTAAAAATGTTGCTGAAACAGTAATGACAAAAAATGCATTTATTGTTCCTACCAATGTAGTGGTTTCTAATATCACGACGACTTCAGCAACGGTAAGTTGGGACCCTATTCCCGGATCTTCGAATTTCTCGATAAGAATTAGGCAAGTTGGTCCTAACGTATGGCTTACCATACCCGTAATAAATGCTAATAGTTTTGATCTTAGCAATCTTCAACCTTGTGCAGCATACGAAGTACAGATAATGGATACTCTTTCCGGAAATATATCGTCTTCTGTTATTTTCTATACCTCACTCAATTATTGCAGTGCTGCATCTACAGATTCGGGATTACTGCATATTTCTAATGTTACAGTAAATTCAACGGGGATTTCGAATCCTATGGTAAGTAATTCCGGAGCGTCCAATTATACAGATTACAGAACCGATCCCAACCGTAGGATAAAATTGAACGTGGGAAGTATGGGAAACAACATTTCTGTAACCAATACATGGACAGGAACTCCGGGTACAACCACTGTAATAGCATGGATTGATTTTAATGGTAACGGTGTTTTTGAATCCAGTGAAAGAATGATGATTGCCAATAATGTTACGCAAACTTCTCAGTCTATATTTTCTGTTCCCAGCTATCCGATATTACCCAGCTCGGTTATTGGCGGATGCGGTGTTGTAATGCGTGTGATTTCCAGTCAAACTTTGCCAGGTAATGCTTGTGGTACCTTTACCTATGGAGAAGTCGAAGATTATGGAGTAGATTTTTTGGATCCCCTTCTTGCAGTACAGGAGCCTGCAAAATCTCATCAGCCGGAAATTTATCCTAATCCGGCTTCAGATGTTTTAAATATTTCAGGAATCTCAGAGGCTGTTAATTTCGAGATTTACAATGCAGCTGGCCAGAAATTAGATGAGGGGAAAGTTTCAAACCATCAGGTAAATCTACAGCATTTATCTACAGGGATTTATTTTATTCAGTTAAAAGATAAGGAGAATACAACCCGTTTGAAATTTATTAAAAAATAGAAGGCATCTAATCTTTATGTTGCCTAAACGATAAAAAAAGAGAGTACTTATAAGGTACTCTCTTCCTATTTGCGAATCAATTTTAATTGATTTTTTTCAATGTGTTAAATTCTTTCTAACTCATCCGAATCAATGGTCGTTTTGAAAGTTCCATAGTTCACAATCACCTTGTTTCTGGAGATTTTTTCAATCGTTCCAACACTGGTGCTTCCTGTAATACGAACACGTTGACCTACTTTCATCCAGATCGCACGGTCTGTTTTGCGTTGCTCTTCCAGTTTTTCATTGGTTTCTGCAATCTTTTCGATGACTTCCTCCTTTTTCAGCTGTTGAGTGATTTTTCTTTTAACCACCTGAAGGCGTTTGGATTCATCTTTGTCAGCTCCAATTTTTCTGAATTTTTCCTGTTCCAGAAGTTTTACAAAATCTTTCACAACATCCTTTCTGGACTTTCCTTTGGTATAGCTGTCTATGAAAGCCTCAATTTTGTTTCCAAACTGAAGTTTTCGATGTTCCTCTTCATACAGTTTCTGAAAATTGAAAAGCTTTTGTTGAAGCTGCTCATTCAGTTTCTGAAGGTTATCGCGCTTATCTTCTACAGATTCCTTTCTTTCAGCAAGATCAGATTTTAGTTTTTCAACTTCATACTTTTCCTGTTGCAGTTTTACAATCGTTTTATCCAGATTCACAATATCGTGCTCTACTTTTTTCTTCGCAGAATGGATAATAAATCTTGGAATTTTGTTCTTTTCCGCCACTTCAAAAGTAAAAGAACTTCCTGCCTGTCCTACTTCCAGCTTGTACATCGGTTCCAGCGTTTCTTCATTGAAAAGCATAGCCGCATTTTGGGCATTAGGAAGCTGCTCTATAACCAGTTTTATATTGGTATAGTGAGTTGTAATAATGGCAAAACTCTTTTTATCATAGAAAAACTCCATGAAGCTTTCTGCCAAAGCGCCTCCTAATTCAGGGTCAGAACCTGTACCAAACTCATCAATCAGTAAAAGAGTGTCTGAATCTGCCTCACGGATAATTCCTGACATTTTCTTCAATCTTGATGAATAGGTGGATAAGTGGTTTTCGATAGATTGATTATCACCAATGTCGGTCATGATCTTCTCAAAGAAAAACATTTCAGATTTTGGATGAACAGGAACCAGAATACCACTTTGAATCATCAGTTGCAACAAACCAACAGTTTTCAACGTAATAGACTTTCCGCCCGCATTCGGTCCGGAAATACATATGATTCTGTTATGCTCCGTTAAAGCAAGAGTCTGTGGATGAATGGTCTTGTTTTCTACTTTATTTCTCAGCCATAATAAAGGATGAAAGGCATCCTTCAGCTTTAATGTTTTATGGCGGTTAATTTTCGGAAGAACACCATTAATCTGGTCTGCAAACTTGGCTTTCGCTCTGGTGAGATCAAGGTCAAAAATATAGACCTGATATCTCCAAAGCTGAGGTTGAAACTCGGCCAGTTCCGCTGTCAGTTTTCTAAGAACTTTGTCAATTTCCTTTTTCTCCTCCTCTTCATTTTCACGAAGCTTGAAGTAATGCTTTACAACGCTGTCGGGTTGGATATACGTGATAGAACCAGTTTTTGAAATCCCTAAGGTTCGTCCCGGAACTCTTTTTTTAAATCCCGATTTTACAGCCAGAACCCTCTGGTCGTCAATAATTGTTTCCCGAATATCATCCAAAAAGTCACTCTGTCCATACGTGGTAAGGGCACGGTTGAAATTTTCCTGAATGGCTTTTTTGGCAAGCTGGATTTCTGTTCTCAAACCTTTTAGAGCAGGGGAAGCTTCACTTTTTACTTCTCCAAAACGGTTGAAAACTTTATCTACTTTTTCAATAATCTCTTTTCTGAATTCCAGTACGGAAGCTTCACCCATTAAAGTAGGGAAGGTTTCCGGCATGGAGGGAAAGAACTTTTGCAGTTTTCCGATCTGTTCCGTGATGGATTTGATTCTGATGAAAGCGCTGTTTTCTAAGCGGTAATTTTCGATCAGCATCAGTTTCAGCTCACTTTCGATATCTTCATATTCATCAAACGGAATCGCATTTGAACTTTCAAAACTCGACAGATATTCTGACGTTTTTTTTAAAGAAAGTTCCGCCTCGTCTATATCCATCGGACGAAGTTGAAGAATTTTTTCTCTTGTTTTCGGAGAATACGCAAATGGGGAGATTTCCGCGAGCAATTGCGGAAACTCTAATTCGTCTAAATCTTCTTTATCTATATACACACTGCAAATTTAGTGAGAATTTTGATTATTCCGTATATTTGAGCGATTTACAAATACTAACCATGAAACAATTATTCATTATTCTCCTTTTTCTGTCAGTGGGAGCCCAGGCTCAGGTAAAAAAACAGGGAAGGAAAAAAATAGAAAAAAGAACGGTTCTCAGGAAAAATAAAAAATCTATAGTAAAGAACTTCAGAGATAAAGAGGAAAAGAGAATCATTGATCTCAGCCAGCAAAATGATGGTCCCAGAAAAGAATTCGTAAAAAAAAGCAGTGCTTCTAAAGTAGAATCATTTGATTATGAGGAAACACGCTCTTCGAGAACCCGACTTTATTTGTTTATCTAGAAAAAAATAAAGATAGAACAAAAGGAGATTGTAATCTAGAACTTTAAACTACTATTAATACACAATCAGATGAAACTGGAAACACCGAGATTGATTTTAAAAGAAATTGATGAAAGCTACACCGAGGATATTTTACGGATTCGGGGTAATGAAGTGATCAATAAGTTTGTGCAGAGAAATTCACCGAAAAATAATTATGATGCACTTCAGTTTATTTTAACCATTAAAGAAAGAACTAAAAATAATCAAACGGTCTATTTGGGAATTTCCTTGAAAAATCAGTTGAATATTATCGGAACGATTTGTCTTTGGAATTTTTCTGAAGATCGGAAAACGGCAGAAGTAGGTTATGAATTGTTGCCCGAATATCACAGGCAGGGAATCATGTCCGAAGCTTTGAAAGCGGTTTTAGATTATGGATTTAATGAATTGCATTTACACGAAATTGTAGGCATTACCCATAAATCTAATGAAAACTCGAAAGGGCTTCTCTTAAAACATGATTTTCTTTTGGAAGAAGGAAAAGAAGATGAAGGGTTTCCGGATAATATTATTTTCAGTTTAAAAAGATTGTTGGGTAATGATGAATACAAAAGCTAAAAGGTATTTTTTATCTTTATTGGCGATTGGAATTTTATATGAAAAGTGAAATAAAATCATTAACCGGCCTTCGAGGCGTGGTGGCATTGTGGGTCGTATGTTTTCATTTTTTTCCCCACTTAAAAAGTGATATTCTTCTTAATACAGTAGGAAACGGCTACCTTGCTGTTGATGTATTTTTTGTTTTAAGTGCTTTTCTTCTTACTGTTTCTTATTCTGAAAAATTCAAAATTTTGAATTCGAAAGGAGTGCTCAATTTTTACAAGAAAAGAGTCAATCGTATTTATCCTGTTTATGGTATATCCATTGTTTTTATTGTTCTTTTCATAGAAAAAAGCTCTTGGGTTGCCTTTTTTATTAATGCCGGATTGGTACAATGTTTTTTTAATCCTAATTATTTACTGAACGTCGTCTATTGGTCTTTAAGTACAGAGTGGATCTCTTACCTTTTGTTTCCATTCATGCTTTATTTGATAATACGGGTGAAGATCCGAGGCGAAATCCTTATTATAGCAGGTTTGGTATTGAGAGTTGTTTTACCGCATTTTCCTGAAATGTTTATTGGATCAGATATTCCGATGGAGATGGGAAAACATCAAAGATATCTGGATATTCCGTATGGAGTCAATTCATTATTAAGAACAATTGCGTCCTATTTATTGGGTATTGGGATCGCTTTGTTACCCAAATATAAAATAAAAGGAAATGTATTGATCTATCTTTCGGTTGGTATTTCATTGGTATTACTGTTATGTACGGTAAGAGGATTGGTTTTTATTCCTTTACTGTCTGCAGTTATTATAAAGCAGCTTTATACAGGAGAGAAAAATTATGTTCAAATGTTTCTTGGTAGCTCTGTTATTCATTTTTTAGGTAATATTTCTTATTCCTTATATATCATTCATTATATCATCAAGAAACAGAATGTTATTTTGCTGAGTTCTGAGAATTTTAATAGTTTGGTTTTGATTGCCTTATCCATATTGCTGTCTTACCTCTCTTATGTTCTGATAGAAAGGAAACTGAAGATATTTGAAATATAACTTGTGCTTTTGTTTGAATATTAATTATTTTTGCATCATGACCTGGACAGAAATTTTAGCACCCATAAAAAGCACCGAATACTTCAAAACCCTTTGGGAAAAAGTGAAAAATGAGTATGCAGCAACAAAAGTTTTTCCCCCTAAAAATCAAATTTTCAGAGCATTGGAACTCACTGCTTTTGATGATATTGAAGTAGTAATTATCGGCCAGGATCCTTATCATAATGATTTTCAGGCTAATGGATTGTGTTTTTCTGTTTCGGAGCAGGTGACAGCACCTCCATCCCTTAAAAACATATTTATTGAACTGAAAGATGATCTCGGCATAGAAAGAACATCTAAAGAACTTGATGATTGGGGAAGACAGGGCGTTTTACTTCTTAATGCCACTTTAACGGTTCGTGCTCATACTCCCAATTCACACAAAGATTTGGGATGGGAAAAATTCACCAATTTTATTATTAAAGAAATTTCTGATAAAAAAGAAAATGTAGTCTTTGTATTATGGGGCGCTTTTGCACAAAAAAAAGCCGAATTCATAGATCCGGCTAAACATTTTATTTTGAAATCTGCACACCCGTCACCATTCTCTGTGTATAAGGGGTTTTTCGGAAGCAAACCTTTCTCCAAAATCAACGAGTATTTGGTTTCTAAAGGAAAGAAACCAATTTCGTGGTAAAACATTAGAAGGTATTACTGTGCTTTTTTGATCGTAATTCCGATTTTGTATTTTCCATTTAAAGCTTTAGCGCCTTCTTCTGATTTAGGATAGGGTGTAACCTCTTGTAGTACAATGGTATATCCGTTGAAATTAGCAGACTGTCTATAATCTCTTCCCGGATAATCTGTACTGGCAAGGCTTAATATAGTAGGTCTGGTAGAAGTTCCCATTACTTCAATCTGTGCAATAGCAGCACCAGCCATAATACAATTGACCCCTTCAGGACATCGATTATCTTCAGAAATACCTTTAAAAGTTACATTCATCTGGTATTGTCTTAAAAATTTATTCTCACCCTCATTAAAATAAATAATGGAGTCTTTTTGATCCGGTAGATTGCCTTTTTTTGTAGATTGGGACATGTCAATGGATTTTTTTGTATCAGCTTTAGCTTTCTTTTGTGCATTACACCCCGTTAATGCAAATATTCCAAGGCTAAGGATAATGGTTTTATGGAACATAGTTTCTTATATTTTTATTAAATGATATTGAACATATTCAATAATACTACCAAAAACATTGCCACACCTACAACAAAACTGAACCCTGTACCATAGATAAACCCTATAAAGGCTCCTTTGGTAGACTGAAGGGCCTTGTTCATATCCTTGCTGTCATGAAGCAATTCCCCAATAAACACTCCGGCAAACATTCCTATAAGAAAACCTAAAGGAATAGGGATAAAAATACCAGCAATAGTTCCTATTACAGAGCCAATGCTTCCCCAGCGTGTTCCTCCGTATTTTCTGTTTGTTTTAGCGGGAATGACATAGCTTAAGACAATGGACAATAGTGTAAGAATCCCAAAAGCCCAAATATAGATCATCGAAAGATCAGCATCTGTCCCGAATTTATAGATCAGAAGTCCGCAGATACTCAACAGTAGCCCTGGAAGGATAGGAAGAAAAGTTCCCAGTATTCCTACCAGCAATAAAAGAAGACAAAATATATTGATTACTGTTGTATCCATTTTTAAAATATATCTATGCAATATAAAAAAAGTGGCCTTATAAAAGCCACTTCCTATCTGAGTTTATTAAAATTTTATTAAAGATTTAAGATGACGTATTCCAGGATCGGCCCGGTTTTACCAATATTTCCGCTTGCATGATTGTGGAATGTGGTGTAATAGATATTTCCACTGTTCGTACTTCCACTACATGATCCCATATTGTCACCATGTGCCTGGTGAGCGCTCCATGCATTCTGATTAATCGTGAGGGTGATCATATTGCCGTTTGGTGTATGATGGCAGATCGTCATATGGTTATTGTTTAAAGATGTCCCTACAGAGATTTTAGGAGCATTTTTATTTGTGTATTTATTGGTTCTTACCATCAGAGCTTCATTTCCTTTTTCTACCAATACCTCCCAGAATAAAGGATCATAATACTGTATTTTTTCCCATAAAGGCTGATCATACTGAATATCTAATGTATTAAAACCTATTGATGCTGCCATAGCTGTATTGGAAACGCTACAATTGTTATACATCCCGATAGATCCGCTGTCACTAAAGCAAATCTGCGTATAATTTATAAATCCTGCACCAAGACCACAGGAAATAACATTTTTGTTTCCACCTACCAGATACGCTGCGGCCCAGTCTGAGCTGTAAATGCTTCCGCCGTTTGTTATAAAAGTAGAAAGATTGTCAAAAACCTCAAGATCATTACCCGGAGTATTGGTTCCTGTTTGTGTAAAATTACGTGAGCCGCAATTCAGGAAAATAATGTCATACTGAGAAATGGTGTTTAAATTTTTTAAATCGTGATAAGAAATTTGGGTGGCTGCATAGCCAAGATTGGAAATAATAGTTTCTATTTCGTCATAGCTACCTTCTACATAGGCTATTTTTGCAATCTGATTCAGTTTTGAATCTTTGCCGGCAACAGTGATCGTTTCATTTTTTTTGACAGTAACAGGGATCTCCGTTCTAAAATTAAGACCATTGCCTGTCTGAATGTGAAGGGTGGTATTTCCTTCAGGAGCAACCAGACTGAATGTACCATCAGCGTTGGAATAAGTGTGATAAACATGATTTTTATTATCAATAGTGAATACAAGGGCACCACCAACTGGTTTGGTTCCGTTTTTAGCAAATACTTTACCTTCTACTGTCCCTGTTGATAAGGTTTTAGTGTCTTCCTGAATAATAGAATCATCTCCTCCTTTACAGCTTACTAAGAACATAAGTGTACAGAACATGATGAACAAGTAACTTTGTTTCATATTTAATTGATTTTTATGGATTTAGTTTTGTCTAAATTTAATAAATAATTAATATATAAGTGTTAAAAATGTTATTTTTTTTAATTTATGTTAGTTATACTTAGGATTTGTAATCGATTCTTTGCTTATTGTATGTGTTTGTGAATGATTTCTCATTCAATAATAATTTTTAAGAAGATTTTCCTTATTTATTGTATAATGAATACTTTTTGGGATGAAAATTGATTGTGAATAATAAAATCATGATTCTTAATTTCATAAATTTGCTGTAATGAATGACCAGTTACAAGAAACCAAGAACTTTATACAGGAGCTGAGTGAACAGCTTTATATTTACATTACCAGGATTTCACCAGCTGGTTTGGATTGGGTTTTTCATATCATTGTAAAACTCAGTTTACTTCTTGTTCTGTTTCTTGTTACCGATTTTATTTTTAAATTCCTGATCAATTCTGTTTTCAGATTATTTCATAACGAGGAAAAATTCCCCATACTTAAATCAGTTTATCAGTCCAGAATCACCAATTCTGTTGCCCACTTTGCAGCACTGATTGTGGTTGGGGCAATACAGGGTTCTATTTTTCCGGAAAATGCCTTGCCAAAAACAACAGTCTTTATCATAAGGTGTGTCAATTTAGGACTGGTACTTATTTTGGCTGGAATGCTGTACAGATCGCTGAGTGCATTCAGGAATTATTTCAGTATAAAACAGGATTTTTATAAGATTATGGCTCTTAATGCCATCTCGGAAACAGTAAAAATTTTAGGACTCTTTATCTTTACTGTTCTGGGAATTTGTGTTATTTTCGGAATAAAAGGAACGACCATTGTAGGAAGTTTAGGAGCGATAACCGCAGTTTTGGTGCTTGTTTTCAGAGATACTATTTTAGGATTTGTCACAGGGCTTCACGTAGCAACCTCCAAAAACCTGAAAGTAGGAGACTGGGTAAGTATTCCTAAATATACGATTGAAGGGAATATCACAGAAATTAATCTTCTCACCACAAAAATTACCAATTTTGACAAAACGGTTTCCACAATTCCTACTTATGATCTGATGACCACAGAGATCAAAAACATGCAGGTTATGTCGGAATCCAATACCCGGAGAATCAAAAAATCGATCTATTTTAATATCAATTCCTTTAAGTTTTTAACGGATGAAGATGTTGAACGTTTAAAGGAGATCAACCTTATTTCAGAATATCTTGAAGAAAGAACTTCCGAGATTAAAAAGGAAAAAGAAAGTCTTGAACACAATGATATCGTTGTAAATGGAAGACAACTTACCAATATTGGAGTGTTCCGGTATTATGCCCAAAAGTATATAGAAAATGATCCGGATGTAGATAAAAACGGAACAAGAATGGTGCGCCAGCTGGATATTACTCCACAAGGACTTCCTTTAGAGATATATTGCTTTGCCAATGATTCGAAATGGGAACGATTCGAGCAGATTCAGGCAGATATATTCGATCATCTGCTGGTTGCATCCAAAGAATTTGAACTGCAGGTAATGCAGGTAAGTGTTAAAGTATAGAACAGCTGAATAGGAAAGCTGAAAGTTTCAGCCCTTTTTAAATTAATTTTAATAAAACTATTAAATGATTGAATGTAGAAGATTAACAGAAAGAAATAGCCTGGATTTACTTTCAGCCATATACTTTAATCTTCTGACACGTCATATCTAACATCTTAAATAAAAAATGACAAAACTAAGCGTAAACATTAATAAAATTGCGACCTTAAGAAATGCAAGAGGAGGTGAAACACCAAGTGTTACAGAAGCTGCTGTAAAAATTCAGGAATTTGGAGGACAGGGAATTACGATTCACCCAAGACCTGACGAAAGACATATCACAAGAAAAGATGTCTATGATCTGAAACCTTTAGTGACGACAGAATTCAATATTGAAGGAAACCCTCATCAAAGCTTCATAGATATGGTGCTGGACGTAAAACCTGAGCAGGTGACATTGGTTCCGGATGCAGATGATGCAATTACTTCAAATGCTGGTTGGGACACCAAAAAACATTTGGATTATCTTACAGAAATTATCTCAGAATTTAAAAAAGAAGGAATCCGTACCTCTATCTTCTTAGATCCTATGCCCGAATTGGTAGAATATGCTGCAAAAACAGGTGCAGACAGAATAGAGCTTTATACAGAAGCTTATGCAAAGAATTATCTGAGTAATAAAGAAGCCGCAATAAAACCTTATTTTGATACTGCTGTCGCTGCAGCCAATGCCGGACTGGGAATCAATGCCGGACATGATCTAAGCCTGGAAAACTTAAAATATTTTGCAGATACTATTCCCAATTTGTTGGAAGTATCCATTGGCCATGCTCTAGTTTCTGAAGCACTTTATATGGGATTGGAAAATACAGTACAGGCCTATTTGAAGAGACTTGCAAAATGGTAATACATAAGAAGCCGGAAGTTAGAAGTTAGTAAAACTTTATTTTTATCTCTCATAGCGTTTACAGAATTATAATGTAGATGAAATTATGAAGATACTTTATGGTCTAACTTCCGTTTTCTCACATTTAATTTTTAAAGAAAATGGAAATCTTAAATTCAAAAATATTCGGCGAAAACTTAACTGTTACGCCACTTTTAGTATTCCACGGACTGTTTGGAATGCTTGATAACTGGGGAAGCTTTGGAAAAGATCTGGGAGAATATCTTCCCGTACATCTTATTGATCTGAGAAATCACGGAAGAAGTTTTCATTCCGAAAATATGTCTCACGATGATCTGGCAGACGATATTGCCCGCTATATGGATCATTATGGAATTCAAAAAGCCCATGTTTTAGGACATTCTTTAGGGGGGAAAGCAGTGATGCAATTCGCGATTAAATATCCTGAAAGAGTTGAAAAACTGATTGTTGTAGATATTTCCCCAAAAGCATATCCACCACATCATCAGGGAATTATAAAAGCTTTGGAAACTGTAGATTTCAATACCGTGGGTTCCAGAAACGAAGTAGAAGCGGTTTTGAGCCAATATATTCCTGAAAAATCTACCATTCAGTTTTTGGCGAAAAATCTGTATTGGGATGACAATAAAAAGCTGAACTGGAGATTTAATCTTAAAACTTTATCAGAAAAATATACAGAATTTGTTTCCAATGCTATAAAATTTGGAGTTTTTGAAGGAGATACATTATTTATAGCTGGTGAGAAATCCAATTATATTTTACCACAGGACGAATTCGGAATCAAACAGCAGTTTCCTAAAGCGGAAATTGTTACCGTAAAAAATGCAGGACACTGGGTGCAGGCTGAGAATCCTATTGATTTTGCGATAGTTGTTAAGCAATTTCTTGGTTTGGATTAATTTTATTCTTTGATTTTTTTATTTTATGTTAAAGTTTTCTTAAAATTTATCTTTATTTCTCCATGCGTTGAATTTTTTTGTACTTTGGTTTTATCAAAAAGATAAAACTATTGACTTATGGAGAACAAAAAAACAACGAAAAAGCCTTTTTTCGCAACATTCCTAGAAAAACAGATCAAAGATCCTGAAACAGTAAAAGGTGGAGGTACTGTTACTTCTGTTATTAAAGATCATATTATTACCACAGCACTTGAAGATACTGTTGTTACTACACAGTTAAGCGATCATGTAAACGTTACTTTGAAATATCCCTCAGATGGTGACGATGATGTTTTAGATGTATAAAAACCCAACAAAAACAATCAAGTTAAAAAAATAATATTATGGAAAACAAGAATTCAAAGAAAAAGCCATTTTTTGCAACATTTCTGGAAAAGCAAATCAAAGATCCTGAAACCATCAAAGGAGGAACTTCCACTTCATTGCTTACAGATACTGCAACTTCGCCTATTAGAGATCATATTACTACTGCAGCTCTTGAAGACAGTATCACCAGACCAGATAATGATAATGTAACGCTGAAATATCCTTCAGACGGTGATGATCATGTTTTAGAAGTAGAATCTTAAGAAACAAATCAAATCATTATATCAAATCAAAAACTAAACATTATGAAAAACAAAGATTCAAAAAAGAAGCCGTTTTTCGCTTCGTTTTTAGAGAAGCAGCTTAAAGATCCTGAGACTGTAAAAGGAGGTAGAGATATCACCCTTATTGAGCAGGATACCATCACAAAACCAAGATTGGATGATGTAACTTCTCCACAGATGGATATGATGCATACGCTAAAATATCCTTCAGACGGTGATGATGATTCTATGACGGTTCCATTGTAAGAATACATAGAATATAATAATTTTATAATAATTATAAGGGAAACTTAATGTTTAAGTTTCCCTTTTTAATACAACCGGCAAATGATTCTTTGCATTACCCATTCACAGGATTTTTATAATATCGATCTGTTTTTCGAATACCTTACTTCCCAAAATATACCTTATTTTAGACTGAATTCCGACCGCCTGAATCATCTGCAAAAGATCAGCGTGAATGAAGATTCATTTGAATTAACAGATGAATCAGGAAATACGGTTCATTCTGAAAATATCAAAGGGGTATGGCATAGAAAAGCCTGGAAGATCAATACTCCGGAAGAACTTGACGAAGATTATGAAAAGATTTTTCTGGGAGAATACGGAAGCCTTCGATACAACTTCATGACTATTTTGGAAGATGTTCCGTGGATCAATCCTTATGAAAACGAAAAAAAAGTGGATGGAAACAAAATGTTTCAGCTGAAGATAGCACAGAAAAATAACCTCACAGTTCCCAAAACCATTTTTTCCAATGATGAAAAGAAGATAACATCCTTTTTTTATCAATATTGTCAGGGAAAAGCAATTGCTAAACTTCACGGTACAGTAGCGAAAACAATGACGGGAGAAAACCTTATCTCTACGACAATTATTGAGGAAGATTCGTTGGAGCATCTTTCAGATATTGCATACTGTCCTATGATTTTTCAGCCTTATATTGACAAAGAATATGAACTGAGAATTGTTTACGTAGACGGTGATTTCTTCGTAGGAAAAATCAATAACAGTGAAAACCCGGACTGGAGAGTGGCTCATGCAGATCATTTCTGGTCTGCTTATGAATTGCCTGAGAATATTAAAGAAAACCTTACCGCAATGATGAAAGAAATGGGACTTTATATAGGTGCCATTGATATGATCAAAGGGAAAGATGGAGACTATCACTTCCTGGAAGTAAACCCGCAGGGAGAATGGGGAATGCTGCAAAAAGAATTAAGCTTTCCCATTGCAGAAAAAATTGCCGACAACCTTATCAAAAGAATAAATTCCCATGAATAAAATTTTAATTATTACCCATACTGCCGATAATTTTTCAATAGAAAAAGTAACAGAATATATCGGAAAAAACAACTGTGAGGTCATCCGTTTTGATGTAGACGTATATCCTTTACACAATAAACTTTCTACTGTTTTTCAGGATGGGGAATGGATCAGTATCCTTGAAACTCCTGATGCAAAACACCGTCTGGATGATATTTCGGCCATTTGGTACAGAAGAGCTTACAATATCGGAAAAGGACTAAAAGAAGAAATGGATAATAAGTTTTACGGGGCCGCTATGGGGGAGATCCGAAATACCCTTTTCGGATTCTTTGAATCTGTTGATGCTTATTCTTTAGGAAAACCAAGTGTTTACAGAAGATTGGACAGTAAAGAAGAGCAATTGAAGATTGCTGATAAAATAGGACTTACGATTCCAGATACCTGCCTTACCAACAACCCTGATGAAGCAAGAAAATTCATCCTGAAACATCAGAATGTGGTAGCTAAAATGCAGACCGGTTTTGCCATCTATGAAGATGGAGTGGAGAATGTTGTTTTTACAAACGTGGTAAGCGAAGATAAACTGGAAGAACTGGATTCACTGTTATATTGCCCAATGCAGTTCCAGAGAATGATTCAGAAAAAGAAAGAACTCCGTATTACGATTGTGGGAAGAGATGTTTATGCTTTCGAAATCGATTCTCAGCAATCTGAAGATGCTAAAATAGACTGGAGAAAAGACGGTATCAATCTGCTAGATAAATGGACCCGAACAGAACTTCCAGGAGATGTGGAAGAAAAACTTCTGGAACTTCTGGACGTATACAATGTTGATTATGGTGCAATAGACATGATTGTTTCTCCGGAAGACGAATATTACTTTATTGAGATCAACGCCGCAGGAGAATTCTTCTGGCTGGATAATCTTACAGAAGGCAACCTTATTTCTAAAAGTATTGCAGACGTACTTTGCGATAAAGCTCCAAGAAGAAGTAATGAGGTAATGGCTTAAAAATAGAATCCTTTTTATACCATAAAAATCCTTAAATGATTTAAAAAAATAAATTGTTTAAGGATTTTTTGTGGGTTTAATGGAGTTATAAATGAGCTTTCATGAGTACACTATTCCTTTGGATTTACTTTCCTTACATTGTAATCTGAAAGTATTATTTCATAAGAATATAAGACCATAAAGCATAGTGAAGAGGTATATCCGGGTAAAACAACATTAATGGATCTTATCAAAAACATGGATCAGAAATATAAAAGCAAATCCGGAATCATACAACACCTGTAATGAACATAAGCTATGTCATCAGAATGATAATATTGGTTAAATTAGGCTGAATTATGCTTTAAAAATCGCAAATTTGCAAAAGCAGTTTTTCAAACAATCTTTCACCGGAATCTGAAGAATTGCCGGATCGAAAATATTGTTATATTTTAGTCAGCAATCAAGTAAAATAATTAATGGTTTTTGTAACGGGTGCTACCGGAATTCTGGGAAGAATAATTGTATTGGAGCTTCTTAAAAGAGGCAAACAAGTACGTGCTTCCAAAAGACCTGGCAGCAATATAAACGAAGTAAAGCATTCATACAGCTTTTATACAGATCACCCTGATGATTTTTTCAATAAAATTGAATGGATGAATGTAGATTTTGAGGATATTGACTCTCTGAAAGATGCTTTGAATGGAGTAGATGAGGTCTATCACTGTGCCGCAAAAGTAAGTTTCCATCCCAAAGATGAGAAAGAAATGTACCGCACCAATATCAACGGTACCGAAAATCTTTTGTATGCCTGCGAAGGTTCGGATGTGAAAAAATTCCTGCATGTAAGTTCTGTTGCTGTTCTCGATAATTTCAATGAAAAAGGAGAACTCGATGAAGATTCCGATTTCAATCCGAAATTGGAACATTCTGCCTATGCCATTTCCAAACATTTATCAGAAATGGAAGCCTGGAGAGCCTCTGCTGAGGGTCTGAATGTAGTAATCATCAACCCAGGAATGATCGTTGGAAGTGGAAACTGGACGCAAAGCAGCGGTGAACTTTTTTCGACATTTGAAGATAACAGCTTTACTTTTTCAGGGGGTTCTGCCTATGTAGACGTAAGAGACGTTGCAAAAACAGCCATTGAACTGATGGAAAACAATATTTTCGGAGAACGCTTTATTATTGTTTCAGAAAACAACAGATATGCAGATCTTGCCAGGCAGGTGAGATCCCGACTGGGGCTTAAAGATGCCAGAATCCTGTCACAATCCCTATTGAATATCGGTAGAATTGCCAATACCCTTTTCGGATGGCTTATTCCAAAACTGAAGATGGTTACCAAATCCAATATTGAAGCCATATCTTCATTCAACACCATTTCCAATCACAAAGTCAAAGAAAAACTGAATTATCAGTTTATTCCCGTAAAAGAAAGCATCGACTTTCACCTGAATAATTATATTAACGACAAAAAGCTGAAGAAATGAATCTTGCCGAGGCAATTATCCTTAAAAATGTAGAAAAACATCCTATAAAAGCTGCCATTGGTTTTAAAAAGAAAGAGACAGCCTGGAAAGAGCTGAGTTGGAAAAAATTCAGTGAAATTATTTTTAAAACAGCCAATGCCCTTACAAATGCAGGTGTTCAGGAAAATGACAGAGTAGCTATTTATTCAGATAATTCTTCTGAATGGATGATCTTTGATCTGGCTTCGATGTCTATTGGTGCCATTACGGTTCCTATTTACTCTACCAACAATGCAGAACAGGCAGAACATATCATCAACGATTCCGGCGCTAAAGCAGTTCTGGTAGGCAATCAAATGCAGTATGATGCCTGTCTTGAATTTCTGCAAAAAGAAGAAAATAATCTTGATACCATTATTGTTTCTAAAAAGGCAGTCTGGATCAAGAAAGAATTCAACAGCTTTTATCTGGAAGATTTTATTGCAAAAGCTTCCCCGAAATTCGAAATCTGTAAAAGAGAATACGAAGATACAGCAACATTGATTTATACTTCTGGAACTACCGGAATTCCGAAAGGTGTTATGCTTACCCATGGAAATTTCATTAAAGCATTCGACTCTCATTTTGAATTTTTTAAGTTTAAAAACTTTGAGGAAGAACTTTCACTGGCATTTTTACCTTTAAGCCATGTTTTTGAAAGAAGCTGGAGTTTACTTTGCCTCTACGGTGGTGCAAGAGTATACTTCCTGGAAGATCCTAAAAACGTAGCAAAAGCTTTGGAAGAGGTGAAACCCACTACAATGTGTGCCGTTCCCCGATTTTTCCAAAAAGTATATGCTGGAGTGCTTGAAAAAGCCGAAGAAGGATCATCTTTAAAGAAAAAAATCTTTGACTGGGCTTTAAAAACCGGATGGGAAACCGCCGAATTAAGAAGAAATGAAAAACCAATTCCTTTTGGATTAAAACTAAAGGAATCTGTTGCCGATACTCTTGTCTTTAGTAAGATTAAAGAAAGAATGGGAGGCCGACTTTGGTTTTTACCTTGCGGTGGAGCGTCTCTGTCACCTGAAGTGACCAGGTTTTTTGAATCCGTAGGAATCCACGTAACAGTAGGGTATGGATTAACAGAAACAACGGCAACCTTAACCTTATTTCCTTTAACACACTTTGAGCATGCAACCAGTGGAAAACCGCTGCCGGGAGTGGAACTTCGTATCGGAGAAAACGACGAAATTCAGGCTAAAGGAAACGGAATAATGAAGGGGTATTACAACAAACCTGAGGAAACCCAAAAAGTTTTTACAGAAGACGGCTGGTTCAAAACCGGAGATGCCGGAAAATTTGATGATAAGGGAAACCTCATTATTACAGACCGAATCAAAGATCTGATGAAAACTTCCAATGGGAAATATATCGCTCCGCAACAGATTGAAAATCTTCTCACCAACAATAATTTTATCCAGCAGATTATGCTGATTGCAGAAGGAAGACAGTTTGTTTCGGCCCTGATAGTTCCTAACTTTGAATTCCTGCAAGACTATATTAAAAAGAACAATATTCCTTTCACGAGCTGGGAAGAAATGGTAAAAAGTGATAAGATTATTGGTCTTTATAAAGAAAAAATAAAAGAATTGCAAAGCCACCTGGCAGATTACGAGAAAGTGAAAAAATTCACCCTGATGCCTGCTGAATTTGACATCAATACCGGAGAAATTACGCCCACGCTGAAAGTCAAAAGAAACGTGGTTATCAAAAAATATGCGGATATTATAGAGAAAATGTATTAAAAAATACAACGAAAATCTCTATTTAATCCTGAATTTTAATTCCCTCTTTTCAGGTATATTACAACTGAATACTCGAAAATTCAACGAATTTTTGACGGGGTGGTTAAAAATAACGACTTAAATTAAACGATGACAACACAAGAATTTTTAGGAAAAGAAAATTACAATATTCATACACAGACTGTTTCAGAAAGCTGTCCGTCCAATATAGCTTTGATCAAATATTGGGGGAAATATAAAGATCAGATTCCTGCCAACCCAAGTATCAGTTATACATTAAACCATTGTAAAACAAATACGTTACTGGAATTTGTAGCCGATGAAAATTTCTCTGTCCAGACCTTTTTGGCTGGAAACGAAGAATTGAAATTTGCCGAAAAAATTGAAAAATATTTTAGAAATATAGAACAATACCTTCCCTGGATTTTAAAAGGAAAGTACATCATTAAAACAGAAAATACATTCCCTCACAGCTCCGGAATTGCCAGTTCAGCTTCTGGATTTGGAGCTATTGCAAAATGTCTGATGAAGTTAGATGAAGCCTTTTCAGGTAAAGTTTCCGAAGAAGATTCTTTAAGAAAAGCTTCTTTTCTAGCAAGATTAGGAAGTGGAAGTGCATGCAGAAGTTTATATAACGGTCTTATTGTATGGGGAGCGACAGATGAGGTGGAAGGAAGTTCAGATTTATTTGCAGTACCTTATCCTGATTCTGAAATTCATGAGGTTTTCAAGAACTTTAATGACTGGGTTTTGTTAATTCATGAAGGGCAGAAAAGTGTTTCTTCAACAGTAGGGCACGGTTTGATGAATACCAATCCTTATGCAGAAAGAAGATTTCAGGAAGCAAGAGAGAACTTTGTTCCTATGAAAGAAATTCTGAAAAACGGAGACATGGAGCGCTTCATTCAGTTGGTAGAGCATGAAGCTCTTACCCTTCACGCTATGATGATGATGAGTGAACCAGCTTTCATTCTGATGAAAACCGGTACTTTGGAAGTCATCAATAAGATCTGGGATTTCAGGAGAGAAACAGGACATCCTTTATTTTTCACTTTAGATGCAGGAGCCAACGTTCACCTTCTGTTCCCAAATAACGACTCTGAAGAACACATAAAAGCCTTCATAGAAGCTGAATTATTACATCATACTCAGAAAAATGGAGTAGTGAAAGATGTGATGAAATTCTAACATGAAAAAGAAGAAATTTTATATCCTTATTGCTGTTGTTATCATTGTCTTGCTACTTGTGTTTTTTGGCGAATTTACAGTAACATCTGAAGTGGGCAGTTGGGGATGGAACAGAACAATTAACTGGGGGTTGCCGTTTGGCTTCTGATAAAATAACAATTACAAGAGTGGGCTTTAGTCCACTTTTTTTATTTAAGGATGCTGCTTTAATTGTCTCCGTTCTTGTCATTCCGTAGGAATCCAGGCTCGTCAATTTGAAGTAAAACAGCTTTTAATAGTAACTTGTACAGATTCCTACGGAATGACAAAACTCGTATTTTATTACATCATGAGATAAAAAATATGTAATAATAGTTATCCATAGAAAGTCATACGTTTTCATATTAAACCCAATTTTCAAATCAATCATTCAAAAAATCTAAATTAGGATTCACAGCTCTTATAAGTTCCAGTTTTATTATCTAAGGATGTTGCTTTTATCATCTCCGTTCTTGTCATTCCGTAGGAATCCAGACTTGTTAATTTGAAGTAAAACAGCTTTTAATAGTAACTTGTACAGATTCCTACGGAATGACAAAATTCTTGTTTTATTACATCATGAGATGAAGAATACGTAATAATAGTTATCCATAGAAAGTCATACGTTTTCATATTAAACCCAATTTTCAAACAAATTATTCAAAAAATCTAAATTAGGGTTTACAGCTCTTACAAGTTCCAGTTTTTTAACTCTTGTCCAATTTTTGATTTCCTTTTCTCTAGCAATAGCATCATGAATCCAGTCAAATTTTTCATAATAGATTAGAAACTCAAGATTATACCTTGCAGTAAAGCTATAAGGATTTAATTTTACTTTGTGTTGATATAATCTTTTATGAAGATTTCCTGTTACGCCTGTATATAAAACTCTTCTTGTTTTATTAGTTAAGATATAAATATAGTAGGTATGGTAACCTTTTGAAAACTCTATCATTTATGTGTTTATTTTTATAAAAGTTACAAAAAAATAGTTCTTATCCTTAATAAGGAGATCAGAATGTCAATATTCTAATGATATAGAAAGCTATAATAAATACGGTCAAACAAAATATTATATTTTGGAAAAGAACTTGAAGAAAAATCGTTTTAGCAGAAACATTATTTTCCCTATTTTTATTTCTTAAAAATCACCAGATGAAAAAAATTGTGGGTATTCTTTTGATGATAAACACGATGTGTTTTAGTCAACAAAATAAAGAGATTGAAAAACCTATCCGTAATCTATTCCTTGGAATGAAAAATGCAGATTCTGAATTGGTAAAATCGGCCTTTGCAGAAAACGCAGTTCTTCAAACTATCACAAAGGATGGTACTGTAAAAGATGACAGTGTACAGGATTTCATTATTTCGGTTTCTCAATTTACAAAAGGAGATCTGGATGAAAGAATTGTTATAGAAGCCATTCATACAGACGGAAACCTTGCGAGTGTATTTACCCCTTATTCTTTTTATTTAAAAGGTAAATTATCACATTGTGGGGCTAATAGCTTTCAGTTGGTGAAGCAGAGTAATGAATGGAAAATTCAGTATATTATTGATACGAGAAGAAAGGAGAAATGTAAAGAAATAGAATAATATAAAATTTAAACAATGAAGATTCATCATATTGCCATTATCTGTTCAGATTATGCCGTTTCAAAGAAATTTTATACAGAGGTTTTGAACCTGAACATCATTCGGGAAGTTTACCGCGAAGAAAGGCAGTCCTATAAGTTGGATCTTGCTATCGGAGATCATTATGTGATTGAATTATTTTCTTTTCCAGATCCGCCTCAACGTCCCTCCCGTCCAGAAGCTTGTGGTTTAAGGCATCTTGCATTCTCCGTTGACAATGTAACCGAAAAACGAAATGAATTGATAGGAAAAGGTCTAGATTGTGAGGAAATACGGATAGACGAGTTTACAGGCAAAGAGTTTTTCTTTACCCAGGATCCGGACCAATTGCCGTTGGAGTTTTATGAAATGTAATAATTAGTGCGCGTATCCCGCAAAAAAGCTTACCGCCATAATGGTTAAAACAATAGAAGAAATGACTACATACACGTAGTCTTTTTCTTTTAGATAACCTATCAGAGCAAAAACAATTCTCATCAAAGGAGTGAAGATCAACAAAAGAATTCCCAACTGAATAATGGCAGAACCCTGCCCTTCACACAATGAGCTCCAGAAATGACCCCATACTTTTTCAGATGAGGTACCTACATTCAGGCTGCTGTATTTCTTGGGCATTTCAAAACCTTCAACAAAAAGCTTCACAAAACCTATTAATGAGGTAGCTACGGATAAAATAACCCCCAGTCTCAGAAGATTTCCTACCGAACGGTTCAGATCTACATCTGTAAAATTCTTTTTCATTATCTGAAACTTTTGTTGATACCGTTATACATCATATAAATAGACAGAAGAGTGATCACAATAGCAAAAAATACTTTCAGCTTCTTTGTTTTGGATGCCATCAGGGTCTTGGATCCAATGAAACTTCCTATCACTACCCCTATCAATACAGGTGCTACAATTACAGGGATAATTTCACCTCTTTGGAAATAGATCAGTGCACTGGCTACTGCCGTTACTCCAATCATAAAGTTACTTGTCGTAGTAGATACTTTGAATGGCAGCTTCATCATATTATCCATTGCCAATACTTTCAATGCTCCGGAACCTATTCCTAAAAGACCTGACATTGCTCCTGCAAACATCATCATTAAAAATCCCGGAACTGTATTTCTTGCAGAATAGCTTTTCAAAATTCCTTTATCAGGAAATGTTCCGTAAAGTTTAAGTTTTTCTTCCAGACTTCCTTTTATTAAAGGTTCCTGGTGATCCGGTTTTCCTTTAAGATTTAAAATAACTGTTAAAAGAAGAATACTCGCAAAAATAATTCCGATGGTATTGGGATTAAGCATTCCCGAGACAAGAGCGCCAATTACAGCACCTGCCGTGGTGGCTATTTCGAGAAACATACCGATTCTCATGTTCGTAAAGCCTTCTTTTACAAAAGCTACTGCCGCACCGGAAGAAGTTCCGATTACAGAAATAAGAGAAGCACCGATAGCATAGTGCATTGGAACACCAAAGCCCAGCGTTAATAAAGGAATGATAATTACTCCTCCTCCTAAGCCCGTAAGCGATCCTAAAAGACCTGCAGAAATAGCTCCAAGGAAGAGTATGATGATTTCTGACATACTACAATTAATGTTACAAATATAAAATTATTGTGGTAGTCTGCCAAACATTTGAAAAAGATAAATTTAACGTATTTTTGTATGCATGAAAAATGAAATGAAATTATTTTATGTTATCCTTGGGGCTACACCCAAAGGTAGAAACATTGAACAGCACGATGTTTTTTTCGGAATTGCCGAAAGTCTTAAAGATCTTGTTCCTGAGATGAAAGACTTTTGGAAGGAAGCAGAAGGTAAAATTCATATCGACTGCCATCAGGAAGTAAAATTTGCAGACGGCTATGAAGTGAAAATTGTAGAAAAAGGAGCGAAGTCTTCTGAAGAACAGCTATACTTCCTGAATTTGGGAGGATACAAGTCTGGTTTCTTTGAAGAATTTCATGAGCAGCACCTTATGGTAGGACAGTCTATGGGAGAGATTGTAAAGAGAGCAAGAGGTACTGAATTTTATCAGACCATGGGGTTTGAAGGAGCAGTAAGTCATATTGATGATAAACACGGCGTTGATATTGATGATATTTTCAACGTGAATGATATCCTTCCCGTACATATGAAAGAAAAATATTCCATTGTTCTCATCAAATCTAATGCGGAAGATCAGAAAAATCCAATGGGGCTGGGATATTTAAAAATTGATAAAGTTCAATAAGAAAGTAAATCTAATAAAAATAAAAAATGAAAATAGGAATTCTGGGAGGCGGACAGCTGGGAAGAATGTTGATACAAAGTGCACTGAAGTATGACGATGAATTTTATACTCTGGACCCTGCTTCGGATGCCCCGTGTCATAATATCTCATATTTCACACAGGGAAATTTCAATGACTATGAAACGGTTTTGAATTTTGGAAAAGATAAGGATGTTGTTACCATTGAAATAGAACACGTAAATGCTGATGCATTGGCTGAGCTTGAAAAACAGGGAATAAAAGTAGTTCCCAATGCCAGTATCATCAAAACTATTCAGCAGAAGATCCTTCAGAAAGAATTTTATAAAACTCATAACATCCCAAGCCCGGAATTTCAGGTAGTTTGGAATAGTGATGAAAAAATCGTGATGCCGCTCCCATTTGTACAGAAAATGAATACAGGAGGATATGACGGAAAAGGAGTACAGGTCATTAAAACAGAAGAAGATTACCAAAACTTGTGGAAAGAAGCTTCTGTGATCGAAAATATGGTAGATATCGACAAGGAACTTTCCGTTATTGTTGCCAAAAATGAAAAAGGAGAAACCAATACTTTCCCTGTGACGGAAATGGTTGCTGATCCTAAACTGAATCTTTTAGATTTCAATGTATGTCCGGTTCTTTTAACAGAAGATGTTCAGAACCAGATTGATGCTATTACAGAGAAATTTTTAGCGGTAGTAAATTCTCCGGGACTTTTTGCTATAGAACTGTTCCTGGATAAAGAAGGAAAAGTATGGGTAAATGAAACCGCTCCAAGACTTCATAATTCCGGACACCAGAGCCAGGAGGGAAATACTAATTCTCAGTTTGAGCAAATGTACCGTGTGGTAAAGAATCTTCCTTTAGCAGATACAGACGCCATTACTTACAGTGGGATGCTGAATCTGGTAGGAGCAGAAGGATACAGCGGAAAAGTAGTTTACGAAGGAATGGAGAACGTTCTTCAGTTACCTGAAACCTATATCCATTTATATGGAAAAACAGAAACCAAACCAGGCAGAAAGATGGGACACATCAACGTTCTGGCAGATTCCAGAGAAGAATTGATGGAAAAACTGGTGAAAGTGAAAGGAATGGTGAGAGTGATTTCAGAATAAAACTTAAAAAGCACAATAATTTTTTTATTTATTGTGCTTTTTTTATCTCCTTATTCAAACTGTTATTTTTAAAAATATCTCAACATTTTAAAAAGGCATTGCCACCATTTTTCCTTTATATTCTCCCTTTACGATTCGAAGCAGGGCAACATAGCTACCGGCTCCATCAGAATTTAGCATAGAAATATATAATGTTTCATTTTGACGGTCATAATAACAGTGCGTTAACTCATTATTGGGATTGAATAGGTTTTCAATTTCTTTATTGGGGATCTGTATCGTTTTGTTTCCAATCTGTATCGCAATAGATTGATAATACGTTTGAGGAATCGTACCATCCGTACCCCATATCTTCTTTCCTTTATATTTATCTTCTATTTCTTGTCCGTTATATTGGGATGAAGAAAAGAATTTTTTGTGAGCTTTATAATTGAACTTGTCAGAAATAATGCTTACCCTAATATTCCCTGATTCGAAAATAACTTTATTAACCTCCTGTATTGTAGAAGGAACAGCTTCATAGGAGCCTATAAGTTGAGCCTTTGAACTATAAATAAATCCCGATATTTTATCATTATAGTAAGCATTCAGCCAATTTTTATGGGAAGAATCAGATTCATATACATATACAATCTCATCGGTATTAATTTTTCCGACAATCTTACTTTTTATATCCGCATTTTCTCTTACATTCACATAGCCGTCTTTATCTACAATTTTAGCAAATTGAGCAAAGCATAATTGTACGCTTAAAACGGTCGTTAAAAGAAGTAACTTATTTGTTTTCAATGGTTTTTTTATTTAATGTACAAAGTATCTGATCAATACCAGTCAGTAATTTTTTACTTAAAAATCTTCTGGATTACATTTCCTATTTCCACAAAGTCTCCATGATTGCCTACAGAACGTATCTCTGGGCTGTTTTTGTCATACTCGGAGAATGGGAAGATCAAAAGGTAATTATTATTGTTCAGGTACCTGTTCAGCAGCTCAGGAATAAGTCTCATCCTTGGAATATAGGACTTCATTCCTCGTTTAGCCATGAAAATAATCAACGCTTCATCGTCTTTTAGCTGGGCAGCAGTTTTTTCACCATCCTGCCAGGTATTCATAATGATAAACTCAGCTTCTATATTGGCTTTTTTAATGATTTTCTGCAAAATATCAAGAATATTCTCAGGCGTGTAGAAAGCTACTGTTGCTCCCGAATTTCTGGCAATATTCCAGACTCTCAGAAGAGCATGGAAAAATCCAGCTTCCTGATGGGCGTTTTCAGGAATCATCACCGCATATCGCTTAATTGTTGACAGAGGTTGTGCTGCATGATATACCAATACATTTACATCATCATTCTGAAGATATCCGTTATAAAGATTGTAAATGAACGAAGGCGAGAAGCCTTTTTCATCTTCTAAACCGATGATAAGATCGGTGATATTTTGCTCTTTAATCACATTGTTTACCCCGTTGATCACATCATTGTCATACCTTTTGAAAGTCTGCAATTTCACATCGGCTGCGGCTGCGGCATCGGCGGCCTGATGAAGAAGCTTCTCTGCATTTTTTACTGAAGATTCATTTTTATCTTCATTGATGACATTTAACGCAAAAAAATCTTCCGTATTAGAATGAGCCTTTATCAAAATTCCCAGATTAACCATTCTTTCAACCGTTTCTTCATGATTGATGGCCAATAAAATGTTTTCTTCTTCATGACTGTTTCCGGAAACCGTATCTTCATTATCACTTTCAGCAATTTTTTGAGCACTAGCCATTGAAATGAAAGATGAAATCGTACACGAGATAAGGATCAGAAGAATACTTCCGTTCAGTACATGCTCATTTAACAGTCGGACAGGTTCACCGGTTTCCGTTTCCGAAAGAATAATATTATAACCTACCATTACAGAAGCCAGAGTAGCGGCTGCAGAAGCAGAACTTAATCCGAAGATCAGTTTTCCTTCTTCTTTTGTCAGTCTGAATGTTTTTTGCGTAGCTACTGCGGAAAGGTATTTCCCACCGATAGAAGCTACCAGCATTATTCCTGCTACTTCAAGGGTCTCCCAGCTTTTGAAGAAAACCTTAAAATCAATAAGCATTCCTACACTGATCAGAAAGAACGGAATAAAAATCGCATTTCCTACGAATTCAACCCTGTTCATTAACGAAGAAGTATGAGGAATAAGTCGGTTTAAAGCCAATCCGGCGAAGAATGCTCCGATAATAGCTTCTACACCTGCAAGTTCGGCAAGCATTGCTGCCAGATAGATCATTACCAGTACAAAAATATATTGCGAGATCTTATCATCTACCTTTTTGAAAAACCATCGTCCTATAATAGGAAATAGAATGAGGACAATCAATGCAAAAACGATGAAGGAAACGGAAAGCTTTACCCAAAACTCGGTTCCTACATCCCCCTGAGACATACCTACAATTACAGCAAGTACCAATAACGCCAGAATATCGGTAATCATGGTTCCTCCGACTGTAATATTTACTGCTTTATTTTTTGCAATACCCAGTTTACTGACCAGTGGATATGCAATCAGTGTATGAGACGAAAAAAGGCTGGCAAAAAGAATAGAAGTCAGCATCGAGAAATGAAGAAGATAATATCCGCCCAAATACCCGAGAACAAAAGGAACGGTAAATGTATAAATTCCAAAAGTGAGGCTTTTCCATTTATTTTTTTTAAAATCGCCCATATCAATTTCAAGTCCGGCAAGAAACATGATATAGAGTAGCCCTGTGGTTCCGGTTACAACAATGCTGCTGTCTCTCGACAAAACATTGAATCCGTTGGGACCAATAATAGCTCCGGCAATGATAAGACCCAGCAGATGGGGAACTTTAATCTTATTCAGAAGGAGTGGAGCTGCAAGAATGATGACGAGTACCAATAGGAACTTTAATACCGGATCTTCGATGGGAAGACTCAGATTGTGTATGCTCAGTAAAATCATAAGTGTTTTTTATTTGGTGGAACGTACTAATTCAACAGAGAACTTGGCCGTACAGCCATCGGAAGTGATGGTTCTTGTTCCTTTGATTTTGTTATCAGAAATGTCATTCAGAAGAACGCTCATTTCTACATTTTTTTTAGCCGTAGAATCAGTTTTGAAAGAAAGTCTGATCTCATTATTCTCAAATTTACCCGTGTATAACCTTACCAGATTGTTGTTATTGATAATTTTGGTAATAGGTTGGGTAGAATCATTATCGAACTCCCAAATGTCTGTACGTTGGTCGCCTACAGCATAATCGCTGCAGCTGGATTCTGTGCAGATCACTTTTCCATTCCAGGGGCCGGAAATTTCGGTAGGCCACGTCGCAATAACCACCGAATCTTTTTTGGCAAAAATACTGTCTCTCATTTTTAGAAGAGATTGGTATTCGGATTCTTTTTTAGCAAATAATTTTTCTTTCTCCAGTAATTGTTTCTCTCTGTCTGTTAGGTTTTTCTCTTTTTCTTTGTAATCACAGCTTACTAAAATAAAAGAGGCAGCCAGAAATAAAAAAAATGTGTTTTTCAGCATATTGTATGAGTTGGGTATACAATATAAGGAAAAATGAGGGAAACATAAGAAAATATCTCTGTATTTTATGATGTTTTTCTGTCAGATTCTGCCTTTAATAAGGATAAATGTCGTTTTAAAATTCTTTGAAACACGTATAATATTACGATGTTTGGTTATTTTAGAAAGTCAAACATTAAAACCTTATAAAAATATTAAATCTCAATGTTCTCTATATAACTTATCAACCATATGTAGTAATTTTAATATTGAAATAAATAGAGACGGTTATCAATAGTGTAGGTATTTTTAATTGCTGTATTTATCTAAGTTACATTGAAAAAATCAGTAAAATGAGAAAAATACTTTTTGTTTTTTTATGGGTTTCCGGTCTTGTTTTTGGACAGAATACGTCCCAAAATAACTTGCCGTCTATTCCTCTTTGGAAAAATATTCCTGATGGTCCCGGCCCTGGTGGAAGTACCCAAATCTCTCCGAAAGGCTCCTTTACAAATGTCAGTGTTCCACAATTGATTGTTCACCAGCCAAAAAGTCCCACCGGAACCGCTGTGTTGATCATAAGTGGAGGAGGGTATGCACATATAGAATCCGGCTCAGAAAGTTATCCTGCAGCTGAGTGGTTGAAATCTCAAGGGATTACTGCTTTTGAATTGATATACAGACTTCCTGACGAAGGCTGGTCTACAAAGTTAGTCCCCTTTCAGGACGCACAACGGGCTATGAGAATAATCAGGAAGAATGCCGGAAAATATAAAATTAATCCCGATAAGATCGGCGTACTTGGTTTTTCTGCGGGAGGGCATCTTGCCGGGTATATTTCTTCAACGTTTGATACTGCCTATTATCCGCCGAAAGATGATATTGATAAGGTTTCTGCCAAACCGAATTTTACAGGAATGATATATCCTGTTGTTTCGATGCTTCCTCCTAATAATAAGACTCATTCTTTCAAAAGCTTACTGGGGAAGACCTCCGATAAAGAAGAGGAAATCAAATATTCTGTTGAAAGGCAGGTGAATGCTCAGACTCCGATCACTTTTTTAACCCATGCCAAAGATGATCCGATTTCCCCTGTAGAAAACAGTATTTTGATGTATCAGGCCTTAAAAAGTAATGCAATTCCGGTTGAATTTCATCTATTCTCAACGGGAGGACACGGCTGGGGATTAGGTAAAAAAGGAACTGACACGGTTGAATGGCCTGCTATGTTTTTGAATTGGTTGAAAGTGAACGGGTTTTAATCATCTACCTTGCAAAAAACGGTGATCTATATAATCTGTTTCTGTCTTTTGAACATCTCCGGTTTATAATTGATAATAAAAACACCACAGATGATGAGTACTGCAGCCAGAATAAACTTGAATGTAACCTGTTCATCCATAATCAGCCAGCCTAAAAATATAGCAATAATAGTATTGATATAAGCTAAGATAGATACCTGCACCGGAGAAATTTTGGTTAGTGCATAATGAAAAGCAAAAAATGCAGCTACAGAACCAAAAACAGAAAGATAAAGCATTGCAAAAATACTTTTTGGAGTCCAGTTTCCAAAGTTATAATTTTCGGAAAAGGCAAAAGCAAAGATAATCTGTACAACTCCTGCAAAAAGGAACTGATAAAATAAATTCAGTGTGATATTTCCGCTCTGGATATTCAACTTTTTAGTGAAAATTGTTCCGGAAGCCCATCCGCCAATGGCACAGAAAAGAAAGATCATTCCCATTCTGTACTCAGGGTTTGCCAAATCTTTAAGACCATCCCAAAAGATAAAAAGGATTCCACTGAAGCACATCAGAACACCGGCAAAAGCACGAAAGCTGAATTTCTGCAGCCCAACCGCCACACTTCCCAGGAATACGAGAATAGGAGAGCAGGCGCTGATAAGAGAAGCCAGACTGCTGGATACACTTTCTTCTGCCACGGTAGTCATTCCATTGGCAATAACAAGCATCAGTGAAGCAAAGATAATCTGATAGCCCAGATTTTTCCATCCAATCCACTTGAACTGTTTCCTTGAGAGAAGTACACAAAGCATGATAACAGAAGCCAGAAACTGGCGAATTCCGGCCACAAACCAGGCAGGAATGGTTTCTACAGCAACACGGATGGCTAGAAATGTAGTTCCCCACACCATAGCAACAGTGAGAACTGCGAAAATAAGTTTATAATTCTTCAAGGTAAATTAAAGTGTAACGAACAAATTTAGCTGTTTTTTAATGAAAGATATGGGTACAGATTGGTAGATTTTTAATGATACAGATATTGGCCAATATCGTAGAGTTGTAGATTATTCCTGTTTTAAGATATATCGATGACGATTTTTCCGGTTGCTTTTCCTGTTTCAAGAAGATGGTAAGCCGTATCAGTCTGTTCCAAAGAGTAAGTCTGATGATGAAGCTGTACTTTTATTTTTCCAGCCTCAAATAACTGAGCTGCTTCTTTTAAAATATCTCCATGATGTTTTTTTCTTTCGCCTGTAAGCAGAGGATATAGGGTAAACACTCCAGAATACTTAGCATTACGAAAAGATAGAGGAGCCAGATTATGGGTGCTCCATCCAAGGATACTCACTACGTGGCCTGTATATTTCTTTACAGCTTGAAAAGAATCGTCAAGTATACTTTCTCCTACGGTATCTACGATTGCATCAAAACCTGCTCCTGAAGTATACTGATCTACATATTGCGCAACAGATGAGGTATAGTCAATCGGTTGGGCGTGGTAGCTTTTTATCTTTTTCATATTGCCGGAACTTGCTGTAGCGTATACTTTTGCTCCCTTTGCAACTGCAATTTGTACAGCCATATGCCCAACACCGCCAGCTCCTCCATGAATTAATACGGTCTGATCTTTTTGAATATCGATCTGATCTACTAACGCCTCCCAGGCAGTAATGAATATCAGAGGAATTGCAGCCGCTTCCTGAAATGAAATGTTTTTTGGTTTTAAGCTGATGTGTTCCGAGTCTGCCGTAATATATTCTGCTAAAGTACCTTGATGACCACCAACACCACCCACCATTCCGAAAACTTCATCTCCTTTTTTGAAATTCCTGACGTCTTTACCCATTTGTACGACGATTCCTGACATATCAATTCCCAATACAGCGGGAAGGCTTACTTGGGCATGGGCTGCCTGTCCGTTTTTTATTTTAAGATCTAAAGGATTTAATCCTGATGCTTTGATTTGAATTAAAACCTCATGATCTTTAAGAATAGGTATATTCATTTCCTTTGCTACAAAAGATTTTTCAAATTGCTCTAATACAAGGGTTTTCATTTTTGTTGTATTGAAATCTAAATTCATTGTTTTTCTTTTTAGTTCTGCAAATTTCTGCGATTAAGAACATTTATATGTTGTATTTTTACATCATAAAAGGGTATAATATTGTCATGAAAAAGGATTTTCTACAACAACCGTTTGAACTTGATTTAAAGGAAGCGATGGAGGTATGCCCGCGGGGAGATCATAGTGTGAGCTTTTTTGAGCTTGTATATATTGTTTCAGGTACGGGAACGCAGGATATTAACGGAAATACATTTCACTATAATGAAGGGCATCTTTTTTTACTTATCCCGGAAGATGCTCACCGTTTTACCTTTACAACCAAAACACAGCTTTTTTTTATAAGATTTAATAAGGTTTTTTTTCAGTTTCATACGATGACAAAGGATTTTCTGAAACGTATCGATCAGAGCTTTTCCAACCATACTATACAGGGAGCCATTATTAAAGGAGAAGAAGATCACCAGATTATTAAAAAACTTATGGAAAGTCTTATGATTGCAATGCATAGTAAGAATTTCTATGCCAATGAACTGAACCATCTTTTGGTACAGACTGTATTGACAACAGTTGCTCAAAACCTTATGAAAGAGGAAATACTGGAAGTAAATGAAACAACTGATCATAAAGTTGCAGACATTATTCAGTATGTTCATGGTCATATTTATAATCCGAAAAAACTGACGGGTGAAAATATAAGTAAGGTATTCGGAATTTCAAAAACGTATATCGGACGTTATTTTAAAAGCAATACGGGAAAGACGTTAAATGAATATGTTGTTCATTATAAAATGGGACTTATTGAAAACCGTTTGCAGCACAGCGATATGCGGATCAGTGAAATAGCGGATGAATTCGGATTTACGGATAAAAGTCACCTTAATCGTTTTTTTAAAAAGATAAAAGGAATATCACCCTCTTTATTTAGAAACGAATAAAGTTGTGATTTTGAAAGAAGACTTTTATCTTTGACCATCTAATAAAAATTGAAGATGGTAGGAATTATTATGGGCAGTCAGAGTGATCTGCCGATCATGGAACAGGCTGCAAATTTTCTTAAAAGCCTGGATATTCCATATGAATTGACTGTAGTTTCAGCGCATAGAACACCGGAAAGAATGTTCGATTATGCCAAAACAGCTCAGGAAAGAGGCTTAAAAGTTATCGTTGCAGGAGCAGGAGGTGCCGCTCATCTTCCGGGAATGGTGGCGAGCTGTACTACACTTCCGGTGATTGGGGTTCCGATTTTGTCCAGTAATTCTATAGATGGATGGGACTCTGTTTTATCTATCCTTCAGATGCCTGGTGGAATACCTGTAGCCACAGTAGCTTTAAACGGAGCTTTAAATGCGGGAATTCTGGCAGCCAAAATATTAGGAAGCGGTAATGAAGAAGTAGCAGCAAAACTTCAGAAATATCAGGATTCTTTAAAAGATAAAGTATTGGGAACTGTGGATGATATCAAAGCGCAGCATCCTAATCATTTTGACAAATAGTTTATTTTATACTCAAAATAAAAGCCTCGCTGAAAAGTGAGGCTTCTTTGTTTTATTTCTTAATGAATTTTGAAGATAGGGTAGTATCTTTCAGAATGAGCTGTAAAATGTAATTTCCTTTGGGTAAAGATCCTACATTAATCATATCCTTATTAGGGTTGCCTTCCAATACAAGCCTTCCGCCGGCATCATAAATTTTATAACTTTTAATATCATTTAATCCTTCAATATGAATATCGTCTACTGCAGGATTAGGATAAAGTAAAGGTTTTTTTCTTAGTTTTGGATCTGATAATGATAGCAAACAGTTTCCAACCGTATCATCTGACATTATCCAGCCTTTGTTGATCAGAAAATTTCTTTTATCTACTGTATTGGCAGCATAGGTTAAAGGCGCTAAGCTACCCCAATCAATATTATTAACGGTGTTAGGATTATCTGCCCATGCAGCCAGTGTTTTACTGTAATTTTCACAATCCATTCCTACTTCAGTCAATGCCATGGCGGCATTATTTACGCTGGCAAGATTCCAGGTTGCAAGGGAATGATTAAAGTTCGGAGTTTCTTTCAGGATCTGATCTATTCTGGTCACTTTGGTCATATCCCAACTTTCTAACGTATGAGTAAAAGCTGTACAGCCATGAATAGCATGGGCCATATTGGTAATTTTAGAAGTATTCCAGTTGTTTAAAGGTTGATTGAGAGCAGAATCGAAATGGAACATATAGCCAATATCTTCAAGACTTGAAGTATTCCATTGATCCATAGGTTGATTGTAGCTTGGGCAAAGAGCAAACATCCACTTCATATCAGTTACCTTCGAAACATTCCAGTTATTTAATGTTTGGTTAAAAATTGATCTTCCTGTAAACATAAAGCTAAGATCTGTGGCTGATGAGGTGTTCCAATTACTAATATAGGGAGAATTGAACTGATCAGGAAGTGTAGCATTGAGACTGTCGTAAATAACGGCAAACATAAACCTGAAATTTTTAATCTTTGAAGTATCCCAGTTTTGCATGGAACTGGCACCCTTAAAGCTTTTTATAGCATAAAACATATAAGCCGCATCTTCAACATTATTAAGATTGGGGCTGTCATTTGCTGTAATCTGGATGAGTTTACAATGGCTGAAGGCACTCCTCATAGATTCCCATGTAATGTTTCCCCACTGTTCTACTTCCAATATTTTATCAACACTTCCGTTGATCTCCCATAGCGGGAAAACACTGTCAGGAAGTTGAAACTCCTGTGCCTCTGCGAATTTTATTTGTCTGAAGATGCCATTGCCATTACTTACTTTTACTCTGTATTTTGCGGTATCTTTATCCGCGAATGACAATCCAAAATCAATTAAAACCTGCTTTGTGGAAGTTACTCCAATAAGGGAACCATTATGTTGAGGGAAGCCTACTTCTTCCCAATAGATATCATAGTTCTCACCAATTCCGGGAAACCATATTTGATAATTATTGGCCTGGTAGGGAGCACTTACACTAATGGGCTGTATCACTGTAGAGCCGGGTTCCCAGATGGTAATGAACTCATTTTGAGCTTTTACCATAGATAACAGCAGAATAAAAAGTCCTATATACAATTTTTTCAATACCATATCGAGAGTTTTATGATTATTTTTTAATGAATTTTGAAGAGATAACAGTCTCTTTCATTATCAGTTGTAAAATGTAATTGCCTTTTGGTAAATTATTTATATTGATCATATCTCTGTTAGGATTTCCTTCCTTTACGAGTCTTCCGCTGGCATCATAGATTTTATAACTTTTAATATCTGCCAATCCCTCAATATGAATATCATCCACCGCGGGATTAGGGTATAGGGAAAGTTTTTTATTAGGATGTAGTTCAGAGACAGATAAGAAACAGCTTCCTGGTACATCTCCGTTCAATATCCAGCCTTTATTGACAAGAATATCTCTTTTATCCGATACATTGGGAGCATATTTTAGTGGTGTTATCACTCCAAAGGAAACATTGTTCGCTGTATTGGGATTGTCTGCCCATGCTGCAAGGGTTTTGCTGTAATTTTCACAACTTATGGCACTCCCAAATAAGCCTGAATTGGCATCCCCAAGAGATGCTAAATTCCAGTTTCCGAGAGGTTGGTTGAAACTTGTGGCGTCGTTAAGAATCTGATCCATTCTGGTAACCTTTGTTGTGTCCCAATGTTCCAATGATTGATTGAATGCTTTACAACCATGAAAAATATGCGCCATATTGGTCACTTTAGAGGTATTCCAATTTAAAGGCTGATTGAAAACGGGGATGACATGAAACATAAAATGCATATCCTCAAGACTTGAGGTATCCCAGTTGTCCATGCGCTGATTATAGCTTAAACACTGAGCAAACATCCAGCTCATATCTTTTACTTTGGAAACATTCCAGTTATCTAAACTTTGATTGAAAATACCTCTTCCTGCAAACATAGTGCAGAGGTCGGTAGCAGATGACATATCCCAGCTATTAATATAGGGTGAATTGAACTGATCCTGTATTAGGTTGTTGGGTGAAGGATTGAATAAAAGTGAAAACATATAGCTGAAATTCTCAATATTAGAGGTATTCCAATTTTGCATAGAGCTGGCACCTGTAAAGCTTGTTGTACCGTAAAACATAAAAGAAGCATCTTTAACACCGCTAAGAATAGGAGCATCTGTGGCGGTAATCTGAATCAGTTTACAATTGCTGAAGGCACTCTTCATTGTTTTCCATGAAATGTTTCCCCACTGTTCTATTTCTAAAATTTTATCAGCGCTTCCATTAATTTGCCATACAGGGATATACTGTTCGGGAGCTGAAAATAGCTGTACTTCTCCGAATTGTATTTGTCTGAAAACACCGTTTCCGTTACTCACTTTTACTCTATATGTAGCCGCGCTGCCATCATTGAGTGAAGCTCCGAAATCAATAAGAACCTGTTTGGTAGAAGTGACATTATCAAGAATACCATTATGTTGAGGGTATCCAACTTCTTCCCAGGTAATGGTGTAATTCTCACCTATTCCGGGAAACCATATTTGTTGAGAATTGGCCTGAAACGGTGCGTTTACATTCATGGTGGGTATCACATTAGAATCAGGTTTCCAAATGGTGGTAAATTCGTTTTGTGCTTTTACAATGAGAGTGGATAGAATGAAAATAACGATAGAGATTCTCTTGAATTTCATGCTTATTGTTTTACAGATGGTTATTGTTTTTTATAAGTTTACTGGTTGTTATTGAAAAATAGTTCTTATGTTGAACTGTTTTTTAATAATTTCACTACTTATTGGGATAAATATAATTAAAAATATATTAATGATGTAATTTTTTAACTTTATATTTAATTTTCAAGTCTATTTTTAACATTTAGATGATGAGAGTAGGGTTGTATTCATAAAAAAACTCTCCAAATTGGAGAGTTTATTAGTTATTCCTGCATCATATTATCCCTGGTATTTTTCTGAACTGCGATAGCTCCAAAAAGGGCGAGTAAGAAGGCAAAAGCATAAAATCCTTTCTCGCTGGGAAGAATAGTGGCATTCCAAAGTCCGATGGCCAGTAGTACAATAGATGATAATGTAGCAAACCAGCAGATCCCATAATAAATATCTGTTACCTGAATGTTTTCTAACTTGTCACGAACAGCCTTTTGCAGAGAAACCACTGCAAATAAACCATAAAGAAGAATGGTGAAATAATATCCCTTTTCATTCAGCAGCATTTCCGCTCTTGCAAGACCTACAATAAAACCGATCATTCCTGCTCCCAGTGCTACCCAGGATGCTGCGATAAATGCATTCGATACTTTTTGTTTTTTCATGAATTAATGTTTTGTTTAATCGTTAAATATATTCATTTTTTATAAAATTCAGTTGAGTAGAGGATAAAATATGGGTAAAATACGGGGATGAAGAAAGAATTTCTGTTTAATACTTTCAAAATTTGTTTTGTTTTTCTAAGAGATTGTAAAGATAATTGCTTTGGAATTCAATAAATACTGTATCATAAAAAACTCTCCAAAACTGGAGAGTCGTTATCATATGAATTTATTGAGTAATATATTCGTAGGTATGCAGAACAGAAAGCTTTCCGTCGCTGCCCATTCCTGTTGCCTTTACCGGCAGTCCGGCACTATTGTATTCTAAAGTATAAGTAGTGGTTTCACCGGCAGTCCAAGTGGTTCCGGTTTTCGTACTGCTTTTATCTACGATATAATTGTTTTTACTGATGATGTCTGGGCTACCCATCAAAATTCGCAGGTACTTATTGGTATTGGTATGAGGATTCAGCTTATTGTCATAGGAGTATTCCTCTTTATAAGTGTAGCTAGAAGATCCAGGTGTTGAGATGATTTCTGTTGAAACATTGTCTCCGGAGTAAGTATAGGAAGTATTCCCAGGATCAGTACAATTACCCGCCATACAACTGGTAATATTGGTAAGCTGTCCATTGGTATTATAAGTATAGTTTGTGGTTCTTGACAACGAATTGACATAAGTCTCCTGAGTTTTATCCAATAAAGCTCCCTTATAATAAAACACAGATGAGTAGGAGAGTTCTTGTTTATTATTATAGAAGTTTGCTTTTACCGGCTTCCCGTCGATATACTCAAAAGTTGTTGCTAATCCTTTGTGCAGGATTTTTATAACCTCACCTTTATTATTGTATTCGAATGTTTGATCTACGGTTTCAGGTTTAGAAGGATTATCATAGTAAATAGTAGTAAACTTGCTTAGTAACAGTTTTTTTTCAGGTTCAACGCTAGTTTCATCATTACTGCTGCTGCAGCTGTTTAAGAATACGACAGAGCCCATTATTCCCAGAAATAAGAATTTTTTCATGTTATTTTTTTAGTCTGCAAAAATACATAATGGCTGAAAAGCTTTTATAAAAAAATCCCACTATTTCGGAATAGTGGGATAATATCATAGATTATTGTAAATCTTAGTATCTGTAGTACTCTGGTTTGAATGGACCTTTTACATCTACTCCGATGTATTCAGCCTGTTCAGGAGAAAGAGTTTCAAGCTCTACGCTTAATTTTTTAAGGTGTAAAGCAGCTACTTTTTCATCTAAGTGCTTAGGAAGCATGTATACTTCGTTTCCATAAGCAGCAGAGTTGTTCCAAAGTTCAATTTGAGCCAATGTCTGGTTAGAGAAAGAATTAGACATTACGAAACTTGGGTGCCCTGTAGCACATCCTAAGTTCACCAATCTACCTTCTGCAAGGATAATCACTTCCTTACCTTCAATAGTGTAGATATCTACCTGAGGTTTAACTTCAGATTTAGTCTCACCGTAGTTTTTGTTTAACCAAGCCATATCGATTTCGTTGTCGAAGTGACCGATATTACATACGATCGCTTTATCTTTCATTTTAAGGAAATGCTCTCCTCTTACGATATTGAAGTTACCTGTTGTAGTAATGATGATATCAGCATTGTCTACTACAGTATCTAATCTTTTTACTTCATAACCGTCCATGGCAGCCTGTAAAGCACAGATTGGATCAATTTCAGTTACTGTAACAATAGAACCAGCTCCTCTGAAAGAAGCAGCAGTACCTTTACCTACGTCTCCGTATCCGCAAACTACCACTCTTTTTCCCGCTAACATTACGTCTGTTGCTCTTCTTACAGCATCTACTGCAGATTCTTTACATCCGTATTTGTTATCGAATTTAGACTTAGTAACAGAGTCGTTGACGTTGATAGCCGGCATTACTAAAGTTCCGTTCTTCATTCTTTCGTATAATCTGTGTACTCCTGTAGTAGTTTCTTCAGAAAGACCTTTGATATCTTTTGTGAATTCAGGATATTTATCAAAAACCATGTTTGTTAAATCTCCACCATCATCAAGAATCATGTTCAATGGTTTTCTGTCTTCTCCGAAGAATAGAGTCTGCTCAATACACCAGTCAAATTCCTCCTCATTCAAACCTTTCCAGGCATAAACCGGAATCCCTGCAGCAGCAATAGCCGCAGCAGCGTGGTCTTGTGTAGAGAAAATATTACAAGATGACCAGGTAACTTCAGCTCCTAAAGCTACCAAAGTTTCGATAAGCACAGCCGTTTGGATTGTCATGTGAAGACATCCAGCGATTCTTGCCCCTTTAAGTGGCTGAGATGGTCCGTATTCTTCACGGATAGACATCAAACCAGGCATTTCTGCTTCTGCAAGGGTAATTTCTTTTCTACCCCATTCTGCAAGGGAGATATCCTTAACTTTATAAGGAACGTATTGTGTTGTAGTACTCATATGTAATGAATAATTTTAAATTCAATTGATAACTTAAGGCAAAATTACGATTAATAATTAAGATACAAAAACAACATAAGTTCATATTTATGAGATTAAACATACGCTAAGGCTATTTAGTCTTAATATAAATAGTTAATTTTATCGGATAAATAATTTTATTATGAATCATACCAATTCTAAGGAAGAATCTCAAAGAAAAGCGAAACCTGTTGCACCAAAAGTAAAAGAGCTGATAGGGGCAACTAAAAGTGTGATCTTAGCTACTGTTGATGCAGAAGGAAACCCAAATTCCAGCTATGCTCCTTTTGTGCAGGTAGAAAATACATTCTATATCCTGGTATCTTTTATGGCAAAACATACCAAAAATCTGGCAGACGGAAGAAATGCCTCAGTAATGTTTATTGAGGATGAGTCTGCAACAAAACAGATCTATGCCCGTGAACGTTTAACGCTTGAAGCATCAACTTCCCAAATAGAAAGAGATTCTGAAGTTTGGAATACAGTGGTTAACAACCTTAAAGAAACTCATGGAAAAGTAGTTGATGTTATTTCTGAAATGAAAGACTTTATTCTGATTGCTTTGCAGCCTGTAAAAGGATCTTATGTAAACGGATTTGGAAGCGCTTATTTTGTAGATGAAAATCTGGAGATTATAGAGCACAGAAATGATGCCAATCATCAGTCTAAATAATTAAGCTGGGAGCAGGAAGAAGGATACTGAAAGTTTGTAAAGATAATGTCGACAAAGAATTTATTTTTTAGTCAGCAATTTTTACTCACTTTGCTTATCTGTTGTTTTTATAACGGATCATAAGTTCCATCATCCAGCTCTCATCTTCTAGCTTCTTTTGAATGATTTCTTTTTAGTATTTTTGTACAATAAAATTTGTACAAAAAAGAATGCCCCTTTACCGAGATTTTTCAGATGATAATGCCACTATCCTTGTTTGGAAGTATGATGAAAGTGAAGAACTTGATATCAATGAATTGCTTGAGCCCGAAAACGCAGAAAAAGTAAAGGATTATCATCCTAAAAAGCTATTGGAAGTACTGATGGTTCGAAAGCTGCTGAAGGGCCTGAAACCAGATTCTAAAATTCTATACAAAGAAAGAGAACCTTTTCTGTCTCCCAAAGATGCGGAGATTTCCATCACCCATTCTTTTCCATTTGCCGCAATCGCTATTTCTCAAAATAAGATAGGAATTGATGTGGAAAAATTCAATCCTAAGATCTTAAGAGTGATTGACAAATTTACCTATGAAAATGAGAGAGGGTTTATCCCGGAAGATAAAGCAGATACTTTTTATACCATTATATGGAGTGTGAAAGAAAGTATGTACAAGATTCATCATTCAAAATACTGGTCTTTAAAGAAAAATTACGAAGTAAAGCCCTTTGAGCTGAAACATCTGCATAAGATAAGCTGCAGGGTCTATGATGAGCAGTTTTCCGATGAATTTAAAGCCAGAGTCGAGTTTTTTGACGACTATTGTTTTACTATTGTAGAAGAATAAATTCTTTCATCTTGTTGAATTATTCTGTTTCATCTACTTTTTCAGCCTTGTATTTTTCAATGACCTTTCGCTGTTCTTTGGCAACATCGTAGATGAGTTCAAGAATATCATGAATGTTTTTAAGCTCTGTTAAGTGGGAAATCTTATCCGTATCTATTGTATCTATAGTATCACTTTCTTCAATTTCTGTTTTTCTTTTCAGGAGCATATCTTCAATAGAAGAATCTTCAGGTTCAAGGCGGCTGTCCATTTTTAAAGCTTCATTCACATCATTACCATTCAGAAGGGTAGAGGTTTGCTGCATTTCGGCTTCAATTTTTTTGCTCCAGCTTTCAGAATCTATTTCCGGATACTGTTCGTTACTTTGTGCATATTGGGAAAGAGACGCTGTGTAAGCTGTAACCAGATGCGATGTGGCTACAAACTGGTGTACAACTTCCAGTTTTTTCTGCTGATTTTTAGGATCAGAAATCATACGCTGGAAGTTATCGGAAAGATTGGCCAGAGAAATGATCGCATTTTTTCGTTTTACTTTATAATCTTCTATATTAAAATCTCCCTGAAGAAATTTAGACATTACACTCTGAAAATAGATCAGATTGTCTGCAGCAGATTTTTTCATCAGATCCAGATTCTGAGTATGCTCCCATACAGGCAGTACAATATAAGATACCAAAAAAGCGATAACTCCGGCAATGGCGGTATCAACAATTCTGTCTTTGAAAATAATATTTATTTTTCCAGGATTCAAAAAGTTGAAACTCAGGAAAACATAGATCGTCATAAATAAAACAGCCCAAAAATAACGGCCTTTGAGGAAGCTGAAACACATAATCATGCTCACCAGCAAAATAGTGAACAATACGCTGTTTATATGAATAAAGTGAAGGATAATATAAGCAATGGTCGCTCCTGTAAAGGTTCCGTACAGACGCAGCAGATTTCTTTTTTTTGTAATGGAATAAGCCGGCTTCAGAATGGCGGTAATGGTAATCAGTATCCAGTAGGTATGTCCCAGCCCCAAAGAGTCAAACATGGAAAAAAGATATCCCAGCAATAAAGCGGTGGTAATTCTTATTGCGTGACGGAAATGAGAAGATGATAGAGAAATATTGTTTCTCAGAACTTTAGAATTAAGCTTAGGCTCATTGGGCATAAACTTTCTAAGGTCTAGCCCGGTGGATAAACTTTTTGCCAGTTTTATATTCTGAGAAAAAACTTTATAGATTTCGTTGATCTCTTTTGTAATTTCATTGATGCGCATCAGAATCTGACGCAGAATCATAAAATTTTCAAGGCTCTTGGAAGAAAGCTGCTTGTTTCTGAGCTCAAAGTAATGATTATTAAGATTCTTCAGCTCAAGCTCAAGGTTAAATATCGATTTTGCTCTTGTTCCACTTTGAAGAGCGATTCCAATATTGGTGATTTCCTCAGCCAGAAGATTAAGATAATCATGGATGTTTACCAGGATCATGCTGTCGTCAAAACTCTGCTGCAGCTTCTGATAATCACTTTCAGAAGTCATCAGCTTTTCATGAAGATCCATGGAGTTGAGGAACATCAGCATCAGCAAACGACTGGTGGTTGTAGATTCGTTGACAATTGTTCTGGTTTTAAAAACCGTTTCCCGGGTATCTTCCTGTAAGTTTTTTATTTCAATCTGCTTGGCGATAACCTGAATCGTCAGTTTATCGAAGTCAGGATTTTTCTGATAATAATTGGCTTTGATTTTTAAAAATTCGGCCAGTTGGAGATAGTTCTCACCAATCATTTGACCTGCCAGTTTATAAGGGCGAATGGTCGTTACTACAAGGAATATAAGAAGGAACCATATACATCCACAGGCAAAAATTAACAGACTTTTCAATATATTGCTTCCTGTAAGATGACCATCAATGAAGATTGCCAAAACAACCAGAGATAGAGATCCTACCGCTGCAAGTCTTTGCCCATAGACACCGATCAGGGAGAAAAACATTCCAAACAGAATGATTTCGGCAATGACCAGAATTGTAAAATCCATTACCAAACTGGCAATCAATGCAACCAGTACGAAACAACAAATGGCAAATGTAAGAGCATTTCTTCTTCGGATAAAAGGTCCCGGTTGGTCTGTCAGGGCTACAAAGCTGGTTCCGAGTGGAAAAAGGAAATATTCTTTCAGAATTCCGAAATGGGCGAGGACCAGACAAGGCAGAACAGTAGCTAATGTAATTCTGATTGCAGAATATACATATTGACTGGTTACAAATTTTTTTAGTTCCGCCGAGTAGTTCATGTTACAAAAATAACTATTGGATTTAAAAAAGACGCCATAAATAAGAGACTTTTGTAAACTTAAGTATTATATTTTTTTAATAAATGGTTTTTACTTTATAAAGTGAACGATGGAAGTTGAAAATACGTAATTGAAGGGAGTGGAGTATTTTCATTTTTCTCCAAAAAAAAGCCTCATCGAAAATAAAGATGAGGCTTTTTGTATTGTTATCAAAGGAACTATCTGTCGTTATTGGATGTTTCTTCACCAATGTTCCAGGTAAGTCCGAAACGAAGTGTGTTATCCAGTGCTGTATTGATTTTAGACATGTTGATCAGGTAAGAAAGATCAAGACCGAAAGAACGGTACTTTAATCCGATACCCGCTGTAGCAAACTGTCTTGCTCCCTGCTCTTCACTTTCATGGAAGTAACCTCCTCTTACAGAAAAAGCATTATCATATGAATATTCTAAAGCACCACTATACATGATACTGTTTTTGTTTTTGAAAGATTTTCCGATACCGGCCATTGGTCCCACATTGGGAATCTGGTAAATAGGTTGTCTTGTATTCGGGTCTATTCCTGCATATTCAGATCCAGGAACCAAAAGTTTGGAACCTTCCACGCTTATTCCCACTCTGTTCATATCATCAAGGTACATATCATACCCAACCCCTAATCTTGCCATGGTAGGAAGATAAGATCTTGATTCTTCGTTTCCGGTATAATCTAGCTTAGGTCCTAAGTTTTGAACGGCAAAACCGGCATTTAATTTACCATCATATCCACCAAAACTGGAGAATCTGGGAGAAGTATAGTAACCTGAAATATCTACCGCAAAAGAGTTGGCAGGTTTAAGAGTTGTATCTGTGTTGAATCCTCCGGCTAAGTCTGAACGGATAAATCTACCTGTTACAGCCATTGAATAGGAGTCAGAAAGTTTCAAAGCATAGGCAACGTCAATAGAGAATTCATTTGGTTTTGATGTACCCATTGAAGCGATTTCTGTACCTACCAGCTGGGTAAGGTCAACCTGCCCCATATTGAAATAATAAATACTCGCAGAAATGGTAGATCTTTCATCTTGCCCCAAGAACTTATGGAATGCACCATATAATAAGAATACATCATTGGTAAGTTTTCCCATATAAGGTGTATAGTTAAGACCTATGGAAGAACTTGTTCTGCTAAAAGGATATTTCGCCGCATTCCAGAACTGTGAAAATGCGTCCGGAGAGGTTACAACCCCTTGATCTCCCATACCACCAGACCTTGCATCTGGCGCAATTCTTAGAAAAGGAGCTCCGGTAAGTACTGGGTTTACTTTACCCAAATCTTGTGAATAGCCTAAAAAACCAGCACTCAAACCAAATCCTAAAAGCAGTTTAGTAGTTAAATTCATATGTTGTCTTTTATATATTATCAGTTTTTTATTAATATTATTGTCTATGTATTTGTTAAATTATTTCAAAAGTACCATTTTTTCTACAGCTGTGGCACTTCCTTTGCATTTTTCTTGGTTTTGACTTTTTGCAAATATCTTAAAAATATACGTACCTTTTGCTACTGTAGCACCAAAATCATCTCTTCCGTCCCATTCTATTGCCTGACGAGGGGTTCTAAAGCCCTGTAGGAACGGTTCTGCCACTACCGGTTGAGATAAAGTTCTTACTAATCTTCCGGTAATAGTATAGATCTGCACATTCACATCCAGAATATCGTCACAGTTGTGTTCAAACTGGATATACGTTTTGTTGGTGAATGGATTTGGCCAGTTCAGTGGTCTGTTGATGATCAAATGCTGGTCAGATTCATCCTTAACTTCAAAGTTTAACGTAGCAGTTGTAGAATTATTGTTTATGTCCCAAACTTTAAAACTTAGCTGGTGTTGTCCTATCGCCAGATTTTTGAATGGATAGGTTACATTTCCTTTCTGATAATCGGCCAGACTAGGATTCAGACATCCGTTACCTTCTCCTGGAGAGTAGAAATCATTTAGAATAACGGTATTGATAATCTGCCCGTCAAGGTAGGTTGTAATATCGTGTCCAATTCCTGATCCGGTAGAGTTGATCCCTGTATCATCTGTAAGACAGGCAAGCAACATTGGGTTCTGATTGGTGATACCACCGTCTGCAAAGTTGGTATTGTTCATGTACAGTTTTACTTTGGGAGGCTGATTATCATTAATTCCGTTGGGGTTGATATCTCCTACCTGAACGGTCTGGTTGTTGAATACATCCGTAGACTTATTGTCTGCATAGGCTAATATTCTTCCGTCTCCCACAGCATAATTGATGTCTTTAGGAACGTAGAATTCAGAAGTAAAAACTCCGTTTACAGCCGTTCCTGCAGCTTTTACAATTGCCGTTCCTTCTTCTGTATAATCTAATACCGGCGAAAGGGTACCATTATTATTGAGTGTTTTCTTATTTAATCTTTTATCAAAAATATTGATGGCTACTTTTCCGTTGAAAGTACTATTAAGGGTTCCGTCAGGTTTATTGATATGTCCTTTTACTTTTACGAAATCCAATCCTCTGATTAATCCCGGTACCGGAGTATCAATATTATCAATAGTTAACAATCTTTGAGGTCTGCTCAGTTTCATCGCAGGATCCCCAAGAAAATTTACTTTAAGGTGATTGCTGTTGGGTCCTTTTTGTTTTTTTGCTAATAAATGAGCATTTCCTAATGAACTGAAATCATCATTCGTTAATTTGAAGATATTTCTGGTAAAGGTATTGGTGAAATCACGTCCGTAATCCACTCCAATAGCACGGCTGGAAGTAATCATTGTGGAAGCTCCTCCTTGCTTTAACTTAAGAAACTGCTCACCCACAGAATTCGTTTCCGGCTCATCCCATAATGTAAATTCACAGGTTATCGTAGAAACGAATGGGAATCTGCTGTATACATTGGAAAAATTATTGGCATTCTGAACTTCAGTGCTGGTTAAGACTCTTTCCTGTGCCCATCCGTTGATTCCCCCGTGCCCGAAGTAGAATAAATACAAACTGTTCCCAATAGCATTGGAAATGGCTTGATTCACCTGTGGATATCTTAAACCACCAGAAGTACTCTGAGCGGTGAAGGCATCCATATAGAGTTTTTTTACGTTATATTCTTTCAGTTCAAGCTGACCAGGCTGTTCAAATATACTTACCAAGCTGGAATTCATAACATTGTGGAAAGGGCTTCCTCCTTCAGCATTATCATCCACCACAAAGTCAAGACGCATACGCCATTCTCCAAAAGGACTGGATTGGCCCGGAAGAGAATTATAATAAGCCAATGTTTTGTTCATCATATCAGATGCCTCAGTCACATTAGCTGCAGGAATTCTTCCCACAGGAAGATCCGGCAGATTATTCTCAATTAAAAGAGAATTCTGTGGCTGGGTCATTACAATATAGTCGTCGGTAACGAATGAAGATACATAATCTGAAGACTGCTCGCTCTGATAGCTGGATACAATATTGGAGTTGTTAGGAATTCTGTTTTTGTAATCATATGAAGTATCTCCCAGGATGAATACATATCTGAGCCTTCCGTTCGGAGTATTTAGCTTAGTGACAAAATCTCTGATTGCAGTAAGATCTCTGCTTCCGCTTCCAAATTCTTCATAGATTTTGTTGACGTCTACAATTTCTACCTTATAGTTATTGGTAGTCTGATGATAACTGGCTAACCTTTGCGCCTGCCCCATCATTTCTGGGGTAGTAAGAATCAGATAATCGATGTTCTGTAATGCCGAAAGATTCTGATTGGAAATTCTTCCAACAAACTGCGGGCTATATGCCGCATCAGAACGGAAAGCTACAAACTCATTATTGAAATTCTGATCAGCCGCAGTATAAGCAAAATTGAACGATCCTGCTCCTGCTTTATTTACTCTTCTGTTAGCATTTGTAATATCGGTAACATCCCATACCTGTTCTATATTATTGGCATTATTGATGCTGAATCCGTACGTGTCATTACTTCCACTTACTATAGAATAATCCCTGAAGTTCATCTGTGAACCATTGAAACTAAGATTTTCTTTGTACTGTACTTCAACATAGTCAAGGTAGTAAGTTCCGTTAGGGTTTTTAGAAATATTGGGGTTGTAATTTATGGTGAACTGACTTCCGGTAAGATTATTAATCGTACCCGAATAAGTAATAGGATAAAAATTATACTGTACCCCTCCGGAATCTGCAGGTACATCTCTGGTAGATGGAGCCTGATTATTGATTTTAAAATCAATACTGTTCTGTTGAGACTTATAAGCTACTACTTGTGTTCTGTATCGGATCTGGTCATTAGCCTGAATAGGAGAGTTGGTATTGAATACTATATTTTTTTCACTGTTGAAAGGCGTATCTTCAACCCATGTTCTTCCTACCTTTAACAGGTTTTTCTGATCTTTATTAATGAACTGGTAATTGTCATATCTGGTGATAAGCTGTGCGGGAAGTGTTCCATCTATAGGCTGTACTCTTTTTCCCGCCCCTTTATCGAAGTTAATATAATAGTATGAAAAATCTTCATAGATATTCTTCACATTATTGCTTCTTTCAGAAAATCGGGTATCTCTTCTTTTGAAACCATTTCCATTAGAAGTATCATAAAGGTTATATCCATCTGGCCCTTGAGCGTAGAATAGTGCATAATCATTGTCATTCCATACTCCATCGTCTTCACCCACTACCTGAATGGCATTTTCCTGTAGGGCACTGTATTTGGTATCCTGATTGAACTCAGGAAGCATGATCCCTCCATTTCCATAAATTCTGAAATTTTTAGGATTTACAGAAGCAGGATTGATCCCGTTATCTTTTAAAAATTGAGCTGTGATTTTGAATACTCCGGATTTGTCAACTTTTATTTTATAGAAATTACCGCTGGACAGAGGGTTGTTAGCTGTTCCTACTTTGTTGGCGTTGGCTGAAGCATTCAAAGGAGCCGCACCTTCTGAAATATTAAATGAAGAAAGTCTCTGAACACGGCCTTTTACATTTTTAAATAAAGCAATGCTGATACTGGCATATGTTTCTCCTTCCAATGTATAATATGAAATATCTGCCACATCATAATCCGGAAGCCTGCCTTTGTCTAATTCAAATAAATCCTGATTGGATACATTCTCCCAGGCGAGGTCTGAAATTTTTAACTGCTTTTCTCCGATTTTTTGCTTGGTTACTATAAAAACATTATTTTGGCTGAAAGAAAAACCTTCATTTTTAAAAATAGGAAGATTAATTTTTGTGTCACCAAAATCCTGAATTTTAGAACCATTCCATTCTATGGTGTTTCTTTGAGCGTAAAGTGTTGATGCAAAAGCGATTAAGGATAAAAGAGTGATTTTTCGTCTCATGTTTATTATTGAAATTGCTAAATTACAAAATAAATGAAAATTTTAGAATTAAATTGTGATACAATAAAATTAATTTGTTAACGTTTTTCAAAAAAATCAAATGATTACTTGATTTATTGAATAATTTATTTTTTCTTTGTACTTTGAAAATATTTATATCGACTATGAAAAAACTAAAGTTGTTTTCATTAATAGCATTAAGTTCTACACTTGCATTAACCAGCTGTGGCGGATCAGGTACCAGCAAAGGAGGCGGTACTAAAAAGTTTGTCAGCAAGACGGGTTGGAAACCAAACGAAAAACAAGGTTGGTTTTTTGCAGGAAAGCAACAAAAGCAGAAGGGTTGGCCAGGAATGGTATATGTAGAAGGTGGAACTTTTACAATGGGATTAGTGAAAGATGATGTGATGCACGATTGGAATAACACACCTCGCAGAATGCAGGTAAGTTCATTCTTTATCGGAGAAACTGAGATTACTAACTACGAATACCGCGAATACCTTACATGGTTGAAGTATGTATTCCCACCAAGTGACCCTAGCTTCAAGGAGATCTACAACGGCGCCCTGCCAGATACTCTATTATGGGACAACAAATTAGCTAGAAACGATTATAATGAAACTTATCTGCGTTCTCCGGAATTCGACTACTATCCTGTAGTAGGTGTTTCCTGGACTCAAGCCAACAGATATTGTGAATGGTTGTCAGATAGAGCCAACGAAAAAGCGTTGATGCAAGCAGGTATTATTGCTAAGGATTTATACATCAATGAATCCAATAACCAGGGTGGTACGGCATTTAATATGGATAAATTCAAATCGAATGATCCTGAAATGCAAGGATACATCAACGAAAAGAGAATGCAGCAAAAAACTGGTATGAAAACTACCAACCAAAGATTGCTGGCAGCAAACAGAGCTCCAAACTCTGCCATGGTACAGAAGTTCAGACTTCCTACTGAAGTAGAATGGGAATATGCTGCTCTTGGTATGGCTAAGAACAGAGAATACAACCAGTACATGGGTAAAAAACCTCAAATCGAAAGATTGAGAGGAACTAAAGGAAAAGAAAGAGGAATGTTCCTTGAAAACTTCAAAATGGGTAAAGGTGACTATTCAGGTATTGCTGGATGGAAAAACGACGGATCTGCTCAGACTTCAGACGTTAGACAGTATCCATCTAATGACCTGGGAATCTATGGTATGTATGGTAACGTTGCAGAATGGACAGCTGACATCTACAGACCAATCATTGATGAAGATTACAACGACTTCAACTATTATAGAGGAAATATGCCTCAAACGATTGTAAGAAACGGAGACGGAACTTACAAAATGATCGACGAAGGTACTATCAAATATGATACTCTTGCAGACGGAAGATTAGTATACAAAGGTCTTCCTGGACAATTCGAAAGAGAAACAATTGCTGACTACAGAAACTACAGAGATGGTGACAGACAATCTTCTCTAGAGTATTACAGAGCTTCAGATTCTGCTGCAGGATTTGACATGTACAACTCTCCTAAAAAGAGATTTATCGTAGACGCTACTGGTAGAGTGAAAATGCAGAAAGACAGCAAAGACAGAACTTCTGAAATGTCTAACGAAATCAGAGTAGTAAAAGGAGGTTCTTGGCAAGATACTGCATATTGGCTAGACCCGGGGCAAAGAAGATATAAAAACCAAGGAAAAGCATTTGGCTGGGTTGGTTTCCGTGTTGCTCAGGATGCTAGAACTAATGACAAGAGCAGAACTAGAAGATAATATTTATCAAAAAATACTTATAAAAAACCTTCCGGATTTCCGGAAGGTTTTTTTATTTTTGAACCATGAAATCGCTTTGGCTAAAAAGTCTCAAACACTCGTGTATATTGGGCGATTATAGGTGACTTCTAAAAATATATATATTTCCACATGAATATAGAACAGTTTTATCCTTTATTTCTGCAAGCCGGTAAAGTAACCATTGATAGCAGAAAAATCGCAGAAAATGATATTTTCTTTGCCTTCTCCGGAGATAATTTCAATGCGGCAACTCTGGCTGAAAAAGCTATTGACGAGGGGGCTCTGGCGGCCATCGTTGAACAGCGGGAATTTGAAAACGCAGATAGAAATATTTTCTATGTTCCCTCCACTCTTGAGTTTTTGCAGCAATTGGCCATTCACCACAGAAGCCAGCTGACCATTCCTTTTATCGGGCTTACAGGAAGCAATGGAAAAACAACAACTAAAGAACTTATCCATGCTGTACTTTCAGAAAAGTTTAATGTACAGTATACGTCAGGAAATCTGAATAATCATATTGGTGTTCCTCTTACAATTCTATCTGTTAAAGCAGAGCATGAAATGGCTGTCATAGAAATGGGTGCCAATCATCAGAAAGAAATAGAATTATTATGTACAATCTCCTTACCTGATTTCGGTTATATTACCAATTTCGGAAAAGCACATCTGGAAGGATTTGGTGGTTTTGAGGGCGTTATCAAAGGAAAATCTGAGTTATATGATTATCTTAAAAATAACGGGAAAACCATTGTCGTTAACGAAAATGATCCTATTCAGGTTGAAAAAACTGAAAATTATTCACCAGTCATAACTTTTGGTAAAAATGATTCAGACTATACTTTTGACTCTTTTTCAGAAGATCATTTTGTAGGATTGAGTTATAATGGTACAAAAGCCGTATCAAAACTTACCGGAACTTATAATTTCACCAACCTTTGTGCAGCAGTGAGTCTTGGACTTCATTTTGGGATTGATTTTGATACGATCAAAAATGCTATTGAAATGTATACTCCAACAAATATGCGTTCTCAGGTTGTAAAAAAAGATGACAGAACATTGGTGTTGGATACTTATAATGCTAACCCAAGTTCGATGACGGCGTCTCTGAATAATTTCATCACATTTGAAGGCCATAAAACCATTATCATCGGCGATATGCTTGAACTGGGTGAAGAAAGTGAAAAAGAACACCAGAACATCTTAAAACTGGCTCAGGATTTAGGGTTTACCGAAATCATTACAGTTGGAAAACATTTTAAAGCAGTGAATTCTTCAGAACTCGCTTTTGAAAACACAACAGAATTGATTGAATACCTGAAAGGAAATAAAATTCAGTCGGAAAATATACTGTTGAAAGGATCCAGAGGTATTGCTTTGGAAAAACTGATCGAATTTATTTAAAAAATACAAGACTGCAGGGGAGGGGAGTTTGATAATGACTTCCTGCCCCTCTTTCAATCTTTGATATCATTACTTACTTTCTGGAATCCCAGAATTCTTTCACGATAAGCTTAATATTCTGAAAAGTGCTAGGGAAGACTTCACTTTCTATCTGAGCAGTATTTTTCCAGGCTACTTCTGTAATTCCTTCCTCAATTTGTGGCTTTGAAGTATCTTCACCATTAAATTTCATTTCAAACCAATGGGTACATTTCAGGATCTTTTCCCCGTTTCTTTCGATGTAAATATGATAAGTGGTATTGATAAACTGGATGAGTTCAACATCACTTAAACCCGTTTCTTCTTCAATTTCCCTTACTGCGGATTCTTCTCTCGACTCTCCTTTTTCCATTTTACCTTTGGGAAGGTCCCATCTGCCAAGTCTTTTGATGAAAAGCGTTTCTCCTTCAGGATTGTTTACCAAACCTCCGGCAGCCTCTATGATTCTGAAAAGCTTTTGAAACTCGCCCCAGATCTCATCAATATTCTCACCAAAAACATTCAGTTCATTCACCGAAGTATTCTCCAAAATATCTAATGCAATCTCTAAAGTCGTGAAACTTTCATACCCGAGATTTTTTTCAAGTTCCTCAGGATGCTTAGATATTAATAATTTTTTTTCGTTCACAAAAACTTTATACATTTGTAAGAATTAAGAATTTAAATACAAAAATAAAAAATGAATTTAGAAGGACGAAAGATTATTGTCAATAAATCATCTAAAGAGCTCTCAGAATTGTTGAAGTCACCTGAAAATTATAAAGATTTTATGCCAGACGGTCTTCAGAAATTTGAAACAAGAGACGACGGTTTTAAATTTGGTTTACAGGGAATGCCTGAAATTGCTTTGAAAATAGACGAAGTGAATGATCAGAAAGCAGTTTTAAAATCTGCAAGTTCAAGCTTAGATTTTTCATTAACAGCTACTTTGAATCCTATCAGCGAAAACCAGACGGAAGTACAGATGTTGTTTGAAGGAAAATTCAATCCTTTTATCAAAATGATGGTAGAAAAACCATTACAGAACTTTATCAATACGCTTACCGACAAGATCGAAGCTTATAAATAATAAAAGACCTTCAGGAATGAAGGTCTTTTTTATGCTAATTTAATTTGTTTAAGCTATTACGCCTGAGCAGTGATCTGCTGTACTTCCCGTTGCAGAAGATAGTACGTTGATCTCACTGTTCATCTTTAAAACACCCATAAAAGCAAAGATCAGAGCTTCCTTATAATCGATGATTTCTTTTTTCGGAAGAATGATGCCTGAGTTGGTTTTTGCTTGTATTTTTTCAATTAAAAAAGTGTTGTAAGCGCCACCCCCGGTGATAAGAATATCCTGAATAGTATTCTCATTGATTACTTTTGAAATCTGTTGGGCAATATGTTCCGTAAAAGTAGCCAAAGCGTCCAATGTTTCAATTTCTTGAAGAAAAGGAAATACGTACTCATTACACCATTCGAGTCCTAAGGATTTGGGATAAGGTTGCTGGTAGAAATCTAAAGCATTAAGACTGTTCAGCAATTTCTCATTGATTTTTCCCTGTCTGGCAAGATCTCCATTTTCATCAAAGTTTTTATTCAACTTTTGAGCCAGTGCGTTGAGAACAATATTTACTGGAGCAATATCAAAAGCAATTCTTTTATCATTTAATCGCAAAGAAATATTGGAAAATCCTCCAAGATTGAGACAGGCATTACATTCCGAAAAAAGCAGCTCATCTCCAATGGGAACCAAAGGAGCTCCATTGCCGTTCATAAGAACATCCTGACTTCTGAAATCATAAATAACGGGTAATCCTGTTTCCAGTTTGATTGCCCGCCCATCTCCAATTTGAAGAGTAAATTTTCTATGAGGCTGATGAAAGATTGTGTGACCGTGAGAAGCAATCAGGTTGATATTCTCAATTTGGTATTTCTTTATAAATTCTTTAACCTGCTGACCAAGATAGAAACCATATTCTGCATGCAGTTCCAGTAGATCTTCTGGCGAAATGTAAATGGCATTTCGAAGCTTGTTTTCCCAATCTTCAGAATAGGGAACTGTTTCAGCTTGCAGAATCTGAAAGGTCCATGTATTGTTTTTTTCAAATTCAGCCAGACAGATATCCAAACCGTCCAGGCTTGTACCGGACATCAATCCTATAGCCAGAGCTTTCATGAGGGTAAGTTTATTTTTTGTTCTCGGAAATTCTTTTGGAACTGAAATCTCCCGAATTATTATAAAAAGTATATTCGGAGAAATCGTCTTTGGCAGTCATACCGTTAGCGCCAACTAGGGTAGAGCCATCTTCCATCGTTACATATACGGTGTCTTTGGTATAGATTCTCTTTTTTCTTTGATCCCAGAAAATACTCTGCATGGCAAATTTTTGGCCTTCATTGGTGGTAATTCTTACATTACCTTTTGCCTCGTAAAACTGTTTATAATCAAAAAACTTGGCGTATTTTGCTTTTATAGTTCCAGGTATTTTGGGTTTTTTCTTATCGAAAAACTGAATGTCTATTCCTTTTCTTGCAACAGTATAAGGACTGTCTATCAGTTCATATTTTTCTATAATAGGAGCTTTTGCTTTAAGTACTATAAAACCGGAGTCACGTTGTATAATGTTGGCATTATTAATGATCTGTGAAGGGAAATTTTTGCTTTGGTTACCTTTATTTTTGGTAAGATCTTCTTCACAGGATGTCAATATAAAAAATATAGCACAACTAAAAAGGTATGCTATATTTTTATATGATATTTTATTTAAAAATTTCATTCTAGTTATAAAGATTCTTTCTGAACCACTTATCAGCAAAATTGAAGCCGATTTTGAGGTTGATGTAATTCTGGTTGATCAGGTTGTCTTTAAGAGTTCCTCTTTTACCAACTTCAAGACCTAGTTCCAGACCACTCATCCTTGTAATACTGCTGTTTTTGAATGGTAACATTACTCCTGCAGTAATACCGAATTTGTTGATGCTGTTTCCTTCCAGTTGAAGATTTCCTCTTTCATAGAAAGCTCCATATCGATAGATTACTCTTGAGAAGTAATTTCTGAAGTTATTATAGTTAGGAAGATACCATCCACCCGCAGATACTCTGTAGCTATCCTGGAAGTCGAATGTTTTTCCGAAATAAGCAACATTTTCTCCTTTTTTGTAATCAACCTGTCCTGAGAAAAACCAGTGGTTCTCACTTCCATATCCTACCCCTACAGAGGCCTGGAATGGAATCATATTCTTAGAACTTACACTTTGCTGATCCAGGATGCTTTCATCGGTTTTGGTTCCGGCCTTTAAATCGGAATATCTGTAAGTACTGTTTGTATAATCTACAGTTGTACTACTTGTATTACCAAAAGTAGCAGTAGCACCAATAGTTAATTTCTTATCAGTACGTGGGTTTACAGTTTGGTAGCTTGTACCCAATGTAAAGTTGAAGTTTCTGATTCTGTTTTTCGTTTCAAATCCATTTACATATTCTGTATCATAGGTTTGAAGAGCGTTGTTATAAGCACGGAACTCATTAAGATCGTTAATATCTCCAAAGTAAAGATTGGCTTTTGCTCCCACAGAGAATTCTTGGTTGATTTTATAAGCAACCGCCACCTGTGCAATATTTACGGTACCACTTCCTTTAAAGTTATTCTTATAAACAGGAGTCTGGTTTGCGTCAAGCTGCTCACTTACAATATCATAGCTTTTAGAGCTGTAAGGCTGATAAGAAATTCCCATTTTCACCCTCGAAGAGATAGGAAATGCCAGGGAAATATTGGAAAGATACGTAGAATGCTTTGTAGATTTCATATCGTTAAAGTTCGATTTGAAATAATTGTTTTCATTGGTAGCTTCCAGTTTGATACTCGTAAGTTCGAAATTGGCGTTGTTTGCCGGGTTGGCAAAATTGAAACTACTGGTAAAATCACTTATAAAAGCTGTTGATATACCTCCCATTGAAGAAGTTTCGATCGTATTATCATATTTTACATCTCCAATTCCATACGCTGCATAAGGCGAGTTACTTAGACTCTGTGCATTTAAGAAATATCCAACTGATATGAATGATACTACAAAGATTTTTTTCATTCTTTATTTTTAAAACAATGCGCAAATATCTTAAATATTAATGAATTGTAAAAATTATATGTGGTTAAAGTTTGTTAAGGGCCCTTCTTTAAAAGAAAAATGCAAATTTTCTCCAATAAAAATAACAATTCTATTATCAAAAAAAGACCATTCGTGATGTAGAACGGCCTTTTTTATAAATAATAAAATCTTTGTATATTTTTTATTTCACCTGAAGTACAGAACGGCTGTGACTGAAACTTTCAAAACTGAATTTTCCATGATATTTCCCCATTCCCGATGTTCCCACTCCTCCAAACGGCAGATAATGAGAACCTACGTGAATAATAGCACTGTTGATTTCTGCATCTCCACTTGTGGTAAGGGCAAGAACCTGATCTGCAAATTCCTGATTTTCGGAGAAAACATACAATGCTAGAGGTTTAGGACGGTTATTGATCTCTTCTAAGGCTTCATCAATCTCACGATAAGTCATAATAGGAAGAATGGGTCCGAAGATTTCCTGCTGCATGACCTGATCGTCCCAGGTAACATTATCCATCAAAGTAGCTTCAAAATGACGGGTTTCCAGGTCATAATTTCCTCCATAGATCACTTTTTCCCGAGATGCCTCCAGATATCCTGCAAGATGTTTAATCTGGTTCTGACTTACAATCTTCCCGATCTTGCCTAAAGAATTACCTTCATAGGTTGTATTTAAATGAGCCTTGAATTTTTCAATAAAAGCATCTTTTATAGACTCGTGAATATAGATATAGTCGGGAGCAACACACGTCTGGCCGCAATTGATCCATTTACCGTAAGATATTCTGGCAACCGCTTTATCCAGATCCGCATCCTTATGAACAATCGTCGGAGATTTTCCGCCAAGTTCCAAAGCTAGGGGAATCAATTGTTCTGCGGCTGCTTTCATGACAATTTTCCCTACGTTCGGGCTTCCTGTAAAGAAAATATAATCGAATGGGAAACTCAATAATAAAGTGTTTTCCTCAATACCTCCCTGAATAACTGCAACATAGGATTCATCAAAAGCTCCTTTTACAATATCTTCAAGAACTTTTGCTACATGGGGTGTATTTTCTGATGGTTTTATAATCGCTGTATTTCCTGCAATCAAAGCTCCGATAAGAGGGCTGAATGTCAGCTGAACAGGATAGTTAAATGGACCGATGATATAATTGACCCCATACGGTTGGTAAGTTATTGTACTCACGACTTCTGCTCCTGATGGATGCGGTTTAGAAGGAACAGATGTTGGTTGTGCCCATTCATCAATATTCTCAAGAAGATAATCAAGTTCACTGATGACGATTTGAATTTCCACATACTCAGCTTCCTTTCTGCTCTTTCCCAAATCAATGTCTAAAGCTTCACAAAGAGCTTCTGTATGGCTTAAGAAGACCTCATGGAATTTTCTTAACTGTGCCTTTCTGAATTCAATATCTTTTGTCTGGTTGGTTTTGAAAAATGCTTTCTGCTGTTGGAATATTCCCTTTATTTTCTGTTCTAATTCTTTGTCCATTTGTTTTGATTTTAATAGTTGAAATTGGCATAAATTGTAATCTCAATTTACGACTATTTTTATATTACAAATATATTGCTTGAAATTAAATTGCACAAAATTTAATTTTTAAATTTTTTCAAATAAGATTATTGATGGTACCTATTATTGTAGAGTCTATTTTTAAAGTAGTCCGTTGCAGGTTTTCATCATACTATAGAGTTTGCCCATTGTTATAGCAAATTATAACGATTTTTGTCTATAAATTATATTGTTTATTACAATTTTCTTTATTTAAAGCCTCTCAAACAGACAATTTCATTACAAATGTTCAGACAGTTTCTATTTTAATCAGACTTAATTTTACAAATTGAAATAAGATTTTTTATCTTTGAAACATGAATTGGGAGAACATCGCCGGACAGGATCATCTGAAAAAACTTCTTAGAGAGAGCATTGCCGAAAACAGAGTGAGCCATGCCCAGCTTTTTGTAGGAAAAGAGGGATATGGAACATTACCAATGGTTTTGGCCTATGCAAAAGAAATCTTTAGTCGGGAAAACAGTCATGCTGCAGCTAAGGTAGAACACCTCAATCACCTGGATCTGCATTTTAGCTTTCCAGTCTTTACAGACAACAGAAATTCTTTAAGTAAGAATAAGTTTGATGAGTTCAGAGAAATGATTCTAGCATCTCCTTATGCAAGCTATGATGACTGGACAGCCTTTCTGGAATCTGAAAATAAGCAGCTCTTTATTTCAGCAGACGAAATTGATGATCAAAACCAGAAGTTTGCACTAAAAAGCTTCGAAGGAGGAACAAAAATTCTGATTGTTTGGAGAGCTGATAAAATGAATACCTCCGCGGCCAATAAATTTTTGAAATTTTTGGAAGAGCCGCCGGCAAAAACTGTTATTCTTCTCACAGCAGAAAGTACAAATGATATTCTTCCCACCATTCTTTCCCGAACACAGATTGTGGAAGTGCCGAGAATTGAAGACGAAGACATTCAAAAATTTCTCAAAAACAATCATTCTGTATCGGAAGAAAAAATCAGAGAAATTGTTCATGAAGCACAGGGAAACCTCAATGATGCCATCAAATTGTTGAATTCCGGTGATAAAACCAGTGAGTTTGAGCAATTGTTTGTTCAGTGGGTGCGGGATGCATTTATGGTAAAAAAGAAACCTGCTTATCTGAAAAGTATTATTCTCTGGGCCAGAGAAATTGCAGGCTGGAACAGGGAAAAGCAAAAAAACTTCCTGAACTACTGTTCTGAGATCTTCAGGTTAGCATTGTTACAGAATTATCAGTCTGAAAATTTGGTGTACAAAAAGATTGATGCCAACGGGTTCAACTGGGGTGGTTTTTCGAAATTCATTACCGGAGCTAATATTGAGAGTATTCTGGAAGAGATCAATGACGCAGATTTGCACCTTACAAGAAACGGGAATCCTAAAATCATATGGACAGATCTCGGCATCAAATTATCACGATATATTCATAAAAGTACATAATATACAAACTCCGGTCATTTGCCGGAGTTTATTTTTATATTTTCTTATCAAAGCGATTTTTGATAGAAAACCTGCTTTATATATTTTTCTGTAAGTATGGTTTATACTTACAGAATTACGATTCACCTCCCATTTTCTTTTTTTCGAGACTTTATAAATATCACTACGGATATATGACTTACTTTTCTGTTTATTAACAAAAATTTAAATAAATAGTAAAATCATTAGGCACTTTTTTTGTAAATTCATATCTGATTGTACTATCGTCATTAGTTTATAGAAAGTGTCTCTTATTTACAATAAATTAAATCTATATTAAAAAATCAATCAATCGTTTGATTCGAACGAAAACTTGTGTAAATTTGCGCCCTGAAAAATGAGTAATGACATGATTTCAAAAGAAGAGAATATAATATTTGCCGCCGAAAAGCTTTTTGCCGAGAAAGGGTTCGAAGGAACCTCCACAAGGGAAATTGCTAAAGCAGCTCATGTAAATATTTCGATGATCTCGTATTATTTCGGTTCCAAGGAAAAACTTTATGAAAAACTGGTGGAGTACAGAATGAATGAAGGACAGTTTTTTTCAAAGGATATTTTAGAAAGAACAGATATGAACGAGTGGCAAAAGATTGAACGAATAATCGATCAGTTTTCCAATAAGGTAAGAACTCAAAAATGTTTTTACAGAATTATGCAGAGAGAGCAGCTTTATGCTCAAAATCCTCAGATTGTAGAGTTTTTGAAGCAAACCAAAATGATATTTCTCTCCATGTATTCTCAAATTCTGGAAAGCGGTCATAGAAAAGGAATTTTCACCAAAAATCCTCCCATCTATCTGTTGCATACCACGATAAGCGGAACTCTGTTTTATGCATTCAATGCTAAAGAAATGTATAAAGAATTCCTTAATGATACAGAAGAGGACAGTGTTTTTGATGAAAAATACTACACAGAACTTAATAAACATATAAAATATTTACTAAAAGACCTTTTAGGTTATGAAGAGAATAAATAACTCAGTGATTGCATTATCACTATTCGTAGGAATAGCAAATGCAAATGCTCAGGAGAAAAAGACCCTTTCTCTTGATGAAGCTGTGCAGCTGGGAATCCAGAACAGCAAGAATCTTAAGATCGACGCAGCCAAGATCGAAGAGGCTACCGCTGATCTTTTGGAAGCTAAAAACAGACAGCTTCCGGAATTGAAAGTTTCTGGGAGCTATATGTATCTTCCCATAAAACCAAATGTTGATATCAAATTGGCAGGACTTTCCGGTGGAGCAGGAGGACCAGATATACATCAGGTAGTTTATGGTTCGGCCAACCTTAGTGTTCCTATTTACAGCGGTGGAAGAATCAAATACGGTATTCAGTCTGCCAAATATCTTGTGGAAGCTTCAAAACTAAGTACGGAAAACGATAAAGTAGCCATTGCTTATAATGTTGCTCAGGCTTATAATAATCTGTTTAAAGCCAACCAATCCATCAAAGTTTTTGAAGAAAACCTTGCCGCTTCTCAGAAAAGAGACGAAACTTTCCTTAAAATGGAAAACAACGGGTTGATCGCAAGAAACGACAGATTAAAGGCTAACCTTCAGACATCCAATATCGAACTTCAGCTGTTGGAAGCCAAAAACAATTACAATATTGCCAATATCAATATGGACCTGTTACTAGGACTTCCTGAAACAACAGAATTAGAAGTTGATCAGAATTACATTGAAGAAGGTTCAGACGTAAAACCTGTTGATTTTTACGTAAACGAAGCACGAGAAAACCGTAAAGACTTACAGGCTTTGGCTCAGCAAAGAAAAGCAGCTCAGTTGGGAACAAAAGCGGCAAAAGCAGAAAACCTTCCATCATTAGCATTTACAGGAGGATATGTGGCAGCAGATATTCCGAAATTTCTTACGGTATACAATGCCGTGAATGTAGGAATCGGTATTTCTTATAATTTATCCAATATCTGGAAAGAGAACTCATCACTGAGACAATCTCAGGCCAGAGAAAAACAGTTAGCGGCTACAGATGAACTACTGAATGATAACATTAAACTGGATGTGAACAGAGAATATCAGAATACAGATTATTCTAAAAAGAGAATTTTTGTTTTTGAAAAATCTGCTGAGCAGGCTAACGAAAATTACAGAATTACAAAAAATAAATACGACAACGGTCTTGCTACCATGACGGAACTTTTGGATGCAGACGCAGCTCAGATTGCAGCTAACGTTGGCGTGATCAATGCTAAGGCAGATGCTGCGTTGGCATACAGAAAACTATTACAGACAACAGGAACTTTAACAATTAAATAATCAGATCGAAACCAAAATGGAAAATAATAATACACAGGCAGCTGAACCTAAAAAGAAAAAAAGTTTAGTTTTTCCTATCATTTTAGCAGCTGTAGTTATCGGAGGAGGTATCTATGGTTATAGAGCCTTTACATACGGACAGTATCATGAGGAGACTGATGATGCTCAAATTACTTCAAATATGTCACCCGTTATTTCTAAAATCTCAGGATATGTGGCACAGGTGAAAGTAAAAGATAACCAGTTCGTAAAAAAAGGAGATACGTTGGTTATTTTAGATAACAGAGATCAGAAAATGGCTTTGGAACAAGCTCAGGCAGCTTTATCTACGGCTAAAAGCAATATTTCAAATGCTGAAGCTACAACAACGGCTACTTCAAAAAATATCGGTTCTTCAGAAGCGGCTGTCGTTACGGCAAATGCTCAGATAGAAGCAGCGAAAGTACACGTTTGGCAAACTTCTCAGGATTTGAAAAGATATGCAAATCTTGTGAAAGATCACTCTATTACAGAACAACAATATGAGCAGGCTTTAGCAGCAAAACAATCTGCAGATAAGCAATTACAGGTGTTGGTAGATCAGAGAAATCAGATTGCTCAGCAAACTCACATTGCTTCATCTCAGACAGCGGCAAGCTCTCAACAAATCAGTGTTGCAGGATCTGTAGCTAAACAAAGAGAAGTAGATGTAGAAAATGCGAAATTAAACTTATCATACACTGTAATCCTTGCCCCTGAAGATGGATACGTAGGAAAAGTACCTACTCAGGCAGGTCAGTATTTACAGGCAGGAGCACAGCTTTTTGCTTTGGTGAAAAACGACCAGAAGTGGGTAGTGGCTAACTTTAAGGAAACTCAGGTTGATAAAATGGTAGAAGGGCAGAAAGTGAAAATCGAGATTGATGCTTTCCCTGACAAAGAATTTGAAGGAGTAGTAAGCTCATTCTCTCCGGCTACAGGAGCTACCTTCTCTATCCTTCCTCCGGATAACGCGAGTGGTAACTTCGTAAAAGTAGTACAGAGACTTCCTGTAAAAATCGATTTTGTAAACCTTGATAAAGATATTGCAAAAAGATTAAGAACAGGAATGAATGTGAAGGCTGAAGTTGCTTTGAAATAACATTTAAAATTGTTAAAAGTCAATGAACTTCTTTGTCAGTAGTGAATCAGCTTTGCTTTTAATTAAAACACAAAGTTTTAAAATTCACCATTCACTTGTGGAGTAAAATTCACCATTGACTTTTTACATCGAAAAAACTTATGCAAGATTCATTAGTAGAATATGGAGCGCGTAGAGTGATCATTACGATTACTGCTATCCTTTGTGCCCTTCTTGAAATTGTAGACTCCACGATTGTCAATGTTGCCTTGAATGAAATGAAGGGGAATCTTGGATCTACACTTTCTGAAGTGGGCTGGGTAATTACGGCTTATGCCATTGGTAACGTAATTATAGTACCAATGACGAGCTGGCTTTCCCAACAGTTTGGGCGTAGAAATTACTTCGCGGCATCCATCATCATATTTACCATATTTTCATTTTTATGTGGAAATGCGACCAATATCTGGGAACTTGTGTTCTTCAGATTGATGCAGGGAATTGGAGGAGGAGCCTTACTGGTAACTTCACAAACGATCATTACGGAATCTTATCCGATTGAAAAAAGAAGTATGGCTCAGGCTATTTATGGTCTGGGAGTAATTATTGGCCCTACACTAGGTCCGCCACTTGGAGGATATATCGTTGATAATTTCAGCTGGCCTTATATCTTTTATATTAATATTCCGATTGGGATTGCAGCAACCTTGATGACACTGCAGTTTGTAAGAAGTCCGAAATATGCAGAAAAACGTAAAGTATCAGATGTAGACTGGATTGGGATTGCATTACTGGCAGTAACAGTAGGTTCATTACAGTTCATTCTGGAAAGAGGTCATGAAGAAGACTGGTTTGCCAGCGGAATGATTGTAGCATTTACAGTAGCAGCTGTTTTAGGATTTATCTTATTCCTTTGGAGGGAACTTACCTTTAAATATCCGATCGTTGAACTCAGGGTTCTTAAAAATAGTAACCTAAGAATCGGAACGATGATGTCATTCGTCCTTGGATTTGGATTGTATGGTTCCACGTTCATTGTTCCTTTGTATACGCAGAGTATCTTGGGATGGACGGCCCTTCAATCAGGAGCATTGATGATTCCTGCTGCATTAACCACAGCCTTTATGATGCCTATCATTGGTAGACTTTTGGCAAAAGGTGCAAAACAGCAAATTCTGGTTTCATTAGGATTGTTCATCTTCTTTGTGTATAGTTTCTGGGGATATAAAATTCTGACACCAGATACCAGCAAAGATGCCTTTTTCTGGATGCTTATCGTAAGAGGTGCCGGTCTTGGATTATTGTTTATCCCGATCACGTCCCTATCTCTAAGTACTTTGAAAGGGCAGGAGATTGGTCAGGGAGCAGCCTTTACAGGGATGATGAGACAGTTGGGAGGATCTTTCGGGATTGCAGCTATCACAACCTTTATTGCGAATGCAGGCCAGAAATATAGAAATAATTTAATTTCTCACCTGGACGAAAATAGCTTTGACGTTCAACAGAGACTGGCAGCATTGAAGGCAAGTTTTATCGCTAAAGGTAAAACGCCTGATGAGGCGATGAACGCCGCCTACAAAATGTTAGACCTATCTGTCACCAAACAGGCCACTGTACTTTCTTATATGGATGTATTTCTTTACCTCGGGATTATATTCTTAATATGTATTCCGTTTATCTTACTCGTAAAAGAAAGAAAGAGCAAAGAAAAAATAGATTTGAGTGAAGCCATGCACTAAATTTTAATTAAAACCTTCGGAAACCCCGAAGGTTTTTTTTATGATGGAGATTGAAGATATAAATGCAAAATATTAATTTTCAGACTCTTTGTTGAAATAAAAGTAATATCACCTATTGGAGAGTTTATTTATTTTTTCTAGCTTTACACTACCAAATGAAAAAAATATGAACAGATTCCCTCACTCCAGAATATCCTTTCAAAAGGTTCTCGAGAATTAGACTTTCACAGTCTTTCCGAATATAAGTTTAGTGTATTCCACTTGCTCTTATGCCCGCTTTGTATAGACGAAAACAAAGGCAAGATTCCCCATTTCTGAAAAATATATACTTATTCCTTCAGTCATACTATCAATATCAACCATACCAATCATGACCACGAAAACCACACAAAATAATAAATATGAATTCAACACCATTACCGGAAACTTACGTAGCCTTATCCGATTTTAGGAAACATGACGTTTATCTTCCTGAAATGAATCACGCTCAGATTATCACAGATTATTTCCCAGGAACTTTTACAGAGCTTACCCAGCGCCTTTCAGACATTACAGGTGCCTTTTATGGAGGAATGCTCAAACAGGCAGGCGAACTTTATGGAGATGGAGCTATACAGCAGCTTTCCAGTTCCTTTATGCATGATCTTGGATCCAATATGGCTTTAAGAAATCTCAATGCAAGGCCAGATTTGAAACCAGGAATTCCGGCAGCGGCAAAAATACTTATAGGAGCAGTTTTTACATCCAGTCCCGAATATAATTTTGAATTTAAAGAATTAAATGACCACAAAGGCAAATTACTGATCAAAGGAGCAGACCGTTACCACAGAATTACACAGAGCCTGCAGATTGCAGACCAGTTGGAATGGCCGGTTATAAAACCTTTTATCCATGGTGTTTGCGATACCATGGGGCTGGATGTTTCTATTGATATAAAAGTAGTCAAACTGGATCCGGACAGTTCGTGCATTTACGAAATTACGGTTTCAAAAAACTGAAAATTTAACTATACAACTGAAAATTTTGAAACAATAGATTGTATAGTGATTTTATTTTTCATCAACAGAAGCGGACGAAAGTCCGCTTCTGTGATAAGTATGATTTCTGTTTTTCATTTTACTGAATATTCTTTACCCATTCAATTCCACTAATATCAATCAGTTTTAGCGAATGAATAGTGCCTTTTGGGAAAATATCATCAATATTAATTATCATATCGGCCTTAGCTCCCAATGGAATAACAAGACTGTGTTTGCCGGGTTTTATTTTCGCAACATAATGATTTTTGATGTTTTCTTTAGGGAATTTTGAAAGGTCTTTATGATCAAGTTCTTTGAGGATATTACCGTTTTTATCCAACAGATGAATTCCTATTAAAAAAGAACCATAAACATCAGCCCCTTCCGTTCTGTAAACTTGAAAGGTTAAATCCGAATGATGATGAACTATATTTGAAATTTCAAGCTTAGGTTGTACCGATTTGTTATGAAGAGTTCCCCAGACTCCACCATGAAAGTATTGGTTGGTATACAAAGTAAGTCCAAAGATGATGAGTGAACCAATCAGGACAAAAATCTTAGGTTTTGAAACAGTTAAGTTTCCTGATGCAAACCATGTAAACCATCGAGTATGGGTAAAAGTTTTGTTTTTTCGGATAAAATAATAGTCCAGAGAATAAGGACCACTTCCTGTAAGAAACAGTACAAAGCCCCCTGCAATGCCCAAAACTCCAATCTGCCATTCATCCAGACAGGTTGTACCTAGCCAACCGGAACCAAGCAAGATTCCTAAAGCAAGGCTGAAAATTCCGATACTCATCAGCCGTGTAAATAATCCCAAAATGATCAGGAATCCAACAATAGCCTCAATGATTGTGAAGATCATCATAGAACGCTGCAAAGCTTCAGGATGAGTCACCAGATACTCGATGACAGGTTTAATGCCTAATGCGTTGGGCAGGAAATGATTGAATTTCTCTCCAATATATCCTTTTTCATCAGGAATAAGTTTGTTTTCTAAGATAAGTCTGCGCCAGAAAGCTGAAAAGTAAGTCCATCCTATAACCAGACGGAGGGATAAAGTATATAATCCGGCCATGTCAGTAGACTGGCTGTTATTGGTATTTTTCATTGAAATAAATATTGTTGTGTAAAAAACTGATTATTGATTTAACATAAGAATGTTTAAGCCAAACTCAATTTCAGTCTTTTAAACAGAATATATTTCGGAGGGCTGTTTCCTGTAGAATGCCCAGAGTAATCATTGAAAAATATCTTTTCTACCCGGATATTCTTTGACGTAAAGTGTATAGCTGGAAAAGCTCCTTTATGCTTAATAGCGGTAGCTTTTGAGAAAGAAGCTTTTGAAGAAGCAGAAAAAGAGTCACAGGCAGAAAAAGTTTCCGGCGTTATCTTTACTTTATTTAAACCGCTGATATATTGAATGTCAAAAATATCAAGCACATTTCTTTTTACGGAGCATGGTGATAAAGAAAATACCAGAATAACCATCAATACGATGATTTTACAAAAACTGATATATACTTTTTTATTTGACATTCTCACAAAACTACACTTTATTTCAATGTAAGTTTAATAAATTGTAAAAATTCATCCTGCTGATCTACAAATAAATAGTGAGAACAGTTATCTATCAGTCTGAAATTGTTCTTTCCGACTATATTTTTAAGATCATTGAGTTGTTTTTCAGAGAAAATACCATCATTCTTTCCGTAAATAGCAAAAATGGGAATTCCCTTTTTTTTAATTTCTTTTAAAACTTTGGTGTTGTCCAGATTATTAAGAGGTTCATTTTGATAGAATTTTGCTGGAGAATTGGGATTTCTGATATTGTTTGTATAAAACTCACCCGCTTCATAGTTTTTTCTGAGCTCTTCACTTTCTGGAGTGGGAGAAGGCATTTTGAAGAAATTCATTGCTCCTGCAATCTCATAACATCTTTTTCTATAGGCTGCAGAATTTTTAGCAAGTTGCTCTACTTCGGATATTTCTTTTAACCGGGCCGGGTCATTTTTGAAATATTCTTTTGCCTGTTTCAGAATATGGTCATAAGTTTCCTGTTGGGTAAACAAGGCTCCTGCAAGCGTGAGAGAACTTACTTTCTTTGGAAAATGATCGGTGAACAAAGTCCCAATAATTCCCCCAAAACTATGCGCAATAATATTGGCTTTTTTGAGCTTATAATCTGCATAAATCTGGTTCAGATCTTCGAAACTTTCTTTAAAGGTCATTGTGGCATTCTCATCCTTGGAACGTCCTTCACCGCGTCTGTCATAGACAATTATATAGAAGCCTTTTTCAGCGAGTTTTGAGGCCGTTGTTCCTTCAAATAAAGTAGCGTTTCCACTTGGCCCGCCATGAATAAAAATCACGGGAGGGTTATTCGGATTTCCGTATGCTTTTGAATAGAGAGTCTGTGCATGATAAAAAACCGTGAAAAGTATGAATAAGATTGTTGTAGAGAATTTCATCATTTTAGTTTTAAAACTCAAAACTACTGAATATTCCCAATCAATGACTGAAAGAATTCCAAAATTTTTGTTAAATTTTAAAGTTTAAAAATACTGCTGACGCACAGTTGTCAAAACTGTATCTTATCTTTATACTCTAAAAGTTATTACAATAGAAATTAATAATATGAGCAACGATAATTTTAACGAAATTATAAAGCGTTCTTTACACATCCGGGAAAAGTACCATCAGCTTGAGACCAGGGGAAACGGATCGGAATGGACTTTGGAAGAAGACGCCTTAGCTTATCTTACGGACGCAGGGTTGGTAGGAAGAAATGTAATGTCTCATCAGAAAACCTGGCTCAAAAAAGATTCAGCAGAAGAACTTGAACACAAGCTAGCCGAGAATATCTGGTGGCTTATTGTGTTGGCAGACCGTACAGGGGTTGATATTAAAGAAGCCCTGAATACATTTTTAACGAAAACAGAAAATATATTTCAATGAGTTATTGCTTAGCCATAGAAGGAATGCAGCCCGAGAGCAGAAAAGAACTGCACAAAAATTATCATGACAATTATTATGGATTTCCGATTCATGATGATAATGAACTGTTTGGAAGACTGATTTTGGAAATCAATCAGGCAGGTCTGAGCTGGGAAACTGTTTTAAAGAAGGAAGAAAGCTTCAGAAAAGCGTATGACAATTTTGATATTCAGAAAATAGCGGCCTATACAGAAGAAGACCGAGAAAGACTACTGAATGACCCTGGAATTATAAGAAACAAGCTGAAAGTGAATGCTGCCATAGAAAATGCTAAAACTACCATCGGGCTACAGGAAGAATTCGGCTCATTTGAGAAATGGTTGGACTATCATCATCCTAAAACTCTTCAGGAGTGGATGAAACTGTTCAAAAAAACGTTCAAATTTACAGGAGGAGAAATCGTAAATGAATTTCTAATGAGCACCGGATATCTGAAAGGATGCCATTCTGAAAGTTGTCCTGTTTATCAAAAGGTATTAGATAGCAGTCCAATGTGGACGAAAACGGAAGGTAAATAGAAAAGAAATCAGAATATTTTAAAAAAAGATTCCTGCAGAATGATAGAATCTGCAGGAATCTCAATTATTTTATTTCATACTTCTCACTGAAACATCAGGTTTTTCACCTTGGGGAACAATGAAAATAGCATCATCACTAATGGTATCTCCAGGATCAAAGTAGTAACTGCCGGTTACCGGAATGGTACTGGTTACAAATTTTCCCGATCTGTCATAGGCTGAGTACGTAACGTTCAGTATTTGAGCTTTCATTTTTAATTCGATCTTTTTAGAAGTCAATCTGGCCCCAGTTGCATTCATACAATCAATTTCTACAAGGCCGATATTGCTTACAACTTGAGGAAAAGCGGACAACCGAATATTGTATGCTTTATCTGATGTATTTTTTACCGATGCAGAGACTTTGTATCGATCATAGGATTTTCCACCGGATTCTATACTCTCTTTGTTGAGTATGTTGAATGTAACAGTCATTCCATTCAGATTTAAGGTTTGACCATCAGAAATTTTCTGTGCATTGACGGAATTTCCAAGAAAGATGAATACAGTGAGGAAGATTAAAAAAGTAAGACTTTTCATAGGTGTTGATTTGGGTGTTAAAGAGTAATCAATTTACATAAAATAATGTAATGAAATTTTTTAACGTAAAACCTTTTTTATCTTATTGATTTTCTAAAAGCTGCCTATGTTCTTTTCCCCATTTTTCAAATTCTAGAATGATAGGACCGAGTTTATACCCGATTTCTGTAAGTTCATATTCTACCCGTGGCGGAACTTCAGCATATACGGTTCTGGTAATGATTTTATCTTCCTCTAACCTTCGAAGTTGAAGCGTCAACATACGTTCTGTAATGGTATTTAGCTTTTTCTTCAGTTCTCCAAACCTCATTTTCCCGTTAATCAGATAACAACAGATGGCCAAGGCCCATTGTCCTCCGATAATGTTGGAAGCATAAATCTCCGGACATTCATCAGCTAGAGCTTTTTTATTGGCGAAATTGGTGGAAGTTTCCTTTATTTTAGTCATTACTTACATTTTTTATAGTACCATACAATGGGTAGCTAATGTACGAAATGTAAGTTATGTGTAGTAATTTTGTCATAGAAATTTAAACATAATGAAGACATTAATAATTGTTACACACCCGGATATTGAAAAATCTGTAATCAATAAAAAATGGATTGACGAATTAAAAAAGAATCCTGAAAAATATACTGTTCATCAATTATATGAGGCTTATCCAGATGGAAAGATCAATGTTGCAGAAGAACAAAAACTGATGGAATCTTATGATAAGATTGTATTTCAGTTTCCTTTTTACTGGTTCAGCAGCCCGCCGCTTTTGAAACAATGGCTGGATGAGGTTATTCTTTATGGTTGGGCTTATGGAAGCAACAGTGGTTTTAAACTTGCAGGAAAGAAAATGTCATTAGCCGTAACGGCCGGAATTGATGAAGAAGGTTACAGCCAGTGGGGTGAATATAAATACACAATGAATGAACTGTTCCGTCCCTATGAACTGACTTTTGATTACATCAAAGCAGAGTATAAAAAACCTTTCGTTTACTATGGAATTGAAAGAGATTCTTCCGATGAATGGATTAACAGAAGCGTTCCGATGTATCTTGATTTTCTGGATAGCCTTTAAATTAGTTATGATGATCAAGGTAAACCGGACCTTGATAACCGTCCAGATTTTCTTTGATGTTCATCATTATGTCCGGAATATATTCATAGCCGCCATCAAGAAGATGTTTCATTTCATCATGGTATAGATAATCAGTGTTTTGAAGATAGGTGTCTAAGTGTTTTTCTGTACTGATATGCAAATTGATATGGGGCTCAAACTGAGCAATATTAAATGATTTTCTCATTTCCTCTACATCAGGTGATTCTTTAAAAACTGCTGCTTTAAAGGAAAGAAGAATAAGATAATCAACCATAAGAAGGAGTTCGTCACTGCTCAAAATACTGTCAATTGTCAATTTCGGAGCATTATCAAGAAGCGGTATATAAAATTCCTCAACTCCTGTGGCAGCCACTGAAAAGAGGAGGGGAACTTCATAGCGGGTAGTAAGATGCCAGATGCTGATGAATCCATGATGGGCAAAGATTTTTTCATCTTCTTGGTGATCATTTTGATAATACCAGGTAAACCATTCAAAAAGCATCGTGAATTCCTGATTTTCTAAAGTGTAATTTTCTTGTTGAAGCTTTGCAAGAATCTTCTCATAAGAGACTTTTGAGATTGTATTTTGATGGTTCAAAAAACTATGAAAGTTCCCAAAATTTTTATCGATACCTGCAACAAATACCTCAGGAAGACCTGTATCCGAAATTTTCGGGTACAGGTTTTCTCTTATTTTTGCTTTATCAAGTCTGTACAATTCTATAAATCCGCCCATAATGACTTCTATTGATACATTCAAATAAATACTTCGAAACTTTTTTAAGATTTCTTTCTTTCAAAGATTAACCCCATGACTGCTCCGGTAGTCGTAAAGATACTTCCCAGTATAAGAAATGGCAGCCAAAATGCAAAACATAATTCAGCCAGTTTTACGATAAATTGTGGGAAATTTCCACTTGCCGTAAACATTCCTATACCTACCAGAAACATGATCACTGAAAGTAATAATATACAGATTCCAGAAATGAATAAATATCTGTGAATTAATTTCATTTGATGTACTTTTCATTAAACTTTTGCAGATCTACTGCCTGTTCTTGAAAATAATCTTTAAATTTATCCGAGAGACTTTGATCTTTAAATTTTACAATAGTATATCCGCTGTCAAAAGCAATAATTTCTAACATACTTCCTTGAATTAAAAAATGATCAGGTTCCCAGACATTTGTATCTTCAGCAGACAATGTGGAGCAGGCGGAAGTATCCGGTTCAATATTATTTGGAACAGCTGAAAGTATTCCCCAAATGATCTGAGTATTGCTTTTATAGAGTTGTTCAAATTCCGGATGATCCAAAACAAAATAATCTTCATCAAAATTAATTGGAAGTGGTTGATCAGATATAAAATCTAAATCTGTCAGAATCCATTTATAAACAGCAAGATCATTCCAAATAGGTTTCAAAACCTCATGAAGGTTGGTATGGAACTTTACCTTTTTTGTACTTCTTATAATCCAGTTCATTTATTCTTTATTTAAAATCTTGTTGATTGTTGTTTTTTTCTTAATAGCATTATTATTTATAATGTTGGTAAAACTTATTATCAAAAAGTTCAGAAGGATCATACTTTCTTTTCAGCTCAAAAAACGATTCAGCCTGTGGATAAACCTTTCTCATTTTCTCTTTGCCAATATGAAGACGGTAAGGAAGGTAAAAAGTACCTTCATTTTTTAATGTTATATCCACCAGTTTGTTGGTTAATAATTTCATAGCGTTTTCCTGTTCTGCAGTTTTCTTCTGATTGAATAACAGGACAAACCCAAACACATTTTCCCGGGCATAATTCATGTAGCTGTCTTCATCTTTGTTTACCGCACGGATCGTAATATTAAGCAAATCCAATCCGGAATTTTTCAAAACAGGCTTCATGTCTTTAATAAACTGAGTGAAATGTCTTTCCGGAATAAAATACTCCTGAAGCAGATCCGTAGAATTCGGATCCTTATTTTCAATCAGAGAGACATGATCATTAAGAAGCTCATTTCTGGAATACACTGCATTTTTGGTCATTTTATTCATTCCGGTTTCCAGATCCCATCTTAATCTTTTTCCATACTCGCTGTTTACGGTACTGCGGAATACAAGACGTTTCACTTCTTCATTTTTAGCATTTTGAAGCGGAAGAGACAAAGGCTTTTCATTTACTTTTTCAAAATAATTGATGGTGGCTTCTTCAAGAAAACGTTTGTCTGAAATCCTTAACCTTCCGAAAACAAGATTTACATTAGGATTTTCAGAGATGAATTTTTTATAATAATCCGTGTAATTATCTGCTTTTAACCGGATATATTTATATTGAAGAGCGGTATTGTCAACCACTTTCAGACGGATGTCGAGAATAATTCCGAAAAGTCCGTATCCGCCAATGACCAGTTTAAAAAGTTCCGGATTCTCCTCTCTGCTGCAATTGATGATCTTTCCGCTTTCATTCATCAGGGAAAAAGAAACAACACTGGAAGAAATTGGAGGAAGGTTTTTCTGCCATCCATGTCCGTTTACGCTGATAGAACCACCTACAGAAAACGAACTGAAAGCCTGCATTACGGCAATAGATTTTCCATGTTTATCGAGATATTGAATAGCATCTTCCCAAAGAGCTCCCGAGCCGATGGTTAGAATATTCGTTTTGTCATCCAGCTCCATATGTTTATAAGGAAGCATATTAAGAAGAATTCCGTTGGGGTAAATTGAATGCCCACCCATACTGTGCTGTGCTCCGGCGATAGATATTTTCAGATGTTTTTCTTTGGCATATTGTAAAATCTGCTGCAACTGAATTTCAATGTCTGCTTTGGATGAAGGAACTTTGATCAGAGTATCTATTTTGGTTAAATTCAACTGACTTGCATCATTGGTATAACCTTTTGGAATTTCATTTTTAAGATCAGTTTCACTCCATTTTGTTTTAAGAATATGAATAATCGGAATAGAAATGAAAATAATGCTTGCTATCACTGCAAGAATTAAAAAGTGTTTCTTTTTCATGGATATTTAAAAGGCTAAAATACTTAAAAATCCTTATCCTACCGTAGGGGTGTCTTCTTCTTTCAGTATCTTTTTCTCTTTCATAGAAAGCATCATGCGTTCATACTTATATTTTTCCCAGTCAAATTGATGGAGAAAATCAAGGGCTGCCTGAAATCCTCTGTTGAAAAGTTCTTCCTTTTCTTCTCTTTTCATAAAAAAGTTCAGCCAGCTGCTCGTGCCGCAATTGACAGTCTGGATACTGTATAATTTGTAGAAAGTATGCTTGGTAAGAAATGTTTTATCATTAAATCCCTTCAATGTATTAATGATGTTTCCAGCATAGCTGAAAGGGGTTTTGAGGATTTCCGCACTTGTTTTTCCCTTCTCTGAGAGCAGATCAGAATCACTGGTGAGCTGCACCCCAAAAAGAGGCATTCTCGGATAAAAAACTTCATCTGCATGAAACAGATCAATAGGGAAATTGGAAATACTGCCTCCATCAATGAAAACTCCGACCGGATTAATATCTTCCTGTTTGGTGTTCATCCAATATCTCCATGCATACTTCACAGAGTCTTCATATTTGTTGATCACTTTTTGAAAAGGTTCAAAAAAGAAGGGTACAGACATAGAAGCGCGGACAAATTCTGCAGGGCTGATGTGCTTGAGTTCTTCTTCAGACCAATACAGATTGGCCATCGTAGGAAGCTCTACTTTTATTTTAGCATTGATATCCGTAGTTACAACAATGTATTCTGAACGGAGAAGGTAAAAAGGGTTGTTTTTATAATAATCATTATTGGCAGCACTTTCATAGAAAATCCGGTATCGGGTTGGGTCAATATGTTCCAGATTTTTAGTTTTGATTTTTTCAATGCTTTGCAGAGCTATGGTATAATATTCCTGGCCGTTTCCATAGCGATAGTTGAGGTTGAGGTCATGTTCTTTTCTAATGAATTTTTCGTTCAGACTGGCTACCGTTTGAATACCGAAACTTTCAAGAGCATTTTTCATGGTATTCTGAAAAGCATTGCCGGGATTGAGCCCGCTATTTTCGTTCCTGAAATTATGATAAAGCTTTTTGATACAGAAAAACAAGATGATAGCCGGAATCAGAGGAATTAAAAACATTAGTTTGGCATTCAATATCTTTTCCGAATGCGTTACAAACGGAATACTGACCAAAATAATAAATATAATTGCGGCCAAAATGGCATTGATCTTAAAGAAATCCTTATTATTAAGCATCGCATGAAGCGTTGTCTTTACATAGGTTTTCCCATCCATGAAATCTGCAAAATCCCAAGTGAAAAGAATATTTTTAATCAGTTCACTTTTCGGTTCTTCTTTGGTTTTACAGGCGGCAATCAACATCGTGTTGATGGCTCCCGCACTTGTCCCGGCTACTTTCAGAAAACGAATCCCAAAGATTTCCAGTCCATAGAGATAGCCTACCAGAGCACTTCCCCAGACTCCACCGCCTTCCTGTACAAATTCCACATATTGATTGCCATAGGCATCCAAAAGATCAGAAAATTCTTTGGAAGAGATATTCTCATGCAATGCTGTCAGTTTCTCTTTAGAAGCTTGCGAAAGAGAATTATCCTGCAGCGTTGTATTTAAGTTTTCAGTTTTCATGGGTTTTGTTTTTGTTGAAAAATGGATCTTTTTCAAAAGGGAGAAAAGCTAAAATGCAAAAATCATGTATATCTTGTTGTGTAATGATTTTTGCATTTCAGTTTTATTTGGGGTTATTTTCCACCAGTTCACCACTGTCTGCGCCTTACATAAATAAAGGTACTGATCACGACTGTTGCCATAACTCCCAGTGTTATAAAGTAGCCATGTTTATGATGAAGTTCCGGCATATTTTCAAAGTTCATTCCATATACTCCGGCAATAAAAGTGATTGGTAAAAAATACACGGAATAAATAGCAAGAACTTTCATGACCTGGTTGGCCTTTTGATCCGAAAGGGCCAGAAACATCGAAATAAGGTTGGTGATCTGAATATTCAAATGATCAAAGTCGGCTACTACATCTTTGTGCTTATCTTTTAAATCCACAATCTCAGAATCCTGTAGATCTAGTAGTTTAAACTTGTCGATAGCATCTGTAGAAATAATCAGAACTCTTGAATTCAGTCCCGATTTTCGCTTCAGTTTATACAACCTTCGGATCTGACTGGTATGATTGGTGTTTTTAAGAAAGATTTCATTTTCAATATTATCCATGGTTTCCAATAGGCTGATGGATTCATCATCAAAACTCTTCATAATCAGAAGGGTGATCATGAGGGCTATTTTTTGGGGACTGACCTCTTCCTGCGTTACAGAAAGCTTTTTTTTCGTTTCCGTAATGCTTCTGCTTTTCATCCTGTGAATGGTAATAATGGTATTATTCAATAGGAAAATTCCGATTTTGGTACTGATGTCACTAATCGTGTTGAGGTTTTTTCTCTCCAGCTCCGTACTTTCGCGAAGAAGATAGAATTTTACATGTCCGTCTTCCTCATATTTTGGGAGGTGATTAGGATCTATGGTATCTTCCAAAAGGAGATTGTTGATTTCGTATCTTTCATGAAGAAATTTCAGGTCTTCTGCGGTAGGAGCCTCTACATCTACCCATTCGCACTGGGCGCTTCTGTATATCGTATCAATTGGCATAAAGTAAAAATACTAATATTTTGAAATACTATGTGTTAAATAAGTTTTATCTTTGCCAAAATTATAAAACTATATGATTAAAAGTACAATAAAAGGTGTTGGATTTTATGTTCCAGATAACGTTGTTACCAATGATGATTTAGCCGAACTAATGACTACGAATGATGAATGGATTACAGAAAGGACAGGCATCAAGGAACGAAGACACAGAAAAAACAGGTACGACTCCCAAGAGACCAGCGCTTATTTAGGTTGCAAAGCCGCTGAAAAAGCTATTCAGAATGCAGGTCTTACTTCAAAAGATATCGATTATATTATTTTTGCAACCCTTTCTCCGGATTATTATTTCCCTGGTTGCGGGGTTTTGCTTCAGGATATGTTGGGATGTGATACCATCGGAGCTCTGGATGTAAGAAATCAATGTTCAGGTTTTGTATATTCTATGAGTGTTGCGAATGCTTTTATCAAATCCGGTACTTATAAAAATATACTTGTAGTAGGCGCAGAGGTTCATTCTTTCGGATTGGATTTTTCAGATGAAGGAAGGGGAGTTTCCGTGATCTTCGGAGATGGGGCAGGAGCGATTGTTCTTTCAGCAACAGAGGATGAAAACGCAGGAGATATTTTAGCCATGAATATGCATTCCGAAGGAAAATATGCAGACGATCTTTGTACGCAGTTCCCGGGATCTAAATTCGGTTGGAGCGACAGAATGAGAAAAGATCCGGAAAACGTTACCAATAAAGAAGTATACCCAATCATGAACGGAAACTTTGTATTCAAACATGCTGTTACAAGATTTCCTGAAACCATGATGGAAGCTTTAAATAAAGCAGGAAAAAAAGTAGAAGATCTTGATATGTTCATCCCTCACCAGGCGAACTTGAGAATTGCTCAGTTTGTGCAGGAAAAATTTGGATTGCCAAACGAGAAGGTTTTCAACAACATTCAGAAATACGGGAATACTACTGCAGCTTCTATCCCAATTGCTTTAAGTGAAGCTATTGAGCAAGGAAAAATCAAGAGAGGAGATCTTGTTCTTCTTTCTGCTTTCGGAAGTGGATTTACCTGGGGAAGTGTTCTTTTTGAATACTAATCGAATAAAGATAATCATTGATTTTCACAAATATCATCATTGAAGAAGTGAAAATTCCCTTCCTCTGGAGGGATGGCAGAAATTCAGAGAATTTTTGACGGGGTGGTTCAATAATACTAAAAAAAAAATGCAGCGCTCATCACGCTGCGTTTTTTTGTTTTATAAAGATCTCTTAAAGACTTTTTAGTAATTTTTCAGTGTCGGAAGAATCTTCTCCTGAAGTTTTTGCCAGTTCAATAGACTTTTCAGCCCATATTTTTGCGTTTTTCTTATCACCTACCTTGTTGTAAAGGTTGGCTAGAGTATCTGTATTCGCAAAATTCTGATCTTTTTTCACAGATTCCTGTGCCCAAGCCACCGCTTTTTCTAAAGATGATTTGTTGTTTACATTTTCAAAAAAATTCCATGCAAGAGAATTTAATTCTGCAGAGCTCGCAGTGGAGTAATCCTGATAAAGTTCCAGAATCAGTTTTTCATAGGTAGGAATATCTTTATTCTTCAATGCTCTGTTGGCTTTCATTCTTTTTAAGATTTTGTCGGCCTCTTCTTTGCTCAGAAATTTTGAAGTTTCTGTCATGAAATAGCTGTCATTCCATGTTTTGGTCTCTGAATTATAAGCTTTTTGAGCTACAGTATTCAGTTTTATATTCTTGTTGATCGCCTCATATTTATCTGCAGGAATCAATTTCAGAATGTCTGCTTTTTTATCCTGAAAGGTCTTATATAAAGGGCTGTCTGTAGTTTGAGTACCTGAAAGAAGCATTTGAACATCTTCCTGATCTAATGTTGATTTTTGCTGAAAATATCTGTTAAGCACCTTTCCTGCAAATTCAGGATCATTATAAATGGTAAGTCCGGCTAGGTTTTTTAGGAATTCAGGATCTTTTTCTCCACTTTCGAACTGCTGCTTCAGAGAGGTAAGTCTTTTGCTTGGGTCCTCGGCATCTTTTGCAAACTGTATAAAATCGCTTTCTTCTACATAACCCAGTGTTCTGTGTACAGCTTCGCCATTTCCGTTAATGAACAGATAAGTAGGGAATGCTTTTACATTATATTTTTTGGCAAGATCTATTCCTTCTCCTTTTTCCATATCAATTTTGGCATTGATGAAATGAGAATTATAATAATCACCTACCGTTTTAAGAGGGAAAATATTTTTTACCATTAGTTTACATGGTCCACACCATGAAGCATAGGCGTCAATAAAGATAAGTTTGTTCTCTTTTTTTGCTTTGGCAACGATAGAGGCGAAGTTCCCGTCCTCGAATTTAATTCCTTGTGCCCAGGCAAAAGCTCCAATAAATAAGGTTGAAAGTATGGCTATTTTTTTCATAAAAACTTTTTATTCCATGCAAATGTAATAAATATGGTGACATTTAGCCAGATCATATTGAAAATAATTATATAGGAAACCTGTTTTTAATATAGGGATAGTAGGGTATGAAAGAAAATCGTTTATTATTTTGGTATAATTATTAAAATTAATGTAATTTGGTGTTTTAGGTTAAATCATTAAATTTCAACAGAATGTTTTAATTAAAAGCAAAATATCACTAGTTTTGTAAAAAACAAAAAGACACCTGTGAGAATAATGATGAATTATTATAAAATAAAAATAATAATTTGTTTTTCTATGTCTAAAAATGTACTGATACTTTTGTTTTTGCTCTCCGCAGCAGTCCCTATATTTTCTCAGAATAAAAATACGTTTGAACAGGCTTGTGAAAGAACTTCTTCCATTACTGCTTATAAGAACTTGCCAGAAGCTATTAAAACGGCAGATTCCCTCTATACTGTTTCCCAGAAACCATCAGAGAAAATAAGGAGTCTTATTCTTTCATCAGAACTGTACGATCATGCCGGAGAAATAAAAAAAGCAATTTACTACAGCGAAAATGCACACTCTTTGATCAGCGACGAAAATGATGTGGAACGGATGGTAGAAGTAAGCCGATTACTTGCGCGGCAATATAGACAGGTAGGGCTTTACGAAAGGGCGAAAAAATACATACTGAAAGGACTGGAAGCCTCAAAACAAATTGCTGATTTTCAAAAAAGTAATGAAGCTGCAGGTCTGCTGAATCAGGAAATGGCCTTTTATGAAATGGAGTTGGGAAATTATACGAATGCCATACGGTTTGTAGAGTTTTCTTTAAAACATTTTGGAAAAATAGAGAGCCGTAACGAAGATAAAACTACTGCAGCCTCTTACCAGGTTTTAGGGGATGTGTATTTCAAGGTGAACAATTATCCTGTTGCTGAAAGATACTACAGAAAAGCTGAACAATTACTTAAAGAAGGGAGTTGTACTCTGGGATTGGTGTACAATGGATTGGGAGGAATTCGCCTGAAGCAAAAAAACTGGGAAGACGCTGAGTTTTACCTTAAAAAAGCAGAGAAAATTGCAGATACCTCCCGAAGTCTTAAGCTTAAAAAAGCAGTTTATTCCAATATCAATGATTACTATGAAGGTACGGGTGATAATTTCAAAGCGTCTTTGTATGCCGTAAAGTATGTAAGAGCATATGACAGTATTGCTGCCCGTAATCATGGTTTTACAGGGAAAAATAAAGAAGTTCCTGTGGGAAAAAGCAAAGGCTCCGGAGAGGTAAGCAAAGCCAAAAATGTAGCCATTATTATCTTATTCTTATCCTGTATTGCTTTAATTATATTTTTCAGAACAAAACAGAAAAAACAACGTTCGAAATTAAGAAATATCATCAGAACCCAGCTGAACCTTATTAGCAGCAGAAGCCATCCTATACCTTCATCAGAAGCTCCTGAATTTTCTAATATATCTGTTGAAGAAATTGATGAAAAAGACTCCGAAGTAGACAGGAAAAGAAATGAATCTCTGATGACTTCAGAAACAGAATCCAAACTGCTGGAGCTATTAGAAGAATTTGAAAAAGGAGAACTTTATAATCATAAAGGAATGTCTTTGTCATTTCTTGCCGGTGAACTAAACACCAATACCAAGTATCTGTCTTACGTAATCAATCAGCATAAAAGCGCAGACTTCAAAACATATATCAACCGTTTAAGGATTAATTATATTGTTGATAAACTGATTAATGATGAAAAGTACAGACAATATAAAATCAGCATTCTTGCAGATGAATGCGGCTTTTCCTCTCACAGTAAATTCGCGGCTGTCTTTAAAGCGGTCACAGATTATTCTCCATCAGCTTATATTAAGCATATTGATACTGAAAATCAATTGAATAAAAATGTTCATTTTCCCGAAAATGATTAAAAAAAGCTGTTTTTTCTGAGCCCTGTCTTACCATTTTCGTGAAAATGGATAACCTATTATTTTACGAAACCCTAATGCTGCCCTATATTTGCCGCAGTTTTTACGGAATACGACTTAGTGAGATGTCTGTTTTGTATTAAAAGCATTATGTCTCTTTTTAAGATAAAGTAAAACGAAAAACTATCAGACCATGAAACTTTAGATATTCACATTTACCTATTTCAATTTTTTGAAATAATGATGACTCCAGTTTTTATCTGCTAAAGAAAAATTTTGATCCGGAGTTCCGTTTCACACCATATAATCGGGGTTGATTGCCCGGTTTTTTTTCAGTCAAGTTTTTTTAAGTGCAAATCCACAGTACGTCTGTGGATTTGTGATTTTATTTCGTTTTTATACTGTCGGTTTTTGTTGTTGGAGCAGGAGAAGAGGATTCGGAATTGGCTACGGCGGAATCGCCCATTTTATTTCTTAAAGAATCTTTATCGTGAGCCGCTTTATATTCTTCTCTCTTTTCTTTGTTTTGAGCACAGCTTCCCAGGAAAAGAATTCCAAGAACAGCTGTTATACAGAATGTTTTCATAATTGTTTTTTAATGATTGATGGTACTCAAATATAGTAATTTTATTAAAAGATAAAAAGATATTGTTATTAAAAATATCATTATTCCAGATGAATTTTAATTAGTCAGAAGATTGTCTTCATACCAAGCATAAAAAAACCTCAGAACCGAAATTCCGAGGTTGTATGGAAAGAACAGACAATAATTACTCATTGTCTATTACATATTTTATTATCCTAAATAAGGATATTTATAATCTTTTGGAGAAACAAAAGTTTCTTTTACGCTTCTTACAGACGTCCATCTTAAAAGATTCATTTTAGATCCTGCTTTGTCATTAGTTCCTGAAGCTCTACCACCACCGAAAGGTTGTTGACCAACAACAGCACCCGTTGGTTTGTCGTTGATATAGAAGTTCCCTGATGCATTTTCTAATGCTTTATAAGCCTCATTGATGGCATAGCGGTCTTGTGAGAATACAGAACCTGTTAATGAATAAGGAGAAGAAGAATCTACAACCTTAAGAGTTTCTTTCCAATCCTGATCTTCATATACAAATACAGATAAGATAGGTCCAAAGATCTCCTCAACCATACTTTCGTACTGAGGATTTGTAGTTTCAATCACAGTTGGGTGTACAAACCATCCTTTAGAATCATCATAAGTTCCACCAATAGCTACAGTAGCTTCACCGGAAGCATTTGCTCTGTCAATGTATCCTTTACATTTTTCGAAAGAATTCTTGTCAATAACCGCGTTCACAAAGTTAGACGGATCTTCAGGAGAACCGATTTTAATAGTACTCATTTGAGCTTCCATTACTTTTTTCACATCAGCCCAAAGAGATTTAGGAATATAAGCTCTTGAAGCTGCAGAACATTTCTGTCCCTGATATTCGAAAGAACCTCTTACCAATGCCGTTGCAACAGCCTCTACATTCGCAGATGGGTGAGCAATTACAAAATCCTTACCACCAGTTTCACCAACAATTCTTGGATATGTTCTGTAGTTGTGGATATTGTCACCAATCATTTTCCACATTCCCTGGAATACCTTCGTAGAACCTGTGAAGTGAAGACCGGCAAAATCTTTGTGTGCCAATACTTTTTCAGCAGTTTCTTTACCATCTGTAAAGATCATATTGATAACCCCTGCAGGAAGACCCGCTTCAGTTAATACATCCATGATTACTTTTGCAGAATAAACCTGCTTGTCAGAAGGCTTCCAAACCACTACATTTCCTAGCATTGCCATACAGGTAGGAAGATTTCCTGAAATAGCAGTAAAGTTGAACGGTGTAACCGCAAAACAGAATCCTTCTAATGGTCTGTATTCAACACGGTTCCAGATGCCATTGTCTGAAATAGGCTGCTCAGAATACATCTCAGTCATGAATTCTACATTGAATCTTAAGAAATCAATGAACTCACAAGCAGAATCAATCTCAGCCTGGTGTACATTTTTAGACTGTCCGATCATTGTAGCTGCATTGATGACATCTCTGTAAGGACCTGCTAAAAGATCAGCTGCCTTTAAGAAAATAGCTGCACGCTGCTCCCAACCAAGCTCGTTCCATGCACTTTTAGCTTCTAATGCCGCGTTGATAGCGTCATCCACATGCTGCATACCTCCCTGGTAATAGAACCCGAAATCATGAGCATGATCCTGAGGAGACTGAAGCTGTACTTTTGTATCAGTTTTTACTTCCTTACCATTGATGATCATTGGAATTTCAACCTTTTCAGACCACATTTTTTTGTATGTGTCGATAAGGCTTTTAACTTCCGGAGATCCCGGTACGTATGAATTTACAGGCTCGTTTACCGCTAATGGTACTTGCGAAATTGCTTTTGACATATTACGTTTTATTATTTTTATTAAATTAATAAGTATGTTGTATACAAATTTACGATAATTATAAGAAAAGAAAAAAATACCTCCTGTTTTTGTGAAATGAACTTTTTTACAAGATAATTGTTGCTCTTGAGCTGTATATTGGTAGAGAATGTTATGGATTATTTATTGAATTAACCAATACTTTAAATAGAACAAAAAACACACTGTTTAGGAAGAATTATATGAATACGGACAATAAATTATTTGTCATAGTTGATAAACTTACTTTATCCATTGTAAATAAAGGATTTATAGCCAAATGTTAAAATTATATAAAATTGTATTTGTTGCGATTTTGAACATTTTAAATAATTTTTTTGATAGCCTGCCTTTCAAGATTGTTCTAATTTTACACCATTATTAACAGGTATGAAAAAAAGAGTCTTATTTTTCTCTTTTGTGATATTTTTCTCAGCGTTGTGTGTAGGTTTTCTTACACATAAAGGGAAAACTCAATCATATTCTGATATTATTTCAAAAATTCATCTTCTTCAGCAAAAATCTGATCAGCAGACACAGGCTGAAATGTACAGCTTTTCAGACGTACAGGATGCACAGGATTCCAATGACTGGGAGAAAGTGAAATTTGATTACTCCATACTTGCACAGCAGTGGCTTCACTATTTCTTTGCAGGTTATTCTTCCAATACTCAGATAGCGGCCGTTCAAAACCGTGTCTATATTACAGCACCAAGATACATTCTGTATCATTCCCTGCAAATAGCGGGCTGCTAATCTTATTTTAAACTTATAATGATCCGTTGTAGTTTGTATTGATATCAGTACAGAACCATAGGTATCATACTTCCTATTACATTTTTGAACATTCTTATTTGCCTTTGCAGAAAGGTGAACCAGATACTGTTTGTCCAATTTTAAATAAAAATATTATGCACTTAACACCGAGAGAAACGGAGAAGCTTATGCTATTTCTAGCAGGCGAGCTCGCTCTAAAAAGAAAGGCCAGAGGTCTGAAATTAAATTACCCAGAATCAATCGCTCTTATTAGCCACTTTTTGCTTGAAGGAGCAAGAGATGGAAAAAAAGTAGCTGAATTGATGCAGGAAGGCGCCAATCTTCTTACCAAAGAGGATGTAATGCCAGGCGTATCAGAAATGATCCACGATGTTCAGATTGAAGCAACTTTCCCAGATGGAACGAAGCTTGTAACCGTACACAACCCAATCCGTTAATACCTATTCATCATGATACCAGGAGAAATTTTTGTAAAAGAAGGCACTATCATCTGCAATGAAGGTAGAGAAACTGTCAAAATAAAAGTAACCAATACGGGAGACCGTCCTATTCAGGTAGGATCGCATTTTCACTTTTTCGAAGTAAACAAGGCTATGAGCTTTGATCGTGAAAAAGCTTTTGGGAAGAGACTGAACATTGTAGCAAGTACTGCAGTGCGTTTCGAACCGGGAGAAGAAAAAGAAGTGGAGTTGGTAGAAATAGGAGGAACCAAAAAAGCAATGGGCTTCAATAATCTTGTTGACGGACAGATAGATTCCGAAGAACAGAAAAAGATAAGCCTTGCAAAAGTAGAAGAGTTAAACTTTAAAAATCAGTAAAATGAGCTTAAACGTAGACAGAAAACAATACGCCAATATATTAGGTCCTACAGCCGGAGACAAAATCAGACTGGGTGACACTGAAATCATTATTGAAATTGAAAAAGATTTCACCCATTACGGAGACGAAGCCGTATTCGGAGGTGGAAAAACCGTTCGTGACGGAATGGGACAGAATGTTACTGCTAAAAGAGATGAAGGTGTTTTAGACCTTTGCATCACAGGAGCAGTAATCATTGACCACTGGGGAATTGTAAAAGGAGATATCGGAATCAAAGACGGCAAAATTGTAGGAATCGGGAAAGCTGGAAACCCTGATACGATGGATGGTGTAACTCCTAATATGATCATTGGAGCTTCAACAGAAGTACATGGAGGAAAAGGATATATTGTGACTGCCGGAGGAATTGATACCCACATTCACTACATCTGTCCACAGCAGATTGAAACTTCTTTATACAGTGGAATCACCACAATGATCGGAGGAGGAACAGGTCCAAACGATGGAACGAATGCAACTACAGTAACGCCAGGTAGATTCAACATGCAGAAAATGCTTGAAGCAGCAGAAGAATATCCAATGAACCTTGGTTTCTTCGGAAAAGGAAACTGTTCGGCAGAAGAACCTATCGAAGAACAGGTAGAAGCAGGAGCTCTGGGAGTAAAGATTCACGAAGACTGGGGAGCAACGCCTGCAACCATTGACGCAGCGTTAAAAGTAGCTGATAAATATGACGTGCAGGTGGCGATCCACACAGATACCTTAAATGAAGGAGGATTCCTTGAAGATACGATGAGAGCCATCAATGGAAGAGTCATTCACACGTTCCACACTGAAGGAGCTGGTGGAGGCCATGCGCCGGACATCATTAAAGCAGCAATGTATCCAAACGTATTGCCGGCTTCTACCAACCCAACGCGCCCTTACACAGTCAATACAATTGATGAGCATTTGGATATGCTGATGGTTTGCCACCACTTAAGCAAAAATATTCCTGAAGATGTGGCTTTCGCAGATTCTCGTATTCGTCCTGAAACTATTGCAGCAGAAGATATTCTTCACGATATGGGAGTATTCAGTATCATGAGTTCCGATTCTCAGGCAATGGGAAGACCGGGGGAAGTGATCACAAGAACATGGCAGACTGCCAGTAAAATGAAGGAACAGAGAGGGGCGTTGGAAGAAGATCAGGATACCGATAATGACAACTACCGTGCAAAAAGATATGTGGCTAAATATACCATCAACCCAGCTATTGCACACGGTATTTCAGAATATGTAGGATCTATTGAAGAAGGAAAACTGGCGGATTTGGTGATCTGGAAACCTGCATTATTCGGAGCAAAACCGGAAATGATTGTAAAAGGAGGATTTGTAATTGCTGCGAAAATGGGAGACCCAAATGCTTCTATCCCAACTCCTCAGCCTATTATTTACAGAAATATGTTCGGAGCCCATGGTAAAGCTAAGTTTGGTACTTGTGCCAACTTCGTTTCTCAAATCTCTATTGACAACGGAACCATTGCTTCTTATAAATTGGAGAAAATGATTCTTCCGGTGAAAAACTGTAGAAATATTTCAAAAAAAGATCTTATTCATAATGACAAGACTCCTTTAATTGAAGTGAACCCTGAAAACTATAAAGTAACGGTAGATGGTGAGTATATCACTTGTGAACCGGCAGAAACACTTCCTTTAACGCAGCTGTATTTCTTGTTCTAAAAACAAATCTGTTAACGGTAAATCAAACCTTATAGGTTTTCGAAACCTATGAGGTTTACCTAAGATTTCAAAAGATCTATTCAAAGAAAATTTAAATCATTATAGAACTAAGCTTAGAATGAAATATTTAAATAAAACAGTTTTTTCTTTTGCATTAGCCGGTATGGCGATTCTTTCAGGTAATGTAAGTGCTCAGTTTCTGGGAGGACACCGAATTAAAAGTGACGAAGAAGGACCCAAAGGGCAGTTTATGGTGTACGGCTCGTTAGATTATTCTAAAATCACCACACCATCAAGCAGTAGCAGCACAGTTTCCAGTGCACCGCTGGGAGTAGGATACTTCATCAATAATAATGACCTTGTGGGAGTAAACTATGCCTATTCTCAAAATTCTGTTGATCACAATGTGGTTTATAAACAAAACGAAGCTGGAATCTGGTATAGCCCCTCATTAATGCTTGGAAAATACTTTGTACTGATTGGCCAGGTTGATGCTCACTATGTTTGGGGACAACAGCAGTCGGCAGCCGATGCAATGTATAACTTTAATGGGTTCCGTCTCCGTGCCTATCCTTTAATTGGAATCTTATTAGGCGGAGGTTGGGCTTTGAAATTCAAATTTGCAGAGCTTTCAATGCTTCAGACCAAAACAAAAGAAGAGGGCTGGACAAAGAGTTATGTTGCAGGACTTAGCGGTTCAACATTCGGAGTAGGTATTTCTAAAAACATTGACTTCAGAAAAAAATCCAAAAATGATAATTAATCAAATCATAGGCAATCTATCTGAAAATCCTACAGAGAAAATTATAGATTATCTCGACCTGGAATGGTTTGAAACCACCAAAAGAATTCAGCGTAAAAAAACCAGACAGGGAACCGATGTTGCTATCAAGTTTCTTAGAGAAGGTCAGCGTTTACGCGAGGGAGATATTCTCTTTGAGGATGCAGAAAAAATAATTGCGGTAAACGTTCTGGAAGCAGAAGCTATCGTGATGTTACCCGCTTCTTTGTTGGAAATGGGTACCGTATGCTATGAGATCGGAAACAAACATATTCCGCTTTTCATTCAGAATGATCAAGTATTGCTGCCTTTCGAAATGCCGATGTTCAGATGGCTGGAAGCAAGCGGTTTCAACCCGGAAAAACAATCCGTAAAACTGCTAAACCTTCTTAAATCTAATGTAGAACCTCATGGACATGGAAGTCTGGGATCCACAATATTTACAAAAATTTTAAAAATGGCAGCCCCAAAAGATGAATAATATAAACATTAATTTTCTGTCAGGGTTACTTCATCTGTCAGATCCTACACTTCCCATCGGAGGGTACACTCATTCCAACGGGCTTGAAACGTATGTACAGGAAAGAATTGTACATAATGTGCAAACAGCAAAAGAATTTGTTCAGAATATGCTTCAGTACAATCTTAAATACAATGACGGAGCTTTTGTAACAATGGCGTATAAGGCTGCCGAGAAAGGAGATTTACAGGAACTGCTGAATTTGGATAACGAATGCAATTCCATAAAATGTCCCAAAGAAATTCGCCAGGCCAGTCAGAAATTAGGCTTAAGATTGATCAAAATATTCAAAAGAAGAGAAAATTTTCCTTTTATGGAAGCTTTTGAGAAAGCTGTTCAGAATAAAGAAGCGAACTCTCACTACTGTATCGTATTCGGAGTGTATGCTTACTTAATGAAAATACCTTTGTACGAGGCATTGTTAGGCTTCTATTACACTTCAGTGGCAGGTATGATCACCAATGCTGTAAAATTGGTTCCTCTTGGACAGCTTGACGGACAGGATATTCTGTTTTCCTTATATCCTGTAATGGAAAAAACAGTTTGGGAAACCATAAAACTGGACAGAGATATGGTAGGCCTTTGTAATACTGCCTTTGATATCAGATGTATGCAGCACGAAAGATTGTATTCAAGGTTGTATATGTCTTAGGAAATAAAAACGATAAAGGACGGAAAGGCGGAATGGTACAGAATGATAACATGGAAGACGAAATAAATGAATGGATGAACCTTTTGCTGGATGAAACGCCTTTGCGACCTTAAAAATCTTAACAATCAAAAAAACTTAACGCCCTTAGCGTTTAAAAAGAATCATTTAAAATTTAGAAAAATGGAAAATAGAAAATACATAAAAGTAGGAGTAGCAGGACCTGTAGGATCAGGGAAAACTGCATTATTGGAACGTTTAAGCAGAAAATTATTCGGAATCTATGATCTTGGAGTAATTACCAATGATATTTACACCAAAGAAGATGCTGAATTTATGGCGAAAAACAGCCTTCTTCCTCACGACAGAATCATTGGGGTGGAAACCGGAGGATGCCCTCACACAGCCATTCGTGAGGATGCAAGTATGAACCTTGAAGCAGTAGATGAACTGGCTGCCCGTTTTCCTGATATCGAACTTGTACTTATCGAAAGTGGAGGCGACAACCTTTCAGCAACATTCAGCCCGGACCTTGCAGACGTTACTATTTTCATCATTGATGTAGCAGAAGGTGAGAAAATTCCTAGAAAAGGAGGACCTGGTATTACAAGATCAGATTTATTGATCATCAATAAAATTGACCTTGCCCCACACGTAGGAGCCAGTCTTGAAGTAATGGAAAATGACGCCAGAAGAATGAGAAAAGGAAATCCTTTTGTCTTTACCAACCTTAAAACTGATGAAGGTTTGGATAAAGTAATCGGTTGGATTAAAAAATATGCTCTTTTAGAAGAAATTGAAGAACCGAATTTAGTAAGATAGATGGATAGCCGTTTAAATATTATCGCAGGATTCAAGGGAGGAGAATCATATGTGAAAGATCTTTATGTCTCACTTCCCTTCAGAGTCGTTTCTGTAGGACAGAGAAAAAGTGACAAAAAGCTCTATCAGATGGTGATGAGCTCCTCTCCGGGAATTCTGGATGGAGACCGTTATCACCTTGAAGTTGCCCTGGAAAAAGGAGCTTCCCTTCAGCTGCAGTCACAGTCGTATCAGAGACTTTTCAATATGAAAGACAAAGCCGTTCAGGAGCTTAATGTAAACATGGAAGATAATACCTCTTTTGCCTATGTTCCGCATCCGATTGTTCCCCATGAAGATTCAAACTTTAAAAGTAAAGCTACTATTCATATCGGAAACAACAGCCAGATTATCATCAGTGAAATCATTACCTGTGGAAGAAAACATTATGGAGAGGTTTTTAAACTGAAGCGTTTTCAGAACCTTATGGAAATTTACCATAACAATAAACTGATCGTAAAAGACAACGTGGTGATTCAGCCGGATCTGATTCCTATCAGCAGTATTGGAAATCTGGAGCAATATACCCATCAGGGAACACTGATTTTCTACAGTACAAAAGAGAATGTAGATAAAACAGGTTTGATTGAAGAGATTGTTGAAGCAGCAGCACAGCATCAGGAAGAAATGGAAGTGGGAGTTTCTGAAATGGAAGACAGTGGTTTTGTAGTAAGAGCATTGGGACACGGCGGAGAAATGATGTACAACTTCTTCCTGTACATTCAGGAAATACTTTGGTCTCTAGAATAAAAATTAAAATGATTCTTTATTTAAGGTACATAGAAAATATTCAATAGAGGCGGGCTTTAGCCCGCAATACTAAAAGATACTTCCATTGGCTTTAGCCAAAACTTAATAGAGAACAACAATAGATAAATAGAAAATGGACAGTACAGTTTGGGCACTTCTTTTAAGCGCCGTTTCAATAAGTTTTATACATACAGCTTCCGGACCGGATCATTATCTGCCGTTTATCGTGATTTCAAAATCTAAGAAATGGAGTGGAATGAAAACGGCCGTGCTAACAGTCGTTTGCGGTCTGGGGCATGTGTTAAGTTCTTTAATTTTAGGTTTCATTGGGGTGTTTTTGGGGTGGCAGCTGAATAAGATCTCATGGTTTCAGGATATAAGAGGTAACTTTTCCGGTTGGGCTCTGCTTATTTTCGGAGGTATTTATCTGATATATGGTGTGATCCAGGCGATCAGAAACAAACCTCATAAACATTTTGACGTAATGGGTGACGATGTGTATGTTTATGAACACAATCACAGCGAAATGGTAATGCCGCAAACAAGAATAAAAGTGACTCCGCTTGTTCTTTTTATGATTTTTGTAATGGGACCCAGTGAACCTTTGATTCCTTTATTGTTTTATTCCGGAGTGAAGCATTCCACGTCTGAAATTGCAGTATTAGTTATTTCATTTACTGCAACTACAGTATTAACAATGCTGGGAATGGTTCTTTTGGGACGTTATGGGTATTCAACATTATTCAACACGGACAAGATTGAAAGATATATGGGAGTGGTAAGTGGAGCTGTGGTAACAGTCTGTGGAATCGGAATGGTCTTCCTGGGATGGTAAATATGAGTTTGAAAGTCAGAGTGTTTGAGAATGAAGACGGCAGAGTTTAAAAGTCTAGATTGCTATTCTTTACAAATTATAGACAATTCACAATTCACTTGCCAAGCAAAATTGACGATTGCATGTAGTGCTAGACAGTCTATCATCTATAAGTCTCTTGTCTAAATATCAACAGTCATTTAATACAATTAAAAAAAACTATGAACGAATTTTTCAAAAAACTACCTTTTATAGACAATGTTTTAAAAGGAATAGGGCAAATTATGCTTCAGGAAAACAGATGGACCGGACTTTTGTTTCTGATAGGAATTTTCATGGGCAGCTGGCAGTGTGGTATTGCCGTGTTGCTGTCTACTGCGGCAGGAACTTTCACAGCGATGAAACTTCGATATGACAAATCTGAAATTAATGCAGGATTATATGGCTTCAGCGCAGCATTAGTAGGAGTCGCCCTGTCTTTCTTATTTGAAACAACACTATTGATCTGGATCCTGATTCTATTAGGCGGAGCATTGGCTGCTGTTATTCAGCATTTCTTTATCCAAAAAAAGATACCGGTATTTACATTTCCTTTTATCGTTATCACTTGGGTATTGGTATTTGCTCTTCATCATTTTACTCATATTCCGCCATCTGCGTTGCTAAGCTGTGAAGTGATTCCTACCAAATATGACGATCTTCTTGCCTGTACCAACGGTTTTGGTGAGGTTATATTTCAGGGTGGAGTACTTTCGGGGATGATCTTCTTTATTGCCGTTTTCATCAGTTCACCGGTGGCAGCTTTATATGGGCTTACAGCATCTATCTTAGGAGCGGGATTATCACAAATGAATGGAGAACCTATCAAAGAAATTCATATGGGATTATTCGGATTTAATGCGGTGCTTTCTGCAATCGTATTTTCAGGCGTTAAAAAAACAGACGGTTTATGGGTACTTATTGCAGTGGTTATTACCATTGCAGTTGATGATTTCCTTGTTGATAACAACTGTCTGGGAGCTGTTGGAGGTGTATTTACTTTTCCATTTGTGGTAGGAACATGGATTACTCTTTTCATTCAGAAAACAGTTCGTAAGCTCGCAACAAGCCAGAGCTAAAATCTAATTTTCTGATCAGAATATAATTTACTCAATATTAAATAGTGCAATTTGTATTGTACAACATACATTTTACAAAAACAAAAAATGAAAATAACAAAAATAGCAGTCCTCTTTCTGGCAATGGGTTTCAGTGGAAAAATGATGGCGCAGGAAGCCGAAAAAAAACTGCTGATAAAAGATGCAGATGATAAATTTCCCATAGCAGATGTTTTGATAAAATATGACCATGGGAACAACCATACCCATACGGCCACAGACGGAACTTTTGCTATTCCCTTAAAATCTCTTCCCGATACTTTGGTGATCAGCCGTCCGGGGTATGATGAGGTAAAATGGGCTGTTACCAATGATGATGAACAGAATAAAACTATTTTTCTGCAACATAAACCTTATCAGATTTCTGAAGTATCCATCAATCACAGTTCATTCTTATCCGCAATCACTAAAGTTGATCTGAACAAATTTCCGGTGAATTCTGCACAGGATCTTTTAAGAAAAGTTCCGGGTTTATTTATTGCCCAGCATGCAGGTGGAGGGAAAGCCGAGCAGCTCTTCCTTAGAGGATTTGATGCGGACCACGGGACAGACATAAGCGTTAATGTAGACGGTATGCCTGTGAATATTGTTTCCCACGCTCATGGACAGGGATATTCTGATCTTCACTTCGTTATTCCTGAAACGGTAAATAATATCGATTTCGGAAAAGGAGCTTATTATATGGACCGTGGAGATTTTAACACCGCTGGATATGTTGATTTTCAAACGTATAATGGTTTAAAAAACAGTATGGTAAAATTGGAAGGTGGTTCTTTCAATTCTAAAAGAGTATTGGGAATGTTTAATATTCTGCATGATGATCAGGGAAGAAAGAATGCCTACATTGCGGCAGAATACAATTATACTGACGGACCTTTTGATGTGAAGCAGAACTTCAACAGAGTCAATATCTTCGGAAAGTATAATCAATGGATTACAGATAAAGATTATTTTAATATTCAGTTTTCTACATTCAACTCTTCATGGAATGCTTCCGGACAGATTCCTGAGCGCGCTGTAGATGAGGGAATTATCGGAAGATGGGGCAGTATAGATCCTACAGAAGGAGGAAAAACATCCAGAACCAATGTTCAGATGAATTTCAAACATATTATTTCTCCTTCTGAACAGATTGATGCCATGGCTTTTTATTCTAAATATAACTTCAACCTGTACTCTGATTTTACTTTTTATTTAAAAGATAAAGATCATGGCGACGAAATCCAGCAAACTGACGGAAGAAATATTTATGGAACGGAAATCAAATATACTAAAACGTTCTCTCTTCCCAACAGCTCTTTGAACTGGACTTCAGGTGTTGGGTTAAGAAATGATGATATCAATACGTTACAGCTCAACCACGTTTACCATAGAGATCTTCTGTTGGAAAGATTATCAAATGTTACCGGAACAGAAACCAATCTTCATGCTTACACAGGTCTGGTATGGAAAACCGGAAAATGGACGGTTAATCCGGCGTTGAGAGTAGATCATTTCATTTTTAATATGCATAATCTTCTGGATGTTGAGCAATTACCTTCCGGACAGTCAAAAGAAGCTACCAGAGTAAGTCCCAAACTTAATTTTTCTTACGCTCAGAACGACAATGTAATGTGGTTTCTGAAAACAGGGATGGGATTCCACTCCAATGACTTGAGAGTAGTGGTTCCTAATAAAAATGAAAATACCTTACCCTATTCCATCGGAGCAGATTTCGGGGTAAGATTGCATCCATTCAAATCATTGATCATCACACCAACCTTATGGTATATGGATCTGCAGCAGGAATTTGTGTATGTTGGAGATGATGCAGTGGTAGAACCTTCGGGGAAATCGAGACGTTTCGGGGCTGACTTGGGGATTCGTTTCCAGCCACTTGAAAACTTCTATCTGAATGCAGATGTTAATTACTCCCATGCAAGATTTATTGAAGAAGAAAAAGGCCAGGATTATGTTCCATTAGCTCCTGTAGTTACCAGTACCGGTTCTGTGAACTGGGATTTCCTTCATGGATTTTCATTGGGACTGCAATACCGTTATTTGGGAGCGAGACCGGCTGTAGAAGATAACAGCATCAGAACAAAAGCTTACTTTGTGAATGATTTGATGCTTTCTTATAACCGTCAGAAATGGGGTGCCAATATTCAGGTAAACAACCTTTTCAATGTAAAATGGAACGAAGCTCAGTTTGCTACAGAAACTCAGTTGAAAGGTGAAGCAGAACCTATTACAGATCTTACTTATACTCCGGGAAGTCCTTTCGGAGTGAGAGTGGGAGTGTATTATAAATTCTAGATTAAAGAGTAAAAGAGTGAGAGAGTTTTAGTATATAAAGGGTGGATGATAGAAATGCAGATATGTTTTTATTCTTTCACTCTTTCACCCCTTTTGCTTTAAAAATATTTTGTATAACTTTAAATAATCATAATATCGGATATGGAAGTATTATCCAATTTTCAATATAAAAAGCTTTTTCTTCCCAATATTACGGAGAAAATATTAGCCAATAATGCGGATATACAGCTTTATCGGATAGAAAACTATCTTAAAGGAATTCTAATGCCGGTTATTCCGTACCGTACGACTTTTAATTTTATTATTTTCGTCACCAATGGCCATATCAAACAGTATCTTGAAAATAAAGAATATCACGCAGAAAAAGGAGGCGTTATCTTTATCAAACAGGGAACAATAACGGCAACCGTAGAATTATCAGATGATATTGAAGGTTTTTTTCTGGCTTATGAAAACAATATTCTGTCTGAACAGGAACTGCCTAAACACAAGAGCAGCATCTTCTTTATGACTCCTTTTCTGAATCTTGACAGCCTCACCTATGGTACCATCACCCAGCTTCTTCCGATTATGGAGCAGGAACTATGGTTGAATAATCTGAACATCAATGATGTGACAGTAACGATGCTTCATTTGATCTTAATTAAAATGCTAAGCACAGATTCAGATACACACCATAAATCTGCCACACGTCCAATGGAACTTTCTCTTCAGTTTCGGGATCTCCTGTTTAAATATCATGTTGCAGAAAAAAGAGTGGCTTTCTACGCAGACAAATTATCCGTTACAGAGAGCTATTTGAATAAATGTGTAAAAGGCGTTACTCAGAAGTCCCCAAAACAATGGATCAATGAGATTGATATCAATTACAGTAAAGCATTGCTGCATTCCAGTAAAGATATTGCAGAGATCGCCTATGAGCTGAATTTTCATACCGCATCACACTTTACTCAGCTTTTCAAAAAAATTGCAGGAATTACTCCAAAAGAATACAGGATACAGTTTTCGAACAACAGAATTCCCGTTTAATGGAGAAAAAATAAAGACTGAATGGGCTTTATAAAGGTAATGAGAGATAGAGTAACACAGGTGGCCTGTCTCTTTCATTACATTTTTTCATTTTCAAGAATTTTCAAAACAAGCTTTTCTTCTTTAGTAAGATCAGCTTTTCCATCATTTTCTTCAATCATTTCCAGTTCGTCAAAATATTTTTGAATCGTATTGTTTTCGTAAAGGTTGATGACGAGAGGATGAACATAATATTTTTTGCAGACTGTACTGGTATTTCCGAGATGTTCCGCGACAATGTCCAGTGCTTCTTTTACTTTCTTTTTGTATTCGGCATTATTTTCAGCAAATCCTATTTCTTTAAAAGCAATCAGCGCATTTACAGTGCCGGACCATGTTCTGAAGTCTTTTGCTGTAAAATCGTCATTGCTTATTTCTTTGATATAATCGTTCACCATTCCGGAATCAATTAAATGACGGTTTCCTTCATCATCAAAATATTGAAAAAGTTCCTTACCGGGAATATCTTTGCATTTTTGAACCAGTCTTGCCAGCCTTTTGCTGCGGAGATCTACATGATGCATGACTCCTTTCTTCCCTTTAAAGGAGAATGTTATTTTTTGTCCTTTTATTTCTACGTGTTTATCTTTTAGAGTGGTGAGCCCGAAAGATCCGTAGAGTTTTTCGTAAATATTATTACCAATACGGATGTTGGTTCTCTGCATCAGGCTTACTATGAGTGCCAGAATCTTTCGTTTTTCAAAGTTTCTCAAGGCAAGATCCTGTTCCACCTGAAGACGGATATTAGGAAGTGCATACCCAAACTGAAGCATTCTGTAAAATTTGGTGTGATTTCTCAGAGCGTTCCATAAAGAATGATATCGGTACTGCTTTCTCTTTTTTACATCAAAACCTGTGGCCTGAAGATGACCATTTTCCAATGCACAGATCCATACATTTTCCCAGGCTGGAGGAATAACCAGTTTATTGATTCTTGAAATTTCTTCTTTGTCCTTTATTTTTTCTCCGTCTTTATAATAAGAATACTTCTTGCCGTTTTTCTTACGAATGATACCGGGCGTTTCCGCATCGGTGGTATATACAAGATGTACCGCCTTTGCAGAAGCCTCGGGATCTTTCATAATTTTAACAATTTTCGCAGGTTTTAAATGAGAAATGATCTCTACCTCTGTATTCTTCTCCATAAGACATGGTTAAGAGTTTTTACCCTTCGAAAAAATCAGTAAAAGAATCACTACAATTACACAGACTAAGAAGATTCCCCACCACATTCCTGCTTTAAAAATTGTTCCTACTGCTTCGCAGCTTGTTAATGTTAATAAACTGAATATCGTAATACTGTAAAAGCTCCATTTTTTCATAGCTTGATGTTTTTTGATTGGTTGTTATACTCTAAGTCGGTCTGCTCTCCAGTTTTTGATGGATCTTTTAATTTCGTCCCCTGAAATATTCTCATGAAGAGCTCTGTACAAAAGTTCTTTGAATTCATCATCATAGGTAAATCTTAATGCCGCAATCTGGTCAAATCTTAATTTCTCAGCAGTTTCATCAGATCTAATATTGAAAATTTCAAAATACCGCTGTTTAAATTCAAGAATGATCATACGGTTTTGAAGTCCCAATGCATAATGTTGTCTTGTCATAAATGCCAGATAAAATAGCAGAAAAATGACAATAGAAAAAAGTATCCAGGTTAGCTTTTGCTCGGGATCATTTCCAATTTTATAGATTCCGAATATCTCCAGTACAATTAATAAAGGAAGATAGATGAAGTGATGAGGTGGATAAAATTTCCTGTGATTTTTGTAATTCTGTTGTTTCATACTGTAAAAATACAGCAATAACCTTTCCAATTTTTATTATTTTGATAATAAAATCTCATTTGTGGTATATTTTAAGTGTTTTTAAAAGCTGTTTTATGGGGTTGTATTGGAGATAAGAGTATTTTAGTTTTATTTTAATATTTTACGTTTTTCGCAGCTTGTTTTTTAAAGAAATTGGTGGGTAAACCTTCTGTCAGATGTAGAATCGTATATATCAGAAGGATTTCAGTATAATGGAGATCGTATTAACATTAATCGTATTTATATTGAAAAATAGGGCCTTTATTTCATCTGTGGACATCAAATTTTTCGTAACTTTCGGTGTTTAAAAAAGAAAAAAATGACTTCAAAGGAAAAAGTTGCTGCACTTCGCGAAGAAATGCAGAAAAATAATGTTGATGCATTTATAGTATATTCTGCAGATCCGCATATGAGTGAGTACCTTCCTGAAGAATGGCAGGAAAGAGCATGGCTGTCCGGATTCTTGGGTTCAGCTGGTTTTGTGGTAGTTACCAAAAATAAAGCCGGACTTTGGACAGACGGAAGATACTTTACCCAGGCTGCTATCGAACTGGAAGGATCAGGAATTGATCTTTTCAAAGACGGAATGGAAGGAACCCCCAATTATATCGATTGGATTATTTCTGAGATTCCTACCGGTGGCAAAGTGGCTGTAAATGCTTTAGCCGCTTCTAATGCTAACTGGGAGCTGCTTTCTCAAAAATTAAACTCCAAAAATATTACCCTTATAGATTTTCCACTTTTAAAAGAAGTCTGGAAAGAAAGAGGAACTCCCTCAGCTAATCCTATCTACGTACACCCTGTAGAAAGAGCAGGTAAATCTGTGGCAGATAAAATTGCTGCAATACGTCAGAAAATGGAAGAACAGCAAGCTACGGTTCATATTATTTCAAGTTTGGATGATGTAGCATGGACTTCCAATCTGAGAGGAAGTGATGTAGACTGTAACCCTGTATTTTTAGGATATATCGTAATCACTAAAAATGATGCTGTTCTGTTTACAGGACTGGAAAAACTGCAGGTGGAAGCCAGAAAGCAAATGGATGATTCTTTCGTGAAAATGATGCCGTACGAAGAATTCTACAATTACCTGAACGCTTTTAAAAATGAGAAAGTATTGGTTTCTCCCAATAGCAATCAACAGATTTTTGAAACTTTAAAAGCAGATAATCAGTTTATCAAAGCTCCGGTACCGGGAAATCTGATGAAAGCCCAGAAAAATGAAGCTGAACTTGAAGGTTTTAGAACGGTAATGGTAAGAGATGGTGTTGCCATGGTGAAATTCCTTTACTGGCTAACTCACAATGCAGGAAAAGAAGCCATGAACGAATATTCGATCGGTGAAAAGCTGAGAGGTTTCCGTGCAGAAGGTGAAAATTTCGTGGGCGAAAGTTTCGGTTCTATCATTGGATATAAAGATAATGGAGCCATTATGCACTATTCTGCCAAAGAAGAAGGAAGCAAAGAGGTTACCAATGAAGCGACCATCTTGGTAGATTCGGGAGGTCAGTATTTGGAGGGAACTACAGATATTACAAGAACTTTTGCATTAGGTACTCCTTCTGAAGAGTTCAAAAGAAACTCTACCTTGGTATTGCAGGGGCTGATCCGTTTATCCATGGTTAAATTCCCTAAAGGAACCAAAGGGGTACATTTAGATGCGATCGCAAGACTTCCTTTATGGATGGAAGGCAAAGACTTCAACCACGGAACAGGACATGGAGTAGGAAGCTTCATGAATGTTCACGAAGGGCCGCAAAACATCAGAAAAGATATGAATCCTCAGGATCTTCTTCCAGGAATGGTATGCTCCAACGAACCTGGGTATTACCTTGAAGGGCAGTACGGAATCCGTCATGAGAACCTAATTGCTGTAAAAGAAGCAGAAAAAACAATCCATGGAACATTCTATGAATTTGAAACCCTTACATTCTGCCCATTCTTTAAAGATACTGTTGTGAAGGAGATTCTATCGGAAACAGAAATCGCATGGTTAAACAATTATCATAGAACTTGCGAGGAAAAAATAGCTCCTTACCTGGAAGGAGAAGTTAAAGAATGGTTCTTACAACTGGTAAGCCCGCTTTAATAGAAAAGAAAGTCGATAAAGAGAAGCAGATTGATTATCTGTTTTTAATTATTGTACTTTAAACATTCAACAAAATAATTGTTAGATAAACTATAAAGTCCTGTAAGTATCACTTGCAGGGCTTTTTTATGTACACTACCGTATTTTTACGGATACACTTATGGGGATTCCCCTGAGGCTTTGCCGGCAGACTGTACTTATCTTTGTACCAACACAAAATCATTCATATCTTCATATATAACTTAGTAAATTCAAAGCGGTAATCATCTCGTCCAGAGATGATTTTTTTTTATTTATTTTCGCTGCATGTAATTCGATTTCATGGAACACGACTATTTTAGAAGCTTTAACCTTTTTTCAGAAGACGAAATTGAAGCTTTTCTACAACTATTTGAACTTAGAAAAATAAATAAAAATGATTATTTCATACAGGAAGGCGAACGGTGTAAAGAAGTTGCCTTTATAAAATCGGGAATCTTCCGTTCCTTTTATATTTCTGATAAAGGAAAAGATATGACGTATTGTTTTAGATTCCCCAATCAAATGATTGCTGCCTACTCTTCGTTTATTTCAGGATCTCCCAGTAAAGAAAATATGCAGGCCATTCATGATGCTGAACTCATGATTCTTCGAAAGGAAGCCGTAGATCAGCTGACTCAGGACAGCCTAAACTGGACCCGTTTCTTAAAGATGATTGCAGAACAGGAATATCTTGAGCTGGAAACCCGATTCTTCCAGCTTCAGAGAGACAGTGCCGCTCAGAGATATAATACTCTTTTGAAGAATTATCCCGATTATATCCGTAATATTCCATTACAATACTTGGCTTCTTATTTAGGAATTACCCAAAGACATCTCAGCAGAATCAGGAAAGAAATTACTTTTTAGACATTTGTCCTGCCCTCAGGATTTGTAGCTCTATACTTTTGTAAAAAAAATATATGAAACACAATATTCTGATTATTGGCGGAAACGGTTTGGTAGGGAGAACAATTTCCCGCATTTTACAAGCCAGAAATCCTCATATTTCGGTTTTTATCGGCGGAAGAAAAGGAGGAAAAACAGATAACGATTTAAAAATTGATGTCACCGATCCTGATACTTTTAAAGCCATTACCGATAGAAAAATACACCTTATTATTCTTTCTGTTAATGATAGAGAAGATCATATTCTTCGTTTTGCTATTAAACACAAAATCGACTATCTTGATATCACAAAACCCACTCCAGCATTGGTAAAAGCATATACAATTGCCGAAAAAGCAGAAATTAACAGCCGGGTTGTTTTCAGCTCTGGATGGATGGGAGGTATTGTGCCGGGACTGGTGAATGCCATTTCAAACGATGGGGCACATATTAAAGAAACAGGCCTTTTTGTATATTATTCTGTAAAAGATTTAGCAGGGGAGAGTTCTGCGCATTTTATGGCAGAAAATGTGGCTGTTCCTTTTCACCGTTATCAAAATGACCAACCGGTTTCCATCAGGCATTTCTTAAATACAGAAACTTTTGATTTTTCCTTTGGAATAGGAAAGAGACAGGCTTACAACTTTGATGTTCCGGATCTTTATATTCTCAATCAAATTGAGAGGATCCCGAATGTAGGTGTAAAAATGACGTATAACTCAAAGTTTATTACCTGGCTGCTGGGGAGTTTTCAGTATTTGAGGATTTTCAGTATTTTATCATTAAAAGAGAGAAAAATGATTTTTGGTTCCAGTGGAAATGGAGATCAGTCTGTTTTTGAAATCGTAGTAAAAGATCAGTCGGGATCTAAAAAACTCAGTCTGCAGAGTACCAAAGGTCAGGCGGAACTTACCGCTTTATCGGCAGTGATACACGCAGAAGAATTAATGAGAAATCCTCATGAAAACAAAGTTTATTTCAGCCACCAGCTGCATGAACCACTCTCTTTAATGGCGCAGTTGAATGCCTACGAAACGATCAATATTAAAGTGACACCATGAAAAAAATAGCAATCATTAATGGACATCCTCATAAAGAATCTTTCAACTTTGGGATTGCAGAAGCTTATAAAAAGGGAGCTTTAGAATCGGGAGCAGAAATCAGGGAAATTGTTATGGCAGATCTTACCTTCAACCCTAATCTTGAATTTGGATATCAAAAAATAATGGAACTGGAACCTGACCTGATCAACGCCCAGAAAGTCATTCAGTGGGCAGATCATCTCGTTTGGGTACATCCTGTATGGTGGGGAGGGCTACCTGCCATAACCAAAGGTTTTGTCGATCGTCTTTTTTTGCCTGGTTTCGCTTATAAATACAGAAAAGATTCATTGTGGTGGGACAAGCTTTTGAAAGGAAAAACGGCGCATATCATTACCACTTTAGATCAGCCAGGATGGTATTACCGCCTTATGTATGGAAGACCAAGTGTTAATCAGTTGAAAAAATCGATCCTGGAATTTTGCGGAATAAAACCTGTAAAGGTAACTTATATCGGAATCATTAAAACTTCTGATGAAAAACAGAGGAATAAATGGCTGGAAAAAGTGAGAAAACTTGGACAGAGACAGAAATAGAGATAGGAAGTAGGAGGGAGGATCAAATGGTTTCCTTCCTCTGTATTCCTATCTTTATTCTATAATCCTCTTTTCCCCTCAATCCAGTACGCCTGTGATTTTATGCATTTCGGAGAAACACCTCTTGCTTTCAGAAATTTTCTGAAGAGAGACATCCGTTCACCATTCCCTGTAAGATAGAAAACTGCTTCATCGTTATGAATGGCTTCATTTTCTTCATTCAGGAAATCGTTTAAGGCTTCTATCATTCTCATAGTATTGTTTTTAGGACTGTGATAGCCATATAAATTTAAAGTTTCCAGAGCAAGAATCTCCTCCAGTTCATGAAGACATATAAAAGTACCCTGATTCTGGTCTACAGCTTCCTTGATGGAAAGAGAACTCCCCAGAGACGTTTCATCTCCGATAGAAAAGTGAATTTTTGCCTGTTGCTCATAGAAACGTTTTCCCCTTGGCAGTAATACCTTTACTGTACTTCCAACCGATAACTGAGCGATAAAATTACTTCCCGCAGCTGCCGTATCATGAAGGTGAAACAGTACATCAAAAGTTCCTGCTTTTTTATTAAAATTAAAAGGAGAATAATTACGGAAATCACGGTCGTTAACCCTTATTCCTATAGCATATGCCGGTTCGTATAGGGCATCCGACAAATCTGCAGCAAAACGGATGCGGCGTAGATCGTGGGTAATATTTTCTATAGAGGTAACGGTACAGTCTTTGAATTTTGAAGACCAGACATTTTCAACCGTGTCATTGATCCATTTTGGTAAACTTGGCATAAATAATTTTATTGCAAAGGAAGCTTCAAAATTGAAATAGTGCCATAGCGGTATCGGGGAATTTGTTGGACTATTCGTGGATTGTATTCTATTTTTTATTTTGCATTCGAAATTCCGAAGGGGATTTATTTTCAAGCTTTGAAAACAAACGCGTAAAATAAGTATGATCACTATACCCCAGCTCATAAGCGATTTCTTTTACCGTAAGGTTTGTAAAGGCTAGCAATCGCTTGGCTTCTATTAATATTTCCTGATGAATCCAATGTTGTGCAGGCTTTCCTGTTATTTCCCGAATAACCTCCGTAAGGTAACCTCTTGTGATATTTAAAGTTTCTGCATATTCTGATGGACTTTTCAGGGTTCTGAAATGTTTTCTTACCGAGATTCTGAATGCTCTTGACAATTGGAAAGAACGGCTTTCATAGCGAGTCTGGGAGATGTTTTTCTGAGAATATACCAGGGCAAACATTCCTAGAAAAGCATGGAGTAATGACTGAATGACCAAAAAGCCTTCTTTAGAAGCCAGCATTTCATCTGTATAGGCATCATGAAGCATACTGGCTGCAGTGCAGATTTTTTCAACCCAGTTTTTATCAATGCTCAACGGATATATTTCTTCCAGAGATTCTTCAAAAACAGAACGTACAGCATCAGGAACTAGATCAGATTTTACAGCAACAAACCAGCCATTGACATCCTTCATTAAAAATCCCTGATGTACCTGTCCGGGCAGTACGCAGAAAATTGTAGAATCCTGCGCTTCTATATTGTTGAAGTCTACCATCATTTTGACGTGGCCGCTTTCCATACAGGTAAAAATATAGTGACTGTCACGATGTATTCCTTTATCCAGAAGAATATCTTCTTTATCTGCCGTACGCAGATCCATTCTCTTAACGTGAAAACGATACTTGGAAATATCACTTAGATCATAGGTAGGAATTGTATGCTTCATCTTTTTTGAAACTGGTTTTACAAAGCTACAATATTATGTGAAATATGCTTTAATGGTTTTAATTCTGAACAAAAAAATCTCCGGTGAATACCGGAGATTTTAAATTATTCTTTGATAACCTTTTGTGAGGTTTGCTTTCCTGCCTGCCTGATATTTAAGAAATATACCCCCTTAGTCAGATCTGAAAAATCAACCTGGGTAGTATTTCGGAAAACCTGATCTTTAATGAGAAGCTTACCACTTGCATCTGTGAGGTTAAAACTTGTTTCATGATGATTATTCATCATAATAGTCCCATGAGATTGTACCGGATTTGGATAAAATCTAATCGGGCTGGGGTGATAAGTCTCTTGTGTAGCCAACGTTGAGGAACTAAAATTGACACGGGAAGTTGCAATATAAGCACCATATTCAGCTCGACTGGAGACAACACAGTAATTATCTTTTAAAGTAACTTTTGAAGGACCTCCATAGACACTGTTTATGCCAAAAAATCCAGCCAAAGGAACCCCGTTATTGGGAATGTTACCCCCAAAACTGCTATCAAGCTGACCATTACTTTTTAAATTAATAAAAGCGTCCTGTTTTCCTCCTGAACTGGCGGTACTTACATAATAAATACCTATCAGAATATCTCCGTTTGGACGGGTGTTGATACTCTTGAAATTAATACTAATCCAAGGGTAGTTAATATTTTTTATCCCATTGTTTCCAAAGGAAGTATCAATAGTTCCGTTTTGAAGGTATCTTGTAACATTTAATTCAGTTATTGATCCGCTTACAGTCCTGGAATAAGCCGTGATGATCTTACCATCGGGCTGAATGTGAGTATTAGTGCCTACAAAACCAATATGGGCATTGTTAGGATAAGTATTATCTATAGCTCCTGAAACAAGATCCATTCTCTTCAGAATTGAGGTAGATGTATTGCCCTGATAACCTGTACCAAGGAAATATAAGTAAGGACCGGTTAATATAAGCTCTGAAGCAAATGAAGAATTATAAGTACTGCCATAATCAACATCATATTCTCCCTGATTAAACATAGTTGTTATAGGATTTCCCAATTCGTCGAAACATCCGATCACAGATTTACCTGCATTCTGAGGAGAGGTATAAGAATGGGCAATAAAATATTTTTCATTACTCTTAACCATATAGGCAAAACCACTATGACTTGAATATTTTGAAGGATCAGTAAAAATCTTTTTGAAACCACCTACACCAAAACTCTGATCCAATGTTCCGTCAGGTAAAATAGAAATAAGACTTGGACTAAGACCATCACGTGAACCCACACACAGAAGTACTTTACCACTGTCTGTTACTTCAAATGTCCGTAGAGGTATTGAAGAAGTGGTAGGATGCCCTATAGCCTGAGCTACATTCAAGACGCCGTTGGTTCCGAAGTTGAGATCTCTGTATCCATTGGGCAGATACTTTTCAAGATACATCGTCTCCTGGGTAAAACGGTCAGGGGTGGTATCATACAGCATATAAACATTTCCGTTGCTGTCTACTTTATTTCCAAAGCAGGAAGCATAATATCCCTGATTGATGAAAGTACCGTTGGTCCATTGTTTGGTCTGTGTATAGCCCTGAACGAATATTAAAAGGGTCAAAAAAGAAATAAGATTTTTCATTAAAATGGTTATTGTATGTTTTTTTATTGAATGTCCGGTGTAAAGATGAAAATATACCATGTCAGAAATAAACAGGAAATGATTAGAGATCCTTACTGTATTTAAACAGATCTTCCGGACGAAATTTTCGGATGCAAAAATAATGAAATATTAGCTTAAAATAGTCTCTTTTAGAAATAATACCCATGAAGTGAAATGTGATCTACTTCAAAAATGTTTTTGCTTTTGGGTTTAATGGCTTGATAGGCTAAATATAAAAGGTAAACTATACCTGCTGTTTTAAGTACTGTATACGCAAATGGGCACTGTCCGCAAGACAGCTGTAAGTCAAAAAGAAACCATAATGATTTGAAACATTAAACCACAGATAACAGCAGTTAATGAGATAAGTTCTGATTTCTTTCCTTGAGTGATCGATTTTGAGATTAAATAAATCATATTGGGACCCGGGCTTATAGCCAGTATAAAGGCCGCCACTATAAAAAATGGGAGATCTTGAAATGGAATCATAAGTCAGTATGTTTTACACCAGATTTTTCAGAACAAAGATATGTGCTCTTTCTGATCTGATTTTATAAAAAAAGAAAAGAATAATTAATTTTATTCAAATACACTTTATTTTACACTCAAATGTGATTTAAAAATAAATATAACTCCATTTTTTTTGTAAATTTCAACACATAAAATAATTATCATTCACAAATATTTATAACCATGACAACGGAAAACATCTTTGAGGCTCTCAGAAACTGGAAAAATCTTATCGATCCCTATACTATCGAAAATGGGGCGAATGGAGCAGAAATTTTGAATTACTTAAATCAGGGAACTCATTTCAGTGTTTCAGGAAAGGAGATTGCGCAATGGGCAACACATCTTGAAAAGGAAGAGCTGAAAAGAATTCATGCTTACATAGGTATTCATGAGAAACAGCTGAAATTTTTTCTGATTGATTCTAAAAGTGATAAAGATGCTGATTTCAGCAATATTATCATTAAGGATTTTTTACGTGATTTTACAGAATCAAAGATGGAAAGCAACAATGAGATTGTAGTAAATCTTCCTCCCATTACCGCCGAATCTGCTATTAACCGTAATTTCAGATGGAATATGTTCGGAACAGCCTGGCTGCAGTCTCAGAAAGAAGCGGATTTTTTCCAGTTGATCTCAATTCCTTTTTCAGATTACGAAAGAATGGGAATAGCAGATGAGCAGACCTGCACCAGCTTTTTTGGACTTACCGATGATCTGGAAAAGAAAAACTCAGAATTTCCTTATCATATAGAGATTATTACCGTAAAAAGCCTTGCTGTTGATCATATGAGCGAAACTGCGGAAAATTATTCTACTCCAAGACCTCCGTTTACCGTTGATACTCTCAGTGATTATCAACTTTTGAAGCAAAGCAGTAGTGTTTTCGTATAATTATCTGTCCCTGTATCTGCAAATTATTATTAATCTGGTCTTACTGGCAGGATTGTTTGTATTGGTAAAAGAAGGGGTAAAAACCAAACTTCCTGTGATTATACTTCTGTCTGGAGAATTGGTCCTTGAGCTGACGGACCTGATTGACCGGATGCTGAAGTTTAATACCCTCAATACCTATAATTATGCGTTGAGTCAGTTTTTTGGTTTAATGATTCTTACAGTGATCTATAACCATTATTATATTCAGCTTTCCCGTGAAGTAAGATGGATTATTTATTGTTATGCAGGATTGGTTTTGGTGGGAAATATGATGCCTGTACAAAATGATCTGCTGGTTACTTTTTATTCCAATATTATCACCAGTATCATTATCTGCAGCTATGCGGCTTCTTATTTTATGAAGATCATCAGAGAAGGACGTGCAGAAAAGAATATGTTCATTGTTAATGTCATTGTTTTTTTATTTTTTTCTGTCGAATGTCTTATCTCCACAGCTTTTCATTTTTTAATCAGTAACCACCTGAATTGGGTAGCGCCCATCTGGCTTTTTAGAGGCGTTCTGTTATTGTCTTTTTATATTGCTTTTATTAATCTGGGATGTGGCGTTGGGAGAATCAGGATCAGATAGTTATATGGATATGGATCGGTATTGGACTATTCTTTTTAACAACGTTATTAATTACATTATTGGTTATTAACTATTTGAAAAGTATAAAAAGAAACAAGAAAAAAGTTTCTCAGATGGTTCGTAATACTCAAAAAGAATACAGAGAGAATATATTGCTTCTGCAGGAACAGGACAGGGAGCGTCTGGCTGAAGAACTTCATGATAATATTATTTCACAGCTGAACCTTATCCGCTTGAATCTTCATGATAAAAAACCAGAGGAACTCAACCGGGATTTAAAAAGATCCATGCAGCTCATTCGTGAGCTGTCACACAATCTTACTCCACCAGATCTTAATGAGATTGATCTCACAGATTTACTTGCAGACTATCTTGAACAGGTCAATAAAAATGTAGAAGTGATTTTCCGTTCTATTACGATAGGAATGCCTATCAGTAATCCGGTAAAATTAAATCTTTTCAGAATTGTTCAGGAGCTCATTACCAATATTCTGAAACACGCTGAAGCAACCAGGATTGACGTATCATTGAGAATATCTCTGAATTATCTTATGCTGACTATCGAAGACAATGGAAGAGGTTTTATCATAGAAAATCGGTCAGGAGGTATTGGATTGAGGAATATTCAGTCACGGGCACAGAAAATCAAAGCCATTTATAAACTTAAAACACAGCCTGAGAAAGGGACTAAATTTATAGCCTGTATGGAAATACAATAAAATAAACATGGAACATTCAAAAATTAAGATCGGCATTGTAGATGATGATCTGCTGTTTGTACAGCTTTTAAAAAATTATATCGAAAACAACGGGAATTATCAGGTGGTGCATACATCCACCGGTGGTCATCAGTTTCTTAATGAAGAAGCAGGATCTCCGGATATTCTGATCCTCGATTTAAGGATGGCGAACGGAGATGGTATTGAAGTGATGACAGCTTTGTCAAAAAAAGAGAGCGACACGAAAATTATAGTGCTTTCCAGTTTCTACAGGCGTTCTTTCATGGGGCAGATGCTCAAAATGGGAGCTCATGCCTTTTTATCTAAAGAAATTGAGCTGGAAGAGCTGCTAACTGTTATCAATACCGTTTACAATACAGGACATTATTTTTCCAATGAACAGATTGATGTCATGCGAAACCAGTTTTCCAATAAACTTCCTGAGTTTCATGCTTTTTCAAAAAATGAACTGACGGACAGAGAAGTTGATGTTTTGCGATTGGTGTGTCAACAGCTCAGCACAAAAGAAATTGCAGATTCATTGTTCATATCTCCCAAGACGGTAGAAACTCATAAAACCAATCTCATGATTAAAACAGGAGTGAAGAATATGGCGGGATTGGTTATCTATGCTGTACAGAATACCATCATTGATGCCAACGAAATAGTACTGTTTGATAAATAATCATAAAGAATCAGGGAGTACACTGATGTACTCCCTGATCACAAGAAATCTAAAAAATACACTATAATTAAGGATTTAATACTTTAGCAATAGAAACTGCATCTGCAATGGTATCCAGACTGTAGATCTGTATTACACCCTGCGTAGTGGCCGCCTGACCTAAAATGTTTTGCTGGTTTTGGGCCGTTACTGCATTCTCAAACATAATACCTGTAGAATGTGCCGCAGATTGATATACGTTGCTTAAAGCCATTGCAGGAGATTCTGCTACTACTTTTACGTTAGACTGCGTTACTGCGTCTGTGATTTGTTCGTTTACTGTTGTTCCAGTTTTTTCGTTAGCCATAATAATGATTGTTTATTGGGGTTAAAAACAACCGGATTTTCCGGTTGTTCAGATAATGATGTTCTGCTTATTGCAAAAATGAATTATGGATTAAGGATCTTAGCCATTGATACTGCATCTGCAATAGTATCCAGACTGTAGATCTGAGAAATTCCCTGAGTGGTAGCTGCCTGAGTAACTATATTCTGTTGGTTCTGAGAATTCACCGCATTTTCAAACATGATTCCTGTAGAATGCGCAGCGGTTTGATACACGTTGCTTAATGCCATTGCAGGAGATTCTGCTACCACTTTTACGTTAGACTGCGTTACTGCGTCTGTGATTTGTTCGTTTACTGTTGTTCCAGCTTTTTCGTTAGCCATGATGATTATTGTTTATTTGGATTTAAAAACAGCCGGATTTTCCGGCTGTTCGGATAATGCTGTTCTGCGTATTGCGAAAATGAATTACGGATTAAGGATCTTAGCCATTGACACCGCATCTGCAATGGTATCCAGGCTGTAGATCTGAGAAATTCCCTGTGTTGTTGCAGCCTGCGTAAGAATATTCTGTTGATTTTGTGCATTCACTGCATTTTCAAACATGATTCCTGTAGAATGCGCAGCGGTTTGATACACGTTACTTAAAGCTACAGCAGGAGATTCTGCTACTACTTTTACGTTAGACTGCGTTACTGCATCTGTGATTTGTTCGTTTACTGTTGTTCCAGCTTTTTCGTTAGCCATAATGATTATTGTTTATTTGGATTTAAAAACAACCGGATTTTCCGGCTGTTCGGATAATGCTGTTCTGCTTATCGCAAAAATGAATTACGGATTAAGGACTTTAGCAATAGATACCGCATCTGCAATGGTATCCAGGCTGTAGATCTGAGATACCCCTTGTGTAGTCGCAGCCTGCGTAAGAATATTCTGTTGATTTTGTGCATTCACTGCATTTTCAAACATAATTCCTGTAGAATGCGCAGCGGTTTGATACACGTTACTTAAAGCTACAGCAGGAGATTCTGCTACTACTTTTACGTTAGACTGTGTTACTGCATCTGTGATTTGTTCGTTTACTGTTGTTCCAGCTTTTTCGTTAGCCATAATGATTATTGTTTATTTGAGTTTAAAAACAGCCGGATTTTCCGGTTGTTGAAATGAGATTCTGCTTATTGCAAAAAAGATTAAGGGGTAAGGATTCTGGCAATAGAGATTGCATCTGCAATGGTATCTTTGCTGTAAATCTGAGTAACACCCTGTGTTGTCGCAGCCTGGGTTAAGATATTATGCTGATTTTGAGCATTGATAGCATTTTCAAACATAATTCCTGTAGAATGCGCAGCGGTTTGATACACGTTACTTAAAGCTACAGCAGGAGATTCTGCTACTACTTTTACGTTAGACTGTGTTACTGCATCGGTGATTTGTCCGTTTACTGGTGGCATAATGATTATTGTTTATGGGTTAAAAACAACCGGAGTTTCCGGTTGAGAGAATAAGTTTTATCAAAAAGATTAAGGTCTTAGGATTTTAGCAATCGAAACCGCATCAGCTACCGTATCCAGACTGTAGATCTGCAGAATTCCCTGAGTGGTTGCTGCCTGACCTAAAATATTCTGTTGGTTCTGATTGGTTACCGCATTTTCAAACATAATACCGGTAGAATGTGCTGCAGATTGATAGACATTGCTTAAAGCCATTGCAGGAGATTCTCCTATTACTTTTACGTTGGACTGCGTTACTGCGTCTGTGATTTGTTCATTGACTGTTGCCATAGTTGTAATTGTTTTTTTTTGAGATGTGATCTCGGTTAATAATTATTGAGGTAAACTAGTTTGTATTATATTTTTAAACCCACAACAGATTCCACAGATGAAATAGATTTCAAAAGCATTGATATAGACTGGTAATGGATGATTAGATCTAAAGGGTGATTCTTATTACAATGGTTGGAACCCTTATCTGTACAATCTGTGCAGGTTTAAAGCATATCTTTTTAAGTTCAACAAACAAAAGAATGATGTTGAAAAGAGGATGCGGCTGTCATTTTTAATATCTGTCTTAAAAATGAATTCCTGTAATATATCTGCTGGCAATATAGGATTCCTTTGGGCGGAAAATGTATTCTGAATGATTGCTTTTGAGTATTGACAGCATGGGAAGGCGATGCAAAAAAAATAAACGTTGACCTGACTGTATATATGGATAGCATCGGACCTTACTTTTACAGGAAACTAAAACCGCATCCGTAAATATTGAATAATAGGGATTAAAATCTTCCTTTTTTAAACATTCCCAATTCTCTGTATTTCAGTTTTCCGGAACTCATTTTTTTCATTCCTATGACATAATTGGTCATTGCCATCATTGAGTCCCTTTGCTGATTTAATACGGAGTTGATCTGCATTAATCCTGTAGAATGTGCACTTACCTGGGTAGAAATAGCCTGTGGCACAGCAGTAGACATTCCTGTGATTATTGTATTGATTTCGTTCATAATAACTATTGGTGTTTGATAATTTATGGACGGATATTACCAAATCTTGCATTCAGCTTATTCATCCTGTCAACGATTTTGATTTCCTTCTGTCTTAACTTTGCTGTTGAAGCTTCCTGAAGTTTTTTCAATTGCTCTTCATAATTCATAGAAGGAACTTCAGCCGGAGTTGTTGCTGCCGGAACAGGAGCCGCTTCTTGCTGTTTAACGGCTTCTTCCAGTTTTTCCAATAAAGGAGCCAGTGATTTCATGGTCTCTTTAATTGCTTTTTCTTTGATATAATTCACAATTTGATCTTCATGCCTTAGAACAAAAGGCATAATCTCTTCCTGAATCATTTCAGGTTCTGTCACCGCATTGGGTGGTTGCTTTACAGGAGTTTTTCTGTTCATAAGTGTTGTCTTTTATAATTATATTAAATAACTGATGAATGCTGACGCAGCTCTCCAGTCCCGGTTGAGATCTTTAACGACATTATATCCTACAGCTTCCAGAGCAACACAGGCTGAGATAGTACTGGCAGAGAGCATTTCTTTTAATTGCCCATTAGGAAGGGTTAAGATATAGTCATCCGGAATTACACGAAGATTGGGATGATTGGCCGGTGGCTCATTCTCAATAATGCTTAAAATTTCCTGAAAATAATGAGCAATCAGTTTAGACACCTGAAACTCTAATTCCCTTTTTAATTCTACCATTTCATCCTGAGTAATCAGGTCGGAAATTGCTGCAACATCTACATCGTGCACAGCGTACAATGCCTCTCCTGTATCTGATGGTATAATGGTGAGATCTGTTTTTAGGGTCCATTTTGATTTTTCCAGGTTCACTGTAAGAAACTTTGAATCATGATCAGGAGAAGCAACATCACTTAAAGTGGCGAGGGGTAAAATTCTCACATTGCAATAGAATACTTTGGGATCATCAAGTTTAATCATGATGATGACAATTCCGGTGGCTCTGTCTTTGGGTTCCACTACAAAGCATTGATAATTCGTATACCTCTTACCATTTTTACCAATACAGTTGCACATTCTTATTGAAGGCTGTATATTGATATCAGAGGTTTGAAGATTAAATACAAAACGGTCCTTATTATGTTCACTCCTTTTAGGTTCTGTACTTTTCGTGTCCAGGTAAAGGGTATCTGTGCTTTTCGTAAGGAAAAGACCTTCATTAAGTTCATTTAGACTGCGCAGATTTAAAATCTTGGCGGGTTTGGTTACTGAGGAATAATTCATGTCTTATTGTTTTTGAGTTTGTTAATGAGTTGAGTTATTATTGTTTTTTTCTCTGGATGCTCTTCAGATTTTTCTGAAGTAATTACTGCTTCTTTAATTTCTGGTTTGATAAGTGGCTGTGTCAGTTTTACTGACTTCAATACCAATTTCCCCTCATAATTAGCCGTGATAAAGTTTTTTCTCATATTTTCTTTCTCTAATGAGGCTTCTTCCTGACCCGGATCTGCTATTCGTTTTTTTTTTCGCTCTCCTCAGTTCCGTTAGAAATTTCAGTATAAGAAGTGGGAGAAGAATGGGTTTTAGCAGAAACAGGAAGCGTGTTGACATTATAAATAGTATTGGAAACTTTAGCTTTTACCTCCGCATAATCACTTACCATTTTAAATAAGTCTTTCATCATTTCATTTCCTTTTCCTGCATCTTGGCCCTGAAACAGTTCCGTTGGGTGGGTAGATGCCTCTTTACTGCCTGGCGCCGGCCCGAAGGTGGTTCCATAGGTCAGTAAATTATTAGCAAGTCTGCTCAATGCGATAAGGCCTACCTGTTCAAATCCTTTTAAAAAAGACTGTAAATCCTGAACCATCATTCCTGTAGACTGTTCAATCATTACTTTCGTTACTCCGGTCATCGGAGAACCTTGAGGTGGTGCCAATACCTCACTGTTCACAAATACTACAGCTTTTTCCGCCGGAGTGGTGGCTTCTGCTGCCTGTGGCTGTGGGGTTTCACTGTTAAGTTCATTCATGATGGTAAGGTTTTATTATCCTTTTAAAATTTTAATGGCGTCAGCAACAATGGCTGGGTTGAGCTGATTGAGGTTCTGCTGATTGGTTACCGAATTCTGAATGGAAATTCCACTGGCGTGGGTGGCCATCTGGTAAAGCATACTCATAGCCTGTGCAGGAGATTCACCGAGCACGGTAACATTGGTCTGCGTTACTGCATCTGTCGTCTGGTTGTTTACGGTTTCTGCCATATTTTGGGTTTAATTGGTTATTACTTTTTTAATTTTTGTCTTTTTTTAAGACGCTTTCTCTTCGATCAACTTTCGTACGGTATCCGTTAAAGATTGATGATGAGATTGCTGACCTCTTTTGTCTGATACAAATTTCATTAATAAAAATAAATCTTCATTAAGGGAAAAAACGGATTTTTTAAAAATAAGGGTATTCTCCTATAAGTGATTTTTATATTGGAAAATGAAGTGTATTTATAATGAATAGTGATCTTAATAGAAGTCTTAAACTACTATTTATATATACTGTGATCATCCATGCTAAGAGTAAACCCTGAATTTCTAAAGATGGGTACATTCCCTCTAATCCGGTAGGAACTTTACCTTGAAATTTGTCTGATAACCTATTTAATAATCAATAATGGAAACAAGTACAAAACCTAAAGTACTCATTCAGCCGGGATATGCAACAGGAGATATGTTTGCAATTGCCGCTGCTTTAGTGGATGATGATAAGCTTCATGTAATCATTACAAAAGGTAATGAGAATTGCAAAGATCCGACAGACAAAGCGGATTCTATTAAAAAGTTTTATGAAGAGTCGGAAATTGCTGACTACAGAATACATGTGGCGGAAGTAAGTAGATTAAGAGGGAATAATCAAGAATTAAAAAAAGCAATTTGTAAGCTTCGAGAACAAAAAGAAATTCCAAAAGAAGAAGTGTCTCTTGGCTATGGGACGGATTATGTTGCTGAAAATTTCACAAAAAAAATGCGGGAGGAGGTAAGAAATGCATGGAAGGTCAATAGTAATAATGAAGAAAATGACGCTATAAAAAAATGGTTGATAGAAAAGGGTATACCTACCCGTGGAAATCGTTTACTGATATTATGGTCACGGTTCAGTGGTAAGAATGGAGATATTCATATAGAGCATGATACCAGCTATTTTGGAACCAGGCAGATTATAGATAGAGCAGTGGATATGTATGATGCTATCATGATCACCGGAGATAAGGGGTATCAGACGGAAAGAAGAGATAAAGGCTGGAGAAAAAAAGACGATTCGACGAAACGAGGTCATCAGTTTGACAAAATTGCTGAGGAGATCAATGCTGAGGTTGGAACTTCCAAAGTTTTTAATATCACCGAATTTTGGAATGATGAAAATTCAAATGAACTGTCCAAATGGAGTGGGAATACCCGGATGGGGCAATTTAAGCTGTATGAGTATTTTGAAACGCATTTTAAAGAGGTAAAACATCTTGGTTTCAGAAGTGGAAACCTCGAAGTAATGGCTATGTTAGGCTATAAAGTCTTATATATGGAAGAATATGGCAGTATAGGTGGTGAAAGAATGGCCAAATGGAACGATAATCGTGATAAAATCCTTGGTGAAAAAGGAATTTCTAAAGAGGCAAGACTGGATATTGGATATCAACGAATCCTATTGAATGTTCTCCCGACAAGAACAGGTAAATATCTTCAGGATAAAAAAGCGGAGATAATAAAAGAAGTTACTGAGAGAATAGAAGGAATGGATGAAAAAGAGAAAAATGAACTAGTTAGAAAAGATAAAATAAAAAATAGAAGAAATAAAATAAGAAAAGAAGAAACAGAAGAAGATACACTAAAAAGAGTAATAAAAGAAGAAATAGATAGAGAAGTATATAAAAGAATAAAAGAAGAAAAAATAGACCGTCCGCATTTTACTCCTGGTAAGAAGGATGGAGCTCTAAAACCTAACGAGATACGTGATGAATACTTAAGAGGATTTGGTTACTCAGACTTGAATAGGATTTTTGATGAATATATACGCCCTAAAGATTGGAAAGAAAATGAATTTACAATAATGAGAGAAAAGAAATATTATTTGGATAAGCGTACTACTGAAGATGCTAGAAGTTTGAATTAGGATGAAAGGGAAAAACGATCTGAGTTAATAGCAACTCAGCCCTCCTGAAAGGTTTAAAACCAAAGTGAACCCGATCAATTAAAACCCGTATTTCTACGGTTTCGTACGTGTTATTTTATTCTCAGTTTTGCACCAAAATAATCAGTATTTAAACTTTATATGACTATACACCGAAATCTGGGACAGTTTTAACCTGTTCCGGATTTTACTTTCATGGATTAAAAACGATTCCTCCCTCTCAGATAAAGAAACATCACTTCTTAAAAAACTGTAAATTAGCTGTCAAAATTAATTGCGAATACATTCCCTTCAATCATTGTTATGTCTAAACTAAAAGCTGTAAGAGAACAGAAAAATCTGACTCAGGAAGAACTTTCAGAAAAATCGAAGATTTCTGTAAGAACGATTCAACGGATTGAAGCGGGTACAGAACCTAAAGGACATAGCTTAAGAGCATTAGCTCACGCCTTGGAGATCGAAGAAAGTCTATTACAAGATCCTGTCGTAATTCCCGAGACAAATGATGACGTAATAGTAAAGACTGCTCCTGAAATAAAGGAAGAACAGTACTTACAGCCAGAGATCAATTATTCTCTGGTTAAAATCATCAATCTTTCTTCATTATTATTTACCCTATTGCCACCATTGAATATTCTCATTCCTCTTATTCTGATGTTTGCCATGAAGCAGAGAAATAGTCTGGTGAAACAAATTATTTCAGTTCAGATGATATGGACAGTGATGGCGCCGATTGTATTCATTTTGGGAATCTTTTTAAAGCTCGGAAGACCGTTTACTTTGATTCTTATGATCGCAATAGTACTCTCTAATATTTTTATTATCCTTCGCAATACTGCTGAGATTGATAGAAATAAGAAATTGTATTTCAAATTGAATTTCAGTATGATATAAAACCTGTCGGTGCTTTGTCGGGTTTTTGTCGGGTTCATTTTTCGTTTCGAAACAGGCGAAAAGATAATCTTTGTCAAAAATTTAATCATGACAAAGACAGCTTCATTGGCACTTCTTTTTTTTACCTTACTTTCTAATTATATTCAGGCTCAATTACCCAAAACAGATTCGCTCTACCGAACCATTATGTCAAAAGACAGTCTGTTTTTTTCAGTCGCCTACAATACCTGCGATATTCCGAAGATGGAAAGTTTTCTAAGTGAAAAATTTGAATTTTATCACGATAAAGGAGGCTTTGCAGAAAAAAATAAATTTATAACCGATTTTAAAAATGGCTTATGCAAATCTCCGGAAACGTATCAGCTAAAGAGAGTCCTTATTGAGAAAAGTACAGAAGTTTATCCCATGTACAAAGAAGGGAAAATATATGCTGCCATTCAGAAAGGAGATCACGAGTTTTATGAAAAAATAGAAAAGCAAGCAGAAAAACTGGTCGGAGAAGCCAAATTTACCCATCTGTGGATATTGGAAAATGGAGAATGGAAACTTAAAAACTCACTGAGCTTTAACCATCACCCAAAGAACACTACAGATAATGAAACCCTGTTTGATAATGATCAGTCAATGGAAAGCTGGCTGAAAGAGAATAATATTCCTACCCTTGGATTAGGCATCATCAATGGAGGAAAACTACAGGAAGTAAAAGTTTTCGGAGATGTTAAAAAAGGAATTTCAGCTCCCCATGATGCTCTTTTTAATGTAGCCTCTCTTACAAAGCCTGTTACTGCAATGGTTGCTCTACGTTTGATCAGCTTAGGAAAATGGAAACTTGATGAGCCTCTTGATTCTTATTGGATAGATCCAGATATCGCCAACGATCCCAAGCATAAAAAATTGACAACCAGAATTATCCTGAGCCACCAGACTGGTTTCCCAAACTGGAGATGGATGAATGCTGACAAAAAACTGAATTTTCAGTTTGATCCCGGTACAAAATATCAATATTCAGGAGAAGGATTTGAATATCTCAGAAAAGCACTTGAAAAGAAATTTGGTAAATCACTGGATCAGCTGGCGAAAGAAATGATATTTCAACCTCTTAAAATGAATGATACCAACTATATTTGGGATCAGAAAACTGATGAATCACGATTTATAACAGGATATAATGAAAAAGGAACGGCTTACCCGATAGAAAAAAATAAAGTAGCCAACGCAGCCGATGATCTGCATACCACCGTAGAAGATTATGGAAATTTTATGACCAGCGTGATGAAAGGGAAAAACCTGAAACCTGAAATATTTCAGGAAATGATAAAAAAGCAGGTGAAAACCAAAGAAAATAAGTATTTCGGACTTGGTTTTGAAATCTATGATCTTGGCAACGGAGAGTATGCCTTGTCTCATGGCGGTGCAGATCAGGGGACAAGATGCATTGCTATAGTATTGCCGGGTTCCGGAAAAGGAATTGTCATTTTCACCAATATTGATGATGGTTATAAAGTGTATGAAAAGCTGGTTGTTCATTATTTGGGCGAGCAGGGAAAGAAAATTGTTAAAATAGAAACCAAATGATTTTATAATGATCACGATCCCGGAAAGATATTTTCTGCAATAATCAATGTGTATCTTTGAATGATTAAAACCTGAATGTATAAATAATTTCTATTGTATGCTTTTAGAAAAATTACTTGAAGAATTTAATGTAGACATCCATACCTTTAGCAGGGAAGAGTCTGATCTGTTTGACCAATATTTTGAACGGATTCTGATGAAAAAAAATACTTTCCTTATTCAGGAGGGAGAAATAGAAAAGTACAGCTATTTTGTTTTTGATGGGCTGTTGCGTTGCTGGATCATTAATCATAAAGGAGATGAGCAGACTTTCTGGTTTTGTAAAAACGGAACATTTTCATTGTCGAATATTTCATTTACATTACAGGAAAAATCAGCCTTTAATGTACAGACTATTGTGGACAGCGTTATTTATCGTATAGACAAAAAGAAAACCGCCGAATTATATTCAGCTATTCCAAGATTAAAAATAATTTTTGATGATTTAACGGCCATTTTATTGAATAAAATTCTGAACAGAAATATCGATCTGATTAAGTATTCTTCCGAACAGTATTACCTCCAAATGATTGCTGAATATGGAACCACATTAAATTATATACCTCTAAAAGATATAGCCTCCTATTTGGGGATCACTCCACAGGCACTGAGCAGAATACGCAAACGTATTTTTTAACCTGGGTTCAGTGTTTCTAGTCAATAAGTTCTCACCTTTGTGCTCCTGAATTTACAATTATGATCAAAGAAATTAAGATATCAGATTACCCGCGTTTGGTGGAGATCTGGGAGAGTGCAGTACGGAATACCCATGATTTTCTTAGAGAGGAAGACTTTGTATATTATAAAAAACAGCTTCCTGTATATTTTCAATATGTAACCCTGGTAGGATTTGAACAGAACAATATTTTAATAGGTTTTGCAGGCGTTGCAGAAGGAAATCTTGAAATGTTGTTTGTTCATAACGATTATCGGGGAACCGGAATTGGAAAGAAGCTGATGGCCTACACAATATCAGATTTACAGGTAAGAAAAGTAGATGTGAACGAACAAAATAGCCAGGCAGTGGATTTTTATAAACACTTGGGCTTTAGTGTATTGTATAGATCCGAACTGGATGGAGAAGGTAAAGAATATCCCGTCCTTCACATGGAACTGTAAAAACTAACCATACAGCTTATTTTAATTTTTTTAAAAATTATAAAATTAGCGGATTAATTTTATGCTTATTATAATTCCTGCTTTCAGAATAAAAGGAAGCAGGAATTATTTTTATGAATAAGAGATTTTATCTTACCTTTTCCAACAGAAAGAGCTTAGCTCCCGAAAATCCTAATTTTGGCATCAGATTACCTTCCAGAATCATCGTTTTATTGTTGACATCAATTACAGAAATGTAGTTGTTGGAATTATATTCTATATAATTTTCCTTTTCTTTGGTGACAGGATTTTTACCAAATTCCAGAGAATATTTTACCCAGTCTTCTTTATCAGAACTGCAGTGTACAGGTTTAAATTTAGACTTTTTGGCTTTGAAAATAATTTGATCAAAACTTCCTTCCATACAATCTGAAGTAAATGAACCATCCGGATTCTGATCTTTTGAGAAATCTTCGAAAGAACCTTTGTAAACGCCAACTACTTTCCACGTCCCATCCAAACGGTCCTCATCAATCTTTCCCTTAGCCTTACTTACGGCCCAGCTGATTCCGTTTACAGTTCCTTTTACAGCTTTATAACTGAGATTTACCGCGCCAGACACTACTTTCGTAGCCGTTCTTACCACACAGGAATTGAGAACAAATGCAGCCGAAGCCAGCAATACTATTTTTTTCATTATGTCAAATTTTGTACGAAGATAATATTTTATCAAAAGACTATCTGTTAATTTTTTTATAGAAAACAGGATAATGATGCTGTGAATCATAATCCTTTTTTAGTAGTTTTGCTTCCTAAACTAATAGCTATGAAGAAAATAATACTGATTATTTTAATGAATCTGTGTCATTTCGCGTTTGGACAGTCATTAAATAATACAATTACCTTCGAAAAGCAATCTGTGGAAGACAGCTTACAAATCGAGAGGATAAACAAGCTTATTCCGTTGTCAAAATTTATGATTGAAGAAGACTGTAATTATATTGGTTTCAGCAGAGATTGGTGTATTAAAAGTTATATAATTGTTTACCTCTATAATAATGAGCCTATTCTGGTCGATCAAAAAGAGTTTAGTACGATAAGAGCTTATTTAACAGATGGTTCGGAAAGTTCGAGTTCGTATGTTACCAAATCAAGAACTTATATAGTAGATTGGAACAATAAAAAATACATTGGGAAGAAAGTAATATTGAATCAGAATGGTACGAAAGCGGAATATCCGTCTGATTTCAATAGATCATTTATAGAATACATCATAAATCGTAATAAAAGATAGGATAAAAATGATATGCTGAATTATCGTCACTTATTTTTATCAAAATAGTTACCGAGATCAGAAATACTTTTGATATGCAGATCGTCAGCCTGTTTTTTGCGCATCATTAAAGCATAAGAATTATTAAAACCTAGAGGCTTCAGCCATCGAATACCGTATTTCTTCTCAAATTCCAGGTTCACATACTGGTAGGTTTTATCAGCACTTTGGCTTACATCTTTGATGATCTGAGCAGTGGGTTTCAACAGTACCAGAAGCCCGGTTCCCGTATATTCAGGATAAAAATCGATGGCGTCATTCATGAGAGCATCAAAACATATTTTCGTTCCTCCCAAACCTGTTTTGGTCTCTACTTTATAGTCGGTATATCCTTCAATTAGCATTCTGTACATTTCTGTGAGAATATATTGTTCCCCAAAGATTTTTGAACCAATCCGGATCTTTTCAGAACCCCCTTTCCTGGGATTTTTATAAAGATTATTTCTGATTAAAAAATCCTTCGCAATTTTTTCCGGGGTTTGATGGAGATAATCGGATCTGTAGTTCAAATCCGTCATAATAGAATCATTGAATTTTCCGGCTAACAGGTCTAAGGTTTTTTCCAATTCAGGAAACTTTTCAAGTGTTTTGCTCTTTATGATAGGAGCCGCAAAATAAGGAGGAAATATGTTTTTGTTGTCTTCCAGTACATAAAGGTCGAAAGCTTTAATCCTTCCGTCTGTAGAATATCCGCTGATCAGGTCCAGTTCTTTTTCATATGCCGCTTTGTACATGATTGCATCGCTTACCACCAATGGGTTCACATTGATTCCGTACACGTTCCTCAAACCGATGTCACCGTCCTGCCTTCCCATAAATTCAGGAGTAAAGCCTGCTTTAATAGTACGGTGCGAAATAAGGGTCGTTATGTAAAAGCCTCCCACTATAATAAGAAGGATGGGCAATACATACTTCAGCTTCTGAAACAGCCGATATTCTGATTTCTGTATAAGAGCAATGATCTGATCCAGCAAAATAGCAAGCAATGCTGCCGGAATAGCACCTGCCAGAATCATATTGGTATTGTTGAGAGAGATCCCGCCAAAGATAAACTCTCCCAAACCTCCTGCAGCCACAAAAGACGCTAAAGTAGCTACTCCAACATTAATCACTGCCGCAGTTCTGATTCCAGCAATAATTACAGGCATTGCCAAAGGAAGTTTTACTTTGAAAAGAAGTTGGTTTCTATTCATTCCCATTGCTTTAGCCGCTTCAATTACTACCGGATCTACTCCTGTAATTCCCGTATACGTATTTCTTATAATGGGTAAAAGAGCGTAGATCAGTAAAGCTGCAATGGCAGGTTGAGGGCCAATTCCAAAGGCAGGAATCATGAATCCCAATAAAGCAATGCTGGGTATAGTCTGCAAAATTCCGGCAATTCCCAATACGGGCCCTGAAAAATTTCTTTTTCTCGAAATTATGATACCTAAAGGTACCCCTACAATAATCGCCAGAAACAGAGAAAAAAGCGTCAACCCAAGATGCTGAATGATCTGGGTGAGAAGCTTGTCATGCTGTTCTAGAATAAACTGCCAAAGATTCTGCTGCGTCATACCACCTGTAATTTTCTATAATGATTAAAAGCTTTTACAATATTTTCATAAGCATCAGCATTATGATGATCTGTACTCAGTTTCTGTAAAATACTCCAGATACTTGTCTTGTTTATATATTCTAAGCCAACCGATAAGTCTTCAGAAGCAAGAAAGGGAAGTATATCTCCGAAAGTGGCTACTTTATATTCCAGTAACAGTCTGCTTTCAGCAAAAAAGTCGCGAACAAAATTGTTTTTAGGATGATAAAGCATTTCTTTGGGTGTTCCGGTCTGTATAATCTGTCCCTGATCCATCAGACAAATCCTGTGTCCCAATTCAAATGCTTCCTGTACATCATGGGTAACGAGTAGTATTGTTTTATTTTTAAGTTCTTCAAGAGATTTAAATTCAGAATGGATATCCGCCTTGGTAATATTATCCAGAGCTCCAAAAGGTTCGTCCATCAGTAAAACAGGGGTGTCAGCAATCAAAGCTCTGGCAATACCGACCCTTTGCTGTTGGCCACCACTTAATTCACTGGGAAATTGGGTGAGAATTTCTTCGGAAAGATGAAGTTTCTCTAAAAGTTCATAGGTTCTTCTTTGGGTTTCTTTTTTGTCCCATTTCAACAGTTCAGGAACTACAGCAATATTCTGCCGGATTGTATAATGAGGAAACAAACCTGAATGCTGCATCACAAAACCGATTCCCATCCGCAGTTCTTCCGGTTTCTGTTCACGAATGTTTTTACCGTTGATGAGAATATTTCCAGAATCCGCTTCTATCAGACGGTTGATCATTTTGAGAGTCGTTGTTTTACCACAGCCGCTGGTTCCCAAAAGCACAAAGATTTCCTGATCATTTGCCTGAAAAGAAATATGATCTACTGCAATTTTTCCGTTAAAATGTTTTGAAACTGATTCAACTGTAATCATGGGCAAAAATTATCTGGCAAGACGGATTCCTGTAAACTGCCATTTTAAATTGGTTTGAAAGAAGTTTCGGTATGTATTCCTGCTGTGTCCCTTTGGGGTGGCTTCAGAGGCTCCCCGTAAAACCATTTGATTGACCATGAATTTACCATTGTATTCACCCACCGCACCCGCTTCTTTCTTGAAATGAGGGTAGGGTAGATAGGCCGAATTGGTCCATTCCCAGCGGCTTCCCCAATCGAAATGATGAGAGGCAACTTCCCATTCTGCTTCAGTGGGAAGACGCATTTGTTTCCATGATGCAAAAGCAGATGCTTCATAAAAACTGATATGACAAACAGGAGATTGAAGGTCTATTTCCTGTAATCCGTTGAGAGTGTAATACTGCCAACTGTCATCAATATAATGCCAGTATAAAGGAGATTTTACATGATTTTGTTTCACCCAGTCCCATCCTTCAGCATGCCAGTGCCGGAAATCGGAATAACCACCAGCTTCCATGAATTCTAAATACTCACCATTTGTCACCAGCTGACTGGCAATTTCAAAATGATCCAGAAATACTTTATGTCTGCCCAATTCATTATCAAAACAAAAACCTTCTCCTTTAAAACCAATTTCATAGACTCCTTCGGAAAAGCTGAGCATCTGCGCGTCTCCAGAGATCATTGGAATATTATTTTGTTCCTTTGTATAAGGTGGAAAGAGCGGATTGTGCCCTAAAATATATTTAATATCAGTAAGTAATAATTCCTGATGCTGCTGTTCATGATTAAGACCTAATTCGAGGAGTGGTTCAATACTTTCTTTCATGAATTCGCTTTGGAGAAAAATTTTCATCTGCTCATCCACATATTTTCGATACTGATAGACTTCTGAAACAGAAGGGCGGCTTAGGTTGCCACGGTCCGTTCGTATTACCCTTGTTCCAATGGTTTCATAATAACTGTTGAAAACAAAATTGTACTGAGGATCGAAAACCTGATATCCGGGGAAATTCGGAAGAAGAATAAAGGTCTCAAAAAACCATGTAGTATGCCCCAGATGCCATTTGGGAGGGCTTACATCAACAATGGGCTGTACCACATAATCTTCGATTTCCAATGGGGCGCAGATTTTTTCAGAATGCCCGCGGATCTCCATATATTTTTTTGTTATATCTTTTATTGTGATCTCTGGTGTCATGTCTTTTAGTTTTTAAGGGTTATTTTTAAGAGAAAGAATCATGATTTTGATGAACCCGTTTTATTGTACCTGCCAAATAGCATCTACAAACCATTTTTTGGAATCCTTGATTTCTCCGGTTGTTATAAATCCTGATTTTTCTCCCAATTCTTTTATCTGTTCAGGAGAGAATTTCTGTGAAATTTCCATATCAATAAGCTCATGCTCTTCAAATGCAATATGATTATTACCAATTGTTACCTGTTGGTCAGAAAGACTCACCAAAAAACTTCTACAGGCCCCGCTTATCGGATCATAGGTCTGATAATGCTGAAACTGATCGATATCGAAATTGGCACCCAATTCATTATTGATGCGTGTCAGTAAATTGAGGTTAAAGGAAGCTGTAATTCCCTGCGGATCATTATAAGCATTGAGAATAACGTGAGGATTCTTTTTAAGGTCAAAACCTACCAGTACACAATCTTTGGAAGAAAGATTCTGGTTCAGGTGAATACAGAAGTTTTCAGCTTCATCAGGAGTCATGTTTCCTATATTACTTCCTAAAAACAAAACCACTTTTCTGCGGTTAGACAATGATGCAGCCTTCTGAAGCATTTCAAAATAATCACCTTCCAGACAAGTAATTTTCAAATCAGGAAGCTGATTACTCAATTTATCATTGAGTATGGAAAGGATGTTTCCGGAAATATCAATAGGCATATATGTAAAATCGCTTCCTTTATTGATCAGATGTTCTAGCAGATAGGTAGATTTCATGGCGTCTCCGGCTCCTAATTCAATCAGATCAAAAGGTTCGTTTTGGGGAATGAGTAACTCAACAAGTTCCTCTGTCTTATTTTTAAAGATATCCAGTTCACAACGGGTAAGATAATATTCGGGCATGGCCATGATTTTTTGAAAAAGATGGTCTCCGATTTTATCATAAAAGTATTTTGAAGATAGCTTTTTAGGAGTATTTTGCAGTCCATTCAGAATATCCAGACGGAAATGATCAGCAGAATCTTTTTCGGTTGTAGAATATGGATCTAACTGTAAGTTCATAGGTTGTATTTTGTGTGATTTTTAGATTGCTGCAATTATCTTGCCTTTTACAAGTGTGAATTGTATTGCCTTTTATCTATTTAAATATAAACAATTTAGTTTTAATGAGTTAATTTTCAAAGTGTTTTTACAAAATGTGGTATTTTTTCATTTAAAAAAAGAAAGGATTTTTTCAGTTAAAATGAAATAAACGATTCATAAAGTCAATCAGCCGCCAGTGCATATTGTTTTAGTTATTCACTGGTGGCTGAAAGCAGGTTAAATAGGGAAATATAGTTTTCTTTTAAAAATATATTCAGAACAGAACAGTGTAAAAAATACCGAACTCAATATATTATCAGTATTTTATAAAGTTATAAGTAATGATTTACTGACTGTTGTTATTGAATAACTGATGTTATGATTATTTCTTTTCGTAGGTCCCATGCAGGATTTCACCGCCCTGCAATGAAATTTCTATGGCTCTGTTGCTGTAAAACCTCATTTTGGATTCATAATCACTAACAGCCACTGAAATGTCATTGTTGCTAAGAATATTGGCTGTTAAAAGAGCAGCGTCTATAAATGCGGTGTTGGCTCCTACACCTCCTGCCGGGCTCATGGTGTGAACCGCATCTCCTAATGCCGTAATATTTCCCGATTTCCAGGGTTCTTTTGGCAAAGATGAACGGATCGGAGTAATGGATAATGATTTCCGGTCTGCATATTCAAAAAGGGCGGTAAGCTGAGGATGCCATCCCTTGGTTAATTGAGTGATGAGGTGAGCAATATCTTCTCCTGAATGAGTATAAAAATCAGCAGGCAGCAAATCAAATGCTTTAGGATTTCCAATAAAAGCCCAATAGAAATAGTTGGAAATCGGACTCAATAGATCCCAGGAACTGTCTTTTTTTGAAAAGTCAAAGACCATTGCATCGGTAATAAGCGAAAACTGGTTTCCTACAATAACGGAAGTTCCTTTTTGAAGTTGAGAAGAAACAGCTTTTTGAGCTTCAGGAGAATAAAAAGTTCTTCCATAGATGGTAATATTGCCGGTATTTACTTTTTGATCTTTACAATGTTGCGCTCCAATTTTAGAATGTACACCATCTGCCGCAATGACAAGATCGGCGGTGTAAGTTGTTTCATCTGTAAAATGTAATTCTATTTCATTATTTTCAAGTTCCTTCCAGCTTGCCAGTTCCTTCCCGAAACTGATTTGTTTCTGCAATCCCTGCAGTAAAATTTCCCGTAATGTTAATCGGTTGGGTTTCAGATCCGGGATTTCTTTTATGCCGTCACTCCAGGATTCTACCAATTCATTTTTGGAAGATTCAAGAGTCGTGGTTACGACGTTCATTCCAGGATAGCTCGCTGCGCAGGTTTCCATAAAAAGATTATATAAATGAGAAGGGAGGCATTCTTGAAGAGCATTTCTACCCGGTTCGTTCACCCTGATTCTGTATCCTTGTGTTCGGGTATTGAGGGCAGGATCTTTTTCAAAAATTGTACAGTCTATTCCGTTCTTTTTTAAACCTTGTGCCAGACATAGACCGCCTAGTCCGGCTCCGATAATGGCAATGCGTTTTTGGGTATGTTTTTGTGTCATAATACTGGATCATCAATCTCTGATTTGTTATGATGATTGATGAGACAAAATTATGATGGGAAAATGGGAACTCCGATGGGTATTTAATGGTGATGATGGGACAAATCTTGGTTTTCTTTTCGAAACTGCAGAGCGGTTTTGCCTGTTCCTTTTTTAAAGAATCGTGAAAAATAGATGGGATCATCATATCCCAGTTCAAAAGCAATTTGTTTCACATCCATGGTGGTATAGAAGAGCATTCTGCGGGCTTCCCATAAGATTTTCTGCTGGATCCAAAAACTGGCAGGGGAGCCTGTAACGTCCTTCACGGCTTCATTCAGGTAGAGTGGTGTAAGGGTAAGGAGCTCCGCATACTGTTGTACCTGTTTGGTATTTTTATAATGCGTTGCGATAAGTTTTTTGAATTGCCTTGTAATAGAATATTTATGACTGCTATACTGAAACTGTGATACAGGAACTTCTGAAATTTTTAAAACAATGATTCCCATAGCAGCTTCTATCAATGGAAGTATGACAGAAGGAGTGTTGAGCAACTTGTCTTTTTCCATTTTTTCGAACAGAAGAGGAAAGTCAAAAACCACATCATTTTTATCAATGGATACGGACTGACGAAGCCACTGGTGCATATCCAATATTTCCTGGTGGGATTCGGAAACCGCTCCAGCTTCCACAAACAGGAACCAGCCCTCATTATCCTGCTGGTGAATATACTGATGAATCTGTCCCGGGCCCACAAAGCAGAGGGAAGGACCTTTTAACTGAATGGTTTTGAAATCTACCTCAAGAGTAAAATCACCTTTTCTCTGGATTATCAGCATATAGTGATCATCCCGGTGAATTTCTGCCTGCTTTTCATGAAGCACAGATAGCGGCATTAGCCTTACAGCAGAATTCTCCAGCTGGTTGTGGTGAGAAGGGATCTTTTTTTTCATCTCAGCGAATCTTATATGGACTTCGCGAAGATACCTTTTCTTTAAGAAATGATCTCAATTTTTACAAATAGGAGACCGTTTATTCAGAATTATTTTACCCCTATGCTCATGCATTCATCGGATAAAATCAATGGATAGAATGATTATTTCTCTTCCTGTTTTATTTTATTAATGAGAGGGTTGGCATACATGGTAAGGAAATATTCCTTAGATACAGCATCTTCAGAAGAAATACGCATTTCCAGCCTTCGGATAAACAATTGTTTTTCCTGCTCCGTATATTCTGAAGCATATTTATCAGTATTGTAAAGCAGATCGTAAGCTATAAATTTAGTGGGCCAAAGCTTATAATTGCTGATGATAGATGTATCAATGATCTGAGCAATAGCCTGCAGCTGTTTATTTTTATTTTCGATGTGCATAGCAATATCATCCAGTTCTGTATCAATAACATGCCCGGCATGAAGGTGGATACGTTTCTTCTGTCCTAATATGCCGCTGAGCATTGTTGTAAAGTCTTCATTTTTTCCTTTAATATACTCTTCCTCCCGATGCTTAGCCAGAAGCTGTGGCATCTTTAAGGAATCTGTAGGATCATACTCGTAAGAAATGGATATTGGAACAATTTTCAGTGATTTAAAATAATCGATCAGCGACTGATCTCCTGCAGCCATGGCCAGCATTTTCAAAACTCCCTGCTGAGTAGCATCGTTACCATCTTTAGCACGGCCTTCACGTTGGGCAATCCATACAGACTGTTTTTGTTCTAATAGCAGGTCCTTAATATATTCAGACATGGTTTGAGAACTTTTCAGCTGATCACGAAGAGAGAGTCCTCTCTGAACCAGAAAGTTGCGGTTGAGCTTAGCCAGTACATTCAGGAATTTTCTCTTCACAAGGTTGTCTCCAATGGCTGAAGCAGTCATGATATGCCCGCTTTCCAGCAAAACGAGGTTAAGCAATGAGGTGTCCAGCACAATATCTCTGTGATTCGAAATATAAAGGTAGGGTGTATTCTTATCAAGCCTGTCGAAACCAGAAGTCGTTAACCCTTCAGAACTTTTGGCAAGAATCTGACGAACAGTATGAGCTACAAAATGATGCTGAAAATCACTGATGGAATGAATTTCTTTAAACTGATGCAACCAAACCTGCTCTTCCGTATCCGGAAAAGTAAAGTTCATCAATGCTTTCATCATAGGATCCCGTGCTACACTTCCCAGCCTTTCATTGACTTCATGATCATCAAAAAACCGGATTTCATCAAACTTCGACATGCGATTATTTAAAAAATTAAAACTTTTTGCAAAAGAACGAAAATTTATCTGGGGATGGGGTATAATGGATGTTAAAGTATTATGAATGGCGTAGAAGTTAGGGAAATCATCTGATGAAAAGGGTAGACTCCACTATTTATTCGACTATATTTTAACCACAAAAGTCACAAAAGTTTTTATTTAAAACACTTTAGTTCACTTAAGCTAGTTTAAAATGATGCTGTATCAAAGTACACGTAAGAAGAAAATCAAAGATTTTCAAAAACTTCAGTGTACTTATTGTGCGCAAAGCTTGTCCCTTATTATTACTTAATTGTTTAACTCTTTTGTGCCTTTTGTGGTTATTAAAAAATCTGTTTCAGTAGAAAATTCAGAATTTCTTCTAAATTGATTCTCACTTTTGCTTCATATTAATTCTAATATCACAGTGAAACAAGTAACAATTTTAGCAGCCATGCTGTTTTCGATAGGTTGGGTTAATGCCCAGCAAGGAGCTGGTCAAGGGAAAATAAGCGGAAGAATTGTAGATTCCAATACGGGAAAATCAATAGATCATGCCAGTATCGGACTCTTAAATCAGGACAATAAAGAAGTCAACGGAACGACTTCTAATGAAAAAGGGGAGTTTTCCATAGATCATATTGCATCCGGAACTTATAAAGTGGCGGTTTTTTATGCAGGATATAAAAATAAAACAACCTCAGATATTCAGCTGGATGACAAGAATATAACAGTTGCTCTTGGTGATATCAGATTAACAAATGGAGAAACGGCAATAGAAGGAGTAACGATCGTTGGTAAAAAAGCGGTGATTGAAAATAAGGTTGATAAAATTGTTTTTAATGCTGCTAATGATGTGACTTCTCAAAATGGAGCAGCGATTGATGTGCTGAGAAAAGTCCCTCAGGTAACAGTGGATGCTGATGGAAATGTTGAGCTTCAGGGAAACTCCAACATCAGATTTTTGATTAACGGAAAGCCATCCAGCATATTTGGAAACAGTCTGGCAGATGCACTGGCTTCCATTCCGGCGAGTCAGATTAAAAGTATTGAAGTGGTTTCCAGCCCGGGAGCAAAATATGATGCTCAGGGGACGGGAGGGATCATTAATATTGTTCTGAAAGATAACAAAGTAAGAGGAATCAATGGAAGTGTGAATGCTACGGGTGGAACTTTATTTGAAACCGGATCTCTGAACCTGAATTATAAGAATAATAATTTCAGCATGAATGCTTTTTTTAGCGGAAATGCTCAGCTAAAGGCCAAAACTCCTTTCTCTCAGGACAGAACGTCAAGAGATGCAGCTTCCAATACCAACACCCATTTATTACAGGACGGGTATACAGATTTTGAAAGACATGGTTACCGTACAGGCTTAGGTTTCGACTGGAATCTTACGAAAACCAGTTCATTAAGCGGTTCACTTTCTTTCAATAGCTTTTCGAATAAAAGTACGGGATTAATCAATCAACAGCAATATATTACGGATCATACTACTTCCGATGTAACCTCTATTATCGGATCCAGAACTTCAGACAATCAATCTTCTGTTCGTTCTATAGATGGAAGTCTGAGTTTTAGAAAAACCTTTGCCAAAGAAGGGCAGGAGCTTACGGCAGATTACGTATTCAGTTATGGTTCTCCAAAGACCAGTTATTTACAGACTCAAAGTTTATTGGGAGCAGCAGGACCTTACAATGGTATTTCAGGAAGTAATCCCGGAACGGATAACAGCCACAATATTTCAGTAGATTATGTTCATCCTTTGAATGATAATGTTACTTTTGAAATGGGGCTTAAAACAGTACAACAGCATATTACCAATGCTACCGATGTTCATGTTTTGAATACTTCATCAGGGCAGTATGAAACCGATCCTTTGCAATCCTATCATTTAAATTACGATATGGGATTCTATGCTGCCTATTTTTCTTCCAAATTAAAACTATTGAACTGGCTGGATGTAAGAGCAGGTCTACGATATGAATATACTACTCTGAAAATTGATTTCCCAAATACGAATATTCCATCGTATGGCTTACTGGTTCCTTCCTTCATCTTATCTCATAAATTTGATAGTGGTGAAACAGTGAAACTCTCCTATACAAGAAGGCTGGAGCGTCCGGAATATACAGAACTTAATCCTTTCCTTAATTTCAGTGATCCGCACAATATTACGACAGGAAATCCGGCTTTGAAGCCTGAAATTGGAGATAATATGGAATTAGGCTACACAAAAAACCTGGCCAATGGAGGGAATATCTCATTGTCACTTGTGGAGCGCATCAACAGTCAGGATTTAAAACAGATTACTACCTTTTATCCAACATTTATTGCTAACGGAACAGAGTACACCAATGTATCGGTTACGGCAAGAGATAATATTGGGAAAGAATACAACTCCGGCGGAATTGTCTCCCTATCACTTCCTTTTTTCCAGAACAAACTGAATTTGAGAAGTAATATTATGGTGTTTCACCGCTATATTGTAAGCCATATTTATGTAGGAAACTTAGATATGGGAATGCGTTACCGTGCGAATTTGAATCTTAATTATCAGTTTCCAAAGAACTTTGTGTTGGAAGTATTCGGAAATTACAACTCAGCTGCCAAAAATATCCAGGGGAAAAATCCACAATCCATCACCTATACCTTTGCCGGAAGAAAAGAATTCTGGAACAAAAAGGCAAGCTTAGGATTTACCATCACCAATCCGTTTAATAAGTATATCAAACAGGTAACCACCGTAAGCACTGGAGATTATGATTCCTATTCTGTAAGAGAATTACCGTACCGTTCTTTCGGAATCAGCTTCAGCTATAAGTTTGGGAAAATGGATTTTAAAAAGGAGAAGGATATTAGTAATGAGTATTTGAATGGGCCGGGATCGGGGGGATAGAATTAAGTAATAGAATGGAAATAGTTTCTAAATATTTTTTTATATTTAACTCTTTATAATAGATGATGAATATGGAACATAAAATACATCAGGGACGCAATGTAAAACGATTTAGGGAAATGCTGGGCATCAAGCAGGAAGCATTGGCTCTTGACCTTGGGGACGACTGGAACCAGAAGAAAGTTTCTCTGCTGGAACAGAAAGAAATTATTGAAGACCCTTTACTGAAAAGGATTTCTGAAGTATTGAAAATTCCAGTGGAAGCATTTCAGAATTTTGATGAGGAGCAGGCGGTGAATATTATTTCTAATACGTTTACAGCCAGCGATAATGCTACAGGTTTTATGTATAATCATTATCCTACATTTAATCCAATGGATAAAATTGTGGAATTGTATGATGAAAAGGTTGCTCTTTATGAAAGGATGCTGAGGGAGAAGGATGCAATGATGGGGAGATTGGAGAGGTTGATTGAGAAGGGATAATTTGTTTAAGATATAAAAAAGGTTCAGCATGTGTTGAACCTTTTTTTATTTAAACAGTTCATGAAAAATTTTTATCCATAACATTATGGTAATCCGTAATGTTAAAGTATATGAATAGTGTATTTTTGTTAAATTAGACACGCTAATAACATGATATATGAAAATAAAATTACCAAAATTAATTAGGGAAGAAAAATTTGATGGTGCATCAAAAAAAAATATAATAAGACATTTACTCTTAGAAGAAGAAGTAAAAGATGTTGAGATCATAACAGTTAATGACAAAGGATTTCATGTTAAACATAAGAATGAAAAATACTTTTTTACTACAGATAAGAATACTGATGAAAAGGCCGATAACATACTGTTAATTGATAAATTTACACCATCTGACTTAACTAACTCTACTATTGAGGTAATTAAATGGATAAAAAGTTCTCACAAAAACTATGAACCAAAAGATGTTATCGACAGTTGGAAAGGTAATTTTAATTTTAAAAAAGAAGATATTGAAAAAGGAATTCCTGGATTGCGGACACCGCAAATAGGAGCAATCCATCATATTTTAGGACACTTTACTAATGCAGTTGATATTGCAAATGTAGTTTTACCAACAGGTACAGGAAAAACAGAGACTATGTTATCTGTTTTAGTTGCTAATCAATGTGATAAGTTGTTAGTGACTGTGCCATCTGATGCCTTAAGAGGACAATTATCAGAAAAATTTATTACTCTTGGATGGCTTAAAAAGAAAGATAAGGATAATAAAAGTATTTTGAATAATGAAGCTATGTTTCCAATTGTTGGGATATTGAATTCTGGATTCAAGTCAATTGATAAACTAAAGGAATTTATTAGTAAATGCAATGTTGTGATTACAACAATGAGTCTAATGGGTAAAGCTGAGGAACTCGAAATAATAAAAGAATCATTTTCACACCTATTTGTTGACGAAGCGCATCATTCAAAGGCAAGCAATTGGGATAAATTTATAAGTTCCTTTAGTAAAGAAAAAGTTGTTCAGTTTACAGCTACACCATATCGAAATGATGGGGAAATTCTTAATGGTAAAATAATTTATAATTTCACATTAAAAGATGCTCAAGAACAAAACTATTTCAAGCAAATAGATTTTGTACCTGTAAGAGAATATGAATTACAAGATGCTGATGAAAAAATTTCAGAAGTTGCTATTAAACGCCTCAGGGAAGATTTAGAAAAAGGTTATGACCATATAATAATGGCAAGATGTAATAACCAGTATAGAGCAGATGAGGTTTTTAAAAATTATTATGAGAAATATTCCGACTTATCTCCTGTTGTAATCCATTCAGATATTGAAAATCTTAATTCTGTAAAGCAAAGTATTGTTGATAAAAAACACCGAATTATTGTTTGTGTAGATATGTTAGGTGAAGGGTTTGATTTACCCGAACTAAAAATAGCTGCATTTCATGATGTAAGGAAGAGTTTACCAATTACATTACAGTTTGCGGGCCGATTTACAAGAACAAACAAGGATAACAATTTAGGAAATGCTTGTTTTATAGCAAATATGTATCAACCAAAAATTAAAGATGTTTTAAGTATGTTATACACAAGAGACTCAAATTGGAATACTATTTTGCCAAGCTTAAGTTTACAGGCTACACAGGAACAAATTGATTTAAAGGAATTTATGCATGGGTTTGATAATTTAGATGATTTTATTATTCCTTTACAGGAAATAAGACCTGCTTTTAGTACTGTCGTCTATAAAAATAATACAAATGATTGGAACCCTTCAAATTTCAAAGAGGGAATTAATGGTTATGAAAGTTATGATTACGAATTTTCGGACATTAATAGAGAAAAGAAGATTATAATCGCATTATTAGGAAGTAAAAAGGCTGTTGATTGGACTAAATCAAAAGATGTCTATTCAGTTGATTGGGATATTTATATAATTTATTGGGAAACTAAAAACAATTTACTTTTCATTCATTCTTCAGATAAGGGCACTTTACATAAAGATTTAGCCAATAGTATTATTGGTGAAGATTCTATGTTGATTAATGATAAAGATGTTTTTAAATCTCTTTATCAAATTGACAGATTAAAAGTTTTCAACTTAGGTCTCCGAAAAGGGCTTGGAAAAGATATTACATTTCAATCTTATTATGGTAGAGGTGTTCAAGATGGATTATCATTATCTGAAGAAAAATCAGGAATTAATAATAATCTATTTGGGAGTGGTTTTGAAAATGGGGAAGTTACCTCAATTGGAGCATCAAGGAAAGGCCGGATTTGGTCATACTCAAGAGGAACTGTAAATGCTTTTGTTAATTGGTGTAATAAAATTGGTGAAAAGCTTTCAAATAAAGATATTGATGGTAATGATATTTTATTGAAAAATACAATCAAGCCACAAAAGGTTTATGAAAAACCTGATGCTGTAGCAATAAGTGCAGATTGGAATCCTAAGATGTATCGATCTGAAAGTACTATAACTTTTAATATTAATGGAAATGATAGATATGATTTATCCAATACAGAATTGGATATAGTTATCGATGAAAATTCAAAAAAGATAGAATTTAGTTTAGTAACTGATGATAATAAAAGAATACCATTTGAAATCAAACTATCAAAAAAAACAGTTGGTACAGAAACGGAATATTTGTTTGAAGTTGAAAAGACTAATAAGGCAATAACAGCTAAAATAAATATTGGAACAAAAACTTTAGAATTAGAAAGTTTCTTTACAGATAATCCTCCTCTTATCTGGTTTCACAATGGAGGATATCTATATCGAAATGATTATGTGACTTTTCAAGAAGACATTTTTGATTTTCCACAAGATGAGCTTATTGATTGGGAATGGAAAGGTGTTACAATCAAAGATGAATCAGAAGGATTTGGAGAGCCAAAGGAAACATCTATTCAATATTTTTGTATTGAAAAATTTATTAAAGAAGATTATGATATTGTATTCAATGATGATAACAGTGGTGAAATAGCGGATATTATATTAATAAAGGATAAGGGGGAAAATATCAAAATCGACTTATATCATCTTAAATTTGCTTCTGAAGGAAAAGTCTCTAATGAGGTGAAAAATCTCTATGAGGTTTGTGGACAAGCTCAGAAATCCCTTATATGGAGACACAAAGATAAGAATGAGGATTTATTTAATAGATTATTAAATAGAGAAAAGAAAAAGAATAAAAGCAGATTAACTCGTTTAAGGAAAGGTACAGTTGAGGATTTGGAAAAGTTATTGACTCTTTCAAAGTTAAAACCTTTATTATTTGATATTTATATAGTCCAACCAAGTATCTCAAAGAAAAAAGTATCTAAACCAATTCTAAGTTTATTAGGAGTTACAGCTAATCATTTAAAGAAAGAAGGCAATATTGATTTAAAAGTAATCACTAGCCAGTAAATTTAGGTTTGAATTAAAATATATGGAAACTCAATTATCAGAAATAATTACAAAAGAAATTTTTGACAAACAAAAGGTTGGTCTAAGTGGTGAGTTTTTTGTTGCTGCTGAATTGCTAAAAAGAAATTTTCAAGTTTCTTTAACTTTTGGAAATGCAAAAGCAGTTGATATAATTGCATTTAAAGACGAATTATATCCTAAAAAGATTCAGGTAAAAACTTTAAGAACACATAATGCATATACAGTAGATAAAAATAAATTACTTGGGAATTATTTTGTATTTGTGATACTTAATAAAATTGGTCAACAACCAATATTTTATGTTATAGATGGGGAAACAATTAATGCAAATTTGAGAAGATTTTATGGTTCAAGTATTGATTCAAAAAGAGAAACAATAAATTATGGTTCTTTGAAAATTTATAAAGATAATTGGAAGGTATTAGAATAAAATAGTTTAAAAAAAAGATTTAGATTAACCTTACCAATATTTTCAAATAATTAAAATTTAAACTATGTTAACCAAGTTAAAAAAACAATTGTCTGGAGTTGCGGGTGAATATTATGTTGCAGCAGAATTTACACGAAATGGACTCTTAGCGGCTATTACTTTAAGAAATTCTAATGGTGTTGATATCATGGTAACTGATGAAAATGGACAACATCAATTAGCGATTCAAGTTAAAACAACACAAGGAAAAAAGAAGTGGCTTTTAACAGCAAAAATAGAACATGAAATAAATGCATCAGAAAGTAAATATTTTGTTTTTGTTAGCTTACCTATGGATCGATCAAAAGCACCAGAATATTCCATAATTAAGGCAATAGACTTAGGAGCATTTATTAAAACATCTCATCAGAATTGGTTAAGTAATCCAGAAAAAAACAGAAAAGATATCGGTGTTCGCCAATATGAAGAAAAGTATGCATTGGAAGCTGGTTATAAAACATTTAATGAATTTACTTCCTTTGTTGAATTTATTAAGGAGAAAATTATGTAATATAATTATTAATAATAAAATATAATATTATACTTTACAAATGAATCTTCAGATTTATAACTGAAGATTTATTTGTATAATTTAATGAGTTAATAAGCTTTTTAAGCTATAATCTCAATCCTCCTACACATCCACCTCCTCAACCTCCACACCGGCAAATACACAAACACCACAGATAAAATCCCAGCCAGTGTTCCCACAACAACAGCCATCGCCGTAGCATCCAGCTTATAATCCTTAGAAAAATTATACTGCCCTAAAAAAAGCATAGCTAATACCAAAGAACAGGTAATTAAGCCATGCAGAATACTCAGCTTGGTCATTAACTTTTTAATATTCAATTGCTCATCTACGGTAAACTCAATGGCGCCTTGTCCAGCGGCATCGGTTACTCTTTTGATGATGTCTATGGTGAGGACAACGGGGAGAAATAAGGCCATGGGTAGGGTAAGGCGGGCCAGATTTTGTTCGCCGGAGAAAAAATGGGTGTAGCCTAATTCTTTGAAGCTGGCATAGGCAATGATGAAATTGAAAAATACATTGGGAAGGACATAATAAATTGTACGCTTGATGAGAAAGCGTTTAAGGGTAGTTTTTTTGAGCTTTTTAGGCGGTTTCGGCTTAAATTTCAATTTCATGAGGTGGTCATTAGCGCGATGGCTTTCTCTTTTATTTGGGCGGCTTCTGCTTTGGGAAGGAAGTCTTCGTTGGACAAAAATATAAAATCCATCTGATGGTTGTAGGTACTCGTTGTCAAAGTATTTGAGTTCAGCCATGGGAAGGCTACCGTAGGACTAAAAATGGTTTCAATGCTGAAGTTTTTATACTCATTAGGAATATTAATCCTGCCCATATTGGATAAGGTCACATCATGGCCGCCATTGCTTGATTTAAGCATGGAGATCATACGGTCAACAATCGGGTGCATCTGTTCACCCATCCAGAGCAGTTCGCGGGCTTCCATTTTTCCTATTTTCTGAACAAGGTCTTCTTTAATGTGTTTGGCATTGTTCAACAGATCGGAACTTCCTTTTTTAATCGCAAGGTCAACCGTTGGGGCAAAAGCAAATAAATGATCCTCTTTGATCTCCGGAATAAAATGACGCACATCCACCGGACTAATGACTTTCCCTTTGGCATCTTTGCCTTTTACCTCCTGGAATGCCTGCATAAACGCAGAACAAAGCAAAGCATGTACGGAAACCCCATTGGCTTTACATCTTTCAGTGATCTGAGATGTGGTGGCCGGATCCAGTTTTTGGTGAAGCACATAGTTGTGTCCAAGATTTCTCTTTTTGCTTTTTTGCTGTAGCATAAAGAAGAATCTGGCAAAGGTCAGATAAAGTTTAGCCTTGAACTTCTTACTTTTTACATTAAAGTTGGAAGGGAGAAATTCATCTACAGAAGTGAAAGGCTCATAAGGTTCTAATTCCAAAGCAGGGTTGTCCAAAAGCTGAAGGAGTTCCTTCATTAAAGTCACTCCTGTGGTCCCATCTGAAATACAATGAGGAATGGCCCAAAATACTTCAGATACATCTTGCCCTCTTACCCAAACTACACGGGCTAGTGGTGTTTTTTCTTCTTCAAATAAAACTTTCCATTCTTTTTGAGATTCTGTCAGCCAGTCCTCGTCTGTTTTTCTTTCTACAATGCGGAGTGGGATAGGAGCAATCTCTTTTTCTTCTATAAAAAAGGGATATTTCTCAGTTTTAGAGTCTATAACCACTCTTAATAGTGCATGTTTCTGCTGGATTTTTTCCAGAGCAGTTTTAAAATTCTGCTCCGGAAGTTCTCCTTTTATTTTGGCTGCAAATATACAATTTACGGGGGTTTCGGGATCTACATACATGATCCTTTCCACCATCATTAGTTTTCTTTTGATCATGATACAGCGATATATTCCAGTTGGGTTTTAATGATCTGCATGACTTCATCACGGATGGCCATGGCATCGGTATACGGTAGATACCCTTCACTTCCTACAAATGAAAAATCCATTTTCCCACGGTAGGTAGAAACGACCAGTGTAGTGGTATTACCCAGCGGACCAATAACCGATGGGCTGAAAATAGTATCTACACTAAATTCTTTATACTCATGAGGGATCTGAATACGTCCCAGATTGGAAAACATACAGTCATTAGATGATTTTCCGTTCTTTAACAGTTTCGTGAAATTATTCAACGCATCATGTCCGGATTCCATCACCATCATGGTAATATAAGGGTCTAGTTTAGAGGTTTTACGTTCTACAGAAGCCTGCATCGCATGTAAATTCTCTATAAAGCTCAGTTTTTCATTGGCAGAAACTACGATCATCAATCCAAAAGCAAAAATATGATCGTTCTTCACCTGAGTAGCAAAACGTCTGATATCTACAGGACAGGACACTTTATTGAAAGCTCCGGTTCCTTTTATTTTCTTGAATGCCTGAAGTAAAGCGGCACTTAAAAACGTATTCACCGTAACCCCATTGGATTTACAATAGGAAATCAGTTGCTGGCTGATGGTTTCGCTTACTTTCCAGCTGATTAAATAATCATTTTGACGGTCAATAGCTTTTTTACCGGTAGGAATCACCTTAATGGCTGTAGCTGCTAATCTTCCAATGAATTTGGCTTTTAATTTTTTCTTCCGGTTGTTTAAAATATTCGCCGGAACTACATCCTGAATGCCTAAAATAGGACTTTCTATTCCAATATCAGCTTTTGGATTATCCAATACCTTTAAAAATTCATACAGGAAGGCCATTGCAGAACCACCATCGCATAAACAATGGTGGAACGCAAATAGCATGTCAGAAACGTCTTCCCCCTTGATCCAGACAAACCGGATAAGAGGCAATTTTTTAGGATCGAATAAAGTATTCCATTCCCTTTTGGATTCTTCCTGCCACTGATCTTCTCCTCTTCGGGCAATAATTCGCACCGGAATGGAGATCGGGTTTTCAGGAACATCAAACCAGGGGATATTTTTATCATCGTGAGCAATAAGCGCTCTTAACCACGGATGTTTTTGTTGGATCTGAGCCAAAGCCTGCTGGATATCCTTTAATGCAAAGGTACCTCTGAGTCTGAAAGGGATCACCGCATTGAACGGTTCTGTTCCGTCTCCCAGTAACATTCGTTCGCCAAATAACAATCTTCTTTTCATAGGTAGATTTATAGGCTTATTATACAGAAGCTAATGTGGAATTTTCCTGTACAAAGTTTTCCAACAATTCTACAGCTTTATCATTACCTCCGGCAAGATGGAAGGTATTTTGAACTTCCTGAGCAGCAGCTCTGTATTTAGGGTTTTCCAATAATTCAAAAACGGTTTCACGAAGAGCTTCTACACGCAGTCTCTTGTATCGGATACTGATTCCACAGCCTGCCTGCTCAATTAATTTCGCAATATGGAAATGATCATAAGCGATAGGCGTGATCAACATCGGTAATCCGTTACGGAAAGTATCATTTACGGTATTGAAACCACCGTGGCAAATGACCATATCCATTCTTTGCATCACCGCAGATTGAGGCACGAAGCTGTTCACAATAAAGTTTTCCGGCCATTCTTCAAAGATTTCTGGTGGAGTAGCGGCAATCACCGTTACCGGCTGATCTTTAAATGCTGCAATGATCTTTTCAAAGAAAGCTTTTCTGATGTCTACCAACAATGTTCCCAGCGATACGAAGATCTTTGGAGTGGTAGAAGCATTTAATTTATCCCAGTCAAAAGGAGCGTCGTTGGGACGACCTTTTACAGGACCTACAAATTTCATATGCGATGGTACTGTATCAAAACCGGCAAAGGCTTGTGACGTAAATACCATATTCAGTTTATGTGAATGGATGTAAATACCTTCCTCATGAATGCCTACTTCTTTTTGCAGATCTTTGATGAGGTTTTGCTGCCATTCCCAGATTTTAGGGGCACTTTTTTCAGTATCTCCCATCACGTCTGGCGGAACAGGGGTAGTCGTTACACAAGGGATATTATGTTTGTGAGCGAAAAGCGCACCTCCGAAAGTGATACAGTCATTCACGATCACATCAGGCATCCAGCTTTCTGTTAATCGGGTTAATCCCGGCATCATCATTTTGGCAAAAGGAACATACGTTTCTTCCAGTGCTAATTTCATCACTTCAGGACCTGAACAAGCTGGTCCGTCATCCTGTCTTTTTAAAATACGGGCAATTTCTTCCTGATACGGAATAAGATCTTCTTCAGGATAAAAATAAGAACCTCCTTCCGGAATATGTTTGCTGTCTAAAGGCGTAATTCCGAACCATTTTACTTCATGGCCACGGGCAATCAGACTGGCACCCACACTTAATGTAGGGCTCACGTGTCCGAAAAACGGTGGAACAACGAATAAAAATTTAGATGGTTTTTCTGGTTTTGAAGCCTTTGTGATGGCTTCTTCCAATAAATTAGCGGCTGTAGATGCTCCTCCTGCTTCCATAAAAGATTGTCCTACTTTTTGAGCTGCCTCACGATAGCTCGGGTTATTTAATATTTGTTGTACTGCCTCTCTCAGATGATTGGCTTTAAATCTGTTGAAATTAAGTCTTTCCCCTGCTTCTGTACGCACCACACGTCCTGCAACGTGCGACTGGTCATACGCAATAGGAATCACGACTAAAGGAATCCCATTGGATAAAGTTTCAGAAACGGTATTGTGACCGCCATGGCAAACCACACCATCAAGATGAGGTAACAGATCCAATTGAGGAACCTGCTGATACACCATAAAGTTATCCGGCCATTGCTCGAAAAGCTGTGGATCAGAAACAACGACAACAGTTAAATCTTCCTCTTTAAAAGCGTCAACAACCTTTTGGAAGAATGCTTTTTTATGATCGTGATCGAAAGTAGTTCCGATGCTTACTAAAATCTTTTTGTTGGTGGCATTTTTCAATCTGTCCCAATCGAATTCACAAGAGATACGACGCTCGGTAAGAACCGGTCCCGTGAATTTGTATTGAGGTTCCAGATCTTCCATTTCCCCAAAGAAATAATTTGAAGTTAAAACAAGAGCTAAAAGATCTGAAGTTGCTAAAGAACGTTCTTCATTGAAGCCTAGTTCTTTCTGTAGATCAATGATCTGATTCACTTCCCATTCGTGAACTTTAGGCAGTTCATTCATGATTTTAATGGCAGCCGGAGCGGTAACGGAAGTCGCACAAGGAATTCCTAATGCTTTGGCTGCTACCGGAGCGGCAAATAACTGGTGGTCACCGATGATTAAATCGGGTTGGTATGTTTTTAATAAAGCAACAATTCCGTTATAGCAATGTCTGTTCAGTGGAATAAGAACTTCTTCGTAAAGGAACTTCACGCTGTCTATTCCGTAGACTACTTTTTTGGAAATAATATCGAGATACTGTTCGCTTTCTTTTTTTTCTGCGTCGGTCTGATCGTACTGGATCAGTAACAATTTTCCGCCCTCCGGAAGTTTAGCCTCTAAAGTCGGGTCAAGGCTGATCCATGCTACTTCGTGCCCTCTTTCCAACAGAGTAGCACCGATGCTTAGGGTAGGGTTGACATGTCCTGTCAAGGGTGGAACTATAAATGCAAATTTAGCCATGGTTCTTCGTTAAAATATTAGATAAAAACTGAGCGATCGTCTCTGCGATAAGCTGAGGTTCCTGAATCGGAATATTGTGATCGCCGGAGATTAATTCAAGTTCGGACGAACCGATTTGAGTCTGGAGCCATTCTCCTGTAGGTCTGCAATTGGAATCAGCACCGTAAAGCAATAAAGTGGAAGCTGTCAATCCATTGAAATCGGCTTCACCAAGGAAATGTTTTTCCTTAATCATATCTGCTTTGATGCTGGTTTGATTAAACAGAAACTCATACATACGATGGTTCTTTTCCATTTGTCTTTTGCCCATCTGCACTTTGGTAGTATCTGTAAAATTGGCTACATAATGCTCAAGGAATTCCTTGCTGTACTCATCAATGATATTACGGGCTTTTTCGTCCTGAGGATCCGGAGCTTCCATCACTACCAATTGATTAACACGTTCAGGGTATTTCAATGCTGTTTTTAAAGCAATAAGACCTCCGAAGCTATAGCCTACAAGATGTACTTTTTCCAGTTGAAGGTGATCTATTAAACCCATCAGATCGGATGACATATTTTCAAGGTCGTACCCATCCAAAAAGCGTTCACTCATACCGTGACTTTTCAGATCGTACATCACCACATGGAAATGTTTTGCCAGAATAGGGGCAATATTAAAATAATAAATGGACAGGTTACTGAACATACCGTGGATTAAGACCACGGTTTGTTCTGCTCCTTTATTGAGTTCCTGTATATGAACTTGTCTGTTATTGACAGTGATTATTGGCATTCGTAGATATAATTGATGATCATACTAAGGTCAAGATTAATAAGCTGGTCAAGATCCATAGAAGATAACCAACCTGTAAAGTCGATCTGATCGCCAAAATGCGCCTTGATCTTTTCAGAGAAAGAGACAATCTCGATGCTGTCCATTTCAAGATCTTTGGTGAATGAACTTTCCGGAGTAATGTCCATCTCCTCTACAAATTCAGCACCTATCACTTCAGTAATAAAACCTTTTAATAAAGTAAAAAGTTCTTCGTGGTTCATTTTTAATGTTGCGTTTACAGTGTCCATCCGATAATATAATTTTTATGTTTAATAGTTTTGATTTCAATGTTGTTGATCCACAAGTGATCGTCTTTTATTTGTTCTACTTCGAAGGCTTTTGGATTTCCTTTCAATCCGGTTCCTAAGAATTTTCCGTAGGCTTCTTTGGCTACCCAGAAACGGGTGGTCCATTCTGCCTGATCTTTTCCTTTTAATAAGGCTAATTCGTTGTCTGTAAATACCAGATCATAGAATCCTTCGCTGCGTTCTTCCATAAGCTCCATATCGATTCCTACAGATTTGCCATATCTCGCAATCCCCACAGCTTCTTTTCCTTTGTGAGCGAGTGAAATATGAATGTCTTCTGTAAAATCACTGATGAGGTAAGGTTTCCCCACTTCATCGGAACGGATCTCAAAGGTGATCGGGAAGCAGGCATGATTTTTTTCCTGACGAAGAAGGTTTCTCACGGCATCTTTCACCGCAACACGGCTAACCATCCAGTTTTTCTTCTTGTTGGGTAATAATTGTAGGTGATGTTGTTTTTCCGTCTGGTTGAAATATCTTTTCAGGATAAAATCCCATGAAGCGACTCTGGTATAGGCTTGGTGGAAGAAAAATACTTCCGGAGCAATCTCTTCAGAAAGACGGTTGTGCAATGGTGACATGGAAACATTCCATAATGCGGCATCAATTTCCAGCCTTCTGTTCTGCCAGCCTGTGATGGCACACCATACTTTTCCGTCTCTTTTCAGGATAATATTAGCAATGGCAAACTCATCGTTAAGCTCGGTCTGCATACAGGTGCATTCAAAAATACCTTCCTGATCGTGCATGTCTCCGAAGAATTCAATATCTCTGATCTTCACCGGGAAGGCGATACGGTCTTTCACTAATGTAAGCTGTAACCAAAGCCCGAATAACTGTCCGGCATTATCCAATAGAGAACCTTTTCCGCCATTTCCTTTGATCTTTCCTATAATTCCTTTAGTTCCAACCGCTGAAACTTCAGTAATTCCCTGGTATTGATCGCCATGGAACATGTGTGCATCATAGATTTCTTCAGGAGTTCTTTCAATCGGTAAAAGATCACCAATGGAAAGATTGAAGGTTGGAGTAGCAATCGGGCCGGATTTTAAGGTGACTTCTGCATTGGCAAAGTTCTCAATATCCAGATACGCATGATTTTCACCACGCCATTGTCCTTTCACGGTTTTCTCGAAAGGCTGTGCCACATTCATCCATTGGAATACACTTACATTCATAATTTTATGAACCTGTGTTCCCGGAATTTCCGCTTCTGCAATTTCTGCTAACTGTTCAAAGATCATAGTCATCGGAATAACCGGTTCCATATCGGCTACATGAGCCCATCCTTTAGGCTGTCTCAATAAGCTGTGATCGATCAGGTAAGGATGACTTTCCAGCGTTACATACAGATCTTTTGAGAAGGTTGTACTTCTCGGTGCTTGTGGAGCAGCATATTGTGCTACAGGAGCAACCTGAGCAGGACGTGGAATCGTAATCTCCGGACGGTTCTGGAATAAAGTCAATACTTCTTCCTGCATACGGATCATATCATTCACATTGTCCTGGAATGCCTGTACCAGCGGATGACCACTTTTGGCAGTCATGGCTGAAGCTGAGGCAGTGTATTGTTTTGGTGTTTCAAAGGCTTGAGCTAAGGCTTTTACTTCTTTAAAGTTTCTGATAATAGGCGATCCTAATTCCAGTTTAATGCCTTTTTCTGATGTTTTTTTTGATTGTTGTTGAAGCTCTAAAAAGTCAAGAGCAATTGTTTTCCCTTCTACAAATAACGAAGCGACAACACGTTGTAATTGCGCCAACGCAGAACGGGCTGGAACACTGGAAGGAATGGTGCTGAATGCTTTTCCTTTCAAGGTATCATCAATAAATCCGATCAGACCTCCAGTACCCACCTGAATGAATACTCTGGCACCTTCTTCGTATAATTTATCTGTCAGTTCACGGAAACGAACAGGTTCAACCAAATGCTCAGCGCTTAGCTTTCTGATCGCTGCCTGATCTGCAGGATAAGGTTCTAAAGTCGTTGCAGACCATAACGGAATCTTCGTTTTCTGGAACTGTGCTTTTTCCATTCCGGCAAGGATTACATCCAGTTTATCAGCGATAAATGGCGAGTGGAACCCAGATTGGAAAGGCAGCACCTGATGGAAGATCTGTTTTGATTTTAATAACGGAACCAATTCATCCAATGCGGCATTGCTACCACAAAGAATCACCTGATTAGGGCAGTTGTCGTTAGAAATATACAGGTCTGAAATTTCAGTAATAAAAGGCTGTACAACATCAATTCCGGCTCCGATGGCAATGAATTTAGAATCTTTTAATTCAAAAGTTTCAGGATTCAATACATCAATTAAAGCTTTTACAGAATTGGCTTCTGCTAACTCTGATGAATATCCTGCCAGCCATTCTCCTAAACTGTGTCCTGCATTCATATCCGGGATGATTCCCAGTTTTTTTAATGAATTATCAAGGATACTACAGTTGTTGAAGATGTTTAAAGCATCGGTTAAAAGACCTTCACCTTCAGTTTCTATAGGCGCTGTTAATCCGAAATAACGGCTCACACTGTCTACTTCACCTTTTGCCAGACCATCCAAACCAGGGAATACAAAGGCAACTTTGCCACCATCTTTTAATAATGGGGTAGAAGTGTACCAAATGTCCTGTTTGTTTTTCCAGATCAGGTTTTTAGAAACAATTTTAAGGGCTTTTTCCACTCTTGCAGGAGTTGGATCGAATATCGCTACTCTGAAATCTCCTTCTCCTAAAGTGGTATCGTTATTTTGTAATGCAGAAACCAATTCTGCATGAGTAGGTCTTGCCAATAGCAATACTCTGTCTTTTTTAGGCATATCATAGCCTTCAAGAACAACGTGAGCATTGATTCCTCCAAATCCAAAAGCGTTCACTGCTGCTACTTTTGGAAGTCCTGTTTTTGACCAGTTTTTAGCTTCCTGTACGGGTTCAAATCTTGTATTTTGCATGTCAGCAGTAGGATTCTCACAGTACAACGTTGGTGGTAAAGTATCATGGTGTAAAGCCAGACAGGTTTTAATCAATCCTGCAATTCCGGCAGCCGGCATGGCATGTCCAATATTGGATTTCACAGAACCGATTCCTGCTACCGGAGCAGCTTCTTCTTTCCCAAAGAACTGTGCTAAGGTCTGAAGTTCTGTTTTATCTCCAAGTGGAGTTCCGGTACCATGAGCTTCAAGGTAACCTACTTTATTTTTATCCAGATCAGCATTGATCCAGGCTTGTTCTAAAGCTTTCAGCTGACCTTTTACAGATGGGCTCATCACGCTGGTTCCGTTACCGTCACTGCTGACACCCACACCTTTAATCACTGCATAGATTTTATCCTGATCGCGAACGGCGTCTTCTAATCGTTTTAACACGACGAAACCACAACCTTCTCCAATCAGTAACCCATCAGCATCCATGCTGAACGGTTTGATCTGTTCCTGGCGGGACATAGCTCCCAATTGAGCAAAAATACTCCAGAAAGCAGCGTTTTGTCCGGTGTGAACTCCTCCGGCGATCATCATATCGGAACGACCTCTCTGAAGTTCCTGTACGGCATGATCTACGGCAATTAAAGCACTGGCACAAGCGGCATCCACTGTAAAAGCAACACCTCCAAGGTCAAAGCGGTTGGCAACCAATGAGGCAACTAGATTGGGAATTAATCCCATGGCAGTATCGGCAGCGAAACGTCCTTTGCGTTCCTGGAAAGCATATTTTACTTTTTCAATATCAGCAGAAGATACCTGAGGCAGCAATTCCTGCAATAAAGAGGAAATTTGTTCTCCGGTTCTTACAATTTCAATGGCACGGGTAGCTCCCGGTCCGGTATAGTTTCCTTTCCCGATGACAATTCCTGTCTTTTCAAGGGAAGTATTCTTTTGAAATACTCCAGCATCCTCTAAAGCTTTCTGAACTAAATCAAGGGTCAGTAAATGATCGGGTTCTGTTCCTTCCACCGCAAGGGGTAAAATCCCAAAAGTGGTAGGATTGAACTCATAATCAGAAATAAACCCGCCTCGTTTGCAATAGAAACGATCGACAGGGTTGGTGGCATCGCTAAAATGCACCGGATCTATCCTATCAGCCGGAGCAGATTGGGTAGAATCTACTTTATTGACAATATTCTGCCAAAAAGTTTGGGCATCCTGCGCCCCGGGAAAGACGCAGGATAGTCCAACTACAGCAACATCTGTTTTTTTCATGCTTAGTGTATACAGAGGGTTACCAATTATTTCCTGACATGATAAGCACTTGGCTTTCAGTTCCGTATTTTATTTCGTTAAGGAAGATTTCTTTTCCTTCATCCAATGGGATCATGGAAATTCCTCTACGTTCGTATTCAGATTCAAGGGTGGAAGAAACCATTCCTGCTCCTTTCCAAGGTCCCCAGTTGATGGAGATTACTTTTCCTTTTAATCTTTTATTCAGAGCGTTAGCGTAATCATCCAGTACACTGTTGGCAGCCGCATAATCTGTCTGGCCTTTGTTACCGTATACGGATGCGATACTTGAGAATAACACAACGAACTGGCAGTCTGTACGAAGTTGTTCAGCTAATACACGAAGCGGTTTTACTTTAGTATCAAATACACGTCCGAAAGAAGAGGTAGTCTTTTGTTTGAATAATTTATCTTCTAAAAGACCTGCTCCGTGGATCACTCCATCTAAACGGCTGTATTTTTCATAAATACTGCTGATTAATTGGCTTAATCCTTCTTCGTCACAAAGGTCTAATGATTGATAGATAATCGTATTTCCAAGCGCTTCCATATCACGGATCGTGCGTAGGATCTGATTGTTTTTGTAAACTTTTGTGGTCTCTTTTTCAATTTCAGCAGGTGAAGTAAATTTTCCGGATTTAATCAAGTAAGTTCTGATTTCCTCTTTAGTCTTCATTGCTTCCAATTCTTTTGCAGAAACTTCATTTCTTGGATCTGCCGATCTTCCTACCAAAATATAAGTACATGGATAAGCCTGAGACATATGTTTCACCAACTCTGCAGTGATTCCCTGTGCACCACCAAGTACCAATACCACTGATTTTTGGTCTAACTGAATGTGAGCTTCATTTAAACTTGTAGACAATGGGGAAGGGATGATATCTACCTTATGTCTTGTTTCATTTTTATAAATAACTTCAGCAGGTTTATCGTTGGTTAAGATTTCCTTTAAAGTAATATCAGCAATCTGATCTACTTCCTGAGGAGTACTTAAGCTAATTAATCTGCAAGTCGTATGATCGAATTCTCTTGCCAAACTTTTGAAAAGTCCAGGATAACCCTGATGATGACGTAAAACACTTACATCAGTTACTTCCTGAATATGAGCAGCGATGTCTGAGATTAAATACACCCATTTTGCTTTATCAAAATCTAGTTTTTTAATTAAATCAACATGATCGATGATGCTTGGCTTATCTGTTGCTGAGAATAAATCTAACATGATTAATCCGTCAACATGTGAAAGATCTTTGTCTGTGTCTACCAATTCTACGATAGCTCCGTGTTTTTCCAATTCAGTTTTAATAGCTGAGGTTTGTTGGGTATCATCCTGAGTAATTGCGAAACGTTTTCCCTGCAAAACATCTGTATTTTGTACTGAAGAAGCATCTGTAGGTGTGATGTCAAAACGAAGACGTGATAATACATTGTTGTTTTGTTCAGAAGTTACTTCTTCCTTTACTTCGTTTTTTGTTTCAGTCGTGTCACCGCTCATTTCACTGATCCAGCTTGCTAATCCGCGAAGGGTTTTAATAGCTGCCAATTTTTCCATTACATCATCAGCCTGCTCAAGATTTTCTCCGAAGCCGATCTTGTTTTTAAGATCTGCAATGATCTCCATACGTTTGATAGAATCGATACTAAGGTCTGCTTCCAAATCTAAGTCAAGTCCTAACATTTCTTTTGGATACCCTGTTTTCTCGCTTACGATATTCAGGATAGCGTTTTGAAGGTCTTCTAATGATAAAGCAGATTTAGCTTGTGGTGTTGAAACCACTTCAGCAGCTGTTCCGTTTTTTTCAGGAGCAGTTGTCGTTTCAGCCCCAGAGAATTCAGTAAGCCATGAAACTAATCCGCTTAAGGTTTTAATAGCCGCCAATTGTTCCATCACCATATCTTCATTGGTGTTACCATTGGCTAGTGTACCTAATTCGCTGCGAAGTGTTCCGATGATTTCTACTCTTTTGATAGAGTCGATACTTAAATCAGCTTCAAGGTCCATTTCCATACCCAGCATTTCTTGCGGATAGCCAGTTTTATCACTTACAACCTGTAGTAATAAAGCTTTGATATCTCTTGTAGGAGCCACTTTTACAGCAACGGCAGTAGGAGCCACTGCAACCGTTCTTTCCTGCTGAACTGCTTGTACCGGAATGGTACGTTCAGGAGCAGGTGCCGGCATTGGTGTATTATAAACAGGCATTGGGTTCACCTGAGGATTCTGTCCCATAAAGGAAAGCATCACATCACGTTGTGCCTGTATCATGAGTTTCATGCTGTTTAAATATTCCTGCAACATACGTTCAGCTGTAGATAAGCTTTCCGGTGCAGGAGCTTGCGTATTATGAGTTGTAAAATTGTTCATAGGAATAGGGTTTATGATAGGGAGTGCACCATTAGCAGGCAATGAACCTGTTGTCGGATGTGCAGCTTGTCCGTTAACACGCCAGATGGCAGGGCTTTTCTTGTACAGCTCAGGCTGATTGATATCCACAAGCTGAACGAAACGGCCATCGAAAAGTTTCTCAATATTGAAATTACGTCCGGTTCCTAAATACTGAGCCAACATGCACAGTAAATGGCTGAATTTGTTGCGGCTGCTGTCTTCAACATATAAAGTCAACTGGTCTTTTTCAATACATGATTTTGCCAATCCTGTAAGAACCTTTCCAGGCCCTACCTCGATGAAGATTCTTGCTCCATCGTTATACATTGCCTGCATCTGTTCCACGAATTTTACTGGCTGTACCAGGTGGTCAGTCAATCTTTCTTTGATGTCTGAAGGATTCGGTGGATATACTTGTGCTGTCGTATTAGACCATACAGGGATCTGCATTTCCTGGAAAGGAACGTCTTTTAATACATCAGCATATAATTCTTTTGATTTTGCCAATACTGGACTGTGGAATGCACAGGCAACTTCTAATTTTTTAGCAGAAATTCCTTCCTGTTTAAGAACTTCCAGAAGTTTGGTGATTGCTGGTGTACTTCCTGCAATGACACATTGGGTAGGAGCGTTGAAGTTAACAGGATAACATCCTTCCACCTTTGCGATGATCGGTTCTAAGCGTTCACAAGTAGCACTTGCAGCTAGCATTGAACCCGGATCTCCACCTTCTACTGAATCTAGAATTGACTGGGCTCTTTGAATACTTAAATCAACCAGTTTGTCCTCACCAAAAACTCCAGAGAAACATAGAGCCGGTAATTCACCATAGCTATGACCAGCCAGCATATCCGGAATGATTCCCAATGATTCTAAGAATTTTGCCAATGCAAGATCAACGATTCCTAAAAGCGGTTGTGCCAGACGGGTGTCTTTAATGGTTTCTTTCTGTTGCTTTAAATCCGCTTCATTGAATGTTGTTGAAGGGAAAACTACTTTTTCAAGCTCAGGATAATTGTCGATAATCTGACGCATAGCCGGGAAGACTACGAACAGATCACGAGCCATATTGATTCTCTGACTTCCTTGTCCAGGGAATGTGAAGGCTACTTTACCTTCTTTTTTGTTAACAGTGAAAGTATCTTTTGTCTCAATCCCTAGCAATACTAGCTCGAGCTTCATCATCAGGTCTACAGCGTTATCCGCTACGATGCTGAATTGAATTGGCTTTTCTGAACTGATGCTTAAACTGTAAGCAATATCTTTTAATGGAATTTCATCATTGATTTCCAATAACGTTTTGATCTGACTTGATTGTCCTTTTGCTTCTTCATAAGTATCTCCACGGAATACAAATAATTCTGAAGGCCAGGACTGCATGGCGATAGAGTTATCCTGTTTCGGGTGGTTGGCAATTACGGTGTGGAAGTTAGTACCCCCAAATCCAAAAGCACTGATTCCCGCATATCTGTTTTTCTCAGTCCACAACCCGGTTTCAGCATGGAAAGAGAACGGGCTGGTTTGTGCATTATAATAAGCGTTTGGCTTCTTAAGGTGAAGGGTAGGAGGTTTTACTCCATGGTAAACCGCAAGAGAAGCTTTGATTAAACCTGCTAATCCTGCAGCACACTTGGTATGTCCAATCTGTGTTTTCACAGAACCCAAATGGGTCTGTCCCGGTAATGCTCCTGAACGACTGAATAAGTTAGTCAAGGCACTTAATTCTGTTTTGTCTCCAACAACAGTTCCTGTACCGTGAGCTTCTACCAATCCTACAGTTGCAGCACTGATTCCTGCCTGAGTATAAGCACGCTCAAGAGCTCTTACCTGACCTACTTTTCTAGGTGCTGTTAATCCAAGAGCTTTACCATCACTGGATCCGCCAACTCCTTTGATGACAGAGTAGATACGGTCTCCGTCGTTGATCGCATCTTCATATCGTTTTAAAACGAGGATCGCAATTCCTTCTCCAAGGGCGATTCCGTCTGCTTCACTGTCGAATGTAGCACATCTTCCTTTTCTGGAAAGGGCATGCGTACTGGAGAACATCAGGTAATCATTGATTCCGTTGTGTAAATCTGCCCCTCCGGCAAGAACCATATCTGATTTCCCTAATACAAGTTCCTGGCAAGCTAAGTCTAAGGCTGCTAAAGAAGAAGCACATGCTGCATCTACGGTAAAGTTTCTCCCTCCAAGATCCAGACGATTCGTAATCCTACCTGCGATCACATTAGCCAAAATACCTGGGAATGAATCTTCTGTAGTATGTGGGAAGGCTTCTTTTACTTCTTCGTGAAGTTCTCCGAAGACTTGCTTATAGTATCCTCTGAAACTGTAGCTATTGGCAAGGTCGTTACCGCCTTCAGCACCAATAATTACAGAGATGTTTTCTCTGTTAATATGTTTTTCACCATAACCAGCATCTTCCATCGCACGTTTTGCTACCAATAAAGTCAACAATTGTGTTGGCTCAATAGCAGCCAATGATTGTGGCGGAATACCGAATGCAAGAGGATCAAAATCAATTTTCGGGATGAAACCGCCCCATTTTGAATGAGATACATCCGCTTCGTCTGAATCTGGTTTATAATAAAGCTCTTTATTCCATCTTTCGTCCGGAACCTCAGTGACACTGTCTTTTCCTAAAATGATATTTCTCCAGAATTCATCCAGATTTTTAGCACCAGGGAAAATACACTCCATTCCAACGATGGCAATGTCTAAAGGCTTTTCGCTTGATGTTGGTTGCTCAGATAATTCTGCGTTTTGGATATATTCGTAATTGTTGATACTTACGTTTTGGTGAAGTTCTTCAAGGGTAAGTACTTTATTTTGCATGGTGGCAATCTGGCCTATCATGTACATTCCAAGATCCAGTTGATCATCTTTAGGTATATTTACCAATTGATCTCCCTGGCGTTCAATTCCTTTGGCTGCAATTCTTAAACGGCCTACGTTGAGTTTTTCAAGCTTTTCCCATACTTCTTTTTTATCTGTTCCGGCTGCTAAAAGTTTAGCTTTTTCGGTATTGAAGTGGTTGGCAAATGCTGTATTGAGACAACGGGTTTCATGGCCGGGAGCTGTTTCTAATAAGACAGTATCCTTAGCCTGCATTGCCTGCAACTGGAATTCTTCCTGAATGGCTCCGGTTTGTACGGCTTCCTGAGTGTACAGATAAGCTGTTCCCATCAATACCCCCACTTTCACTCCTCTCGCAGCTAATGGCGCGGCCATGATGGAAACGAATGCTGTTGAGAAATCATTATGGATTCCACCTGCGAAAAATACACTGATATTTTCCGGATGGTCTTCTTTTAAAATACGTTCTATTTGTTTTTCCCAAAGAACCATGCTGGACAATGGACCTACGTGGCCACCACATTCACGGCCTTCGAAAATGAAATTTTTAGCACCTTCTTTAAGGAAAATATCCAAAAGGGCAGGAGATGGAACGTGCAGGAATGTTTTTATCCCCGCTTTTTCAAATACTTTAGCCTGTGCTGGTCTTCCTCCCGCAATTAAAACAACTGGTGGCTGAGCTTCAAGAATGTAAGAAGTCTGTTCATCTCTCAATTCCTGAGGCGCAAATCCTAAAATACCTACCCCCCATGTTTTGTTACCTGCCAGTTCTTTGGTTTCCATTACTAAAGACTTTGCAGAATTACCTTTCAGTAATGATAAGGCAACAAACGGTAAAGCTCCGGCTTCTGCTACTGCATTGGCAAATCCAGGTACATCGCTTACTCGGGTCATCGGCCCTTGTGCAATCGGGTAGGTAATTCCAAGCTCCTGAGCCAATGGATTGTTCTGATCGATCACCTGAAGGGCTTTTGCCTGCTTCAAATGACCATACATGGCTTCTTTAAGTCCGAAAATTAATTTTTTTAGTGTTCTGAACTCCTCATACAGGTCTACTGCCAATGAGATGTCCTGTCCCATAGGAATATAACTCTTGCTCAGATCGAAGCCGTTAAAATATTTTTTAAGATCTTCGGCTGTAGCATTTTCCGGTAAAGCAGGTGAGTTTGGTCTTACCAGTACACGGTGGTTCGCGATGATTTTGGTTTCTGTACCGTTCAGTTTTGAACATACATCTTTTAATACCTTTGGAGCAGAGCATTCAGGAAACAAGGCCAGCTGGCTGTCTAATATAATTCCTGTGGCGCCAAGTGCTTTTACCGCTGCTGCTGTATGGAGTCCTATTCCCCCCTGTACCCACACCGGAATGCTTTTGATTTCACTGATAATGCGTTGAAACAATACAAATGTTGATTCATAACCTACAAGCCCACCAGCTTCATTTCCTTTTACAATGATTCCAGCTGCTCCTGAAAGCTCAGCCTGCCTGGCTTCTTCCAGACTGCTTACCTGATAAACAATAGACAGGCCTGAAGCACTGACTGGCATACCCAACGGAACAATGGCAAATTTTACCTTTTCAGGAATTTGAATTGATATAAAACTGTCATTAGGAAAGCAAATACCATACGATGGTATATCTGTTTGTTCAAGTTGATCTAGTGCGTCCTGAGCATCTTTTAATTCATACCCTAAGTTCAGAACGGGAAATGCACCCGCCTGATGCAGTTTGGGTATTAGATTAACATCCGGCTTTTCAAAGGGAGTTAGTCCAATAATGGTTAAGTTTTTCATGGCGTGATAATTATTGAAATGATAGCAAGAGTCATAACAAAGTGCTGAACTATTCACGTAAAGCAATCATCTATTGTTATGATATAATAAAATTGGTTTTTAAAATATTTTTAACCATAAATGTTATTTGTTGACAATTGTTCAATAATTTATTGATAGCCAATAAATTGATTTGATTGGGGTGTAAGTCCGCCTTTTTGAAAGGGTTTTGCCTTAAAATAGTCAAGTTCTCCATAGCATTTATAAGTATTGAATGATACAATGAAAATCTACAGCAAATCATTATTATATCAATATAAACGGTGATTTGTTGTTGTGAGGGAATAAAAATAATAAATTTATATTATATCTTTAATCATAAATGCAATTTAGTAATAATTTTTTAACAATAACGTTTTAATTATTTAAACGATATTAAAGTATATAATTTATTTTTTTATTCTTAGTACAAAGCGGTTACAATCTCACTAATTACAATTATAAATGATTATAATTAGAGTAGTGTTAAGCAAATATAGGAATAAAATATAAAATATTTCAAAAATAAGAGATTTGTTTTTTTTATATTACGAAAAGATAATATGAATAGCGATGGGGTAAAAAGAGGTGTTTTTCAAATTGAGAAAATGATAAAATATTCAGTTTATTCAGAAAAAACTATTTTTGTTTTTATGACTAGATTAGATGTTAAGAACTGTTAAAGTGAATGTTACAGGTACCACAAATTGGATAAAATAATTTGACTAATCTTTCCTTATTTTTATATATTTCACTTTCTGTATTATTGAATAGCGGGTTTGTTTTAATACTGCTTGATGGATTTTTTTTTTAGAAATAAATCCCTATTGAATGAATCTGATCTTGTTTTTTATTATTTTTCCTCTGTTATTTTAAAAAAAGCATCAATGTGAACTCAATACGTAGATTTGATTGATGAAATTTTCAGTTTATTAATCCTGTTTATTTTTTGTCTTTACCGTAATTTTGTATCTTTGGCTCATTATAAACCACTATCGTATTCCATGGTCGTATGGAAATCGTTTATATATGCCTGTTTTCGCTGATGTCTGATTTATTTTTCAGGTATTATTAAATTCATTAATAAATTGTATTGATCTACTTTTATTCTGCTGGAGGCTTTCTTTGTTTTTCCTTTTTGAATAGTTTTTTATTAAAAAAGAAGATGGTATTCCGTTTTGTGGAATGATCAGACGTTACAATTTATTTTGGATGTGAAGAGAGTATTTAATTAGAAAATAGGAATATATGAAACAGACAGCTGTTTTTAAATCAAATGATCACAAAGAAAATGTGCTGAAGTGGTACAATAATTCTTTGTCTGATTTTAATGGAATTATCAGTCAGGAAATAGTAGAAACTGATTTTGGAAAAACAAACGTACTGAGTTATGGAAACGAAGAGGGTTCTCAATTGGTTTTGCTTCATGGTGCTAATTCCAATGCATCATCATGGATAAAAGATTTTGCTAAGTATGGTAAAGACTATAAGGTATATGCAATTGATGTCATTGGCGAGCCTGGAAAAAGTGATCAAAACAGACTTCCTTACGAAAGTGATGACTACAGTGAGTGGTTGAATGAGGTTTTTCAACAACTACAGATTGAAAATGTAGATTTGATTGGCCTTTCTCAAGGGGGATGGCTTGCTGTGAAGTTTGCTGTGAAATTTCCGGAAAAAGTCAATAAATTGATTCTTCTGTCTCCTGCAGGAATTGTAAATACAGAAGGTAGTTTTATTATGAAAGCGGTGTTGTATTCTCTTCTTGGCGGTTTTGGAAAAAGAAAAATAAACCAGCTTATTGTGGGGAATCAAAAAGTGGATCAGTCCGTTATAGATTTTATGGATTTGATGCAGGCTTCCGTGAATTCAAGAATGGATAGGGAGTATATTTTTTCTGATGATGAGCTGAGAAAACTTATCATGCCTACCTTCTTCATTGGTGGTGCGAATGATGTTATTCGAAACTCGGTAAAAATTAAAGAAAGACTGATGGGGTTGCTGCCTGATTTTACATTTTACATAGACAATGAAAAAGGGCATGTATTGATCGGTTTTTCGGAGAAGATAAAAGCTTTTTTATCGAAGAATGATTAATAAAATGAAAACCTCCAAAAAACAATCTGTTTTTTTGGAGGTTTTCAGTATCTGTATACGATTTGTTTTAAAATATACTTAAACCATACTGTTTTACAAGATCTAAAATCATATGGTAGCCTGCCAACGAATTTCCGTGCTGGTCTAAAGCCGGACTGAAAACACCGATTCCTATTTTTCCAGGAACGCTCACAGTGATTCCTCCTCCAACACCAGATTTGCTGGGTAAGCCAACCATACGGGAATACTCTCCGCTGAATTCGTACATCCCTGCAGTCAACATTTGTGATTCTATTAACTGGGCAACGTCGGCATTTTTGTGTTGGGAATCTCCGTCAAATCTTACACATTGGTTGGCGAAGAAATACCCTATTTTAGCAAGATCCTCAGCCGTAAGTTCAATAGAGCATTGTTTGAAATAGTTGTCGAGTTGATCTTCATTTCCGGTAATAAGTCCGCTGTTTTTCATGATGTAAAACATTCCACGGTTACGGTGTCCGGTAGACTTTTCAGATTCGTAAACAGATTTGCTGTACTCGATGGATGGATTTTTGGTGATATACCGAACCATATCCAGAACTTTAAGGAAGGGTTTTTCACCTTCTCCGGAAATCAGGGAAGTGGTAAGGATGGCACCTGCATTCATCATCGGGTTTAATGGTTTTCCGGTTGTTTCCAGGTTGGAAAAATGATTGAAAGGTTTGTCTGATCCGAAATATCCTATTTTGTCAAAAACATGAGCTTCGCCTTTTTCGTTTACCGCAATCATAAGAGCAATGATTTTGGAGATGCTTTGCATGGTAAATTTTTTTTGTACATCTCCGGTACTGAAGATTTTTCCGTTTTTATCTACTACAGAAAAAGCAATGGCTTTGGCATCCATTTTTCCCAGTTCAGGAATATAATCAGCAACTTTTCCCTGAGTGTAGTAAGCTCTATTCTTTTCCAGAATAGTGTTTAACGTTTTTTCTGTGATATTGGGAGCGTCTGTTGTTTTCTGAGCATTAATGGTTGTGTTTGCTGTGATACAAGCTGCTATTAGAATTGCTTTTGCAGAAAATAAAGGGCTGTTTTTTTTCATATGTATATAAGAGGATCTTCAATTTTTGATTAACCTAAAAACAAAGATAAAGTATTTCACTGTGGCTGGCAATTTACCTTTTCTGTTGATATTTTCAAGGGGTAACTGTTCTAAAACTAGAATACTTCCCCGATATTGGCAAAAAAACCATGAGAGTTATTTTGTCCAAAGGCATAATCTATGCATAAATTGGTGTTGCTGTGCTTGTTGAGCTTAACACGCAATCCAACTCCATATCCGAGAAGAAGTTTTTTGTACTCCTCAGAGAGATCTGCGGAGAAAGATTGTACGTTGGCAAAAACAACACCTCCTAATAAACCATTTCGGGTAATTCCGAACCGGTATTCATTTTCGTAATAGTACATATTTCTTCCTCGAAACCTGCTTTGTATATAACCTCTTCCTAAATTGTTCTGATCATCCCATCCTGTACTGGGAAGCATGAGGTATGGAGGCGTATTTTTGCTTGTGTTGAGCCATGCAAATCCCCAAAATGCAAGAATATTTTCAGATTTTGCAGGAAAACGGATGTATTTTCTGGCGTCTATCTGAAGTGAAGACCAGTTGGACTGGCTGCCTAAGAATGTGAAATTGGGACGGTAAGTAACGCTTAGGTATTCACCGTTTTGAGGGTTGATCTGATTAAGCCGGTTATCATATAATGCTTTTAGGGCTATTCCGGAAGCTCGTTCATAGGTTTTTAAATCTCGGGTGAGTAGGTGGCTTATTCTGGTACCCAGTGAATCGGTGACTTTAATGTTCCAAAACTGGTCATAATAAATTCCTCCTCCCGCATAGAGATCTTTTAAAACTTTAAACATAATGGACTGATGCAGTTTTATGTATTTAAAGTTAACAGTGTAGGCAGTATTGGAGTTGGCTTCTATTGAAATTCTTTTGCCTCCCAAACCGTATATTTCTGAAGGATAATTGAGATATTTAAAATCGCTGATCAGGTTGATTTTATTACCTTTTGTCCAGATATTGGCATATAACGGGAAAATAGTCTGCTTATATTGTGAGTAGGTATAGCTTGTTGTGATATTGGAAATTTTCTGGTCTTTTGAGTTTTGTTGATAAAAACCAATATTACCACTCACAACTCCAGCAAATCCTGTCTGTAAAGTGTATCCCGCAGCCGGAATTAATGACCAGTTGAATTTTTTCCCGGCACGCACTGTGTCTTCGTTGCTTTTTTTATGGAGAATTCTGTGCAGAATATCAACAATGTCTTTTGATGGTATTGCAGGTTGCCGCAGGGTGTCGGGTGAAGTTTGAGACTCGGTGCTCTGAGCCTGGCAGAAGATAGAAAAGATAGTAAGCAGAAAGCAAATGAAAGTTCTTTTCATTGTTTTGAATTTGTAATAACAATAATACATATAAATTCCTACGTGAATATTAAATAATCCGATATTTCTATTTTTTAATAAAACCTGTAGCCTATTTTTATTTTAGAAATATTTGAATTGTTGAAAATCAATCCTGATTTTGGGTTGAAAATATTGTTCAAGAATTTGAAAATAAGACCTTTTTGTTTCTCTGGTTAGTGTTTTTGTTTAAAATTTTCTATATATAGTTTTTTTTAATTAAAATTTTCATTTAAAATTTCATTTTTATTATAATTTTTATTTCAATGGAGTGTTGGGTTTGAAAAATGAAAAAATAAGCGTCACAGGTAGTTTCAGGTTGGTTTTTAATAAATAAATATAATTCAAGTGAAATAACATGTGGTAGAGAATATGATTATATAATTGATGTATAGTGTTTAATTTCGTAATTATTTTCACTATTGGATGATTTTTGTGTTATTTTTTTTACTAATTTGGAAAAAAATTAATAACACTTTTTTAATAACTATGAAAAACAACACCTACTTTAGTAGGCAGCACATCTTCAGATGGCTGCTACTATGTTGGCTTCTGGTGCCGTGGGCACTGCAAGCACAAGCTCGAATTACATGGACCTCTCAGGTCGGTTGCCAGGAATTCCGTGGCGAAAAAGAAGGACAAGGAGATAATGGCGTAGCCACCTCCTACATCAACTCATCGCAATGCCTCCGGGTTTGCGAGAATTCATGGGTTCTGTATACGGTCGCTGGTCCAAACGTGTCCAGTGTTCAGTGGACAGTTTCAGGAGGAAATTCTAATATTTCAGGTACGGGAAATACCTTGGCGAATGTCCAGTGGGGAAACGCAGGCAGTGGTTCCTTACAGGCTGTCATTACGTATAATGACGGAACTGTTGAAAATCAGACCATCTGTATTGAGAAGATTAATAGACCGATTGCCAAGTTTGAAATGGTAAATTTAGATTATTCAGTATGTAAGAATACGACGATCTATTTTGACAATCTTTCTGAGCAGAACGGCGGTTCGGATATCATTAACTATTACTGGGAATTTGGAGATGGAACAACATCTACAGCCTTTGAACCTTCCCATGTGTATACCGATTCAGGAATTTATACTATTCGTCTTACGGTTACCAATAAATGCGGATGCGAAAGTTCTTTTAAAAAAGAAATAGAGGTATTAAAAGCTCCTCCGGTAGAAATTACCTGTGCATCAGTAGTATGTGAGGGTAGTGTTGAAAAGTACACTGCTCAGGACGGATGTAAAGAAGGAAAATGGAAAGTAATCGGCGGATCCATTGTAAGCAATAATGGTAACTCGATTGAAGTAAAATGGGATCAGGTAAATCCTGCCGACGGATTTGGTTACGTAATGTACCTGTCAGAATGTGCTTGTCCGGAGTGGACCACCATCAAAATTCCGGTTATCCTATCCAAAGTAGAGATTAAAGGACAGACTGTTGTTTGTGCTAACAAGCAGTACACGTATGCAATTCCTCAGTGGCCTACCACAAGTGTTAAGTGGTATCTTTCAGGTCCTGCAGGCGGTCAGCTGAATTATACGCAGCAGAGAAATGAAGTGATTTTCTCTGGCAGCCAGCCGGGAACTTATACACTTACAGCAGCTTATCAGAACACATTATTATCATGTGAAGGTAATGGATCGATTACTATCGTGGTAGAAGATCCGGTAGTGATAAGTGGAGGTACAGACGAAATTTGTGCAGGAACTGCCCAAACCTTTACGGCTTCTCCGAATGTACCGGTTATATGGAAAGTTACCTCAGGAGGTTCAACTTATACATCACCTGCTACAACAGGAGCGTTTGGATACACATTTACAACTCCGGGCACTTACACTATTACTGCTACTAAGCAGGGAGGAGGGTGCGAAAGTAATGTAAGAGTAATTAAGGTAATGCCTATTCCGGCAGCCCCAACAGGATCTATTACAGGAGAGAAAAAAGTATGCGCAGGAAAACCTTATGTGTATACAATAAGCTCCGTAGATCCGGGAATGATCCCTGTGTGGGAAGTGACAAACGGAACGATTCAGGGAAGTAATACAGGATCATCAGTAACCGTAATATTCAACTCAACGGCTTCCACCTACGTGGTATCAGTAAGAAATAGAGCTGCAAATTCAGCAGCAGGATGTCTTTCTGCTCCGGTTTCACTGAATGTTTCTAAACTGGATCTGAGTACAATTACAATCAATCCAAATCCTGGGCCTTTCTGTCCGAGTAGTACACAGACCTTCAGTGCTAACCTTAATGGTATCGTTCCTGACTTTATGGAATGGAGCTTTGCTAATTCCAGCTTCGGAAGTGTTGTAGGAGGGCAGGGAACTTCAAACATTACAGTAAATTTCAATGAAATTGCAGGCTCAAACAGTAGTACTAACCTTAATTTAAGAATAGTAAAATGTGGGGTTACCTACAATGTTTCTATTCCGGTGTCATTGTTAACACTTCCTGTTGTTAGCTTTATCAACGTTGGAAACATCTGTTTGGGATCTAATGTTAACTTATCAGTTAACCAGGGAACGATTACTTCAGCCAGTCAGGTTCTATTCAGCTTTCCAAATGGAACGTCGTACCCTGCGACCTTTAATTCATCAGGAAATTATGTTATTCCGTATGGATATATTCAAAATACAACCGGAAGTAACATTACTCAAACGATCACTGTAACTTACAGTGGTACCAACGGTTGTAACTATAAGCCGACAGCAAGTGCAAACTTTACGATATTCCCGGAAACATTTATTACGATTTCCCCTGTCTATAATATTGCAGTTTGTGATCCGCTTACAATGGCTCCTTATACCCTTACTGCCAATAGTTCTACAGGACTTACCAACACGACAGGATGGCAGTGGTACAGAAATAATTCATTAATACCTGGAGCAACCTCCAATACTTATACTATACAAGGGGCTAATGCTATTGGGGTATACAAAGTAAAGGCAATGGATCAAAACACCTGTGTTGTCTTTTCTCAGGAGGTTAAAGTAATTCAGTCTTGTCCAAGTAGCAGTGGCTGTACAACAGATCCTCAGATTAATTTTACTCCTCAATGGACGGCTTGTAATACAATCAGTATTACTAATTTAAGCTATGTAGGAACTCCTAATGAAATTCAATGGGTTTCAGACAGTGTACTTAATCTGGTTTCTCCTCAGGGAGCATCTACTGCAACGTATCAAACGACTCTTGCAGGGGCACATATTGTTTTCGTACGTTTAAGATATGGAACATGCTGGTATACCAAAGGAGTAGAAGTAAGAAAAAATTATGAGCCTAAGTTCAATGTAAGCACGGTTTGTAGTGGAAACGGATATAATATCACGCTTCATAATACTTCTACCATCTTTGAGATCACTTCACCAATTACCTATACATTCAGTGGTGGAGGTCAGCCAAGTCAGTCTGGTCAGACGGCTACTTATAATAACCTGGCTCCTGGTACCTATACATTTAACTTGACGATGTCTGCACCAGGTCTTCCGCCGTGCACCACAACTCAGACGATAACATTGGCGCCATTACCAAGTACTAACTTTATCATTCCAAGTTCTGCTTGTGTAGGAGAAGTTATTAATCTGAGCCCGTCCAGTTATAACCCGGCCAATACTTATACATGGTATTTCTCCACAAGTTCAATAGTGGCTTCTGGAGCCAATACAGCGGTTACGATCAATACGGTAGGAAATACCACTGTGAAGCTTATGGTGAAGACTCCACTTGGATGTGTGTATTATTCTCCTGATGTACCTATTTTCATCAAAGCAGCAGTTCTTGACGGAAATATTGTGCCAATCAATGCTGTCGGATGCATAGGAAGTGGTCCTACGATCAGCTTTGTAAGCACTATTGGAACTCCTACAGATTATATCTGGATGAATGGTTCCCAGCCTGTAAATGGAGCGCCTAACTCAATGACATTTACCCCTACCCAGTCAGGAAGCTACTGGCCGGTACTGGTATCTTCAGATGGTTGTAAAACAAACATTATGAGTACCAAGGCGGCGACCGTGACATTGAAAACGCCTCCATACGTTAATATCTCAGGAAAAGCGAATATCTGCGCAGGATCATCTACGGTACTTACCGGTATTGTGACTGATAATACACTGGAATATCAATGGAAAAAGAATGGATCTGTAGTCGCGGCATGGGCTTCTTCTCCTTATCCTATTGTTTACAACACAGGATCACTTACAGCGGGTACGTATGTGTATACGTTAGAAGTAAGAACACCAGGTACTTCAGGATGTACAAGTTCTAAAAACTTTACCCTTACGGTAAGCAATCCACCGTCTCCGGTTTCTATCACATACAGTTTACTGAGCTGTCAGCCTTATCAGGTTAAATTAACGGCATCAGGACCATCTGTAGGAGATTACAACTGGAGCAACGGAATGTCAGGACAATCTATTGTGGTGAATGAAGGAGGTGCTTTCGAAGTAACCTATACCGCACCAAGTGGTTGTAAAGTATCAAACCAGACTCAGGTGCCTTTAAGTCTTGAAAGTCTGATGTGGGTATTCCCTACAGGATGTTATGATGAATGCTACAGAAAGAGCTATATTCTTGGACCAAAAGGAATATTTGATCACCATGAATGGCAGTTGTTCGGAAGCAGTATTCAAAGTGCCAACAATAACTTTATTAACCCACTTTATCTTGGAACATCAGGAACTTATCAGTTACAGATAAACCATTTAGGATGTCAGTATACTTCTGGAAATCTGAATTATTTCCCTGGTAAAGAATGTGGAGTAGAGACAGATTGTAAATTGGATGCTAAAATAAAAGGTCTTGAATGGGCTGGTGATCACTATAACGTTCATGGCGTAATCATTAATAGTGGAGGCCAGGCGATTACTCTGAATGTTTCAAGTGCTAATGGATACGGAAGCTACTTCCCGTCTATTATTACTATTCCTGCAGGCGGAATGTATGATTTGAACAGCAATTCATTTGTGTTCTATCCGAATTCGAATTTCTCAGGAGCTGATGAAATCTTATTCATGAATGAAACGTGTAAGTTTATCACTAAAATAGTGGATCCTAAGTGGGAAGGAGGTATCAAAGCAAAAAGAGGAGTAAGTGTAACTTCTGCTCCTTCGCTGAAAATGCTGCCAAACCCTGCGAAAGAAAAAGTGAAAATCTCTTATAATACAGGCAATGAAAGTTTACAGGCAAAACAGGTTACAGTTTTTGATGCCATGGGCAATATCAAATTCCGTAAAGAACTGAAAGCATCTTCCGGAGAGGTGGATGTAGAAGTTTCCAGCTGGTTGCAAGGTGTTTACATTGTCATTGTACAAACAGGAGATACCTCATTGCAAGGAAAACTAATTAAAAATTAGTGACATATAAATCAGTGTTCTCTTCGGAGAGCACTGTTTTTTATAGGATGTAATAACAAAATGAATATTTATGATACAATTGAAAAACAAACTCTGGGGACTGATGCTGATATTTCCGGCATTATCTTTTAGCCAGACTTATCAATGGCAATGGTCAAAACAGGCAGGTGGGATATCAGGATCTGCCGATCCGGGATTTTCATATCCGTTTGATGAATCTATACGTGATATTGCCGTAGATAGCAATAATAATACCTATTATCTGGCCACCATGCGGGAGCAGGGACAAAACCTTAACGGGGCAGCCGTTACCAACTATGGACTTAGTGATTTGTTTTTATTTTCTACTGACTGTCAGGGAAATATAAGGTGGTCAAGAGCAATAGGAGGTTCGGGAAATGGGGAGAATGCGTGGCATATCAAGGTAGATAATAACGGTGGGGTCTATGTAATGGCTACGCTTTATAATGCGGCGGATACCAATGATCCGAGTGCTGTTCCTATACATTTTGATGATACCCATACCATTCCGCCGTATACCTTTACGGATCTTAGTACTCCGGATCCGGGCTATAAATCGGCTTATTTATTAAAATATAACACCTCCAACGGTATATTGGCATGGAGCAAGCCTTTACAGGGAGATGTCAATTATCTCAGCAGAATATGTGATGTTCATATGATGTATATGGATTCGTCCAAAAATATTCATGCTGTGTTAGGTTTCAGGGCCGGAACTCATCTGAATGGACTGATTAATGTGCCGTCCGGCTATTCATCATCCTTTCAGTATTATCTTGTAAAATTCAATTATGACAATGGGAACATGACTCCTTCAACGCCGGTATTGCTTCCTATTACAGGAACATTGAGAGCGGGAGCTACAGAAGGAAAAGTGAATTTGCTGTACGATGAATCCCTAAATCGTTATTATCTTGCCGGAAACAGAATGCAAGATACTACAGGGTTGGAAGATTTTGCCTATAACAATATTCCTTTTACCAAGAAGGCGTTTCTGCTTGCTTTTGACGGAACTGCAGGAGCAGAACTATGGAGAAAGGAAATTACCACCAACATTACAGGAATTTCTTTGGATGATGAAATTCATTCCATTATAAAAGATCCCACATCTTCGGATATCTACATTTCTGGACGTTATTTTATGATAGGTGCAACGCCCACTTTTGGAAACTATACTTTTCCTTCCTCTTCTTATCAGGGACAAACCCCTTTTGTTATGAAATTAAATTCTGGAGGAAGCGTGCAATGGGCGAAGATTGCTGACGGAATCACAAGTTTTGGAGGATATCCTTTTGTAAAAGGAAAGCTGGCTATTAACGGAAATGAGCTGGCCTTTGCCAAAGGAAGCTGGAATGACATTTGGGGAAGCTATTCTATGGTGCGTCCGAATGGGGATAAAGCAGATCCTTTATTAGTGCGTCTTAATAAAGATTCGGGAGCCATTATTGGAGCTGCGGAAGTTCAGAGTAATTATGATTCTCAGGATGAATTTACTGCCATTGCTGTAGACAACGATGGAAATTATGTACTGGGAGGTCTTTTTCATGATCAGTTATTTACTGATCCTAATGATGGGGTTGCCACTATGGGAGTGAACGTTATCGGAGGAAAATCTCAATCTTTCTTCACCAAATTTGCAAAATCGGCTTGCAGCCAGATGTCAGTAGAGGAAACTGCGGTTCAGGCAGGAATGCAGTTACATCCAAATCCTGTACAGGACGTTCTTACTGTTAGAAGTAAGGAGCCTTTGGTTTCTTATGAAATTTATGGTGCAACAGGACAGTTGATCAAACAGGGAACTTTAAGTATGACGCAGGAACAAATAGTATTATCTTCTCTTCAGACGGGAGTTTACTATATAAAGTTAAAAACAAAATCTTCAACAGTAACAGAAAAAATACTTAAGAAGTAAAAACAAAACTGAAAACTAATAACCTTATATATAAAACAGTGCTATTCTATGGATAGTACTGTTTTTTTATAACATTCAGCCTTGTGAATGAATCTCAATAAAATCAGAAAATAACAAAGGAGTATTATCTGTGATGCCGAAACAAAAAAAACGCTGCAGTTTCTGGCATTTAATGTCGGGGGTAATGATAAAAACAAATACTTTCCCGATGTCATCTTCTGATCTATTCCTTATTTTTGTAAATAATTTATGCTAAAATATGGACAATGAGTTTTCCGGAAACAGTCAAATTGGTATAGTTTCTTCATTTTCTGAACTGATGAATACCGATTTTCGGGGAAGTACAAATGCTCTTTGCTGGTACAGAAGTTTAGCCGGGGATTTTAAGGAAATTGTTTCCAAGCTTCACTTAAAGGAAAATATTACAGAAATATCTCCCGAAGACCTTTTGTCCCTTGATTTGTCAGAAAAAGGACATATGGCAAGGGAAATTATATTAAACGATTTACAGCAGTTAACAGATTTTGGAGCTTTACCTTCTCTTAATTTATTGAAATCTTATGATCGGGATGAAGAGTTTGATTTTATCTCTACAGATGTATATTCCTTTCATGTAGATCGCTCACCTGTGGGAACAGATACTTTTCTATGCACTTACTATGGTGCTGCGAGTGATATTTTGCCAAATGATCAGGTGGAACAGAAAATTTTAATTCCGGAAATCAGAGAAAAACTTAAAGAACTTCATGATGGCCCTGAATCGGAATTTGAAGATTTTTTGAAAGATTGTTTCTTCGATCTTCATTATCAGCCCAAACCCAATGCAGAGCCAATCAATTTAAAATTAGGCCATCTTTGGCGCTTGGCTGTAGATCATCCCACACAGCAGGTTCTGCCTTGTGTTCATAGAGCACCTGTAGAAAATGCCGGAGAATATAGACTGTTGCTGATTTGCTAATGATTGATAAGTAACACAAATATTGGTGAATGTCTATCTCTATTAATGTTTGGATTTTATATTTTTTTAATTCGTTGGTATAAGTGGTATTAAGAGCTAGTCAATCTATTGGACTTAATCCATCGTAGCTCTACGACAATTTTTTAAATATTGCAAAAAAAATATTTTGCCAATATTTTTATATAAATTTGGTGACTTAATTTCGACACAAACACAAATCACGATGAAAAAAAATATCTCAAATGCAGATAGGATTTCCGATAATCATATTGCGGGGATTAACCGTGTAGTGAAGCTGGATATTGTGATTGAAGGGAAATCTATCAGTCATTTTATACACTTCCGCTTAAAACAAAGTGCAAAAAAACATCATAGTTTTGAGCTCACTCTGGCTCATGATTCTTTAGACAAAATACAAAACCACACATTAGAACAGGCAAAACAATTCTTAGGAAAGCGTTTGACTGTAGTTTTCAAATATAAAGATTCGGAAAATGAAAGCCCTGAAAGAACATTCGTTGGGCTTATTACACAGATCGCATTCGGTCAGGAAAAAATGAGCCTGGGAAATATTGTTCTCAAAGGATATAGCCCAACTATTCTAATGGATGCAGCTCCTCATACTCAGAGTTTTGGAGGAAGTCAACCTGTGAATACTTCCATTATTGCAGACAGAATTATTAAAGAAACACTTGGAGCAAACCGATTCGATTTCAGAATAGAACCCCAAAACAAGAGTTACATCAATTACAGCTCTCAATATTGTGAGTCGCACTATAATTATCTGGCGAGGATTGCAGAGGCTTACGGAGAGCAATTTTATTATGACGGAGAAATTCTTCATTTTGGTAAAATCAAGTCTCATGAAAAACCACTTCGGCTGGTTGATGGCAGTAACATAAGCGATGTTGTCATAGAATTGAAGGCAATACATACCAAACCTGAATACTTTGGGTATAATGGTAGTACTCATGCAAAAATGCTTGGCTCTAACAATGAGATTAAGCATTTAGGAGACCTGTCAGCAAAAGCTTATGAGTTGAATAATAATATTTTCAAAACCCGTTCATTGATCCCTACACCCATCAATGCTAATATGTTTATGGATATAGATGATTCTCAGAGAAGCGCAAGGGGAAGTGCTGCTGTCGAAGTTTTTACGGTATCAGGAAACACTACTATTCCTTTTCTTTACATAGGATGTGTAGCTGATCTGTCAATGAGAAAACCTGACAGTAACCAAATTTCTCATTTCACAACTTTGATGATAACAGAGGTAACTCACGAGGTTGATGCCAGAGGATATTATACCGGAAGTTTTGAAGCGATAGCTGAAGGAACTGGTTTTATGCCTAAACCTGATTTTGTAATGCCAAAAGCCGAGCCCCAGGTTGCAACCGTTATATCCAATATTGATCCTTTAAATCAGGGAAGAATACAGGTTCGATTTGATTGGCAGATACATGATACCACCCATTTTATAAGAATGATGAGCCCCGATGCAGGCGGAACAGATGCCGTAATTCAAAACAGAGGCTTTGTAGCTATTCCTGAAATAGGAGATCAGGTAATGGTAGGTTTTGAATATCACAACCCGGACTTCCCTTTTGCTATGGGAGGGATGTTTCATGGAAAGGTTGGATTAGGAGGAGGACTTAACAATCATCTGAAATCTATTCAAACGAGAAGCGGAATTAAAGTTTTAATGAATGATGCCAATGGCAGTGTGACCATTCAAGATCCAAGTGGAAATATATATATTATGGATGGAAGTGGAAATATCAACATTACTGCTCCCAATAAGATAACTATGAATGCAAAGGATGTTGAAATTAATGCCAATAACAATTTTAATATTAACGTTGCTAATAACATGACTTCAATTGTTGGGAACACGGCCATGATGAACTATCTTCAGAAAACATTGATGAATACTCCTGTTATGTTGCAAACCGTGTCAGAGCTATTTCACGCTCAGGCAACAAAAATGATTATCAATACGGAAAATGAATTATTCATTCAGGCGAAAGAAGCTAATGTTGCAGGTACTCAAAAACTATTCTTGCATTCTGATCACAATACCATAGTAAACAGCAAAGGTAGTGTGGGAATGCATGGTAAAAAAGGGAACAGCCAAACGAATAAAGCTCAGTCATATAAAAAGATTCCTATATATATGGATGGTCGATGCTACGTTAAGTTTAGACCTCAATCAAATTGGAGTGGAGAATTTGGCTTTGACTGGATGAGAATGGGGGACACTTCTTTGCCGGGTGATACTAAATCTAATGCATATAAATTTATTTCATCGAACTATAATAATCTAAAAACAGCTTACCAACAAAGAACTTTTACAAGAAAAGATAGTAGAGGCAGAAGAACAACATTTACCTACTTTGTACCTTGGCTTACATTATATCCTAAAAATGAAGAGCCAAAAGGATTTACCCATACTTCTGCAAAATTAGATGTTACTATTGATATAGAGGTAGAACCGATAAGATTAGAAATAGAATGTGATGATTTATCGTTATTTAATTTTGATAAACAAAATTTTTCTCAGACAGCAAAAGGAATTCATAAAACTACAATTACTATAACATGTTTGAAATCTTTTGATAAATATCAAAGCATTAAAATTATGTCTGTCTTTAAAAATGCAAAAGGAGAAGAAGAGAAGACACTTGCAGGAAAATTATTAGTCACCCCTAATAAACAAAGATATAAAGTTGATTGTGTCATTGTAAAGGTACATACAAATATCAATGGAGCCTCGGTCAGAAGTGATCCCAAAGGGAGAAGAGCTGTCTTGGATAAATACTTAAGACAAGCATTGGTTAATCCTAATTTTTCAAATGAAATTGTTTTAGATTGCAGTAGTAATATTGACCCTATTACAAAGAAAACAACAAATCTGATGACCCTTTTTAATAAAGAAGCAAATATAACTGGTGGAATGATTCCTGATGGGGCAACAGCTAAAATTCAAATATTTCTAAATAATCAGATTAGGGCTAAATATGGAAATAAATATGATAATGTTTATAAATTCTATTTTATAGCCCAAACTGCTGGTGGGTTATTTGGTCGTGCATTTGGAATTCCTTCATCTGCAAGATCAGTTGTGGTATATAATCCTGGTTTTACAGATAGCACTATCGCTCATGAAGGACTTCATGCAATGGGATTAGAGCATCCTTTCCGTGGTGGTGAACACATGTTTAAGCGTTCAACGACTGATAATATTATGGATTATTCAGATATCGAAAGCGGAATACCTGTTATTCAAATATGGCATTGGCAATATCCGTTTATTTATAAAAATGTTAAAAAAATATAATGATGAAAAGAATAGCTTTTTCATTTGTTATTTTCTGTGTAATTTCTTGTCACAAGAATGTGGATAAAACATTATATGAAGCCAGAGTAGGTTCATCTTGTGCCAAAACATCTTCCGGTGGGTATATGATATACGATTCCTGCCGTTTAATCTTTAATCAAAATAAAGTTAAGATTCAATACTATCAAGCGGATACTGATAATCCTCAAATAATGAGAGAAAATAAAATTGAATATCATAAATATACATTTGACGGAAATATAATTTATATTGATCATTTTCAATATGGCAAATTATTTTATAAAAATGATTTACTTTTTACACTATATAGAATTGAAAGTACAGACACTTTAAAATTTATTAAAAAATGAGAAAAATAATTTTAATACAGTTATTGTTAATAATAATTTCTTGCCATTCTCAGGATAAAGAAAAAGATAATAATAGAACTCATGACAAACCCGAACTTACTAAAATAGAAACCTCAATAAATCATAAGTCGATGCAAACCTATACAGATGAAGAATTTACAGATCAGGATATTCTAAGATATAAAAAAAATAAAATTGAAGAAGGATATGAGTATATACGTGAAGACGGCTCATTAGTGTATGAGGTTGATTATGAATGTGTTATGTATCGACGGTATATAACTCCTAAAGGTTCTTTATTTGTAATTCACAAAGAATATCACCCTAATAAAAAGTTATGGTTGAAATTTGAAACATTTGGTGATAGAGGTTTTATTAAAGGGTTACGATATGAATATGATGAAAAAGGGAAGCTAATAAAAGTTGAAGATTGGGGGAAACCCTATAAATTTACCTGGGAACAAGTAAAAAAATATATTGAAGAAGATTTAAAGTTAGATTTATTAAAAGATAAGGTAGTAGTAGATAATAATTTAGAATATCCTGGTTACAGTTTTCCTACTTGGAGTATAACTTATATAGGAAAATACAAAGAAGATCCTAAAGGAGGACTAATAAGAATCATGTTAAATGGTGTTACAGGAGAACTATTAGTTGTAGAACGTCAACTTGGAAAAGGTGGTGATGGAACTAGTTTGGACCTGCTTTATAAAAAGAAAAATTAGTCTAAAAACGCAAAAAATCACAAATAACGACCGATTATCCAGTAATTAAGGAACAATACCAAGCGATCTAAGGGTTAGCAGCCAGAACTTTTCTATCGCTGAGGGAAGGGACATGTGAAAAACATGAGATCGGAATGACAATATAAACTGTTTAAGCCTTTTCTATCGTAAATGCTTTGGTTTAAGATGCGGTGCCGCACTTTCTACTACTTCCTCTATGCGCTTTGTCTGGTTTCCTGTTTTCTGACGAGGATAATCTAGCTTAAAGAAGGGATATTCAGCTAACAAGCTAAACAGATTGTTTGGACTGATGTTTTTTTTAACCAATGCCTCTAATCTGATTGACTTTGAGTGTAATACGTTCTTATTGTGCATTTTGCTGTGCTAACCATTTTACAATTGAACGGTTGGTTTCCTTCGGTTTTTCCTGCTGAATCCAATGACCACAGTCTAAACTGACAATGTCAAGATTAGGAACTATATTTTTCAGGTTTCAGACTTTGGAATCGTATCCTGTTCTCCATATATTATCAGAGTTGGCTGATGAATGATTGGCTTTATGTTCGCCATCAGATGCCAGTTTCTATCAAGGTTTCTATACCAGTTTATAGCTCCTGTAAATCCAGACAATTCAAAGGCAGAAACAAATACAGACAACTCATTGTCTTCCATTGAGGGTTTTCATTGCATTTTGTTTTCCTGCTTCAAATACTTCTAATATCACATTATTAACAGAAATCATAGTAGGCTTTGGAAGTTCGGTTGGATTGAGTGCTGTACCGGATAGGTCTCTCATGTTTTTATAGTTTAATAAATTGTTAGGAGACCAATTTAAATCTGGTTTGTGACAACAGAATATCACGAGTCAAAACTACTTTAGTGATAATTACTTATCACACCTTATTTTTCGAGTATTTTAATTCTTTCATGAATATTGTGAAATATAAATTTTTGCTGAATTTAGCCTCTTTTTAAAGAACTTTCAGCCACTTCAAATGAACCATATCTGATTTTCTAAAGAATAATTTTCTGTTTTTTAAATTTTTATACTCGAAAAAAGAATAATTATCTTCTATAAAAGCATAAGAAGAATAATTTACTGATTTTAAGTGTTATTTAATTTATTTGATCTTTTATTTTGAAATTTGCAAATAAAAAAAACTGTTGCCCATTAAATACAACCAATTATGTTACAAGATTTGAAAATAAATGAAAAGAAATATATGGAAGGCACTCATACTACAATCAATAATGACTTTGTGTTCACACTAAAGAGTATTTATTTCAATGAGAATTATATACCCTCCAGCAGTACACGTACAACAACCAACTTTGCTAATCTGGCAAGAGGTGAAAGTCGTCAGGAAAACCTACGCAACACCATTAATATGATCAACAATCGTTTTAATGCGCTGGCGAACTGGGATAATCCCAATAACGATCGCTATTCGGTTGAATTGGAAATTGTTTCTGTTGATATAGATATTGATGGTAATGGAGCAACATTCCCATCGATTGAGATTTTAAAAACGCATATTATCGATCATAAAACAGGCAAACATATTGAAGGTATCGTTGGAAATAACTTTTCTTCATATGTACGTGATTATGATTTTAGCGTATTGCTTTTAGAACACAACAAGGATAAAGACCACTTTAGTATTCCTGATAATTTTGGTGAACTGCACGGCAATATATTTAAACATTTTGTAAATTCAGAAAGTTATAAAAACAACTTTATCAAGCTCCCTGTTATCTGTTTGAGCGTATCGGATAATAAAACGTACCAACGCACAGGAAACCACCATCCGGTGTTAGGTTTTGAATACGAGCCCAACAGTTCTTCTTTAACAGAGCAATACTTCAAAAAAATGGGCTTGCAGGTTCGTTATTTTATGCCACCTAATAGTGCTGCCCCTTTGACGTTTTTTTTCTTTGGCGATTTACTGGCTGATTATACCAACCTCGAACTAATCAGTACTATCAGTACAATGGAAACTTTTCAAAAAATTTACAGGCCCGAAATTTATAATGCCAATTCTATTGCAGGACTGTGCTATAAGCCTAGTTTGAAAAATCAGGATCATTCTTTAACAAAAATTGTATACAACCGTGAAGAGCGCAGCCAGCTGGCTATTAATCAAGGTAAATTCACGGAAGAGAATTTCATTAAGCCGTACAAAAATGTTTTAGAAAAATGGTCTGCCAATTTCGATCTTTAAATAATACAAAAAATTAAAACTATTTCTATAATGAAGAAATTATTATTACCAACCTCAATTGTTGGAAGTTTACCCAAACCTGCCTGGCTTGCACCACCCGAAAAATTATGGTCACCCTGGAATTTAGAAGCAGATCAGTTATTGGAAGGAAAACAGGATGCTTTACGTATCACATTGCAGGAACAGCAATTGGCAGGGTTGGATATTGTTTGTGATGGTGAACAAACACGCCAACATTTTGTTACCACTTTTATCGAGCATTTAAGCGGCGTAGATTTTGAAAACCGTAAAGTCGTAAAAATTCGTGACCGTTATGATGCGAGTGTTCCTGTAGTTGTAGGTGAGGTGACTCGTCAAAAAGCAGTTTTTGTTGAGGATGCTAAATTTTTGCGTAAGCAGACTGATAAACCTATAAAATGGGCATTGCCTGGCCCCATGACAATGGTAGATACGTTGTACGATAACCATTACAAAAGCCGGGAAAAACTGGCATGGGAATTTGCAAAACTACTCAATGAAGAAGCAAGAGAACTTCAAGATGCAGGGGTGGATATTATTCAGTTTGATGAACCTGCATTTAATGTATTCTTTGATGAAGTAAACGATTGGGGAATGGCAGCGCTGGAAAGAGCCGTTGAAGGTTTAACCTGTGAAACTGCTGTACATATTTGTTACGGTTATGGCATAAAAGCGAATAATGACTGGAAAAAGACCTTGGGTTCAGAATGGCGTCAATACGAAGAAATTTTCCCTAAAATTAAAAATTCTAATATCGATATCGTATCGTTAGAATGCCACAACTCAAATGTGCCTTTAGATTTAATTGAACTTGTTCGTGGTAAAAAAGTAATGGTGGGAGCTATTGATGTGGCAAGTAACACGATCGAAACCCCCGAAGAGGTAGCTGATACATTACGTAAAACTCTTCAGTTTGTAGATATCGAAAATCTTTATCCTTCTACAAACTGTGGTATGGCTCCTTTGTCTCGAAATGTGGCAAGAGGTAAGTTAAGTGCTTTGAGTGCAGGAGCTGAGATTATACGCAAAGAATTTGCGGTTTAGTTCCCATGTATTAATTGATAAATGATTTTGGATCAACGGAAAAATATAATAAGAATCCTTTGAATAAGTTATTAAAATTATTAAAAAAAGCAGGTTTCGACGGTTTCCTGTTATTGATAGGCATTATGATTCTGCTGGCTTATTTTTTGCCACAGCCTGGCCTGATCAAAGAACCTGTTTCACTGGAGGAGATTGCCAATGTAGGTGTTTCGTTTATTTTCTTGTTTTATGGTGTACGACTGAGTGTTGAGAAACTAAAAGCCGGGCTCGCCAACTGGAAAATGCATATTGTTGTCCAGTTAACAACCTTTTTGTTTTTTCCGCTGATCGTTTTGGCATCTCGCCCCTTGTTCGTGAACACCAACTTTGAGTTGCTTTGGTTAGGAGTATTCTTTCTGGCAGCTTTACCATCCACAGTTTCCTCCTCTGTGGTGATGGTTTCCATTGCCAAGGGTAATATTCCAGCAGCTATTTTCAATGCGAGTATTTCCAGTTTGATCGGAGTAGTGGTTACCCCGCTATGGGTTGGGCTGTTCATCGCTTCTGCAACAGGTGATTTTGATGTCACTGATATCGTCATAAAGTTGGTTCTTCAGGTTTTGTTACCTGTTATTATCGGTATCAGCCTTAATTCCCGTTTTGGAGCCATTGCCGAAAAATATAAGAAACACCTCAAATATTTTGATCAGGCAATCATTCTCACAATCATTTACACCTCGTTTTGTAAGTCATTTTCTGAACATCTTTTTGAAGGTTTTACCGCCCTTGAACTTGCCGGACTGGCTGTTGGGATGATGGTCTTATTTTTCGCTGTATTTTTTTGTGTCGGACTAATCAGTCGCTTTTTGGGTTTTTCAGATGAAGATCGTATTACGGTATTATTTTGTGGATCTAAAAAATCATTGGTACATGGCACGATCATGTCAAAAGTACTCTTTCAGCAAAGTACTATCACCGGTATTGTATTGTTACCACTCATGCTTTACCATGCTTTGCAATTGATTGCCGCCAGCATCATCGCTCAGGGTATGGCCCGACGAAAAGAAGTATAATTTTTACAAAAAACCTTATGCAGATAGTTCAGATGATGTATCAAAAACAAGTCTAGCTACTGCATAAGAATTGTAAATGAGGTTTAGCTGCCAGCCGTTGATTAGCAGTAAACATTAAAAGAATAATGATATGAAGCTTTTAGAAAAAATACAGTTAGGTAATATCAGCCTAAAAAATAGAATGGCTATGGCAGCAATGACCAGAGGTCGTACAGATATAAATGGTTTAGTAGGGGATATGACAGTAGAATACTATACCCAAAGGGCAGACGCAGGTTTGCTGTTTACCGAAGCTATCAGGATCAGTGAAGAAGCTACCGGTAGTCCGCTCACGCCGGGTATTTTCACAGATCAACAAATAGAAGCATGGAAGAAGGTTACAGCGGCGGTACACGATAAAGGGGGTGTTATCATAGCCCAGCTTTGGCACACTGGCCGTATAGGACATTCTATAGACAGGAACGGTAAGTTCCCTTTTGCGCCATCACCCCTGCCTATCCGGGGAATGCAACATTTTACCTCGGAGGGTAGAAAGGATTACGAGATCCCTCAGGAAATGACAATTCTTGATATCAAGCAAACTATAAAAGACTATGGTCAGGCCGCAAAAAATGCTATAGCAGCAGGGTTTGACGGGGTGCAGCTTCACGCTGCCAATGGTTATCTGCCAAACCAGTTCTTAGCAGAAAGTGCTAATCAAAGGGTGGATGATTATGGCGGCAGCATTTCTAAAAATGCCCGATTTGTACTGGAGGTGATGCAGGAATTGATCAATGCGGTAGGAGGGGAGAAGGTGGGAATTAAAATATCTCCTTTCAATTCCTATGGCGATATAGTACTTAATGATTCTGTCGGCACCTATATCCATCTGATTGAAGAACTGAACAAGTTAGACTTTGCCTATGTAGAGCTTATGAGGTGTACTCCTTATTCTGCTTCTCCTGAAAATTATGGAGCTGACAATGAGATTGAATTATTTGGCAGCAGGATTCGTCAGACAGTGATTGCTAATGCAGGATATGACAAGGCTTCGGCAGAAGCGGAACTTGAAAAAGGGATTGCAAAGCTGATTTCCTTTGGGAGATTATACATTGCCAACCCAGACCTACTTGAACGGTTTGAAAAAAATGCTGCACTTAGTGAGCCGGACAAGACTACAATATATGGAGGCGGAAAAAATGGTTATATTGATTATCCTCTTTGGAACAAATAAAATTTCAAATCAATGAAAGTAAATGCAGTTGCGCGACAGCTCATGATTTATACATGATTCCTCATTAGGCTATCAGTTATAATATTCATATTTTTTTGATTTTATCAAAGTTTAACAGGATTCTTAGAAAAGGATATGATCTATTCTTCAACAAAATTCTGAGAAAACTGTACAACAGAAATTGTACCCCCAACAGAACACTGGCAGGTAGAGCTATCTAATAGCTCCTTTTTGCCATCAATTTCAAAATCAGAAGTATCTTGCCATTTTACAGGAGCAGGATTACAAGATGATCTTAAAACACTACACACTCCAAAAGGTTTAATATTGGTATTAGGCTGTTTGTCCTCTTCTGTAGCCTGTAACTTTCCATCAATACTCATAAAAGATTGACTTGTTACTGTGATTGGTGCTGGGGAAGCTCCTTTGTCACATTTTAGCTGAGCGGTATCTGTAATATATTGGGGCATAATTCAACGGTTGAATAATTCATACTTTTCCAACTCATAATCTCCATTATTTAAACTATCATTCCATTTATAAACATACAAAGCAGTATTGTAATTCTTAAATGTAATATCAGACGGAGTTTTAATAGCGGACATTGTTTCAAAGAAAATATAGTACTTCTGATCAGACTTCCAATAAGTATTTTTTACTGTGGCTTTTATAAAAGATAATTTATTTACTTTTAAATAACTGAAAATCTTAGAAAACTCTTTGCTATTATAGAGCATGTTATGACCTAAATTTCTTTCTTTTATTTTTTTTGTAGTATATGTATCAAAATATTTATTATCTATTAAATATCCATTGTCAAGAATTAATAAATTATTCTCGAATAGTTCTCTTTCTTCATCTTCTTTGGACTCATTTAAAGTTTTATGGAGACTCTCTATACTCCTATCAAGTAGGATATCTTTCCATGTAACATTGTTATTTTGTTGAGAAAATAAATTAATAGATAAAGTGCAAAATATTAGTAATAGATAAGTTCGCATAGTTTACTTTTTAAATGTTACAAAATATTGATGTGGTAAAGTTGCTAATACACCACTATTATTATAAATATATACTTTTTGAGGACTTTTTCTTGCAAAAACATAACGTATTGTTGAATCATCAGCCGTTGCTATATCACCCATTGCTTCCCCGTTTTTACCTTTGAAACTATTTGAAGGAGCATGACCATATTCTTTGGTTTCTGTTCCCCCTCCATATCCAATAACACTACTACTTGACCCTGTTCCAGTACTCTTTTTTTCTTCTCCCAATGTACCGCTTGGATGGGAATGAAAAATAGAATCTCCTTCATTATATGTAATGCCAACGGAAGCATAAGTAGCTTTCGAAAGATCTATAACATCTCCTTCACTGATATTATAAACATCTCCTTTTTTATTAATAGCTCCTCCATATTCTCTGTTATTATTGGGTTTTATATCAAAAGTACCACCTGAACCATCATCTTTTATTATAACATTAATCATTGCTTGTCTTGTAGACTCCTTTGGAACAATTTCCACAGTATTCTTATAAGCCAGACAACCAGCGGTAAACATTTCAGGTTTTTGAAGATTTTCTGTAATAAACTTCTCAGTTTCTTTTGCTTCTTTATTCGAGAGATTTGCACCTTTTGCGCCTGAATCAAACGTTTTTGTAGTTGTTTTTATTACAAAAACCCTATTACCTGTTTTCTTCGCATTATTTGTCGGAAACCTATCATACACTTCATTTGAATATATCTGTACATTACTTTCGTAATTTTCTCCACTTGCTACTTTGGCTGTCATAACAAGTGTTTCATCTTTATTTACTTCCATGTCTCCAATAGTCCATTCGTCGTTAGCCCAAGTTCCTTTAGAGGGAGTTGCACTTACAAAGGAATATCCATCAGGTAATGCATTTTCAACGTATACACCTGTTGCCTTATTCGGGCCAAGATTTTTAGCTGTAATTGTAAATTTGATTTCCTCATTTTCATTAGCTTGCCCTTTGTCAAAAGATAAATCAACTTCTAGGTCTGTTGAAATATCTTCCTTTGCTGTTCTATCTCTTTTCTTATCTCTAATTCCCTTGTTTGCTACTCGTCCTATTTCTTTTCCATCTTCGTTTACAAAAATATCAATGCTAATATCTATTTTTAAAAGGGCATCTTTATACTCAACGCCATCTATTTCTACGTAAAAAACTCTTCCGTCCATAAAATTATTTTTTATTTATTTTCACCCCCTTTTTTATCCTTCCTTTTGATATTCCTTTATAATGATTCGTTTTTTCAAAATTGCAAACCCATTCTTATCAACTGTTCCTGAATATGGTACAGAACTTTTTTTGTCCTCAACTTCTTTTCCTTGAATTTCTTTAACATTCAATTGCACAGTTTCTCCTTCTTCATAATTTCTTGTATGTATAAACAAACTTACTTTTTGTCCAATATATGCTTCGTTAATATTCTCATTCATTTCATCATCCATCCATTGAACACTTACAATTTGCTTTTCTTTTGTATAATCAAACTTTCCATTTTGAGGAAGTTTATTCATTTGTGGAGCTTTGTACTCAATCTTATCTTTGGCAGTCAATAATGAGTTGGCTCCATAAACATGCATTCTGTCTTTTGCTCCGAACTCTGTTTGCCCATCAGTATAACCAATGAATTTTTCTTTACCATAAAGGTCTAAGTGTGCTTTTGCTGATATTTCAGTATTGGTTCCGGCATTAATGATGGTCTTCTTACCACTGTCCTGGCTGATCTCCTGCTTGGCAATAATCTTGATATTCTGTCCAACATCAGTATCCATATTCTTTCCTGCTTTGGTTTCAATATTTTCCTCAATATCAAACTTCAGATTCTTTGATTTTATAGTAATGGTTTCAGGGGCTGTAATGTTGATGTTACTTCTTTCTGTATCAAACCTAAGTTCATTGCCACTTTTATCAGTCAATACAATACTTTCGTCTTCTGTAAACACTAATCTGTGCCCACTTCTGGTCTGTAAAGATTTTACCCGGTTATCCATTCCACCTCCTAAACCTACACCTCCGTGAAACATTCCTCCCATGGCAAAAGGGAAGTCTGGATGATGATATTCAAAATCCACCATTACCTGGTCCCCGATTTCTGGAACTGCTACAAATCCTCTGTTTTGGCTTACAGCATCTGTTCCCCCTGCATCAGGACTCATCATTCTGATAAAATGGGTGGTGTCATTTAATTGCCAGTCAAATTGCACTTGTATTCTTCCTTGGTTTAAAGGATCAACGTTGGAGATTACAGTGGCAACTTGTGGCTCAGCTTTTGGCATTATAAAATCAGGTTTAGGCATGAAACCTGTTCCTTCAGCTATGGCTTCAAAACTTCCTGTATAATAACCTCTGGCATCCACTTCGTGCCTTATTTCTGTCATCATTAATGTCGTGAAATGGGAAGTCTGGTTACTATCTTGATTTCTCATGTCTATATCTGCCACACAACCCACATATAAAAAAGGAACTGTTGTATTTCCTGAAACCGTAAAAACTTCTACTGCTTTACTTCCTCTTGCACTTTTTTGGGAGTCATCCACATCCAGAAACATATTGGCATTGATAGGAGTAGGGGTAAGAGACCTTGTTTTAAAAATGCCATCATTTAATTCGTATGCTTTTTGAGATAAATCTCCGAGATGTTTTATCTTATTATCGGACCCAAGCATTTTTGCATGGCTGCTGCTATTATAACCAAAATATTCGGGTTTAGTGTGAATAGCTTTTAACTCTACCTGTATGTCTGTAACATTACTTCCATAGATGAGTTGTATAGCCTTTTCGGAGGGAGGGAGTTTTCCAAAATGTAAAATATATCCATCATAATAAAATTGCTCTCCATAGGCTTCTGCCAATCTTGCAAGATAATTGTAATGTGTTTCACAATACTGTGCACTGTAATTGATATATCCTTTATTCTGAGATTCTATTCTGAAATCAAACTTGCTTGTTCCTAATGATTCTTTGATGATTCTGTCGGCAATAATAGAGGTGTTTACCGATTGATTTCCTCCAAAACTCTGGGTATGCGGGGCCGAATCCATTAAAATTGTTGGGCTATATCCTTCCAGAACAATATTACCAAGACTCATTTGCTTTTGGCTAAATGCAACCTGTGTAATAACCCCTACAAAAGTTCTTTCAGGACTTTCATCTTCAAAGTCTTTGTATTTGAAAGTTCCTGTAATGCGTTTTCCTAAAAACTGCCTCGCTTCTTCAAGGTTATGATTCTGTACTTCATCTAAAGAATCATGGGCTAAAGTCAGTTTAAAATGATGATGCGTTTTGGCGCTTTGCTGTAAACGGAAGTGTTTAAAATGGCTGATGGATTTTCCTTCAATCACGATATCCAGCTTAACCACACGGTTAATTCCGGGCATATAATTCTCTGAAATCCTTTCAGAATTAGAAAGATTTTTTTTCATCGATAAAGAGTGATTTGTGTTGTTTTCAAATATAGGCAAATGGATAATACCACATGTGAAAATCTTTGAAAAATTTTGAAAGTGTAGTACAACTACGATCAGAATAAAATTGATCTAAACCTGCTGTCATGTATTATTAAAGAAAGTCCTCTTTTTAAAAGAAGACTTTCAATACAAGATGAAATATTATTTGAGACGCTTCAAGTATTTTTAAAAGCTGGATTATTTTGGTAATTATAAAATAATAATATTTTCAAAAACCGTTTTCGTTTGAAGTACTGTTAGAAACGTTTTATGTGTAGATGAATAGCTACATCACTAATAATTTCATTGGTGGGACTTAAATAGAATATATTTCTTATAATCCTTTTGATTATAGGGGTGTGAATAATGTTTCTTAGTGAATGTTTTGGCTATGAATTTTTGATTGCACTTGCTACAAATGTGATGTGAGCTAACGCTACCGCTCATTTCCTATTTCCCGATACAAAACTTAGAAAAAATATTTCCAAGAACTTCATCATTAGTCACTTCACCGGAAATTTCTCCAAGGTGTTCCAGAGCATTTCTCAATTCATAAGCCAGTAGTTCTGTTGAAATTTGAAAAGTAATTGCTTCTTTTACTTTATGTACGGCTTCCAAAGATTTTTGTAATGCTTCAAAGTGACGTTGGTTGGTAATTACAACATTATTTTCTTCAGTCTTTAAATGTTCAACATAGGATGAGAGCTCATTCTTTAAATCCTGAATGTTTTGATTTTCAACTGCTGAAATTGTGATGAAATCAAAATCATTAGAAATGGAATTTCTGAAAATAGTTTCTACTGTTTCATATTTTGTAGGAACAACTTCATCAATTTTTGTAGCGCAGATAATAAGTTTTAAATCTTCTCTCAATAAAGATTGGATCATCTCAATATCTTCAGAAAAATCTTCTGTAGCAGCATCTGCCAGGTATACAAGGATGTTGGCATTTTCTACTTTTTCCTTTGCTTTTTTAACTCCGATAGCCTCAATCTCATCTACGGTCTCACGAAGTCCGGCGGTGTCTATAAGTCTGAATGCATGACCTTTGATATGAAGAACTTCTTCAATAGTATCTCTTGTGGTTCCGGCGATATTGCTGACGATCGCTCTTTCTTCTTTTAATAGGGCATTGAGTAGAGTAGATTTCCCGGCATTCGGTTTCCCGATAATAGCAACGGCGGTTCCATTTTTAATAGCATTTCCATATTGGAAACTTTCTATAAGAGAATTTAGCTTGATTTCAATTTTGTCAAGCAATCCTTTCAGGGCGGTTCTGTCTGCAAATTCCACATCTTCTTCTGCAAAATCCAGTTCCAGTTCAATCAAAGAAACAAAATTAAGAAGATCTGTTCTCAGTAAAGAAATCTCATTGGTGATTCCTCCTTTTAATTGATTGATGGCTACTTTTCTTGACGCTTCATTTTCAGAGGCAATGACGTCTGCAATTGCTTCCGCTTGGGAAAGATCAATTCTTCCGTTGATGAAAGCCCGGAGAGTAAATTCTCCAGCCTTAGCCATTCTTGCTCCGTTTTTGATCAACGTTTCCAGAATACGTTTTCCAATATGCGGGGAACCGTGAAAGGCTATTTCTACAGAGTTTTCTGTAGTGAAACTTTTCGGAGCCAGAAAAATAGACAACATTACTTCGTCAATAGCTTCCTCGCCATCCATAAAATATCCATAATGAATGGTATGTGACTTCTGCTTTTCCAGTTTTTTGGCCGGAAAACTTTTCTGAACTATGGGTAATGCTTCATCTCCTGAAACTCTGATAATGCCTAGAGCACCTATTCCATTGGCGGTAGCCAGTGCACAAATAGTATCGTTATTCATGGTGCAAATTTACGCTTTTTAATGAGAATTTATAATCAGGTCTGTTATTCAGATTATCTATTGCTTTGTTGGAATAAAAAATAAAGCTATTGTAAAGCCATGAAATGATCTATTATTGTTTTGTGGGTTTACTTTATTGTTAATGAGAGTGATGTATTTTGATATTTATGATTGATTTTATTTGATAATGTCATGATATGCATAAAAAATAACATTGAAATTTTAAATAATGTTAAAAATATTTATTGAATATATGTAACTTTTCATAGAAGAGATGTGTCGTTCGCAGGTACTTTGCCATGTGGTTGAGTGGAAGTTTGGTATGTTAATTGTTTATTAGTCGGTCGATGATGTTGAAAAATCAAATATTTAACATTAAAATAACAATAATCTGTTAAAATATTATAAATGCAAATGAATAATTTATTTTTCTTCAGTATTGATAAGAAAATGATTTTCTTGTTAATGCTTGTTTTCTATGGAGTAGCGGGAGCGCAGTGTATCCCTTACACAGGTCAGGCAATGACAAGTGGAAATACGTATTGCATCAGCGGTGGATACTCTACAGTTAGTGGAATTACCATTCCTAACGGAGCAACTCTTATTGTTCAGTCCGGGCAGTTGGATGTGGCAGGTATTCAGGTGATGGGTTTTCTCGATATAAATGATGGAGCAAGCGTTGTGTCTACCGGCTCCATCTCGATCGGAACATTTGGGTCTCAACAAAATTCAAAAATCAGATTAGGAACAAAATCATTTCTTTCCCTTACAGGATCTGTAATACAGGATGATCCTACTTTCGGAGGTCTTTATCCCGGTACAACTTCTGTGATTGAAATGGGAACCTATAGCGTAGTAGAAATATGTGGAACATTTACCCAGCGGTCTACAACATATCCGTCTGTTAATTATGTAGGAAGTCCTACGGGAAGAGCTTACTGTATTGCAAAAGCAGAAGTGAGTGGGAGTGGAGGCTCTGCCGTAATCAGTAATGACAGTCAGATTATAGCCATTGCGATGGGGCCAACTACGGGTATTGGACCTGGAGGTTCAAGCTTCTGTGGTCCGAATGCGACAAGTGCTACATGTCCTACTTTATGGCCGCCGGGATTATCAAACAGTATTGCTGATTGCGGGAATGCGCCTAATATTATTAATGTTATTGATGATTATTGTACAAAACCTGGAGCTACAGGAACACCCGATGGCTTTACCAACTTCGGAATTACCATACAGCAGAAAACAAATTCATGGCCGGAGAATATCCCCAATGGTTTTCTCGCTATGGAATCTAAAGAAAAAGGTTTTGTAATTACCAGAGTTCAGCATGTGAGCCAGACACCGCAATCCGGAGATGCTATTGCAGATCCTAAAGAAGGAATGATTGTATATGATATTCAGGACAAATGCATAAAGCTTTATAACGGAACCGAATGGAAATGTGTACAAAGAAGCTGTAATGATTAATTTAAAAGAATAACGTAATATGAAAAACATAAAAAATATAAATATAGCAGCAGCTCTTGTTTTTTTTAACCTCTCTTTTGCTCAAGTAGCTATCGACAAACAAACCATTAATGGGAATAGTACCGTGCTTGATTTTAATGATGCACCTACCAATACAAAAGGTCTTATTCTTCCTGCTACATCGGGAATTCCTACGGGCTCACTTGTAAACGGAACATTTGTTTTTGATGTTACTGATAATAAAGTGAAAGTATACGAAAATGATGTCTGGAAATCTCTTTCTGATGCAGGAAGTTCCAGTGCGATTGCGGCCAACAATTCTGCAGAGTCGGGTAGAGGAGTTATTATTGGTGCTTCAAGCAGTACTGCAGATGGAGTTCTTGTCTTAGAAGCTCAGGATAAAGCAATGATACTTCCCAAAATCGCAACACCCCATCTTAATGTGAAAAGTCCCTATCCGGGAATGATGTGCTACGATACAACCAGCAAGACATTAGCCATATATGATGGTGCCGTCTGGAATTACTGGAAATAAACCATCTATACTGTATATTAAAAAAACAGCTTTATCATTAATGAAGCTGTTTTTTATTTTTAAACAATCTGTACGCTTTCTTTGATGCTGTTCATTACAAAGATGCTTTTGGTTTGCCCTATTCCTTCAATCTCGGAAAGTTTGTTTACAAAAAACTCATGGAAGTCATCCATATTAGGCGCAAGGATCTTGAGCATAAAATCAAAATCCCCGCTGATGTTGTAAAACTCAACAACTTCTTTCAGTTTGCTGACTTCCTCAATGAATTTTCCTGCCGTTTTTTTATTATGAACATTCAGGGCGATCATACAAATAACCATCATTCCTTTATTTACCTTTTTACGGTCTACTACAGCAGTGTATTCCTTAATGATTCCCTGTTTTTCCATACGTTTGATGCGCTCATGAGTAGGAGTTGGGCTTAGATTGATTCTTGCCGAAATATCGCGGACACTCATTTTGGCGTCTTTCTGAAGAAGCCTAAGGATAGACAGGTCTTTTTCATCGGGAGTGTAATTTTCTGTTGCCATTTTGTTCTGTTTTATGGGTAATTATGGATTAGAACAGTTGTTTTGTTCTTTTTAAGTGTGTTTATTAATTGCTTTGTTCCAAATTTAAGACTTAATTTTTATATACGTTCTGTTAATTTTAATTTTGCAGGAAATTTGAACATATGGATACAAGGAAGAATATCATTTTAATATTAGCATCAGTAGGGACTTTTGTGGAAGCATTGGATATTGCCATTATTAATTTAACGATTCCTGCCATTCAAAAACAGTTTCAGATTGGAGCTGAAACGGTTCAATGGCTACAGACTTTGTATGTATTGTTCTTCGGTGGTTTTCTGATTATTGGAGGAAAGCTTTCAGATCAGATCGGAAGAAAAAAAATGTTTCTTTGGGGAGCTTTGATTTTTATGCTCACATCACTAGGTGCTGGGCTATCGGGAAGTTTTGAAGTGCTGGCGGTATTCCGTGCGTTGCAAGGATTAGGTGCAGCTTTGGTGATGCCTTCTGCATTATCTATCGTTACCAATACGTTCAGAGGGGAGCAGGAGAGGAACCGTGCTATTGGAGTTTTCAGTTCTTTCGCGGCCATTGGTTCCGGAAGTGGACTTTCTGTAGGAGGGATCATCAGTACATATATGAGTTGGCACTGGGTTTTTCTGATTAACGTGCCTATCCTTTTTGTAACCTTAATTTTATCTTACTATTACCTTCCAACCGATGAGAAAAACGAAACGGCTCAAAAGACAGACCTTCTTTCCGGTATGATGATGGTATTGGGACTTCTGAGTCTTACGTACGGAACGCATGAGTTGCTTCATATTAAAGAACAACCTTTGCTTGTAATAGGTTCTTTAGTTTTGGCAGTGTTGCTTTTAGTGATGACTTTCTATCGATTGAAATCTGTTGCAGAACCTTTGTTTGATTTAAAACTGTTTAAACATAAATCATTAGTGGTTTCCAATGCTGCTTTCTTTACTTTAGGAGCGTTTTTTATAGGATTCTTATTCTTGATTTCCCTGATGCTTCAGAAAGATATGCGATATAGCGCAGCTTCTGCGGGATTAATGCTTGTTCCGTTCAGTATATTGTCTGCACTGACTGCCAAGTTTGTTTTACCTTACATTTCAAAAAGACTAAGTTCTTCTCAGATGGGAATTTTTGGATGGTTATTTATGTTGGCAGGAGGGCTGTTGTTATTAACGTCAGTATTCACAGGACACCCACTGGCAGTGGTTTTGTTGGGGGCGGCTTGTATTTCCGGAGTAGGAATGACATTCTGTTTTACTGCACTTTCAGTAATGGGAATTCAGGATGTTGACGCTTCCAATTACGGATTGGCATCAAGTTTGAGTTCTACAAGTTACTTCTTGGGAGCTGGTATTGGATTGTCTTTCATGACTTTGATGAGTCAGATTTTTCCTTCAGAATTTGCAGTAGGAAGCCTGAATTTGATTATTCTGATCGGCTATGCTCTTCTGGCGCTCGGGATGTTATTTTATTTTATACTAAGAAGCTTAAAGGTGAAGCAGGCAGATGTCGCCGTTTCATAATAAGCGGCCTTAAAATTACACAAACTATATGAGGAAGAATCGGTGCTTAACGTGTCGGTTCTTTTTTTATTGATGAGTTGAAAGCCCTATCAAAGATTTACCAAGTATAGAACTTTAAATTCCTGTTGAATGACAAGGTATGAGGATAAACTCAATACTATGTTTGTCATTCCGTAGGAATCCAGCCTTAGAAATCATCATTATTTTATGTGTTTTTATCTAATCACAAAAGGCGCAAAAGTTTTTTAACACTTTAGTTATTTTAAGTTTAAAGCCTTGCGGAGATGAAGTACACAAGAGTTTTTGAAAATCTTTGATTTTTTCTTAAAGTGAACTTATTTATGAAGGAGGATATTAAACTTTCTAAAGTGTACTGAAGTGTTTTTAAATTATACAATGTTTAGATTCTTACAGAATGGCAAAGTGTGAAGATGGATTAAAACGCTTTGTTTGTCATTCTGTAGAAATCCAGCCTTAGAAATTCTCATTCTTTTATGTGTTTTATTTAACCACAAAAGGCACAAAAGTTTTTTAACACTTTAGTTATTTTAAGTTTAAAGCCTTGCGGATATGAAGTATACATAAGTTTTTGAAAATCTTTGATTTTTTCTTAAAGTGAACTTATTTATGAAGGAGGATATTAAACTTTCTAAAGTATACTGAAGTGTTTTTAAATTATACAATATTTAGATTCTTACAGGATGACAAAGTGTGAGGATAGATTAAAACGCTTTGTTTGCCATTCCGTAGGAATTCAGCCTTAGAAATCATCATTATTTAATGTGTTTTTATCTAACCACAAAAGTCACAAAAGTCTTTTAACACTTTAGTTATTTTAAGTTTAAAGCTTTGCGGAGATGAAGTACACATAAGCTTTTGAAAATCTTTGATTTTCATCTAAAGTGAACTTATTTATGTAGAAGGATATTTAACTTTCTAAAGTGTACTGAGGTGTTTTTAAATTATACAATATTTAGATTCTTACAGAATGACAAAGTGATGAGGATAGATTAAAACGTTTTGTTTTTCATTCTGTAGAAATCCAGCCTTAGAAATCATCATTATTTTATGTGTTTTTATCTAACCACAAAAGGCACAAAAGTTTTTTAACACTTTAGTTATTTTAAGTTTAAAGCCTTGCGGAGATGAAGTACACAAGAGTTTTTGAAAATCTTTGATTTTTTCTTAAAGTGAACTTATTTATGAAGGAGGATATTAAACTTTCTAAAGTGTACTGAAGTGTTTTTAAATTATACAATATTTAGATTCTTACAGAATGGCAAAGTGTGAAGATAGATGAAAACGTCCTGTTTGTCATTCCGTAGGAATCCAGCCTTAGAAATTATCATTCTTTTATGTGTTTTTATTTAACCACAAAAGGTGCAAAAGTTTTTTAACACTTTAGTTATTTTAAGTTTAAAGCCTTGCGTAGATGAAGTACACATAAGCTTTTGAAAATCTTTGATTTTCATCTAAAGTGAACTTACTTATAAAGGAGGATATTAAACTTTCTAAAGTTTACTGAAGTGTTTTAAAATAATACAATGTTGATATTCTTACAGAATAATAAATTGTGAAGATAAACTCAAACAATACGTTTGTCATTCCATAGGAATCCGGCTTGAGTTATTTTCCTATTTTTGTATTATGAAAATACAAATCATCAGCGATCTTCATCAGGAATTTGGAAGCACGGAATTGAACTTTGATCATTCCGATGTCGTTGTGTTGGCTGGTGACGTTAATCTCGGAACAAAAGGTATTGAATGGATAAAGCATAAGATTTCTGATAAACCGGTCATCTATGTCCTGGGTAATCACGAATATTACAAAGGATCTTATCCAAAAACATTGAATAAAATTAAAGAAGCAGCTTTGGACTCAAATGTTTCTGTGCTTGAAAATTCTTTCGTAGATATAGGGGATGTTCGTTTTCATGGCGCTACTTTATGGACTGATTTTTCAATCTTTGGAAACCCGGCTCATTACGGAATGATCTGTCAGCCGCAGATGAATGACTATAAAATGATCAAAAGAGATCCTTCTTATTCAAAAATGAGGACGATGGATACTTTTAAAATTCATCAGCTTTCAAGACAGTGGCTTAAAGAAAGTTTAGAAAGTTCAAAAGGTCTTAAAAATATTGTCGTCACCCATCATGCTCCCAGTCTTCTTTCTGTTCCCGAAGAATATAAAAACGATCCGATAACCTCTGCGTATGCTTCAGATCTTGAAGAGATGATCACAGAATATCAGCCATTATATTGGATTCATGGGCATATTCATACTCCGTGCAGATATAGAATTGAAAATACGGAGGTCATTTGTAATCCTCACGGCTATATCGATGAAAAATACAACGGCTTTGACAAAGAGTTGATCATTACAGTGTAAAAAGTATAAGCAGTAGGTTGAATTGAGTTTGCCTGTCGTTTTTCTTCACTTTTTATCTTTCAGCAATTTAGCCTTTTTCACTACCTTCGTACTTTATAACCCGTTTTCCATGGCTAAAAAATCCGGCAATGAATCTCCCAAAGAATCTGAATTTGTTTCACAGTTGGCTTTTGATGAAGTATTGCAGCAGGTAGAATTTGATCTCAGGATTAAAGAATTTGTTGTCATGGAAATTGATAGGGAGAACTATATAATAAAACCCAATATTCCGTATCGTGCTGATTATTTCTGTATTTTCCTTGTGCAGAAAGGAACTGTGAGCTTCAGACTTGATGATAAAAGTTATGAGGTTTCCAAAGGGGATATTGTTTTCTGTCCCATTTCAGAAACATTCTGGGTAGATGCTATTGCGGATGATTATAATTCGAAATATATTTTCTTTTCACTCGATTTTATTTCCGAAGCGGGGTTCAATTATAAATCCAATAACGTACTCAAAAGCCTCTCTTCAGATCCTACCCATATTATAAGAAATGATGCGGAGGTCTACAGGAAGATCAATTTTCATCTGGATGAGCTTCAGGTTCTCAACAACAAGGAGAAAGATAATTACTATTTCAATGAAATGATCTGGCATCACTTTTCACTGGTGATCTATGAAATTGATAATTATTTTAAAAAGATAGAAAAACCTCATTCGGTGACGCTTCGGGAAGATGAGCTTACCACCAGTTTCTTTAAGTTGGTTCAGGATCATTTTAAAGAAGAACACAATGTTCAGTTTTATGCAGATAAGCTGTGTATCAGTCGAAAATACCTTACCAAAGTGATCAATAAAGCAGTTTTAAAATCCCCAAGAGAGATCATTCATCAGGTGCTAGCGGTAGAAGCCAGACTGCTGCTGAAGAATCCTAACCTGAATGTGAATGAAGTGGCATTACAGCTCAGATTTTCTGATCAGGCTTCCTTTAGTAAGTTTTTTAAAAAGCATACCGGTAGATCTCCTTTGGAATACCGGAAAGATGATTTGTATTGATAATCAATAAATTGTATTTGAAAGCGTCTTTTTGCTAAAATTGAGTGTTATCTTGATTTAAAATATTAAAATATCATATTTATTCTATCTATAAATGATATTTCTCATGTTTTGATAAATGAGGAGTCTTTTTGACAAAACAAGGAGTTTTTTGAATAATCCTATTGAATTTTTTTCGGTCGATTTTTGTGCGGAAAATTTAAAAGGAATATTGTTATGCAAAGATTTTTTATTCAGAAATCAACCATACTTTTCCTCTCGCTCATCGTTTTGGCGGGATGTAGGAAAAATAATCAAAACCAGTCTTATCAGCAGCAGGCACCGGAGCTTCCCGTAGAAACAGTGAAGCAGGGAGATGCCTCTGTTTCCAGAGAATATGCAGCATCTGTAGAAGGAATTTCCAATGTGGAGATCAGACCACAGGTGACGGGATATCTAAGCAAGATTTTTGTAGATGAAGGAGACTTCGTAAGAGCGGGGCAGGTGCTCTTCAAAATTGAAGATCAGGTTTTTCGTGAACAGCTGAAAAGTGCACAGGCGTCTTTAATTACTGCACAGGCCAATCTTTCCACTTCTAAAATTGATCTGGACAGAAAAAAGGAGCTGTTCCGTAATAAAATGGTGTCAGAAATTCAGGTAAAAGAGGCAGAAGCAGCTTATAATGCAGCGAGAGGAGCTGTAAGTCAGTCAGCGTCTTCCATAGAATCGGCAAAGATCAATCTTAATTTCTCAACCATTAAAGCTCCGGTAAGTGGCTTTATCGGAAGATTCAACTATCGTTTAGGAAGTTTGATGACACCGGGTAATCAGGATCCGATCATTTTACTGTCCGATATTCATCAGGTGTATACTTACTTTAGTTTAAGTGAAAATGATTTTAATAATTTTCAGAAACAATATGTAGGAAGCAGTATTGATGAGGTGATCAAAAATACGCCGGCAGTATCGTTATTGCTTTCAGGAGGAGAGAAGTATGCTGAAACCGGAAAGATTGACGCTGTAGAAGGACAGTTTAACAAAACAACAGGTTCTATTACATTAAGAGCAAAATTCAATAACCCAAAGAACATTCTGAGAAGTGGAAACACAGGAAAAATTCTGTTGGATCAGTTTTACAGCAATGTTGTTTTGCTTCCGATTGCTTCTACCAGAACCATTCAGGATAAGGTTTTTGTTTTCACCATCAAAGACGGAAAAGCAGCGATGCTTCCTGTTGAAGTGAATGGGAAAGCTGGGGATCATTTCATCGTATCCAAAGGACTTAAGGCAGGTGATCAGTACATTGCCAGCGGTTTCGACAGACTGCAGCCGGGGACTCCTGTAGTGGCGCAAAAGAAAAATGCTCAACAGAAAAAATCGTAAGACAGAATCATGCTAAAGAAAATTATAAAAAGACCCGTACTGGCCACGGTTATTTCCGTATTGCTCGTTATTCTGGGGGTTGTAGGGATGGTAAGTCTGCCGATTACCAAATTTCCGGACATCGCACCGCCTACCGTTATGGTAACCGCTGTTTATCCGGGAGCGAATGCTGAAACCATTGCAAGGTCGGTAGCCCCGCCATTAGAAAATGCCATCAATGGAGTGGAAAATATGGATTATATTACCTCCACTGCAAGTAACGATGGAACATTGAGTATCACCGTTATTTTTAAACTGGGTACAGATCCGGATCAGGCAGCTATCAATGTTCAGAATAGGGTAGCGCAGGTTACCAATCAGCTTCCTGCCGAAGTAATTCAGGCGGGGATCACCACCGTGAAAAGACAGAACAGTATGATTGCAATGGTTTCTCTGACCAGTAAAGATGGCTCAATGAACGATCTTTTCCTCGAAAACTATGCAAAGATCAATATTGTACCGGAGCTGAAAAGAGTGAAAGGGGTAGGAGATGCAATGGTATACGGAAATAAAGATTACTCGATGCGTATCTGGTTGGATCCTAATAAACTGACTTCCTATAATCTTACTCCATCTGATGTTTCAAGAGCCATTCAGACTCAAAACCTGGAAGCGGCACCCGGAAGACTGGGAGAAAGAAGTAAAGAAGTGATGGAATATGTGCTTCGTTACAAAGGAAAATTCACAGAACCTGAACAATATGAAAATATTACTATTAAAGCACTGAATGACGGTTCTGTTTTAAAGCTGAAAGATATTGCGAAAGTAGAATTTGGAGCATACAGCTATACTGTTTCTTCCAATTATAATAAAAAGGCTTCTGTGACCATGGCGATATTCCAGATGGCGGGATCTAATGCCAATGAAGTACAGATCGCTCTTCAGGAAAGAATGAAAGAACTGGAAAAATCGTTTCCGGAAGGTATGGATTATGAGATTCCCTATGCTACAAAAGAAGCGTTGGATCAATCTATTGAGCAGGTGATTCATACCCTGATAGAAGCATTTATCCTGGTATTTATTGTGGTGTATATTTTCCTTCAGGATTTCCGTTCAACATTGATTCCGGCTATTGCCGTTCCGGTATCTATTGTAGGAACATTCTTCTTTATGAAGGTTTTTGGATTTTCCATCAATATCCTGACCTTGTTTGCCCTTGTACTGGCTATCGGTATTGTGGTAGATGACGCTATTGTTGTTGTAGAAGCCGTTCATGCCAAAATGGAACATAAAAAGCTGAATCCGAGAGCCGCTACAATGTCGGCAATGAGTGAGATTACAGGAGCTATTGTTTCAATTACTCTGATTATGTCTGCCGTATTCGTTCCGGTGGCATTTATGAGTGGTTCCACAGGATTGTTTTATCAGCAGTTTGCCTTAACACTTGCGATTGCGATTGTGATTTCTGCCATTAATGCATTAACATTGAGCCCCGCGCTGTGTGCTTTATTCTTAAAACAACATCATCCGGGAACACATGAAAAGATGAATTTTAAAGACCGTTTCTTTGCGGGATTTAATGCCAGCTTTAATAAACTGACCTTCCGTTACGGAAAAGCGGTGTTATTTCTCTTGAAAAGAAAATGGATTGCATTAGTCATCATCGTAGCATTTGGAGGATTGTTTGCCTGGATGTCGATGACAACTCCTAAAGGTTTCATTCCAGATGAGGATCAGAGTTTCATTATTGTAACAGCTAATCTGGCACCGGGAGCATCTAAAGACAGAACTTCAAAAGTAGTTTCGGATACGGAAGATCTTTTAATGAAAAATCCGGCTGTTGAAAAAGTAATTTCTGTAGACGGGCTCAACCTTTTCAGTGGTTCCATGTCATCCTCAGCAGCCTCTATTTTCGTTAAACTGAAAAAGGGAGGAGAAAGAGGTTCTGTTAATAATATCAATGATATCATCGGACAAACTCAGGGAATGCTTTCTCAGGATAAAAGAGCCAACTTCCTGGTGATTAATACCCCAACCGTAGACGGTTTCGGAAATACCAGCGGTATGGAGCTTGTTCTGCAGGATCGTACCAACGGAGAACTTCAGAACTTAGGGAATATTTCCTACGGAATGATGGGTGCTTTGATGCAGAGACCTGAAGTGGCCGTAGCTTTTACCACTTTTGATGTGACCTATCCTCAGTTTGAAGTATTGGTAGATGAGGTGAAAGCAGCGCAGCTTGGAGTAAACGTTTCTGATGTATTAGGCGTAATGCAGGGATATTATGGAAGTATTCAGGCTTCGGATTTCAACAGGTTCGGTAAATATTACAGGGTATTGGTACAGTCTACTCCTGAAACAAGACAGGATAAAGAATCGCTGAATGGTGTTTTCGTTAAAAATAATTTAGGACAGATGGTTCCTATCAACACCCTTGTGAGCCTAAAACAGGTAACTGGTGCAGAGGTGGTGGACCGTTTCAATCTTTTCAATTCTTCCAACTTAACAGTGATGGCAGCTCCTGGATTCAGTACGGGGCAGGCAATGGCAGCAATTGAGGAAGTCAGCAAGCAGGTTCTTCCTCCGGGATATACGTATGACTATAAAGGAATGAGCCGTGAAGAAGCAGGATCAAGCTCACAGTCTGTTATGATCTTCGGATTATGTATTGTATTCGTATTCTTCCTGTTATCTGCACAATATGAAAGTTATATTCTTCCATTGGCGGTACTTATTGCAATTCCGGTAGGATTATCAGGCGTATTTGTAGGAATTACATTGGCAGACCTTTCCAACAATATCTATGTACAGATTGCTTTGGTGATGCTGATCGGACTTTTGGCCAAGAATGGTATCCTGATTGTAGAATTTGCCATTCAGAGACGTAGAGCAGGAAAAAGTCTTATTGCTTCTGCTGTAGAAGGAGCGAAAGCCCGTCTCAGACCTATTCTGATGACCTCTTTGGCATTTATTACCGGATTACTTCCATTGGTATTTGTAGTAGGACCTTCGGCAATGGGGAATCATTCTATTGGGTATGCTGCCATTTCAGGGATGCTTTTCGGAACGATCTTAGGAATTTTTGTGGTTCCGGTTCTTTTCGTGGTATTCCAGGCTTTACACGAGAAGATCAACGGAAGAGTAGTAACGGATGCCGACTGGGAATATTAATTCAAATGATTTTAAAAATGAAAATTAAAAATATTGCATATATCGCACTCATTTCAGGGACCGCGGTTTCCTGCAAAGTTCAGAAGTATGAACAGCCGGAAGTCAAAATGCCTGAAACTTTCAGGAGTGACAGTATCGTTGCAGAACACAATGAAAATATCGCTAAAATCAGCTATAAAGATTTTTTTAAAGATCCGGTTTTAGTAGCACTGATCGATAAAGCGATGGTACAGAATAATGATCTGCTGGTTGCTTTAAAGCAGATAGAGTATGCTTCATTAGCCTATAATCAAAGCAAATGGGCCAATATTCCTACTGTAAGTGTAGGAGCCAATGCCAATATCAACCGTCCTTCAGACAACAGTATGAACGGAATGATGGCAGGGCAGTTCATGGGAAAAAGATATATGGAAGATTACACCACCTCCATCAATCTTTCCTGGGAAGCAGATATCTGGGGCAAGATCAGAGGAAGAAAGGAACAGGCTTTAGCGGGATATCTTAAAACTCAGGAAGCTGCCAAAGCGGTGAAAACACAACTGGTAGCTTCGGTAGTACAGGGGTATTATAATCTTTTGATGCTGGATACTCAACTGGAAATTACAAAGTCTAACCTTACTTATGCTGACAATACTTTACAGTTTCTTACCAAGCAGCAGGAGTTGGGGTTAACAACAGCGTTAGCCGTTCAGCAGCAGGAAATTGTGAAAGATCAGATCTTGAAAACCATTCCCGCTATTGAAAGCTCTGTCACCACACAGGAAAATGCTTTGAGTCTTCTTACAGGCTCCATGCCGGGGAAAATTGAAAGAAAGGTAAGCTTGAATAATGTTCAGTCTCCAGATCAGATTTCTGTAGGAATTCCTTCGGAATTATTGAGCTACAGACCCGATATCAAAGCGGCAGAACTTGAAGTAAGGAAAAGTGCAGCTGCTATTCATGTCGCCAAAATGAGCATGTATCCTTCACTGAATATTACAGCACAGGGCGGAGTAAATGCTTTTCAGATCAGCAAATGGTTCAGTGTTCCGGGATCTCTTTTTGGGATGGCTGCCGGAGCCATTGCTCAGCCTATTCTGAATGGCAAGCAGCTGAAAACACAATATGAGCAGTCTAAGGTATTGGCGGATCAGGCAGAAATAAGTTTCAAACAATCGGTTTTGAAAGCAGTTGGAGAGGTTTCTGATGCTTTGGTACAGATTCAAAAACTGGAAGAACAGCAAAAAATTGCCGAAGGACTGGTGCTGAAAACCAATGAGGCTGTTAAAAAAGCGGATATGCTATTTAAATACAATTCAGCTACTTATGTGGAGGTAATCATTGCGCAGACCAATAAGCTTCAGGCAGAATTGGATCTGGCTTCTCTGAAAACGCAGCGACTGAATGCCATTACAGTACTCTATCGCTCTGTAGGAGGGGGATCGCAATAAAGTAAAATTGAACCTGCTTCGTCTTTATTCATGAAGCAGGTTTTTAATCCATTATCATTATGAAAACAACTATACAAGAGGGCATCATTCTTATTCCGGATTTCAGCGGATTTACAGAGTTTGTATTCAATACAAAACTGTATACGGGAGAGTATATCGTAAGACAGCTATTGTCTACGCTAATTGACGTGAATGACCAGTATTTTGAAATTTCAGAAATTGAAGGGGATGCTATTTTATTTTACCGTTACGATCAGAACCCTTCTTATAAAAGTATCTCCAGGATGCTTTGGAAAATGAGGAGTGCCTTCAACAGAAAAATAGAAGAACTCAGCAAAAGTATGAGCACAACAATAGATCTGTCTCTCAAATTTATTGTGCATTATGGATCATTTTCTCAGTATAATATTGGGAACTTCAGAAAATTATACGGAAAAACAATTGTAGAGGCGCATCAGCTTTTGAAAAATGGCGTGGCAGAACAGCCTTCGTATGCTCTTTACAGTAATTCTTTCCTCGAAAATACTCAACGTCAGGAAACTGATTTTAATAAGGATAATATTCACTTGCCGGAGGTAGGCGTTATCCATTATTTTGAAAGCTTAAACTAGCACTTATTTTAATATCCTTGTAAATTTGCTATTGCTAGCGGCCCGGGTGAGATCCGGGCTTTTTTTTGTGGAGTATATTTCCAGAAAATTCTCTCTGAAATTGTTGAAATGTGACTACAGAAATCCTTTTATAGATAAGGTTACCATTGAATTTAAATTCTTTTTTTAATAAAAATTAAATTACAGTAAAATTGGTTTTGTAGTTGTTTTTTTATGTAAATATTTATTATTACTGTTTTTTATTACTGAATTTTCATTGTTTTTGAATTTATGTTTAATGTTTTTGCTGGTATATTGTTGAGGATTAGATATTTATTTTAATTTTTTTTACTTTTTGATGTAACATTTATATCAAGATAGTGGTCTTATAGGTAAAACTATAATCTCACATGAAAGTACTATTATTTCCAATTGCATTACTAACGGGTTCTCTGGCTTTAGCTCAGACCCAGGCTGCAAAGGATACTGTAAAAACCAATGCTAAAGAAATAGAAGGAGTTACCCTGGTAGCCAGAAAGCCTACAGTAGAATCCAAAGTAGACAGAACTGTTTTCAATGTGGCCAACAGTGCTATTGTGGCAGGAAATACAACCTGGGATGTCCTTAGAATGACTCCTTTGGTGAGCGTTGATAATAATGATGATGTAAAGGCTGAAGGGCAGATGGTTACTGTATATATCAACGACAGAAAGTCAGTTTTTACAGGAAAAGAATTGAAAGAATATCTTAAAACGATTCCTGCAGACAATCTACTGAAGATTGAAGTCATTACCAGCCCGTCTTCGCGATACGAAACTTCCGGATCTGTTATCAATATTGTTTTGAAAAAAAGAGACGATGAAGGGATGAAGGGAAGTATTTCCCTGAACAACAGACAAAGTACCAAAAACTCACAATACACCAATTTTAACCTGAATTATCATAAGAAGAAATTTACTCAAACTTTGATTGGAAGTTATAGTAACGGAACCTACGTACAGAAAAACGAGACGTTGGATACCCGATACAAAAATAACAGGATCAATACAACCAGCGTAGAAACAGAGATGAGAAATGAAAGTCCTTCTCTGTCTTCCACTTCCGAATTTGAGATCAATGATAAAAATAATATAGGTCTTGTGCTGGAATATTACCAAAACAGGAACTTGTCATTCGGTGAATCTGGCGGAAAGCTTACAGAAGATGGTAAACCTGATGATATTTATAACCAGACTCAGAATACATGGGGATTCAGCCGTACTTTAGGAACGAATGCTTTTTATAAATATTACGATAAAGAGAAAAACAGAATTCTGGACGTTAATATCGGGACCAATTATACAGGAAATGATAATGACAACCTGATCGATAAGAGAGGAACATCCATCGCAGATAAAATGGGACAGCTGGGAGTGCTCAGCAATAACCAAATGCGTAATTATTATCTGAAAGTAGATTATACGCAACCACTAGGGAAATCGGGTGGAACAGTAGAAGTAGGTGGTAAAACAGAGTTTAACAATCATGTGATCTCCAATGGTCTGTATGGGACAAGTATTTCTGATCCTCTATCTGAGTATTTTAATCTTGCAAGAAGTGACAGGTTCCACTATGAAGATAATCTGAGTTCTTTGTATGCTAACTATAGCAAAACATTTTTCAAAAAACTGGAAACCAGAATCGGAATTCGATATGAATACATGGATTTTAAAGTAAGACAGGATGTTGCAGGAACGGAAAGAAAAGATTCTTATGGCACCTTTTTACCCAATTTATTGCTAAAATATAGCTTTTCAGATAAATATGATGTAAGCCTTACCTATAACCGAAGCATCTGGAGACCTTGGTATTCGGAGTTTAATCCCTTTCTTGTCCCTGACATCAACGGAACTTATTCCCGAGGAAATCTGTCTCTGAATCCAAATCCTAATGACCGTCTTTACCTGAAGTTCGGAATTTTGAAGAAGTACTTTATTTCTGCAAGATATATGCATACCAATCAGGATTATTGGACGACTTATGTAACGGAAAACGGAAGAACGGTTTCATTACCGGGCAATTTTGATGGAAAGGTTGAGAAGTATTACCTTTTTGCCAATACGAACCAGAACTTCCTGAAAAATAAGCTGAACGTGAACGTTGGATTTGGATGGTATTACATTAATAATAAAGATTTTAATGAAAAAAATCAATTAGGCGCTAAAGATTATATCAGCTATTGGGGTGGTTCTGCAAACATATCGTATACCAATCTTTTCAATAAGAATATCAACCTGAGTGCATGGATGGAAATCGCGAATCAGAATAACGGAAATTCATATGCAAATAATACCAATGTTTTCCATAATATCTCAGTGACCAAAATATTCCCTAAAACACAGATGGAATTGAGTATGCAGCTGATGAACATCTTTAAAAGACCGTATGCAGATAATACCACATACAGCCAGGATGGAACTTTTAGAGAGTATTCAAAATGGGACTGGTACGGAGTTTCGCTTACTTTTGTGAAGCGTTTCGGAAACCAGAAGGTAAAGGAAAATACCAAAACAGATGTTGAAAAGAATTCCGGAGGCGGAAAATAATTCAAGATGAGTGAGATAAAACAAATGCAGGTTCCATTGGAATCTGCTTTTTTCTTGAATCTTACTGATGATGAAAGTGAGTCATGAACAGATTTAGGTTTTAGAAGGATAAAACAACAGATCCCGATTTGGAATCTGTTTAGCATTCTGTCAAATAATTATTGAATGTTGATTGTATTTTAGGTTCTAGTCAATCAAACCATTTTGAAACTATTTATTTCTGTATTAAACACAAAAGATAATCCGTATATTTTAACATCTTTTTGTCAAGCTTTTAAAGCTCCAACAATTACTGCAGGAGCTTAAAAAATTATAATTTTCAATAATTTACATCATTTTCGGTAATATTTATAAACAAACTATCTTCTATCACAGGTTGCGCCACAAACTTTGCTTTACCGAAATTTAGTTTTGAAAACCTTCTCAAGTATTCTCCTTCAGGATAATTTCCTTTTAAGACCTTATCATAGGGATAATAGTTTTGTTTAAATTTTGAAGAATACTTTTCTATTGGGGGAGATTGTTTGATAGTTAGCTTATATTTTACTTTTATAATATTATTATTTTTTAAATATAATGCAGAATTTCCATCGCCAGGTCGTTCGTCTCCTATAAAAGCACTATTACCAATTTCAGTTAGATAAGTATTGTGAATACTATCTAATTTTTTCTGAAAACTTTCGGAGAATTGTCTGGGTTCAATTATAGCATAGACATTTAGAGGGTAATCTTCTTCTCTACTTCCCCGTGTAGAATAACTTTTTATATTCTTAGTACCAAATTCTAAAGAATTTGGTACTAAGAATATAATATCTTTACCTGTGTTATTTTTAAATTGAAGATATATATTCTTACTATTTTTTATATACTTTAAATTTAATGTGTTTTTATGTTGTTCTTTACACGAGAAAAGAAGTACAAAACCAATTAATCTATATATGTATTTTATCATTTTAGGGTACTTTTTAAGTAATTATTAAAAATAGGCTTTATCTTATTGATTAAACCCTCTAAGGATTTATCATAAAATGCATCAGTATTAAATGATTCCATGTCTAGATTTAACTTTTGCCAACCTCGGAATTTCACATACTGTTCTTCCCACCTTGATGTATAATATTCATGCGCCCATGATCTTTTATTAGTTCCAGATAATGTGTAATCATCAAAAAGCCGTGCATTGTTTAATATAGTGTGAAAAATCTCGTGTCCCATGGTTAAATCCAATTGTTCTAAGCTTATAAATGCTCCTTTTGGTAAGTATATCCTTTGCCAGACAAGAATACCATTATGAGTAACAATTTCTGTTAATCCCCAAACTTTTCTATCCCCATTGACTAAAAGATTTTTATTATTATTACCTCCAAATGAATAGCCTTGACCTCGAAGGAATGGACTTAAGTCACTTGTTTCATCTACAAAATGCCAACTCCCACGGATAAATTGATTTTTATAATGAGCCTTTTCTACATTTATTACTGTATCCCTGCCGAATTCAGCCTCAGTTGCACCATTTAAAGTATTATCATCACTAACAAGCATTTCACTTATGCTGTATCTATATCCGGCGAAATCCATATTTGCCGATGTCATTTTATTCTCAAATAAATTAGCCGTATAGGATAACCCACCAATAGCTCCTCCTAAGAAATTACTTCCTGTAAAGGCAGAGTTTAACCCTCCTGAGATAATACTTGGCAGTACAAACTTAATTGCTCCCGGATTGCTTGTAATAAGTAGAACAGAAGAAGGAATACTCCTACTTCTGTTCTCAAATGATATCTCTTAGTTTGGGAATGTAAAACTTAGCCTACTCCTATTACTTCTTTACCAACAAAAATCCATTTGCCATTGTTCTGTTTAAAGTAATAAATTTCAAATTTTGCTCCACTACCTAAAGATTTAATTACTTCAATAGATGCGTATTGATTATTTTCACTAATAATAAAATTAACAAAAGAAATATTAATAATATCACTTCTCTTACCAAATGCATTTTCTGTATTTAAAAAAACAGAATGATTTCCTATTTTTTGGGGGATTTTTCCAATTTTTATTGGACCGTTGAATATTTTTTCATTATTTAAATTAAATCTGTTTTGAAATTTTTCAATGACCATCGTTTGATCTGATTTAACCTCACCAACATATTGATAAATTCCTGCAGATAAGTGAGGAGTTCCGGAAACTTTAAAATAATCTAAATTATCTAACAAAATAGGTAAATTTTCAGATATTAGTTCTTTACCTAGTTTACTTTTTTCTTTTTTGTTCTGACAAGAAAACAAAGTAATATGAAGTAATATGAATACAAAATATTTAAAATTTCCAACCATGCATATTTGTTTTAAATAAGTTTTCATCGTAAGGCCAAAATATTCCAGTGACTCGTTTTTCAAAAGCGTTTCCATATTCGTAATTATAATTATCTAATCCTTTTTTAAATCTCACATAATGAACAAGTTCATGTAAAGTAGTTATACCTAATGCAAATGAATATGCATTGATCGCAGTTTGTACTGTTAACCTTTCCAGAGTCATAACTCTAAGTTTGTTAATTGTAATATTAAAAGGTGAATATGCACTTGTTTTACCTCCTACATTCCATTTATCCTTATAATCGTTTCCATTACCACTATGAAATACAGATTCAATTTCGGCAATCTTAATTGGAAGTTGCTGAATACTTTCCATATTTAATAATTTTAACATTTCCTCTCTAGATGCTTCAGAGTTGTCCATAAACGCCTGAGATATAATTTCATTTTCTGAAACGAAACTATGAAGCTTAGCTAATACTTTATAATATCTAGGATATTTAGATTTAATTTCGTCGATACTAACTGATTCTGTATCAAACGAATTGCTATAGTCTGTAGAAGTAAAATATTTATAGCCCAAGGATCCCATATCTGTGGATGTCATTTTATTTTCAAATACACTACTGACATATGATAACCCACCAATAGCTCCTCCTAAGAAATTACTTCCTGTAAAGGCAGAGTTTAACCCTCCTGAGATAATACTTGGCAGTACAAACTTAATCGCTCCTGGGTTACTGGCAATATTCCCCAATGTTCCTGAGATCGCTGCGCCACCAATAGCCCCTCCTAATACGGCACTCCATGTCTTCTCCCAGTCCCATTTTCCGGGATTCCATTTTCCACCATTGGCGGCCACACCATTTAAATAACCTCCTACTAAAGACCCAATAAGCCACTGTAAGAATTCCCCGCTTGGGTCATTATACATCAATGGATTATTCATCACATACCCGTACTTATTATAGTTCTGGGTATTGGTAGGATCCTGAATATTCTCATCTGCATTTAAGAACCTTCTGAGCAGTGGATCATACAGTCTGCCATTCATGTGGATGATTCCCACGTTCATAAAGTGCTCATGGCTGGTATATCCCCTGTCTATAAGAAGTGAAGCTTCCGCAATAAGATTTTTATCTGTTATTACGACCCCGTTATTCCCAAATGACAAAGCTGCTAAGCTGCCCCAAGCATCATAATGTCTTTGCTCCAGTTTATTCCCGGCTTCATCACTAATGGCCAGAATACTTCCTATATAGTCTTTGTGAAGGAATTTATAAGAACCGTTGGTCTGATCACTGTCTTTCAAATATACAATATCCGATTCATAAGGACTGCCCCCAATGTATAAAATATGCTTTTCATGCCCTGTAGCAAGATCCATCGTCACTTCAAAGCTTCCGTCTTCATTGTAGAGTTTTGTAAAAGTATCTTTCCATATAGGAGCATTAGGATCCCAGAATCCACTTCTTGCCATTCCCAGTCCGGTGGCTGGTTCCGTATTGGTCAGTTTACTAATCCCTACCCGCTGGCGCATACTCCCCAATCCATAATCGAAATAAATACGGTTTTTTTCTCCATCAATCTGCACCGGATCATTATTCTCATTATAGGTGATACTTTGGATTAGATCCCCATTATAATTCTGTATTCCCTCCGCATTTAATGTCATTCCGGTAGGCTGATAGATCTTAGCTGCATTTTCATACTTCATGATTCCCACCTGATCATTTTCCTTAATCCTTCCTTTTATATCATAGATATTTCTATTCATAGCAGGCTTTACTCCCGTTACCGGATTGGTCCAGTTTACAAGCCTGTTATTATCATCATAATCAAAGGATTCTGCAATATTGAAATCTCCTCCGGTTGTTCTTGCGGTAAGCTCATTTTTTATGGCATCAAATGAGTAGGAGATCTGCAGGATTCCTGGTTTTACCTGTGAAGAATGGTTAACGCTGCTCAGAAAACCATTGGCATCATATGCATTATTAATATCTGCTGCCCCTAATTTACTTTTTACTACCTGTCCTTTCGCATTGGTCTGCTGAAGCTCCCAAAGTACTTTTCCGGAGGTTTTATCTTTAACCTGATAGAGTTCTCCGTTCCAGGTACTGTAAAGGTTTTCTATCACAACTTTGGTTATAATGCCCGAGGAGAGTAATTCTTTCTCATAAGACATCATTCTTCCTTTATTGTCATAGGTTATCCCTTTCTGCGTATAGGTTCTTCCATTGCTGTTCTCTGTAGAAGATACAATTCTTCCCTGAGGGTCATAGGTAAACTGGGTACCAAATTGCTGACCTTTCACAGTGCCGGATTTTCCGGTAATCATCCCTTTATTATTATAGGTGACCGCAATGGTTTTATTGGTGGCCTGCCCTCCATCTGTGGTGGAAAGTTCCTTTTGGGCAACCAATTGTCCGAAATTATTGTAGGTGTATTCTTTAGTTCCTTTCGGGCTTATGGTTTTCTTAGGCTGTCCCAGTCCGTCATATTCATATTTGTATAATCCGTTGGAAGGGTCATTGAATTCTGATTTTCTTCCCCAATGGTCATAGGTTGTACTGACTATATTTTCAGCATATTGAGCCTTGATCTGTTCTCCTGCTGCATTGTAGGAAAATTGTATCGTTCCTCCTTTATCTGTTGAAGAAATTACATTTCCTAAAGCATCCCCTGTTTTGGAAGTGGTTCTTCCATATCCATTAAGTTCTTTACTGGAGGTGGTAAATCCGGACACTGTCGTTTCTGTCTGCTTCCCGGTAAATGTGGCTACCTTTACTTTGGCAGGATATACAGAATCATCATAGGCAATGGTATTCCATTTACTGGCACTTTGCCCCTCAAAATAAGGTTCGGATTCCTTAGTTTTTCTTCCCAGGAGATCGTACTGGGTTTCCTGAGAAACGTATTGTCCCTGCGAGAAAGCTTTAGCCGACACCTTATATACCTGCCCCAGTTTGTTGGTGAATGTTTTGGATATATTGCCATCGGGCTCATTTTTTGTCACCGTAACATTATCAGAGTTATCCCTTTCGTAGATATAGCCGGTGGTTCCCTGAAGGCTGCTTTCAAAAGTCAGGAGTTTTCCCCAGTTATCGTAAGTATTTATAAGGGTATTTCCTAACGGATCAGTCTGTTTTGTCAGCTGTCCCCAGCTATTATATGAAAACTGAGTCTGTAATCCCAAGTGGTCTGTCGTTTTAATAACAAATCTTCCGGTAGGATCATACAGAGAAGCTGTGGTACGGTTTTGAGCATCAATACTATTATTTAGCGTTTTTCCGTTTATATTTCCAAAGCCGTCATAGGAGTACGTTTCCAGGAGATACCCCGAATTATTCCTGTTCCATTTCTTAAGGGTTTTTATTCTGTTATTTTCATAGGTGTATTCTTCTTTGCCGGATTGGGTGTCTCCGTAGGCCTGCCGACTTTCTGTCTTAGATTTCAGACGGCCTATATAATATCCTGCTCCATTTCCGGAAGGGTTATGCTCATACTGATAACCAGAAGTGGTAATTCCATAGGTTGTATTTACTTTAGATAGAGCCTGTACTGGCAGGTAGTATGCCCCATACGTGATATCACTTTCTGTAACAGTTCCTGTTAAGAAATCTTTCACTCGGCTTATTCTAGGTAAGATGGCAGTAATGATCTTAGCTTTGTCAGCAGCAGGAATGCTACTCACTATCTGCCCATTCAATATTCTATCAATCTGATAGGTGGTAGATTTTAAAGAAAGAAGCTGGGTATTATTTTCAGAAAGATCCGTCGGGAAAATATTTGCCGCAATATTGGTTCTGATTGACCATTCTTTTACAGGAACTCCTTCATTCAGAGGATCTGTTTCCATCCCTGACCAAATTATTGTATTTTCAAATCCATCAGCATACCAAGATGATCGGGCTACTTTTCTGAAACCAATAAGCCCTCTTCCCAGAATATTAGAAGTGAGACCTCGATATTTGAAATCCTGTTTTAATTTTTTGTCTGATGCAATACTTTGCGTAAGCTGAGATACCACAAAAAATCCTGTTGATTGATTGATTTCAACGTAAGGATAGCTTAGAGTCGAAACACCGTCATATAAGCCCGGATTTTTAACTTTGTCCAGCTGTTTATAAGTAATAGCTGTTGTAATACCCCCTTGGGAGATACTTTTAATACGCCCTTCCGTTGAAATATCATAGTATGGGTGTGATATTACATATTGTTCCCTATCATAGCCATAGTTGAATCCAATTGCAGAAGTAAGAACAAGCTTTCTCAGCATTGCTCCAGTCCATTGATCAACCGATACACCCATTGCATCTATTGAATTGGGAGCCAGTTCCGCACCGATATTATTATCCGTAAGATAAACCACCTGATCCTCGATATTATAGGCACTAAACTTATAGTTGTGATGCCCCCCAAAAGTGGAGAACACATGGGCTGCCATACGGTAAGTTCTCTCGTATTTCATTCCTTGATTACTGTCTTGAGGGTAAGCCTTATGATAGTATCTTGTTGATTGAAGAGATATAAGATCTGTTTTTCCATCATTGTTAATATCATACGCTACAAAGGTTCGGGGATTAGATATCGAAATATTTTGATTAAGATCGTAGCTTTTTTCACGCGTTCTTTGAGGCCGAAGGAAGTTTGTTGTTTCTTCTTTGAAACCATTTCCTTTGGAGGTATATAAATACCAAATGACAGAGGTAGGAGTACCGGGCATCATAAGATCACTCAAACCATCCCCATTAAAATCCCCTACTAAGGATTCTTGCCAATATCCATTTATAGTAGCGTCGTTGGCAGGATTAAAAGGTGATATAGCAGACACATACTTTCCCTGGGTATCTTTCTGGAAAGTAATTAACTGGGGTTTCTTATTGGTATCTATTTTAAGAAAATCAAATTGCCCGTCTCCATTAAAATCCCCTGGTCTATATGCTACAAATGCGTCTTCATTAGGCGCATTATAAAGAGTAAGTTCATAATACCAACTATTATTTTGAACCGATTCATCAGGATCAATAACATAGTACCTGTTATAAACTTCACATTGATGTGGCAGCTTAGCAGAATTGGATAGATCAGACCAGCATACTCTGTCTCTTAACTGTAAAATAACTTCGCTCAAACCATCTCCATTAAAATCAACATTTTTTAGCCCTATAACAGTTGTTCTTGTTCCGTTTTGTGTTGTTCCGGAGGAATAGTCATAATTTGCATTAGTAATAACCTTTTTAGAATGCAGCATCAGCTGATTGTTTTCTGTAATACTATAAAAGGAGACTTCCAGATCTGATACGGAGGTGGAAGGATTGGTTACTTTATTGAACACTACAAATCCCTGACGGTTACCAATAAGATTATTTTTTTTTAAATTTACGGTAACCGCATCTTTTAATCCTGATAAAGAATTTCCAACAAATACAGGAGGGGTATAATAATTTTTTGTATAAAAGTTACTATACAGGTATAACCCCGGCTGCGGAACTCCTTGTGATACGACAGAATGATACCTTAACACATCCTGATTACCATCACCATCAAAATCTCCTACTACATCACGACTACTATCAGGCCTTAATGCCATGACTTCACTACAAACCCCACCATCCAAATAATCTATGCCCAGTGATTTCTCATAGGTAAAAAGAACAGGATTAGCTTCTTCGTTATTACTGTTCAGAATGGTAATTTTATCAAGATATCTGTATGCTGTTTCCTGCAGATCTTTTTTATAAGAAATAGTATACTTTTTGTATTGATTGCCATTACTAGAGATCAAAACAGATTCGAGCAGCTTTGACTGGGAAAAAAGAGTACCCTTTATATAGGCCGTTTCCGGGACCGATCTTTCTCCAAATGCAAATTTAACTTGATTATAATGAGGAGTGTTTTGGATCTCATTCCCTCCCCACTCAATACTGCTAATCACAGAGACATTACCATCTGAAATATAATGATAGGTCATATAATTACCATCAGTATCTTTTGATTTAACAATATTATAATCTATAGGTGTTCTGGCAGAACTGTTTCCGGGAATTGTGGCTCCATACCATACCTGAGATCCGTCAGGGGAAGTTACTTCCCAGTATTCCGGACCTTGCCAGCTTTGCCCGGCAATGCTTCCTACCGATTTAATTTTAAGGTTAGAATACTTCTCCGTTACATATTCAGCACTATTCTTACCATACTCTCCGGACTTTAAAAGTAATCGTTGCCCATCAAAGCTGTAATAGTCGGAATAATCCAGCTGTACTCCTTTGGTAATGCCGTCCTTTTCAAGATTTTTGCCTACCCTTGATATAGCGCTGAGCCCTGTGAGATTCCAGCCATAGCCTGCCAGGCCATTTCCCGCTCCGCTCACATATACAAGGCTGATCCCGGGCATTGTATTTTTAACACCAGGGGGAAGATCAAGGGGAAGAGTATACTGGAGCTGGCCTGCCCCCGTAACCTCTATATTTCCTTTGGTATCGTGAAATTTTGGAGTTGGGGTCTGCGAAAAACAGAATACCGATATAAAAGATAAGATAAGCGATGAAAATAGCTGTATTTTCTGAGGATATTTTTTTTCCATAGCCTTTATCTTTTAGTGATGTTTTTACTGAAGATTCTTCCGTCTTTCAGGGTAAAACGCAGGACGTATACTCCCCAATCATAGCCCGTCATATTAATTTTCAACTGCCTGCCAAGTCCGGGAATATTCTGCTGCTGAAACTTCCAGTGCACTGTACTGTGCTGATAGAGAGAAACTGATTCTATAAGCTTGTCTGTTTCCTCGCTCCAGTCGATGGTTAACAGATCGTTAACCGGAACCGGGTACAAGCGCACCTGTTTCCAGAAGGTTCCTTCATTCATAGCCACAGACTGCGCCATTGCAGAGGTTTTAGATGCTAATGGTGATAAAGTTTCAGAGGATTGTTTTGCATTGGTATCAGGGCCGCGATAGCGCTGGTTGCCCGCCGCGTCATACTTGAAGTAGACTTCGGTCTGCTGAGCACTCAATGTACTCAGGGTAGTGCATAAAAATAATGCACTTAAATAATTTTTTTTCATGATTTATGAATTTAATGTGAAAAATAAAACACCATTAACTCCCAATTAAGGGGGGGATTTTTATATGGGTTTTGTACGACAGGATATAAAATACCCTGAAATACATAAAGCTTTCATATGGCTTATTTTAAAAAAATGATGATATAGCCTGATTAAAAATCAGGACCTTAGACTTTAGAAGTCCTGCACAAAAGAAATAAGGAGGGACCTTACTTTGTGCATACAAGAAATTTTGTGTTGGGAACATTATTTCTTTTCTCTCATTGTGTGTTGTTTTTCTCTTAAGCGAACTTAGGCACTACAGAGTCTTTGCACAATCCGTAAAATCACGGTATTTTGCTTTTACGGAAATCTTAAAAACAAATCTATTACAGCATAGCGACAGATCATGTCGTATTTTAAATTTATACATCTTGGATTTAGTTTATGGGCACAAAAAAAGCGTGGAGCTATGCCTATTGTTAGGAGGTACTGGTATACCTGAACAAAAATAAACAAGCCCACGCCGTAGCGTGAGCATTGCATATTCCTGTGTTCGAATGAAAATTACCAGTTTTCCTAACAGAAAAGCAAATGCTTTAATTTTTTACCGTAAATGTTATTGGTGTGAATTTAAGAAAGATAAATTAAATATCACACTAAGTGAAATTTTTCAGCCGTTACTTCCTCAGACTTCCCGTTTTTTCAAAACACTTGCCGTTCGTTGCTCCTTAGTTTAAAATTTTTAGACAATAGTGTCCAAAAATAAATACACAAAAAAGGATTATAAAAATGGTTGTTAAGAGTTATGAATGGGAGTGTGATCGTTTTAGATATCTAAAACCCAAGGGTGAAAACCTTGTCGGTGTTTTTAATATTAAAAATTATGCAAAACAACAAGCTGGAACAGATTGAATAGTTATTAGGTGGAATAGTGAAAGTAATAGAGTTAATAATTCTCATTGTTAAAATAATAAAAGAGAAAAAGTAGTAGTAGATCTACTCTTTTTGTATCTGGTGATACAAAGAGGTCAATAAAACATGATCCTGAAGGTATCGAAATATATAAACTACAGGGTGTTAGGATAAATAGTGTTATAGAAGGTTAATTTTAAAATTAATGCTTTTGCTTCGTATTAGATCATTCCGTAGCTTCGTATCGAAGACAAAGTCTCTCGTACTACGAGGGGCTTTTTTTTGTGCCGTATCTCAAGAATTTTTGGTGTAACAAAAGATAGATTGAATACATTTTATCTTTATCCCTGTGGGAAGCAATTAAGTGCGTCACAACTTTTTAAAAATGATAAATAACTTTGAAATCCTTTATTTATAGGGATTACAGAGAAGTGATAATGTATGTCCTTTCAGGAAATGTTTTGAATTTGGAAGTTTGAACATTGATTTTCTTTCTGGAGCTGGAGGTATAAATAAGCAAACCCGATTTTGGGAAAAGTCGATAGTACTTTTGGAAGAAACCAAGTATTTATTAAAAAGATCAAAATAGAAATATGAGAAAATTGATTAAACAATTGAAACCTCACCCTGTCGCAGTAGTGGGAGCGCTAATTTTATTAGCGGGAGTAATTATGTATTCCGTAACAGTTAAAAAGAATGTAGAAGTTCAGATACCTGACTATTTCATTTTTAAAGCAACGGATTAAGGATTATCAAATCCTTAATCCGTTGTTTCATTAAAATATTTTCATCAAAGACGGAGTTGATGAGATGTTTAAGACTGATATTTTGTTCTGCAGATATTATTTATTAGAGCTTCAATTTTTTCTGCATGTTCTTGGCTCAGTCCATATGTAGCTAATTTGGATACAAATCTCTGTTTATTTCAAAGTAAACTTCACTTTCGTTTTGATGGCGTCTGAAGAGTTACCGATTTGAGCTTCAAAATCTCCCGGTTCAGCTACCCAGTCGTGCTTTTGAGCATCAAAGAAGCTTAATGCCGTTTTATCAATAGTGAAAGTTACCTCCTTTTGTTCACCAGGATTTAAATATACTTTTTCAAAACCTTTCAATTCTTTTGCAGGACGTGGAACAGATGATTTTAAATCACTGATGTAAAGCTGAGCCACTTCTGCTCCTGCTTTTTTTCCTGTATTTTTAACGCTTACCGTAAAGGTGATCTTATCATTTTGGTTGATCACTGTTTTATCAGCGGTTGCTTTTCCAATTTCAAACGTGGTATAGCTTAATCCATGTCCAAAGCTGAATAATGGTTTAATATTCTTAGTGTCATGCCAACGGTATCCTACAAAAACGCCTTCATTATACGTAATATTGATTGGGTTTTTCTGATCTTTTCCTTTTCCTGCTGCGAACTCGTCTTTTTGGCCAGGATATTCTCCAAGCTGATGCGCTGAGTTGTCTTCAAGCTTCACAGGGAAAGTAAACGGAAGTTTTCCTGAAGGGTTAGCATCACCAGCTAAAATAGCGGCAATAGAATTTCCTGCTTCAGATCCCAGATACCATGCCTGTACAACGGTTGGAACTTCTTTGATCCAAGGCATAGCCACTGCGTTTCCAGTTACCAGAACAACAGCCAGATTTTTATTGGCTTTTGCCAGAGCAGAGATCAAATGATCCTGGTTGTAAGGCAATTCGTAGCTTTTTCTGTCGTTCCCTTCACTATCCTGGAAGTCAGCTTTGTTTAGCCCTCCGACAAAGATCACATAATCTGATTTTTTTGCCAGTTCTACTGCTTCATTGATCAATTCAGCTTCTGAACGGGTATCTTTTAGATCCTGTCCGGATTTTACACCATTGTATTCTCCGCCAATATCACCCACATATCCTCTTGCATATTGTACATCAGACTGTTTCCCGAATCTGGATTTGATACCGTCCAAAGGAAGAGCTTCATATTTTACCTTTAAAGAAGAAGAACCTCCACCCACTGTCATGATTTTAATAGCGTTTTCACCGATAACAGCGATTTTTTTAGCTTTATTAATATCGATAGGAAGAACATTTCCCTGATTTTTCAGAAGAACAATTCCTTCTTCTCCAATTTCTTTGGCAATGGCCTTATGCTCATCTGAAGCGATGTTTCCGAAAGGTTTATTGCGGTTCATCGTCGTTTTATAAGCAAGGCGAAGTAATCGGGTTACTTTGTCATCGAGCTCTTTTGTCCCTACTTTCCCGGATTTAATCAAATCGAGATAAGGTTTTGCCAGATAATAATTGTCGTAGGCATTTTTGGTTCCCGCAGAAAGTCCGTTGGTCCATGAACCGAACTCAAGATCCAAACCATTATGGATGGCCTGTTCTGTATTGTTTACGGCACCCCAGTCTGAAACAACCACTCCTTTATAATTCCATTCTTTTTTTAGAATATCATTTAAAAGATATTGGTTTTGGCTGGCATATTGACCTTTATACATGTCGTAAGCCCCCATGATCGTCCATGAATCTCCTTCTGTCACTGCAGCTTTAAAAGCAGGTAGATAAATTTCATACAGGGTTCTGTCATCTACTTTCACATTGCTGGTGTGACGGAACATTTCCTGGTTGTTGAGTGCAAAATGTTTTACCGAGGTTGCCACTCCGTTAGATTGTACTCCTTTAATATAAGGGACTACCATTTTTGAGGTCAGATAAGGATCTTCTCCCATATATTCAAAGTTTCTTCCGTTGAGTGGTGTTCTGTAAATGTTAACTCCAGGTCCTAGAAGGATATCTTTTTTTCTGTAACGGGCTTCTTCGCCCAATGCTTTACCATAGTTCCAGGACATTTTTTTGTTCCAGGTTGCAGATAAGGCCGTCAAAGCAGGGTAGGCGATGATAGAGTCATTGGTCCATCCGGCCTGGTCCCATTCATCCCACATTACTTCCGGGCGTACTCCGTGAGGACCATCTGTTGTCCAGAATTCAGGAATTCCCAGTCTTGGAACTCCGGGTGAACTGAATTTTGACTGTGCGTGAAGCATAGCCACTTTTTCTTCCAGAGTCATTCTGGAAAGTGCATCCTGAATACGCTGTTCTACGGGTTTTGATTCATCTAAATAAACGGGTAGAGTAGTATTTGTCTGAGCCATATAAGAAGCAGAAATAAAGGTGAATAAACTTATAATGACGGTTTTCTTTATCATAATTCCTTTCTATTTGATTGAAAACAAAAGTAAAGAAAATTTTTTATTATCTCAAATTGAGAAAATAAATTTTTGTGGATAAAAAAACTGCCACTTTATAAGCAGGCAGTTGATTATTTACTATTGATTGTATTTATAAGGTAAAAGGACAGGGAGAAGAAAGGTTTTTCAGGTGTATTATCTAAAAAATAATAAAAAATAAGATGGATGATTTTGTGTATCTGCTTATTATGAAACCTTTAAACCCTGCAATGTATTAATCCCAACCTTTCACAGCGCCTCCTTTGAAAATCTCTTTGGCCTTCTTTTCGACTTCTGGTGATTCATAGGCTTTTACAAAGTTTTTCACTTTCTGGCTGTTTTTGTTATCTTGTCTGGCAACGATCACATTCACGTAAGGGGAGTCTTTATCTTCTACAAGGATTCCCTGTTTTTCCTGATCCAGGCCTGCCTGAGCTGCAAAGTTATTGTTGATGATTCCTACCACCACATCTCTGTCGTCCAAAACCCTTGGAATTTGCGCACCTTCAATTTCCATAATCTTCAGCTGCTTTGGATTTTCTGTAATGTCTGTAACTTTTGGAAGAAGTCCGACTCCGTCTTTCAGTTTTAATAAACCACTTTTCTGCAGCAGAAGCAGGGATCGTCCGCCATTGGTTGGGTCATTGGGAATTACAATGGTATTTCCTTCCTGTAGCTGGCCGATATTTTTAATCTTTTTTGAATACGCAATAATAGGGTATACAAAAGTATTTCCTACGGGTACCAGATTGTATCCTCTTTGTTTCGACTGTTCTGTTAAATAAGGGATATGCTGAAATGCATTGGCATCAATATCTCCATTGGTAAGCGCTTCATTGGGAACCACATAATCATTGAAAGGAATAAGCTCCACTTCCAGATTATATTTTTCCTTAGCCACTTTTTTAGCCACCTCTGCAATTTCCTGCTCAGGGCCATAAGTAATTCCTACACGGATAAAGTTCGGATCATCTTTTCTTCCTGAACAGGCACTGAACAGTAATATTCCTGCAGCTAATAAACCAAAAATATTTATTTTTTTCATTCTATTTTTTTATTTTAAATGGTATTGAGGCAAAAAGCTAGGGGAAAAAACGAATGAATATACTCTTACGCTCGACCCTTATATGCTTCAACTCGCATCTCGAAACCCAACTATCTATGGTCGAAACTTTTTGATAATCTGTCTCCGGCAAACTGGATGATAAATACCAAAAGAACCAGTAATATTAATACGGTATTCATAATGACAATATCATAACCAATGTATCCGTACTGATAGCCAACCTGTCCCAGCCCACCGGCTCCTACAGCACCTCCCATCGCAGAATATCCTACTAAAGTAATCAAAGTGATGGTTGCATTGTTGATTAATGACGGAAGCGCTTCCGGTAATAACACCTTTTTAATAATCTGTAACGGAGAAGCTCCCAATGCTCTGGCTGTTTCTATAAGACCGTGAGGAACCTCAATAAGGCTGTTTTCGACAAGTCTTGCAATAAATGGGGCTGCACCCACACTTAATGGAACCAGTGCTGCGTTTACACCAATGGAAGTACCCGCTAAAATTCTTGTAAAAGGAATCATCCATACAATAAGAATAATGAAGGGAATAGCACGGAAAATATTAACAAGAATAGATAAAACTCTGTTGTAAAAAGCATTTTCCATAAGCTGTCCTTTTCGGGTTAAAAACAGCATAATTCCCACCGGAAGTCCCAGGACAAATCCGAAAAATCCGGATAAAAATGTCATATAAACTGTTTCCCAGGTTCCTTTTGCCAAAAGCGCAATTACTGTATCACTAAGCATATCCTTTTACTGTATTTTGAATTTTATTTTGATTAAAATAATAAATCGCCTGTTGGTTTTCTTCTTCCTTACCCTGTAGATGCAGCAGAAGTTTACCAAAGTTGGAATCTCCCAGATATTCTACATCAGCCTTTAAAAGCCTATAAGGAATTTTATACTGATTGTATAATGCAGAAAGAATCTGCTCCACACTGATGCTTTCATTAAGTTCTATTTCGACCAGCGGGAATAAACCTTCTTTTGGCTCTTTCTGCAGTCTGTTATTGAGTTCCTGTGGCAGGGCCATGATGTCTGAATTTATAAATTGTCGGATCACCGGATTTTCTTTGTCCGAAATGATCTCGCTTAAAGTACCTTTTGCTAATAATTTTCCTTTGTCTATTACTGCAACATGGTTACAAGCCGCTTTGATCACGTCCATTTCGTGGGTAATGAGAAGAATTGTAATGCCCAGTCTCTTATTGATATCTCTTAAAAGCTGTAAGATAGACTGTGTGGTAGCCGGGTCTAGAGCGCTCGTTGCTTCATCAGAAAGAAGAAGGTGAGGGTCGTTGGCTAGTGCCCTGGCAATGGCAACTCTTTGTTTTTGTCCTCCTGAAAGGCTTTTAGGATAATCGTTGGCTTTATCTTCAAGGCCTACAATTTTCAAAAGCTCATTCACTTTTGTATGGATTTGTTCTTTGCTTTTATGATCCAGTTCCAGAGGAAGTGCTATATTATCAAAAACAGTTCTTGAAGAAAGAAGATTGAAATGCTGGAAAATCATTCCTATTTTTTTGCGTTCCTCCGCCAATTGCGTAGCGCTGAGTTTTGTAAAATCTTTTCCATTGATGATAACCTCTCCTTCATCCGGTCTTTCCAATAAATTGACGGTACGTATTAATGTACTTTTCCCCGCACCGGAAAAACCGATAATTCCTACGATATCTCCTTTCTCTATAGTAAGGCTCACCTTATCCAGAGCCTTGAAAGACTGTTTTTTCTGGTGAAATGTTTTTGATATATTTCTTATTTCTATCATTATGATATAATATACTGTTTAAATAGGCTGATATCGTCTACCTGCTCTGTTAAAAAATCTTCTTAATCGTCTGATTTTGACCTTTGACCGTTTCGAAAGTCTGAAGTACTTGGTCACATTGGTGAGAAGCACTCCCAGTAATATGATGGATAAACCATACAGCTGACCTCCGTTGATACTTTGGTGGGCAACAATCCAGCCTGCAATAACTGTTACAATAGGATTAATGTAGGTGTGGGTACTTACTAAAGCGGCGGGTTTCACAGACAAGAGCCAAATGTACGACAAATAAGCGACTATTGATCCAAAGAAAATCAAAAACAAAACTCCAAACCATGCCGATAATGGAACCGCAGAAAACGAAAAACCAACCCATTCTCCCCTTAATAAAGCGATAGCAAACGATGCCAATCCCGCAATAATAAGCTGTTGGGCAATATTCATAAAAGTAGATTGTGAGGCTGGATTTTTCTTGGAATACAAAGAACCCAATACCCATGCTATTGAACTTAGACCTAATACGATAAAAGCAGTGATACGCAGATTTCCATTTGTTGCTGCGTGGGCTGCATTGGAAGTAACACTCCCTTTTAAAAATAATACCAATCCTACAAAACCAATCACCAAACCTATTGGGATAAATTTATCAGAAAAATAATATTTCCAGTTTTTACGGTCAATCGCAATAAACCAGAATGGCCCGGTAGCTATTGAAATGGCAGCTTCAGAAGCGGTTACATATTGCTCTCCCCAGGCAACAAGACCTGTTCCTCCGGCAAGGATGAGAATTCCTGTAATTGCATTTTTCTTCCAGTTCATCAGAGAATTTGCTTTTTCTCCTTTGGATAGAAGATACCCCATCATCAAAATTCCTGCTACCAGAAATCTTAACCCGGAAAGAATGAACGGGGGAAAACCTTTCAAGCCAAATGAAATAGCTAAAAACGTAATTCCCCATATCACATAGATATTTGTAAACGCTAATGGAATTAACCATTTGTTTTTAGAATTGCTCATTTTTTATTTTTTTAATGTTGTTCGTTTTTTCAATTAAAAAAGGCCCTACAACGTGGTAGGGCCTCTGCAAAATATGTCATATAAAAGTAAGGTCAACCACAGTATTCTAGATGCATAGGCATACAGATAGCCATCATCATATTGTTGATGCTATGTTTCTTTATTGAATTATTTTTGAATTCTGCCTTCATTTTGTTTTATTTCCTGAATACGTTTGCAAATATATAATATAATATTTATTAGTCCACTAAAAAAGTAGACTTTTTAAATATTAATTTATTGTTAAGTATTTAATTGTTTGATTTTAAGTGAATTAATTGTATTTTGGATTACGGTAGAAAAGGGTTTAATGCGATTTTAAATACCCTTTACTCCTGTTTTTATTAAAATAACGAGTATAATGCGGTTGTAGAAAAGATAAAATAACGCTTGTTTTTTAAGAATTGCATAAAGTTGTGAGGAGGTGAAATGAAAAAGCATTTATTAAACTAGTTAAATGTGCAGGATTTCTATGTGCTGTAATTTAGCATCAAAATTAAAAACATGGACAATAGAATATTAGGGCTGCATCATATTACAGCTATTGCGGACAATGCAAAAAGAAACTTAAACTTTTATACTCAGGTGTTGGGAGTAAGATTGGTAAAGAAAACCGTAAATTTTGATGATCCGGGAACCTACCATTTTTATTTTGGTAATGAAAACGGAACTCCGGGAACCATTCTCACTTTCTTTCCATGGGAAGGAATCGGGCAGGGAACCAATGGAAGTGGTATGGCTACCCACATCGGTTATTCCGTTCCCAAAGGAAGCCTGGACTTCTGGAAAGAACGTTTGAAAAGTTTCAGCGTCAATATTGAAGAAGGGGAGATTTTTGGAGAAAAAATGATCTCTTTTAAAGATCCGGATGGTCTGCAGCTACAGTTTACAGAACCATTAGCAGAAGATAACAGAAAGGTCTGGACAACGGAGGACATTAAAGATGACAATGCTTTGAAAGGATTCCACAACGTAACTTTAACCCTAAAAAAAGCGGATCCTACTCTTAAAGTACTGACTGATCTATTAGGATACACGATACAAAAACAGGAAGGGGAAAGACTTAGATTGGCTACAGAGGCAATTGATACTGCCAACCTTATAGATATTGTAGAAAATGATAAGATTCCATCTGGAAGAAATGCAGCAGGAACCAACCATCACATTGCATTCAGAGTGAAAGACGAGAATGTTTTAATGGAATACCGCGAAAAGGCACTCTCTGCCGGATTGAGCATCACGCCGAAAATCAACAGAGACTATTTCTACTCATTGTATTTCCGTGAACCAGGAGGTGTTTTATTTGAAATCGCAACAGATAATCCAGGTTTCACCGTAGATGAACCATTGAATGAGCTGGGAACACATCTGAAACTTCCTGCACAGTATGAAGGAATGCGCGATAAAATAGAAGGAGTACTTCCGAAATTATCATAGATCATCGACTGCATCACAGAAAGAGGCTAATTTTGAATTAATAATTAAAAACAAAAAATGGAAAGAACAGAAATAGTTTTAGAAGGAAGAAGAGGAGAAATTCAACTTTTCTCAGACGATCATAAAGCAGGAAAAATGGATATCTCAGTCATTGGACAAAAACTGACGGCTTATCACACAGAAGTTAATCCAGAATACGAAGGCAAAGGTTTTGCTAAAATTTTACTGGAAAAACTGGTCTCTTATGCAAGGGAAAACGATCTCAAAATTGTACCGTTATGCCCGTATGTTCATGCACAGTTCAAGCGTCATCCGGAAGAATATAACGATGTATGGATGAAAGACAACTAGCATCAGCATAGAAGACTGATCTTTTAAAGAGCTTTTGTCAATTACTATTAACATTCAATTTTCAATACTATGAATCTTATCACAGGACTACACCACGTTACCGCTATTACAGGCAATGCACAGGAAAATATAGACTTTTATACCGGAGTTTTAGGACTTCGCCTGGTTAAAAAAACGGTTAATTTTGATTATTCCGATGTCTATCACTTTTATTTTGGAGATGAATACGGGACGCCCGGAACAATCATGACCACTTTCCCGTATGGTAAAGATCTGATCAACGGAAGACATGGAAAAGGAATGTTGAATACCACTGCTTTTTCAGTATCTATAGAGGCATTGGATTATTGGTTGAATCGTCTTGATCAGTTTAATATTCCCTATAAACATCCGCAGCAAAGATTTTCTGATGAGGTCTTTATTTACCTGGAAGATTTTGACGGATTGGGGTTGGAACTGGTTTTTACAGATAAAGACGAAAGAAAAGGTTACTACAACGGATATATTCCGAAAGAATATGCTTTAAAAGGAATTCATCATGTTGAAATATGGCAGGATGCTTACGAAAGAACAGCAGCTTTATTAACTACTCAAATGGATCATAAAGTGATTGTTGAAAGCTCTGGCCGACTGAGATTAGGCACAGAAAACCTTCCGGGAAAGTATGTGGATTTGTTATCAGCTCCCAATGCATTGAAAGGATTGGCCGGAAGAGGAACCGTTCACCATGTTGCCTTTGCCACGCCGGATGTCCAGTCACAGCTTGAAATGGTAGAAAGATTAAACACTTACGGACTGGAACATACAGAGGTGAAAGACCGCAAATACTTTACCTCAGTATATTTTAAAGAACCCGGCGGAGTGCTGTTTGAAATTGCCACTTCAGGTCCCGGTTTCGATGTAGATGAAGAAGCAGCTTTTTTAGGAGAAGCGCTACAGTTGCCTTCACCGTTTGAAGAACAGAGAGATCGTTTGATTGAGGTTCTTCCCCCAATACATTATCCAACAGAAAAATTCAAATAAATACAATGAGTCATATAGTAAATATAAAAACAGCAGGAATACCATTAAAACAAGCTGAAAAAGCATTGATTATGGTACACGGAAGGGGAGGAAGTGCTCAGGACATTTTAAGTCTTTCCCAGCATTTAGAGGTAAAGGATTACGCATTGCTTGCTCCACAGGCTTTGAATCATACGTGGTATCCTTACTCATTTATGGCACCGGTTGATGAGAATGAGCCATGGTTGTCGTCAGCATTGGAAATGATAGAAGAAACCGTAAAAATAATCGTAGAATCAGGGATACAACCAGAAAATATTTACTTTTTCGGTTTTTCTCAGGGTGCGTGTCTTACTTTAGAGTTTTTGGCCCGTCATGCACAGAAGTTTGGAGGAGCTGTAGCTATTATTGGAGGTGTAATCGGTGATAAAATCAATCGGGATAACTATAAAGGAGATTTTGCGGGGACCCCTGTTTTTTTAGGAACCAGTAACCCGGATTTTCATGTTCCGGTGGAAAGAGTATATGCAACAGCCAATATTTTAAGAGAAATGAATGCTGAAGTTACCGAGAAAGTATATGCCAATTTCGGGCACTCCATCAATGAAGAAGAAATAGAGTTGGCCAACTCAATCATATTTAAATAAAGGATTTAACCACAAAAGTCACAAAAGATTGGATACCTCACTATTGAACTTTAGATAAGAGTCCTTAAGTTTCATGAAAATCTCTGATTTTTTCTCTTATGTAAACTTTCTCTAGTATAGTATTAAGTTTTCCTAAGTATTTTAAAGTAAAACTTTATGACTTTGTGGTTAGCTTTTACAATTGAAATTATTATTTTTAAACAGAGACAATACACAAGTGCTTTAGCAAAAATCCATATAAATCAGAATCTAATTCTACTCATTTAAAAAAAACTATGCACGAAAAATTACTTTTAATACTGGGACTTCTGCTCGTTGTTATGCTTTTGGTTATGCTGGCACAGCGTATCAAAATTGCTTACCCTATTTTTCTGGTCCTTGGAGGATTAGGAATCAGTATCATCCCTGGAGTTCCCGTTTTGAAACTGGATCCGGACATCATATTTTTGATCTTTTTACCTCCGCTTTTGTACGAAGCAGCCTGGTATACCTCATGGAATGATTTCTGGAAATGGAAGCGTCCTAGCAGCCTACTGGCTTTTGGTCTTGTATTTTTGACTTCTTTGGTGGTTGCTTATACCTCTCAGATGCTGATTCCCGGTTTTACCCTTGCATTAGGTTTTTTATTGGGAGGAATTGTTTCTCCGCCTGACGCAGTAGCCGCAACAACAGTATTGAAGGGATTAAAAGTTCCCAAACGGACAATTGCAATCCTGGAAGGGGAAAGTCTTATTAATGATGCTTCTTCGTTAATTGTTTTCAGATTTGCTCTGGCTGCCGTTGTAACAGGAGCATTCTCGATGCATGAGGCCACAGGACAGTTTTTTTGGGTTGCAGGAATGGGAATTGTAGTTGGAATTGTGGGAGCACACATTTTTTATGCCATTCACAGATTTTTACCTACAACCCCGGCGATTGATGCAGCCCTTACGGTAATGACTCCCTATATTTTGTTTCTCTCAGCAGAACATTTTCACTTTTCGGGAGTAATGGCTGTGGTAAGTGGAGGGTTATTTATGTCTTTCCGTGCTCATGAAATATTTAAAACCGGAACTACAAGAATCAACATGACAGGAGTGTGGAATACCCTGATCTTTGTGATGAATGCTTTGGTCTTTGTTTTAATAGGTCTTGAACTTCCGGATATTATCAATGGTTTAGGAGAAACTTCCTTAATGGATGGGGTAAAATATGGATTAATTATAAGTTTGATCGTTATTGTAGTCCGTCTTTTATGGATTTATCCGGTTGCTCATATTCCAAGATGGCTAAGCGAAAAAGCACGCCGGGATCCAAGTCCGGGATGGAAGAATCCTTTAATTATAGGCTGGGCAGGAATGAGAGGGGTTGTTTCTCTGGCAACGGCATTATCTATCCCGGTGATGATGAATGACCAGGCGCAGTTTCCGATGAGAAACCTTATTATTTTTATCACTTTCATCGTTATTTTTGTAACATTGGTTTTTCAGGGACTTACACTTCCTTTGATTATTAAATTAACCAAAATCGGAGAGATCGATTCTATCCTTCCTTCTCATGAACAGCAGGCAGGAATTCAAATGAGGCTGGATAGGCTGGCTGTTGACAGACTTAATAAGGAATATGAAACTTCCATAGAAACCAACAGCCTGGTAGAAAACCTGAAAAAAGCACTGGAAAATGATATTACTCTTCACCAAAATCATTTAAGCTCCCTTGAAATGTGTAGCAACAGGCAAAATGACATGAAAGAATATCATAAGATCATGCTGGATATTTTTGCTCATCAAAGAAAAGAGCTTTTTAAAATGAAACGCGAAAAGCAGTTCAGTGATGGCGAGATCAGAAAAGCAGAATCACAGCTGGATCTGAATGAACTGAAAATAACCGGAAATAAGCATCTTTAGAAAGTAAAAAAAACGAAAAAGTATAAACGAGTCATAGAGTACCTATAGAACTTTTAATCTCTCAAGTATAATGAAAACACTCCATTTTTTAGTTATCGGAAAGAATCAGGAGATTCTGGAAGTCTTAAAAAGAATTATTGAAAACAACGAAGGCTGGACCGCTGAAATCCAAAGCGATGAAAATTTCTGCTACGGATATGTAGAAGAGAATGAGGTAGATATTGTACTTCTAAGCTCCGGTCTGGAAGATGAATTTGAAAAAAAAATTAAAGTATTTTGTGAAAAATTAGATAAAAACGTAAAAGTAATTGACCATTATGGAGGAGGAAGTGGCCTTTTGAAGAATGAAGTTTACAGTCTTTTTCCTAATTTGCGGGAGTAAACTTTAAATTATGTTTGAAAACATCATCAAAAACATTACAAGATTCATTACGATTACCCCGGAAGAGGAAAAAATATTTACAGACTTACTGGTTTGCCAGTCATTCCCAAAGAAAACAATTTTATTAAGAGAAGGAGAAGTCTGTCAATTTGAAGGATATATTCAGAAAGGGTGTTTGAGGATGTACTGTTTGGATGATGATGGCTCGGAGGTTACTTTATTGTTCGCTATCGAAGACTGGTGGATTAGCGATATCTCTTCTTTCCAGGAACAGAAACCTTCTAAAGTATATATAGAAACTCTGGAAGATTCAGAAATTTATATGCTGAATCCCACTACGAAAGAAAAGCTGCTGAATGAAGTTCCAAAATTTGAAAGGGTGTTCAGAATGCTTGTGCAGAGAAACCTTGCAACGCTTCAGAGCCGTTTGGTAAATACGATTTCAAAAACTGCTTCAGACCGCTATCTCGAATTTATCAAAGTATATCCTTCCATTCCGCAGCGAGTGGCTCAATATTATATTGCTTCTTATCTCGGTGTTTCTAAAGAGTTTGTGAGTACCATCAGAAAGCGTCTGGCATCAAAAGAGAAATAGGTACAACTTCATCATAAAAGCGGTACCTATAAACGAAATAATTTAATCATCAATCCAAAAAAGCATTCATCAACCGTTGCTTGTTTATCGTTGTTCCACAACCACGAGAATTCTAAGTGATAAACCATCGGTTGAATAAAGCTAATTTGAAAAAATTATATATCGAATTTTCTATGGTGTTATTTGTTCTTGTTTAACCATTCCAATCTTCGTTGATCAGGAAGGTGCTTTACCTGAAAATGTTCAAATTTCGCATTGAAACCATTTCCATCAGGACAGGCGGCCATTAAGCCTACCATCACAGGAGTGTTATCCTGCAGATGAGCATTCCTCATCATAATATAATTTTTGTCATCGAAGGAATAAAAGATCTCAACGGCATCCAGACGACGGATCGCTTTAATCCATACAGACTGGGGTTTGTCTTTCAGTTCTATAACACTCCAGTCGCTGGTGTTATGGGTAACAACTGTGCTTAGATTATATTTTCCGTCTACGTATTCGATTCCGAATTTTATATAATTCTGAGGATCTGTACGAAGCATCAGGCCCATCTGATCAAATCTTACTTTATAATCACCTGTAATTTTTACTTTAACTTCAAATTCACCGCCATAGGTGGAATAATAAAACGGAGCATCATCTACCGTAAATCCGTAATGAGAAATACGCCAATAGTCACTTTGCGGAGTAACGAACATCGATAATGTATTATCCTTTATTTCCCATTTTTCAGGTTCATTGAACCAATTCATTTTTTCTAAACGTTGCGCTTTTACGTTGTGTAAGAATCCCGTCATGATAGACAGAGATGCCGCCAGTAATAATTTTTTCATTAAAAATATAATATAAACATACAATGAAACAGAATATTTTTTTTCGAAAGTGATATTCTGCTTCATCGAATAACCACTAAAAAATCTATATTTACAAAGGTAATTTGCCTCCAAAAAGAATTCAATAGTTAGTAATAACCATACGATGAATATTAAGGCTCAACTTGACAAAGCATTATTAAACCAGTCTTTTGAAGATAAAAAGACCTCAGAAATCTGTCTGAAATACAGATCCATTGCAAAGATGTATGCTGAAATTGAAAATGCGATCTGTGTACTTACAGATCTCAAGACGAGAAAAAGCGTAATTTACTATGGTGGTATAAGTTCGCTGATCGGGGAAGATCGTAAGGGAGATGAAGTAGGAATTTCTTCGATTTGGGAAGATGATATCCTCAATAAAATACATGCTGAAGATGTCAGAAAAAAACTCGTTCTGGAACATTACTTTTTTCATTTTCTGAAAGATATTCCCATAAAAGAGTGGACAGATTACTATATGGCTATTAATCTTAGAATGCGAAGTAATTCCGGAGAATATATTACGGTATGGCATCGTATGTTTTACGGTATTGAAGAAGATAAAGTAAGAATGGCCCTCTGTATTTATAATATATCCGGAAATAATGTAAATGCCTTACTTCACGAAAATGGAGTTATCGTCAATTCTATGAATGGAGCTACACTTTACTACAAAGAATTTACATATAACGATGTACTGTCGGCAAGAGAAAAGGAGGTTCTTTTGATGATTGCTCATGGTAGAATGAGTAAGGAAATCGCTGAATCACTGGGGATAAGCTTAAATACCGTCAATAGACACCGGCAGAATATTCTTCAGAAATTACAGGTGAAAAATTCAATTGAAGCATACAGACTGGCCAAAGCAATGGGACTTGTCTAAACAACAATATACCGAAATAGGAAAATATTTTTCCATTACAGGCATTTATTAAACTAGTTAAATGTACAGGGCCTCCAGGTACTCTAAATTTGTCATATCAAAAATGAACAAATAAGAACCTAGATATGGACAGAAAAGATTTTATAAAAAAAGGACTATTGGGAACAGGGATGTTTGTAACCTCTGCTTCACTTGCCAACACCATGAAAAATGACATCGACGAGATTGAACCGCTAGAACCTATAGGATACAATCACTTACCCAACACCCCATCAAAAATCAAAGAAAACTCTGTTATCCATAAAGCGGATTCACGGGGGAAAGCAGATCACGGATGGTTACTAAGCCAGCATACCTTTAGCTTTGCCAACTATCACAATCCTGAAAGAATGCACTTCGGTGTTTTGAGAGTCCTTAATGATGACAAAGTAGAAGCAGGAAGAGGTTTCGGAACCCACCCTCACGATAATATGGAAATTATCAGCATTCCTTTGGAAGGGGATCTTGAACACAAAGACAGCATGGGAAATACAGCAATTATCAAAAGTGGAGACATCCAGGTGATGAGCGCAGGAACAGGAATCATGCACAGTGAGTTCAACAAAAACAGCGATCAGCCTGTGAAGTTTCTTCAGATCTGGGTTTATCCAAAGAAGAGAAATGTAGCTCCAAGATACGATCAAATTACACTAGACAAAACAAAAAGCCGCAACAGATTTCAACAGATTCTTTCTCCCAATGCCGACGATGAAGGAGTATGGATTCATCAGGATGCATGGTTTCATCTGGGAACTTTTGACAAGGACGCAGAAACAGTTTACGAAATCAAGAAAAAAGGAAACGGGGCCTATTTCTTTATCCTTAAAGGAAGCGCAGAAATCGAAGGTGAAAAAGTAGAAGAAAGAGACGGCTTCGGGGTATGGGATATCAAGGATTTAAATATTAAAATCTTACAGGAAGATACAGAAATTCTGATCATGGAAGTTCCTATGACTTTATAAAAAGAATCCCCTATCCGGAAACAAAAATAACCAGCATCCAAACAATATGAAAAATATTCTAAGGGAATCATTAATAATCGTAGTGTTAGCATTCTCTGCATTAAGCTTTGCGCAAACAACCCCTACAGCCGCTCCGAAAACAACAGCCATCGGAACCTCCAAAAATTGGGGAACCGTAGACGGAATCTCTATGGTAGGGTTGGTACAGGGGCCATCTTCAGCCGATGCCCAGCTACAAGTAGCCTGCGTTTTTGAATATACAGACGGAGATATTTTCAATGCTCCGGCTTTACCCGCCAATTTGAATGGATTGGTACATTTGGACGAAGCTTTAAAAGGAGAACTGACCAACATCAGAAAGTCAGGACAGTTTCAGGGACATTCTTTGGAAACTATTTTAATTACTCCTCCCGCCGGATCTATATCTGCAAAGAAATTATTATTGATCGGTTTAGGTGATCGAAACAAATTCTCTCCGGATCTGATGACCTCCGTAGGAGAAGTGGCAGCCCGTGAAGCATTAAGATTAGGCGTTACCAACTTTGCCTTCGCCAGCGATCTGAAAGATGCAGGAATAGACTCTCCAACCGCTTTGATAGCCGGAAATGTAGTAAGAGGAATAGTACACGCCAATCGTTCTGAAAATTACCTGAAGGAACATAAATTATCCACCACAAAAAAAATTGAAAAAGTATATCTGCTTGCCGGTCCTTCCTTCTTTGAAACCGCAGGAGGTGGGATTTCAGAAGCCATTGAAGAAGTAAAAAAGAAATAATGAACTTAGTTTCGTTACTATTGTTGATTCGGCCTCCTTTTTATAAGGGGGCTTTTTGTATTATTTTTTAATTAATTTATTGAATTCATCTTTCATGTCTAAGCGCTCATTAATATTACTTAATTTAAAATGCCTTATTTCTCCATGTCTCAATAAACAATTAGCCACGATAAACTTTACTTTATCTGCTTCTTCTGTATCAAATGTTTTTAATTCTGCATTGGTAATATACCTTTCAGTATTTCTTCCATTTCTGTCTACATATTTAATTCTATAGATTTTATTTTTATTCCAAGTTAGTTTGTCTCTTTTTATATAACCAGAGTTTGTATAATCAGGATATTTTTTATCTCCCAATTCCTCGATATTACCTTTTAAAGATGTTATATTTAGGTTTTCTAAGTTGTCTGTAGATAATTTGTTAGAAAATATATCTTTATAAAGTATTTTAACGGTATGATTTAAAATAATCACTTCTTTAAAAGAAATAATTTTCTTGAACTTATTATTATTGAATTTTATTTCTTTCTCATTTGAAACGATAGAAAAAACTGTCTTATCAATAATAGCATCTTTAATTATCTCTAAAAGATCATTTGAGAAACTTACTTTTTGGATGATTTTATAGGGAATAAATTCTTCTGAGAATGTTTGTTTTATAGGATTATACCATTTACATTTCAATAAATACTTGCATGAGGCTTTTTTTAATGCTCCATCTTTGGGATCTCTACGTTCTTTTAAGTAATTCAAATTTTCTACTACATCAATAACTGTCATAACCGGAGGTAAAAATTCTAAAAAAGCTTCAGTTTTATAATTGTCTTCTTCTTTATTTTTAAACCAACTCATTTTTTTTTTGCCTAGTTCCTCATCTGCTGTTAAAAGAACGACTAACTCATTCTTAAAATCTCTTTTCATTGATGCAAGATCCTTGCTTTCTGATTTATAGTCTGTTTCTGATTCGTTTTCTGGGTTTAATTGATTCTTTTCATTATGTATTTTAGATAATTCATTAGATTTAAACCAAAATTTTTCGATTGAAGAGTTTTTCGAATTAAAAAATGTACAAAGTATTTGACTAGAAATTAATTCTTTTTCTTCGGCATCAGCATTGTATTTATTAGAAATTAAACGTTCTGTTACCACCATTATTGGAGGTGTTAATAATGCAGCAGCTCCAATTTTTGAATTTTGTGCTATGTTATAAGGGTGATTTTTTAATGATACTAAGTCACCAATGGAAAATTCTCCCATAGTTTAATAATATTTTCAAGGTTATATACAAATATAATAATTATTGATTATTTTTGAAGTGCTTGCAAAAAGAAGTTTAATTACAATTAGAAAAAGATAATAGGTTCAATTGAATTTACTTATAACAATTGGGTTATAAGGAAGAAGAATTTCATCAGAGCTGGATGCCCGAGAGGGACAATGCTCGACACGAATGTAAGTAATATCAAACAGATATACAAGAGTATTGATCTAATTATTAAAGATTTCTTATTCTTCATTATTATTTAGGTATTTAACTATATATTCAACTAATATAGACTGAATTATGCCCGTAGGCAGTTCGACTATCAATTACGAAAATATCAATGACTCAGTAATTGAGTACTTATCTGAGCGAAAGCTGTATGTAATTATTTAAGCGATATTGATTTTTTTGCAAGCATTTTTTATAATGGAAAAACCAGATTGGATAAAAGAAAAAGGTTATTTACATCTTTCTCCTTCTCTTAAATTTGGAGAAGATTGGACAAGATATTATTACAGTATTACAAATAAAAAGTACGTTGAAAAATACGCATTTTATCCACTTATACATACTATCTTAAAAGATAGAAAATATAAAAAAGGGGACTCTGAAAAGCATAAGCATAATGATGATCGCAGACATTGTCATTTTCATAAAGAGACCAATAAGCCTGAAAAAACACATAAGCTTCGTCCTTTACATTATGCCAGCCATATGGATGCACTTGTTTTTGGATATTATAAAGATATTCTTAATGGGCTTTATGAAAGTAAGTTAAAACAAAATTCTACATTAGATGCTTCTGTAAATGCATATCGTAAAATTCCAATTTCTAAAGAAAATGAAAAAGGGAAAAGTACAATTCACTTTGCAAAAGAAGCATTTGATGAGATTAAAAAAAGAGGGGAAAATAAAGATGTCTGTGTAATGACTTTTGATTTAAAAAGTTTCTTTTCTAGTTTAGATCATCAATTTTTAAAACAAAAGTGGAAGTGGCTTTTAGAAGTTGATGAACTACCAAAAGATCATTACAATGTTTTTAAGGCCTGTACAAAATTTAGATATGTACTTCTTGATGATCTAAGAATACAAAAGAAAAATAAAAAAGGACGAAGATTAGGATTTGACGAATCAAAGCTTGCTAAAATTAGAAAAGAAAAAGGTTTCAAATGTTTTTTTGGAAGTAATGAAGAATTTAGGAAAACGATTAAAGAAGGAAAGCTTAGAATTTATAAGAATCCGTTTTTTTCTAAAGAAAAAATAAATATTGGAATCCCACAGGGTCTTCCTATTAGTGCACTTCTTGCGAATCTATATTTATATGATTTTGATTTAAAAATTGTCAATGATATTGTTACTGAAAGAGGGGCTTATTATAGAAGATATTCTGATGATATTATTGTAGTTTGTACACCTGACCAATCAGAATTTATTGAGAAATATATTTATGATCTTGTAGAAGAAAGTAAAGTTCAAATCAGTAAAAATAAGACCGAAAAATTTATTTTCAAAAATGTTACTTATTCTCCAAAACATAATGAAAAAAGACTAACCTGTTTTAAAGTAAATAAAGTAACAAAGGAAGAGAAAGAAACACCGCTCTTATATCTTGGTTTTGAATTTAGAGGATATAAAACTGTTATAAAATCAGCTAATTTATCTTCTTATTACAGGAAAATCATTTCAATAACAAAAAGAAGATGTAAAAGAACTCGGATGTTACTGAATAAAACTCCGGAAGCTAAAAAAGCGATTTATATTAATCAAATAAAAAAGCTTTATAATAAACCTTTAAAGATTAAGGATTCTGAAAGTACAGAACTTAAAAAACAAATTAGAAAACGTTACTCTTTGGTTAGAAATGAAAGAGGGTTTTATGAGTTTTCACATTATCCAGTAAATAATAAGAAAGAATCTAACTATTATTCTTATGTAAGGCGATGTTGCCTGATATTTGGGGAAGAACACTTTATGAATCAAATAAGAAAAAGGAAGCATATAGTATTTACAGCGATTAATAGGCATTTACATAAAAAAGTGGATTAATTATTAGTATCTCTCGTATAATCAAGCTTTCTATCTTGATATGTACCTAAATTAGTAAAATCCAAAAAAAATCCCGATTTTTGCACTCCTACAATAAATCCGAGTTCATGAAATTATGTATTGCCGAGAAACCCAGTGTTGCCAGAGATATCGCCAAAGTATTGGGCGCTACCACGCCTAAACAAGGCTATATGGAAGGAAACGGCTATTGCGTAACATGGACGTTCGGACACCTTTGTACCCTGAAAGAACCTCACGACTATGGTCCACAATTCAAATCCTGGAATCTTTTTTCACTGCCGATTATTCCCAACAGCTTTGGAATCAAGCTGATCCCGAATAAAGGCGTTGAAAATCAATTTAAAGTCATTGAAAGATTAGTGGAAGAATGTGATGAGGTTATTAACTGTGGGGATGCCGGGCAGGAGGGAGAACTCATTCAGCGTTGGGTATTGCAGAAGGCCAAATGTAATAAACCGATTCAGCGTTTATGGATTTCTTCACTTACGGAAGATGCTATTAAAGAGGGGTTTGCGAGTTTAAAGCCTGCTGAAGATTATAAAAACCTTTACCTGGCGGGAAATGCCAGAGCCATTGGAGATTGGTTATTGGGAATTAATGCAACCCGACTTTTTACTAAAAAATTTGGTGGAAATAAAGCTGTTCTTTCTATCGGTAGGGTACAAACGCCAACATTGGCCATGCTGGTGCAGCGCCAGAAAGAAATTGATGCCTTTACCACAGAAGAATATTGGGAGCTGAAAACGAAATATCGTGATGTAATTTTCAATGCAGCGATCGATCGTTTAAAAACATTAGAACGTGCAGAAAAAGGACTGGAGTACCTTAAAGTTAATCCCTTTGAGATTGTTTCGTTCGAAATTAAAGAAGGAAAAGAAAAAAATCCACGACTTTTTGACCTTACCGGACTTCAGGTAGAAGCCAACAAAAAATATGGCTATTCTGCAGAGAATACCTTGAATTATATCCAAAGTCTTTACGAAAAGAAGCACGTTACTTATCCCCGTGTAGATACAACCTATCTATCCGAAAGTTTATACCCTAAAATAGAAGGTATTCTTCAGAAAATGCACCCTTATCAGGATTTGATAGCTCCTTTATTAGAAGCTCCCATTCCAAAATCAAAGGCTGTTTTTGATGATGCAAAAGTAACAGATCACCATGCGATCATCCCTACGGAAGTTCCTCCTTCTCAAAATCTGAGCAGGGAAGAAAAGCTGATCTATGATCTGATCGCGAAACGCTTTATTGCGGTTTTCTATCCTGAATGTAAAATTTCCAATACTTTAGTAGAAGGAAAAGTAGGAACCATTCCTTTTAAAACCAGCGGAAGACAGATCCTGGAACCTGGCTGGAGAGCTGTGTATGCTAAAGAGCCGAAAGAAGAACCTACAGATAAAGAAAAAGAAAAGGAAGAAGAACAGACTATTCCCGAATTTATTGTAGGAGAAACAGGCCCTCATGATCCTATGATCCATCAGGGGAAAACAACACCTCCTAAACCGTATACAGAAGCAACATTGCTGCGTGCGATGGAAACTGCAGGGAAACAGGTGGAAGACGATGAACTTCGTGAACTTCTGAAAAATAACGGAATCGGAAGACCATCCACCCGAGCCAACATTATTGAAACCCTTTTCAAAAGAAAGTACATTGAAAAGAAAAGAAAAAACCTGATTGCCACTCAAACCGGAATTCAGCTGATCGATACGATTGAAGATGAACTTTTAAAAAGCCCAGAACTTACCGGAGAATGGGAATCGAAACTCCGTAAGATTGAAAAAGGGGAATATGAAGCCAATCTCTTTAAAGAAGAACTGATACAAATGGTAACAGAGCTTACTGATAAAGTGGTGTATGGCAAAGGAAAAGTGATTACCCTTCAGGAAGAAGAAAAAGAAGAAGTAAAGGAGAAGAAAAAAAGAGAACCGGCACAGAAAAAAGAGCTTCAATCCTGGGAAGAAACGAAATGCCCAAAATGTAAAGAGCACAATCTGATCAAAGGAAAAACCGCAGTAGGCTGTTCCGATTTCAAGAATTGTGGCTTTAAAATTACTTTTGAAATTTTCGGTAAGAAATTATCAGATAAACAGCTTTTAGACTTGGTATTAAAAGGTAAAACTTCAAAATTGAAAGGTTTCTCTACCCATCCGGAAGCTATCACGGAAGGTGTCCTGACATTGAGCGACGACTTTCAGACACAACTTAGCTAATCAATAATAAGTTCAATCTAAAAGTCAACGTCAATTGTACTGTCTATAAATGATGTATTATTCAGCCGACAGCAGATTTATAATATTTCAAGATTATCTTTTTTCTGTTTAATGAACTGAAAAACAGATCCCGCAACAAAAAGCAGGAAGATGATCAGAAGAGTTTGCCCAATTAGCGGATCCTTGATATCCTTAGCAAGAGGATGTCCTATCGGAACCCTTGTAAAGGTCTCATTAATAGTAGGAACCAGAGAGAGAAAAAAGCTGAATGAAAGAAGAAAATTCTCAAAATATCTGGCTTTTCTGATGTCCTTTTTATTGGAGAAAAGAAAGTAGGCAATAGCGATCAGTACTATTATAAATAATGAGAATACATGGCCAGCATTGAATCCTCCATGTTTTGAAATGCCCAAAGCGGTAAGAGAGGTGACGGCAGTTGCATAAAAATATACTTTTCCGGAGAGCTGGGCCAGATTAATTTTACCATATTTAATAAACCCTATAATGGCGCCCACAAGAGCTGTGATGCCAATAATGGTATGGAAAATTCCTAAAATTGATAGATTCATATTGATAGTATTTAAAATTTATACTTATTTGGCTTGAGTTTTAGGTATATTTCTATTCCCTGAAACTGACAGTACAAATTTGCAATAGAAATACAGAAATGATTTTGGGATTTAGTTCAAGAATTTGAGGTTTTAGTCCAAAAAATCATTCCTTATCGAAATAAGAAATGCCTGTATCATGATATGAAAATGATTTACAATTATTTTTTCTTCTGTTCCTGACGATAGTGAGAAGGATTGATAAGATATTTATCAGTGAAATTTTTTGTAAAAGTTGCCAGATCATTAAAACCACAGTCCAATGCTATATCAGTAATGCGTTCATCTGATATCAGCAGTAATTCGGCCGCTTTTTCCAGTTTTTTATTCCTTATATAATTGGCAGGGGTGTCATGGTATAATTTGGTAAACTCCCTTTTGAAAGACGATACACTTAGATTGCTTTGCTCAGCAAGTTGCTCAATCGTTAGTTGAGAAAATAAATTAGCTTCAATAATTTGTTTAAAAGAATAAGTGGTGGGTGAGAAAAGTTGTGACAGTATCAGCTGAACATTTTTAGCATTCTGTGATTGGGCCAGCAGCAACATGATTTCTTTTAGTTTAAGAACCAATATATCTTCATTAATTAGAGAAGGATTTTCAAAATAGAAAAGAAGACCTTCAACATATTTTTGTATCAGAAAATCATTATTTATTTTCTCACTAGATTTGTTTGATACCATATTTGCAGGTTTTTGCAACAATAAAGGCAGTTCTCTGTCATAGATTCTCTTCAGGATATCCGGATAAAAAGTAACGATAACAATTTCACAATGATCCTCCGACTCTGAATTTTGAATATGCTTTCCAGAAGTCATACAATTTAGAAACAAAGAATAATTAGCAGAAAATTTAAACTCCTGCTCATCTGTTTTGTATTGAAACTTCCCTTTAAGTACATACAGAAAACAGGCTTGCTCAGAAACCGGAAAATCATATCTGAACGATCCTTTAAGATCAATTTTTTGTAATAAAGGCTTTCCAAATAATTCGTGTTTTTTGTAATCATTCAACATAATAAAGGACTTTCGTTTTGAATTTGATAAGAGGGAAAGTTAAATAAATTTTTAGTGTAAATGAAAAACAATATTCCTGTTTTGGGGAAGAAGAAACTTTTGCGTACAAGTTGTAGCTTAAAAAACTACTTTGCCTCTTTACGTTCTTCACCTATCTTCCGACTTTTTATTAATACTAAAATTCCCGCAGAATGAGAAGTGCAATGTTGAATTTATGCACACAGTTTGTCATTCTGTCGGAACCTGTCCTTATTTTTTTTATATTTTTCACAAGCTTTATTTTGTTGATAAATACTACCAATGAAGACGTAAAAATTCCCCTACTTTGGAGGGGTGGTTTATCCAAAGCCCTCTCTCCCTGATTTAAACGTGGAGAATACGGGATTCGAACTCGTGGCATTTTGACTGCCAGTCAAACGCGCAGATATTATTTTCTATATTTTATCTGAACAATTTATCATACCATCTGTCAATATCCGCTTTGATATCCTCGTGATATTTGCATAAAATATTTGCCAGTTCCAACTCAGACCTCTCAGATTTATAAGGGTTCAAAGTAAGATATCCGTAAAAATTTCCATCCTGGTCTACAATTGCAGGAGGATAAGAAGCATATGTACTCCAGGGTGAATAGGTGCTGTATGTACCTCCATAATTTCCATAGGAGTTCCAGATAGATTTTGAGCTGTATACATTTCCAAAATCGCCATACTTATTCCATATAGAAGATTTATCAAAAGTATCACAATTTAAACAGCCAAGATATTGCTTCTGATCCGAACCTCCATATAAATGTAAAGTTTGGGCCTGGAAAATACATGATAACAGAAGGCTTACCCATACAACAACTCTTTTTAGATGCATCGCTTTTTCCTTTATAAATAGTTAGTTTATTGTAAACTTTTTCGGAGATTTTCCGGTGATCTGAGTAAATTTTCTGTAAAAATATTCCAATGTATTGAAACCCGATTCAAAACAGATGTTTTTAATGCCGATTTCAGGATTGCTGATCAAAAGCTGCTTCGCGTGTTCTATCCTCAGCTGAATAATATATTCAACCGGAGTACAGTTATAGGAATGTTTGAACTTTTTAAAGAGATTCGCTTCACTCATTCCCGCAACAGCCGCCAGTTTTTTTATTGTAATAGGCTCTCTGTAATTTTGTTTGATAAAATGAACCACCTCCTGAAGCCCGTTCTGTATATTCTCAGCTTTATCCGTATGCAGAAGGATGTGTTTGGCGTTGGTTTTCATCAGTTCATAGATCAGCTCTTTAAGGCTTAAGCTTAAAAGAAAATCTGACGTTCCGTACATGCTTCCGTCTATTCTTCTGTTATAAAGATTTGTAAGACTTTTCCATAAAGATTCATCCGAGCTTACAAACTTTTTCACGGCATTCTCTTTCATCATGATTCCTGTTCTGTCCCAATCAGGATGCCAGTTTTCAATAACTTCCGAAAAAACGCTGTCAATGTATTCCTGTTCTATATCCAGTACCAGGCATTTTGTAGGTTCCCGGAAAACAGGATGAATATCAATACTCAGCTCCTTATTACAAGGCGGAATGAAAACACTTCTTTCATTAAACTCAAACGTCTCTTCCTCACTGCGTATAATCTTATTACCACTCAGCATCAGCGTGATGACAGGCTTTTCAAAAAAAAAGGGAAAATCGTGGCATACTACATTTGTTTCGAACACATTCAGCTCACCGAAGGGAATGCTGAAAACCGTTCTTTCTTCAATCTTTTCCATTATAGCTTAGAGTTTAGGTTAAAAAATATAGAGAATAAGCAAATGATTTATATCATGTTTTCGTCATTTTCGAGCTATGTAAAATACAAAATAATTTAAACAATGGAAAATACATCGTTCGTAGAAAAATCACATATTGTAGATACTTCTTTTTTATCCTTAAATCCTTCTACCTTAGAGGTTATTGGTGAAGTTATCAATACTTCTAAAGAAGAAATAGATGTCAAAATTACAAGAGCAAAGAATGCCCAAAAACAATGGTCAGCAAGGCCGGATGGAGAAAGAAAGGAGATTTTACTCAAAGTAGCTGAAGCTCTGCAGAGCAACTCGAAGCAACTGGCAGAATGGATCACACGCGAACAGGGAAAACCGCTTAGCGGTCCGGGAGCCAATTTTGAAATGCAGGCATGTGTAGGCTGGACTCAGGTTCCCGCATCCCTAGACTTGCCGGAAGAAGTTGTTTTTGAAGATGATACAAGAAAAGATGTCCTATATAGAAATCCTATTGGGGTAGTCGCTGCAATTGCCCCATGGAACTGGCCTTTAATGATTGCTATTTGGCAGATTATTCCGTCTCTCAGAATGGGAAATGCAGTAATTATCAAACCTTCAGAATATACGACTTTCTGTAGTCTGGAAATGATAAAAGTAATCAATACTGTTCTTCCTGAAGATCTTTTACAAGTGGTTACCGGTAGAGGAGAAGTGGGTGGTTATCTTACATCTCATCCGGAAATCGGAAAAATTATGTTTACAGGCTCTATTGCCACAGGAAAAAAAGTTATTGAAGCTTCTGCTAAAAATATGGCACGCTTAACATTGGAGTGCGGAGGTAATGATGCCGGTATTATATTACCAGGTCTTGATATCGCAAAACATATAGAAAACATTTTTTGGGGTGCCTTCCTGAACATGGGACAAACCTGTGCCTGTCTAAAAAGACTCTACGTACACGAAGATGATTATGAAAAAGTGACCAATGCTTTGGCAGAATACTCTTCTCACATTCCAATGGGTAACGGAGCAGAAGAAACGAGTGTGCTGGGACCTATACAAAACAAAATGCAATATGATAAAATTCAGGATCTTATCCGAGATTCTGAACATATCGGTGCCGACTTTATATTTACAGGACAAAAGCCTGATCTGGAAGGGTATTTCATCCCGGTAACCTTAGTCGGTAATGTTGACAACGGAGATCGAATCGTAGATGAAGAACAATTCGGTCCTGTTTTACCTATTATAAAATACAAAACGTTGGAAGAAGCCATCAGTAAAGCCAATGATTCCGAAAACGGATTAGGAGCTTCAGTTTGGAGTGATGATCTTGACCAGGCACAGAAAGTAGCCACACAGCTGGAAGCAGGTACGGTTTGGATCAATCAGCATGGAGCCATTCATCCGTTTGTTCCTTTTGGAGGAGCAAAACAATCCGGATATGGAGTAGAATTCGGAATCGAAGGACTAAAAGCAGTAACAGTTCCCAAAGTAATCAGCATCAAAAAGTAACAAATTAAATTAAAACTTATGAATTACGATTTTATAATAGTAGGATCAGGTTCCGCAGGAGCTGTAGTGGCCAACAGATTAAGCGAAAACGAGAATATAAATGTACTTCTTCTGGAAGCAGGGCCGGACGATAAAGTGGTAGAAGTAGAAGAACAGGCGGGCTGGCCTGCCATATGGAATACCGAGAGAGACTGGGCCTATCACACCGTTCCTCAGGAAAGTGCCGGTGGAAATACCAGATATTGGCCGAGAGGAAAAACGTTAGGAGGCTCAAGCTCGATTAATGGAATGATCTACATCAGAGGTCATCAGCAGGACTACGACAGCTGGGCATACAAAGGTTGTGTAGGCTGGGACTGGGAAAATGTCTTGCCTTATTTTAAAAAATCTGAAACTCACGAAGAAGGGGAAGATCATACGCATGGAGGAGAAGGACCTTTGTTTGTAAGCCGTATCAAACATCCCAATGCAATCTCCATAAGTGCCATAGATGCCTGTAAAGAATTGGGCTATCCTTTGACAGACGATTTTAATAAAGAAATCTGGGGAGCAGGTCTCAATCATCTCAGTGTAGGAAAAGATGGGAAAAGATGTTCCACAGCAAAAGCATTTTTGGATCCCGTTAAATCAAGAACCAATCTCCATATTCAAACCGGTGCGCTTGCTCAGAAATTAATTTTTGAAGGAGATCAGTGTGTAGGAATTCAGTATACGAAAAATGGAGAATTAGTAGAAGCAAAAGCCGACAAAGAAGTCATTGTATCCTGTGGAACAATAGAATCTGCTAAACTTCTGATGATTTCCGGAATTGGAGATAAAGAGGAACTGGATTCTGTAGGAATTCCTGTGGTAAAAGATCTGAAAGGGGTCGGCAAAAACCTTCAGGACCATCTTTTAACCAGTGTTATTTTTAAAGCTAAAAAACAAATTCCAGCTCCCGAAGCCAATTTACTGGAAGCGCAGCTCTTCTGGAAAAGCAAAGAAGAAATGGCCTTCCCGGATCTGCAGCCTTTATTCATGGGACTTCCTTATTACAGTCCGGGATTCACTGGGCCGGAAAACGCTTTTACATTCTGTGCAGGATTTATCAGACCTGCCAGTAAAGGATATATTAAACTGACCTCTTCGGACCCCGCTGCAGCATTGGAAATCAACCCGATGTATCTTTCCGAGGAGTCTGATCTGGAAGCTCTTTACCGTTGCGTGGAAATCTGCCGTGAAATGGGAAGAACAGAAGCTATGAAAGAATGGAACGATGGTGAAATTTATCCAGGAGAAGAAAAAACAAAAGAAGAAGTCATTGATTATATTAAAAAATCATGCTCTACTTACCATCATATGGCCGGGACCTGCAAAATGGGAATTGACAGTCTTTCTGTAGTAGATCCGAGATTGAAAGTGTATGGAATAAAAGGTCTTCGTGTGGCCGATGCTTCCATTATGCCCGATGTAGTGTCCGGAAATACCAACGCTCCTACCATTATGATTGGAGAAAAAGCAGCCGATATGATTAAAGAAGATCACCATCTGAAAGCTTCCTCAACATCCGAAAAGTTATCGTTAGTTTGAAATAGAGGGTAATCCTTAAAATAAAGAGCCGTTTCACAACCTGTGGGATGGCTTTTTTTATGAAAATTTTCCCTGGTATATAGATTAAAAAGCCTGTAGCACTTACCTTTGTTTAAAAATAAAATTCATGACACCGGAAAAAAGAAAACTCATTACAGACAGCTTCGGCCGCTCAGAAACATTACAGTTCTATAAAGCAGAACTTTTGGAGGTAGAAACTGATTTTATCTCTATGAAAATTCCAAAAATGGAAATGATGACCCGAAAAGCAGGAATGTTCAATGGAGCAATGATTGCTTCTTTGGTAGACGTCTCGTCAGGATACGCTGCCGTAAGCCATTATCCCGAAGACTGTTATGTAGTAACCGTAGAATTGAAAGTGAATTACCTGCGTCCCGCAATAGGAGACGTTTTGGTTTCCAAGTCGTATGTCATAAAAGGAGGAGCCAAAATAAGTGTCGTAAGAACAGAGATTTATGTTCAGAATGAAAACTCCGATTCGGAAAGTCATGTCGCCACTTCGTTGGTAACGATGATGAAAATAAAATAAAAGATTCACCTAGCGGGAAAAGTAGGACGTAAAATGGAATGGCTTTTGCTCCATAACCCCCATAAACATTAAAAAAATAACAAAATGAACTTTATTATCCGATTGTTTGTAACTGCCATAGTTGCTTTCCTCTTAACTAAAATTTTACCAGGAGTACATTTTGAAGGATTCTCCTCAGCAATTATATTTGCTATTGTACTGGGTGTTTTAAATATTTTTGTAAAACCTATTTTAAGTCTTTTCGGGCTTCCGTTGACGATTATCACTTTAGGATTCTTTGCATTGGTTATCAACGCAGCGATTATTCTGATTGCAGATTATTTTATCGACAGTATGACTGTTAGTGGATTCTGGTCAGCATTTATATTCAGTATTCTATTGTCTATTGTAACCTCTCTGGCCAACTCAATGTTCTCAGATGGAGACTAAGAATAAAAAACAGATCAACATACAAAAAACCGCTCAAAACGAGCGGTTTTTTTATTTCTTAATAAATTTCAATACCACCAGATCTCCCTGCTGGTCTTTCAGTTTGATATAATAATTCCCTGAAACAAGCTGACTGATAGGGATTTCTTTTTTAAACTGATCTTTTACAACCGCTTTTCCACTGGCGTCTATAATCTCATACTCCTGGAAATATCGGTCGGTATTTACTTTTAAAACATCCGAAACAGGATTGGGATACACTTTTATCAAAACATTTTTACTTTTTGGCAAAGCTTCATTGTTCTTTAAAAATAGACATGAAGGCGGAGTGGTGATCACCCCATTTGTAAAATCATAATATAAAGTGCTTCCTGCGGGGATCAGATTTGTACTAATGGTTTGAGGAATATTTTCGAAAAGGGTACAGTTATTAAAACGCACATTGGCATTTTCAAAATTTCGGGTAATCTTATACCAGGATTCACACCCTGTAGGTTGCATAGGAAGTCCCGGCCATGATATATCAATAACAGATCCGTTAATTGAATTGGGATTTACCATATCGATCAGGATGCAACTTCCCGCCGTCCAGTTGGAAGGTACTTTAAAATAAATAACAGCCTCAGGAATGCTTCCTGTATAATATTTTTTGCTGATGATAGCTGAGGAATTTCCCTGCCCGTTCACCAGAAATGCTTTGATTTCTTTCGTCTGATCAATAGGGATTTGTACACTGTTGGCTGCTGAAATTGAACTCAGTGTGGGAGTACTTCCGTCGGTTGTATAATAAATGGTTCCGTTTCCTGAAATAATGGCCTGATAAGGGGTAGAATAATGGGTCGCAGTGGGACTCATCGTTAACTGCGAGAAAAAGAATGAGGACACCAGGAATGAAGAAACAAGTAAGAACTTTTTCATAGAAGATGGGTATTAGTTTATGATGGTAAAGCTAGTAAAATTCATTCTTACAGAAAAAGGTTATTTAAACTTTAAAAAACTTAAATGTTAATTCTTTCGTCCGTTTTTATTTTAAATATTAACTTTGGCAATCTTTGAATGTAATAAAAGGATAAAAACAATCGCGCAGATTTTATCCGTTAAAAAAAGAATAGCAATATATGAAACTTAAGTACAGTCTGCTGGCTCTGGCAGCTCCGCTTTTAATGAACGCACAACAACTAATGACGCCTGAAATCCTTTGGACTTTGAAAAAAGTAGGAGTACAGGCTGTTTCACCAGATCAGGCTTCCCTTATCTATAAAGTAGGGCAGGTAGATCTGAAAACAGAAAAAACGAAAAATGAGAACTATTTCCTGAATGTTCTTAACAATCAGTCTACTAAAATTGATTTCGGAAAAAAAGCCCTTATCCAATGGGACAAAAACGGAATCTATGCTCAGGAGGGAGATAATATCTATCTTTCAAAAGATGCTGGAAAAACCTGGATAGAATTTTATACCATCGGGGAAGCTGATAATATCGTTATTTCTCCGGACGGCAAGAGAATTGCTTTCAGCAGACAGGTTTTAGTAGAAAAACTGATGGGAAAAGATAAATATGCAGATACTCCTAAAACCACAGCTCAGGTATATACAGATCTGAACCACAGACATTGGGACTACTTCAACGAAGGGAAATACAATCACGTATTTGTTGTGAATATCTCGGATAAAGTAGACGCAGCGAAAGACCTTTTAGAAGGAAAAACTTGGGATTCTCCACAAAGACCTTTCGGTGGAGCTGAAGATTTTATCTGGAGTCCGGATTCTACCCAGCTTTTATATGTTACAAAACCAAAAAGCGGTAAAGAATATTCAACCAGTACCAATACTGATATTTTCGCCTATGACATGGCTTCAGGAGTGACTAAAAACCTTACTGAGTCAAATAAAGGGTATGATGTTAACCCTAAATTTAGTCCTGATGGAAAGTCTCTGGTTTGGCAAAGTATGGCAAGAGACGGGTATGAAGCAGACAAAAATGATGTGAAGATCATGGATTGGAAGACGGGCAAAACCACCAATCTTACAGCCGCTTGGGATGAAAGTGTTTCCGGAGATGTGCTTTGGGGAGCAGATTCAAAAACAATCTACTTTACGGCAGCTTTCAGAGGAACAAAACAGCTTTTCTCTTTAGATTCAAAATCTGCAAAAGTACAGCAGATCACCAAAGGAGATTTTGACGTAAATGAAATTTTTACAGATAATAAATCTTCTCTTGTGGTAGGAAGAACAGATGCTAACCATGCGACAGAACTTTTCTCTGTAAATCTTAAGAATGGAGAAATGAAGCAGGTTACCGAAGCCAATAAAGAAACCTATGCTAAACTGGCTCAGGGAAAATCTGAGCTAAAAATGGTAAAAACTTCTGATGGTAAAGAAATGGGTGTGTGGTTCCACTATCCGCCAAATTTTGATCCAAACAAGAAATATCCTACATTGGTATATTGCCAGGGAGGTCCACAATCTGCATTGACGCAATATTTCAGCGTAAGATGGAACTTTGCTTTGATGACAGCCAACGGTTATATTGTGGTGGCTCCAAACAGAAGAGGTATGCCAGGATGGGGAACAAAATGGAACGAAGATATTTCTAAAGACTGGGGAGGCCAGCCGATGAGAGATTACCTTTCCGCAACAGATTATGCTAAAACATTACCTTATGTAGATGGCGATAGAGTAGCAGCAGTAGGAGCGAGCTACGGAGGATACAGCGTATTTATGTTGGCTGGAATCCATGAAAACAGATTCAAGACGTTCATTGCACACGATGGACTGTTCGATATGAAATCATGGTACCTGACTACGGAAGAACTTTGGTTTGCTAACTGGGATCTTGGTTCGCCTTGGGAAAAACCATTGCCAAAAGCATACACAGAATTCAACCCAAGTAATTTTGTGGAAAAATGGAACAAGCCAATCATGATCGTTCAGGGAGGAATTGATTTCCGTGTTCCTTACGAACAGGGGCAGGAAGCTTTCCAGGCTGCTAAATTGAGAGGATTAAAATCTAAACTAGTTTACTTCCCGAATGAAAATCACTGGGTACTTCATCCACAAAACGGATTGGTATGGCAGAGAGAATTCTTCGATTGGTTGAAGGAAACCTTGTAAGACAAAATAGGATACAATATCAATAGAAACGGGCTTTAGCCCGTTTTTTTATGATTAAAAGTCCGAAGGCTTTTGAGAAAATATATATATTTGAATATGCAAAACCGTATTTCTTCATTTCCACCCATTATTGACGATCAATCTGAAATTTTAATTTTAGGATCAATTCCTGGGGTAAAGTCATTAGAAAAGCAGCAGTATTATGCACATCCTCAGAACAAATTTTGGAAAATTATTTTTGAATTGCTGAATGAAGAATTTACGGATCATTACCTTCAAAGAATAGATACCATAAAGAAACACCATATTGCCCTTTGGGATGTCATCGATTCCTGTGAACGTAAAGGAAGTCTTGATTCTGAAATAAAAAATGAAGAAGCCAATCAGATCGGGAAGCTACTGGAAGAATATCCGAATATTAAAGTTATTTTTTGCAACGGCGGAAAATCCTATAAAAATTTACAGAAACTGTTAGGGAAGGAGTATAAATTGCCTGTCTTTTTATTGCCTTCAACCAGCCCACTTCACACCGTTTCTTTTGAAAAGAAATTGGAAGAATGGAAAAAAATCTTAGACTTTTTAAGCCTGAAAGAATAAAAAGACAGGCAATAATAAAATAATTATTGTCCGTAATAGGCCATAATCAGTTTCTCTCTCATTGTATTGAGGTAGTGAATATCTTTTGTGTTGGAGAGAATAATCAAAGTAATGCCTTTATCTGCCAAATGAACCCAGTTGGCGCTGTGCCCATATCCTTCACCCTGGCGTTCCACAAATATTGTATTGACAGATCCGAACTTTTTAGGATAAACCCAAAAGCCAAGCGCTGTATCTTCCAGTTTCTTATCCGCAGTAAGCATGATTTCCAACGTTTTTTTATTGAATAAAGTATGATTGAATATCGCCTGATCAAATGCCAGAAGATCTTTCGGAGTCGAATACATCGCTCCGGCGGAGTAGAAATTATCAATATAAGTATTGGTAGGTGTATGAAGAGCAAATGCATCATTTTCGTAAGCAGAATATCCATCATCAATGTTTTTGATAATGTCGTTATGATGAAGAAATCCGGTGTTCTGCATGTTGAGAGGATGTAGAATCTGCTCTTTAAGAACTTCCTCAAAAGATTTGTTGTATATTTTTTCAATAATTTTTCCCAACAGGATAAAATCTCCATTGTTATAGCTGAACTTGGTTCCTGGCTGATCAATCAGTTTTTCAGAAAGAAAAGTTGTAATAAAATCATCAAGATCCCAGATCGTATTGTCATACGCCTGATGAATAAGCTCCGGCGAACTGATGTCTTTGTTGTACCTTCCGCTGCTGTAGGTAAGAAGATTTCTTATCGTGGCTTTATGGGCGGCTTCCCCTTTATATTCAGGGTAATACTTGGAAATAGGAGCATCCAGATCGATTTTTCCTCTTTCGTAAAGCTGCATGATCAGGACCGCCGTAAATGTTTTGGTGAGCGAGAAAATATGAAATCTCGTTTCATCTGAAAATGGAACGTTGTAATGCCTGTTGGACAATCCTTTGTAGGTCAGTAATTCAATTTTTCCATTTTTTGCCAGCAATACAGACCCGTTGAAATTATCTTTTTTGACAAAGGAATCAATGGCCTGCTCAACTTTTTGTGCCTGTGGATAAGCAAACTGGATCATGATCAATAACAATCCGGACAGTTTTTTTTTCATAATAAAAGTTTCTGTAAAGAAAGGAGTTAAATAATAATGGAACTACACTTTGATAAAGATGAGGAAATTTACTGATTGATCCATGCTTTTCTTAAAGCCAGTTGTTTAGGGTCAGGATTAGGAATAGGGGTTACTTTTCCGGTCGCTTCATCATAATTAAACCCTGCTTTTTCCAGATATTCTTTCAATGGAATAGGTTGGCCGCCTTCTACAAAATCATGGAAAAATGTACGGATTTCCGGGTAAGTCAGTTTAGTAATTTCATCAAACAAATCATCATCATTGAAATATTTACCCTCTCCATATTTTTTCATCAACATCTGCATAAGATCCTGAGTGCCCATTTTTCCGCCGGAAAGTTCTCTTAATCTAATGTCTAAACATAATCCCAATAACGCTCCTTTCTGATAGAAATTCATGTACTGATCCTGTCTTTCCATTGCGTTTTTACTGATTTCTGTGAAAGATAGTTTGTTGTCAAATTCTTTCATACCCTGTATCTTTTCTTCAATACTTTTTTCAAAATCTTCCAGGCTGATCATTTTTTGTTTTATAGGCATATGGATGGTTGCATATTCTGTCATTCCTTCATACAGCCATAAATGTTTAGATAGAGTAGGATTTAAGAAATCATAATGCTGAATTTGCTCAGAATGGATATTCAGAGGAGTGATGATATGAAAAAATTCATGAGAGGCAACTCTTCTTAAAGCATCAGTGAGAAAATTCATATTTCCGGTGTAGTACAGGCAAACAGTAGATTGAGAATGTTCCAGGCCGTCTCCCATGTATCCTCTTTGGTTGGATGATTCAACATAGATTAGAAAAGCATATTTATTGACAGGCAAAGTTCCCCCCAGATAGGCCTCCTGGTTTTTCAGGATATTCTCGATCTCCTGCGCAATCTTTTTAGAATAATGTCTTTCTTTTTTATTGTAAAATGATACAAGAACTTCGGTTTTACCAATCTTCAGCCATGTTGTATCGGGAACACAGTATAGAACAGGAGAATCTACCAACTGTCGGTAATCTTTAGCCCATACCACATCAGTTTTTTTGTCTTTCTGTTGATAATCTAAAGCAGAAGAAGCATAAAAATCTTTATTTTTTGTAATCGTAATTTGATAGGGAGTGTCTTTTATTTCTTCAAAATATCCCACTAACGAATTATAATTGATCACAGAAACGCTGTCTTTTTTAAACATACTTCCGGGAGATTTAGCTCCTTGAGTATCTTGTTTTAAAGAATTCCATCCACCCGCTACCTTATAGGATATGGAGCTTACATTCTTCAGATCATGAATCATCCAGCTGTTTTTATCCAGACGTTCAGTGGTTATCTTTTTTCCTTTTTTATCCGTGGCAACAAGATTGGAAACATACTGTCCGAAATCCATCGCCTCATAAAATCCCGGTACCAACTTGGGAATAATAAATTTACCTTGTTTAAGATTGTTTTTAGGGGGAGCAAAAGAAACCCTAACTTCATCATTGGACATATGAAGAAGGTCTATATTGTATTCGTACTTTTTTTTTGAAGTCTGAGCGATCAGAAGATTGGGAAATATAATGATTGCCAGGAATAACTTGATTAGGGTATTCATTTGAAATTGCTTTTGTTATGATTAAAATATAAAATGACCTCTTGGCTTTGCTTATTTATTTTTCCATATAGTAAACTTCTTCGTAAGGCTGAATAAGAACCCATCCATGCCCCGAAAATTTCATTTGGAATTCTTCACCGCTTCCTCTGCCCATAAGGCTTTTGAAAGAAATGTTGGTTTTCAGTTCCGGGCTGAGGTTTCCAGACCAGGCCACGGTAGCATTCGGATCTGTATACACCGGAGTGTCTGGAGTTACAATCAGAGTTAGAGGATCGCCATGCGTTGTGATAGCAATATGGCCGGTTCCTGAAAGCTTTACCTGAAAAAGACCGCCGGACATCATTCCTGCAATACTTTTAAGCATTGTAATATCACTGTTTACACTCTGTTCATGCGCCAAAACATCATTTCCGTTCACACATACCGATTCATTATTCAAATAAAGAATACGGACCTTCTTTCCTGAATCTGCTACATACAGTTTTCCCGTTCCTTCCGCTTTCATCAGTTTGCTGCCTTCACCGCTGATCGCTTTTTTTAGAAGATTTCCAATTCCGCCTGCCAGCATTCCCTGTCTTTCGAAATTAATATTACCTACATAGCTTACCATACTTCCTTTTTTGGTCCATACCGATTGGTTATTAAGATTAATTTCTAAAAGGTGTTTGGTTTCCAGTTCAAAATAATCCCTTTGCTGCGGGTTTTCTTTTGTTTCGTTAATGAATGCTTCTATTGAATATTTACTCATGATTATATTTTTAATGGGGGTTAATTTTTGACTATTACTATTCTAGTTTGTCGGGTTTACATTCCCTTTTGTTACTTTTGGGATTCAGATCTACGAATTTATACTCTTCAGAATGCGTAATATTAGCGTTGAACACTTCGGTTGCTTTTTACTATTTTTCAGTTTTTAAGTGAAAATCAAACCCTATAGATTCATCTTCATCAATTCGTTCGTACCATTTGAATGTGAAAGTTGTATGACCGTTAGAATACAGATTATGAATGAAATAGATTATATTGATCGTTTCCATGTTTAATTTTAAACCCTCTGGAAATAAGGTTTTTCGACTTTGAAATGTCCCATAAAATCACGGTTTTACATTTGATTGAAAATAATACTTGACAAAGGGGTGTTCAATATCGTATATTTGCACTCCGAAAATTACACCATGTAATTTCAGTAATTTTTAAACCGTAATTTAAAAAATGAAAACATCAGATTTTAATTTTGATCTTCCTGCGGAATTATTAGCAGAACACCCATCAGAGCACAGAGACGAAGCTAGATTAATGGTACTTGATAGAAAAACACAGACTATTGAGCACAAATTATTCAAAGATGTAGTGGATTATTTTGATGAAGAGGATTTATTCATTTTCAACAATACTAAAGTTTTCCCTGCACGTCTTTACGGAAACAAAGAAAAAACAGGTGCTAAAATTGAAGTTTTCTTGTTAAGAGAGCTTGATAAAGAAACCAGAGTTTGGGATGTATTGGTAGATCCGGCAAGAAAAATCAGAATTGGTAACAAATTATTCTTTACAGAAGATGAGTCTTTGGTAGCTGAAGTTATCGATAACACAACTTCAAGAGGAAGAACATTAAGATTTTTATTCGATGGTTCTTACGAAGAATTCAGATCTAAATTAAAAGAATTAGGAGAAACTCCACTTCCAAAATACATCAAAAGAGCGGTAGAGCCTGAAGATGCAGAAAGATACCAAACAATCTACGCTAAAGTAGAAGGAGCGGTAGCAGCACCTACAGCAGGTCTTCACTTCTCTAAGCACTTGATGAAGAGATTGGAAATTAAAGGAATCAATTTTGCTGAAGTAACGCTTCACGTAGGTTTGGGAACTTTCAACCCTATTGAAGTAGAAGATCTTTCTAAGCACAAAATGGAGTCTGAAGAGATCATCATCGATGAGAAAAATGCTGCTATCATCAACAAAGCGGTAGATACTCACAGAAGAGTATGTGCAGTAGGGACTACTACAATGAGAGCATTAGAGACTTCTGTTTCTTCAAACAAAAAAATCTCTGCATTCAATGGTTGGACAAACAAATTTATTTATCCGCCTCACGATTTCGGAGTAGCTAACTCAATGATTACGAACTTCCACACACCGAAGTCTACGTTGATTATGATGATTGCTGCATTTGCCGGAAGAGATTTCGTAATGCACGCTTATGAAGAAGCTGTAAAAGAAAAGTATAAATTCTATTCTTACGGTGACGCAATGTTAATCCTATAAAAAAGATATCAGGTAATAGGTTGCAGGTTATACTATCTGCAACCTGTAACCTAAGATCTGCAATATACCCCTGAAATGAAAGATATCCGTATATTATCACTAGACCAGCTTAAAGACTATTTTGTATCTTTAGGAGAAAAGCCGTTTCGTGCGAAACAGGTCTATGACTGGCTATGGAGTAAAAACCTCCATTCGATTGATGAAATGACGAATCTTTCGAAATCTCTTCGTGAAAGAATTTCAGAGGAGTATACCATAAATCCTGTTTCCGTAGATCTGCTTCAGAAAAGCTCCGACGGAACCATCAAAAACGGAGTGAAACTTCATGACGGGCTGATGGTGGAATCTGTTCTTATTCCAACAGAAACAAGAACAACAGCCTGTGTTTCTTCACAGGTAGGCTGCTCATTGAACTGCGAATTCTGTGCAACGGCAAAACTGAAAAGAATGAGAAACCTTGAAGTTGCCGAAATTGTTGATCAGGTTGCCCTCATTGACAGCCAAAGTAAAATGTACTTTGAAAGACCGCTTACCAATATCGTATTCATGGGAATGGGAGAACCTATGATGAACTACAAAAACGTAGTGGAAGCGATCCGTAAAATTACCCAGCCGGAAGGTTTGGGAATGTCTCCAAGAAGAATTACCGTTTCTACATCCGGTATTCCTAAAATGATCAAAATGCTTGCAGATGATGAGCTGCGTGTGAAACTGGCATTGTCCCTTCACTCTGCGATCGAATCCAAGCGTAATGAAATCATGCCTTTCTCGGATAAATTTCCGCTAACAGATATTATGGAAGCGCTTCAGTACTGGTATCAGAAAACGGGTTCTGTAATCACTTTCGAATACTGTGTTTGGAAAGGAATCAATGACGGAGATGAAGATATCAAAGCGCTAATCAAATACTGTAAACAGGTTCCTTCTAAAGTAAACCTTATTCAATACAACCCAATCGGAGACGGAAAATATGACCAATGCAACAAACAGGCGGAAGAAAACTATATTCGCCAGCTTGAAAATGCAGGAATTACAGTAATGGTAAGAAGAAGCCGTGGAGGTGATATTGATGCAGCCTGCGGACAACTTGCCAACAAAAACGCAGATTAAAATTTCCTTAAAAAACTCTTAAAGTTCTCTTAAAACCATACCTTTGCAAAAATTATTTTGTGATGATGGATTTTCTAATGAGCGAGGATGGGCTAGAACACGTGTATGCTTGGGCTGTTCCATTACATGCTGCAGTTATTTTAGCCGAAATGATTTATAGCCATGTTTCAGAAGCTAAACTATATAGCGGCAAGGATCTGGCTACCAATGTTTATCTGGCACTGATGAATTTTGGCCTTGATTTGATCATGAAAGCGTTTGCGATGGGAGTGATGTTCTTCTTTTATAATCACAGACTTTTTTCATGGGATCTTAGTGTTTGGTATTTACTGGCCTGTTTTATCATCACAGATTTTGCCTACTACGTACTGCATTATGTAGATCATCGTTCCAGAGCTTTTTGGGCAGTTCATATTACCCACCACAGTTCAGAATACTTTAATCTTACAACAGGCTTCAGAAGCCCGGTATTACAACCGCTTTACAGATATTTATATTTTTCACCACTGGCTTTTTTAGGATTTAATCCTTGGCACATCATGGTGGCTTATGCAATCGGACAGGTTTATGGAACTTGGGTACACACGCAAACCGTGAAGACTATGGGATTCTTGGAATATATTTTGGTAACACCTTCTCATCATCGTGTACATCATGCCTGTAATGTGAAATATCTTGATAAAAATATGGGAATGTGTCTCATCATTTGGGATAAAATATTTGGCACTTTTCAGAAAGAAGACCCGAATATTCCGGTGAAATATGGTATTTACCCTAAAATGCCGGATAACAGACCCGATACTGTTTTATTTTATGAGTGGCGAAAAATCTGGAAAGATCTTAAACAGCCTGGGTTAAAATTTACAGACAGAGTCAACTATATTTTCAATTCACCAGGATGGAGACATGACGGAACAGGAAAAACGGTAAGGCAATATCAAAAAGAGTATTTTGCAAAACAGGCTAAAAAGAAAGACCAACAGCAAAATCAGAAAGAGCAGAAAACGGCTTAACTTCTGGTTATTATCAATAGAAATCTAAGGGAAAAACGGGCTATTTTGGCCCGTTTTTCTATTGTAAATAAATAGAAATGATCAGTATATCAGCAGTATTATTTTTATATCCGAAATCCTTCCAATCTTTGAACTCAGAAGAAAATCTTATTTTTGTTGTATGAAAAAATTCGTTCTGATTATTACTTTAATACTTGCTCAGTCGGCATTCTCACAACGCCTGGACTATCTGAAAATAAAAAAATACAGAGTAAGCTATCTGGATGACAGAATAAAAGAAACTTCCGGGCTTAATTTTCTGAACGGAAAGCTTTATACCTTCAACGATAGTGGAAATAATCCCGAATTGTTTGAAATTAACAGAACAACGGGAGAAATTCTCCGTACTTTAAAAGTTAAGGGACAGAACAAAGACTGGGAAGCCCTCACCAATGACGGAGCCAACTTCTATATAGGAGATTTTGGAAATAATAACGGGCGAAGAAAAGATCTTGAAATCTATAAGGTCCCTGTTTCTAATGACAGTCTCAAAAATGATCAGATCAGCAGAATTCAATTTCAGTACCCGGAACAGGAAGATTATATTTCGGGATATTTACATACTGATTTTGATGCAGAAGCGATGGTTTTTGCCCACGGAAAAATTCACCTCTTTACCAAAGAATGGACCTCAAAAGCAACCACTCATTATACCATTAATCCCGAAATCTATGAAAAGCAGGATGCCGTAAAAACAGAAACCTATAAAACCGATTTTGTTGTTACCGATGCTTCGTATTTTCAAAATAAATTGTATCTGGTAGGATATACCAAAAAGACAGAAGTGTTTTTAAATGTTTTTACAGAAACAGAACCCGGAGTGTTTTTTAAGGAAGCTCCCAAGCGATATTATCTTGGAAGTGCTTTGTCAATAGGTCAGATTGAGGGAATTGCAGTAGATGAAAGCGGGATGTATATCTCAGGTGAAAAGTTCAAATCTCCGTTGGGAAGTACAAAACCGTCATTCTATTTTATTCCAAAAGAGCAACTCAAAGATTAATTTTATCTTAAAATTGAGCGAAAAAAATTATCTTTGTGAGAATTAATAATTATTCACCCAGCATTCGCAGATTGTGGCAAATACAGTAGAAGAGATTAAACGACCGATCAATGATGAAATGAAGCTTTTTGAACAGAAGTTTTATGAATCAATGCAGAGTAAAGTAGCTTTATTAGATAAAGTAACCCGTTTTATTGTTACCACAAAAGGGAAACAGATGCGTCCTATGTTTGTGTTTCTTTGTGCTAAGCTGGTAGGCAGTGTGACAGAAAAAACATACCGAGGAGCCTCTATGATAGAACTTATTCATACGGCTACTTTGGTACATGATGATGTGGTAGATGAAAGTTTTAAACGTCGTAATTTTTTCTCGATCAATGCTTTATGGAAGAATAAGATTGCTGTTTTGGTAGGGGATTACCTTTTGTCAAAATCAGTATTATTATCTACAGATCATAAAGATTATGATTTACTGGGAGTAATTTCCAGAACCATCCGCGAAATGTCTGAGGGAGAGCTTCTTCAACTTGAAAAAGCAAGAAAACTGGATATTACCGAAGATGTATATTATGAAATTATCCGTCAGAAAACAGCAACGTTAATTGCGGCATGCTGTGAAATTGGCGTACTTTCTAACAATGCCGATGAAGCACTTGCGAAAAAAATGCAGGATTTCGGTACATATACAGGAATGGCTTTCCAGATCAAAGATGACCTTTTCGATTATTTGAGTTCCAATGTGATTGGGAAACCAGTCGGAATTGACATTAAAGAACAAAAAATGACCCTTCCTTTAATTCATACGCTGAAAATAGCCGAAGAAAAGGACAGAAAATATTATTTCGATACGATTAAACGTTACAACAACAATCCTAAAAGAGTAAAAGAACTGATTGAATTTGTTAAAAACTCAGGAGGATTGGAATATGCAATTACTGTGATGAAAGACTTCCAGCAAAAGGCGAAGGATATTCTTAATGAATTCCCCGATTCTGAAGCCAGAAAATCGTTGCATATTATGCTTGATTATGTAATTGAACGAAAATTTTAAATTAAATTATTTTTAGGGTTACAATTATAACGGCTAGAACTATACAAAATAAAGCGATTAAAAATAAATAATCCGCAATAGTCTCAAACGTGTATTCCCGCTTCCTATTTTCCGTTCTGATCGCCAGGAACGAAAAAAAACAGCTGCAGGCAAAAAGCATACAGGCAAACCCTGCAAATTCATCCAGATACGTACTCTGACTTATTCTGGCGATTTTCAAAGATGTGATAATAATCAATGAAAACCCTAAAAGATTGCTCGAAGCATTCAAAATATGGGGTGATTTTTTTTCCATCTTTACAAATTTTATCAAAGTAAAGCACAATTTTATTTATTATCAAATTTTTAAAAAAAATTATTAAAAATTAAAATTAATTTAAAAATTGTATATTAGCAAAATACTTGAAGAATAAAAACTTTTTTACTTAGCTATGCAAACAACCTATATTGAAACACAGCAAATATCCTTTCAAGATTTTAAAAATCAGATACTTGAAGATTACAGGTTAGGAAGGATCTCTCGTGAAATGTCTTATCTTGGAAGAAGAGAAGTACTTACGGGGAAAGCTAAATTCGGAATTTTTGGGGATGGTAAGGAACTTCCTCAGCTGGCCATGGCGAAAGTTTTCAGAAATGGAGACTTCCGTTCAGGATACTACAGAGACCAGACTTTTGCATTGGCAATAGATGCTCTTACAGTAGAAAGTTTCTTTGCACAGATGTATGCAGATACCAGTGTGGAAAGAGAGCCTGCCTCTGCGGGAAGACAAATGAACGGGCACTTTGCAACAAGAAGTTTAAATGAAGACGGAAGCTGGAAAGATTTGACAGCACAGAAAAATATTTCTTCTGATATTTCTCCTACAGCAGGGCAGATGCCAAGATTATTGGGATTGGCTCAGGCTTCTACGATCTATAAAAGCGTACAATTTGAGGGTTCTGAGAAATTCTCAAGAGAAGGTAATGAAATTGCTTTCGGAACCATTGGAGATGCTTCTACAGCAGAAGGTCATTTCTGGGAAACATTAAATGCTGCCTGCGCGCTTCAGGTTCCTATGATTGTTTCAATCTGGGATGACGGATATGGAATTTCGGTTCCTACAAAAAACCAAAGAGCTAAAGGAGATATCACTGAGATGTTGAGCGGTTTCCAAAGAAAAGAAGGAGAAAACCAGGGCTGTGAGATTATTCAGGTGAAAGCATGGGATTATCCTGCATTATTGGATGCCTATGCAAAAGCAGAACATTTTGCAAGAACAGAAAGTGTACCTGTTGTAGTGCATGTGGTGGATGTAACGCAGCCACAGGGACACTCAACTTCAGGATCTCACGAAAGATATAAAAACGAAGAGCGTTTAGCTTGGGAAGCTGAGTTCGACGGATTGGTAAAATTCAAAGAGTGGATTTTGAATTATTCTATCGAAATTGATGGAAAAGAAGAAGTAATTGCTACTGCTGAAGAATTAGATGCTATTGACGAAGAAGCCAAAAAAGCAGCTAAGACAGGTCAGAAATTGGCTTGGGAAAACTATCAGAAGGCTATTACAGAACTTATTCAGTCTATTTTACCATTAGTAGAAAACCTTAAAGGTCAGAATGCTGAAGTAGAAACGTATATCGCTCAGTTTAATAAATTGGTTTCAAAAGCTAAAAAAGATATCTTCCATTTGGTGAGAAAATCTTTACTGGCGACAAGAGGAACCAACTCTGCAGAGAGAAACCAGTTGATGCAGAAGTACAACGAAGCTTCGGCTGTTGAAAAAGACAACTATTCTTCTCACTTATACTCTCAATCTGAGTGGAAAGCTGAAAACATCAAAGAAATCAAGCCGGTTTATTCCGACAGTTCTGAAGATGTTGACGGTAGAGTAGTGATCAGAAATAACTTTGATAAAATTTTCGAAAAATATCCTGAAACTCTAATCTTTGGAGAAGATACCGGAAACATCGGTGACGTAAACCAGGGATTGGAAGGAATGCAGGAAAAATACGGTGCATTGCGTATTGCTGATACAGGAATTCGTGAAGCAACGATCCTTGGACAGGGAATTGGTATGGCCATGAGAGGATTGAGACCCATTGCTGAAATTCAGTATCTGGACTATGTTCTTTACTGTTTACAGGGAATGAGTGATGATTTGGCAACAGTTCATTACAGAACCAAAGGAGGTCAGAAATCTCCATTGATCATCAGAACAAGAGGTCACAGATTAGAAGGTATCTGGCACTCTGGCTCTCCAATGGCGGGGATTCTTAACCTTTCAAAAGGTATTTTGGTATTAGTACCAAGAAACTTAACAAAAGCCGCAGGATTCTACAATACAATGCTTCAGGCTGACGAACCGGCGATCATCGTAGAATGCCTGAACGGATACAGACTGAAAGAAAAACAACCTGATAACTTAGGAGAATTCACCGTTCCTGTAGGTAAAATTGAAGTAACGAAAGAAGGAAAAGATGTTACTTTGGTAACCTACGGTTCCACATGGAGAATTGTAACGGAAGCAGCCAACGAATTGGAGAAATTAGGTATTTCCGCGGAAGTGATTGATGTTCAGTCTTTAATTCCTTTCGATTTATCTCACGAAATTGCTGAAAGCGTTAAGAAAACCAACAGATTAGTCGTGATTGATGAAGATGTAGAAGGAGGAACAACAGGATTTATCCTACAGCAGATCCTTGAAAAACAGAAAGCATTCAGATATCTGGATTCAGATCCGTTGACGATTTCTGCAAATGATCACAGGCCAGCGTATGCAAGTGATGGTGACTATTTCAGCAAGCCGTCTACGGACGATATGGTAGAAAAAATCTACGCAATGTTTAATGAAACAAATCCTCAGAAATATCCAGCGATATTCTAATTGGGATTTACGATAAAAAAGGTCGGGCTTTCAGATTTCTGAAAGCCCGACCTTTTTTAATCTTTATCAGCCAAAGTAATCCTCAATGTATTCAAAGTATTCATCAAGGTAATACTTGCCGTAAGTTCTACAATTTCCCGCTCTGAGAATTGCTCTTTAAGTTTTGCTTTAATGTCTTGCCAATTATCTTTGTTGAAAATAACAGCTTCTGCCCACTCTAAAACAAGCTTTTGCTGATTATTGAATACATTGGTATGGTTCCAGCCTGGAAGCCTGTTAATGACGTCCTGTTCAAAGCCGAAATCAGACAATTCTTTAGCATGATAGCTGCAACAATAAGCACAGCCATTAATTTGAGATACCCGGAGTTCTACTAACGCAATCAATTTTTGATCAATTCCTGATTTTCGGATGCTGTTGTGGGCTCTGTACAGATTTCCAATGGTTTCTTTTGCAATTTCTTTGTAATTCATAATGAATATTTTTCTGCAAATTTGCATCAGAAATGGTTTTGAACCTATATACTTACATTTTGGTGATATACTTACCTTTTTGAAAGTGCTTAATTATATTAAATAAAAAAAGTGAAAGAAATAACTTCATTTTTGAAGTCCCGAAAATGGGCACTCATTATTTCAATACTATATGTAGGAACCGGAACACTGGCTGTATGTTCTGCTTACGGAAGCGATCCATTATATGGTGAATGGACTTTATATGCTTTATTAGTAACATTTCCTGTATCTATTTTAAGTTTTGGATACAGATATGCTGATCCCAGTATATGGCCTGTTTTATTGATTCAGTTTTTTATGTTTTTAATTACATTTTTTATTTTATCCTTATTTATTAAAACTAAAGCCAGATAATTAATAAGTGATTTTCAGAATTGTTTTAAAAGCAAAAAGCTATCAAACATTGACAGCCTTTTTCATTTTCTTCTCTTCTAAAAGAGTCTTACAATCCTTTGCCTTATCAGGATCGTAAACGTGATATTTCGTTTCCCATTCTTCCAATTGGTACAAAATCGGTAACAAAGCCAATCCTTTTTCTGTAAGAGAATATTCTACCCTTGGAGGAAGTTCTTTAAACTCTTCACGAATCACCAGACCATCGGTTTCCATTTCTCTCAACTGGTCGGTCAATACCTTTCTGGAGATCACATTAATGCGTACAGCAAGCTCTCCAAAACGTAATTTTCGGTCTTTAATCACCAATACAATGATGGGCTTCCATTTGCTCCCCAGTGCGGCCATTGCTTTACCTAACGGGCAGCTGTATTGCATTAATTCGTTCTGTTTCATAAAGAGAATTTTTGTTACAGTGGATATGAAACCGGAATCTCATATGTTACTTTCATGTTACTAATGTAAGTTACTGCGAAGTTACCACTATTTTTTTAATAAAAGATACAAAAGTGAACTATTATTAGTTACTTTGTGTAACAATTATAAAATACAATATTAAATATGAGTACATCATCATTATTTAAACCTTTTCAATATAAGAATTTAGAGCTTAAGAATAGAATCGTAATGGCTCCTATGACCAGATCACAGTCTGATAATGGAGTACCAACACAGAATATTGCTGACTATTACAGCAGAAGAGCAGCCTCAGAAGTGGGATTGATCCTTTCAGAAGGAACAGTTATCAACAGACCGGGCTCAAAAAACTTACAAAATATTCCTGATTTCTATGGAACTGAAGCTTTAAACGGCTGGAAGAATGTAATTGATGCAGTTCACCACAATGGTGGTAAAATGGGACCTCAGATCTGGCACGTAGGTGATACTAGGATGTCGGAAGAATATCCTTTGGTTCCTATGGAAAAGGCTTCCACAATGACTATTGAAGATATTCAGGATACGATTGCACAGTTTGCAGCATCTGCAAAATCAGCAAAAGACCTGGGCTTCGACTGTCTTGAAATTCACGGAGCTCACGGGTACCTTATCGACCAGTTTTTCTGGGAAGTAACCAATACAAGAACGGATGAATATGGTGGTAAAACCTTAAAAGAAAGAAGCCGATTTGCGGTAGAAGTAGTAAAAGCGATCAGAGCAGCAGTAGGAGAGGACTTCACGATTATTATCCGTCTTTCCCAATGGAAACAGCAGGATTACAAAACCAGACTGGCATTCACTCCTAATGAAATGGAAGATTGGTTGTTACCATTAAAAGAAGCGGGGGTAGATATTTTCCACTGTTCACAGCGTCGTTTCTGGGAACCTGAATTTGAAGGTTCTGACTTAAACTTTGCAGGATGGGCTAAAAAAATCACCGGACAGCCAACCATTACCGTTGGATCTGTTGGATTGAATGGAGATTTCCTTAATGCTTTTGCAGGTCAGGGAACGGAAAAAACAGATTTAACAGAATTGATCAGAAGACTTGATAATGAAGAGTTTGATCTTGTGGCTGTTGGCCGTGCGATTTTGCAGGATTATCAGTGGGTACAAAAGATCAAAGAAGGAAATACAGAAGCGCTTCTTGACTTTTCAGCAGAAAGTATGGGCGTATTATTTTAATATCAATAATGAGTAGAGAATTTGCTTCGCCGTCCATTTTTTTTAACAGCATATTTTATGGCTGGTAAGGCAAAATCCATCATTCATTTCTGGTATTAAATTATCATAATTCACTTTATTTTATATTTAATTTTCACCTATTTATTAAACGACGGGCTTTCAGATTTTCTGGAAGCCCGTCATTTTTTGATCAGCTTTAGACTTTATTTATTGGAAAGAAGAGAAGGCAGAATGACTTATATTGATATTGAAAAACCTCTCATAAATTACAGAATAAAAATAGACAGCAAGAATAATGGCGACGCTTTATATGGATGATTATCAATATGAAAAATATCAATTTAAAATAAAGCCCACTTCCGAATTCAGAAATGGGCCAGGTTATCTTATGGACACTCTATGGTATCTGGTACACATCTCCAACGCGGAGGGATTCCATTACTTCCTGGAATATAACAGGCTGTAGTTCCTTCCGGACAGTTAGGGGCATTTCCTCCATTGATTTTTTTTAAATCACGTTTTGCTAATTTTCTTAGATTTTTCATACATAATAATTTGTTGATGTAAACAAATATAATATTTTTTAATGTTTCAATTGTTTGCCCTATTATGTAAGATATCTTTTCTTTCTTCTCTTATAAAACAACCCCGCTCCCGAAATTTTCGGGAGCGGGGTTTAACAGATTTAAATATCTAGACTGCCATCAGTAAGACAACAGAAGTGATCTTTTTTACAAACCAATATTTTTAGTTGGTTTCAATTGCTTCAAAATATTTTTTGGAATAGCATTTTTGTGAACAAGGATCGCCGTAGATTTGTACTCAACGTAAGGTCTTGTTACATAAAGGTATCCTGCGAAATCATTGGTTACACCCCATGAATTTTTCACCATATAATACTCCTTACCCGTTTGATCTTTTGCCAAACCTACAATGTGCATACCGTGATCATCCGTTGTAGAAAGATTGTTAAGAGCTTTCTGACGCATATCTTCAGTAATCGTTTTATCTTTCTTAGGCTCAGTGAATAAAGTTTGCTTATTCTCAGCATTGATTTGGTCTAGGTCCATATCCGGAACATAAGCCACCCCGTTTTTATAAGAGAAATAAGGCTCAGAAACATCAGTTGCCCAACCTACAGAATATCCTTTAGTTACAGCATTATCTACAATAGCCGTAAGATCTTTCATTGGAACATTCCAGTCAGAATCGTGGCTCCAGTTATCAGGAATTGGAACTACAAATTTTTGATAATAAGGATAATCTTTGTACGAAGATAGTTCCACATAATCTTCAGGGTTGATTCCTACAACTTCCTTAGCAAATGTTTTTGGAGTGTAGTTTTTCCCTTCATAAGTGAAATTAGCAGGTACTTTTCCTAAATATTCATCAAGAATAGCATCTACAGAATCCATCCAGTTATCGGTCAGTTTCCCTTTTGAAGAAGCCTGAACTAAACTATCAAGAACCGGTTTCAGTTTCCCTTGCATTTCTTTGAAGTTGTTCGTAGTCTGTCCGGATTTTAATCCTGTGTACACATCTTGTGGAACAGCTCCGTACTTTTTGTACATATTAATTACATCATGAAGCTCTCCTCCATCACCCCAGCTGATTGCTCCATTATTCAAAACGTATAATTTCGCCTTATCATGGTAAGAATTTCTTGCCGTGAAGATCTCAGCAAGATCTACAGGCTTTTTGCCCATCCTCTGCATTTCAGACTCAAGGAAAGAGTTTCCTGAATAGCTCCAGCAAGTTCCTGATGAACCTTGGTTCTTTACAGAAGTTGCACCAACGTCTTTTAACGTTGTGAACTGAAAATTAGCATTTTGTGAGTGGTTGTTTTTTAACTTGTTGATCAAGTCATCTTGGGCAAACATCATACTTCCTGCAGACAAAACAAAAAGTAATGATGCAATTTTCGCGTTTTTCATTACTATAAAAAGATTATTTGAATTAATAGTCGTTAATAGTAGAGATATGTTACAAGAGGAAAAGTTAAATTTGAAATGAATTTTTTTTCAATAAAAAAAGAAAATATCCCTGATTAAAAGAATCATACAATGAATGATCAGTCGTAACATTATACCATATAAGATGATACAAGCTTCTTTGCTTTCTGTTCTCCATTTGCTTTCTTTGTTGATTTATATGATATATTATTTGAAAAAGTTGATCATGTTTCCAACCTTTATAAAAAAAGCCGCATCTACTATAATATAACTCCTGACTATGGAAAGAGAATTATTATTAGAATGCCAGCGTAGCAACCGCAAAGCACAGCGGGTGATTTACGAGAAAATGGCGGGCAGGCTTTACTCAGTCTGCAGACGCTATTTGAAAAATGATGAAGATATTGAAGAAGTATTGGCAGATACGTTCTACAAAATCTTCACGAAAATCAATCAGCTACAAACCCTTGAAACTTTTGAAGCGTGGGCCAAAAAAATTACGGTGAATGAATGCTTACAGAAGCTGAGAAGTAAAAAGACCTCTTTTATTTCTTTAGAAGAAAATGACATTCCATCTTCCGCTGCCAGCGTAGAAAATCTCTCATTTGAAAAAGATATGATGAACCTGCTGAACTTTCTCCCTGAAGGCTGCAGAGCCATTTTTAATCTTTTTGCGATTGAAGGGTATCCTCATAAAGAAATAGCGGCTATGCTTTCTATTAGTGAAGGGACATCAAAATCCCAGCTCAATTTTGCAAGAAAAAAATTGCAGGAACTTCTAGTGAATCAACATATCTAAACTTTTACAACAATGGAAAATAATCATATAGATCAACAATTCAATGAAGCCTCTAAGCTTTCAGAAGAACCAACAGTTTTTCCTGGTTTTGAAAAAGTATGGGGAAAAGTTGAAGAGAAATTAGATAAAAAAGAAGAAAAAAAGAGAATCATTCCTCTTTGGCTGCCATATGGTATAGCTGCCAGTCTGGTAATCGGGATGGGTGTATTTTATTTTATGAATAAAAAAGAAAATGCAGAACCTTTAAAACCTTTAATAACAGAAAACAAAACCTTAAGAGGTCCTATTAACCAAGCAGATATTGCCAAAATAGACCGTATAATAAAAGAGAATATCAGAAAAGAAGAATCATTACCTGTTCCGTTGGCACATCAGGCACCACCCGTTGTAGTTATAGATGCGTACAAGTCTCCAATTACCTGCAATTTACCACCAATACAAGCTCCCGATAGAATAGTTTCATCTCTGCCTCAAATATATAATGATACCTTACAAACAAAACAGATTGAAGAGGTTGTAGTGACGGGATATTCAAAAGTGGTTAGAAGAAAGAGTGTGACAGCCTCCAGTACCGTTACAAGTACTTCTGTCAGCAACTTACCACCACAACCTGCTGCTTATTTTTCATTGCAGGGAAAAGTTCAGGGAATTCAGATCAATGGGACAGGAAATCAGGGAGTTAATGTTGCTTCGGGATATATTAATAATAATCAGTTGGTAATCAGAGGAGCAGCTTCTATAAAGTCGGAAAACAAAGCTTTGTATGTTGTGAACGGAATGGTAACAAAAGATGAAGATTTCAGAAAATTAGATCCCAATACAATTGCAAGCATGAACGTTTTGAAAGGAAATTCTGCTACAGCAATTTATGGAAGTAAGGCTTCAAATGGAGTGATTATAGTAACTACTAAGGAGCTTTCGCGAAGAGAAAGAAAGAAAGCTAAAAAGCTACAGGATAAAATCAACAAACAACAGCAAATTTCACCAGTGACTCAAAATAATGAGGGCTATGATGCTTTTGTTGAAAATCCTTTTGAGTTGACGCAAAGTCAACCATTATCTACCTTTTCTATTGATATTGATAATGCAGCATATTCCAATGTAAGAAGAATGATTAATAATGGTCAGGTAGTCGATAAAAACTCTGTCAGAATCGAAGAAATGGTTAATTATTTTAAGTATGATTATCCCCAACCTAAAAATGGAGATCCCTTCTCAATTAATACAGAATACAGTGATTCTCCATGGAATCCTAAGCATAAATTACTTAAAATAGGGCTTCAGGGGAAAAACATTCCTATGGATAAGCTTCCTGCGTCCAATTTTGTGTTTCTTATTGATGTTTCAGGATCAATGGATGAGGAAAATAAATTACCATTACTGAAATCATCATTTAAAGTACTATTGAATAAACTCAGACCAAAAGATAAGATAGGAATTGTAGTGTATGCAGGAAGTGCAGGAATGGTACTGCCACCTACATCAGCAGGGGAAAAAGATAAAATTATTGAGGCGTTGGATCATCTTCAGGCGGGAGGAAGTACAGCAGGAGGAGCAGGAATTGAGTTAGCCTATAAACTGGCACAGGAAAATTTTGCGAAAGATGGAAACAATCGTGTCATCATTGCCACAGATGGAGATTTTAATGTAGGGATATCTTCCACCTCAGATCTTAAAACATTGATCGAAGATAAAAGAAAATCTGGAGTTTTTCTTACTTGTTTAGGTTTTGGAATGGGCAATTATAAAGATAATACTTTGGAAACCCTTGCTGACAAAGGAAATGGGAATTATGCTTATATTGATAATATGCAAGAAGCCAATAAATTTTTGGGAAAAGAATTTGCAGGAAATATGTATGCAATTGCCAAAGATGTGAAAATTCAGATTGAATTTAATCCCGAATATGTAAAATCATACCGTTTGATTGGTTATGAGAATAGAAAACTGAGAAATGAGGACTTTGTGAATGATAAAATAGATGCTGGAGAACTTGGAAGCGGACATACAGTTACCGCTTTGTATGAAGTTATTCCTGCAGATGTACAATCAAGTTTTACTCCCAAAGAAAGCAATTTGAAATATACGCAAACTCATTCACCAAAAGAGGCTGAAGATGAATTGGCGACAATAAAATTCAGATATAAAAAACCTGATGGAGATACCAGCCGTGAAATAAGTCAGATTGTTAAAAATGCTGATAACAGAATATCTTCGGCAAGTAAGGATTTTAAATTTGCTTCTTCCGTAGCGTGGTTCGGCTTGGTGCTCAGAAATTCAGAATTGATTACAAAAAAAGATCTTTCCGATGTTGAGAACCTTGCCAAACAGAGCAAAGGGGGAGATGAAGAAGGATACCGGACAGAATTTATCAGGTTGATAGAGAGTTATAAAGCTATTCAAAAATAAATCTTAAAAAAAGAAATTTCCCCGGAAATTTCTTTTTTCATATTTTTAAGCATACTAATCACCAATGAAAAAGAATTATTTGCTGCTGCTTCCATTTACTATTACTGTATTTCACGCCCAAAACTCACAATTATATTACTCGGGAAAATTTTTAAACTCAAAAAATAAATCAGAGAATTTCTTAAAGATCCATAATAAAAATAGTGGAGTCTATGAATTGACTGATGAAAAAGGATTTGCCATCATTGCCGCCAAACCTTTTGACACTCTCGTATGGAATAAGGGTAAAAACAGCCATGTGATAACAACCTATCAGCTGAGAGAATTAAAAGACATTCTGGAAAGGCAAACAGAGAATAAATATGTAGAAAATATTCACAGTAAAGTTTATGACAGCCTGACTTCACAAAAAAGTAAAGACGACTTTAGCATAGAAAAAGCGACAACGATTCTAAGCAACGGATCTGATCAATATTTTGATAAAATAAGAAAGCTTAAAGACAGGAATGACGGAATTTTTACATTAAAAAAGCTGAAGCATAGAACATTTACTTTAAATGGCAACTTTATCACCTCTTTTGATATTAAAAGCAGAAACAGCATTCCTGAAACTCAGGATCGATATGTACAGGGCAGATCAGAAAATGGGACTTTAATTTGGCAAGGCCCGGAGACCAATGAAATGTTCAGTTTCGGACCGGATATTTCCTCTTTGGGATTTGATGGCTCACCTTATGAATACGATCAGAATGGAAGGTTGGTTCCATGGGCAGATGGCCTTCGAAATGCCAAGAGATATAACAATAATCTTTTCAAAACAACGGTAGGATACAATAGCCAGCTTAGTGTAAATGCTATCGTAAAAGAAGATTCTGTAGAAAAAATCCGTCTTTCACTGAATCTGGGACAACAGAAAAACCAGATGTATTTTATAGACCAGTATGATATTATCAATACTTTTAAAGCTAAACTGAGTAAAACTTTTCAGGGATATACTTTTGATTTTGCTTTTAATTATCAGGACAATAAAGCTACTAATACCAATAGGATAGGACTCTTCAATCGTGTTTACCAAAATTCACTGTTGACGCCTGTTTCCTTTTCAAACGATCAGCAGATTTTTTTAAATAACGGCTCACAGAGAAGCTACAGCAAATATGCAGATAATCCTGTATATCTTTTTACTCAGGACAGCAAGTACCGTTATCAGAACAATCAGCGGCAGTATAGTTTTAACGCCAATAAAACATGGGGTGATTTTAAACTGAATCTCAACCAGTCCTATGAAAACAACACCATAGGAAACAGGGATCAGTATCAGCCGTCTACTCATGGTTTCAGTAACGGGATATGGAATGAAAGGGCACAAAATAACAGGCTGTATCATTCCAACATCATGGGAAGTTATTCATTGGGAGGCTATGATTTTAAGAATGATTTTAGTCTGAATTTTATTTTAAATGACAGGAAATCTGATGTATACAATAGCTTTACAAACAAAAAATATCTTTATCAGAGAACTTCGCAGGATTATATTTTTAATTATAACATGCATATTAGTGATTATCATTCTGATTTTGATGCAGATTTTAACCTTGGAAACTCATTCTATATTTCCAATACTTCCCTTAAAAACAATTACTGGCTTCCAAAAGCTGGCGGTTATTTGAATTTTAAAAACATTTTCAACTGGCAAAATTATGATTTTAAAATCCTCGGAAGCTATACCCAATTGAGTTCAGAGCCTGAAATTACAAGGTCATATGCTTCCTATGCCACTACTTTACTGAATGCAGAAAATTCTTATCAGTATTTTCCAATTCAGGAAGTTGAAAGCTTCAGAGGACTTTCCAATATCAATACCAAAGAATGGAAAGCCGGTGGAAGATTGAATATAGGATATAAGGTTAGTTTTGAAGGAGAGTATTTCAGCAAAAAAATAACGGATGATGTATTTCCCGTATTTGAAGCTGGCCAGTTGAAGCTGAAAAATATGGCCGATCATACTTACCACGGTATGGAATTCAGCTTTGAGTATGACCGTCTTTATCTTGGAAAGAATTTTTATACCAGCAACAAAATTTCATGGTTCAAATACAGAGATATTGTGGACAGAGTTACTCCGGAATATCAGAATCTGGCGGTTTCCGGCTTTAAAGATATTTATAAAACACTCTCAGAAGGCCAGGTTCTCGGAGCCGTTATGGGAAGCTATTTTGAACGGAATAAAGAAGGGCAGCTTATCATTGATGAATTCGGATATCCCAAAAAAGCTGCAGGGATGAAAATTATCGCAGATCCTACTCCCGATTTTGTGATGAAATTCAATCATAGTATCAACTATAAAAACCTTTCTTTGGATATCAACTGGGAATGGAAAAAAGGTGGCCAGCTTTGGAACGGAACTCAGGCTGTACTTGATTATTACGGCCGTTCTTACGGATCTGGAGAAGAGAGAAATATCAAAAATTATGTTTTTCAGGGCGTACAGGCCAACGGAAATAACAATCAGATTCCCGTCGATTTTTATGATCCTAACAAGAATGTTCAGGAGAACCGATGGTCGAGATATGGTTTTACGGGTGTTGCAGAACAGTATATTCAAAAGGCAGATTATGTAAGAATTAATACTATTTCCCTGTCTGCCAATTTCCCAGTGAACTTCGGTAAGCAGTTTGTGAAAATTACTTTTTATGTGAATAATATTCTGCTGTGGCAGGCTAATAATGGCGTAGATCCTAACCAGAGCTTTTATGATACGGACAATGGTCGAGGGTTGGATTTTTTCAATCTTCCTTCTTTTAAAACATTAGGCTGTATTGTTTCATTCAAATTTTAACTTATGAATCTCAAATTTAAATCATATATCATTCTGTTGAATATCCTGCTTTCAAGTATTTTTCTACAGGCGCAGCAGCAATCATTTCAGAATTTTGAAAAAGAAAAAACGTACATCCAGACCAACCATGTTTTTTATAAACCGGGGGAAGGAATGTACTTTAAAATTTATGTAGTAAAAGGTAAAGATAATCTTCCCGCCGAAGATAGCAGAGTCGTTAATCTGGAAATTCTTGAACCTAATGGAAGTGTATTCAGAAAACAAAAATATGAGATTACCAATGGCTATGCTCAGGGATATTTTTATTTCGCGGACGACATGAAAGGAGGAATTTACAAGCTTCGGGCTTACACCAACTGGATGCAGAATGAAGAAGGAAAAAACACCTTTGAAAAGGAAATTAATCTCCAGAAAATAGTATCACCAAGAATTTTGATGAAGCTTGATTTTCCTAAAAAAGGATATGGCCAGGGAGATGAGGTAATTGCCGATTTTTCTATGAGAAGTCTCAGCAACCTTCCAATACCTTTCTATGAAGCAGATTATATGGTGATGCATAATGGCGAAACTGTTTCAAAGGGCAAACTGACCACAGATAAAGAAGGGAAAAAAGCCCTGAAATTTAAACTTCCGGATACATTAAAAAATGCAGATGCTCTGTTGAATATAAAAGTCAATTTTGATGGCTTTACTGAGTCCATTTCAAGAAATATCCCTATTGTTCTGAATAATTTGGATGTTAAATTAATGCCTGAAGGCGGAACTCTTATCAATGGAATTGAACAGAATATGGCTTTTAAGGTGGTCGATGAATTTCAAAAACCTGTAGATGCCGTTTTGGGAATTTACAATCAGAAACATGAAAAAATACAGGAAGTCCAGTCTTATAATTTTGGAATGGGAAGCTTTCTGTTCACCCCAAAACAAGGGGAACATTATTATGCAAAAGTGATAAACCCTGAAAACATCACCCAAATTTATCCTCTTCCTGAAGCTCAGAATGACGGAGTGATTTTCAATATTAAGAAAGAAAATAAAAAGCTCTTCTTAACCATCGTTTCTACTCAGGAAAGAACGGTTACATTAAAAGGAAGCTTTCGCGAAAAGGAAGTCTACACTAAAGTTTTATCATTAACAAAAGGGAGCAATCACTTAGAACTTTCTGAAAAAGATTTTCCGGTCGGGATCTGCAGATTCACCGTTTCGGATACTCATCGTCCTATTGCGGAACGTATTGTTTTTACCAATAAAACCAATCAGCTTACCGTAAAAATTAAGCCTGTAAAACAATATTATTTACCCAGAGAAAAAGTGGTTTTGGATATTGAAACCACCGATGAAAACAACAAGCCTGTTACCGCCAATCTCGGAGTAAGCGTTGTAGATGATAAATTATGGACATATGCCGATGACAAGCAAAACCACATCATTTCATGGTTGCTGATGGATTCTGAATTAAAAGGCAAAATTGAAAAACCACAGTTTTATTTCGATCCAAAAGAAGAAAAAGCAGATAAAAGTCTTGATCTTGTCATGCTGACCAATGGCTATAGATATTTTGAACTGAATCCGGATGTCCTTAGAACCAACAAATACAAATATCTTCCGGAAAAGAAAAATACAGTGTATGGCATTATAGAAGATGAAGACAAGAAGGCGATAAAAGCTGAGGTCTTTCTTACAGATGGTATTAAAATTCTTAGACAGGCGACTTCTGAAAATGGAAAATTTTATTTTTCAGACTTAGAGGGAGGTGTAGATTATAAAATCATTGCCAAATCTTTTGAGCCTAAACAGAATGTAAAGATTAAAATTTTATCGTACAATTTGGACGTTAATCCTTTAACGAAACAAACTCTCAGCAATATAGATGTAGAAGAAATTGTGAAAGAAGCAGAGTTAAAAGAAGCAGCAAAAATAGAAAACAGACCGAATATCTCGCACTTGAACAAACTCGGAAATGCAAAATATGATACTGTAGGGTCTCAAAGTGTTGAAGAGGTAATCGTTATGGGGTATTCTATGACAAAGAAAGATTATAAATCAACTTCGGTGGTTACTATAAATTCTAGTGTAGAAATTCAGAACCCTGATATGACGTCATTATTGAATGGAAAAGTAGCAGGACTTATCATCACTCCTACCAGAGAAGCAGGAACGAATACTCAGGTAAGAATCCGAGGAGAATCTTCTGTAGGGAACAGGAATCCACTATTCATTGTAGACGGAATTCCGGTGGAAAACTTTAATGCCACCATAAATCCGAATGATATCAGCAGTGTTACCGTTCTTAAAGATGCGGCTGCAACATCTATTTATGGTTGTAGAGGCGTCAATGGAGTGATAATCATGAATTCTTTTAAAAACGATACCTCAAAGATCCAGTTTGATATTACTCCAAAAACCTATTTTGCAGTAGAAAGGATTCCTTCCGGAAATTTTGTGTCCTACAACGAAACTCGTCAGTTTGCTTACCCGGAATATACCAGCACTAGCACCTCTCATCGTTTTGATTACAGAGAAGCTATTTATTGGAATCCCGTGGTAGAAACCGATAAAAACGGAAAAGCAAAAGTTGAGTTTTATAATTCCGATGCCAACACAACATTCAGGATCATCACAGAAGGAATTTCTGATGCGGGACTTTTAGGAAGAGATGAAACGACATACGCTGCACAAAGTCTGATTTCAATAGATGCTAAAATTCCGCAATATCTTACCAGAACAGATCAGATGATGATTCCTGTTGTCATTAAGAACAATTCTAAGGAGACCAGAAAAATGACGATGGATGTGGTGGTTCCTAATGATGTAAAACTGATAAAAGCAGACAGCCTGATCACCTTAAAACCATTGGAATCAGGAAGGTTTTTTGTAACCATACAAACCGATGAAGTGGTAAAATCTAATCTTCAATTGATCATAAGGTCAGGAGATTTCAGAGAAACGGTTATTTTGCCTTTTAAAGTTGAAGAAAAAGGATTTCCGCACAAATATTCTCTTATTAACAATACAACGGAAGATCTCAAAATCAATATTCCTGAATATATCAACGGAAGCTTTTTTTCCTCTTATTATGTATTTCAGAATGCCGCTCTGCAGATGTTTGAAGATCTGGAGCGTTTGAAAAGAGAACCTTATGGATGTTTTGAACAGCTTTCGGCAACTGTTTATCCAAATATATTTATTTTGGATTTCCTAAAAGCTACTCATAAAATAGATTCTTCCACAGAAAATCTGGTCATCAGAAATCTGAAAAAAGGATTCCAGAAAATGTTAAGCTATAAAAATAACGATGGAGGGTTTGGATATTTCAATAGTTCAGAATCTGATGTCGCATTGTCTGCATTTGCATTGCTGGAGTTTAAAGGTTTGCAGAAATATGTAATGGCAGATCCGCAGCTTATTCAAAAATTATCTGCCTTTATTTTATCAAAAAAGAGTGCTGTCGGATTGTTTGAAGTAAGAAACAGCTATGAGGTTAATATGCCAATGAATGAATTTTCATGGTCCAGAAATATGTATATTCTGTATGCTTTATCAAAACTTGGGTTTAAAAACGAGATTGAAGATTCTTATAAAATAATGCTGAACAAAGCTTTGGCCACCAAAGATTCCTATCAGCTGGCTTTGCTTGCCAACGCATCTGCCCAACTCAACAAACATAAGGAATATGATGATCTGATGGCTATTTTGAACAAACAATATGAAACGGAAAAACTGATAACTAATGCTACTTTTACTTATTCGGGAGGAACTTCAGCCAGCGCAGAAATTCTTTCGTTGTATCTTATGGCGCTTCAGAAAAATGAAAAAAACAGTCAAATAAAAATTGCAGCTGTAGCAGATAAATTGATCGCACACAACGGATATTATGGATTTGGTTCAACACAGGCCACCAGCCTCGCAATTGAAGCATTGTCTGAATTCTTTTCAAAAAATGAAAAACTGTATGGTAATGATAAACCGTTGATTACGATCAATAAAGCCAGTGTTTCGCCTTCCGCAAGTCTTTCTTCGGCATTTAAAGCAGGAGAAAACCAGATCGGCATACAGTATTCCAATCAAAAAGGGCTTCCCTATAAGTTAGATTACGAGTATTATACCTTGCAGGCTCCCGAAAGTAAAGACATTCCTTTATTGTTGGAAACAAAACTTGCCTCCGAATCTTCAAAAGTAGGAGAGACCAATAGAATGACGGTAAAAGTTAAAAATAAAATCAATGGTAACTTACCCATGACAGTCGCAAAAATTGGTATTCCAGCAGGATTGACGCTTCAAAATGCTTTGCTTAAAGATATGATCGACAAAAAACAGGTTTCCTATTACGAGATCTTTGACAATTATCTTGTCTTATATTGGGAGCACTTGGAAGCAGAAGAAACAAAAACCATCAATTTGGATCTGAAGGTGGAATTTGCTGGAACCTATACTGGAAAATCAAGCAACGTATATCTGTATTACATGCCGGAATCAAAATATTGGAATCAGGGAATCACAGCAAAAATTGAACCTTAATGAATGCTTAATTAAGTCGCATATGAATTAAAACTATCTAAAACAGGCACTCTTCGGGGTGTCTGTTTTATTTTACAAATTAATTTTCAAAAATTATTGAAAATTCAAAAAATATAATTACATTTGTAAAAGAAACTTTAAAGAGATACAAGATGCAGCTTTCAGAAGCAAAAGAAAAATATATTCAGACGTGGGGTACCTTTGCCACCAATTGGGGGATCAACCGTACCATGGCACAGGTGCATGCACTGCTTTTGGCGAGCGATAAGCCCCTCTCTACCGATGAGGTGATGCAGCAGCTGGAGATTTCAAGAGGAAATGCCAATATGAATCTCAGAGGACTTATTGACTGGGGAATTGTAAAGAAAGAACTTATAAAAGGAGATAGGAAAGAGTATTTTGTGGCTGAAAAAGATGTTTGGTATCTCTTCAAACAAATTACCAAGGAACGAAGAAAAAGAGAAATTGAACCTGTAATTTCTTTCCTGGAAGAACTCAAAAATATTGAGGATAAAGACTCAGCAGAAGCAAAAGAATTTATTAAACTGATGGATGATTTCAGTTCTGTAACAGGAAAAATCAACAATATTATGGATCTGGCGATAAAAAGTGATGATCACTGGCTGGTAGGGAAGATTACCAATCTGCTGAAATAGAAAAGAGGATGAAAATCCTTTTTTATTTCAGTATTGTTTTCAAAAATTACTGAAAGTATAAAATTTATAAAATGTTTAATATCATATCATACGTGATTTTTCTCAGCATCAGTTCATATATCACAATCGATGTAGGAAGAAGATGCTATCATGAGGGAAAAGCTTATCTGAAATATTTACTTCATGATGATGATCTTTGTCTGACGATTAACAGGATACTTCTTGGCTGCTATTATTTGGTGAACTTAGGGTATATCGCGATAAGCATTACCTCCTGGATCACAATCAACAGCGTTGAAGATATGATAACGGTTACAGCCATAAGAATTGGAAGTATCATTTTAATTCTCTGCGGATTACATTACTTGAACATTTTCATTCTTTACTTTCTAAGAAATAAATTAACACTAAAATAACCATATTATGGCAACTACAGTTTTAACCACAACGTATAACTTTTCAGCGTACATGATCTACCTGCCAATCGTAATTAGCCTTACCATATTGGTTTCTCAGTTTCTATTTAAAAACTCAAAAACATTCATGGTCGATATTTTTCATCAGAAAAAAGATATTGCCATGGCAACCAACTCTCTTTTTAAAATAGGTTTTTACCTTCTAAATCTAGGTTTTGCACTTTGCATCATTGAATTTTTTCAAATTGAAACCGTAGAAAGACTAGTGGTTGCACTCAGTAAAAAAATAGGTGGGTTTTCCATTTATTTGGGCGTAATGATGCTTCTCAATCTATTATTATTCTTGAAAGGACGTAAACATGCGTTGAGAAAAGAAAAAATAGAAAGCGATCAGATAAGCGGTCTTGAAAGAAATTAATTTTTATTTGAAATAATCTTTCAAAAATTCCTGAAAGCTTTAAATAAATAGTAATTATGAAAAATTTTATCATTCACCTATTTCTGATTCTTTATTTCAGAAAAAGAGGTTCACATTAAATTGTAATGCCATGAAAACATTTGTAAAATATGACTTTTATATTCAGTTGTTCTTTTTGATACTATGGCCTCTTGGGGCTATCCTGAGCGGCATGGAAGGATGGATGATGTTTTACTTTATTGTAGGAATTCCTCAACTGATCAGTTTTATCATCAAAATTTGTCTTAAAATAAAAATATCACCGCTTTTTCTGATCTATGGAATGACAATAATGCCCGTGTGGATTTCTTTACTCCTACTTCAAATAATAGGAATTGATCATAAAATAATGGAGATACCCGGATGTATTGTAATAATGGCGTTTTTCTATAGTCCTTTTATGGGTTTATTGTATGTAATCGAAAGTCATAATCTATATGAATCGTTAAAAATAAACCAATGAAAAAGTTCAAAAATCCTACTCTTATTTACGACAATAACTACCTCATATGGGGCATCTTTACTCCAAAACCTATTTAAGCTCCAGGCTTCCAAAACTTATAAAAAATGTCAAAAATTTATTTAGTAACCCTTATCAATGCTGATATTCATTATGTTTTTGATTTGGCCCGTAATATTGATCTGCATCAGAAATCAACCGCAAAAACTAACGAAAAAGCAATTGCCGGACGCACAACCGGATTGATTGAAGTGAACGAAACGGTAACCTGGAGAGCAAGACACCTTGGAGTATATCAGAATCTTACTACAAAAATCACCAGTATGGAGAAACCCCATCAATTTACAGATGAAATGCAGAAAGGAGCCTTCAAATCTATGAAACATCAACATATTTTTAAAATGATCAACGACAATACATTAATGATAGACATCTTTGAGTTTGAATCTCCTTTGGGAATAATAGGAAGCTTCTTTAATAAGATTTTCCTTACCCATTATCTTGAAAAATTCCTGTTGGAAAGAAACGCTTTAATAAAAAGTACAGCAGAAGCTTCCAAAATCTATAAAATAGCAACTTGAAGTCAGAAATAACAGCTGATCTTTCTTTAATCATTAAAAACACGCAATTATGAACTTTCTAAAAGCAGAGTGGCGGAAACTAGCCATTATCAATTACGAAATTGATCCTCAGATACTGTTGAAATATCTTCCTAAAGGGACCGAACTCGATTTTTATCAAGGGAAATGCTATGTAAGCCTGGTGGGATTCATGTTTTTAAATACAAAACTAATGGGAATTCCCGTTCCTTTTCATCGCGATTTCGAAGAAGTGAACTTAAGGTTTTATGTGAAGAAAAAAGAAAATGGGATCTGGAAGAGAGGCGTGGTCTTTATTAAGGAAATTGTTCCAAAACCCGCGCTCAGCTTTATTGCCAATTCTGTTTACAAAGAAAACTATCATACCCTGCCGATGAAGAATTGGATTCATGAAAAAGAAGGTGAACTATTGATCAAATATTCATGGAAAGACAAAAACTGGCACTCTATACAGATCAAAGCCGATTCAACCGCCCAGCCTATGCAAGAGGGCTCTGAATTTGAATTTATCACAGAACATTATTGGGGATTTACCAAAAAAGAAAATAGGACGTCAGAATATGAAGTCTGCCACCCAAAATGGGACTTTTATTCAGTAAAAGAACATCAGCTGGAAATTGATTTTGAGAAGATCTACGGAAACGATTTTGAGTGTTTGAACCACCAGAACCCAATTTCAGTAATGCTGGCAGAAGGCTCCGGAGTTCAGGTGAAAGTCAAAAGTAATGTGATGTAAAAACAATACCATCAGATACTGTCGTAGTAAATTCAGGTAAAAAAATACACGATTCAATTCTTCAATTTTAAAATTCAAACAATGAAAATAATAATAGCCGGAGGTACCGGATTTCTTGGTGAAAATCTAGAAAAATATTTTACGGAAAAAGGAGATCAGGTTTATATTTTAACCAGAAAACCTAAACGTTCCAACGAAATATACTGGAATGCAAAAGATATAGGAGATTGGAAAAATGTACTTGAAAATACCAATGTTTTAATCAATCTTACCGGAAAATCTGTTGATTGCCGTTATCATGATAAAAATAAGCGGGAAATCTATACCTCAAGAATTGAAAGTACACATGTTTTACAAAAAGCATTAGACCAATGTCTGAATCCTCCAAGAATATGGTTGAATGCCAGTTCTGCCACTATTTACGTCCATTCAGAGACACAGGTAAATACCGAAGAGAACGGAATTATAGGAGACGATTTTTCTATGAATATCTGTAAAAGTTGGGAAAAAGAGTTTTTTGCAATTAACAATGAAAAAATAAGAAAAGTAGCACTTCGTACTTCAATAGTACTTGGTCATAATGGCGGCGCCTTTCCAAAGCTGAAAACAATTACCAGACTTGGTTTGGGGGGAAAACAGGGAAGAGGAAATCAAATGGTAAGCTGGATACATATTGATGATTTTTGCAAAGCTGTAGACTGGATCATTCAAAATGAAGAAATTTTAGGACCCATCAATATAACGTCTCCTGAGCCTATATCAAATGAAACCATGATGAGAACATTAAGGAAAAAGCTCAAGAATCCATTGGGATTAAATGCTCCGGTATGGCAGTTAGAAATAGCATCCATATTCCTGAAAACAGAAACAGAACTGCTTTTAAAAAGCCGTAATGTTTATCCTGAAAATCTTATAAAAAGTGGATTTCAATTTGCTTTTCCGAATTTCGATCTGGCACTTGCTCAATTGTTGAAATCTTAATGTTTGTAGATTAGGGAGAGGATAAGTAAATTAGCAAAAACTATTTCCATATGCTAATCAGGCCCAAAGCAAAAATTCTGCTCTTATCATCACTACTCACCGGTTCATTTTTATTTTCACAGGCTCATAACGTATCCGAAGGCTATCAGAGACCTTCAGATCCACTTGTTGTACAAAATCTGGAACAGTGGCAAGATTTGAAATTCGGACTTTTTATGCATTGGGGAACCTACAGCCAGTGGGGGATTGTGGAAAGCTGGAGCTTGTGTCCTGAAGATGAATCGTGGACGCAAAGAAAACCTGAACATGGGGAGTCTTACTACGAATATGTAAAAAATTATGAAAATCTTCAAACGACTTTCAATCCTACCCAGTTCAATCCACAAAAATGGGCCGACGCGGTAAAAAAAGCGGGAATGAAATATGTGGTTTTTACCACCAAACATCATGATGGTTTCGCCATGTTTGATACCAAACAGACTGATTACAAGATTACCTCTGCAAAAACCCCTTTCTCACAAAACCAGAAGTCAGATGTGACAAAAGAGATTTTCAATACTTTTAGAAAAGAAGGATTTAAAATTGGTGCCTATTTCTCAAAACCCGATTGGCATTCCGACAATTATTGGTGGTCTTATTTCCCTCCGAAAGATCGAAATGTCAACTATGATCCGAAAAAATATCCCGAAAGATGGGACAACTTTAAAAAATTTACATTCAATCAGCTGAATGAACTCACTTCCAACTATGGAAAAGTAGATATTCTTTGGCTGGATGGAGGTTGGGTTCGCCCTTTTCATACCATAGATCCAAAAGTGGAATGGCAAAGGACCATCAAAGTCGAACAGGATATTGATATGAACAAAATTGGTGCTATGGCGAGGAAAAATCAACCTGGGATTATCATTGTAGACCGCACCGTACCGGGAAAATGGGAAAATTATGTGACGCCCGAGCAAGCCGTTCCTGAACATGCTCTTTCCATTCCGTGGGAAAGCTGTATCACGATGGGAGATTCTTTTTCTTACGTTCCACATGACAATTATAAAGGCTCTCAAAAGATCATTGAAACCTTGGTTAAAATTATTTCAAGAGGCGGAAATTATCTGATGAATATTGCTCCAGGACCTACTGGAGATTATGATGCTATCGTTTACGAACGTTTAAAGGAAATTTCCGGATGGATGGAGAAAAATCAATCAGCAGTTTTTGCCACAAGAGCTGTAGCTCCTTACCACGAAGGGAATTTTTATTATACCCAAAGTAAAGATGGGAAAACCGTTAATATTTTTCATTTGGATGAAAAAGCTGATTATACTTCCCCATCCGTTTTACATTTTGCAGTTCCTGAGAATTTTAAGCCAAAATCATTAAAAATATTGGGATTATCGGGTAAAATTCAATGGAAAATATCCGATAGATCTATTGAAATAAACCTGCCTAAAGAAAGAAATCAGTTAAAATATGCAACCGTAATTCAAATTACCCAATAATGAAGTTGAGATATACTATAGTGGGAATCTCATTACTGAGTTCTGTTTTTATAGCAGCCCAAAAACCTTTGTATAAAGATTCCAGACAACCTGTTGAAGCCAGAGTTCAGGATTTACTGAAAAGAATGACGCCCGAGGAAAAATTCTGGCAATGCTTTATGATCCCCGGAGATTTGGATAATGCACCGAAAGGGCAGTATTCTCACGGGATTTTTGGATTACAGGTGAGTGCCGGGAATTTAGGAGGAGGAGCTGCCGGACAATTATTGAAATACAACGCTAACGAAGGTGCTGAAAAGCTGGTGAAAAAAATCAATGCGATTCAGAAATATTTTATTGAAGAATCCAGGTTGGGGATTCCCATCATTCCCTTTGATGAAGCCTTACACGGATTGGTACGCGAGGGAGCCACTGCTTTTCCACAGGCGATCGGACTGGCCGCGACTTTCAATCCTCAGCTGATGAGTAATGTTTCAATAGCAATTGCTAAAGAGTCGAAATTGAGAGGAATCCGTCAAATTCTGACTCCTGTTGTCAATTTGGCCAATGATGTAAGATGGGGAAGAACAGAGGAAACCTACGGTGAAGATCCTTTTTTGACTTCTGTAATGGGAGTAAGCTTTGTAAGTTCCTTTGAAAATCTGGGAATTATTACCACACCCAAGCACTTTTTGGCCAATGTAGGAGAAGGAGGAAGAGATTCGTACCCAATTCATTGGAGTAAAAGATACCTGGAAGAAACTCATTTGGTTCCTTTTTACAATGCCTTTACCAAAGGAAAAAGCAGATCGGTGATGACTTCATATAATTTGCTTGATGGAAGGCCCGCTACAGCGAACCATTGGCTGCTGACCGAAAAATTGAAAAAAGAATGGAATTTTCAGGGTTTTGTGATCAGTGATGCAAGTGCGGTAGGAGGGGCAAATGTGCTGCATTTTACAGCAAAAGATTACGATGATGCCTCTGCACAGGCTATAAATGCCGGGCTGGATGTGATTTTTCAGACAGAATATAAACATTATCAGTTATTCATCCCTCCGTTTTTGGATGGAAGAATCTCCAAAGAAAGAATTGATGACGCTGTTTCCAGAGTTTTGAAAGCTAAGTTTGAGCTCGGATTATTTGAAAACCCATATGTATCTCTTAAACAAATTGAAGAATTAAAAAAGCTTAACCATAAGCCTTTAGCAGAGAAAGTGGCTGCTGAATCTTTCGTTTTGCTCCAGAACAATGGAGGAACGCTTCCCATTCCGGGAAATGTGAAAAAAATTCTAGTGGTTGGTTCAGATGCATCGGATGCGCGACTGGGTGGATATTCGGGTCCGGGAAATCAAAAAGTAAGTATTATAGACGGAATTAAAAATTTCACTAAAAACAAAAATATGGAAATCCTTTATTCAAAAGGAATCGACTGGAACATACAAGATTTTATCCCGGTTTCTAATGAATTTATATCTTTTGAAAATAAGAAAGGGTTAAAAGGAGTCTATTTCTCCAATTCTGATCTGAAAGGAAATCCAGCGTTCGAAAGACAGGATGGGCAGATCAATTTCAAATGGACATTATATTCTCCCGATCCTGAAAAACTTCAGCCTGATAACTACAGTATCCGATGGACCGGAAAACTGGAAGCTCCGGAATCGGGTAAATATCAATTGGGACTTCGGGGTAATGATGGTTTCAGATTATATCTGGACGGAAAGTTAATGATTGATCAATGGGAAAAACTGAGCTATTCCACCAAAACCATCGATATAGATTTTATAAAAGGAAAAAAATATGACCTTACGATAGAATTTCGTGAGAATCGGGGAGAAGCCAATATTGATTTGATCTGGAATTATAGCTTACATCCTTACCAAAAAGAGTATAATGAAGCCTTACAGCTGGCCCAAAATGCAGACTATATTATTGTAGCAGCTGGAATTCATGAAGGAGAATTTCAGGATCGATCCTCATTAAGTCTCCCGGGAAATCAGGAATCATTTATACACGAAGTTTCAAAGTTGAAAAAGCTAACCACTGTAGTTCTTGTTGGAGGGTCTGCGATAAAAACAACATCGTGGAAAGATAAGGTAGGAGCAATTCTGGATATCTGGTATCCTGGAGAAGAAGGAGGAAATGCCGTTGCGAAAGTTCTTTTCGGAGCCGAAAATCCATCAGGTAAATTACCTATCACTTTTCCTATTGAAGAAGGGCAGTTGCCGCTGAGCTATAATCATCACCCTACAGGTAGAGGAAATGATTACCATGATTTGAGTGGCGAACCTTTGTATCCATTTGGTTTTGGGTTAAGCTATACCTCTTTTGAAATCTCAGGTTTGCAGCTGAATAAAGCTCAATATTCCGAGAATGAAACAATTGTAGCCAAAGTAAATGTAACCAATACAGGTTCCCGGTCTGGAAGTGAAGTCGTTCAGCTGTATACGAAAGATTTGCTGTCTACGGTTTCGAGGCCGATCATTGAATTAAAAGGATTTCAGAAAGTAGAACTAAAGCCCGGTGAATCAAAGCTGGTAACGATAGAGATTCCGGTAAAACAATTACAGTTTTTGAATGAAAAAATGGAATGGACCGTAGAAAAAGGAACGTACAGAATTATGGTAGGAAATTCTTCTAAAAACCTGCCTTTAAAACAAAATATCGAGATCTTATAAAATATAATGTACAATATTGATGATGGGCGAGATACTTTTTGGAGATAAAAGGCTTATACCAATCTGCAGGGAACTTCTAGATCTTCAGTTAGGTAATAGCTGCAGCATAAACGGTGATAACCGTCAGCAATGATCAATTCATTTTGACCTCTTACCAGTAAAATGGGGGAGAGTTTTTTATTTTTCTCTACTTTTTTTAGATTTTCTTTTACATGAATGTTGGTCTCAGGAAGTAATGCGAGCTTGCTGGCTCTCAGAATATCTTTAGATTTTTTGTTGATAGTGGTTGCTTTTTTTAGTTTTTCCACCAGTTTTAGTGCCTGTTCCGGTTCAAAGAGAAGCTCGAGATAATCCTGAGCTGCCGGGAAATCATGAGGTTCAGGATCTTTTAGCCAAATGCGGTCTTTGCTTAGTAAGTTTTTCTTCATGGGTGTTATCAAATGTAAAATATTAAATAAATTTATGAAAAAACATTCATAATCAGAATTTTAATTGTTAAAATTGTTCGTCGGAAGTTATTCTCTGCAGAGGAAATAAAAGAAACTTTATACATTTTTTAAGAAAATGTTGGTACGATATATGTACAATATCCTATGAACCTGAATGTTTTTCATCAGCCTTTATCGCTTAATGAAATTCATTTGCAAAATATAAATATCATGAGACAGTATTTAATTTCAACCCTATTCGTATTAGGTTTAGCCATGAATGTTTCAGCACAGAAACATCCGCCAGTTCCACCACATCCTTCAAAAAGCGAGATGGTGAATATTAAAATGCAGGAGCTTACCAAAAAATATAATACGGAGAAAAAACTCATTCTAAATCACCCGCTTGCCACTAAACAGATGAAGAGAGATCAGATGAAAGCCTTAAATGAAAGATTTGCAACTGAAAAGCGATTACTTAGACAAGCGAAATAATTGATATTTCTTGCTGTTTTTAAAATCAAAAAAGCCTGTTTTTACAGAGTGGGTTTTGTAATGTTTTTAATATAAATTGAAAAATATTGAAAAAGGATACGTTTTGTGTCCTTTTTCTTTGTTTAAAATTGAATAAAAACAGCCTTATTAATGCATTTTAAGATCGGGTTTCATAAACATGAAACATCCAATATTTTTCCTTAAATTCGCATAAAAATTTTTAAAGTAATGAATTACGATATTATTGTCATTGGAAGTGGTCCTGGTGGATATGTTACCGCGATCAGAGCAGCACAGTTGGGTTTCAAAACTGCAATTATCGAGAAAGAAAACTTAGGAGGAATCTGCTTGAACTGGGGATGTATTCCAACTAAAGCTTTATTAAAATCGGCTCAGGTTTTTCATTATATCAACCATGCTGAAGATTATGGTTTGAACAAAGTGGAAGCAAGCTTTGAATTTCCGAATGTAATCCAGAGAAGCCGTGGTGTTGCCAGCAAAATGAGCAAAGGAATCGAGTTCTTGATGAAAAAGAATAAGATTGACGTAATTCTAGGTACTGCAAAAGTACAGAAAGGAAAAAAAGTTTCTGTTACAGATAAAGAAGGTAAAGTAACTGAATATACAGGTACTCATATTATTATCGCAACTGGAGCTCGTTCAAGAGAATTGCCAAACTTACCTCAGGATGGTAAAAAAGTAATCGGATACAGACAGGCATTATCTCTTCCTGAACAGCCAAAATCTATGATCGTAGTAGGTTCTGGAGCTATCGGAGTAGAATTTGCTGATTTCTATAACACAATGGGAACTAAAGTAACTGTTGTTGAATTTATGCCAAACATTGTTCCTGTAGAGGATGAAGAAATTTCTAAACACTTAGAGAAATCTCTGAAAAAGACAGGAATTGAAATTATGACCAATGCTTCTGTAGAAAGCGTTGATACTACAGGTGAAGGCGTAAAAGCTACTGTAAAAACAGCGAATGGAAACATTATCCTTGAAGCTGATATCTTATTATCTGCTGTAGGTATTGCTGCCAACATCGAAAACATCGGTTTAGAAGAAGTGGGAATCCAGACAGATAAAGGAAGAGTATTGGTAAACGAATGGTACGAAACTTCTGTACCGGGATACTATGCAATTGGTGATATCATCCCAACTCAGGCATTGGCTCACGTTGCTTCTGCTGAAGGAATCACTTGTGTTGAGAAAATCAAAGGAATGCATGTTGAGAAAATCGACTATGGCAATATCCCTGGATGTACTTACTGCCACCCTGAAGTAGCATCTGTAGGTCTTACAGAAAAGCAGGCTAAAGAAAAAGGATATGAAATCAAAGTTGGTAAATTCCCTCTTTCTGCAAGTGGTAAAGCGACTGCAAATGGAAATACAGATGGTTTCATCAAAGTAATTTTCGATGCTAAATATGGTGAGTGGTTAGGATGTCACATGATCGGAGAAGGTGTAACGGATATGGTTGCTGAGGCTGTTGTAGCAAGAAAACTTGAAACTACAGGTCATGAGATCATCAAGTCTATCCACCCACACCCGACAGTATCAGAAGCCATTATGGAAGCTGCTGCTGCTGCGTACGGTGAAGTGATTCATATTTAATCTGAAATACATGAATCTATATAATAAAAGCCTGGAGAAATCCAGGCTTTTTTGATGTAGAGAAGAAATATGCGTAAATTAAACCTCACAGGTTTCAAAAAACTGTGAGGTTTATTGCTTATTATCTGTTTTCCTTAAAGTGTTTTGATTAAATTTTAGCTAGTATACAATGGGTTTTCATTAAAATAATTTTAAAATCAGCATATTTATAAAAATTAAGTCATTTATCTCATCGTGTTTTCTTAATTTTATTCAATGAATTTTGAGAAAGTAGGTCTTGTTTTATCAGGAGGTGGTACCAAAGGGATCGCCCATGCGGGAGTATTAAAATTCCTGAAAGAAAAAAACATAGATACCGATATCCTTTCCTGCTGCAGCGCTGGATCTATTGTAGGGTGTCTGCACGCAATAGGGAAAACCCCGGAAGAAATTCTGGACTTTTTCAATTCAGTCTATTTTTTCAACTGGAAGCATTTTACCTTTAACCAGCCGGGGCTGGTTTCTTCCATCATTTTCAGAAACTATCTAAAACCTATTTTTCATGAGATGAAACTTGGTGATTTAGATATGGAAGTAAAAATTGTAGCCACAGAATTAGTCTCCGGAACTCAGAAAATTTTTGATAAAAATTTTGAGATTGTGGATGCTATTATTGCCTCCTGTTCCATCCCAGGGATCACTACTCCTTATATTATTGGAGATGAAATGTACTGTGATGGGGGAGTTCTGAACAATTTTCCTGCGGACATTATCCGGGAAGATTGTGATAAGCTTATCGGGGTGTTTGTATCACCGCCAAGCGATGCTAAAATCAAAGATCTGAATTCTATCAAAGCTATTGTTTCCCGTTCCTATGATCTTCTTTCCTACAGAATAGAAAAAGTGAAATTTGAGTATTGCGACTGGTTTATTTCCTCTCAAAAACTGGCTACCTACGGAACTTTTGAAAGAGGGAAAGACCGTTTGGAGCAAATTTTTAATATAGGCTATAAAGCGGCAAAAGACAGCTATGAATCCAGTAGTTTTCTTACTGAGCTGAAACAGTCGGGGACATAAATATATCTTCTCATTATTTTTTTACTTTTTATAATTCTTGCTCAACAACACACTATAAGCCGTATAGAATATTAGAAAGGCCATCTTAAAAGTAAGATGACCCTTGTTTTTTTATAAAAGTAAGATAGCATAAGGCTATTTCTTCACTACATATCCATCCTGATTTACAATTTCATGATCGTTAGGATCATTTACCACCAGGGTATAAGGTGCTTTTTTCGCAGAATCTGTAAGATAATTTCTCCAGACCTGGTAGGTATGCCCTTGATTATTAAACAGAATATAATAGTTACCTCCGCTTCCATCCGGAACCAATTCACCGTCACTGATAATCATATTAGGTTTGGTGGTAATGTTGGCATTGGCGCTCCAGGATTGATACAGATACTTACCGTTGGGCTGCTTATCAAGTCTTATCTTAAACTTTTTGGTTTTAATAATGACTGTTTTTGGGATCTGTTGAAGAGTAGAAGAGGTTCTAAAACTATTATTTTCTGAAACATAAGGCACTTCTTTAGCATAAGCAAAAGAAAACTGAGCAAGGCAGAAGGCTCCTAATAATATATGCTTTACCATATTGAGTTGTTATTGGTTAACAAGCAAACTTTATCAAATATAACGCCATTATAAAAATGAGCCTTCGAAATTTTATAACTGATATTTCTTCTTATACTGATTTTCTGGAAATAAATTTTAGTGACTATATACAATTTTACATTACTGTCATTCTGACGAAGGAAGAATCTCATAATATGGCTTAGATTCTTCATTTCACTTCGTTACATTCAGAATGACAGAGTCATAATAATAAGATAACCGTATTAGTATAAAATTGTATATAATTACCTGAATTTTTAATTGAATACGGGTAGAATAATAAAGAGATAGAAGACTGCCTTTATTATTCTGCAGAATATTGATTATTTTGTCATGCTGTATAGCTTGCAAAAGCATCTTCCAGACTTTCAAATTTGCCTTTAAATTCATCAATAGGGCAGTCCTGCAGAATATTTCCTTTATGAATAAGAATCACTCTGGAACAAAGCGCTTCCACTTCCTGCATGATATGGGTAGACAGTAAAACTGTTTTTTGCTGACCAATTTCCTTAACTACATTTCTGATTTCGATGATCTGATTGGGATCCAAACCATTGGTAGGTTCATCCAGAATCAATAGATCTGGCTGGTGAATAATAGCCTGTGCAAGCCCTACACGTTGTTTGTACCCTTTAGACAACTGACCAATTTTTTTTGATTTTTCGGGGGTAATTCCTACCAATTCTATGACCTCATCTACTCTGGATTCTGAAATTTTATGAATATTGGCAACAAACTGAAGATATTCCTTTACATACATTTCCAGATAAAGCGGGTTGTTTTCAGGTAGGAAACCTATGTTTTTTTTGCTCTCAATTTCGTGGTCGGAAATATGTAATCCGTTAAAGATGATCTCTCCCTGATCTATTTTTAACGCTCCTACAATAGATTTCATCAGGGTAGATTTCCCGGCTCCGTTGGGACCCAGCAGACCGATGATCTCATTTTTGTCAATAGATATGTTGATGTTGTTGAGAGCAGTTTGTTCACCAAATTTTTTGGTTAGATTGATTATCTGAAGCGGCATAATTTTTAATGTCTTTTTGCAAAAATAAAATAAAAAAACTCATCCGTTAGAATGAGTTTCGTATTATTTGTAAAATATAATTATTTTTTCGGTTTTTTTCCATTTCCAGAACCACTGCCCGTATTGTTAGCCGATTTGTTGGGTACATTATTGTTGATAGTGGCAGGCTTTTCATACATAGCGAGTTTTCCATTGGTTCTCCCAAACACTTTTTCTACCTGTTTTTGGGTTAAAAACTGGGACTTTCCTACGTATTTTCTGTTTTTATTAATAATCTGGATAAACTGTACAGTCTGTTGGCCGTAGTTTCTCTCATAATGAAGTTCAATAATATCGTTGGGAAGTTCCAGAATGATATTTTCATCTGGTACGTTGGTAAAACCATCTATGATGAGTTTGTACAATCCTGTCACATCACCATTTAGGTTTTGGAATGAAAAAGATCTGATGGTGTTCAGATTACTGGTGTTCAAATCCTGATAATTGATGGTGAATTTATCATCCTTCTTATACAAACCAACGGAGTTGTCTTTACCGATTTCCACCAAACTTTCATTTTTCAATACTTTGATCTGTGAGAAAACCGAAATACTGAACATAAATATAATAAGTAGAATTATTTTTCTCATATGGTGAATTTTAATGTTTTATAAATTTGGTGCATATAAACTTACTAATAAAAAAGCTAAAAAGCAATTATAATGATTGTGACAAAAATAACATTTTTTTTTAATATGTATAGGGCTTAAGCGAGTAATATCACTAGGTTTTTCAATGATATAACAATTTGTTAATCATAAGGTTATTATGTTGTGCGGAAAAAAGCTTTTGATAAAAAGAGTTAAAAAAAATGAAAAAAAATGATAGATAATGTTCTGAAAAACAGGCTTAAAATATTTTCACTTTGTTTTGAATTAAAATTTATTTTAAATAAATGTTAAAATAAAGGCGGAAGAATGAGAATTCTATTCTTAAGGAGGGTAACGTGTTTACAAAAAGTGTTACAGCAGTTTATTTTTTAGAATAATGGACGTAAATGAATTGTATTCCTGCTTATAACTTCTTCCTACAGGGATCTCGTATTTTCCAAGAATCACTTCATGGTTGCCGAAAGCAGTGACGAATTCAGTGTTGATAATGAATGATCTGTGAATTCGGGTGAATCCTTTATTGCTCAGGATCTTTTCGAGATCTGAAATTTTGTGCTTTGAGATTATATTTTCTGCGGTATTCAGTACTATTTTTACATCATTCCCCTGACTTTCAAAATAGATGATTTCGGAAAGAAGGAGCTTTCTGTTCGTACCCTCTGTTTTAATGATGATAAAATCTTCTTTCGCATGGGCAGTAGTTCTCAGAAGACGTTCTACAGCCTTGAAAAAGCGTTCAAAAGTAATGGGTTTCAAAAGATAGTCTACTGCTTCCAGTTCAAAACCTTCCAGGGCAAAATCCCGGTATGCGGTTGTAAAAATGGTTTTGGGTTTGTTGGGAATAGATTTCAGAAAATCGATCCCGTTCAGATGAGGCATCTGAATATCGAGAAACATAAGATCTACCGGCTGGCTTTGAATCATCTTGTAAGCTTCCAGTGCATTTGTTGCTTTCGCGGAAAGATACAGACCATCAATCTTAGAGATATGGTTTTCCAGCAATGAAGCTGCCAAAGGTTCGTCGTCTACGATGATACAGTTAATCATGTTGTGAAGGAGTAATGAGTTCTACTTTAAAAATAAGATTTTCCTGTGAAATGTTACATGTGAAGTTTCCAGGATAATGATGCTGAAGCTGTTTCTGTATATTTTGAAGGCCAATGGCTTTTTCATTAACTGTCTGATTGGGAGAGACTGTATTTTCTATTCTAAAAACAGAATATTTTTCATCAGTTTCCACCTGAATGGTTATTTCTGTAGGTTCTGAAGTTTTTCCAGCCCCGTGTTTAAAGGCATTTTCAACCAAAGTAAGATAGAGAAGTGGTGGAATCGTATTGGCAGAATTGATAGTAACTGTCTTATTTACTTTTAATCTTTCAGAATGATAGCGAAGGCTTTCCAATGCAATATAATCATTGATAATGGAAAGCTCATCGGTAACAGAAACCCATTTTTTCTGACCTTTATAGAGAATATAATCCAGAATGTCTGAAAGCTGGCTGATGGATTGGGACGTTTGATTGGAATTGCTGATAGAAAGAGAATAGATATTATTCAGGGTATTAAACAAAAAGTGGGGATGAAGCTGAGCCTTTAGAGATTGTAGTTCAAGCTCGGTTTTCTCCTTTTGTAATCGGACACTATTTTCTTTTTCATCTTTATAACGTATGATAAACATGATGGAAATGAATATAAAAGCACCGCTGATAACAGGAAAAGTATAATGAAGGAGAAGGTACTTAATGTCCGTAAAAATACTGAAAAAGCTGTCTTGATCTTCTGTTACAAAAAAAGGTTCGGCCATATAAACAATAAAAATTCTGTTGATCACAGAAATGATATAAAGGCTGGCTATAAGATATAATGAAAATTCAAAATATCTTTTTCGGTCAGAAAAATGACGAATCAGAATATAGTAGATAAAATTGGCTCCCATGATCTGAAAAATCCAGTGACAGAAATTATAAATCACCAGTTCTTTTAGCGGCCCTTCGCTATATTCGCCATAGATTCTCCCTATTCCAAATAAAAACAGAGCAGGCCAGAACAATAGCTGAAAGTAAAAGCTTGGGTTGATAGGATTGTTCTTTCCGTTTTTCGTCATGATCAAAAATATAAAAATATAAGGGATAACACGTGAAACTCATGTGAAAAGCATTCAAATAAGTCTAAATAACACATTTCACATTTCAGGCAGCAAATATTGCATTTAACATTCAGATTTCGGTTGTCCAAATATTGTGGCGGAAAGATATTCTATCATTTGTCAATATTTGTAGAAAAAATAATGACAGAATCTTCAAAAAGGCTGTATGGGCTGGATCATCTGAGAGCCGTTGCCATTGTGTTGGTACTCATGTATCATTACCGCGCCTTCAGTCATCCGGAATGGATTGATACTATTGGTAAATTTGGGTGGACAGGAGTAGACCTGTTTTTTGTATTAAGTGGGTTTCTGATTTCGGGGCAGTTGTTTCAAGAGCTTGAAGAAAAGGGACAAATTCATTTAAAAGTATTTTATAACAAGCGCTTTTTCAGGATAATTCCGGCTTACTTTTTTACCCTTTTTCTGTATTTTATATTCCCTTTTTTCAGAGAAAGAGAAGCTTTATCTCCCTTATGGAAGTTTATGACTTTTACGCAGAATTATGGATTGGATGTTATTAAAAGAGGTACTTTTTCTCACGCGTGGTCTTTATGTATTGAAGAACAGTTTTATTTGGTTCTTCCGGTAATCCTTATTGTTCTGGCCCGGATCAAGTTGTTGAAGTATCTGGTGGTTCTGATTGTTTGCGTCGTTCTTTTTTCCATTATTTCCAGAGTTGTGATGTGGAATGAATATATTATTCCTACAAATAAAGAGTCTTCGGATTTTTGGCTTTTGTGGTATATGAAGATTTATTATCCTACTCATACCAGACTCGATGGATTGGGGATTGGAGTTCTTGCGGGTTATCTCATGCAATATTCAGCACCGTTTAAGCGTGTAGTACATCACAATGGGAATAAACTTTTTCTTTTGGGAATGATTATGTTGGGAATTTCGTTTTGGCTTTGTAGCGATCAGGTTTCGGAAATAGCTTCTATTTTAGGCTTTACAGCGGTTGCAGTAAGCTATGGTGTGATCGTGATTTCCGCTGTTTCATCATCATCATTTCTGTATCGGTCTAGATCTTATCTTACGGCGCAGCTGGCCGCTTTATCCTATGCCGTTTATCTTTCTCATAAAGGAATTATTCATATGGTACAGACTCTAATCCATTATTTTGATGGCGAGACGTCAGATAATATCTGTCTTATTATATGTTTAATGGCCTGTATTTTGGGAGGACTATTATACCGGTTTTTAATAGAAAACCCTTTTTCAGTTCTTAAGGCGAAAGTTTTAAAAAGAAAATAATAAATAAATAAAGTTGTCTCAAGAATCGATTTTTTGACTTTTGAGACCACTTACTTTTTATAATGAAATTACCAGACATTATTTTGAAGTCATATTTTTCAATACTACATTTTTAATGGCTGCTTCCTGAAAACTCCAGTTCACCCTGTTTTTAGGCATTTGGTTTTCAAGAATAATCAATGAGGTATCTGTAGAAGGGAAGTAAACATTCAGACAGGTAAAACCATCTCCAAGACCGGTTACTCCATAATAGGTAAGTCCTGCTTCTTTAATGATTCTTACATTATACCCAAACCCCATACTTTCTTTCCCGAAAACATTATGCTGAGACGTTGTGGAAGGGAAGAGCATCTGTTTCTTAAACTGTGGCGAAAGAAGATTTCCTTTAAAAAGTGCCTGATCCCATTTTGCAAGATCTTCAACCGTTGAAACAATCCCCGCAGAAGGTACTGTTTTATCGGTAATAAAAGATTCTTTTACCTTTTCAAACTGATTATTTTCACTTTCGAAACCCGATACCAGTGACTGGTTGTTTTGAGGATTGTAAACAAAAGTACGGTTCATCTTCAGTTTTTTGAAAAGTACCTCAGCCAGTTCTGTAAAACTTCTTCCGGTTGCACTTTTAAGAATATCTCCTAAAAGTGCATAAGACAGATTTCCATACTTAAACTGTGATCCAACTTTGAAAAGTGTTGGTTTTTCGATATCCGTAATACCATGCGTATGGTTCAGAAGATGATGGATGGTTACAGAATCTGCCCACGGCTGTGTAAGAGAGGGAAGATATTTTTTGATCGGAATATGAAGATCCAGCTTTCCCTGTTCTGCAGCCTGTAATACCAAAACCGCGGTTATTTGTTTAGAATTGGACATTATTTCAAACTGATCGTCTGTTTTCAAAAGGATCTTTTTTTCAAAATCTTTATATCCTTTTGCCTTCAGGTATTGTATTTTTCCTTTTTTAGAAACCAAAACAACACCATTGAATGTAAGCGGGGAAGTTGCAGCCATAATGCTGTCTATAGCATGAGTATAATTATTTGTTTTCTGGGCGTTTACAGTAAAAGATAGAAAAGCAGAAAGTGTGCAGGTTAGAAATGTTTTTTTAGAAATCATTGTTTATTCTTTGTTGTAGTAATCATATGTGGCTTTGGCAATATCTGCGATAATTCCTTCCGCATTTTCAAATTTTTCGAAAGTGTCATGAACAAAAACAGCAATATATATTCTCTTTTTACCGGGAAGTTCAATGATTCCGAAATCATTGATGGCTCCTGTCATTCCTGCTTTATTAGTAAAAGATGTTCCCGTTCTATGGGCTATCTTTACGGTATGGGGAAGCTTGCCTTTTAACCTTTTGGCTCCTGAAACATTATTGAGCATTGCGGTATAAAGCCATTGCGTATGTTCTTTGTTCAGGATTTTACCAGTATAAAAGCTCTGAAGCTGTCTGATGGCTTCGTTGGGCGTTATGGTATTGATAAACTGAGCTTCCCAGTCTTTATGCATATCTTCTTAGTTATTTTGAATAATGAAGTTCTTACTTTGAAGCATTTTTTGAACAGGTTCTGTACCGCCAATCAGTCTCAGAAGAATATCTGTTAAATTATTATCATTGTGCGAAACCATCCACTTCATGGCATCTTCAAGAGTGATCTCTATATTTCCGTCGGGATATTTTTCTTTGAAAGGGCTCCAGGTATTGTCTAAAAGTTCTTCCTTTTTAATGAATAATTTCTGTTGCATAGACAGTTCCCCCTTTTCTATTTTGCGAAGAATAGTTAACGCAATGGGAAATTTTACAGTACTCAGCATGGGATAAGGTTGATCTCCATTTATCTGTACTGCGGTTTTTTTGGAAAGGTCAACAATGGATACTCCTACATTTGCTTTCTTAGTTGAAATGATAGTGTTTATTGTTTCTCTTAGTTCTTTTGGATTTTTGGTTTGAGAGAAAAAAGGTGAGCTTAATAATAAGGCAAATAGTGTGAAAATAAAATTATTTTTCATTTTGAGTCTGGTGGGTGTGCGTTTATTGTTTTCAAATATAAGTTTTTAAGATATATTTTTTTAACGGATAGGTATAAAATTATTGAAAAGACAGAGATCTGTTTTTATAACACGTTTTCAATCTGTAAAGGTTGAAAACACCATGCTATTAACTTACTTCTAATAAAAGAATCGAGGCTGGCTCATTTTGAGCCAGCCTCGATCTTCAGAATATATTAAAATTGTTGTGCTTTACAGCAATGTGTTTACTTATCTATTCATTTTGTTTAATTTGCGGGTTGTTGTTAATTTCTTTATTCGGGATCTGAAATTTGAATTTATCCGGCGTCAGGTTAAACCTTCCAAAAGTATGATTGGTTCCTGTATACACTCTTTCCAACGGGACATTTAATCTCTTCATATCAAACCAGGCGTAGCCTTCACCCCAAAGTTCTATTCTTTTCTGAAGGATAATCTCATTGAGCAGATCATTGCCAGATTTTGTAGATAGGGTATAAGCCGCATTCCTTTTAGAAGTAATATCAAACAGAACCTGTCTTGCTTCTGCTTCTCGTCCCTGTCTTGCAAGAGCCTCCGCTTCTACATAATACAGTGAAGAAGCTCGGATATAGATATAGTCTCCTTCAAAAAGCGTTGGATCTTTAAACTTCCAGCTTACATAGGCTGGGTAGTTTTTTGTTTTACTGTTGAAGGTATACTGAGCATTCTGGCTGCCATTGAAAACTTTTTTACGGTAATCCGTATCCGGAATGGCTTCATAAAGACGTTTATCTATCAGCTTACGGATTTGAGCGGCACCTGCATATCCTTCATTGGTATTATCAAACATAGAAAAGAATGAGGCATAATAATTTCCGATCGTCATTGTGGCAGTCGTATTATGGAATCCCCAGATGACCTCAGGATTATTGATATTCGAAAACCCGGTTGTTGTGTAATCATTTTCCGTCATCAGAGCGATACCCTGTTTACTTTCCTGAGCATATTTTCCTGCTTTTGTATAATCTCCTGTTTGTAAAAACACCTCTGCTGCAATTGCTTTTGCCGTTCGCTGATCAATCTGAGCTCTTGACGGGCGTGCAAAACTGTCAAGGAGAGTTATAGATTCTTCAATATCCTTTGTGATTTGAGCATAGACTTCAGCTACTGTTGATCTTGGAAGTCCCTGATTGGGATTACTGCTCGTAAGCACCAATGGAAGACCCGGATCTGACTGATGATTTTTATAATCATTTGCATAAAAGCGGATCAGATGGAAGTACGAATAAGCTCTTAAAGCAAGTAATTGCCCCTTGATCGCTCTGTTTTTAGTGCTTGTGTCATTTTTGAGATCGTCAAGCAGTTTATTGATCACAAATATTCTTGCATAGAAAGTAGTCCATACAATCTCTGAGGCAATGTTACTGGCATTGGTCGCTTCATAGTTATAAAACATTCCCAGGTGCTGATTGGTAGATTGTATAACATCGTTGGACATCAGGTCTGCTCCAGCCTTTATTCCCATAATCCCGAAATCAGAGTGTACTGTTGTTCCTCCGGCTCCGTTGCTTCTTAGATCAAGGTAAATTCCACCCAGAATTTTTTCTGGCTTAGACTGGTCTTCATTCAGCTGTTCTCCGGATATATTTCCTTCCGGCAAAGTATTCAGATCATTGGCACAGCTTTGGGCTAGGAGGCTAATACCGGCGAGTGCTATAAAGTATTTTATTTTTTTCATTGTTTTCTTTTAAAATGTTAGTTTAAAACCTAGAGAAACGCTGGATAGCAGAGAATATCTGTAAGGATCAGATACTCCTGTTAAAGACGCTCTCGGGTCGTATCCTTTTCTTTTGGACCATAAGTAAAGGTTGTTTCCTGTAACATATAATTTTAATCCGGATAGCCCTGCTTGTCTGGCAAATGCATCCGGCAGTTGATAAGATAAACTCACATCCTGAAGGCTTATATAGTCTGATTTTATAAGATACAGTGTAGAATTTCCATTCTGATTGGTGGAAGTAAGATCTACTCGTGGCAGTTCTGCATTCGGATTTTCCGGAGTCCAGGTTTTGCTCAGATCAGTAGAATAATTGGAACCGTAGGTATCTGAATGGAACAGACTTCTGTAGATATCATCATACCCATATCCACCAAACTGGTAGGCGAAATTCACAGCTAGGTTAAAACGTTTAAAAGTTACGTCAGTTCCAAATCCTCCATATACTTTTGGAATGGCGGATTTTCCGGTATTATAATCTGTCGCTTCCTTATAGTTGTTGGTAATGGTTTTCTCTTCCTTTTGGGTTGTAGGATTTATGGTGGTGCGATACCATAAAGCATCCCCATTTTCAGGATTCACACCGGCAAACTCTTTAAGATAGTAAGTGTATCGGTCTCCTCCTTCAGTCAGAATAAATAGTCCTGTTACAAGTCCTGTATTTCTTTGTTCGGCGGGTAATTTTGTAATGGTATTTTTATAATGAGTAGCATTGGCGTACACATTCCACTGGAAATCTTCTGTACGGAAAATATCTACGTTAATACTAGCCTGTACTCCGCGGTTGGTCATATCACCTATATTTCCGTATTTCACGTAGGAACCGGCATTGGATGGAGGTAATGGCAGAGCATAGATCATATCCGATACTTTTCGTTCAAAATAATCGGCATTCAGCGTTATTCTGTTCTTTAAAATAGAAAGTTCAAACCCTGCATTCAGATTTTTGGAGGTTTCCCATTTAAGATCTTTATTTCCCTGTTTTTTCAGTGATAAAACGGGTTTTCCATCTCCGAAATTATTGATACCGTAGATGTCCTGATACGCATAGTAATCTCTGTTGGACCCATCCAAAAGGATATTGTCATTTCCTTGCTGCCCATAAGAAGCTTTTAATTTCAGAGAATTGATGACTGTGTTATCCTTCAGAAAATTTTCTTTTGCAACATTCCATGCCAGTCCCAATCCATAAAAATTTCCCCATCTGCTTTCCGGAGAAAAAACAGAAGAACCATCTCTTCTTATATTGGCGTTGAAAAAGTATTTTCCGTCATAATTATAAAGCAATCTTGAGAAGTAGCCTTCCACAGCATAGGTATAACCGTTTCCTGACAATTCTGTTATTTTTACAGCATTGTCAAAAGAGGCTGAGTTCGGCAGCAAAAGCTGTTGTTTTGAACCGGAAAAGCCTTCATTCTTTATTTTATTGAGTTCATGTCCTACAAGAATATTGAAATTATGTTTGTTCAGTTTCTTCTGATAGGTAAGCAATTGCTGGTGATTCAAAGTATATCTGAATGTAGAACCTTGCGATATTGTACCTCCTACCGATGAGGATGTTCCTCCCTCTGTATTTCCAAATTGAAGATTTTTTACATTTTCAAGATACGCTCCAAAATTATAGGTAAAATCCAGCCCTTTGATGATCTCATAATTTAATCCGAGATTGATATTGGTGATGTTATTAACCGTCTGAGATTTATTTTTCTGAAGATTTCCTACAGGATTTTCAAAAACGGCATAGGATCTTGTGCTTCCGTTAGGACCTTGCCCGTCTCCATAATCGTATAATGCGTCTCCATGAATATCGTAAAGCCTTTGGTAATTGTTATCTCTTAAGAACACAGGATAGAAAGGTGCTATATTTCTCGCAAACTGAAAAGGATTGGAAAAGCCACCTGTTTCTCCGAAGTCCTGCTTGCTGTAAGTATAGGACAGGGCACTTGTTAATTTTAATTTTGAAGTAATAGAGTAGTCTACATTGGACCTGATTCCAAACCGTTCAAATCCTGAAGAGATGAGATACCCTTTATCATCCAGATAATTTAAGGAAGTGTAAGATTTTACCTGATCACTATTAGCATTGATCCCAACGGTGGCTTCCCGTCTCAAAGCCGGTCTGAAAAGCAATTTTTTCCAGTCGTCCTGATACAATAATTGCGCGTCCTTGTTGAAAGTACCGTCTTTTCCAATCAACTTACTGAAAGGAACATTGTAAGCATCATATCCCAGTTTATTCAAAGCGGTAAGACCTACATCATGAGGACTGGCTCCTGAAGGAACGGCCCCCGGTTGTTTTAGTCGCGCTATTTCTCCAATTCTGGCTCTGTTGTAATAAGCGGTATAATAATCTTGTGGAGACGTATAAACCGAATAATCTTCTATAGATCTGAAGTTAACTCCGGTTCTGATATCAGCATCAATGCTTAACCCTTTATTCTTACCTCGTTTAGTATTCACAATGATGACTCCGTTAGCTCCTCTGGAACCATATAGAGCATTGGAGGAAGCATCTTCCAAGAAAGATATACTTTCAATATCTGACGCTGCAATACTGTTGAGGTTTCCGCTGTAAGGGATGCCATCCAATACAATCAGCGGATCGCTGGACGCATTAATGGAACCAATTCCTCTCATTCTGATCGTGGGCTGTGAACCCGGCTGACCCGATGAGATTACCTGTACTCCCGCTACTTTACCGCCAATTCCCTGCAGTACATTTCCGTTTTGAAGGCTGGACAGATCTTTGGCTTTTAAAGATTGTACAGAACCTGTTATTTCTTCTTTTTTCTGCTTTCCGAAAGCTACCACCACCACTTCTTTGATGGAGGTTTCGTTGGAAAGACTGTCTTTACTCTGTGCAAACCCATATTCCGCAAATAGCAGTAGGGCCAATACACCAAGTTTGCATTGTTTCTTTTTCATTATATTAATCTAGGTTTAAAATTAAAGGTGGATTACTGCTGATCTTTCTGCACAGGAATAGCAAATCTCTGCCTCCTTTTTCGGGGAGGTTATCGTAAGATGGAATGTTTAAAATTGTACAGGAGACTCTCCCGGATTCAACAAGTTGTAAGCTTATTGGCTTTAATTCCTACAGCAATGGATGTCTTTCTTTCGAAGGTTAGAACATCATCATGCTGCACATCATATCAAAACACATATTTTGAGAAATAGAGTGGTGTAGTGAAAGGTCGCAGTCTGCGGAAATTTCTTTCTGAGCAGATACCGGAGCCATGATGATGCATAGGTAAGAATCAAAGTAGTTCTTATTCATGAGAATAAATTTTATGTTTTTTTTAACTGTGTCAAAAGTATTTAATAATTCACAAAACGCTATTAATATAACATATGAGATAAATCATATAAGTCTACTAATTTAGTAGGGTATTTGATTTTAAGATAAGTTTTATGGTGTAATTATTTATTAATCAGTTGTTTATTGTTTTAAAATTAAATATTTGAAATATTTTTTTAATGATCATTTTAACAATAAATAAAAATTAACATTAAAAGTCTATTGTTTTTGTAGACTTTTTCATTACTTTGCCGCGCAAAATGATTGTATCATTCGAAGTTCTTTTACACGAAAAAAATAATCTATTTTTGAAATAGTTTTCTTTTGCACATTTTTTGCTTCTGTGAACTACTCTTACAGCGATTATGCTTAATCGCTGATACAAATACAACCCATATATGATGAAAAAATACCTTACTTATGTTTTACTTTTGGGATCTCCCTGGTTTTGGGCTCAAAATAAAACTGTTGAAAAATCTACCTACCAGCAAAATTGGCTGCAGGCAGAAAAGGAAAATGAAGCCGTTGCTTTTGATGCTGATCTTAAGCTGTCTGATGCTGAAAAAACATTGGATAACAAATTACAGCAGATAAGAAAGCAATTTCTTGCTGAAACTGAAAAACAGAAAATCCCTTTATATAATCACTCTTTTACCCAATTAAAATCACTCATCGAAAGCAGTAAGTTATTTGAGGTTATACAGGCAATGCCCAAAGGAAGTCTGCTTCACACTCATAGCGGAGGGATAACCGATGTAAAGTGGGTTATTTCTACAGCGAAAGGATATAAAGAATGTTATGTTTATGATCAGGAGGATAACAAGGACTTTATTTTCGGACAATTGGGCTTTTTCAAAGAGAGAGAAGTTCCAAAAGGATTCGTAAATCTGAAAGACAAATTATCTTCCCATCCTGAATTTGAAAAAGAACTGCAGGAACTTCTGATTCTCAAACGCGATCAGCTTTGTGATTATTCGGATTATTGGATTGAATTTGAAAAACGTTTTAAACGCATAAGCCTTTTGCTGTCCTACCGTCCGTTCTTTAAACAATATTACCTGAAAGGTTTTCAGGACCTGGCAAAAGACAAGGTGCAAAACGTGGAAATCCGATTTATTTTTGAAGAGCTTTATGATTTTCAGCATGGCAAATATCCTTTAAAAACTTCTGTTACAGATTTGCAGGATGTTGTTAAAGAAATGCATCAGTCATATCCGGAGTTTACGATGAAGCTGATTTATTCCAGTTTTAAATTTTTAGATTCCCCAAAAATAGAAGAACAGCTTATAACAGCTTTTGAATTGAAGAAAGAGTTTCCGGATGTTATTTCAGGTTTTGATCTTGTTGCGGATGAGGCTGCAGGGAATAGAATCAATTCATTTCAGAAAAACTGGGGAACTTTAAATGAGCTGACGAAAAAGTACGGAGTAGGAATGCCTCTTTTTCTTCATGCCGGAGAAAGTACTTCTGTTTTTAATAAAAATATTCTGGATATAGGATTATTAAACAACCAAAGAATTGGCCACGGGCTGAATTTAATCTACTTTCCAAAAACAATGGAACTGATCAGGAAGCAGAACAAATTGGCGGAAGTAAGCCCCATCAGTAATCAGGTTCTGGGATATGTGAGTGATTTGAGAAATCATCCTGCAAGAGTTCTGTTAAGCAACGGAATACAGTGTTCTATCAATAGTGATGATCCATCAGTATATGGATACGAAGGCCTTAGCTATGATTTCTGGGTGGCTTTTGTATATTGGGAATTGGATGTGAAAGCATTGAAGAAGCTTGTTTTCAACTCTGTTAATTATTCTTCTCTAAGCGAAACTGAAAAGAAAAAAGCTCTGATACATCTGAATAAAGAATGGAATGATTTTGTTCAACAAACGAATTCTACATTAAAATAATTCAGATTTTTACCTTTAGAACAGGTTTTTAACTTCCTTATCATATAAAAAGAGCGTCATTAAAACTAATGATGCTCTTTTATATTTATTGATAATTCTGTTTAAACTGGTTCAGGATAAACGAATTATTTTTTAGGCTGTAAAGACAAGTTATCCAGATACACGGCCTGATGAACTCCATTCAACAAAACCTTGAAACCTAGATGGGTATCTTTTTTAAGAGATATGTTATATGTTTTTTTAGCACCTGTTATCTTCGAAGCTTTAGCAATAGAAGCATAAGATTTAGTATCAGATGCGTTATCTACTGAGAAAAGCTCCAATGTAGTTTCTCCTCCGTTGTCTGAAGCATCAAGAGTTAATGTATAGTTCCCCGCTTTCACTTTTGGAGTTACCAAATACATATTTTCTCTTGGATCATTCATCGAGTAAAATATGATTTTTTTGTCACCTGCATAAAGCATTGCTTTCCCTGCCTGAGCAGTCCAGCATTTATTAATCTCCTTCCAGCTATCAAAATTTTCTGTAAGTTTGGTTATAGTGGTACACTGTGCTTTTGCTGTTAAAAATCCTCCTAGGGTAATTATTCCTGCAAATACGATTTTTTTCATATATTATTTACATATTATGAGGTAAAAATAACTAAAAATGGTCAGATCAGAAAGCTATTGTGTAATTTCATCTTTTAGCAATGATTATATAGGGCCTTTGCAGGTAATGAATCATGATGACCGAAAAAAAAGGATCGAACGGATAAAAATTGCAGCAATGAAAGATTCAAAGAAAAAATATTTTGTAGAGTGATGATAATCATATATTTAGAATTTAGAATCCGGACCAATATCTTTGATAGTGGCCCGGATTCTATGATACATGGAAAGTATAACTTTGCCTGATAAAGTTGATTCTTTATCCAGATATGATCATTACTTTCAACATTAAACATTCATTTGTTTTTTATGAGAATTACTTGGGTAGGGTTCCCATAAATTCAAATATTTCAGCTCCTATTTCTGTGGCATGCGTTTCCAGTGCGAAATGACCGGTATCGTAGAACTTAAGTTTGGCGTTTGGAAGATCTTTCAGATAAGCTTTGGCTCCTTCAGGAAGAAAATAGGGATCTTTGTTTCCCCATACGAGTAGTAATTTGGGCTGATATTTTCTAAAATATGTATGAAATTGAGGATATAGCGCTACATTCGTTCTGTAGTCTTTTACCAGGTCCAGCTGTATTTCAATATTACCGGGTCTGTCTAGAAATTTTTGATCAAGAGTATAGGTTTCGGGAGCAATTAAAGAAGGATCAGAAACTCCATGATAATACTGAAAAGTTGTAGCTTCCTTAGAAACAAAACCTTTTAATGCCAGTCTGTTTGCTTCTGAAGTGTCGTTCCAATATTTTTGTATAGGATCCCATTCATTGCTAAGTCCTTCTTTATAGGCATTCCCATTTTGAGAGATAATGCCGGTAATCTTTTCAGGATTATTCATAGCGAGACGTAATCCTACTGGTGCGCCGTAATCAAATATATAGACCGCGAAACGTTTTATTTCCAACTGATCAATAAAACCCTGAACGACATTGGTGAGGTGATCAAATGTATAAGAAAACTGTTGGTGGTCAGGTGCATCCGAATAGCCAAAACCAGGAAGATCCGGAGCTATGACATGGTATTTTTTACTTAATAAGGGAATGAGATTTCTGAACATATGAGACGAAGTCGGATATCCATGCAGGAGAAGCAGGGTAGGAGCATCACTAGGACCTGCTTCTCTATAAAATACATTGAGCCCTTCTACTTTTGTGTTGCGATAGTGAATGGTCTGGTTTTCCATAACATGAGGATTTAAAGTTAATTTTTGATTAAGTTGTGCATGCATCATTTGGTTGGATAGTAAACCAATTGACAGCATGGTAATGATTTGTCTGATTATCATTTTTATTTATTTTTTGTGATGTCAAAATTAATACGGATATTTGATTATTAAAAACGATTAATTGTAATCATTGTAATCACTTTTAATGATTAATGAAAATGAATCTAAACGATTTGAAAATTTTTGAAGCCGTTGCAGATACGGGAAGTTTTACAAAAGCAGCTACCGTCACGTTTACCGTTCAGTCCAACGTTACTGCACGGATAAAAAGTCTTGAAGAAGAGTTTAATACAAAACTTTTTTCACGTACCTCCCGCAAAGTAGAGCTTACTGCTGAAGGCATGATTCTTATGGAATACTGTAAACAGATCCAGCATTTGATGGAGGAAGCAAAACGTACAATTCAAAGTACAGAACATATCAGAGGTTCTCTTAAAATTGGATGTATAGAAACAACTATGGCTTTAAAAGCTCCGGAAATATATCGTGTTTTTGAAGAGAAATACCCGGATGTTGAACTGGAATTTAAATCAGATACCAGAAACTCACTTATACTTGATGTCTTAAATTATAGTCTGGATGCAGCCTTTGTTTCTGCTCCTATTAACATCAATGGACTTGAAAAGATCTCTATTAAAGAAGAGCAGCTTGTTATTTTAACATCATCAAAGGGACCACAGCTTCAGACATTGCTTGAAAAAGAGCCATTAAAGATTGTCGTTTTTGACGAAGGCTGTATTTTTAGAGAAAGATTAGAATCCTGGCTGAGTCATAAAGGCATTCTCAATTACAAAAGTACGGTGGTGAATTCTATTGAAGGGATTATCAATTTTGTTGAAGCAGGATGGGGAATCAGTATGTTGCCGGAAGAGATTCTCGAAGAACATTATACAGGAAGAAAAATTAAAAATTACAGACTCAACAGGCAGTTAGGAACCATGAATACCGTACTTGTATTTAGAAAAGACGGGCCAAGGTCGAGAGCTTTACAATCTTTTATTAATATGTATCTGTAATTGCTGATTTCATAATTGTTCCCAAATGGTTTTTAAACCTGTATCAGACTGATTTATTGCAAACAAAACAGATGAATCAGAAATAAATATAATATTATTTTTTGATGAACAATTTGATGAATCCATCAGAAAGACATACTTTTGCATTCTGCAATATAAAATCATTATTGATGATAATATTGTTTTCACCAAAAAACTAAAAACCAAAAACTAACATTGAAAACTAATTCAACCATGAGAAAAAAAAACACTTTGTCCATTCAACAAAACTAATTGTTTCCAACAATTAATCTACAATAGTAAACTTTTCAGAATTATTGAAAACCCCATATCGTATTAACGAATAGGGCTTCTAGAATTATTTTCTGTCATCAGGCGAAGACATATCTAATAATGAAATGATAAGTATTCGGCTCTTTATTAAGAATATAGAAAATATACTTTAGCAATATAGACGAAAATATGCTGTTGTCTCAGTTACCATGCTACAACACTATAGGATTCATGAAAATACTTTTAACATCAATGTTTATTCATTGATGATATCTCTTGTTTTGCACGAACTCAATCGATTTTGAACAGAATTTCCATATTCTGATCATTTTTGATGGAGCTCGGATACTATTGAATTGAAGCACAGTAACTCAAAAAATCAAAGTATACTCAGTATTAAAACCATTTAATTTTTACACTATTATGACAAAAAAATTACTTATCATTGTCTTAACAGGTTTATTCAACACGATGGCTTTTGCAGCCGATCTTTATGTGAGAAATGCCGGAGCAGGTGGAGCTTATTCTACAGTAAGTGCAGCGATTACCGCAGCGTCCGATGGAGACCGGATTATTATTCAGCCCAAAACGAACGGGACTGCTTATGTAGAAAATATTACCATCAACAAATCTTTAACTTTTGTTTCTGAAACCAGTTATAATAAATATTTTATTCAGGGAACAGTTACCATCAATCCGGCTGCCGGAAGGGTAGTAACGATCAGTAATCTGAGCTCAGGAAATTTTACTATTTATAACGTAGTGGCCAGTGGGCCTACAACAGGGGGAAGAACTACGATAAACCTTTACAATTGTTATTTAAATAAGGTTATTACCAACCAGGCCAACACTACTACCAATATTTCTGGTTCTGTAGTATCCGGGGAAATTAATTTTTCTCACGGAAGAGTTACGGCAAATAAAGCACAGTCGATTTCTGTCAACTCTACCACTGCGGATACCAGTCTCGCTCCCTCGGATGTAGAAGTGTATGGGAATGCAGCAAGTTTCGGGATAACTCATTCACAATCCAATTATAATTTTAAACTTTATAATAATTTTTGCCGTGGAGTATTTGTTTATGCTATTAAAACAGGAGGTAATAACGAGATCATTAATAACACCATCTACGATCCGAATGGGGGAGATATCGCTCCATTTTTTATCAACTTAAGTACCGGAAACACCGGAAATATTTCCATGATGAATAATGCAGCTTCTTTTGTGGTAGGAGCCACGAATGTCTGTATTAAAAACAATAATATCGCAACCGTAACGGCAAACTACAATGTATTTACCAATCCGTTTGTAACCGAAGGAACAATTATCCAAAATAACAACTCCGGATCAGTGAATATGAATTTTGATAACACAGCATACACCGTAACAGGGATGAATGTAAACGCAGGAAATCCTGATGTAATGTATACAGATTTAGATTTAACCAGAAATGATGCCGGACATTATGGAGGTTCCAACAGCTGGGCGAATTACTGGCCTGCAGACAGTGGAGCCAAACCTCAGATCAACTATCTGGTAACTCCGAGAACCATCAATAATGGTACTTTGAACGTCATTGGATCGGGTTTCTCTAAATAATTCTTAATCATACAATAAGATGAATAAATATATTTATAGTATAATCGCTTTGTTTATGGTCACGTTGTGCTGGGCACAAACGTACGTAAGCCAGGCCGAGTATTTTTGGGACACTGACCCGGGAGCAGGAAATGGAACTGCTGTTTTGGCTACCGACGGAAGTTTCAACAGTGCTTTTGAACAATTGACCAAAACAGGAGTTTCGGCACCTGGCAATGGTTTACATAAATTAAGCATCCGTGTCAAAGACAGTAATGGAACCTGGGGGCCGGTTTTTACGAACGTTATTGATGTTCAGCAAAATCAGCTGCCTTTTCTATCGCTTACACAGGCTGAATATTTCTGGGATACAGATCCGGGAGCAGGAAACGGAACAGCAGTTCTGGCCGCTGACGGTAATTTTGACAGCTCTTATGAGCAATTGGTAAAGACAGGAATTGCTTTACCATCCGTTGGATTGCACGTTTTTAATATTCGTGTTAAAGATAGCAATGGTACGTGGGGACCTGCTTTTAAAAATGTTATTGATGTACAGGCTCCTGGCCCTGCAGGGTGCTGGCAGAGTCTTTCTTCGGGCTCTACCCATTCTTTAGGAATAAAAACAGATGGTACTCTTTGGGCTTGGGGCTCAAATGGTTATGGTAGATTGGGAGATGGGACGACTATTCAAAGAAATGTTTCCGTACAGATAGGTACGGCCAATAACTGGAAAAAAGTAGCTGCTGGGATAGACTATTCGGTAGCTATAAAAACAGATGGAACATTATGGGCCTGGGGAGGTAACAGTATAGGCCAGCTAGGAGACGGAACTACAATTAACAGAAACGTTCCTACACAAATCGGAACGGCTACCGACTGGGTAGATATCTCTGCTGGAACTAGACATACAATGGGTATAAAAGCCAATGGCAGCCTTTGGGGCTGGGGCTATGGTACTTTACTGGGTGATGGAACTTATACAGACAAAACCGTACCTACACAAATCGGAACATTAACCAATTGGAAGAGCATATCATTAGGAGAAAGTTTATCTTTTGCAATAAAAACAGATGGTACCCTTTGGGGCTGGGGAGTTAATAGTTTTGGAATGCTGAATAGCGGTAACACAACAATAGTACTTAATCCTATACAAATTGGAACAAGCACAAACTGGGCTAGCATTTCAGCAGGATATTCTCATGCTGCAGCATTAAATACCAATGGGCAGCTTTACACTTGGGGACGAAATCATAAAGGGCAGCTTGGTGATAATACCAATACTGACCGAACGACACCGAATCTCGTACGTAATGGAGTTCAAAGTGTTAGTGCATTAGTAAGTCATACTCTGGCTATAACAACAACCGGAAATTTAATTGCTTCCGGTGCTAATGATAGTGGACAGTTGGGTGATGGTACTGGTGTAGATAAGAAAAACTGGATCACTGTAGGAAATGCTACTAATTATAAATTAATTGGTAACTCTATGGTTTCTGACTTTAGCTTAGTACTGGATAACGATGCTTTTCTGAAGGTAAGCGGAACTAACCAGGCGGGGCAATTAGGGGATGGTACTACTACTTACAGATATACCCTAACTCCTGTTGTCTGTACTTCAAACTGTACTCCTCCAAGCCAATTGTATACTGCTAACGTGACTGCTACGGATGCTGATCTTAATTGGTTCCCTGCTGCATCCGCGCCTAGTAACGGGTATTTATATGCTTATGGTACTTCTTCAACAATGGGTAGCTCAAATGGTAATACAGTTTCTACAACAGTAAACATAACGAATTTATTACCTTCAACTACTTATTATTGGTGGATAGGTTCTAGATGTGGAACCAATATTATATGGGTGCCGGGAGGAAGTTTTACAACACTTCCTTTCTCAGGCTGTTTTAATGAAATAGAGGCCGGTGGTTCACGTAGTTTTGCTGTGAAGCCAGATGGTACCCTTTGGGGCTGGGGGTATGGCTCAAACTTGGGAGAAGGTAACAATGTGAATTATAATATGCCAAAAAGAATTGGTACTGCCACGAATTGGAAGAATGTAGTCTCAGGTGGACAACATGCTGCCGGTTTAAGAAAAGATGGTACTCTATGGACATGGGGTTTCAATAATTCCGGACAATTGGGATATGGTAATAATTCAGCCATTTTTGTACCTAAGCAAGTGGGTACGGCTACCGATTGGAAAAGTGTAACAGTGGGATATGAAACCACATTGGCTATTAAAACAAACGGTACCCTTTGGGCTTGCGGACGTAACGGTAATGGGGCTTTGGGAGATGGTACTTTGGTTAGTAAATCAAGTATGACACAAATAGGTACTGCAGCTGACTGGGAGGCTGTGTCTACTGTAGGAGAAAACGTAGTCGCTTTAAAAACGGATGGCACTCTTTGGACATGGGGGTATAATGCAGATGGTCAGTTAGGTAATGGAAATACTACCAATGTTCTGGTACCAACACAAATCGGAGTGGCTACTAACTGGAAAAAGATAAAAGCTGCTCTAGGGCACACCTTAGCAGTAAGAACAGATGGCACCCTTTGGTCTTGGGGAATTAATACCTACGGTCAATTAGGTGATGGAACTACCACTAATAAAAACGTACCTACACAAATTGGTACAGAAACCAATTGGAGAGATATTGATACTTATACAGACCACTCACTGGCTATTAAAACCGATGGTTCACTTTGGGCTTGGGGTAGAAATAATGAAGCTCAGTTAGGTGATGGTACTTACGCTAACAGAACTGCACCGAAACGTATTGGAGTATCCTACAGCTGGTACAGTATCTCAGCAGGAGATTATCATTCGATGGCTATAAACAATAATGGGACTTTACATACTTGGGGATATAACAATTTTGGTCAATTGGGTAATGGTACAACTGGATATCAGGCTAATATACAGATACCAGCAGCGATAGCTTGTCCTACAGACTGTCCTGTTCCAAGCCAGTTATCAGCTACCAATATTAGTTCTACCGCGGCTACGTTTAACTGGGTAGCACCAGCAGCATCACCTGCGGGAGGATATATGTACAAATATGGTACTTCATCAAATGTAGCAAGTAGCAGCAGTACGATCAATACTGCCGGTTCTACAATAGCAACAGCAACCAATCTATTACCAAGCACTACCTATTATTGGTGGGTAGCATCTCATTGCGGATCTACGCAGAGTGATTGGGTAGCTGGAGGATCTTTTACGACATTACCTCCTGCAGGCTGCTGGCAAAATGTTTCTGGAGGAAGTAACCATTCCGCAGGAGTAAAATCAGACGGCACCCTTTGGACTTGGGGAACGAATAGCGATGGGCAGTTAGGTGATGGAACAAATACCGACAGACAAGTTCCAACGAAAATTGGTACAGATACCAACTGGAAAAAAGTGGTAACTGGTGCTCAGTATTCAATCGGATTGAAAACCAATGGAACACTATGGGCTTGGGGATACAACTCTTTTGGTCAATTAGGAAATGGAAACACTACGAGTACAAATGTACCAGTACAAATTGGGACCGCTACAGACTGGGCTGATATTGGCAGCGGGAATAATCACACTTTAGCCATCAAAACAAACGGTACCCTTTGGGGCTGGGGAAATAATGGAAACGGACAATTAGGCGACGGTACCATTTTAAATAAAACAGTACCTACGAAAATAGGAACCGCAACCGATTGGAAAAACATTACCGGAGGTGATAATTTTTCTTTGGCAATAAAAACTTCAGGTACTCTTTGGGGATGGGGTTTAAACAATTATGGACAGTTAGGAGACGGTACAACAACAGATCGAATCCTGCCTACACAGATAGGAACATCTGTAAGCTGGGTAGAAGTTTCAGCAGGATACACTCACGCTGTAGCAAGAAATAATGGAGGATCTGCTTATACCTGGGGAAGAAATGACAGAGGTCAACTTGGTGATGGTACCAATACCAATAAGTCAACTCCTATTTTTGCATATTCTTCTACTAAAAGTATAGCGGCAGGGGCAAATCATACCGCTGTAGTTACTACAGACGGAAAATTATATACTTGTGGTGCCAATAATTTTGGTCAGTTGGGAAATAATACAACGACTAACAGCTCAACTTGGGTTGCTGTAGGAAACGATATTGATAATGCAGTAGTTTCCGCAGGAGCAACGCATACATTAGTTTTAAATACCGATCGTTTCTTAAAAGTATCTGGAAATAATGATGGAGGAAGATTAGGAGATGGTACAACAATTCAGAGGAATACATTGGTTTCTATTACTTGTATTCCATGTAATCCTCCAAGTCAGTTATCAACGTCCAATATAAACTCTACGACAGCTACGCTGAACTGGGGCGCTTCAGCACCAGCACCTACCGGAGGGTATATATATGCTTATGGTACTTCTTCAACGATGGGAAGTCCTAATGGAAATACAATTTCTACATCAGCAGATATTACCAATCTGGTACCTAATACTACCTATTATTGGTGGGTGGCGACTAATTGTGGCTCTAGCCAAAGCAGCTGGGTACCTGGAGGTTCATTTACAACACTTCCTCCTTCAGGTTGTTGGCAGACTGTTTATGCAGGTGAAACTCATTCATTAGGAATCAAAACAGATGGAACATTATGGGCATGGGGAAGTAACCAATATGGCCAATTAGGTGATGGAACAGTTACCAATAGAAATATTGCTGTTCAGATTGGTACAGATAATAACTGGAAAAAAATTGTTGGAGGTGCTCAGTATTCAATTGGATTAAAAACAGACGGTACGATTTGGTCTTGGGGATATAACTCAGCAGGACAGTTAGGAACCGGAGCGAGTACCAATGTATTGACTCCAACGAAGATAGGTATGAATTCCGACTGGCTAGATATTGCAGCAGGTAAGACACATGCCTTGGCTATCAAAGTAAACGGAACACTATGGGCATGGGGAAGTAATCTTTCCGGGCAGCTGGGTGATGGAACCAATACCAATAAGAACGCACCTGTACAAATAGGTACAGCAACAAATTGGAAGAGTTTAGCAGCAGGAACTGACTTCTCTCTTGCAGTAAAAACCAATGGAACATTATGGACATGGGGAAGTAACCAATACGGTCAGTTAGGTGATGGTACAACGGTTAATAAAAATATCCCTACCCAAATTATAACCAATAGTACTTGGGCAGATGTTTCAGCTGGCTTTATGCATTCCGTAGCAAAAACGACCAATGGAATTCTCTATACCTGGGGAGATAATAGCCAGGGACAACTGGGTGATGGTACTTATGTAAACAAATCAACACCAGCCTTTGTTTATGATGGAATTCAGAGTATTGATGCAGGAGGGCATCATACAATAGCGATAACAACTGCCGGAAATATGATTGCTTCTGGGTACAATTATTTCGGTCAGCTGGCAAACAGTACAACGAATAATACCTCAAACTCGTTTTCTGTATCAAATGCGAACGACTTTATCCTGATCTCTGGAGGAGGATACTATACTTTAGCATTAAACAATGATGGCTTCCTGAAAGCAGCTGGTGCTAATGAAGCAGGTCAGTTAGGAGATGGTACTACTGTTCAAAAGAACGGGCTTGTTTCCATTGCATGTAGTAGTGTAATCTGTCTTTCTCCAAGTCAGTTGTATACTTCGGGGATCACTTCTTCAGCCGCTACTCTTAACTGGGTGGCACCAACAACTGCTCCTAGCGGAGGATATGTATATCTATACAATATGAGTCCGGTTTTAGGAGGGGCAGATGGAGCCGCTGTTTCTACAACAGCTAACCTGGCCAATCTATTGCCAAATACCACTTACTATTGGTGGGTTGCCTCTAAATGTGGAACCAGTCAAAGCAATTGGGAATATGGAGGTTCCTTTACAACACTTCCTGCAGGTACAACGGGCTGTTGGGAAAGCGTGAGTTCAGGATACAGTCATTCTTCAGGAATCAAAACAGATGGAACATTATGGGCATGGGGAAGCAATTCCTTTGGACAGCTTGGAGATGGTAGTGGAATCTTAAAACAAGCCCCTGTACAAATAGGAGCTTCAAATAATTGGCTGAAAGTATCGAACGGGATGTATCATACAGTGGCAGTCAAAACAGATGGAACTCTTTGGGCATGGGGAGGTAACCAGTATGGTCAGTTAGGAGACGGTACGATGGTCAACAAAATGAGTCCTACCCAAATCGGAACCGAAACAGACTGGGTGAGTATTGCCAATGGTGATAATTTTACAGTAGCCTTAAAATCCAATGGAACTCTTTGGGCGTGGGGTCTGAATAATTACGGACAATTAGGAGATGGAACAGTAATCGATAGAATTACCCCAACACAAGTCGGAACTGCCAATGATTGGAAAAGTATGGCTCCTGGAGTATCACATACTATTGCTGTAAAAACCAACGGTACACTTTGGACTTGGGGATGGAATAGTTTTGGTCAATTAGGAGATGGAACACTAGGTAATAAATCTGTTCCTACACAAATTGGAACTGCAACCAACTGGAAAGTTGCTGTCGGAGGATTTTATCATTCGGTAGGAGTTAAAACAGATGGAACTCTTTGGGCATGGGGAGGTAACCAGTATGGTCAGTTAGGAGACGCAACCCAAAGCGATAAAATTATTCCTACACAAATTGGTACCGCAACCAACTGGAAGAGTGTAAATGCTGATTATCTTCATTCTTCTGTGGGAATAAGAACAGACGGAACTCTTTGGGCATGGGGTCTGAATAGTAATGGACAATTGGGAGACGGAACCTCAACCAGCAGAAATGCTCCGGTACAAATAGGAACCGCTACTGATACCAAAAGCATCGCTGCCAATATGTATAACAGACTTGTTATAAATAATAATGGGTTTTTAGCAGCATTGGGTCCTAATAATTCAGGTCAGGTAGGTGATGGAACGCTTATATCAAGAAAAATTTTCACCCCTGTTGGTTGTCCTACAAGTGCTAACTTACAGGTTGAGGATGTTTCAGTAAAGAGAGATCAACTGAAAGTTTTCCCAAATCCTGTACGTGACATTCTTACGGTTTCGTTTGATCAAAAGATTCTTCTGTTAACTGTTTTCAATATGGCAGGCCAGCAGGTTCTTACGAAAGAGATCAACGCTACTAAAGGAATGATCGATGTTTCTGCTTTCCCATCAGGAGTTTATCTGATAAAAGTGAATGCAGCCAACAACTTTGTGAAAACTGTAAAAGTAATTAAGCAATAATCTTTGAAAGGTTAATTCATAAGGAAAATCTAGTGAGACCTAAGCGTCACTTTACAAAGTATCTTTTCTCTGGGATCACAGATAATGATTACCCTTTTTTATAAAAATAGCGCCACTTATTTATAGGTGGCGCTATTCTTTAGAAACTAATTAATACTTTTGAATATCTCAAATGAATAGATCATTAAAACGTAGAGTAATGAAAAAGATAACAATCATTGGCTTCTTTCTATTCAACCTTTGTATGATTAATGCACAATACATAGATTTGAAAAAAACTTTGATTTTTTATTGAAATACAACATAGTTCACCGTATCTACACCTGTGTTTCCGGTAATAGGATCATAAGCATAAACAGTAATTTCATAATTCCCTGGCTTGGAAATTGCAAAATTTCCTTCAAAAAGATTGGTAGATCGTAACTTGATGTCAACTTCGTCAATTTTTTTACCATCTAGCTTAATGATGGCTTTGGTTTCGAATGTATCAGAATTCCAAAGACCACCTTTGTCAATGACACAACCACACATCATAACAATATTAGCCTGAATCTGAAAAGGTTTCCCAATGATGGATTTCAATGCAATATATTGATGAGTTCGAGGACTCAGAATATCGATGATAAAACCGGGAATTTCCATGATGATTCCCTCCCCAATAATATCTTTTCCCGGAATAAGCCACATTTCTGAAGTAACCTTAGACTGTGCCTGTTTACTGTTGAAAGGAGACAGAACTTCAACGCTGATAAAAGTAGGATCTTCAATATTAATTCTGGCTACAAATTTAGCCGTTGCATCGTCTGTAATGATGGCATTTCTTTCTTTGGGAAACTTCATTATCAAATCTGTATTTCCCGTACTTCCCGCTGTTTTGCCCTCTGCAAGAATACTATTGTTCGTTTTATTACGAATAATTACATAAGCACCTCCTAAAGAACTTCCGATGAATTTGGCATCTTTAGCTTTCACTCTTACCGTTACGGTGGTCTCTTTTCCATATACTGATAAACAGAATAGACAGAAAATTAAGGCTATTATACTTTTCATAAGATTATTGGTTTTGATTGTTATATTCCTGTTTAAATCGATAGTAAAATGACGTTCTTTCCAGTGCATCGTCCATGCGGTCCAGATACTCAATAATTCCGAGGTCATGATCAATTAACTTTAAAATAGCGGCCTCACAGCTGTTCCACAATATTTCAAACTGAGGCATCATCTCAATTGACTTTTGAGATAGGGATACCATTTGCTTTCTTTTATCAGCCGGATCTTTTTCAACAATAAGATAACCTTTGGAATTCATATTTTTTACCGTTATTACCAGGGTAGGATGGGCGTACCCTAACGCTTCTGCTATTTCTGCAATAGATAATTGCCCTTGGTCTCTCAAAAGCATAAAAACAAGATACCAATGAGGTTCTATTTCTATTTTGTGATCCTTGTATAGTTTTTTGACACTATAGGCTATTTTATCACTTATTCTCTTCATTCGGGAATCCAGTGCTTTATAGCCCATTTGTTTGATAAAATCAGCATCCATTTTTGAATTATTTGATTTCAAAGGTATAAAAATATTTTAAACTATATAGTTAACTATATAATCATCACCAAACATCAACAGTGCATTAATATTTGAGATCAATTTTTCATAATGTTCCTTATATGTTTTCATCCATTTTTACTGATTAAGCATTTTATTTCTTTGATGATTGGATTTTTTAGTTTAAAACACGGCACATTTTGTCGTAATGATGAATTATTATTGCATATCAATTCTTAAACTTTTTATTATGCAGTAAATATTTAACAAAAAGTCGATTTTATTATTAAATATCGTTTATTTAGTATTCAATTCATGATAAATAATTAAATTTACAAAGCAAAAAAAGCTAATCACTAACTCAAATATAAATACGAGAATGAAAAAACTCTATCTTAGTGCATTGACCTTATGCACGGTCTTAGGTATTTCTGCTCAGGAGGTTGTATGGCAGAAAGATATCAAATCCTCAACGCAGGATTTCTTAAGCCAGGTGACCACTACAATTGATCAGCAGTACCTTATTACAGGAAGCTCTATTCAAAGCGCTAAGCAGCAAGCTTCAGGAAGTAAGCAAAACAATGGGTACGATTTCCATCTTATTAAATTGAATCAACAGGGACAGGAAGTCTGGGAAAAATACTTCTCAGGAAATAATCATGACTATTTATCAGCTACGGTGACCACTCAGGATGGTGGTTTTCTATTAGCCGGAACTTCCTATTCCGGAAAAGGACTGGATAAAAAAGATGATTCTAAAGGCGGTTCAGACATCTGGCTGATCAGAATCAATGAGTTTGGAGATGAATTGTGGCAGAAAACACTCGGAACCTCTTTTGATGAAGAAGCCAGATCTGTTATTCAAACAACAGACTTAGGATTTTTTGTAGCCGGAAATGTTCAGAACTCTTCCAAAGGATATGGTTCCAAAGATGTTTGGATCAGTAGAATTGATAAAGACGGAAAAGAACTTTCACAACTTATTTTAGGCGGAAAAGGTTTAGACGAAGTGGAGAAAATGATTCCCACAAAAGATGGAGGCGTTTTACTGGGAATGTATTCAAGGAGTTCCGAAGTTCGGGTTTCGGGATCCGAACAACGATCAGCCACTTCAACAGCCATTAGCCAGATGCCAAAAGCCAGCAGCAATTTTGGTGAAGGTGACTATTGGATTGTCAAATTAGACAAAAACGGAAAAGTAGAATGGGAAAAGAACTTTGGAGGAAAAGGAGACGATCACATCAGAACCCTTTCTTTAACTTCTAATGGATTTATTATCGGAGGAGAATCCCGATCAGAAAGATCCGGAAACAAAACGGTAGGTGTTGAAGAAGGAACGGATCTGTGGCTAATCTCTTTGAATGAAAGAGGTGAAGAGCAGTGGCAGAAATCCTACAATTTTAAAAACAGAGATATTCTGATGAGCATGAGTGTACTGCATTCAGCGGATGATAAATCTTCTAAAGGAATTTTATTAGGCGGTTATACTCAGGCAGAAGGAAGAATAGAAAAGGATGATGAAACCTTCTGGATGCTTTATTTAGATGAGAATGGTAATGAACAGTGGAGAAAACACATCACCGGAGAATCCAGAAAGAGAGAAGAAAGGTTAGCTGACTTAAAACTGAATAGAGACGGTTCCATTATTCTGGCTGGAACGAGCGCCGAAGAATTGGGAAAAGAAAACTGGAAGATCGTCAAGCTGGGAGACAAGCAGGTTGATAAGTTAATAGAGAAATACGATATCAAAATCTATCCTAACCCAGTATCCGACTATGCTTATGTAGAAATCGGTTTCGACTTCAAGGAAGCAGATATTTTATTGTATGATATGGGTGGAAGACAGCTTCAGAATATAAAAACGAAGAATAAGGTAACCAAGATTAATACACAGGCTTTGGTACAGGGTGCTTATTTAGTGGTTATAAAAACAGATACGAATAAAACAGCCAATGCAAAGCTGATTAAGAAATAAAACTAAGAATCATGAAAAAAAGTACAATAGCTGTTATTTTATTAACAGCCTTCTTGGGGCATGCGCTTAAGGGACAGGCTTCTGCAGGCGGAGATGCTGCTAAAAGTTATGTTGGAGATATCAATCAGATGTTTCCGGCGGCTCCTACTTCAAATAACCTGATGAAATTTGAAGAAGTCCCTGTCAGTTACTATACAGGAATTCCTGATATAAGCATTCCTCTGTTCAATATTCCGACAAGTAATTCAAAAGTACCTGTCAATATCCAACTTAAATACCATCCTCTCAACGCCAAACCGGATGATAAAGCGGGTGAAACAGGCCTTGGCTGGAGCCTCATCGCTGGGGGAACAATATCCAGAACGATACGAGGTGGTGGAGCCGATGAAAAGAACAGAACAATTGCCTTTTCAAGCCCTCCCAAAACAAAATTCGGAATCTATAATCATACTTATAATCCTACTTTTAAAATAATGAATGATGAGCCTGTAAATATGGATGACTATAAATTCTTCGCAGGGCAGGGGCGGTATGACACAGAATATGACCTCTTTCAATATAACTTTATGGGTCAATCCGGAAGATTCTATATTGTAAAAGATACCGCAGGAAATTACAAGGCTGAGAAACTGGATAGAAATAATCTTAGGATTACCTTTGATCATGATTCTACTGGAGAAGTTACTTCCTTTACGATTGTAGATGATAAAGGGATCAAGTATATTTTCAGTCCTATGGAAAAGTCAGAAAAGTCAATTACCAATATAAAAACAGGACTTACAACAGGACTGTCGAACATTGAGGCAAATGAGGAAATTAATGATTATTGGTCGTCATTTCATCTTACAAAAATTACGGATCAAAATAACATAGTTTTAGCATTATTCAAATATGAGCTTTCCTCATTAGTGAAATTTGAAGAGCCAACCACCCGTACTTTTAGATATGCAAGCAATATTAATTATACCAATACAAGTAACACCGTTGGGGGAACTCTGCAGAACCCAGATTGGAATATGCCCGGAGCCATTGAATCCCAAACAATCAATAACACTACCGGTACAAGTTTATTAACAAGCATTGAAATAATAGATAAAGGAACAATTTATTTAAATTACGAAAAAGGAAGGCAGGATTCTAATTATATTGAGCCCCTTAATCTTTACAAATTAAAATCAATTCAGTCTAATTATCCTGGGCAAGCCTCTACTCAATATACTGAGAAATACACTTTTGATTATGACTATGCCAATACAAATTATCAACAAGGAACAATGCCCCCAACAGTATTAAGAAAGATGATGTTGAATAAGGTGACTAAAATTTCACCCAATAACCAAAATCAGGAATATACTTTAGAATATAATAAAACGACAGGGGCTCTGAATAAAGACAATTGGGGATACTACAGAGGGGATGACTCTAACTCTATAACGAACGATGTCATTAAATCCATTACCTATCCTACAAAAGGAAAGGTAGTTTTTGATTTTGGAATCAATGACTATAGCCATTATTATAATGGGATGGGAATGGAAGATATTACAGGAAGATGGGTTGATCTGTATAATTCTTTTAACCTTACCGGTTTAAACTCATTTAGCCCTACAGCAAAAGCTGAATTTTTTACTATAAACTCAGCGCAAAAAGTTAAACTGTATCTCGTGTTAGGAAATTTAATGTATTCTGACTGGAAACTGGAAATCTACAAAAAGCTGGGTAATAACACTTTTTCCCCACCCGTATTTACCACTGGGTTTCCCTATCAATTATGCATACAGACCGGCGGTGGATTCTGTCCTGGTTCTGGTGCAGGACAGGAACCTATTTTTGAATTCAATAATGAAACCGTAGAACTTGAACCTGGAACATATTATGCATCCTTAAGCGGTAATCATGGTCCAACCTACAAACCCGTTTCTTATGTTTTTTCTGCGGAGACAAAAGAACGTGTTTTTAATGATTATGTAATTCGAAAAGGTGGCGGTTTAAGAATTAATGATATTAAGTATTTTGATACCCCCCTCACTACAGGAGCTGTGGCCAAAGAGTTTATATACGACTACAAAAATATCAATGCTTCTAACAAAAGTAGTGGTTCATTAGTATTTCCGGAGCCTATTACAAATTATGGGGATAGTTATTCTTACAGGAATAAATTATACAATGCTGATATTACGTATAGCGCTCAATTTGATGTACAAACAGATTATAATATCCTTCCTGTTCAGAAAACCCAGGGATCCGATGTGGGGTATAAATATGTTACCGTAAAACAGATTGTAAGAGATAATAATGATAATATTACAGATAATGGCAGAACGGTTTATACCTTCAGATCTCCGCTTGAGTACCCCAATCAGGGTAGCTTAGCCTTGCAGCCTCCTGTGAGACCCATTCCTAATCTCGATTACCTGAGAGGACAGTTGGTTTCTGAAAAAAAGTATAATTCCACCGGACAGATCCTTTCAGAAACCCAAACGAATTATTCCTCCATAGAAATTGAAAAAAATGATGGGATCAAATTACTTGATAATTTTTACAGAGTTTCGGTTGCCGAATATTTTACCTATAACTCATTTCAGGAACTTTTAAATCACGTTGGAAATGTAAGTTTAACCACTCCCTATAAAAACTTCGAAAAGTTTGGGATCACTTTGCCTACTTCTAAAACAGAAACTTCTTATTTTTATAATAGCGGGGTTCAAAGTTCAGTAAGCAGTACGACTACTCACGCTTATAATACCTTAGACTACCCTTCTTTGTCTAACCAGGTTTTTGCTGATGGTACTTCAACCATTACGAATTACCTGTATGCCACTGAGAAGAATAACCAGAAGCTTATTACGGCCAATATGATTGGTATTCCTTTAGAAACAGAAGTTGCTCAGAAAGCAAGCCCTTCGGGTCAGAGTAAAACTTTGGCTAAGACAGAGCTTATTTATGACCCGTCTACTGCGAGTCTTTTCCCTGATAAAGTAATAGGACTTAATATTCAGAGTAATATCATGGAAAACCAGATTCAATATGACAGATACGACAGCAAAGGTAATCTGGAACAATATACCTTAAAAGAAGGAACTCCTGTAACCATCATCTGGGGGTACAACAAAACTCTTCCTATTGCCAAAATAGAAGGAGCGAGGATGATTGATATTCCACAATCGGCCATAACAACCATTGTCAATGCGTCCAATATCGATGCATCTGCCGGAGTTAACAATGATGAATCGGCGCTGTTGGCTGTTCTGGATACCTTTAGAAAAACCACTGTAGCCAATACCCAAATTACCACGTACACCCATGATCCTCTGATCGGAATAAGAAGTATCATACAACCTTCAGGATTAAAGGAGCTGTATTTTTACGATACAGAAAACAGGCTGAAAGAAGTAAAACAAGAGGAAAGAGATGCAAGCGGAAATATTTCTTATAAGACATTAAAAGAATACCAGTACCATTTTAAAAACTAAAGACCGATGAAAAAAATGATAATTCCAATAGGAATTCTGTTGAGTACAGGAGCTCTTCATGCCCAGCTTTCACCAACAGAAAACTATGTCTATACCAAAACCTATCTTGATTATACCACTCCTAAAGTAACAGAGACCGTACAGTATTTGGATGGGCTTTCAAGACCCAAACAGAATATCAATATCAAAGCTTCTCCGGATGGGAAAGATGTTGTAACCTCCTTTGAATACGATTTATTCGGAAGACAGGTGAATGAATATCTCCCTGTTCCTCAGTCCGGAACCCAAAATGGAGCGATTTATGGCTCTCCGCTTGCCAACGCCAGCAGTCCTCAGATTTATGGCAGTGAGAAGATCTATTCTGAGAAAAGATTGGAAAGTTCCCCGCTTAACCGTGTTCAGGAGCAGGTTCAGGTGGGAAATGACTGGATCAATAAACCTTTGAAATTTGATTATCAGACCAATGCTTTTAATGAAGTTTATCAATATATTACCAATACGTCATGGTCTGGCGGAGCTACCGAAAGTACATTGAGCTTATCTTCAAACGGGACCTATCCTGTGAACCAACTGTATAAAAACAGTGTGAAGGATGAAGACGGTAATGAAACGATAGAATTTAAAAACGGAAAAGGGCAAACGGTATTAGTAAGAAAAGTGATGAGTTCCACACTCCATGTTGATACCTACTATGTCTATAACGAATACAATCAGCTTGCTTTTGTGATCCCTCCCAATGCGGTGCATTATCCTGTTACTGATGAATTGCTCAATAACTTGTGCTATCAATATCGTTATGATGGCAGGGGAAGGCTTGTTCAAAAAAAGCTTCCGGGAAAAGGTTGGGAATATATGGTCTATGACAAACAGGACAGATTGATCCTTACCCGTGATACGGTAATGGAAGATAAAGGACAGTGGCTTTTTACCAAATATGATAAATTTGGAAGAGTTATATACACCGGAATTGTAAACGGATCGGGAAGAGAACAAATGCAGAACCAGATTGGCAGTCAGAATATTATTGAAGAACAGACCACCGCAGGATTTAACAAGCATGGTATTATGGTGTATTATACCAATACTTTTTTTCCTGATGCACAAACTGTTCTTAGTGTGAACTATTATGATGTGTACCCAAGAGACACTAAAAATTATCCACCTTCCAATATAATGGGGCAACCTGTAATCTATGCGGCAGGTACAGTTACTACTCAGGGAATGCCAACGGCAACCTATATAAAGAATATTGAAGATGATAACTGGACCAAAAATTATTTTTATTATGATTTCAGGGGCCGTGCTGTAGGAACATATTCAGCTAATCATCTTGGCGGGTATACCAGCACAGAGTCACTGCTGGACTTCTCAGGAGCTCCAAAGAAGACAATTACCAGACATAAAAGATTAGATACCGACAAGGAAAGAGTACTTACCGAAACGTTCGAATATGACAACCAAAACAGGCTATTAGTACATAAACATCAGGTAGACAATAACCCAGTTGAATATCTTACCCAAAACAAATACAACGAACTTTCTCAGCTGGCTTCTAAAAAAGTGGGCGGAATAGCCGCTGCTTCACCGCTTCAGCAAATCGACTATCAATACAATATCCGGGGTTGGATGACCCAGATTAATGATCCAGCTAATCTGAATGGTAAATTGTTTGGATATAAGATTAAATATACAAATCCGGTCTATGCAGATATTGCTCCGGGAAAATATAACGGAAATATTGCAGAAATAGACTGGAATATGTCAACCGTTAATAATCTAAAGAGATATAATTATACCTATGATAACCTTAACAGATTAACTGATGCTGAATATTCGGAACCGGAGAAAACCAATCCTCATAATAAAAATTTCGATGAACGTTTACTGTATGATTTAAATGGTAATATTGCCTTCTTAAAAAGGTATGCAATTCCTGTTTTTGGAACAACATCAACAAAAGTAGATGACCTTGAATATAAATATATCGGAAACCGTTTAACGCAGGTGATCGAAACGTCATTAAATGATACAGGCTATGAAGGCGGAAACAATATCATTGACTATGACCTGAACGGTAATATGATTACCATGAAAGATAAAGGTATTCAGAGTATTGTTTACAATTATCTTAACCTTCCGGATAGTTTTTCAATTACTCAGGCAGATCCATTTGGTAATGGACAGCCTTCAACTATTAGTCTTGAATACCTGTATCGTGCCGATGGAGTAAAGCTTCGTAAAAATTATGTTCGGGGAGGAAGAAGAGGATCCTCAGGCGCAACGCGTATCACCGATTATCTTGATGGGTTTCAATACAGCTATTTTGACGGTGGTGGCATATGTCTGACCTGTAGAACTGAAACCGCGTTTGAAGAACAGGCCTATAAAAACATCAACAGCTCAATTATTATTGGTGGTCCTGCTGAATGGAAATTAGATTTTGTTCCCACAGCAGAAGGATTTTATAGTTTCACAGAAAACCGCTATATTTATCAGTATAAAGATCACTTGGGAAATGCCCGGGTAAGCTTTGCCAAAGACAGCACAGGCGCTCTTGGGGTGACAGATACCAACAACTATTATCCTTTTGGATTGAATCACATTGAAGGAATGTTGAGCAGTTCTAATTTTGGAGGGTATTATAGCTACAAGTACAACGGCAAGGAACTGCAAGAGACTGGTATGTATGATTACGGAGCAAGGTTCTATATGCCGGATTTAGGAAGATGGGGCGTGGTAGATCCACTAGCAGAAAAGATGACTCGTTATAGTCCTTATAATTATGCGTTTAACAATCCGGTGAAGTTTGTCGATCCGGATGGAAGGCAAGCTTTAGATCCTGGAGATAGATTTAAAACTTTAAGGTCTGCCGCTACTGATTTTGGAAAACAGTACAATGGGTTATCTATTAATTATAATGTTGAAGTTCGTACTACTTTTTATAAAGCAACTGATACGAACGGAGAAACCTATTACAGTTATACAGTTCCTCGAACTGGAACTAGCGGAACGTCAGGGGAAATAGACCCAAATGATGTTGCGAAAGCAGTAAAAGATGCTGAAATTGTAGGTGATGGCCATACACATAGTGGAGACACGGATGTTATAAAAATGGATGGAAAAGATTATAGTAGTGCAAACGAGTTTTCAAATAGAGATGTTGCATCATATAAAAATACCCTATATGATAGTAATGGCAAAAAAGAAGAGAATGCTTATGGGAAACCCGTAACAGGTTATGTTGCAACACCAGATGGGGGGTTAAGAGAATATACACCAGGAGTTAGTAATAATTCCAATTCTACAAAAACAGATGCCGCAGGAATGCCCGTAAAAAATTACAATCTTCCTGTTACTAGAGATTTACCTTCTGACCCCGCTTCCGGATCTTTAAGACTAAATAATGTTTCGCCTACAAATATGCCTAATGTACCACCTAAAGGATTTGATACTGAACAACCTAAAAGATACTAACAATGTTGAGAATCGTTTTAATAATTTTATATTTCCTACCATTGTCTCTTATGGCACAAGAAGGGAAATGCAAAGATAAAAATAGAAGAATTGATCAATTACCATGTAAACTTGCAAATCATTATGGTACAGACATTATACCTGACGAAGAAATTGCAATTAAATATGTTGATATTCTTATAAGAAAGAGAGAGTTATTAGATCCTGAAAAATCTAAACCATATCAAGTTAGCTTGATTGCAGACAATAAAGTATGGCAAATTGTTGTAAAAAGTTATAACTGTAGATACTGTAAAATTTATATTAATATCAATAAAAACACTGGTGAAGTGTTAAATTATTACAAATCAGAAGATTAAATTCATCAAAACAATAATAAAACCACTCGAATGAGTGGCTTTATTATACATTATGTGTCCCGTCCTAAAATAAGTTGACAGAAACTCGACTTATTTATGAAAAAAGCAGAATTTACAAGAGAAAAGCGAAGCCAAAAAGATTATATATTGGCTTTTAAATTGAGTATTGTTTCAGAAATGCATCAAGCAGAGCGAAGACATGCTGTCTATCATTCTCTTTTAGCTTTTGTATATCTAAAATTTTAGCGACAATGTTTTTATCCAGTAGAATCTGTCCGCTTCGTTTTGTACTTTAATATTGGAAATAAAAATACATTTACAATTATACCAATCATTTAGGAAATGTAATATTTAGCTATTTCCATAATGGAAGCAGCATAGAAGTTCTTGAAGAAAACAATTACTATCCATTTGGGTTAAGACATACTTCCGGAGGAAATTCTGCAAATCCTGCATATCAGTACAAGTACAACGGGAAGGAGTTGCAAGAGACAGGAATGTATGATTACGGAGCGAGATTCTATATGCCGGATATAGGAAGATGGGGCGTTGTGGATCCGTTGGCAGAGAAAGATAGAAGATGGACACCATATCGATATGCATATAATAACCCTTTGAAATTTATAGATCCCGATGGAAGGAATGAAGATATTTACGAAATGGATGAGAAGGGAAAATTAAATAACATAGCGCCTTCTGATAGAGATGTTGTGTATACCTCCAAAAATTTTGAAGGAGAAGGAAAAGATAGAAAACTAAAAGAAAATAATGATGGTGGATTTGAAGTTGGTGGAAAAGATTTTGTTAAAAATAATCTTCATCAATACAGACAAGATGGAAGTAAGTATCTAGATTTCAAGATAGATGAACAAAAAGGGATGGATTATTTTAATAAGGTTGCTGATTGGATGAAAGAGGGAAATATAAGTGTAGAATTTGGAATACAGACAGCTGATATTGGAGGTAAAGATAATACGGTGGTTTATACATCTGGTAATGGAGAGAATGTTTCTCCTTTGTATGGTGGGGATAATGTGAAATTAGATGGACATTTACATCCGGGAAATTATGATCCTTCACAAGTTTCAGGTCCCTTAAATCCAAGTGGTTTTCGTATGTCAAAATTTCCATTAAAAGAGAATGGTTATAATTTTAGCATAATGTCTAAAACTATAGGAGGAGACAGAGAATCTGCAAAATTTGCTCCAAATGCGGTCAATTTTATATATGCTCCTGCACATAATACAACAATAATCTATAATAGTACTACAATAATTAAAGCGTATGAAGGTAAATTTAAAAAAGAATAAGGTTTTTATTTTAATATTGATATTATTAATGAATTATGGCTGCGCTTCCCAGAGCTATAAAAAAGAAGAGTTATATGGCTATTTGGATAAAATAACTTCTGAGAGTAAATTTTTATACTTTAAAATAAGTTTGATAAAAAAATGCAAAAGTGAATATTTATTTGGTATTGCAAAAATGAATTATAATGATCACCTTTCAGAGACATATAAAACTTATGATTATAAAGGGAATTTGATAATCTTTGATTTAAATGAAGAAAAGGACAAAAAAATCATTAACTTTTTTGATTTATATTTTAAAAAAGTAAATTTAAGTATTTCAAATATTCCAAAAGGGAGACAATCCCTTGTTAATGAGTATGCTCTTTATTTTAAAAACAAAGAATTCGTTAAAGATCTAGATAAAACAAAACATTTTATGACTGTTAATTGTGGAAATGAATAATAATTCCTTTAAATATTAACAATAACTTTAATACTTACTGCCGCACGAGTCCTTTCGTGTGGCATTTCATTAACAATTAACCATATTTATTAATTCAAAGGTAAGCTTTGCCAAAGACAGCACAGGCGCTCTTGGAGTGACAGATACCAACAACTATTATCCTTTTGGATTGAATCACATTGAAGGAATGTTGAACTGTTCTAATTTTGGAGGGTATTATAGCTATAAGTACAATGGGAAGGAGTTGCAGGAGACTGGTATGTATGATTATGGGGCGAGGATGTATATGAGTGATATTGGAAGATGGGGAGTTGTAGATCCGCTTGCGGAGAAAATGAGGAGACATAGTCCTTATAATTATGCATTTAATAATCCAATAATGTTTATTGATCCGGATGGAAGAGAGGGAAAACATATTGGGTTCAATGAATTTGTAAAAGCTGATGGTACTAAAGTAATTACAATGACAGTCACAGGTAAAATAATTGATCAGACAGGTAATAAATACTCAAATGAACAATTAAATAATTATGCCAATAGGTTAAGTGATTCTTTTAAAAGTGTATATGGAATAAGGGAAGATGGTTATGAAGTAAATGTTGTTACTAATATTTCAGTTGCAACTAATGATAATCCACTTTCAAAAACAGATCATGCATTCAGACTAGTTGAAGATGGTGAAATTCCAGATAATAAAGGTGGTTATGAACCATTAGGAACTTTAGGAAAGGCTTTGCCAGGAGAAAATGTAGTTTATCTAGCTGATACTATGTTAGAAAATCAACCTGCCAATAGTGGACAATATGCAGGAACTGGAAAAGCAGATAACGGAGATGGGACATTAGAACGTACGGGACCACATGAACTTGGTCATTCTGGGAATCAACAAGGACATAACTATCCGTCTGGGAATGTAATGCTTCCCACTATTTCGCCAAATGCAGGATTAAATATGACAATGGATCAAATTCTTTTTATGAAAGACTCTAAACTAAATAATGGCATACAAGAAATACCTGTACATCAATAATGATAAATAAAATTATAATATGATAAATAAATTTTTTTTTACAATAAGTTTGTTTACTGGATTTGTGTTTCATGCACAAAACTTAGAGAAAAAAGTTGAGATTGCTTTACAAGATTTTTTTAATGGGGATAAAGTTTCAGTAAGGATAGGAAAATGTAAAATTTTTGAAAATAAAATACTTACATCTAGCGATACTGGTTTTGGAGGAGTCATTGGAGAGTTTTACGAACCCAATAAAATGTTGATTACCTTTTATGGAGGAAAAAGGAACGTTATTGAAAAAAAATGTAATCTCGATTTAAGTAAAGATTTAGTATTGTATTTAAGGTTAAATGACAAAAAAAGTATTCTTCATGTCAATCTTCATGACGGAAAATATATTGGATTAAGTAAGGGTAAAAATAATGATTTTAAACTTTTACAGCAAAACCGTGGTTTCCAATATGATTGATTTGTTAATGTAGAAATATGTTGTTTATGACATAAAATATTCCTTGCTACTGCACGATTGTATCGTGTGGCAGATAACAATAAAACCTCGCAAATGCGAGGTTTTATTGTTTTATAATGTCGCAATATTTTTTTGCAAATAATCTTTAAATCGTTTTTTAGAAACGAAAGTTTCAATAAGTTTTAGGAGGATGTTTTTTTCTTCGTTGTCGAGTTCGTTTATGAGTTTTAGTTGTTCCAAAACTGCGGTATATTCCATAGAAACTCCCGCTGCGCAAAGTTTGTAACTTTGAGCTAATAATAAAAAAACCATTGCAATTGCTGTGGTTTCTTGTTGTAAAAGCGTTCTGTTTTGTAGATGAAAGGTAAACTTCCCTGTTTTTCAAACAAATTAAAATTATTAAATTTAGTTTGTTAAACCTTATGAAAAAGAATACAATTCTAAGACTGGAAGAGGAACAATTGATCTATATGTAACAAAAGATGGAAGAGAAGAGTTTATGTCAACTAACAAAAATGTTAAAAGAAAATGAGAATAAACTTAATAATTTCGTTATTTATTGCTAATATTTTATTTGCACAACAAATAAAAGGCAGATATAAACTTTTAAATATTGATTCTACAAAAAATTTTTATATTTTGAAATTCACTTCTAGTAAACCTGACTCTTTAAACTGTTTTCTTTTAACAAGTAGTAAATTAGAATCTTATAAAGAAGGAAAGAAATTAAAGCTTAAAAAAAAATATTTTTTAGAGTTAAAAAACTTATCATATGAAATTTTAGAAGGTTTGGATAATATAGATAGTTGGGGGGTAGATGATAAAACCATTTGGAATAAAGGAGATAAATGTTGGATATATTCTTCAAAAAATATAGAAGGATTATTATATAAAAAAAAGTAAAAGTCCTTTTTATTCCCTTTGCCACATGAATCCTTTTGTGTGGCATTTCTATTAACAATTAACCATATTTATTAATTCAAAGGTAAGTTTTGCCAAAGACAGCACAGGCACTCTTGAGGTGACAGATACCAACAACTATTATCCTTTTGGATTGAATCACATTGAAGGAATGTTGAACTGTTCTAATTTTGGAGGGTATTATAGCTATAAGTACAACGGCAAGGAGCTGCAGGAGACGGGGATGTATGATTATGGAGCGAGGATGTATATGCCGGATTTAGGTAAATGGGGGGTAATTGATAATAAAGCAGAAGTTTCGAGACGCTGGTCTACTTACACTTATGCTTACAACAATCCATTGAGATTCATAGACCCTGATGGACGGCAGAATTATGATGTTATTATTACAGGAGGGGCAAAGGATGCTGCATTGCAAGAATTGCAAAAATCAGTTTCTTCGGAATTTGCCCTTAAAACGGATAGTAATGGAAAAGTTAGCTATACTCAAAATAATCCTAAAGCAAAGCTGTCCGCAGATGCTCAACAGCTGGTTAATGCAATTGATGATCATTCAGTAAATGTAAATGTTAGTGCAGAATATACGAATACAACAAAATCAGGAAATTTATATGTAGGAGGTACTTTTTCAGGCAACAAAACAAGTTATTTACTTAATAGAGATGGTAGTGCTGTAAATACTATAACAAATGCTTATCAAGAAGTTAATCCTAAAGTATTAGGTGCTATGAGTGATTATTTTAATAAACCTGGTGCAGATATGCTACATGAAGTAACGGAAGCATATCAAGGAGCTTTAATTTCCCGAAGACTTGGGAAAGATTCTGTTTTTGCGTCGCAAGCGGAAAATGATAATCCTTTCAGTGTATATAATGCCGCTCATAATAATGCTACTCCACAGACGGATGGTTATGATGTGAGATATTTTGATAAAAATGGAAAACCCTCTAGCGTTTTATACAAAAGTGGTAGTGCTGAATTTTTCTTAACTGATCCAAGCGGTGTTAAAAAGCCCAAAGTTGTTCAAACCTATCCTTAAATTTAAATTTATGAAAAAGATAATATTCATTGTAGCATCATTTATTTTATATGCTTGTGGCATAAAGCCGAAAGCTACTACAGGCTACAATTATAGAATTACTAAAATTGATTCTATCGAAAATACATATTTGATATATGCAGAAAAGATAGATTTTAGTATAAAAAATACTGCTATAATAAAAATAGTATCAGCAAAGAGCAAAACAAATTGTAAAACAAAAAATCTTATTACTGTTGATAAGAATTATAGATTAAATCCTATCTCTTTATATCCTAAAAATTTGGTATCACATAATCTTAGAGGTATCACGTATAATGGTACATTAGTTCCTTTTGACAAAGACTACAACATTAAAAAAGATTTATTTATAACAGAGAATCTAAAAGGTCTTTGTTATAAGGAATAATATTCCTTCCCTGAAAAAAAAATACTTGGAAATCCTGATCCAAAAAAAGTGAATATTTTAATTATCTGTCAATGACCAAATTTGAAGCTTCTCTTTCTAGAACATCACATAAAGAAAGAACTGTAAATTAGGATGCTCAGAACTCAATGATAATAAATGGACAAAAAAGTTTTACTGTCACATATGGATTTTCTATAAAATCAAATGAAAAAGTAATTTATAGAAGCCCTAAGGTAATAAATAACAGTAGCGCTTTTCATAATATAGGGATAACTAACTTACCTAAAAACAATAAAATGAAATTATTAAGTGTTATATTTTTGTTATTTTTTGCAAATAGTAGTTGTCAGAATATCAGAAATAAAGTTTTTTTCGGCATTCCTATAGATGATAATGATTTATCTCTTTTTCAAAAAGATAAAATTATAATTAATCTTCCAAATAATATGGATGGACGTTTTATAACTAAAGATAATTCGAATTTAAACCAATTATTGGATTTTTTGAAAAACACGAATGATAAGCGACTTAAAACTGAAGTGAAGATTAGCTATTGTCACAGTAATGTAAGTCCGTATAATTTAAAAATTTCTGAATCTCTTAAAAAAAGCTTGGAAATAATTTTACAAAATAACAATATTATAGTGAATAATATCATTGCTAATGGTTGTAAGGATTCATTTATTTATTTTTCTGACGAAGCCTATAAAAAGATGGCTGAAAATAATATTGAAATCACAATACTTTAATATGGTGTTGTGCAAAAAGCTAAAATTGGAATGTAAATTTGTTAATATTTATATAACATTTTCTCTATCAATTTAAATCTAATGCTACTTAATCAAGTATTCAATTTGTATAATGATATAAATATCTTTGCCGCACGAAACTCCTTGTGCGGCATTTTATTATTTTTACAACTATAAAGATTACACTCTGGTAAGTTTTGCCAAAGACAATACAGGTGCTCTTGAGGTGATAGATACGAACAATTATTATCCTTTTGGATTGAATCACATTGAAGGAATGTTGAGCACTTCTAATTTTGGAGGGTATTATAGCTATAAGTACAATGGCAAGGAATTGCAAGAGACTGGCATGTATGATTATGGTGCAAGATTCTATATGCCGGATATAGGAAGATGGGGAGTGGTAGATCCATTGGCGGAAAAGATGACAAGACATAGTCCTTATAATTATGCTTTTAATAATCCGTTGAGATTTATAGATCCAGATGGAAGGGAAGCAGAAGGTTGGATTAAGGATAAAAAAACAGGTGAAGTATCTTGGGATAAAAATACGAACAGTCAGAATGAGTTTAATAAAAACTACAAGGGAAGAGAAAGTTCCTTTGCATACGTTAGCAATAAAAATGATTCATCCAAATACACTTTACCTAACGGATCAGGATCATTAGTAATGAATGATTGGGTTGAAAATAGTAGCGAAGATGGTCTTATAGCTCCAGAAATTACAATGACTTTTATACCAAGTGACAAGAGTTCGAGCTCTGGATGGTTTCAGACATATATATCCAATACTCCTGATTATGATGGAAGCGAAAAAAGTTCTATACCGGGCGTGTTGGATGAGAGATTAGACGGCGAAGGTCTTGTTCAAGGATCAAAAGACTTTACAAAACCTGAATATTTTGATGTTCCAAAGCTTAATACACTTCACGATGCTCCTCAAAGAGAATATTTTGGAGAAAAAGTTGATAAAAACTCTTCTTCAGCAGTAAAATGGAATGCCCAATCTTCAATGATTATTAATGGCAAGGCATCATTTACAGTAAAATGGGGGTTTACATTATTTGGAACAGGATCAAAAGATCATAAATATAACTCTCCAACAATAATTAATTCTAATAACGCAACAAAAGAACATACAAATGCAATACAATACTTACATAAATAAATTTTTGATTTTAACAATCTTATTTTTCTCACAATGTATTTGGTCTCAGGATTTTAAATTTGGTTATCCTAAAGAAGTTAAATCAAATGATATAATATTATTAAATATGTTTAGACATCGAGATGGTAGATTCATTGATGATTCTGAAATCAATGAATTATCTACTTTTCTTAATAGGTATAATGATAAAAAATTTAAAATCAGAATACATATTTTTGGAGGAGCTTCAAAAGGAACTATAGCATATACCAAAAGTCTAAGTAATAGCTTAAGCAAAAAACTGAATGAATTTAATAATAATATCATTGAAATAGAAAATTGCGGAGATAAATATCCTATATTTTGTTTAGAAGGAACTGAATTTAAACGTAGAAATAATAATAGAATTGAAGTTATTTGTCTCTAAAGATTTGGGAATTTTTCAAAACTAATCCTAGCTACGCAGTCTCCCAGCTTTGATCTTTGTGGAATATTCCTCCACCTGGATTTTTCGATCATATTCATAAATAAATTAAAGTCACAGCAAATACAGTGGCTTTACTTTTTTCTCAAAGAAAGATTGTTATATTTATCAGTATAAAGATCACTTGGGGAATTCCCGGGTAAGCTTTGCCAAAGACAGCACAGGCGCTCTTGGGGTGACAGACACTAACAACTATTATCCTTTTGGATTGAATCACATTGAAGGAATGTTGAACAGTTCTAATTTTGGAGGGTATTATAGCTATAAGAACAATGGAAAGTAGTTGCAGGAGACGGGGATGTACGATTATGGCGCTAGGATGTATATGAGTGATATTGGAAGATGGGGAGTTGTAGATCCGCTTGCGGAGAAAATGAGGAGACATAGTCCTTATAATTATGCTTTTAATAATCCAATCAGGTTTATTGATCCGGATGGAAGAGCCCCAGAACAAATAGAGCCAGGAAGTCAAGCCGAATGGAATAGGCAGAAACAGGCTGTCCAAGTTCAGCAAGCGTCAGCTATAGTTGCTGATTTTTTAACGGGTGGAGCATTATCAGATAAAGTTCAAAGTTTGACATCTACCCTTAACAATATGAACACATTGGAAGCAAGCACGCAAATGTACAGCTTAAGTAGTATAGGTTCTTCAGGAATTGGAAGAACGACATATGATCCTAGTAGTGGTAATATTGTTTTTGCATATGGAAGTGACTCTAACTTTGTTCACGAAATGACACACGGAGCACAATTTGAATCAGGAGATATAGGCTTTGACGGAACCACAGGCAAGGTAGTAGGTCAAGATATAGGGGATGAAGTTGCAGCATATCAAGCACAGTATAATTATGACCCTTCTTCTGTATCAAGTTTACCTTCTACATCAGGAACTGCTGTAAATTCAACGAAAGATATTACCTCTAGTTGGGTACAAGGATTAGATGGTGGGACTTTATATAATCCTGGTAGAAGAGCAAATACGGGAGTCGCCCCTTTAAACATAAATTCAACAAAAACTGATTTAATTAATGCTTATCCTCATAATGCGGCTACTTTAAATAGTTTACCGAATACATTTATTCTTAAAAATGATTATCCAAATATAAAAACTAAATAATGAGAAAGTTAGGAGTGTTTTACTTTTTGTTTTTTATAATATGCTCTTGTGCCACAAAGAAAAATATATCTGGTAATTATCAATACAAAGGAGTTTCTAATGGATTCCCTAAAGAATATAATCTTTCAATAAGAAAAGATAGTTTTGATATATCATACAAATCCCAAGATGCTTCTCCAAATTGTGTTGGTAAGTGGGAAATTTTTCAAGATACTTTGTATCTAAGATGTAATAAAGAAAATGTAGTAATGAATATGTTATCAAACGGCTATATGAATAAAAGAGATTATAAGCTTAAAATAATTGATAATCAAAAACTTAAAATGATTGAAGAAAATATTATTTTAAGTAAGAAATAACATTTTCTTCTCAATACTTTTATTGTGTGGCAAAATCAAAAAAACCGCCTCAGTTGTGAGACGGCTTCTTGTTAGTCAATATAAGTACAATGGTAAAGAGTTGCAGGAGACGGGGATGTACGATTATGGCGCAAGATTCTATATGCCCGATTTAGGAAGATGGGGCGTGGTAGATCCGCTGGCAGAGAAAGATAGAAGATGGACACCTTATAGATATGCATATGATAATCCTATTAGATTTATAGATCCGGATGGTAGAAATGAAATTATATCACCTCCAGATGATATTTATAAAGATAGAAATGGTAAAGAAATCTATCGTGATAAGAAAGATGGACCGGATAGAACTTTTGTGGTAAAAACAACACAAAGTAATAATGGAGCTAACCCTGATGAAGCAAAGGTGATGTCTATTTCAAAAAAGGATGCAAGTATGACTGAAGATGCAATAAAAAAAGGAAATTTGCAAGGTGATCATATGAAAAATATTATAGAAATAGCAAATAATAATACACAGAAAAATATGTTAGATTATGTCTCTTCAAAGGATGATGGATTGGGTACTGTCGTTAATACAAATACAATGTCTGGCTTCAAATCAGATAATTTTAAAGAGCATGGAGGAACTATTAGTCCAAATGGTGGTATTAGCCCTGTAGAATCAGGCCCTATGGTTTTACCTTCTAATGCATCTCAACACGGAAGTTTAAATTCTCCTGCAGATTTTCATAGTCATCAAAGTGGTCAAATTTCAATACAGAATGGTAATCAATTAATTAGAGGCGGATTTAATCAATTACCATCAGCTTATGATGTTTCTAATGCAGGAAATGGTATAAAATATGAATTTGGGATGCGCTCTAAAGAAGTATATATTTATAATAATACAGGAGTGGTAGCAATCATTCCATTTAAAAATTTTGGCAAATAATATGAAGTTTTTTTTAATTGTATTTTTATTTCTAGGCACTTATGCATTTTGTCAGAGTGAGGCTGGGAATGACATCATTATAGCCTGTATCAAAGAAAAAGTTATTAATGAGGAAAAGAATGGAAATGAAAAAAAGGAATTTAATGTTTTTTTAGAACAAAATGGATTCCTAAAAATTAATGATACTATTATTAATGGAAAGAATATTCATTTTCTGTCTAATGATGAAATTAGGAAAAAATCAAAAAAAGGATTTGTAGTTTTTAATATTTCACCTTTTATTATTTATAATAATGATATACGTATCATTATTATGAAAGAATTCTATAAGAAAAAAAGAATTAGCTTTTTGAATAAAAGTATTTATGTCTTTAATTATGACTGTAAACAAGAACAGTTTGTTTTAAAAGATGTAAATAATCAGTTATGGTAATCTGCTTCGTGCAAAGTTTTCTGATTTTGAGTTTTTTAAACTAGAGGCTCTGTAGCTTAATTTATTTGAATCAGAGCGGGAAGTTTTTTCTGCTCTGTTTTTTTAGATCGTAAATAGTTATATTTATCAATACAAAAATCACCTTGGAAATGCCCGGGTAAGCTAGTAATGGCGTTATTGAAATAACAGACACCAACAATTATTATGCATTTGGAACGAACCATATCGAAGGATTGAAAGGGGTTTTAGGTGGATAAATGAACTACAAGTACAACGGCAAGGAGAGACAGGAATGTATGATTACGGAGCGAGGATGTATATGAGTGATATTGGAAGATGGGGAGTTGTAGATCCGCTTGCGGAGAAAATGAGGAGACATAGTCCTTATAATTATGCATTTAATAATCCGTTGAGATTTATTGATCCGGATGGAAGAACTCCTTTAAAGATTGGAAATCCAGAAAGTGCAGATGCAAAAAGATTACAAAGTGCTCTATCAAAGACTGAAACTGGAAGACAAATTTGGCAAAAAATGGTTGATTCAGAAAGAACTATATATATTCACTATGTAAATGGCGGTATTAACAGTAGTACGAAAATAGAATCAAACTATCTTTCAAAATCAAATATTAATGGCGAAACAATGACGGGGAAAATGTACGATGAAATGAAACGTACAGGAAATATTTCTTCTGAATCAATGAATACTATGGGGCAGTTTAATGAAAATACTGGAGAATATGATAAAACATTTGATTGGAATGAAACTCATATTGTCTTAGGCGAGAACCAGATTAATACTGCAAATAATATGGGATTACTTGTAGATGGGGAAAAAGGAAATACCTTAGGTGATATAAAAACAGGTGGTGAAGAAGCTGTACATTCTATTCAAAATTCTATGGATTTTACAGAAAAAATAAAAAATCCTGATACAGGGAAATATATGGAAAATCAAAAGAGTATACCATATAATGAAAGGCAAAACGAAATAGATGCTAAAAATGAGGCAAAAAAAATGTATACAGAATCCATAAATTAAATACAACTATGCAATTAAAACTATTTATCTGCTTTTTCTTTTTATTAATAGGTTTATTTAATTCACAAAAGAAACAACAACCAATGAAGGACTGTCTTTGTTATACAGTAATAGATTCTACTTTTTCTAAACCTTATTATAATCCGAGCAATTCACTTTTTATAAAATCTAAAAAACCTAGTGTTTTTTCAGTATCTAATGGCATAGTATCTAAAATAATTAGAAATGGAGATTTGTATAGTCTTATAATAAAAAATGAAAATCTATTTTATATATATTCAAACATTGTATCTATTCCCAAAAGTATAATTGTAGGAAAGTATATTAAAAAAAGAAATTTAATTGGCAAGGGTAATTTATTAACTAATGAATACTCAATAGAATTACAAATTTATAATAAAACAGACTTATTATCAAATGTACAAGAATATATTCAATGCAAAAAAATCTTTGTTACTCAAAGTCTGCCAACTTTCAGTCAGTAATAAATCTATTAACAATCCCGCTGCGCAAAGTTTGTAACTTTGAGCTAATAATAAAAAAAACCATTGCAATTGCGGTGGTTTCTTGTTGTAAAAGCGTTCTGTTTTGTAGATGAAAAGCTATATATTTATTTTAAAAACAATAAGTATATTTACCATTACACTGATCACTTAGGAAATGTGAGATTGAGCTATTTCCATAATGGAAGCAGCATAGAAGTTCTGGAAGAAAACAATTACTATCCATTTGGACTGAAGCATGAAGGGTACACCTTTAGTGGGAAATCCGGCGTATCAATATAAGTACAACGGCAAGGAGCTTCAGACTGAAACGGGTATGTATGATTACGGAGCGAGATTCTATATGCCGGATATAGGAAGATGGGGTGTAATTGATCCGCTTGCGGAGACTTCAAGACGTTGGTCTACCTACGCTTATGCATTTAATAACCCTATTAGGTTTATTGATCCGGATGGAATGGAAAATAAGGACATTCATCTTTTAGGAAATTTAGCAGATAAAGCACTTGAGCAATTAAATGCAAATAGTAGTCTTGCTATGACAAAGGATTCAAATGGAAAATTAGATACTGCAAAGTTAAGTAAAAGTGGGTATAATAAACTTTCCGCAACTGATAAAGTTCTATATGATGGCATAAAAAATAGCAGTATTGATTCCAGAATTTATGCTGAAAGTAACAATATAACACCAAGTGGAGGTTTAATGCCCGGAGGATCTTTTGGTGGTGCCAATTATGATTCAGCCACGGGAATTAGTACAGGAACTCAATATACAAATCCTGATGTATTAGGAAATGCAGAAAGTTTTACCGGAACTCAAAAAGGAACAGGAATAACACATGAAGTTGTCGAAAATGTACTTATTACCCAAGAGTCTTTAAATACAAAAATAGACGTTCCGATAAAAACAGCATTAAATCCTAGTCCAATATTTGATAAATTTCATGATCAAACAAGAAGCATAATGCCGTATGATAATTTAGTGATATCAGCTAGAACAAGATTTGAGACTGTTGGAACAACAAGCAGAAAATATTACGAAGGTTTTGCTGGAAAAAAAGATGCTAACGGAAAAATTCAGACACAGCCTTTATATAAAGTTTATTCAGATGATAAAAGATTAAAAAAATAGTCCTATGAAAAATATAGTTTTGCTTTTTTTTGTCATTTACAGTTGTCAAACAAACAATGTAATTATTAGTTCAAAACCTATTCATATAACAAGGAAGATAATCTCTTTTAAAGAAAATAAAGAGGTTAATATATTAATAGCAGATAATAATGATATTATAGAAGTATTTAAAGAAAACACATCTAATAATTGCAAAAAAATTAAATTAGGGAAAAACTATTCTTTAAAAATAATTCCTGTTAGTGATTTAATACAAAATGGTCTTGAATCTCCCAATGAATACATTTTAAATGACTCAATTATAATTAAATATAATCATTATTATACTTTAGAAAAAAATCAAAATATTTGTATAATAAAATAAATCTTCCTACTTATGTCTGTAGATAAGAATAAATTATAAATACAACGGCAAGGAGTTGCAGGAAACGGGGATGTATGATTATGGCGCAAGGATGTGCCGGATATTTGAAGATGGGGCGTGGTAGATCCGTTAGCGGAAACGTCTAGACGTTGGTCAACGTATATTTATGCTTATAATAATCCTATCAGATTTATTGATCCGGATGGGAGGCAAGCTTTAGATCCAGGAGATAGATTTAAAAGTTTAAGATCGGCTGCTATTGATTTTGGAAAACAATATAATGAGTTATTAATCAATTATAATGTTGATGTTCGTACTACTTTTTATAAAGCAACTGATACGAACGGAGAAACCTATTATAGTTATACAGTTCCTCGAACTGGAGCTAGCGGAACGTCAGGGGAAATAGACCCAAATGATGTTGCGAAAGCAGTAAAAGATGCTGAAATTGTAGGTGATGGCCATACACATAGTGGAGACACGGATGTTATAAAAATGGATGGAAAAGATTATAGTAGTGCAAACGAGTTTTCAAATAGAGATGTTGCATCATATAAAAATACCCTATATGATAGTAATGGCAAAAAAGAAGAGAATGCTTATGGGAAACCCATAACAGGTTATGTTGCAACACCAGATGGGGGGGTAAGAGAATATACACCAGGAGTTAGTAATAATTCCAATTCTACAAAAACAGATGCCGCAGGAATGCCCGTAAAAAATTACAATCTTCCTGTTACTAGAGATTTACCTTCTGACCCCGCTTCCGGATCTTTAAGACTAAATAATGTTTCGCCTACAAATATGCCTAATGTACCACCTAAAGGATTTGACACTGAACAACCTAAAAGATACTAACAATGTTGAGAATCGTTTTAATAATTTTATATTTCCTACCATTGTCTCTTATGGCACAAGAAGGGAAATGCAAAGATAAAAATAGAAGAATAGATCAATTACCATGTAAACTTGCAAATCGTTTTGGTACAGACATTATACCTGATGAAGAAACTGCAATTAAATATGTTGATATTCTTATAAGAAAGAGAGAGTTATTAGATCCTGAAAAATCTAAACCATATCAAATTAGCTTGATTACAGATAATAAAGTATGGCACATTGTTATAAAAAGTTATAATTGTAGATATTGTAAAATTTATATCAATATTAATAAAAATACTGGCAAAATAATAAGTTACTATAAATCAGAAGGTTAAATTCCTACTTTCGCAAATTTATAATTCGTGAATAAAAAATAACCCATCGCTACTGCGATGGGTTATTTTTTTGTATAAAGTATGTATATTTTTATTGTTTAATTGTAAATCTCAAAGTATATTAAAGCGAGATGAAGTAGAAAATTACTTAAATAAAACAATAGAGATATTTGAACAACATAAAGGAAATATTGATGTTAACAATGATTTTATTTTTTTATCATCAATGAAGTTTACCCTATTTCAGGACTGGTCAGTCTTCATCCTAAAAAACATAAAAAAGCCTTTCCCAAAAACAGATAAATTTCTCTAAAATTGAACAATAAAATCTTACCCAGTCCACTCTTCCCTTAGAACAGCATAAATAACATCATCTACCCAATTGTTTTTCCAGAAAAGGCTTTTCACGAAATGTCCTTCTTTTCTTAAACCAATTCTTTCCATGAGTTGCATGGAAGCAGCATTGTCGGGATCGATGGAAGCCATAATTCTGTGTTTGTGCAGATCATTAAAAAGAAAAGTGATGATCCCTTTTAGTGTTTCCGAAGCATACCCTTTTCCTTGAAACGATTGGTTTAACGTAATGCCCAATTCTACCTGTAAATTTTCGCTTCCGAAAAAATGAATTCCAACATCACCAATGACGGCTTTTGTCTCTTTATCCGTAATTAAAAGCTGATACCAACTTTCCGGTTGATTGAATTCTTTAGCATTTCTGTTAATAAAGCTTTCCACATCTTCCAGACTCTCAGGAATCCAGCTTTGGAATTTGTTCGCTTCCGCATCGGAACGATAATCAAAAAGAGCCTGTTGGTCATCAGGGGTAATATCGCGTAAGAGTAATCTTTCTGTATAGAGTTGCATGATTTGACTATAATTTTAAACAAAAATAGAATAATTTGATAAAAAAACTCAGTTCCAATAAGGGTTTATATCATATTTTATATCTGCAATTATCGTTTTCTGTAGTATGACCCCAGTCATATTCATCTCTACATGCGAAACCTATATTTGAGAATCCTTAACATTCATAATTCTAAAAAAACAATTTCCTCCTTCTATCCAGGAGGTTTTTTTATGGAGAGCTCATTCATTGGCTGAATTTTAAAGTGAATCCTTCACTGAATATAATGAATGTCATTTTTCCATTTTATCTTTGCTTTTAAAGATCCAGATTGTTGATTATCTTTTTGAATCCAAAATACAGCTTATGAATATAGAAGAACTTCGTGAATTTTGCCTGTCTATCCCTTTAGCCACCGAGGATATGCCCTTTAAAGACGAGTATCTGATGTTTCGTGTGTATGATAAATGGTTTACCGTGATTCCGTTGGGTGATCCCGATTTGAGTATCTTTGTAAAATGTGATCCCGATTATGCTATAGAACTTCGTGAGAAATATAGTGCTGTTTCTCCCGCATGGCATTTCAATAAAAAATACTGGAACAGTATACAATTGAACGGTGATGTGAGTGATGAGTTGGTTAAAAAGTTCATCCTGCATTCTGTAGATGAAGTATTGGCTAAATTACCCCAAAAACAACAGGCAGAATATCAGGCACTGAAAAATGGGGAGATCAATACATAACACCATTTTATTAGACCACAAAAGTCATAAACAGACTTAGAAAACAGGCTATATACGAAGTCAAAAGCAGTATTGATATCGATATTTATAGTGTTTTTTAATCATAAAAATTAAGTTGTATTCACAATATTATTGTTGATGGCTACAATACGACTGTTTGCGTATTTTATTTTATATAGAATCATGAACGGACTACCTTTGCAGCAGCAAATTAGAAAACTATAAAAGATACTTTACCTATCTTTTTACAAATCTAGGACAAAATACAATGAAACTCTTTATAAAGCAAAACTGGAAAAAAATACTGATGATCGGGGTGTTATATACCTGCTGGTCGATGATTGCTTTTCTGTTTCTGGTTGCTTTGCAGGGACGTACACTCACCTTGGAACAGTTTGGAGGGAAAAACATTTTTTGGAACTTCGCACATTCTATTCTTAAAGGAACTGTGGTGTATTATCTGTTAATTTTCAGGATCATTATTCCTTCATTAGAAAGGAAAGATTGGAAAAAATTAGGATGGCAAACCGCTCTGTTTTTTATTGTACTTACCCTTTATGAATACATCTGGGCATTCCATATAGACACACCCATCGTTTTAGATCAGCATCATACTACGGTTCGTACCTTTGTTTTGTCGATTATTATGCTGGATGTGTTGATTCTATTGGTATCTATCTTTGCCGCCGTTCTTATGATCTCCAATGAAATGAGCCAACGGAAAGCAGAACTCGAAAAACAGAAACTGAAAGCCGAATTGGCCGCTGTGAAATATCAGATCAATCCGCATTTTCTTTTCAATTCATTGAGCTTTATATATACCAAAACCTACAGAACCCAGCCTGAGGCTGCCGAGGCTGTACAGCTCCTGTCAGAGATTATGAGTTATGCATTGGAAGACTGGGGAGAATTGGGAACCGTTCCGCTGATGTCTGAAGTGGCTCAAATGCAGAAAGTAATAGCCATGAACCAAATTAGGTTCAATCATCAATTGGCGATTCAGTATCATGAAGAGATCGGGTTTAAAGAAGTTCAGGTACCGATTCTTGTTTTTGTTACTTTAATAGAGAACGCTTTTAAGCACGGTGATTTAACAGACGCGCAGAATAAGCTGAACATCGAACTCAAGGTTACAGAAAGCCAGGTTCATTTCTTACTACAGAACAAAAAGAAAAAAGGAATTAAAGAACCTTCAAAAGGCATTGGGCTCAGCAACGTAAAAAAACGGTTGGACCTGATGTATGGCTCCAGGCATTCTTTCACCATAAAAGAAGACGAACAGTTTTATTCCAATGAAATAACGATAAACCTTTAAGCTATGATTACATGTATTGTTGTAGATGATGAAGCTCATGCCATAGAACTGTTGACATTGCATATTCAGCAGACACCCTTTCTAAAATTAGTGGGAACTGCCGGTAATCCCATGGAAGCCCTTCAGCTGATGAACACAGAACAGATAGATCTTATTTTTCTTGATATCCAGATGCCAGGGATGTCAGGGATTGAATTTCTTCCTCTGTTGAAAGGCAAAAGCAAGGTTATCCTCACCACTGCATTTAGAGAATATGCTATTGAAGGGTTTGAACATAATGTAGTAGATTATCTGTTGAAACCTATTTTCTTTCCAAGGTTTTTTCAGGCAGCACAGCGCGCTCAGGAAAATATACAGCAATCCAGGCCGGGTAACCATTCAGAAGAGAGCGACTTTATGCTCATCAAAACAGAATATAAAGGAAAGATGGTGAAAGTAAGGATGAACGATATCGTCTATATAGAAAGCAAAAGCAAATACGTCACTTTTCATACAAAAGAAGGAGAGAAGATTACCACCTTGCTCAATATCGGAAGTCTGGAAGAGAAACTATCCAGCGTCCGGTTTATAAGAATACACAAGTCTTTTATTATCGCGGTCCCTTTTATTACGATGATTCAGGGGAATACGGTTTATCTGGAATATACGGAAGATATAATTCCGATTGGGCAGACGTATCGTGAAAGTTTTATGAAAGCCATGTCTGGGAAAGTAGTATCTAATAAAAACAGCACAGATCCTTCGGTTCCGGAAAATTAATCAATAAAAAAATAACAAAAAATCAATGAGAATGAAAACAATTAATTTCATTAAGGGGATTGCTATGCCCTTATTTATCCTGTCAGTTTCGGTATGGGTATCGAAAGTTAAAGGCCAGGCTTATCTTGGGAAAAGCTATACTCCCACAGAAAAAGTAGACATGTATCTGGAAGCCGAAAATATAAAAAGACCTTATGAGGTTATGGGGAAATCCAGTGTTAACCAGGGATTCAAATCTTTACAGAAAACACAGGACCAGGTCATTAAACTAGGAAAGTCCAAAGGGGCAGATGGTGTCATCGTGAAATTGGTAGAGGAAGTTACCGGAAGCCAGAAAAATGATTTTGGCTCTCTGAACAATGGCAACAAAAGCTCCAATACATTCAGCGCAAGTTCGTCCACTATGGATGTGAAAGTAAAAAAGATTGAAGCCGTTTTTATCAAGTATAAAGATTAATTCATTCCCCCAGGCAGCACTATTTCTCTATAGTGCTGTTTTTTTTTAATGTGAGAAGAGATTCAAAAACTAGCGTACAAGAAACCATATCCCGACACCAATGGCAGCGTAAGCTGTAACGGTAAGAATATCAGCTATAGGTTGTGAAAAACGCTTTTCTGCAATTTTTTCTGCATTGATCTGGTTCTTGTGGAATTTCAGAACTTTTTTGGCATTGCGAACGGGATGTGCAACAAGGCTGTCTCCCTGCCATTTGTCAACAATTACTTTATAACTGTGTCCATCTACTTCAATCTTAACATTTTTACCCGATGCAAGCTTATCCTGAATATTGACAGGAGCGGCTGGCTGTGGCTGTAGGCTCAGATTTTGAGATCCCGTCGGAGCGCTTTTCATTTGCGGAGAAGCGGGATTGGCAAGAGCAGTATTCTTTTTAGGGTCCTGTTTGTTATCGGTTGCCGGGTCCTGTTGCTTCTTTACCTGATAAGTATAGCAGCTGGTAAGAGAACATAATAGAATGATGAGATAAAGGTTATTTCGCATTAGCCAAATTTAAGAATTAAACGGAATATTTGGGAGTTTCTTTTGAAAGATCCTGTTTTTTTTTTGAAAATTTTCCCTTATTTATTCATCCTTTGTGGTTCCGGATATATCGGTTGGGGGCTTGTAACCCTATTTTGAGGTTCCGAACTGCTTCTTTAAGGTCCTGAACTTCTGCGGATAGGTTCAGGACTCCTAATTTGGGGTTGGGGGACCCCGACGGAGGGGTTATATATAGGTCCGGAGTGGTTCCGATGAGGTTAACTCATAAAGAGCTCAGTTTTTTTACATTAAAAGGGTAGAGGATATTATCACCTTAATGAAACACCCGTTTATCCAACATCCCATCCTTATATATTTCCGTATAAATCAGTTTTCCTTTCTTCCTTGTTTTAAAGATGGGTTCACCAGTTTTTTCATTGTATTTTTGCAGTAATTTATAGCGGTTCCAGCTTCCAACGGGTACACCCTCTTTGTATTCATGCTTCCAGGTACGTATACGTGTCGGTAAAGTCAGGATATTCTTTTGAATCTATAAATCTGTTCGGTTTAAGTTCTATCCATTTCCCTTCTCTGCGATGATTTTTTACCATTCCCTGTTCTTCATTATTTTTATAAGGTCCATCGTTGTCGTAATATCGGGAAAACCATCCGGAAGGAAGAAGCTGATATTTTCGCAAAGGTTTTATCATAAAAGGATTCTCAGAAAATTCATAATCCCGTATCGAGAGGATGTGATTGGTATCGATATTAAATAGAGTATAGTTGGCAAGCCCCATCTCTCCTTCATGATGAATATATATCCTCTTCATATCAAAAGGTTTGCTGTCCTTTGTTGAAATTAAATATATTTTTTCATTCCGTTATATTACTAATCTTTTTATCGTTTGGCTTCCTCCAAAACTTTGGGTATGGGGAGCTGAATCCATCAGAATTGTGGGACTTTTTCCTTTTAAGACAATATTCCCCAGGCTCATTTTTTCCTGGCTGAAAGCTACCTGCGTAATAAGACCTATAAAGGTTCTTTCAGGACTTTCACTTTCAGCATCTTTATATTTAAAAGTAATGGTGATTCTTTTTCCCAGGAACTTTTGGGCCTGTGCAAGGTTGTGGTTTTGTACCTCACCCAAAGAGTCGTGAGCCAATACCAGTTCAAAATCATGGTGCTTTCTTGCACTCTGTCGTAAACGAAAGTGTTTAAAGTGGCCGTTTAAAAGACCCTCTAGGGGGTTAAGTAAGTCCCTGGAGGTGGTTAGGGAGCCTTTAGAGCTATTTCTATAGCTGTTGATACTCACTTACTCCAATGGTTTTAGGCAGTTTGAAAGAACCTCCAGAGAGCAAGAAAGTCGTTGAAGACCTTTTATAACTTGTCCAACTTGCATAGATGTAAGCCATTTTTTATTAAATTGTAGATTGAATTTTATCTTTGCGTTTAAAGGAAACAAAGATAGGATTGTAAAAGGTCACTTTGATTCATAATAGAGAATGTTTTTTTAACGCAAAGATTTACAGGTAAGGTTGTTTATTGTGAAGGAGCAAAGAGGAAATCAATTTCATTGATTTTTTCTAAGCGTGAGAATAATGACATAGCTTCATCAGCAGCATTGCCGCCATCTTAACTATAGATTGAATTTTATCTTTGCGTTTATTAAAAGGTTACTTTGATTCATAATAGAGAATGTTTTTTTAACGCAAAGATTTACACGTAAGGCTGTTTATTGTAAAGGAGCAAAGAGTGAATCAATTTCATTGATTTTTTCTAAGCGTGAGAATAATGACATAGCTTCATCAGCAGTATTGCCGCCACCTTAGCACCTTATCAATGATAGATTGAATTTTTTCTTTGCGTTTAAAGAAAATAAAACATTGGTCGTTGTTGATATATGCTTTACTCATAATAAATGATGGATCTTTTTAAACGCAAAGATTTACAGGTATGGTTGTTTGTTGTAAAGGAGTAAAGAGAGAATCAATTTCATTGATTTTTCTGAGCGTGGGAATAAGCATATAGCTTCATCAGCGGCATTGCCGCCATCTTAGCTCCTTATCAATGATAGATTGAATTTTATCTTTGCGTTTAAAGGAAAGAAAGATAGGATATTAAAAGGTCACTTTGATTCATAATAGAGAATGTTTTTTTAACGCAAAGATTTACACGTAAGGCTGTTTATTGTAAAGGAGTAAAGAGAGAATCAATTTCATTGATTTTTTCTAAGTGTGGTAATGATGAGTGAGAACCCTTGTCAAGGGTGAAAAGAAAAAGGAGAGCTTCCATTACTTTCTGCTCCCCTTTTTTTGTATTTTAATATCTTCTGGTTACTTGAAGATTTGCTGATCATAAAGAATGTTGTCATCATCGTCAAAACTGATGATCAGCACTTTATATTGTTTTGCGCTGTCATTATTGAAGAACTTAATTCTCGGTGGAACATAATCGCTGTCAAACAAATTAGGATTCCAGTATAGCGTTTCGCGGCTGTCGTTATCAATTTTAACATTCTCATCCAACATTTCCACAAGGAATTCCGAAGGTTTATCATATCCTTTTATGATGGCCGAGTTGTTATTTTGTGGTGTTTCCTTTGTATTACTTTTAGTCTTCATATCGCCTCTCATGGTGTATATGGCTACTGCATCACCTAGCAACCCTGAGTTTTTAATAATTTTTACCATAGCGATATTGGTTACAGGAAGGTTGGCAATCATGGAAGCATCGGCGAGTACCTCATCTAAATATAGCTTAGCCTGCTGACCACGAATGTAAGGCACATTGACTCCGGAATTGTTTCTCTGAAACGTTAAACCGGCAGCTCTTCCCTGCAGCCAGTCTAATATATTAGTGGATCCTGTGGCATGCTGATCCTCATTCACGAAATCAAATACCGTAGAATTCATAGAGCTGAACATTCCGGTAGATAGCTGTTTGTCCAGTTCCTCCTTGGGATCTTTCTTTTTTCCTACCAGTTTTACCTGTTCAATTTCTATATCGGCATTCTCTATTTTTTTATTGTTCTTTTGAGTGTTGATTGCTCTGGAAATGCTTGGGGGAAGGGTTTTATTTCCGGCAGCTTTTACCAGTGTATATTTTGTACCGGGGAAACTTCCTTTAAACTCTGTAGGATTAACTAGTGGTTCTGCTGTAACAAATAAATTATCCGTGCTTGATTCTTTATTGTTTTCTGAATTGGCATATAATGAAACACTCAAAGGCTCCTCATTATTAATTTCATTTAAATAAATATACCCATTCTGATCTGTTTTAAAGGGAGTGATGCTTGGCTCATTCTTACCCATTCTGACAGCTAAAATGACATTAGAGTTAATCATCAGCGCATTATTCTTAATAGGTTTTACCCTGTAAGAAAGGTACTTTGAAGAATTGCTTTTAATAGACGGTGTAGCTCCTGTAAGAACAGAATTCCAGTCGAATCTTTTCCATTTTTCAGAAATAAGCAGAGCATCCAGAGCTTCAGTATTGGCGGTCTTCGAGAAATACTGGGCAGGGCTGTCTATTTTATCGGTAAAATCTCCTGTCAACCATAGGCCGCTCAAAAGATTTTCCTCTTCCGGAGTGTTGTTGCCGTTATCTTCACTTACGAGAACTGTGTAGTTTTTGAAATAAGACTCCGGAGAAAGATCAATACTGTTGAAAGATCTTGGAGTTGGTTTCAGGTTTTGTGCGACAATATCTGGTTTTTCAATTTTCAAATTACCAGGTTTTATAAAGCAAAGTCTTTGGGCAACCAGATTGTCATTCTCATCAAAAATGGCTAATTGTAAAATAGCGTTCGCACCATTGCTTACTTTGACAGGAATAAGACTTGAAATCTCATTCGTCAACTGCTTGATATTGGCTCTATAGGCAAGATGATTGTTGATGGTCCCTACGATTTTATAATCCTGAGGCTGCTGCTTTAGATTGACTCCTTTTAAGGTATATTTAATTCCTTCTTTAGAACTCTGCACTTCTACATGAAGCCCGCTATCGGCAGCCTGTGGCAGATCTATTGTCTGTTTTTTTCCGGTATTATCCTGAATGATAGCCTGGTATTTTTTTCCGGCTGCAGGAGTCATGGTGAAAGATGCCACATTTTTATCAAAAGATTTGAATGTGGTGATAGGAGTATTAGGATTTTGGACATCTATTACTTTTCCGGTCCAGTTTTCCGGGAAAGAAGTTGTTGTAGATACTCTTACGGCAAACTTTGTAGGAATTCCATTAATGAAACTTCCTCCTTCGGGAAAAGCTTTGGCAGACCAGTCGGAGCTTTTAGAGACGGCTAATGATTCTGTGGAGTTGGGGTTGTAAACAGGAAGTGTTTTAACAATCTGAAAATCTTCACTGAAGTTGGTCATATAAGGGGTATACGCCCTTACAAAATAAACCTGTTCCGGAAGGTCTTCTTTCAGCTGAAAATCTCCGCTGCCCTCACCATTGGTTAAAAGTACTGTTTTCCAGTCTATTAATTTTTTATCAGAACTATACAGCTCTACAAATAGAGTTGTGGAAAGAGGAGAGCGGTTGTAGCCATCAAATACGAAACTTTTGAACCAGATTTTATCCCCTGCGGCATATTGTGATTTGTCGGTAAGCAAGTAAACTTTTTCCTGATCGTAATTATTCTCAAGATTGGTAAGAGCTTTATCCAGTTTGGTTTGTGCCATTATAGGCTGTACCATGGAAAGAAGCAATACACAGAATATATTTTTCATAGAAATCTCAGCGCATTTTAATTCTATGCTAAATTAAACATTAAATCACTTCAAAAATTGATATTACCTTCTTATTTATATTGTTTTCTAAATATAATTCGGTGTTTTGGTGAATATCAAAAGATAAGACTGCTTTGTTGTCATCTTTTGAAGCAATTTTGGTAATGATTTTGTCAATCGTTTCTGTGAAAATATGAGCTTTATTTTATGATAAGGATCCTAGGAAAGAGTACCTTTTGACGTGTTGAAAAAGTACTGGTTAAAATAGTGAGTTAATCTGGAATGAGTTGTAAATTAAAAATTTAGATAGAAGAAATTAATCAACATTTAGTGATAAAAAATGGATTGAAAGAATATTTTTCTTAAATTTATAAAATAAACTAAAACATGAAAACAAATGAAATTTATTCGCATTCTGATATTTATTTCAACATAATATCCTGAAAATAATTTTTTTTTACTTTCTGATTGAATAATACGCCTCATCTAAGGACAGGTTTTATCTTCCTATGCAAAAAATCAATTTTTCACTAAAAACTGATATCAGTTAACTGAACATACATATACAATCAAACCCAATCAATTTTATGGAAAATTTACATGACCACACGCATGGCTGCACCCATTGCTCTTGCAACAACCCAGTTTTAGAAATTTTAAAAGAAGAAATCTTCAGTGCAGAGAATCTGACGAAAATAAATCCTGGTTCCGGAAAACCATCTCACGAAAAACCGCAGACACTCATGATCACCGGAGGAATTATAAGACCTATGATTAACGGATCAACCGATACGGTTGAAGCCATTGGAATATCGGAAGGAAATATTGTGATAACCGGTAAGAAAAGTGATGTAAAAGATCATATGGACAAATATTATCCGGGATATGAAACCAAAGAACTGGCCAGTCGACAGGCGTTGCTTCCCGGTCTTATTGAGCCTCATGTTCATATGGTTCCTACAGCAATGATGCAGGGCTGGCTGGATGTGAGCCCTTTCGATGGACAGAATTTACGACCGGTATATGATCTGTCTTTTGTTGGATCAAAAATAAACGAACATATTCCTGAAATTCCGGGTTATTTTATCTTAGGAAGAGGATTGGATCCCTCATTAATGCCATTTGAAGTTTTAAATAACAAAAATGAACTCATAACCATCAACAATACAGTGCTCGATGACATTAATGCGGATGTGCCCATAATGCTGTTAAGTGCTTCTATGCATACGCTTTATCTCAATACCAAAGCATTAACATATGTATATAACCACAGCCCTGAAGTGAAAAGTAATTATTCTTCCGCTGAAGATTATATAAAGAAAACCAAAGGTCAGCTGCAGGAAGGTTTACAGATGACCCCTGCATTGAAGGTCGTAAAACTGCAGATCATAGCGATGAGCTTACAGATTAACAGTTATCTTACAGATCTTTTTCAGACAGCCAATAAAAGAGGAGTTACCTTTATGTATGATGCGGGACTGAATAAAGGTTCAAGAATACTGTTAAAAGCCTATTTTGATACGCACCAAGAAAGGGTAAGAACAGGGGGAGCACTTCTTTGTTCGGGACAGCAAGAAGTAGATAACCTCGATCCTTATAAAGAACCTGGTCAATATAAACCTGTATATTATGGACATATTAAGGTGGTTTCAGATGGTTCAAATCAGGGACTTACAGGCTATCAGAGTGCGCCCTATCTTTGTGACCCGGTGAATAATACAGGGGTATTTAATTTTCCACAGACGGGTATTCCTGCCCATACAATCCCGCCAAGTTACAATACCTTAATTAATACGGTGGTAGCGGTTAAAGGTTGGCCACTAATGGTACATGCCAATGGGGATCAGGCAGTAACATTTGCCATCAATGCCTATCAGCGAACTCTTGCCCAATACAGAGGTCCTGAACTTCGTAACCGTATAGAACACTGTTCACTTCTGACGGCCGATCAAATTACCAATATGCTTCAAATGGGTGTTTCGCCAAGTTTCCTTATCGGACACGTGGGATACTGGGGCTATGCTTTTAAGAAAGTGATATTCGGAGAAAAGGCTCAAATGCTCGACCTTTGTGGCTCAACACTTGCAGCCGGGATGAGAATTTCCCTTCACAGCGATAATGAAGTAAGCCCATTGGGGCCTTTGAGAATGATGGAACAATCTATTACCAGAATCATGGAAAAGAATACATCAGTTATTGAAGTTTTAAACAGTAAAGAGTGTCTAACTCCTGAACAGGCGCTGGTTGCCGTTACCTATGATGCTGCATGGCAATGTTATGCAGACAAATGGGTAGGTTCTTTAAAGAAAGGTCATTTTGCTGATTTCGTTATATTGGAGCAGGATCCTCTTTCCATGAAGACCCAGACATCCCAATATATGAAAATGAGAGACATTCCTGTATTGGAAACCTGGGTAGGCGGTGTATCTGTGTATGAGAAAGCAAATGACGAAAAAGCTGAGATCGGAAAAGGAGTAACACTTTCAGAAAACCCGTAAAGAATTTCTAAAAAAATTAAAAGATTCTTTTATCAGATAAAAATCAGAGTAGGTCGTTTTCTACTCTGATTTTATATTTTTTAGATATGGCAGAGGGGATTCGTATAATCAAAAGTTATCTATACTATTATTTAATCCAGAAATGTCCCACAGAATAGGTTCTTGCTTTACCTGCTACAATAACTCTTTCCCTTTTGTTTTCACAATAGAGCTTACCGCCTCTTTCTGATAACTGGCGGGCGAAAAGCTTATCTTTCCCTAATCTTGATGCCCAGAAAGGAATCAGAGAACAATGTGCAGAGCCGGTTACAGGATCTTCAAGAATTGAAGACTGTGGTGTAAAGTATCTTGAAACAAAATCGCAATCCGTGCCTGCTGCAGTTACCACTACACCTCCCGGATCCAGATTGATAAGGTCAAACAGAGATCTTTCAATTTTTATATTTTTGATGTCTTCCTCAGATTCATATACGAGAACATAGTCTCTTGATTGGAAGACTTCCTTTGGCTGAATATTGAGAGATTGTGCGATACTTTCAGGAAGAATAGAAACGTCGGGCATTCTTGAAGGGAAATCCATATAATAAGATCCATCTTTCAGATCCACTGTCAGCGCACCGCTTTTGGTTTGGAAAACAATTCTGTCGTTCTGATAATTGAGAATAGTAGCCAGGCAATGAGCTGTAGCCAGGGTAGCATGGCCACATAAATCCATCTCTATCTCGGGGGTAAACCATCTCAGATGAATGGTATTGCCATTATCAATAAAAAAAGCGGTTTCTGCAACGGCATTTTCACGGGCTATTTTTAAAAGAACTTCATCAGGTAACCAGTTTTGTAATGGAACAACACAGGCGGGATTTCCATGAAAAATTTCTTCGGTAAACGCATCTATTTGATATAATTCTAACTTCATAATTGAGAAATTGAGGTCTCTCACAAAGATAACAGTTTTATCAATATAGATGAGGTGTAGAGCACTTTATATAAATTCTTCAAGACTTTTTGAGCATCTGAATAATGGCTTCAATTTCAAGGTTTTATCATATGATAGAAAAACCTGAACAAATAAATAGACAACATTGTCTATTTATTTACTTAGCTTTGTCCCATGAAACAGAGAGGACAAGTCGTGGTTGATAAAATACTTGATACGGCTGAAAAATTATTCTATTCGCAAGGTTATAGCAATACTGGAATCAATCAGATTATTGAGGAAGCTGATATTGCCAAGGCTTCTTTATATAAACATTTTGAAACAAAGACAGATCTTCTGATCGCATACGTTCAGCGTACACACCAGCTTTGGTTTTTAAGACTTGAAGCTGCTGTCGACAAAATTTCAGATCCTAAAGGGAAAATCCTAGCTCTTTTTGATCATCATACACAACGACAGGAAATAAGACAATTCGGAGGCTGTCCTTTTATTAAAGCTAATGATGAAGCAGGAATAGATGACCCACGCTTTTTGGTGGAGATTCAGACTACAAAAATGCACAGCAAAGCATTTATAAAAATGTTGGTAGAAAATTGTAATCATAAAAACATATTGTCGGACGAAGAATTGTCGGAAACCATCTATGTGATGTTAGAAGGCTCTATTGTAACGGCTTCAGTGTTTAAGAAAGCCGATGAAATTCAATCTGCAAAAAAAATTATTGAAAAACTGATTTAAAATGAACGAAATTAAAAATAAATGGCTCGAACTTATCATTGTTTTATCCGCGCCATTGCTCTCTGTAATTGATGTATTCATCATTAATGTAGCTATTCCGACGATTAAAAAAGGAGTGCATGCAACCGATGGAGAAGTACAGCTTGTTATTGCCGGCTATCTTCTGGGATATGCTGCTTTTCTGATCACCGGTGGGAGGGCAGGAGATCATTTTGGAAGAAAAAAAGTTTTCTTTTGGGGAATGTTTGCCTTTACCATAGCTTCGTGCTTGTGCGGTTTATCTCAAACAGCTTTACAGCTGAATATCACAAGAATTTTTCAGGGATTAAGCGCTTCATTTATGGTTCCGCAGACGATCGCATTTATTCAGCTTTTGTTTACCGATACAAAAGAACGCGCCAAAGCATTTGGTTTATATGGGATTACTCTGGGAACAGCAGCGGTGATCGGGCAGGTGTTAGGAGGGTATTTGTCTGACGTACATTGGTTTATTGATGGATGGAGACTGGTTTTCTTTATCAATTTACCCATCGGAATGATTACCCTTTGGGCAACCTATAAATACGTGACAGAAACCGTAAAACATCAAAATACAAAATTTGATTATATAGGAATTCTGATCCTAACATTAGCGTTATTTTCTCTTATTTACCCTTTAATACAGGGACGTGAGGCTGGTTGGCCATTATGGAGTTTCGGGTTGCTTATTGTATCGGGTTTACTTTTTGTGTTTTTCATTTATAATCAGAAAATAAAGCTTTCCAGCAATGAAAATCCATTAATTGATGTTAGATTATTTAGAATAAAAGATTTTAATATCGGTCTGGTGGCGGTATTGTTTCACTTTATGCTGCATACTGCTTATCTGTTGCTGAGCGCAGTTTATCTGCAAAATGGGTTGGGAATTTCTGCGTTAGATTCAGGGCTGTATTTTGTTGTTCCGGGAATTTTATTTATCACGTCTTCCGTAATGGCTTCGAGATTGATTGTTAAATTTGGAAAAAGAGTACTACAGGTTGGAGTCATCATTTTGTTCGTAGCATTTTCTCTTCAGATGATGCTTTGGAAACCGGGAATAAACACTTGGCTGATTATTGGATTGATGGGGATTTGGGGATTCGGAAACGGATTGGTGCTTCCTTCATTATTAAATGTTGCGCTGAAAAACGTACCTTCACAGTATGCAGGGGCGGCGGCAGGAATTTATTCTACTTTTCAGCAAACGGCTTCTGCATTGGGAGTAAGCATTATTGGCGGCATATTTTTTTATTTTTCGAAAAATGGCTGGCAAACGGCGTATCATTTTGGAATGATCTGTCTCTTGATCTGCGTTCTGATGGTAGGAGTAATGCTTCAATTACTTCCCGGTATGAAAACAGAAGCTGAAACCTCCAAAAAAGTGATTAAAACAATATGAAAGAACAAAAACACCTGCTATATAAAGATGTGCCATCGCCGGTTGGGCTGATAAGAGCAATAGCTTCCGATAAAGGACTGGTTGCGATTATCTGGGAAGGTGAAGATTATAAAAGAACTAAACTTTCAGAACCTGTGAAGGACGAAAATCATCCTATATTAATGCAAACTGAGCAGCAGTTAAATGAATATTTTGACAATAAAAGGACTTCTTTTGAAATTCCTTTTGATTTTGAAGGTACCGAATTTCAGATGAGGGTTTGGGAAGCTTTATTAAAAATTCCTTATGGAGTCACAAAAACATATGGTGAATTGGCAAAGATTCTGGGAGGTATCAAAGCCGTTCGTGCGGTGGGAGGTGCTTTAAACAAAAATCCAATTTCAATTGTTGTACCGTGCCACAGGGTTGTAGGAGCTTCCGGACAGTTGGTAGGTTTTGCAGGAGGTTTGAATAATAAATCGATTCTTCTCGAATTGGAACAAGGTTTCAGGATGCCAAGTTTATTTTAAATTAAAAATACATAGATGAAAAAAGAGATGACGAGTAATGCGCTGGACGAAATTGAAACCTTCAATGTTGAGAATTTTCAGGAATTATGCGATCATTTGGCGAATAATGACCCGGATCTACATTTGATCTTGAAAAACCATGGCTATCCTCCCATGTGGACGCGAAAGAATACTTTTGAAACACTGGTTCATATTATTTTGGAGCAACAGGTTTCCTTGGCTTCGGCGTTGGCTACTTTAAACAAATTGAAAGAAAAACTTAAAGAAATCACACCTGAAAATATTCTGAAGCTGAATGATGAGGAAATGAGAGAGTGCTACGTAAGCCGCCAGAAAAACATTTATATTAAAGGGTTGGCCAATGCTCTTATCAGCGGTGACATGAGTCTTGAAAATTTTCCGGAGCTATCTAATGATGAGGTTCGAAAATCTTTAGTTGCATTGAAAGGAATTGGAAACTGGACAGTTGATGTGTATTTGATGTTTACCCTTCAAAGAACTGATATTTTCCCAATTGGCGATCTGGCAGCGGTAAATGCAGTGAAACGTTTAAAACAATTAGAATCCAAAACCACCAAAGAGGAAATTCTCGAAATCAGTGAGCAATGGAAACCTTTCAGGTCTGTAGCTTCGATGATGCTTTGGCATTATTACCTTTCCAGTGCAAAAGCGAAGTAAACAAAAAACATTAAAAAGCTCTGAAAATAAGACCTTTTAGCATCATATAAGTAGTAAAGGAGCTCTTTTGGAGGCTCCTTCTCTGTTTTCAATATCTTCTACTGAAACATTCTTCGCCATTTGGTCATGGTGTTTTTACTCAGTCCAAAATGTTCGGCAACCTGTAGGTTATTCATGTTATGATTTTTTTGATAATCAAGGATGTGAACAATATCTGTTGGGTTGTAGGAACGTAGCTTTTGGTTCATCTTTTTGATATCCTGGTCTTTAGTTCCGAAAATTCTTTTGTTGAGTTCCATGATATCTATTGCGGAAAGTATTTTTTTCTTCATCAGCCTTTCACAGGCATCTTTCTTATGGGGAAACTTCTGATCAAGAATGTCTGAATAAATTCGTTTATAATTAGGTTGACTCTTTTTTTTCATTATACTTATCTTAATATTCTATAGACTGTCTTTTGTGCAGGCTGCTATTTATTATTTTTGGCGATCCATTTGCAAACTGTCGTGTAAGGAATTCCGTATTCATCCGTCACCTGTCGTTTTGTTTTTTCTTTTTTCTCTATGATTTCCAAAATGAAATCAATCATTTCCTTGGTGTAGATATTTTTTCTGAAATAAGGAAGTTTGGAGGTCTCAGATTCCCGCAATGATGCAGAAGGAGGGGCGTAAAGGATCAGATGTTGAGAGTATAGTCTGAAGAAATCATATTCCAGAAGCTTGCTCCATCTCAATAGAATATGGGTAGAAAGATTTTCCTGTGTATACATTTCATTGATTTCAGATTCTGTACAGTTCATAAAGTTGCAGATCCGGGGGGTATCAATATTGTTTTCTTTAACCCGCAGATGTATAAATGTCCCAATATGAATGTTTTTAAAGTTTGAATTCATAGATTTTGTTTCTTTTAAAAGGAAAGGGAAAGGTTTTCTATACTGTAGAAAGCCTTTTGTGGATAGTACTGATTCAGTAAGTATTATAAGTTTGCTGATGGTTTTTGTTGTAATTGTTTTGTTCTGAGTGTCTTAAGTGTTTACTGTGATTTTGTTTTACATGTATTGATGATGTCTGTTTGATTTCCCAACTGATAATCTTAGCTCCGTTCGGTGTTTTACTTTCTGGAGCTAAGAGTTTATCAATTCATGAACTAACTTGTTTTTAATCAGGAATTATTATGTTCCGGTGATACTGCCCTCAATGAGCAGATCGTTTTCTATAATTCCTAAATCTCTGATAAATGATGATTAAGCTTTACGCGTAATCGATAAGAAGATTTTCTTGGTACTGCTGATCTCCATACACCACCATTTAAACTCATACCATCTGTACGTATTGGCGTCTATCTGTACCTGAACATTGGCTGTTTCTACTTCTGCAGCAGAGGTCGTCCAATACACTAAATTATCCGAATCTATTTGTAAATAATTTCCAGCCGCCACTGTATTGTTGAGAGACGTTCTGTTTTGATTAACCTGCGTAGCAAATGACTGGAAGCTTATCAATTGAGAAGCGGAAGATACATTGTAAATTCTTGGATCATAATACGCAGAACTCACTCCCTGCATATTGATCTGTAAACCATCGATAATGGGTAATGCAGGAAGGCTATTTGTGGTGATATAGTTCCCCAAATTAAAAGAATTGGTATTGGCAGTAGCGATTGGTACTGTATAAATCTGTGAAATCGTTTCTCCCACATTGATACTTCCTGATGGAGGAGTACCGCTTCCTGTAGATGGCAGCCCGGTTACATACCCCAATACTCCGTTGGCATCAGCGACTACTGTTCTTGTTGCTGTAAAAGTCTGGTTTTGGGTTGGAGACGCACTTCCGCCACTTTGAGTGTGGATGGCATTGGTAGCCCCGTTTAAAGGAAGACTTCTTAATCTTGTAATTCCATTATTATCAAGAGTTTCTGTTTGGTTGGTTGTTGCAATACCTACATTTCCTATTCCGTTTACCGACATTCTTGTTAGCCCTAAGGTATATAGCTCAACTTGTGAGGAAGGATTCGCTCCGGTTGGAGTACCAAAAGATAATGAACTTGTTCCCCCTGGCTCCCCAGAAAAATCAATATTACCATTAGGATTTACAGCAATTTGCAGATCACTGGTTCCGGAAGTCAGTCGTGTTCTAGCTGTATTGGAATTGAGTGCCGTAATATAAAACTCAGATTCCCCTTCATTATCTACTTTCATTGTCCCATCAGTCCCGGAAAATTTTAATATATTGGAATTCATGCTAACGATTCTGTTACCGGTGATTGTACCATCAGAATTGTAGAGATTCGTATTGGTTCCATTGCTTACCCATTTGGTTCCATCAAAATAAAAATAACCAATCTTTGTTACATTTATCGTTTGACCTGCAGGTGCTGTATCTGCAGCGGTTACATACACCAAGGCTCCTGTTTGGTCTGCCGTATATGTTTTACTTCTAAGCTGAGCTCCTGTAAGTCTTGGGGCAATGAGGCCATCCATAGCTGTAGCATCGGTTGCCTTTGCGGTAACATCTAAGGTTGCTTTTGGAGAATTGGTATTAATACCTACTTGGCTATAGACGGTAATTCCTGTAAAGAGTGATACGAGTAAAATTGTAGTTTTTTTCATTGTTAAAAGGGGATTAATTGTATAGGTGAATACTTGGTGAATTTTTTATCTGTTCAGTTTTTGTTTAAAATTTGAAAGCTCTGATGGATGAATATTTTGCAACCATGTCAGATCGCTATCATAAATTTTGGCTGAAAGGTTGGCATCATGCTCCCTGTTCGCGTTCGGATGAGGCCGGCGAAGATGGATAAATCAGGATCAATTTTCAGCTATATAAAAAAAGTTATCGAAAGAATGACGTGATAACCTCATTGATAAAAGGCGGTGGACGACTAAGTTTTCGAAAGAACCTGAGATAGGAATGCCACCCATCTTTATGAGTTTTGTTTAGAAGAAGATCCAGCAGATAATGTAATACAATAGTTGGGCTTTCAGCCCAAAGCAGAAGATAGGATATTGTATGCTGGCTAGGTATGATTAATTGCTGATTAGAATGAGAGGCTAACAGTAAGGATGTACCCGATGGAGTATTTCCAATAAAAATAGAGGGAACCTTATCACCTGATTCATCACCTTCAGAAGGATGATGTTCTTTTTTATGTTTTCTTTTACAGGAAATAGGCCTACTCCTTCTTTTGAAGGTTTTCTTTATTTTTTCCTTGTTTTGATTAGGAATTTGGATTTGTTCCAAACCGGAAATAAGGGTGCCTTCAGATATAACGAATTGAGCTGAGGAAGACGGAATGCTTGATGAAAGAGGCTCATTATCTCTGCAAACCGCCTGCATGATATGAATATTGATCAATAATAAGATCAATACTAAAAATCTTCTCCCCCCAAATGAATGGAAAGAGAAGACTGGGTTCATCATGTTATTTTCAGAATCGGTTAGCATTTTCATGCAATATTATAACTACGATAATGTATGCACAAGCTCAATACAGGAAGAATTCAGAAAGTTTCATGTGTTTTTTTAAGTGTTTTACAATTTTGGATTACTGTAAATCAGTTTGTTATGTTTTTATAGGCTATTTGAGTTGAATTTTAAAAATCCCACATAGGTATTTGTATTTTTGAAAATTATATATCATTACATTTGCAAAAACTATAATTGAAGAACCGTACTTTTATGATAAAGTTCCTGTTTTCATTGCTGCTATGCTTGTTAATGAGTCTTAGTCTCAATGCACAAACCAAAACCAATCCAAACGAAGAATATATCGACAATCAGCTGGAAAAGCTAAGGTTTGATGCTAAAATTTCGGATACTGAAAAAGAAAAGGCTTTATTCGGTTTGAAATCGGAATCTGAAAAAATCGGATATCCATGGGGAATTCTGAAAAGCGGACGCCGAATTATTGAAATATATGAAAAGCAAAACAAAAATAAAGAAGTGATTAAACTTGCTACAGAGCTTGAAAAAATTGATGCAGGACCTGAAGCCAACAGAAGCATGGCCAACCTTTATCGTTCAAAAGCTCTGGCTCTAGGATATGTAGGACTGGATGAGGCGAGTTTAAAAGATTTTAAAAAAGCCGTTTCCTATGCTCAAAAGATTACAGGTTCTGATATTAGAAATTACACCTTGGCGCTTTCTTACAGCAATATGACTATTTATTTTTTGAATAAAAGGTTGGAAAATCCTACCTATAAGGACTCAATTATTGCATATTGTAAAAAAAGTATTGAGGCTGCGGAACTTATTCATGGGAGTGGTAAAGAAATCGATCTGGAAAAAAAATATGACATAATTTCATATAATTATACAAGACTGGGGATTACGGATTTGGAAGAAGCGAATAAACCTGGAAAATTGCAGACTGCTGAAAAGTATCTGACCCAAAGCTTAAATATTGCCAATAAATACAATCTGGAAGCCGATGATAAAGTGTTGTTGTTGAATCAATTAAGTTGGCTGTATCTGGAAAAGAAAGAATATCAGAAAACGATAGAATACGCAAATCTGTCCAGAGATCTTGAAAGAAAATTTCCTAATCCTACCAATAGGGTAGAATCTTTTGAATTCTTAGCTTCTGCCTATACCGAAATGGGAGACTCAAAGAATGCAAAACTCTATATGAATCAATATACCCGCTTAAAAGACAGCATACGGATTACAGAAAAAAATAATACGGACTATTCTTCCAATATCTTACTGCAGGATTCTAAAAAAACTCAGGAAAAAACGTCTTCAATCAAAATAGTTATTATTTCAGTTCTGTCTCTTCTGGCTTTACTTTTGGTTACTTTTTACTGGAGAAGAAAAAATAAAATTGCCCATAAAAAATATGAAGACCTGATTGCCAGGATTAATCGTGAAAAGCAATTAACTTATGAAGAAGCGGCGCAGGAATCGTCTGATAAAGTTAGTAAATCAAATACATCAGTTGCCATCACCGACGAAACAGCAAAATCATTATTGACCAAGCTTAAAAAGTTTGAAAACTCAGAAAAATACCTAAGAAAAGATCTGAGTCTCACCTGGATGGCCAATCACCTTGCCACCAATACAAAATACCTTTCAGAGGTTATCAAAGTACAGCGGAATCATAACTTCACGAATTATATTAATGAACTTCGCATCAATTATATCATTAAAAAACTCTATGAGAACCCCATTTATAGAGAGTACAAAATTACCTATCTCGCAGAAGAGTGTGGGTATGTTACGCCAAGGGTTTTTGTAAATGCTTTTAAGCAGCAGACCGGTTTTACCCCTTCTTATTTTGTTGAGCAGTTGAAAGCTTCTGCTCAAGAGCCAGCATATTCTTAAAAATGGTCATTTAGTATACAATATAATTGTCAAAACGAATGGCAGGATTAATTCTGTAGAAAAAGAAGCTATAGTAGTTTATCTAAGAAAAAGGAATAAGATTATTCATAAAAAAATAGGAAGATCTGATCGTTAAATTTCTTCAAAAAACGACTGATAATAGGAGCTTAGAAGCAATTGCTTTTGTCAGGTTTTAGTTTTGTGTCAGGAAATCAGTGGAATATAAATTTTATTTTCTATACCTTTGCACCCGAAAACTAATATCTATACAATTAAAATTACAACATGCAATCTAAATTGCCATTCCATTTTGATATGGAAACTGCGGATCCCGATGATCCGATGACCCTTGCTATTCTCGCTACTCATCCCAAAGTTAATCTCATAAGTGTTTCTGTACATCCTGGAGGAACAGACCAAATTGGTTTTGTACGCCATGTTTTAAGAATTCTTGGCCGGGAAGATATACGCATTGGAGCCGGAACACCCAAATCTACCGCCAGTCGCGTTTCTGGCTTTTACCGTGAGTGGGTAGGCCGTTTTGAACATTCAGAGGCTGATGATACTGCGGCAAATATTATGGCTGAAACACTTCGTAAGTTTCCAGACTGTACTTTGCTAACAGGCGCGGCACTTACCAATCCTTATGCTTTATTCGAAACCGGAATTTTCTTTGACCGCTGGTTCTGCCAGGGAGGTTTTGCAGGAGATAATATCGTTCCGAAAGAGTATCGTTTGGAGAAATTTGACGGAAAGCGTACGTGTGCAACCTTTAACCTCAACGGTAATCCATTGGCTGCTGAAGCTTTGTTTTCAATTCCGATGACGGAAAGAAGGATGATCAGTAAAAATGTATGCCATGGAGCTGTTTTTACCAAGGAAGACGCAGAACTTCTGATCCCATACCGTGATCATAATAAAGGTCTTAAACTATTTCTGAAGGCAGTAGAACTGAAAGAAAAAGCACTTCATGACACGGTGGCCGCTTTATTGGCTATTGATCCTTCAAAAGCCCTTTGGGAAGAAGTGATCCCGTATAGAACACGAGGAGAATGGGGTTGTGTGGAAGCAAAAGAACACCCGGAAAAACCATCTTCCCTCATCACAACTTATATTCCGGATTTAAAGGATCTTTGGATGGTTATTAAACCTTAGAAGCACAAAGAATAATAAGCTCTGATCCTTATATAATCACAATAAAACAATGAACAAAGACCAAGAAATCATAAGTATCCTGGAAAATAAAGATGTTGAAGCTTTAAAAGAGTGGATTGATAAAGGAGGAGATGCAGCAATGATCCTTGGAAAGGCTGATGATTATTATCGGGAAAGTTTGATACAATATGCTTTGGATGAGATAGAAGATGACGAGGAGACCTATATAGAAATCATAGAAATTTTAATAGAAAACGGTGCAGATGTTAATTATACCCATGAAGCATACAATGCACCTGTTTTCACGGCCATCTCTTTTAATAATCCGAAAATACTAAAGTTGCTTTTGGACCATGGAGCTCATGTCAACCTGATTGGAGAAGAGCGCGAAACACCTTTAATAAAAGTTGCTTTAGATGGAAATATTGAATTGATAAGGTTATTATTGCCCTATTCCAGTGAAGAATTTATTAATAAATCGGGATCTCATCAGGCCAAAACACCTTTAGGCCTGGCTTTTCATTTTTATTATCAGAATTTAGAAATGATAGAATTATTACTGCAGTACAAAGCAGATCCTTTTGTAAATGACGGAGAAGGTTATTTAACCATCGAAAATATCCGGAAAGGGATTGATGAAAATCTGAAAAAAAAGATTCTTGATTTGGTAGATCAGTATACAGCGAAATAAAATGGTATTATTGCTTTTGCTACAAAACCTTGAATAATAACCCTATGAAACATACGATTTCTTATCATCTTGAGGAAAACCGTTTTATACTCTACATTGATATAACCAATACCTGTGATAAAGAACGGTCTTTTTACTTTTATAATGACAGCGGTGCATTGGCCAGAAACGGAATCATGCTTTTCAATACCAAAGAGGAGGAAATACATGCCTACGAAAGGATTTTTATCTCTCCCGTGTACAATGGTGAAAAAACGAATGTCAATATTCTGGCTCCCCGCAATACCCAACGATTTGAACTTCCGGCTAAGATCTTTGAGGAAGATGGAGAATTGATTTTAGCCTTTAAGGGAATCTCATTCAGAATTTCAGGAGTTGAAAAGTTTTATATTACCTTTAGTTTTTCAGGAATCACCTCCAATAGATTGGAAGTAACAGTATGAGGGGAAGAAAATAATGGCAAACTTTTAATCAAATGAATACAGAAATAGAGTGCTTGTTGTATTACTATCAAGAAGATGGAAATGAAGGATATGATCTGAGTGAAGTACAGCTTTTAGAAATAAAAGATCCCGATAGAGCCGAAAAGCTGAAAGATCTTCTGCTGCATGATAATCGGTACATTGCCTATCAGGCAATGCTTATTCTCCTTGCCTGGGCCATTCCGGAAGGATTTGAATTCCTTAACAGGTTCATCAACGAAAAATGGGAACAGAGAGAAGAATTTGAGCCTCATAGACTTTATGGAGAAGATAATGTATATGATGTGGTTGCTGATGCGTTGTATATTTCAACCTTTAATGGAAAAAACGAAGAAGAATTATATCCTTATATCAAACAGTTTTTACATCTGTATGGCACCCGTTTTTTTGAGTCTGACTTAAAGAATCTGCTGTTGAAGAAAGACTTCAGCCCCCTTGTACAAGAAATAGAACAGGCGATGCAGGAAGCTTTACAGCATCACAAATATTATCAGGCCAGCCAGCTGTTTCCGGTGCTTGTTCATTATGATAAGAGTAATTTCAATGAATATAAGGAGATCTTCAACTCTTTAATAAATCTGGATAATAGGGTTGCGTACAATATAGAAGAATCGGAGAAAATTAAAAGTTTTATGAAATAAATATGAGCAATTTTGACGAAACATTTATACTTCTGAAAGAAGAAAAGGAACCTTTGCCCTTCATAGTAAACCTCAATGAAAAATTGAAAACGATACAGGTTGTACTTCAAAAAAGTGATTATGAATTGGTTGCATTTAATGATACCCGCGATGAGGAAGAAAAAGAATCAATTTGGTTGGATGAATCCATGACCGATGAAGATGTTATAGATTTGGTCTGCTCTTGGAAAGGCTTGGGGATGCTTACTTACAGGCACCCTGATTTTCTGCTTGATTTTGGAGTTGCTTTCATGACATGGGATGATGAACATATTCAGGGCGTTATGATCTCTTTTGCTGAAAGAGATACGGCATTTGAAAGGGAAGTAAAACATAGAGAACTGATTGTTAAAATCTCTCAGTTTCTGGAGTATGAATACGTGGTTGGTGACGTTGGCAATACTTCCAGAAGCTACATAAGTATGGAAGAAAGCTTAGACAAGATCAAAGAACACATTTTGAATAGCTCTTTTACAATTGACAGCAGAGTTTGGTAAATTGATAGAATAGAAGAAATAAGACAAATTAATGTAAATAAATATGGGGTATTTTTCAACAGAAACAATTTTTGTTATAGAAAAAACACGATCCGAAGATATTGTGAATATCGTAAATGAAGTGATGTTGGAAAATAACCTTACCATTAGCTATCGTTATAATACGTTCTACTTTGAAGATACAGATCCTCACAGCGATGTGGATGACTCAAGAAAAATAGAGCCGGAGACACCGGAAGAGGCGCAACAGGCATGGGAAGAATTTAAAAAACATCCTACGGGCGGGTATTACGAATACGAGATGCATTGGGGATATGACGAAAAAGGATATGAACTTGGATATACTTTGTTAGTCGCTTTTCTATCATTTGATCAAAAGAATATAGAAGCCGTTATTTTTGATGTCAATGAAAAGGTATTTGAAATGGCACACGAAAAAGAACTGAAAAAAGTGTTTGCAGAAATCAATAAACGGACAGATATAATCATGGCTACACAGGCAACAGATTATTATACAGCAGACTACCATGGACTTGATGTCATCGCAGAAATCCTTTCCGGAAATATCAATACCAAGTTTGAGTACAAGTTTGCCGAACAGTAGTGGCCAAAGCTTCAGCCAATCATTAATCTATTCTTTGGACATTTCCTTTAATGGTAATATATTCTCCGATTTGATGGAAGTAAAATGCCTCTCTTATAATCCAATAGTGAATATTGTTGTGCTTACTAAGATATTCCTTGAAGATTTGCGAGATGAAGAATGTGTTCATAAAGCCTGTTTTTTCGGTCATATTAATCTTAGTATCCATCAGTATTTCTTCATAAGAAGGATATTCGGTAAGGGTTTCAAACAATTCTAAAGCAAAATTTTCACCTGTTTTTTCATCGTCTTCTACCAGTTCGTGTCGTAATTCTTCATATTTCGGTTTCATTTTTTTATTGAAATCTTGGATGAGAATTCTGATTTCAAACTGACTGATTTCTTTTCCCTCTACATATTTCCCAAAGTAATATTCATGGTAACTGATATGATGAAAGTCGGTTTCCTGTTCATTGATCAATAATTGCATAGCGAATAATTCTTTAGTCAGTATAAGGTATTTACACCTGTATATTCATTTTTTATGTTGAGTAATGCCAAATGCCTTCTAAAAACAACAGATATCTTCCGGGTTGATATTCTCCATAAGAAAATAGATAGATCATATCATCGCTTTTGAAATAGTAGACTTCCAACCCATTTTCAGAAGTATATTTTTCAATAAAACGATTGCTTAGGCTGAACTTACTTCCTTCAACCATACTTTCAAAACTTTCACCATCGATTTCTTTCTTTAAATTCCTCAACGGATTGTTGTAGAATTCAGCCAATGAAATCCTTTGATTTTCGATTTCGAAAATGGTAGGTAAACATTCTTCTTCTCCATCGAATAACTTTTGCCTGCTGATTTCAATTTTTTTAACCATACTTAATGAACTTACACACGGATGTGTTCATTGTGTCGTAGAATTTTCCTCTCCGGAATTTCTCTGAATTTCATGAGTGTTCGACCTTTCTATAGCATTTTGATTTGCCGGAGCTGCGTTTTCCTTTTTTTGAGCGTTCATGTGGACTCCTGATAAAATCAGCCACGCAGTGAATCCAATTAATTTAGGGTGTTTCATGGTATTTTTGTACAATGTAAAAAAAATTATTAATGAAAAAAAAGAGGTTTGAAATTTTTCAATGTTTTTATTGTATTTTCGGTAAAAAGAAGAGTTTCTTATTGGGTAATAATGACAATACCTGAGCTATCAGGAAATTTTAAAATATGATTAATAAGATTATCGAAGTAGACCAACTTATGGAGGCTATAGCTTCAAAATACAGAGTTGAGACTTTAAATCATAAAAAAATAGACCATCTCTGGGAAGAAGAAACACTGGGAATTATGAAAGAAGCAGCATTTATAAAAGATGCTGCCTATTTCTATTTTTTAAGTGAATATGGAGGCTGTAATATTTATGGAGATAGTTTTGATGTGGGGATTTTTGGGTTTGATGATTGGCTGAATCCCAGCCTTCTTACCTCTCCATTGCTTAACGATTCCGGAATCTATATACTGGCAGATCTTATGTATGAGCATTATGATGAACCTGTTTTTTATGGCTATCATGCCACAGAAGAAAATGAAAACTCTATATGGTTTTCTGAAGATCTGGAATTTGGATATCAACCTGCTTGTAAAAACTTTGTAGACTTTTTAAAATATATTATAACCATTGAAAATGAATCGTAATAGTATAAAAGGGCTTCTGTATCAGGATGATTTCTTGAGTATTGAAGAAGAAAAATTAATTCTGTCAGAAATAGATAATGCCGTATGGGATGCAAGTCTTAAACGCAGGGTTCAGCATTATGGATACATTTATGATTACAAGAAAAAAAATATCAATCAGGAGTTGGAAATAGGACAGTTACCTGACTGGCTTCTTTCATTGGAAAATAAGATCAAAATACACTTTAATCTTAAAAACTCCTTTGATCAGGTTATTATTAATGAATATGAACCGGGACAAGGAATATCAAATCATATAGACTGTGTACCTTGTTTTGAAGAAACTATTATTTCCATAAGCTTACTATCTCCTTGCATAATGCAATTTTCAAAAGACCAACAGAAGAATGAAATACTCTTACAATCCAGAAGCATTTTGCTATTAAGTGATGAAGCAAGGTACAGTTGGAAACACGGTATAAAAGCCGTGAAAAATGACAAATGGCAGAATACTGTCATTCCCCGGGAAAGACGGATATCTATTACTTTCAGAAAAATAATGAAATGAAAATAAAGGTACTGAAGCATGAGGAATTTGAGAGAGCAGGGTCGTAGGTTTTATTATTTTAAATTTCTCAAATATTCAAAATTTTCCAAATCTTCGGTATATCCCACTTTTAGTAAATCATCTTTGATACTTTTTAGAAGCTTATTCCACTCACTGATAAAATGATCGAAACCGATTTCAATATCTAAATCTAATTGTCGTATCTCTTTCATATCCAAATAATCATCGTTGCGTTTTATTGCCACTTCAAAAAACTGAGGATGGATTGTAATCACGTTCTTTTCAACCCGGAAATGCCAGTATGCTGTAAACCCACTACATAAAAAACTGATTGTGAATTGGGGATTTCCTGCTTGGAGCTCATCTAATAGGTAAATAAGATCATTGTAAATATCGCTGATGGTTCCTCTTTTATCCAATTCTATTTGATAACCTTTCCACTGAATAAATACGTCATTTTCATAGTAAGGATGAATGGTCCATATGGCTTCACCAACAGAGGTGTCTTCTGTATCTATTTTTCCTAATTCTGTCGTGGTATTAAACTCTATCTTAAACATATATGATCGATATTTTATAATCTGATATCAATATCAAACTTTTTATTTTTTATATAGTCCAGGTTATATTCTAAACCTAATTCCACCCTAAATTCATCTTCACTATTACCAATACTTCCTACTGCTAATAAGGGATTGGTAAACTCAATGATCTTAAGAAGAACATTATTCTTAATGTGATCTCTATTGGTATAATTTTCTGCAGATAATTGATAGGAAATTTCCAGACCTTGTATATACACATCATCCCAAGAAATATAATTGATAAGGAAAGTGAATTCAATATTGATATGCCTATACGACAAAAGGCCCAAAGCCTTCCACGAACATAGCAAACTGATGATCTCTTCATCTGTATGGGATTCTTGTAGCGTAATAGGTTCTTTTTCTTCTTCATTTCGGCTATCATTAAAAATGATTCTTCCATAATCACTTTTTTGAAGCAAAATACCTACAGATTTCAAATTTTCATTTAGCTCCAGAATCATTGATGCTGAAGCTTTTTTTTCTTTTAATAGTAGGAGTGTACTGTTAAAAATTCCCATATTTTCCTTGTCTTAGTTTTGGTATTTATTATTCAGGTTTTTAATTTTTGATTCATTTATTGTAGGTTTCTTCTGAACTGATTGGGAGATATATTGGTCTTATTTTTAAATAGTTTGGCAAAGGATTGTGGATGTTCAAATCCTAACTCATAAGATATCTCACTAATTGTCATGTTGGTAGTTGATAATTTAATTTTAGCCGTTTCAATCAACTTATCATGAATGTGCTGTAAGGTTGTTTTCCCTGTAATTCCTTTGAGCATATCGCTGAGGTAATTTGTGGATACATTCAGTTTTTGCGAAACAGCTTTTACACTGGGAAGCTTCTCATTTTCTAATATGCTGTTGTTTATCCAATCATCCAGTAACCTATTTAATCTGTCGACCAGTTCGTTGGTTATCGTTTTTCTTGTCATAAACTGACGGTTATAAAATCTCTCTGCATAGTTTAGCAGTAATTCTACATAGCTGATAATAATTTTAGAGCTGCAATCATCCATAGAATGCGTGATTTCCCAGTCAATTTTTTGCATAATTTCATCAATAATCATTTCTTCCTCATCTGATAAATGTAATGCCTCATGAATGGAATAAGAAAAGAAACTCCGCTGCCTTATTGTACTTGCCAGCGGACTTTTTAGGATGAATTCCGGAGCAATCATAAGCCACCATCCTCTATGAGATACCTCGCCTTCATCATAAGTAAAGAACTGCCCAGACTCAAAAAAACTCATAGAACCTGCATCGAAATCATAAATCTGTTGTCCATATTTTAATCTTCCACCATGATAATCTTTTTTAAGCCAAAGCGAAAAGAAAGGCAAAATAAGGCTTTTAGGTACAGTGACAGGTATTTCTTTAATATCCTCAAATCTAACGAGACTGATTAAAGGAGCTTTGGGCTCAGGTAACTGCATCAGAGAATGAAATTCCTGAATAGATTGAATGTGGTATGGACTGATGCTTTTTTTCATGAAATCATCCGTTAATGAACATGGATAATGCGTCCATTAATAATTCCAAAGATAGACCTTTCATACGCTGCCACAACTTTAGACCCTTCTACCGGAATAAAGCCGGGAAAGTAAGGATGATAACTTTCGGACTCCTTTAGCACATTTGGACTAACGCAATTGATACGAATGCCTCTTGGCAGCTCGAAGCACAGCCCCTTTACAAAGCCTTCCACAGCCCCATTAATCATTGTGCCTATTGTTCCACCCGCAATAGGTTCTTCGGTTAATATGCCGGAAATCAGAGTGAACGAGCCCTTTTCTGAAATATATGGGAGAGCTGTTCTTACTGCATTAACCTGTCCCATAAGTTTGCTTCCAAGGGCAAATGCAAAATTTTCATCTGTCATTTGATCTATAGGTCCGTTAACCACATCTCCCGCCGTCATCACAACAGCATCAAAATTGCCACATTTTTTGAACAAAGCCTCCATACTGGATTTATTGGTGATGTCCATTGGATATTCTGCAGAACTTCGGGAGGCTTTAATAACTTCGTGTCCCTTTAATTCTAAAGATTTTACTAATAATTTACCGATAGTACCACTTGCGCCTATAACGATAATCTTTTTCTTTTCCATTTTTTTCTGGTTTAATGATGAATCAAAGTTCCTTAAAAGATATGAAAAAAAACGAAGCCATATTACTGAAATCATAAGCCATTTTTGTAACGGTAATCTGTTTTTAGTTCAAAAAAATGAGTAGGGAAGAAGGAAAATGCTTTTTTTAGACTGATCATTCGCTATGTCACAATAAACCTTCTCCTGCATTTTTGTAAATTATATTTGTATGTGTGCCCCAATCAAATATTGTATGCGTAAAATATATTAACCTCCAGAATTATTTAAAAGTAAACCGTGGGGATTCTCACAGGTAGTCAGTTCTCTATCAGGAAACGTACTTCATATAGCGGGTCAGGTGGTATGGAACTCTGATGGAGAATTATTAGAGAACACATTGGAAGGACAAATCATGGTATGCTTGCATAACGTCATCACGGTCACTAAAACCGCGGTTGGAACAGAAAATGATCTGCAACATCTGAGGATCTACGTTTGTCATTTAAAACCCAGTGATGCTGATCTGATCGCTAAATGTTTAAAAGAAGTTTTTGGAGAAGAAGAATCCACCTTCCTCAACATGGATAGGAGTACAGGCACTTGCACAACCTGAATATCTTGTAGAAATTGAAGCCGTGGCAATACTCCCACAATAATAGGATGGGCTTTTCGTGGAAATCTTAGAAATGTATAAAGAATTCCGTGAAATCGATAAATGAATTTTTACTGTTTGCCGGAAATTTGTCATAGAAATTGTAAGCAAATTTATTATGAAAAATACAGTATTTATCACCGGAGCATCATCGGGGTTGGGGAAAGCGTCCGCTATATTATTTCAACAGAAAGGATGGAATGTTATTGCCGCAATGCGTTCACCGGAAAACGAAAAAGAACTTAATCTTCTCGAAAACGTTGTATTGGTAAAGCTTGATGTAACCAATCGACAAGAAATTCAAGGGGCTGTAGAACAGGGATTAGAAAAATTTGAAACCATCGATGTTTTGCTAAATAGCGCAGGATACGGATTGATGGGCGTTTTCGAATCCTCAAATCCTGATCAGATTGAAAACCAGTTCGCTGTAAACGTCTTGGGGCTAATGAATGTCATCAAAGAAGTCTTACCCACAATGAGAAACCAGAGAAAAGGAATGATTATTAATATTTCTTCATTTGGAGGGATTACGGCGGGGCCATTTGCCAGCTTGTACAACAGCTCTAAATTTGCTGTAGAAGGATTTTCGGAGGCATTACATTTTGAGGTTTCTGCTTTTGGGATTGATGTGAAAATTATAGAACCGGGAAGTATTGCAACCGATTTCAGAAACAGCATAGAAATGATTCATAATACCATTGAAGATTACAATACTGAATTGGCTGCATTTATTCTGAAATTTACAAAACGAACGGAACATCTTCCCAAAGCGAGTGCCGAAGACGTAGCGGAAACCATCTTTAAAGCAGCTACAGATCAGCTTTCTCAATTAAGATACGTGATTGGAGAAGATGCACAATTTTACATCGATTTGAAGAATAAAAATTCTGAGGAAGATTTTCTGAGACTTATGAAGAGTTAATCTGTGAAAATTTCTAATTTTAGATAAAATCAGGAAAATGTCAGAAGCAATTATTTCCATAAAATCCATCGCAGACCTTCATCATTTTTATAAATGTGAAAGTCCGAAGCATCCCTTGATAACGGTGATTGATCTGAAAAATGTAAACCGTTTCGATGAAAATTTTGCCAATTATCTTTATAATCTTGAACTATACAGTATTATTTACAAAAGGTTTAAAGGAAAATTGATGTATGGACGCTCACATTATGATTTTCAGGAAGGTACATTAATGTTTACGGCACCCAATCAGGTGATGAGCCCAAGCGCTGATACGGAAATTGAGGAAGGTTGGTTTCTGGCGTTTCATCCGGATTTTATTCATGGTTCAGAATTAGGACGTAAAATTAAGAAATATACTTTCTTTCTGTACGAAAGCAATGAGGCGCTTCACGTTTCACAAGAAGAAAAAGACTTGCTGGATACCATCATTTTGAGAATTAAAAAAGAGTATTCTCAGAATATAGACCGACATACCCAGGGACTGATTTTGAATCAAATTGAAATGCTTCTCTATTATTGTGACCGCTTTTATGACCGCCAATTTTTTACAAGAGCAAAAGTAGGAAATGATTTCATCCAACGTTTCGAAGTCCTTTTAAATGACTATTTCAATGACGATGAACTGATTGAAAAGGGAATTCCGAATGTAAAATATTTTGCAGATAAGATGAATCTTTCTACCAATTACCTTTCAGATTTACTCAATAAATTTACGGGCAATACAACCATAGAACATATTCATTTCAAATTGATCGAAAAGGCAAAAAATATACTTCTTGGGACCACAAAATCCGTCAGTGAGATTGCTTATGAACTCGGATTCGAACATCCGTCTCACTTTACAAAAGTTTTTAAGAGAAAAGCTGGCCTTTCACCACTATCTTTTAGAAAACAATTTCCCGAGCAGAATTAATCCGGATATTTTTTGAGATCTGAATGTATCAAAAGCTAAGCATGTAAAACCAACTGCTCTCCAAAGCTAAAAAATCTTGAAGAGCAGTTCATTTTATAGTAAAATGGGTATGTTATTTTTTAGCATTGGAAAACCATTGTACCATATCATATCATGCATTGAAGTATATCATGGTAGGAAGTTGTAAAGATTACGCGCCTGCCTCTTCGTCAGTGAAAATCTGAACTCCTTCTTTTTTTTCTATAAGCTGAAGTGGATATAGTTCCGGATTGTATTCTCCGTTTAAAACTTCATTCAAAGCATGTTTTTTAGATGTGCCGAATGTGATAATCAAAATATTTTCAGCGTTATTGATGATAGGTTCTGTCAATGTAATTCTGAACATTTCCTGAGATTTCAAATAATAAGCGGCTACCCATTTTTCTTTTTCATGCAAAACTGCTTCTCCCGGAAATAAGGAAGCGGTATGACCATCATCGCCCATTCCCAAAAGGATAAAATCGAAAATACCCTGCTCACCTAATACATTTCTGAGCTGTGTTTCGTATTCTTTGGCATATTCTTCTGGCTCAATTCCGTCTTTATACATCGGGAAAACCTGATCTTTGTTTACAGGAACCTTGTCTAAAAGAGTATGTAAAGTCATTTTAAAATTACTCTTTTCATCATCAAGAGAAACCCATCTTTCATCTACCCAGAAAAAATATACTTTGCTCCAATCTATCTTACCTGCATATTCCGGAGTTGCCAATAGGCTGAAAATGACTTTAGGCGAAGAACCTCCACTCAAAGCAACGGTAAATTTGCCATGTTTTTGGATCGATTTTTCAGAAAGCTCAACAAATGTATCTGCTGCTTTTTTATATAAAGTATCCAGAGTATTAAATATTGTGATATCCATTTTATATTTCTTAATTAAATTTTAAACCCATTGATGTCCCTGTCTTTCAACCAGTGCGTCACTGTCATCAGGTCCCCAGCTTCCTGCTTCGTAGTTCGGAAAAGAAGGATCTTTGGTTCCTTCCCAGGTTTCCTGAATCGTTTTTACAACATCCCAGGCTTCTTCTACCTGATCTGAACGCATAAACAAGGTAAGATCGCCAACAAGTGCTTCTAATAAAAGGGTTTCATAAGCTTCGGGAGTATCCGTCTGACATGCAAAATTATCAAAAATCATTTCTACTGGTTTCAATTCTAACGAAAGGCCAGGTTTTTTTGACATGAACTGCAGTCTGATGTCCATTTGTGGTTGGATGTTGATAACCAATCTGTTAGCTGATAAAAGCGAAGAGCTTTCAGAAAATGTAGAATGGGGAAGGGGCTTAAACTGAACGGTAATGTAAGAATGCTTCTCTTTCATTTTCTTCCCGGTACGAACGTAGAATGGTACGTTTTCCCATCTCTCGTTATCCAGATAAAACTTGATGGCAGCAAATGTCTCAGTGTTGGAATCTGCAGGAATTCCTTCTTCCTGACGATAGCCGTTTACTTTTATTCCATTTACTTTGCCTCTTCCGTACTGGCCTCGTACAGCATAATGATCTACTTTATCCGGTGAAATTCTGCGGATTGATTTTAAAACATCAACTTTACGGTCCCTGATTTCTCCGGATTCCAGTGAAACCGGAGGTTCCATAGCCACCATACAAAGAATTTGCAACAGGTGATTCTGAATCATATCACGTAAAGCACCCGTCTGCTCATAAAAACTAGCTCTCGTTTCTACCCCCACTTCTTCAGCAACGGTAATTTGAACAGATTCTATATGTCGGTGGTTCCATAACGGTTCAAAAATAGAATTCCCGAATCTGAATGCTAAAATATTCTGAACGGTTTCTTTTCCTAAATAATGGTCTATACGGTAAATCTGCTCTTCCTGAAAGGTTTGTGAAAGAAGGTTGTTCAGCTCTATCGCAGATTCTTTGTTGTGGCCAAAGGGTTTTTCGATAATGATTCGGTCTTTTGCCGGATCAGAAGCGATAGAAGTATTCTTAATATGATTGGATATTACCGATACGAAATTCGGGGCAATGGAAAGATAGAAGAGTCTGTGCCCTCTCATTCCATACACTTTATCAAAATTTTCCAGTTTTTCGTATAAGCTTTGATAAGAACTTTCCTCATCCAACTGATGCTGAAAATAACTGATGTGTGCCTGAAAACCAGCCCAGCCTTGTGGAGTGATGCTCTTTCTTGAAAAATTTTCCAGGTTTTCTTTAATATAAGCTCTGAAGTTTTCATCCGTATTTTCGGCTCTTCCTAAAGCTAAAATATTAAAACCTTTGGGCATTCTGCCATCAATATATAAGTTGTAAAACGCAGGAAAAAGTTTTCTTTTTGCCAAATCTCCCGTTGCACCAAAAATAACAATTGTGGTTGGATGCAGGATTGTATTGTCGCTCATTTTCCGAATTTAGTTATTTAAATTTTGCCATGAAGTGTGAAAAACGCCTTCTCTGTCATTTCTTTGGTAAGTGTGTGCACCAAAATAGTCTCGCTGTGCCTGAAGCAGATTGATCGGTAAAGATTCTGTAGTATAGGCTTCGAAATATCCTAAAGCCGACTGAATTCCCAAAGCTGGAATTCCGTTTGATGCAGCAAAAGCGGCTGTTTTTCTTAATGCCGGAATTTTATCTTTAACGATTTCTGAAATACCCTGATCCAATAGAATATTAGTTAGGTTCTGGTCTTTAGAATAGGCTGAATAGAATTTTTCTAATAAAACAGAACGGATGATACAGCCTCCTCTCCATATTTTAACAACATCTTTTAAAGGAATTTCAAACTGATATTCTTCAGAAGCTTTTACTAATAATGCCAACCCTTGAGCATAGCTGATTAACGTAGTAAGAAACAGCGCATCGCCTACTTCCTTGATGAATAATTCTGTATTTTCCGGTTTTGTTATTTCTTCTTTGGCATATAACTGTGAAGCTTTTATTCTCTCATCTTTATAAGCGGATAAAATTCTTGAAGTTACAGCAAGATCAATGGTTGGAATAGAAACGCCAATTTCCATTGCCTGCTCGGAAGTCCATTTCCCGGTTCCTTTTGCTCCGGCTTTGTCTAAAATTTTGTCAACAAGAAAACCTTCTGACAAGTCATCTTTTTGCTGGAAAATATCTCTGGTAATTTCTATAAGGAAAGAATTCATTTCGCCTTCATTCCACTTTTTGAAAACCTCATAAAGCTGATCATTGTCCAGATTAGCGCCTTTTCTCAACAAGTCGTAAGTCTCACTGATCGACTGCATGATGGCATATTCAATACCATTGTGAACCATCTTTACATAATTTCCTGCAGCCCCTTTACCCATATAAGCAGTACAAGGTTCGCCGTTAACTTTTGCTGAAATTAATTCCAACATCGGTTTTAATTCATTGAAGGCTTCAAGATCTCCTCCAGGCATAATACTTGGTCCTCTTCTCGCACCCTGCTCTCCACCTGAAACACCCATTCCCATGAAATGCATGTTTTTTGAAGCCAAATCAGCAATACGTCTGTCGGTATCTTTAAAATAAGAATTTCCTGCATCAACTACAATATCTTTTTCGCTGAGAAGCGGTGTAATGCTTTCAAGAACAGCATCAACAGGTTTTCCTGCAGGAACCATTAAAATAATTTTTCTTGGGCTCTCCAAAGCTGCTACAAAATCTTCCAGAGAAGCTGTTCCTTTCACTGATGTTCCAGGAGTGGCTCCATCATGAAGTTCTCTTACTTTTTCCTCATCCAAATCGAACCCTACTGTAGAAAAACCGTTATCTGCAATATTATAGAGCAGATTTCTACCCATTACTCCGAGACCGATGACCCCGTAATTATACTTTTCCATTCTTACTTAAGATTTATTTTATGGTCAAATTTACGGAAATGCATATCAGTAAAAAAATTATACAAAATTTTCTTTCAATCGTTACATTAGTTATCATCAACCAAAAATCTATAATGATGAGAATAGATTAATCCTGTGTTAAATAAATGTGTGTAAATCATGAACTTTTTTAAATTGACTTACTTAAAATCCTTGTATGATATAAATTTGTATCTGTTTGTTAATTTATTTTAATTGCTACTCTATGAGGATATTAGTTATTATGGCATTTTTTTTAAACGTCACCAATGTATACTGCCAGGATATTTTTGCGCATCAGAAGGAGCGACATGAGTTTAATAAGGCTATAATACATTCTAATAAAGTACATAAAATAAAAAAGAAAAGTTTTGAGAAAGGCTATCAATATGAAGCTGAATTTCTTGGAAGCTTTATAACCAAAAAAAGAGAAAAATTCTATGTTGTAAATTCTGTCTATTTGAATATAAGTAACTTAAGAAATGACAGTGAAATTTTCATTTATAATCAGAAAAAGCAGTTTATTGGTTATTATAATTTTTCAGGACTTCAACTACCCACCCATATTTCGAATAATTACTTATTTTTTAAAGAAGAGGGCTGTATCAATAAAATAAGTTTAGCCAATGGAATTAAAAAACAACTATGTTTATTATGTAAAAATGGAAAAGACTGTATTGAGTTTCAAAATTAGAAGGTAGAAAAATAATAGTATTAAGCACTTTATAGATGGGGAAAATATATTTTCAAAGATTTTTATGTAGGGTTGAGCCCGATTAACTAAGAGGTATACGTTCATTTTACCAGATAATTCCATTTTGTGGGGCTCTTCCTGTATGAATAGAAATAGCACCACTTTACAACAAGTGGCGCTATTTGGATATTGTGATTGTTACCTGATCTTTTTTTAAGAAGATTACCGTCTGAGAGAATTCACAGGAATGATTATTCTCAGCAGTTTTAACCTCAAATCTATGCGCCAACGGGGAACTTGCGGATGTTCCATATGTTCACTCAACATGATAAAGGTTACAATGAGCATGGCAGCATGATGTCCTTGCGGCAATACCATCGGGAAAAGCATTAACGCCCAGCCTGCGCCAACACACCAGAAACCGTGAGTAAGCCCAAATGAAAAAGCACCCTGATAAGCTTTTAAACCCCAGGCCGCCAAAACAGGATGATAATGCCCCCTGTTAAGACACTTTTGCTTCATTGGAGAAAACTGCCAGACTAATGTGATGATTCCGAAAATAACTGCCGGAGTAAAAGATCCGGGCATCTTAATACTGACAAAAAAAATTAAAATATTTAATAAAAGCCCGGCTATAGTCCACATCAAAACATATCCTGTTACAAAAAGAATGCTCATTAAAAACCTCATATTTTTAAAGCTTTGATTAATGATGATCTGAATAGGAATAATCAACTTGGGAAGCATCATGGCCAATACCATCAATAGCCATCCGGTCATCATTTCTGAGAAAGGATTGGTTTTAAGAAGTATTTTTAATGAAGCACTGCTTCCGTCGCATAAAGCCATCTGACAATGAGCTGCAGCGAGCAAGTTACCGGGATTGTAAAGCAGGATAAACCAACAGATAATGCTGAAACCCCATACACTGTAACTTATGAGGTTTCGATTAGCAATTGATGTTTTCATTGCTATTGTTTTTCTCTGTAAATACTTATTCTTCCTACTGTAATTTTCGTGTCAGATAAGATTTCGTTATCAGGAGAAATGGCAATATCTAAAGATTTTAGGCTATCAAGATCATTTTCAAGATGGAGTTCATCAATGATGTTGGTAATGTCCAAAGAAAAGCTAAGTCCGTTACCTCCACCGTGAGAATCGTCCAGTGATGCATTCAGAAGCCCAAAAAGCGAGATAAATCCTATATGCTGATTGTTTACAGAGACTTCAAGTGTATTGGCGTTGACATTGCCTTTCACATTCTCAAGAACTAGATAGATACGGTCAGGAACTTCCGATGCAGAAGCCTTTGAAAAGCTTGTGGAAACTTTCTTTAATCCTTTATCGGAAAAATTAACTGTAGTTTTGGTTACTGCATTCTTAATTTCAAAAGAACCGTGGTTTGCAGCGACTAATTCTGTTGGTTTTTCATTATTATCCATAGTAGATTCAATTAGTTGGGCGTGATCCAAAATCGGAATTCCTAGTTTTCTCAGTCTTTCAGAAGTCGTATCGGCTTCAGCCTTTTCTATTTCTGTTTTAAGATTATCATAGCTGTAATCCAAAAGATCAAGATGGGCTACATCATTGGGGGTATATACCCATTCTTTTCCCTTAAGTAAGGGCATTACAAACTCACGTTCACCAATTTCCTTCGGACCTTTCAGCCATTCTTTTTCTGTTGGGTTGTGGTTTCCCTTTGCATTCCAAGATGCCCACATTCTGTCAATATTGCAGTGATGAAGATAGAAGATAGGATCCAATGCTGCAGCGTTGGGATCAGACATAAGACCTTCATTTCCTTTAACAACTCCTCCTACGTCATTATGAACAAAATTGTGAGGGTTGGTTTCTAAACTTTCTTCAGGAAATATCTTGCCATAATGTGAGAATTCCGTTTCAGGTCCCCCAAAACAATTTTGATCACCGGTATATACCGTTTTAAGTTCACAATTTTGTGTAACCCTTGGTTTGCCGTCTTTGAATAATTTGATGTAAATATTTCCGTCATTATCAGGACCGTGTCTTTCTGTAACAAAAAGAGGGTTGGGAGTATCCAATTCTAAAAACTGCTGAGTAAATGCCGGAGGTATTTTATTTTCTTTTTCTCCGCCAAAATAATTCCAATAGGGTAAAGCCCAGTCATCTGGTCCTTTAAGTTCTATTACTATTGCCCTGATCTGAATTTCTAAAGCTATAAGATAACCGCGATGCCAAGGTGCAAAATACCAGCTTTGGTGCTGACACTGGTTCCAGTATTTATTTTTTATGTCTGTAGAGGGAACGGGGCTTGTAGGTACTTTTGGAGGAGTTTTGATGGTATTCCAATCAATACCATCAGGATCCCCAGCAAGGTTTTCACCGTGAATTGCGGCAAAAAACCACCAACTGGTTGGGTCATCCAATTTTCTGGACTGCATTTCAGCAACTGCTTTTGCGTACCAGAATAAATCAGGATTATCAAATGTTCCTTCTTGATTCCATGCATTTCTTCGTAAGAATTTTTTCATGTGTTAGTAGATTTATGGTTATATAATTGAAGCAAACTGTTTTTTCGGTTTCATTTACCCTGTAAAAGTATTATTTAAAAAAGATTGGTCAATCAGTAGTAATACTTAATTTTTCACAAAAAAAGGATTTATGAGAAGAGAAAGTATCAAAGTATTCTCAAGTGAATCTGAAAGGAAACAGGCCTTTTAAAACTATTCTTTACAGGTTTGATCGTTAGTTGGCTTCGAATTAATATTTTTATAATATATAATCGGAGATATCCAGGTATATGGTGTGGTAATTTTTTCTATATTTAGAATTTATAGGAGTATATGTTTTAGTAATTTAGAAAAATGCTTGTGTTTGTATCTTGCACCCGGACGCTTGCCTGTAAATATTAATATAAAAAACAACAATGCCGATAACCTCACTACCTCCGGACGGAGGCATGTTATATAAAGAAACAGATATGACTCAGTTTTTCCCTGAGCCGTTAAATGCAATCACTGCTGTATTTTTTTTAGCCATCGCTATTTTCTGGACCCTCAAAATGAAGGGGCATTTTAAAGAATATCCTTTTTTGACCTACTGCTTAATTTTATTATATGTGGGAGCCATCGGGGGAAGTGTTTATCATTCATTCAGACAATGGCCGGTATTTATTATGATGGATTGGCTGCCCATTATGGTATTATGCTTATCTGCCGGATTTTATTTTGTAGCGAAGAGTACCAGATGGTATTATGCTGCTGTAATGGTTTTGGGATATGCACTCCTTATGTTCGCTTTGAGAAACTGGATCTTGGCAGATAATCCTTCTCTTTTTATCAACGTCAATTATGCAATCATGGCCTCATTTGTCGTTTTCGCGGTAATAAGATACTTAATCTATACCCAATGGAAAGCTGGGAAATGGGTTGGCCTTGCGATACTGTCGTTTGTTTTTGCATTAACCTTCCGTATCATTGATAAATTGGACTGGTTCAGTTTCGGAACCCACTTTTTATGGCATACTTTCGGGGCGATAGCGACATTTTGTATGTTTAAGTATATCTATCTTACAAAGGATTTCATCAGGAAGTAAAAAGAGCTTTGGACAATACTCTGGTTATTCATTTCTGCTGTTATTTAAAATGATGTATTGATTAAAGATAGCAACGCAAAGTTCATTGATTATTCTGTTTTATTGTAAGTGAGGCAAAGTGATGCGACTTTGCCACTGACGAAGCGGTGTACTCATCCATATGCTTCAACGAACCAACAAAGTTGATTCTATCCTTAGTATTCTTAAAAATAAACAGTTTCAAAAATAAAATCTTTGCGTGAAAAACAGCATCCAAATAGTATATTTTAATCCCTAAAATACTTAAATCTAGGTAGTTCCTATTCATATTTTATTTGTAAGTTAGTGCCGAAAAAAATAGTGTAGTATAAAAATATACAGAACGATTGGATGAAGAAGGATTCATGCTGTTATTATCCCTCACTATTTGAAAAAATTGATATACCAAAACCTAAATATTATACAATGAAGAAGACGCTGATTATTCTATCCATAGGCGCTTTACTTGCTGCCTGCAACAAAAAGGCTGAACAAAAAACAGATACTGCGAAGGATACTGTCGCCATAGGAAATCCTACTGATGCAGAAAAATCTTCGGGGGGAACCAATAGTTTTGATATCAACTCTATACCGGTTTCTACCGCTGAGGTGGGCAATCTTCCTTTTTTCAGCTTTCCCAAAGGATTGGAATCCCAAAACAAACCGGTACAAAGAAGCTATGATATGCTGTATTTTCCAATTAACGGCGTAATGACTCCGGTAGAAGGTAAAGTATGGAAAACCTATGTCGTTAATGAGAAAAGCAATACAGAAGAATGGTCAATGCCGTATTTTTTGAAAAGCTATGATGACGCTATTACCAAAGTGGGCGGTGTCAAAATATTTGATGGTAAAGTTTCAAAGGAGGAACTTGACAGAATAAAAGAAGATGCCAAATATTTTGGCGAGGAAGGTTCTATCGATTATTGGAATGAACCTGCAAAAGTATATGTCATCAGAAGAGCCAATGGTGATGATATTTATATTCAGCTTTATGCCAATACATCGAGCGGTGCCATACAAATTTTACAGAAAGCACCGTTTAAACAAACCATTTCGATCCTAAAATCGGATGACATAAAAAAAGAACTGGATGCAAAAGGTAAGGCAGTGTTGCATATTAATTTTGATACCGACAAAGCGAGCTTACAAGCCGATGGCAAAACAGCTGTAGATGAAATTACAAAAGTCCTGAAAACCGATAACAATCTGAAATTGGCTATCAACGGATATACCGATAACAGCGGAAATGATGCCCATAATCTCCAACTGTCAAAAGATCGTGCAACTGCCGTATTAAACGCTATCGCAGCTTCAGGCATTGATAAAACAAGACTTTCAGCAGAAGGCTTTGGCAGCAAAAATCCGATAGCAGATAATAATTCTGAAGAAGGGAAGGCGCAGAACCGTAGAGTGGAGTTGGTGAAAAAATGATGACAATGCCTTCAATAATTGATTAAAAAAGTTTACATATAATGTAAACTTTTTTTTGTATATTTGTTAGGTAATGTACGTGCTAAATCAAATTACGGGTGAGAAACAAGCTGCAACAATAATTAAAATTGATGCCGCTGAAATTTCGCAAATTAATAAAACCAAACGATTTGATTTTAATTGGAACAAAGAAAAAGCCTATCATGTTTATAAGTTAACAGTAGAGGGCAAAGAAGAACCGATAGGAATGTTATCAATGGAGGAGCGGTTACGGGATTATGCTTTGGAAATCAGACTTTTGGCGGTCTCTAAAGAAAATGTTGGTCAATCGAAGGAGTACAGCCGTATTGCGGGTTGCCTTATTGCATTTGTATGCAGAGAAGCATTTAAAAAAGGATTTGAAGGATATGTATGCTTAAGGCCAAAAACAAAGCTTGAGCAACATTACATGCAGCAATATGGATTTCAGTCAACTAAAATGTATTTGGTTACTGAAGGAGAAAACTCATTACAATTAATTCAGGAATATTATGAAGACAAACAGGAAAGAAATTAAGGAAACAAATTTTTCAAAGTTGACAGGTGAAGAACTTGCGGATGCTTTTGTCTTCCCTGTTGATAAAGTTTTGAATGCGAAAGCGAAAAAAGAGGAAGATGATTTTTGGAAAGCCCGTCGAAACCAATTTGAAAATCGCTCTCATAAGCAAAGAATGTATTCAAGATTGTTACAGCTAAAGTTTCAATTAGAAGACTATATAGATAGCAGCCAATATGTAGAAGCTCTTAGTTTTGGATTTTTTTTAAAAGAGTATGTGAGCAGACAAGAGAAAAAAGATAAAGACTTTGCTGTTGAGGTGGATATCAAGCCTGCTGTACTGAGTCAATATATAAATAATCATCGAAATCCGACAGAGGAGTTCATCATTAGACTTGAACTACATTCCAATGGGATGATTCCCGCAATAAATTGGTTTAAGGTTATCCAAAAAGATAAAGAACATGAGATCATGACCAGTCAAAAATTAAGAGATGAAGAAAGTAAGCATGTTAAAAATAGACTTGGATTTGCTTATTAGCTTTTCTTTAAGCAGATAACTTGCTCCAAAGTCAGGAGACTTTGGAGAGCGAGTTTGAATGTATTATGAATAACCTATTTGATTTATCATTACATTAGTACTACGTTAATTTTAAATCAATTATGAAAGCATTGGTCATTTCAGGAGGAGGGAGCAAAGGTGCTTTTGCAGGCGGGGTAGCTGAACATCTTATAGAACATAATAAAAACGACTATGAACTTTTTGTAGGGACTTCAACCGGAAGCCTTCTGATTCCTTTTCTGGCTCTTGGAGACATCCAAAGAATTAAAAAGTTGTATACCACCATCGAGCAGTCCGATATTTTTACGGTTTGTCCGTTTAAAATAACGAAGAAGGATGGTAAAGTAAAAATAGGGATCAACCATCTGGGGATTATAAAGCAGTTTATAAAAAGGCAAAAGACATTGGGAGACAGTACCAACCTCAGGAACCTTATCCGCAATAGCTTTACAAAGCGGGATTTTGAAAAAATAAAAGAGCTGAAAAAAGAAATTGTAGTTACAGTAGCCAACCTTACAACACAGCAAATAGAGTATAAATCCTCTAATGAACACAGCTATGAGGATTTCTGCGACTGGATCTGGGCTTCCTCCAATATGGTTCCTTTGATGAGCTTATGCCAGAAAAACGGAAATGAATATGCCGACGGAGGCTTTGGAAACCTTATCCCTTTGCAGCACGCCCTGGAAAAAGGAGCATCATCCATTGATACCATTGTGTTGCGGCTGGAAAAAACCTCATACAATAATCCGCCCTTACAAAATGTATTGGATGTTTTTGCCCGTACCACAGATTTTATGCTGAATCAGATTGCCAGTGACGATCTTATTATTTCACAGTTGGAAGCGGCAACCACCAATGTACATATCAATTTCTTTTTCATCAACAGGATACTCACCACCCATTCCTTTATATTTGATAAAGAAGAAATGACGAAATGGTGGCAGGAAGGGCTGGAGCTTTTTCAAACCACCGAATGCAAAAGTCTATTGTTAAAGGCAAAACCTGTAGACCTTATGTAAATCAATCATAAAGAGAGCTGCAAATGCGGGTTTGCTACGATTAATAAAAGTGTTGGAAGCTGACAAACTAAATACGAATTGACTCCTATTTATCCGATGCTTTTATCTGATTCGGAAAATCCTGAGTAGCATAACGAATATTGAGGTCAGGCAGCATTAAAACAGGCGGTTTTTTATCAGACATGATTAATACCTGATCGATGGGGCGGGCATCTTCCGGTGAATCTGCAACGAAAGCTTGAATGAGTCTTATACCTGATGCTGGCAGGAGGTTCTGAGGAACGGAAATGGAATGCCTGTTCATCTTTAATAGCCATTCAGGGCGTCCATTGATAAGTTTAACTGGCGGATGAACAACCTGTAAATCTACGGCTCCGGATAAAAGGCCCGTAGTTAAAGGTTTACCCTGATTCAATAAAACGACTGATGTTTTCGGTGCTTTCAGTGAGGCGATTTTGTATAGATCAACGTCAGGTCTGTTCATTGGGATAGGGGAGAGCCCGGCCTGATCAATTGTCAGAGGGTCTATGCCGGTTTTAGCTTTAAGAATAGCCGCCATTTTCAGATAAGGTTTTTCTTCGTTGAGAATAGGTCCTTCAGCGGCGTGACGTTCACCAACATACATAAGAATTTTAGCTTCCGGAAAAGACTGCACAGCACGCCGAATAAGATTATCGGCCTGTTTCTCTTCGCGCTCCTCAGCTGTATATCCGCGACCGGCTGTCTCGTAAGATACCGGATGATAACCCATTGCTAACGATTGTCTCACGAAATCAGCGAAAATGGGATCATCAAAATAATAACCGCTATAGAAATCACCTGCACCTCTCACAACTCCATCTGCCGAAAGCTGATCCATTTTGCGGCGTTCTTCCTGATCATCTGCATAGGGTCTCAAAGCTTCCATAGCAAGAATTGTATAACCCAGTGGTTTTAAAGCCTGGGCCACTTCAAGTCCGAAAGCACGTCCCCGAGGATCCAGATGATTCTCATTCAGAATAACGATACGGGTATGACGTGCCCGCTTAACTATTTCATCGATGGCATTAGTTCCTTTAGATAAACGCAAGTTCGCAATCTGTTCTTTTGGTACATGGAAGTCCGAACTTTTAGCCTTATTGAATGTTGGTATTCCGGTCATCGTAGACATCACCTGTGCCCATTGATCCACCACATCGGGATCATCAAGCTGATCTACACTTTCAATATTCAGTCTTTTGAGCATACCGAATGAAGCTTCCAAATATAAACCATGTGAAACATCATCAATAGATTTCTTATAAGCGACTAAAAGCGTATCGTTATCTATTTTCTTTATCGGAAGAACAGCGGTTGATTGCGCTGGAATTATGGTAAAGGCAGATGTAATAAGGAGGGTCAATAAACTAAAGCGAAGCGGTATTGTGGTTTTCACAGGTATAATCATTTTTTAATGATACAATTATAATCAAAAAAACGATTGAGTTGAGTGTTTTCTATGTGTGGATTACAAATTGAAACAAACTCTTTGTTATGTAAAGTCTCTCGATTTTGAGCTGGTACATAAGATTATTTTCTTTAAACTTGCTCCGAAGTCGGGAGACTTCGGAGAGCGGGGGAAGATTTAGCCGATATTTTAAAAATAGAAAGTGTAAAAATTCCTATTTATGATGATATTGATAAGGCTCTGTCTGACATTGAATTTGATGTTCTGGTAGATTATACACGTCCTGATATAGGTAAAAAAAATATTATTTCTGCCTTAAAAAAAGGGAAGCGGGTAGTGGTAGGTACTTCTGGTCTTACTTCGGAAGATTATGAAGAGATTAGCAAGGTCGCCATTGAAAATAAAAGCTCAGTTCTTGCTGCAGGTAACTTTGCGATGACCGTAGTTCTTCTTCAGAAGTTCGCTGAAATTGCCGCAAAATATATTCCCAATTTTGAAATTATAGACTATGCTCATGAGGATAAAATTGACAGCCCCAGCGGAACTGCCAGAGAATTAGCCCATAGACTTTCTCAAGTTCAAAAGCCAGTCATATCTGTTTCTGATGATGAAATAGTTGGTGATAAGTGTAGTCGTGGAGCTAATTTGGATGGCGTAAAAGTACATTCTGTGAGACTTCCCGGATATGTTATCTCTGTGGAGTCTATTTTTGGACTACAAGATGAGCGATTAACAATTCGCCACGATTCGGGTACAGGAGCAGAACCTTATGTAAACGGAGCTCTTCTTGCCATAGAAAAAGTGAACACATTTACGGGTTTAAAGAGAGGTTTAGATACCGTGATGGAATTTTAATTAGGTAAGATTCATTGAAGAAAAAATTCCGAAATAATCCAATTTTTTGGGGAGCAAGGAGGCCACGACCAATATGCACATCAATTTCTTTTTCATCAACAGGATACTCACCACCTATTCTTTTATATTTGATAAAGAAGAAATGATGGCAGGAAGGACTGGAACTTTTCCAAACCACCGAATGCAAAAGTCTATTGTTAAAAGCGAAGCCTGTTGATCTATGAATTTTGAATCGTAGAGTCTTTGGATTTTACAGGTAAATGAGGTTGTTTTCTTTAAGCTTGCTGCAAAGTCAGGAGACTTCGGGGAGCGAAGGAATGGGATGGGGTAATAACTGTAAGATTTTACAATTATTTTTTATTATGACCTGTTCGAAATATATTCTTCAAAGTTAGATAATGTGAAAAGTTAATTTGTAATAAGAGCAATCCTCACAATTTAGTAGGGATTGCTCTTATTACAAGTTAACTGTGATGATTTTCTATTTTTTCTTTAAAAGTGGAAGCTAATTCTTTTGCTTCAGATTCAGTAATTAATGATACATTTATACTTTGATATTTTTCTCTAGAAAAAGTGTCTTTTATAAAGTCTGTAAGAGTCTTTTCTTTTTCATTAGGTAAAGCAGTAAGGAAATACAGATTTATCTTTTCCTGAGCAGTTTCAAGTTCATTAAGAATGCCATTCCATCTGTATATTTTATTTTTTATTGATTCTGGCTTTTTAAGATCAAAAGATACACTCTCAAAACAATTCCATATTCCATTTTTCCAAGTTTTATCAAATTCTATTTTATCATTCTTAGTTAAAACAGTATGTGATGTTAATTTATCTGTAATGTTATATTCATCAAAATATTTTTTATAAATATTTTTCCAAACAAATTTATCATCACGAACATCCTTATCACTTTCATTAACATATTTATCTACAAATCTTTCATATAAATCATTAAGAGCACTTTCAAAACTTAAATCAATCACATTATAAATGTCAGAACAAAATATACTAAGATCATCTTTTAGAAGAATTGGTTCAGTTATTTCCGTTATGCTTTTATATTCTGGTGAAAAAAGTGAATTAAAATTGTTCTTCAATAAATCTATTTGATTTTTGAAATGTTTTAAAACTTTGACCAAATAATTACCATTTACGTCATCATAAAAATGAGTAATTCTACTATATCTGGTAATAAATTTGCTGTCTAAAATTCTTTCCTCTGGACTGTAAAGCACAATCCCGACATTAACAAATTCCCCAGTTACAAGATCGTGTCTATATCTAACTACTTGATATTGATACTTTTTCATGAAACTAATTTGTTTAATTGTTGCAAAAATACATCTTTATTATTACTCAACGAATCAAAATGATGTTTTATTTTATCTAGTTGATCGTTTTGCCAATGCGTTGGTATCATTGACAATGCTTTACCCCAAAATGTATCATCTATACGATCTAACTTATCTATAAATGTGCCAAAGTCAGGTTTTTTATCTTTGAGATAATTATAAAATACGTGATTTGTAATCCATGTCATTTCTGATTCTTTGATAAGCCAAGGTGTAGGATTAGTAAAAATTTCGTGAACAAAACCAAAGGAAAGCTCATGATCGTATATAATCATATTTTCTTTTCCATCTGTTGCCAAATTATGTTTGTCGGTGCGACGGTCTGTATTTAATGTTAAAATATCAAATGCAAAAATATCTGTAGCGCTTTGAAATTGTACATCTGTAATATTCTGACCATTAATAAAAGGAATTAAACCCTGCAAAAATTCCGCTCCAAAATTTTGTCCTTTAGAATCACTTACTAATTTAAAACTATCGTCACCTCTTAACGTTTCAATATAGTCTTGTGTAACATCAATAATTACAGGATTAGGAGTTACAAGTCCCATTTCTTGCGCTATAAAAGATGCCACTAGCTCTCGACAACAAGCATTACAATTCATTCTTGGTGCTGAGATATATTTTATGACATAATCGCCTTTATTGTTGTTGGCTTTACAAATACCACGTATTACCATTGGTAAGGTAGTTCCTCCAGGTAAAGCACTTAGATGTCCTAATGCTAATATTTCAGGTAAGATATAATCAGGATCAGTTATTTTCATATTTATATTTTTCCAAAAGTATATTTTTCACAAAAAAAAGAAAAAAAATGACATTACATTATGGTTTCACGTAATATTTTGGCCGCACCTATATCCTTAGTAGCCTATAAATTACGCTAAAGTTTTAAAGAATAAGACTTTAGAGAATGTGACAATAATAAATTTGCTTACAATATTATTTTGGCAAATTATTAAAAACTCCTAATTTCATTAATCTAGATTGATATTCATCTGTACGAATTAAGTTATGTCTCTTCATGTATTCAAGCCTTTGCAATTCATCAAATCGCGAATCTGGTGTCTTTTCTAGAATTTTTGGATATTCAGTTTCAATTAGTTCTGCTTCTACTTTAGAAATTGTTTTCAGTTCTTTTTCTGTAGGTAAGTCTTTTATTAATTCAGGAGAATTTTTACTTAAGTAAATTACAGCATCACTTAAGGTTTGAAAACTGAAAACTTTTAATTTATGGGCTTTTACTTTTAAATCTTCAAAAAGGATTGGATTCAAATAAGATTTGTTTTCGTAAGATATTAGATAGTCATAATCATTAGAAATAATATATAACTCTTGATACCCTCCTATAATTGTTAAGAGTTGCTCCCAAATTATTTCATCACCTAGAGGGTCATTTGTTTTTCCTGGGGGATTCCCTCTCTCTTTTCTAATTTTTGCACTTAGAAATTCAGCATTTGTGTAATCTTTTGGTGAATTAAAAATTTTTGCAATAGTTTTTGAAACCTCATCTTCTGATTTAGCAATATTCTGCAGTTTTTTCTCAAAGAGATCAACAAGTTTTTTATTACTATCCTTAACCAGTTTGATAATTTCTTTTCGGTCAGTATTCCAATTTGAAATTAATGTTTCTGTTGAATTGTCTAAATGTTCTGGAAGAGTGATATTATTAAATAAGGTAGCTTGTTTAATATAAGATTCAAATGAATTCTTAAATATTTCAACTTTATTTCTATCTATTTCATATTTGATTTGGTATGGAGTAAAAATAAATTCTTTTAATGATAATAGAGTTTTTAGCATTTTTTTATATTCTCTATTATTACTATCGTAAAATCTTAAAAAAATATTAGTATCAACAAAAATTATTTTTCTCATTTAGAATTAGTTTTAGTATAATATTTAGAGATCTCAACTCATTAGGCTCTCTTATTTTTACGAGCCTGTATTTATCCGTTTATTCGACTATATTTATGCTTTATCATAAAATATATATAATGTCTTATTGATTTCCGGAAGATGGTGAAAATAAATTATATTTTAAACTTTTATGTCAGTATTTTTACGAAATTTCGTTACAAAAAAAATCCCAACTCTCGTCAGAATTAATTACTGAAATAAAAAGTTATTTACTTTGCGGTTTCTTTGGAGGTTTTAAAGAAGGTGTATTTCCTGGTGTCTCCTTATTATCACGTTGACGTTAATCTGGTTTACCAGTTGATATTGCTGTTCTTTTAGGTCCTGGTTTAAGTGCCATAATATTAATGTTTCTTTGTTAACTTAGTCAAATTTATAAATGATAATTTGCATTATCTTACGGCTTTCCGTAAACATCAAAAATATAAAACACCTTAAAATTTCCAATCAGTATTTTCACGGAATTTCTTACAGATTTCGAAGAATTTCATCACAAAAAAATCCCAACTCTCGTCAGGATTTTATTCATTTATAAGTTTAAAGAAATCAGATAAACTAATTTTTCGTGCTTCACATATTTTAAAAAGTGTTTCAACAGGTATTCTGTAGGTTCCTTCACTTTTAATTTTTCTAATGGTACTTTCTTCGACGCCATGATTTTTGGCAAAAGAATTTTGTGACTTGCCTTCTTGAAGCCAAGGTATCAACCATTTTTTTGTAATGTATGAACAAATTTTCTCGTTTATATCTGTCATAGAACAAATGAAATAATTAAATAGTGAAAAATTACGGTCGATCGACCGTAATTAAATTTCTTTTCTTATATTTATAAAAAAATACACAATGAAAAAGATAAAAATACATTTAGATACCAGGTTTCGGGCAGGTAAAAAGCGCTCCGGCTTACAGCAAATGGAAATTTTCTTTCAATTCAATGAGCTGGATGTTTCCAAAGAATTGCTGAGTAACTTAATGAATTATACGGTAAAGCGGAATAGCTGGATCCATGAAGATCCTGCGGTGATCTTCCAGTTTCATCAGTCGATGAGGTCGTTGATCCGGGCAGGTTATCTCATGATGCTGAAGGAAAGGAAACGGACTGTAGATATTCAGCCGGAGAAGATTTCGCCGTGGGTTCTTGGCTTGCTTTCGGAGAAGGAATACCGGAATCCTGTGCTGGTTTTCAAAACAGCATTCAGGGAATACACCCTCAAAGAGTTTGATTATTTTCTATCGGGAATCGTCTATTTCTCAATGGGCGTTTACAAAAATCTACCGGAAAGAAATATTGTGATGCCCTACATTCATACGGTTAAAATGCTGGATGCTGCGCACCTTATTATTCAAAGAAGGAAAGAAAGGAAGACAGCCGACACCCATTCAGGACAATAGGATTGCGCGTAAATAAAAGGTTGAGAGCTTTTAATATGGATGATATATTTTCAGACGCAAAGCTTTTATTTTTTAAAACTGTTGATTGTAAGACGCAAAGTATAAAATCAATAAAGTTGATTCGCTGTAGCTTATGTATAATATCTCTTTGCTCCTTACAATAAAACGGAATGATTAATGAGCTTTGCGTTTAATCTTTGTCATCAGACTTTAATGCAAAAATCAAATCAAATAATCAAAAAATAGCATTTTTTCGCATTATTGTACGGGTTAATTTTGCAGCAATAAATTGATTACATTGAATACACATATTATTATCAGAAAAGCAGTAGAATCGGACAGTGAAAAAATCTGGGTTTTGATGGAGCAACTGGCCATCTTCGAAAACTATATCGACAGTTTTAAAATTACGCCTGAAATTGTAAAAGAATCTGGATTTAGAAAAAGTCCGCCGGATTTTTATTGTCTGGTTGCGGAAGATGAAGGTAAAATTGCAGGGATATTGGTGTATTATTTTCTTCCTTACACGGCACAGAACAAACCCGCGATCTATATGAAAGAGCTTTATGTGGATGAACATTATCGCGGTCAGAAAATTGGCGAACAGCTTATGGATGCTTTGAAAACTGAAGCCCAAAGAAACAATTGCTCGCACATAAAATGGACCGTTGCTCCGTGGAACGAGGCCGGACAGAAATTCTATAACCGTCTGGGCGCAAAAGAAAATAAGGATTGGTTGAACTACGAATGGAATGTATAAGGAAATGGAAATTAGCATAACAAAGATTAAAGAAAACGAAATACCGGCTTTACAGGAGATTGGCAAAAAAACATTTGCGGAAACATTCGCTGAGAATAATGCGGAAGAAAGCATGACGCAATATCTTGAAACAAGTTTTGCAACAGAAAAGCTTCGCGCTGAGGTGAACGATGAAAACTCCGAATTCTACCTGGCCAGAGTAGATCATCAGGTTATCGGGTACTTAAAGCTCAACACGGGATCTTCACAGACTGAAATGAAAGAGGATAATGCCCTTGAAATTGAAAGAATATATATTTCCAAAGATTTTCATGGAAAGAAAGCAGGGCAGGCTCTTTATGACAAAGCGATGGCCATTGCCAAAGAAAAAGAGGTAGATTACGTTTGGCTGGGCGTTTGGGAAAACAATTTGCGGGCTATTGGATTTTATGAGAAAAATGGATTTAAAGAATTTGATCAACATATTTTCAGACTCGGAAATGAAGAGCAGACCGATATTATGATGAAACTGGATTTGAAAACCGACACGATGAAAATTGAATTTTTTGTAAAATCATTCGAAGAATTATCTACTATTGAGCTCTACAAAATCTTAAAACTAAGAAGCGAAATATTTATTATTGAACAAAACTGTGTGTATCAGGATATTGACAATAAAGATTTAACATGTCATCATCTGATGTGTTTCGTTGATGGAAATCTGGCAGGATATACCAGAATTGTTCCTCCTGGTTTAACGTACGAAGATGCCTCAATTGGCCGTGTTGTGATTGGTTCGCAGTACAGAGGACTTGGACTGGGAAAACAGCTGATGGAACATTCTATCCAAGGCTGTAAAGATATTCTTAAGGAATCAACCATTCGGATCAGTGCACAGTTTTACCTGTTGAAATTTTACAATTCTCTGGGCTTCAAAGAAGTAGGGGAGCCTTACGATGAAGACGGAATTCCGCATATAGAAATGGTTTTACACTAATTCCAGAATATTTTTAAGAATCGGATTAGGGTCGTCTTTTCGCCACTGAATGTACAAATCGGTAACAAAGGGAATAGGTATAAAGCGGATTCCGGTATTTTGATGAAGATGATAAGAATGCGGGAGAATAGAAATGCCTAATCCGTTTTTAATCAGTGAAATAATGGTTGATCCAAACTCACATCGGATATAGGAGCCAAGATTGATTTTATAAAAATCGATCACTTCCTGAACCAGCATATCGTAGCTGCTGCCATCGTCTCCTGTTGTCAGAAGAAATTTTTGTTCTCTCAGTGTTTCTTCAGAAATATCAGCGAGGGTTTTGAAATGATGATTTTCGGGAACTACGAAAGATAGATTTTCATGGCACAATTTCTTTTCATGAATGGCCGAATAGGTATTAACATCCCGTGAAAATGCCAGATCTATCTTGTAATTTTTAAGATAATCTTCCTGAATCTCGTTCGTCAGTTGAAACAATTCCAGATTAAGATGAGGAAAAGCAGCGGAAACCCTTTTTATAAAATCGGGCAACACCGAAGAGGATATGGAATCGGGATGCGCAATTCTTATTGTTCCGGATTCTCCTAAATGAATTTGCCGGGCCAGCTGATGAAAAGACTCCATCTGACTCAGTTCTTCGCCCCATTTTTCCTGCAAAAATTTTCCTGCGGGAGTAAGCTTCACATTTCGCTTGTCACGATAAAACAACTGAACACCCAGTTCACCCTCTAAAGACTGAATGTGCCGGCTCAAAGCAGATTGCGTAATATTCATTTTCGCAGAGGTATTCCAGAAATGAAGCTCCTTTGCTAATGCCAGAAAATATTTGAGCTGTTGTATATCCATTAATGCAAATTAATCATTAGTTACGCAAATTTAGCAAGTAAATTGAATTAAAAGCACATCAATTCAATAAAACCAGAAACTTTAAGAAATCAAAATCAGGTATCTATATTCCTAAAAGCACTCCTTTTTGAAGTTGTGCTTTTTAATTGTTTGTGAACAGGCCTTAAAAATTTGTACCTCAGCGAAAAAACTCGCATCTTTAGCTCCTAACGTTATGAAGCGATAAGACGTTTACGGTTCTTATGCGCAGAAACTATGTAACAGTAAAAACAAACTAATAAACATGAAAATAATAACGCTGATTTGCGCTTTGGCTTTGGGGACTATCGTATCCGGACAGATACAAAAAACCAAAATTGTATTAATAGGAACGATTCATTTTGAAAACCCGCATACCGATCAGTTCGAATTAGAAACAGACAATTTCTTAAGCGCAAAGCGACAAAACGAATTAGAAGACCTTACGAATCGTCTGTCCCGGACAAAAGCCAGTAAAGTAATGATTGAAAGATCGATTGATAAGCAGCAATCTACCGACAGCCTGTACAGCTTATATGTAAAAGATCGCTATAAAATTCCTGTTTCAGAAAGAGAACAAATTGGTTTTAGATTGGCCAGAAAATTAAAACTAAACCGGGTAAACTGTGTAGACAAATTCTACGGAATGACCCGCGACAGTTTGATGGCCGCCACGGCTAAAGAAAATAATCAGCTTTATTTACTCAACGATTTACAGGTTCATGCCAAAGCAATGATCAAAGATTTTGATGATAAACTGAAAAACGGAACCATTACTGAGGTGTTACAATACATCAACAGACCAGAAGAACTAAAAAGAAATCTATCAATCTATCTGAAGTACATCGCAAAGGTTGGTGCAGGTAAAAACTTTGTAGGCGCAGAATCTGTATCAGAATGGTATTTAAGAAATCTTGCTATTTATTCGAATATTATTAATCAGGTTGAACCTTCGGACAAATATGTTATTTTAATTTTTGGACAGGGACACATTCCTATTTTAAAGCATCTTTTAGAAAACAATGATAACTTTGAAGTAGTAGAGCTTAAAAATGTATTACAATAAAAGTCTTCACACTTTAAACCTTAAAAACAATCGAAGCTGACCATCTGTTTTAACCTTTTTTGTAAAATTCATAGTCTGATTCTTTTAAGGCTGAAAGATAAACGATTTACCTATATTTGCCCCGCAAAGCAAATTCATATGTTCAAAAAAGTAATAAGTATATTTACCCTTGGTTTTTATACGGTTTTTTGTTCGGCCCAACAGGTACGACCTTCAAAATCATCCGAGATCTACCGTGAACTCAAAACCCTGAAACATCTGCCTAAAGTTTTATACCTTGCGGCTCATCCCGATGATGAAAATACAGGATTACTCTCCTGGCTCATCAACGATCAGAATGTAGAAACGGCCTATTTGTCATTAACAAGAGGAGATGGCGGTCAGAATTTATTGGGAACCGAGCAAGGGCCTGCATTAGGCTTAATCAGAACACATGAGCTTTTAGAAGCCAGAAAATTAGACGGTGCCCAACAGTTTTTTACCCGTGCGATAGACTTCGGGTTTTCTAAAAATACAACCGACACTTTTAAACAATGGAATGCAGACAGCATTACAGCGGATGTTGTGTGGGTCATCCGAAAATTCCGTCCGGATGTGATCATCTGTCGCTTTCCTCCTACAGCTGCGGCAGGACACGGACAGCATGCAGCTTCGGCTGTAGTTGCAGAAAAAGCGTTCCAGCTGGCGGGTGATAAAAATGCTTTTCCAGATCAGCTGAAATATGTTAATGCATGGCAGCCCAAACGGGTACTATGGAATACCTTCCGATTTGGCTCCGTTAATACCACTGCCGAAAACCAGTTGAAAATAACGGCTGGGCAATACGACGCACAACTAGGTATGGGATATGGTGAACTGGCTGGATTAAGCAGAAGCTTACATAAAAGTCAGGGAGCAGGAACCCAATCGGTGGCCGGAATCAAAACTGAATATTTTAGCCACGTTATTGGCGAACCTGCTAAAGCAACCCTTTTTGATGGAGTAGCTAAAACCTGGACTTCACAGGGAAATGCAGACATCGACCAATCATTGGATACCATTATTTCTACCTTTAATTTCAACGAGCCGGAGAAGAGCCTGCCTGATTTGCTTGCTTTGCGAAAAAAAGTGATGACACTAAAAGATGCAGATCTAAAAAAAGATAAACTTACCTCTTTAGACCATATCATTCTAAGCTGTGCCGGATTTATGGGCGAGGTGGTTACCAGCCAGCCTGAAGCGGTGGCTGGAGATCGTTACAATTTCAGATTGAACCTGATCTCAAGAGCTTCCAATCCCGTTGTTTTAGACCAGGTAAAATGGTTAAATCAGTCAGAAAGCGTCAACAAAACACTATCCAAAGACTCTTTAATTACCATTCAGCACGATATTCAGATTCCTGTGGATGCTGCCCTCACAGAACCTTACTGGTTGGCAAAACCAGCTGTAAACGCAGCCACATTTTCTGTTCCTAATGATACTTTAGTCGGTTTGCCTGAAGCAGAATCACCACTGAATGTTTTGCTGGATCTAAAGATTGGTACAGAAAAGTTCCAGGTTAGCCTTCCTTTATCTTTCAAAAAACTAGACCCGGTACGTGGTGATGTAGTAGAAGCATTGCGCATTGTTCCCGCATTGGAACTGAAATTCGCACAACCACTTTATGTAGTGAAAGAAAATGAAGATTTACATTTGAGTTTAAATTTTAAAGTTAATTCTACCAAACAATTCAATAAAGGTATTCTAAACCTTATGTGTAACGGAGAACGATTAAGAGGCGCTAATGTAAGTTCATTCAATGGAAAAGAAACTACCATTGATTATGTAATTCCAAAAAATAAGCTTGCCACAATTAACTCATCCCGTTTGCAACTGGAAGCTAACTATGTTGCCGATGGAGCCACATATAACAAAAAGCAGATATTAATTCAATATCCCCATTTACCTTCCTTACAATATTTTACGCCTGCCACTGCAATTGTAATGAAAGGCGATATTCAGGCGAAGGTGAAAAAAGTGGGTTATATAGAAGGTGCAGGTGATTTCATTCCTGAGTTCCTGCGCATTTCAGGTATTCAGGTAGATGTCCTGAAAGACGGAGATTTTTATGGCAACCTGGATGAATCTGGCGGAAACGGCGGCCAAAACAAGCTATCACAATATGATGCTATTGTACTGGGTGTTCGTGCCAATAACACAGAGAAAAAGCTGGGTCGCTGGATGCCTTTCTTATGGTCTTATGTAAAAGAAGGTGGAAATCTGGTGATGCAGTACAACACCAATCAGGATACAACCGTTGACCAATTGGGAATGTACAATTTCAATATTGCCAATAAGAGGGTTACCGAAGAAAATGCCGAGGTTAAATTTTTAAATCCCAATCATAAATTACTGAACTTCCCCAATAAAATTACGGCGAATGATTTTAAAGGCTGGGTACAGGAGCGTGGTGCTTATTTCCCCGATAAATGGGATCCGGCATATGAACCGCTTTTTGAAATGCACGATACAGATGAAGAGCCTTTGCAGGGATCAACCTTATATACCCAATACGGTAAGGGTAATTTTATTTACACACCGTTGGCATTTTTCAGACAATTGCCTGCAGGAAATGTTGGAGCAGCACGTTTATTTTTAAACTTTTTATCTGCACAGAAAAACTGATGAACAAGCAACTTAAAAATTGGAATATCTGGTACATATTATTGGCGCTTGCATTAATATCACAGATTGTATTTTATTATTGGTTTACTAAATTCTGGGCATGAGTACGATAGATTGGACAGTTCTTATTTTGACGCTGGTTGCAGTGGTGGTTTATGGTGTATTCATCGGTCGTGGGCAAAAAAGCAACGAATCTTACCTGAAAGCAGATAATAAAATGCCCTGGTACATTGTACTGATTGGGATTATGGCTACGCAGGCAAGTGCCATTACCTTTCTTTCAGCGCCGGGACAGGCGTATACAGATGGGATGCGTTTCGTTCAGTATTACTTCGGTTTGCCATTGGCGATGATTGTGATCTGTATTACTTTCATCCCGATTTTTCAGCGCTTAAATGTTTATACCGCTTATGAATATTTAGAAAACCGTTTTGATAAAAAAACAAGGGTACTTACTTCACTGCTTTTTCTTTTTTCCAGAGGTTTGTCCACGGGAATCAGTATTTATGCTCCAAGTATCATCTTATCAAGCGTTTTAAACTGGAATATTTATTTAACCAATGTTTTAACAGGGGGTATTCTGTTGATTTATACCTATGTTGGTGGAGCAAAAGCGATTGCTCATACTCAAAAATTGCAGTTTCTCATTATTCTGGGGACCATGGCTTTTGCAGGTTATTTACTTATTGAAAATATGCCGAATGGAATTGGTTTTAATGATGCACTTTATCTGGCTGGGAAATCCGGAAAGTTGAATGTCATCACCACAGAATTCGATTGGAAAGATAAATACAATATCTGGAGCGGATTGATTGGCGGTTTTTTTCTGGCATTATCTTACTTCGGTACAGATCAGAGCCAGGTCGGGAGATATATTACTGCCAAAGACAATACCAATGCAAAAATGGGTTTGCTGTTGAACGGATTGGTGAAAATTCCGATGCAATTTGCGATTCTTTTGATTGGTGCTTTGCTTTTCGCTTTCTTTTCTCTTAAACCGGCTCCTATTTATTTTAACGAGCGATCTTATCAGAATTTAAAAGAAGCACAACCTGAACAGACTGCGGTTTTTGAAAAAGAACATCAGGATTTACAAGTAAAATTTAATACAGAATCGAAAGAAATTCTAAAGTTAAAAGAAACTCACTCTCCCCAACTCACAAAAACGATTCAGGATTTTAGAAACACTCAGACTCAGGTGAAAGCACTTCACGGCAGGGTAGAGGAAGCAATCAATAAATCAAACTATAATGCGGAGAAAACGGATACGAACTATATTTTCCTGTATTTCGTAAAAAATACTTTGCCTGTCGGGATGATCGGTTTACTGTTTGCCGTAATTTTCCTGGCTAGCTGGGGTTCCATTTCAGCAGCACTGAATTCCCTTGCTGCCTGCTCATTAAAAGATGTTCATTTGATATTCAGAAAAGATATTCCTGATGATGCAACCGAATTGAAATACAGTCGCCTGCATACTTTAGCATGGGGGATTTTCTCAATTGCTGTCGCCATGTTTGCCACGCAGATGGGTTCCCTTATTGAAGCGGTGAATGTATTGGGTTCTCTTTTCTACGGCCCGATATTGGGGATTTTCCTGGTCGCATTTTACTATAAAAAAGTTAACGGTCCCAATGTATTTATTGCTGCCATTTTATCGGAAATTGCCGTGATTGCCGTGTATCAGTTCGACATCGTTTCGTTTCTTTGGCTCAATGTAATCGGGGCTGCGGCAGTCATTATATTTTCGGCAATAGGATTGCTGTTTTATAAGTCGAAAGCCGTAAATTCGTAAACAGACAAAAACAAAAACAAACAAATAAAAATCGTATGAAAACAATGATTAAATCCGCTACCATGGTTTTGGCTGCAATGACAATTTCAGTAAATGCTTTTGCACAGGATACTAAAAAACCTGCCAGTCCGCCAGCTACAGCTACAGGAAAAGTAAAAGATGCAAACATTACCATTGCTTATAGCAGTCCTTCTGTAAAAGGACGTACAATCTGGGGTGGTTTAGAAGCGTATAATAAAGTTTGGCGTGCAGGAGCTAATGAAGCAACTACTTTCGAAACGGATAAAGATATTACCGTGCAGGGAAAAAAACTGGCTAAAGGTAAATACAGCTTTTTCTTGATCCCTAAAGAAAGCGGAACATGGACTGCAATCTTTAACAAAGAGCCTAAACAATGGGGAGCTTACAAATACGAAGAATCAAAAGATGCTTTACGTGTTGATGTAAAAACAAAAGCTTTACCAGCAACACAGGAGGCTTTAGTGTATAAAGTAAACAGCAATGGATTCACCATGGATTGGGATAAAATCTCAGTTCCTGTAGAGATAAAATAATCTAAGTGTAAGAAATTAAAATAGGCTATTTCAAAAGAGATAGCCTATTTTTCAAATTGTTTTATATCACTGAATGTGTGGAAGCACAATCAGATTGTTTTCAGGTACAGCTCCTGTAATTCCTGTGCTGTAAATGCTTTGGAAGGAAGATTTTGTACAAGCTCTCCCTGTTTCATAATACCAATATTCGTGGCAACACTTACCGCATTGAAGATATCATGGGTAGCCATCAAAACAGTTCGGCCTTCTTTACCCAGCTGACGTACGATTTCGGTAAATTCTGCTGTAGCGATGGGGTCCAGTCCGCTGGTGGGCTCATCCAGAAGCAATACCTTTGCATCTTTGGCGAGGGCAATGGCAATTCCCACTTTCTGACGCATTCCTTTAGAATAACCTCCCAATGCTTTATGATAGGCTGTTTCCTGCAATCCGGTACGTTGAAGTAATGCAGATAATTCTTCTCTCTGATAGTTAAATCCTGCAATTTTGGAGAAAAAGTCAAGGTTCTCTATTCCCGTAAGATGAGGATATAAAAGAACCGTTTCAGGGATATAGGCGAGATGTTTTTTAATTTTCTGAGGCTCATCTTTTACTGAAATATCATTAATGAAAGCATCTCCAGAGGTTGCTTTAATGAGCCCGAGAAGAATATTGATCGTTGTACTTTTTCCGGCTCCGTTTTGTCCGAGAAGAGCAAATATTTCTCCTTTTTTTACTTCAAGATTAAGAGACTGAAGTGCTGTAAAATCGTTGTATTTTTTATGTAGGTTGATGGTTTTTAACATAGTTGTCTGTATTTGTTTTGTGAAAGGATCATGAATAAAGCAATAAAGATGAGGTAGGGCAGAACCAGCTGAAGCCACTTCAGATCTTCAGACCAGCTGAATACCTCTATGGTTTGCTGTGCCCAGTCTATAGATTCGGCATTTTTTCCTGAAAAAATAAACGGGTAGAAGAACAAGCGCTTCTTCTCGTGAAATTTCTTGAGTGAAGATGCATACTGCAACTGATTACTCATATCAGTTTTTGCAAGATGACTCTCTACGAGCTGAGTATGGAGATTCGGAAGGAGATAGCCTAAATAAGTTGCCGCCTGATTTCGCTTCTGCATTTTTTCTGTGTACAGTTGTGAAGATTTTGCAGACTCCAGATCTCCCATATGCTGCATGGCATAATACCAGGTCCAGGTAAAAGTGTCATTTTCTTCTACCGTAAAATTCCTGTATTGAGGGTATACTTTATAGAACTTTTCCATAGTCGGGCGTTTGGCTTCATCCCATTTGTTGTGATAGCCCTCTCTTTGTTCCATAACAGCTTTAAGGGATTCATGAACAGGATAGATCTTCTGGATGAGAATATTGCTGCTCATCGGAATGATAAAATTGATGCTTACCCATACCATAAGAAGGATCAACGCATTCTGAGCTGACGATTTCCGGAAAGAAATAATCCATCTGCACAGAGCAAACCAAAACAGGATATAAAGCCATCCACTGATTCCAAACGCAATGTAATAAAGGTCTAAAGGTATTTTTATCCAAACCAGAGCGATGATCATCAGAGCCAGATACACAGCAGTTACAGCACACAGTCGTATGAGCATTTTATTATCTAAAAGCTTTTGTAAATTACCACTTTGAACCGATAGCAGCTTCCAGGTTCCTCTTTCTTCTTCTTCAGAAATCAGATTATAACAAAAGGCGACAATTACCAAAGGAAAAAGAAATACAATGACAAAACTGAAATCAAAATTTCCGGCAGCAGCATTGGCAGGATTATAAAAATCAGAATTATAACGCTGTTCTTCAAGATTTCGGATGGTGACTCCCTGGATAGAAGGATTTAAATCCCGCATTCCGATATTTAAGGCAGCCAGTCTGGGAGTTTCATTGGCCAGATTAAATGTAATATAATAAAGTACCAGTCCCAGATCATCTTTATGAAACTTCGTGTTCCTTTCTATGCTTTCTTTCTGGAACGTACCGCTTTTGGAAATGATATCTTCATTCCGGTCCAGAAATTTCTTTCCTGTATAAATAGCCATCATCCCGGCCATGAATAAGAATAGCAGCGCAATGATATAAGCTTTGTTACGGTAAAATTGGGTGTATAAATAACGATTCATCTAGATTAATTTTAATTTTCTTCCACTTATTTCAATGACGGTTATACATATTGCAAACCAAAGAAGTAAAGCAACAGCGGGAATAGATTGTTCTTTCAAGCTGTCCCAAACAGTAGTATACTGATAATTAAAGTCCGGGAATTTCTTCCAGTTATCTTTATCAATTATGGCAGGTGGTCCTCCTTTTTCCGGTTTTATATTGCTGATATGCTTAATCTGCAGATCATTTAAATGCTGAGCCATCTGATAACGGTATTCTTCCGCCTGCTTTTGAAATTGAGTATAAGAGAAAAAATCAGTGCCCGTCGCTATCATAGAAAAATTTTTAATAGCGATAGCAGGGTTGATTAACCCCGAAATATCAGTGAGATTTTGCTGTTGTTGGTAAATGGTCTGCAGTTCTTTTTGATGTCTTATATAGATTCGGGAACTTATTTTTTCCCCTTCCTTCATGACAAATCCACCATAATTGAAAGGAAGTTCATTGGTAGTGGTCACTTTATAATGAGCCAGTAGAGAGTCTTTAATTTTTTTAAAATGAGGATCTTCAGGATTGTGGCTGTCTCCCGATTTTAGAATATCCTTTTCGAGATGAGTTTCAAAAGCAATACGGGATGGAGCCGGATATAAATTCTGAGCTGCAAACTGAATTCCTTTAGGTAAAATAATAATGAAAAGAAGCCAGAACCCGATAAGACTAATGAGGGCTGAAGATGTACTTTTACTGTTCGCAGAAACGATAACCGTTAAGGCGCTGATGAAAAAGTAATACATCATATAAGCAGGCAGGAGAAGTGATAAACGGATCAGTATATCAACAGAATCTGTAGTTTTTGACATCCATGCAGCCACGAAAACAAGAGGAATTACAGGAATCAGGAAACATAAAGAGAAAAGCCAGAGCCCCAAAACTTTTCCCCAGACAATATCTCTTCCTGAAGCGCCCTGTACACTGATGATTTTTAAGGTGGCGTTTTCACGTTCCTGGACAAGTAATCCAAACCCCAGAAAAAGAATAACCAGGGGAACAATACTCTGCAGAATAAAAGCACTGCTAAAGGCCCCGAATCTTACCAACGTGCCTGAACTACCAGCTTCTGAAAGATTGGCTGTATTCTGTTTATGCGCTTCCAGGAATATAACATTTCCAAGATAATCGTCTAATCCGTTGTCAAAAATATTCAATGGATGCCCGATTCTGAAAACCAGATAACCATAATGAGCCATACGGTGCGGATGCTTATCAGGTCTGTGCTCCCAGTGTTCCCTGACTTCTTTCCGATATTCCTTTATTTTTGAAAAAGAATCGGTATATTTTGTAAATCCTATACTGATGCTCAGCATGCAGAAGAGGAGTACAGCGATTGTGATGAGCAGGTTTTGTTTCCCTTTAAAGAGGTCCTGCCAGGTCTTTCGCACAATCAGTTGTAAGTTTGAAATAGCCATAATTTAAAATTTATAAGTAGCGGTTAGTAAATAGTTTCTTGGTGTGCCTGGAAATAATCTCAGGTAATTCTGAGCACCAATCCAGTAGACTTTATTGGTAATATTATTCAGGTTAAAAGCCAACTGGACAGATTTTGCAGGAGTATAGTACAAGGCAGCGTCTATGGTGGTATAGGATGGTAGCTCAAAGCTTCTTGTAAACCATGGTACTTTTGAACTCTGGTATAGCATTCCCGCTCCAATTCCAAAATCTTTTATCAGTTCTATGGTTGAAAAGTTATAGCGCGTCCAGATATTGAAAGAATTTTTAGAAGTATTTTCTTTCCTTTTTCCTACAAGATCAGGATGAGTATCATCAAGTATTTTAGCATCAATATAGCTGTACCCTCCGTAAATATGCCATTGAGGAAGGAGATGTCCTGAAATTTCAGTTTCAAATCCGCGACTCCGGTCGGCACCTCTCTGTACAAGTTCGTCAGGTTCTGAAGGATTATTGGCATTGATTAAAATATTTCTCTGATTAATCTCATATACTGCAATATTCAATGAGATTTTTCCGAAAAGCTGTGCTTTCATTCCAAGTTCTTTAAGGTCTGAAGTCAATGGTTTAAATCGCGCTGCAGACGCTGTGCCTGTAAGGTTGGAAGTATTGGGCATTAAAGTTACTGTATTGGATTGTGGCTGGAAACCGGTAAGATAAGTTCCGTAAATATTGATGTTTTCTGTAAGACTATAGGTAATTCCAAATCTGTACAGGAGTTTATTATTCCGGAATGAAGACTCATTCGATTCTTTGAAATTGGTGATGTCCTGAAACCATTCCTGCCGTATTCCCGATAGAACCTTGAACTTTTTCCATGTGAAAAAATATTGAATATAAGCAGCATGTGTCGTTGTAAGAGCGGAAGGCAGAGGAGTAATGACATTCAATGTGTTATAATCATTACCCTGATAATTCTCTGCGCCAGGATTCAGATCAAATGGAGTGACGTTGGGCTTAGGAATGAGCGTTCCATTATAACTGAGCGTTTGATAATCAGCAGCGTTAGCAGGTTTATAAGAAGGAGCTACAGAACCGTTTTTTAAAAGAAAACCTCTTGCGGCATTCTGTTGCCCGCCTTTTCGTTTTTCCCAGATCTGGCTGTCATAGCCTATTAAAGCCTGATGCAGAACAGCTCCTGTTTTGAATTTAAAATTAAAATAAGCATTAATATTGTCTACGGCCCAATTTTGTTTTCTTTGTACAAACTGCATCATCGCAAGGCTGGAAACCGGTTTATTATCCATATCAGGAGCAAAGGAATTGGTTGTCCGGTGTTCCTGCAGATTTTCTCTCCAGTATTGCTTCATATAGGAGGCATTAAAACTGATGGCTTCGTTAAAGTGGTGAGCGGCACTTCCCATGATAATGAGTTCTCTGGTTTTAAAGAAATCATCAGGTGCTCCCAGATTCAATGTTCTTGGAGTGCTGTTCAGATCTGTTTTTCCTGCAACGGCGCCGAAAATAGGCTGTCCTCTGTCCAGGTTTCCATAAAGATCATTGAAAATCATTTCCACATTCACCGACGTTTTTTCATTGGGAACAAAGGTGATGGAAGGAGAGAGTAAAATACCACTGTTTTTGACATGATCCCTGAACGACCGGGCATTTTGGTAAGCACCGTTAAAACGGTACAACAAGGTTCTGCTTTTATTTAAAGGTCCTGTAAGATCTGTGGTGACACGGTAAGTATCAAAACTACCTCCCGATGAGGTGATCTCGTGACGGGAAACAGGCAACGGTTTTTTGGTAACCATATTAATGGTTCCTCCGGGATCTACACTGGACATGGTAATGCTTGCCGGACCTTTGAAAATTTCTACACGTTCGATATTGGAGGTCATAGGTTGTAGAAAATAATACTGTCTTGTCCGCATTCCATTGATAATCTGTCCTTCTTCATTCTGGCTGATTCCCCGGATGTTGTATTGGTTGTAATAACTGGAAGGAGAGACTCCGTTCACGCTTTTCATAACATCTCCAAGCTGAAAAGCCTGGCGGTCGGTAATCAGTTCCTTGGTCACTGTATTAAGAGTTAAAGGCAGATCTTTGTTTTTCATAGCAATCTTAGTGGCAGCAAAAGAGTAGTCTGATGTATAATCTTTAGACTTTCTTCCGATGATTTCAACGGTTTGTACCACTGTAGATAAGGAATCTTCAGAATGAGACTGAGCATGCAGAAAAGATGATGCGGTAACGAAACTTAAACTTAAAAGTTTTGCAGAATTTGGGGAAATACAATGAATTATTCCCAAATAATTAAAATTACTGGTAATCATGAATAGGGATATACGGGCAGTGAAAACGCCCATTAATAAAAGGATACCTTTAATGGTGTGAAGACACAGGTATCCACGTAAAAAATTCTACAGATTATTGAATCTGTTTAGAGAAAAATAAGGCAGCCGGATTAAGCTACCACCAAAGATGTTGCAGGGGGTGCTCTGGAGCTGAAGAAATCGAGAAGACAACGGTAGGAAATCGCTTTTGGTTGAGGCATTTCGTTGTCATTCGTAATATTGATGGAAAAATCCATGTTCAAGGGTTCAGGAAGAAGAACATTATTCATGTGCATATGAAGCGCACACTGACATTCGTCATCCTGGGAAAAAGTAGGGATTTTCTCTTCTTTGGAACCTTTTTTATAGACCACTTTAGTCTTTGAATGTTTCGCATGATCAAGACATGTGGTTACACCACTGACACTAGAAACAAATATCAGAAATAAAGATAAAATGAAAAAAACTCTTAGGAATTTTTGCATAATTAGAATGGCAAAAATACAATTTAATTTGATAAAAACTGAGTCATGAATAAAAATGTTACAGATATATTCGTTAGAAACTGCTTTATTTTGAAGGATTATTTTTATATCTACAAGAGTTTATTGTTTTAAATTTTATATTGTATTAAAAAACTATTATGATACTCTCCTGTTATATTGCCTGTCCTGCCTTGCAATAGTTTTACCATTAATCACATGCTTGGCTCACCAAATTTTTCCCGATCTGGGAATAAACCATACTCTTTCCGGCCCTGTCATTTTTTAATTATATCATTCAAGAAATTGCTCACAGGCTTTTCCTGTCACCATCTTGTTTAGATTTTTTTGAAGTATTGAATGTCGGGTTATTTTTAAATGGTCACAGTTTTGATGTAAAAAAAGAGAACATTGAATTTGGAAACTGAAAATAATTAATCAAAAATGTAGCAATGGAAAATAAAAATTTAATTCAAAAAAGTATTGATACAGTAAGAGTTCTATCCGCAGACGCAGTACAGAAAGCAAATTCAGGACATCCGGGAACGCCAATGGCTTTAGCACCACTCGGGCATTTACTTTGGTCTGAGGTCATGCATTATAATCCACAAAATACAGAATGGGCCAATCGAGACCGGTTTGTTCTTTCTTGTGGCCATGCGTGTATGCTTCAATACAGCTATTTATATTTAACAGGGTATAACGTTACATTAAGTGACATTGAAAATTTCAGACAGCTGCACAGTATTACAGCAGGTCATCCTGAGTATGGACTCACTCCGGGAATTGAAGTAACGACCGGCCCTTTAGGACAGGGGTTTGCGAACGGAGTCGGAATGGCGATTGCTCAGCAATATATGGCAAAACGTTACAACCAACCGGATTTTACTATTTTTGATTATAAAATTTATGCCATATGCAGTGATGGTGATATCATGGAAGGAGTATCTGCTGAAGCAGCCTCGCTTGCCGGACATCTGGGGTTAGGAAATATGATTTATTTCTACGACAGCAACCATATTACCATTGAAGGGAATACTGATCTGGCTTTTAATGAAGACGTTGCCAGAAGATTTGAAGCATACGGATGGCACGTACAAGATGTACAGGATATTAATGATCTGGAAGCATTATCCCATGCCATTAAAAATGCGCAGGAAGAAACAGGGCGTCCCTCTTTAATTAAAGTTCGCAGCCATATCGGTTATGGAAGTCCCAACAAGCAGGATTCTGCGTCAGCACATGGTTCTCCATTGGGGAAAGATGAAGTTCAGTTGGTAAAAGAAAACTTCGGATTTGATCCTGAAAAAAGCTTCGTTGTGCCTCATGATGTGTTAGATTTTTATCGTGAGGCAGGCAGGAAATCCGCCAAAAATGAGGATGAATGGAATGACTTATTTAAAAATTACAAGAAAAAATATCCTGATCTTGCTGAAGAATATGAGTTGATCTCTTCCGGAAAATTGCCTGAGGGCTGGGAAGAAAAGCTACCGGTGTTTGAACAAGGTGAAGATATGGCAACCCGTAAAGCTTCAGGTAAAACACTGAATGCGATCGCAGAATATTTACCTCAGTTAATAGGCGGGTCAGCAGATTTATCGCCCTCTACAAATACAGTTCTGGAAGCTTATCAATCATTTTCCACAGCCAACCGAGATGGCCGCAATTTCCATTTTGGAATCCGCGAGCATTCTATGGGGGCTGTCCTTAACGGAATGGCTCTAAGCAATTATTTAATTCCATATGGCGCAACATTTTTAATATTTTCAGATTATATGCGTCCGCCACTTCGGCTTGCAGCGATTATGAAAATACGTCAGATCATGGTCTTTACCCACGATAGTATCGGACTCGGAGAAGATGGGACAACACATCAGCCTATAGAACAACTGATCGGATTACGCACTGTTCCGAATATGACAGTTATTCGTCCGGCAGATGCCAACGAAACCGTACATGCATGGCGGGTTGCTATTGAACACAAAAGCGGACCTGTTGCCATTGCACTGACCAGACAGGAAATTCCGATTATTAATCAAAAAAAATATACGAATGCAAAAAACCTGGAGAAAGGGGCTTATATTCTTTCAGATTCGGAAGGAGAACCTGATATTATCCTGATTGCCAGTGGATCCGAAGTCCATTTGATTTTGAAGGCACAGGAGGAATTGAAGAAAAATAAGATTGATGCCCGTGTGGTAAGCATGCCTTCCTGGAATATATTTGATCAGCAGGCTGATGCCTATAAGGAAAAGGTTTTTCCCAAAAACATCCGTAAACGACTGGCCGTTGAAGCGGGCTCGCCAATGGGATGGATGAAGTATACAACTGACGATGGTGATGTGATTGGAATCGACAAATTTGGAGAATCTGCACCGGGAGAGGAAATCATGAAAGAATACGGATTTAGCATCGAAAATATAGTAGAAAGAGCTGTTGTTTTATTTTCAAAAAGCAGATAACCTTTTTACGAGCTAAATATGTATTCTGACCATTACAAAAATATTTTAGAATTAAATAAAAAATTGGAATGTCAACATTAATAAAAATTGGAATCTGTGCAGATCACGGTGGTTTTGAACTTAAGGAAAAGATAAAATCTTTCTTGACTGAAAATCAATTCGAACCGGTGGATTATGGTGCAATGGAACTTAATAATGCAGATGATTTTCCGGATTTTGTAATTCCACTTGCAAAAGCCGTGGCTTCAAAAGAAGTTTTCCGGGGTATTGCAATTTGTGGCAGTGGGGTGGGAGCCTGTGTTGCTGCCAATAAAATTCCCGGTATCCGGGCAGCGTTAATTGCAGATTATTTCTCTGCACATCAGGGCGTTGAGGATGATGATATGAATTTAATCTGTCTCGGCGGACGTGTAACAGGGTATGCAATAGCTGAAGAATTGGTTTTAGCTTTTCTTAATGCAAAATTCATTGGTGCTGAAAGACATCTGCGGCGCCTGGAAAAAATTCGGAATCTGGAAGACCGTGCGTGATAGTAAGTGCTTTCAAATGTTAGCATTTTAAAATAACCTGTTTCTTTTAAGCTAAATTAAAAAAGTAAATAAAAATGTCAAAAACATCAGATATAAAAATAAACCCTACAGTCTTAATTATTTTCGGAGGAAACGGCGATTTAACTCAACGGAAAATCATCCCGGCATTGTATAACCTCTTTCTTGAAAACAGATTGCCTGAAAAATTTGCCATCATAGGAACTTCAAGAACAGAATTGAGTGATCAGAAGTATCGGGATTCCCTGTTGTATGGAATCAATAAATTTTCCAGAACAGGTAAGGCGAAAAAAGAGAATTGGGCAGAATTTTCCTCAAATATTTTTTATCAGGCAGCTGATATCAATGATGTAGCTTCTTATAATGAATTCTATTTGAGAATAAGCAAGCTGAAGGAGGAGTGGAAGCAGAGCCCTTCAATATTGTATTATTGTGCTGTTTCACCGGATTTGTTCTGTACCATTGCAGAGAATATTTCTAAAAGCAAATTGGAGAATGATCAGAAAACCACGCGCATCATCATTGAGAAACCATTCGGGAGAGATCTGGAATCTGCAAAAGCGTTGAACGCAAACTTACTGACCATTTTTGATGAAAAGCAAATCTACAGGATAGATCATTACCTGGGAAAAGAAGTCGTTCAGAATGTGATGGCTTTTCGCTTTGCCAATACCATTATGGAACCATTATGGAACCGTACGCATATAGAACATATTCAGATCTCGGTGACCGAACAGATTGGTGTAGAAAACAGGGGAAGTTATTTTGATCATGCAGGTATCTTACGGGATATGATCCAAAATCATTTACTGCAACTTTTATGTATTGTCGCCATGGAGCCTCCTATTAACTTTGATGCTGATCTTGTGCGCGACCGGAAGGTTGATGTTTTGAAGGCCATTAGGAAAATTGTTCCTGGTAAGATTGATACTGTTGCTGTCAGAGGACAGTATGCCTCCGGCTGGGTTGAAGGTAAAGAAGTTCCCGGTTACCCTGAAGAATCTGATGTACAGGAGGATTCAAATACTGAAACCTATGCTGCCATAAAATTCAATATTGATAACTGGCGCTGGCAGGGTGTTCCCTTTTATTTGCGAACCGGTAAAAGGCTTTCTAAAACAGCTTCTTATATCGTGATACAATTTCGGGAAGTGCCACATAATATGTTCAATAATGAAGAACACGCTATTCCAAAACAGAATAGACTCATTATTAGTATCCAACCGGATATGTCGATTAAATTTCAGCTTGAAAGTAAAACACCGGGTCTTGAAATGATGCTGAATACAGTGGATATGGTATTTGATTATTCTGAAAAAATAAAGACCGAGTCACCGGAGGCTTATGAAACACTATTATTAGATGTTATTTCGGGAGATCAGACCTTATTTATGCGGGCTGATCAGGTGGAGGAAGCATGGAAAGTCGTCATGCCGATTCTTGATCATTGGGAAAACAATAAAATGACTAGCTTCCCGAATTATCCCGCCAATTCGTGGGGCCCGGAAAATGCAGATGCGCTGATCGCCAAAGACGGTTTTCACTGGATCAATTTACCTCAAAAAAAATAATAATGACCAAAAATGTTAAGTTTTCTAAATCTAATTATTTCCCATTACCGGCTGAAATGATCTGAAAATTTTTGAGCTTACACCATTTGTTTTTGCTGCAGGCCAGATTCACTCAATAATATTGTATTGGTTTGGTAATCAATATTTAATATAATTTTAATTTTATTGATGCTTAATTATTGAGATTGGTCTGTAGTTTGGATATAAATGATTAGAAAAAGGATGTTATTCAATAGAAAATAAATAATAATTTTAGGTAATTACACACAATTTTGCACTAATGCGGTTATCTTATTATGATGACTCTGTCATTCTGAATGTAACGAAGTGAAATGAAGAATCTAAGCTATATTATGAGATTCTTCCTTCGTCAGAATGACAGTAATGTAAAATTGTATATAGCCCCCTAATTTTATTAAACATTTACATTCTTTATCCGAATAATTAAGAGTAATCCCCATACATTATAGTTTTTCAATTATAATTTTTTGATAACTATAACCTCTATGAGGTATGATATAATAATTTAAATCAAACCTTAAATCTCTTTTTTATGAAAACAAACACAATTTCCTATCATGAAGACGTATTCCTAATGAAGGATGATATGACCTCAGACGGTACTCAATTGCTTGCTGCAAAATGGTACATGGCTCTGAAAAAATTAATAATGCTTTCCATTATTGCGCTCTTTGCAACAACTTCTTTTTCTGCACAGAATACAGGGTATATTGATGACCAAACGACGGTTACTGTAAAAACTCAGGTTGCCCCACCTGCATTACCGGATTATGTACAACCTCCGTGTCCGGGAGATGGTTATTTGTGGAATCCCGGGTATTGGGCCTGGGATGTAAGCGGATACTACTGGGTTCCGGGAGTCTGGATTTTGCCACCTTCTGTTGGCCTGTTGTGGACCCCTGGATACTGGGGATTCTACGATAGCTTCTACGGATGGCACCCTGGATATTGGGGACACAGAGTAGGGTATTATGGAGGAATCAACTATGGTTTCGGATATTTTGGAAGCGGTTTCTATGGCGGAAGATGGGATCATGGGCACTTTATGTACAACACTTCAGTGTGGAGAGTGAATAACAATATTCACAATACCTACATCAATAAAGTGAATATTGTTAATAACAATCGTATGAGCTTTAATGGAGGAAAAGGCGTGATGTACCATCCGAATAAAGATGAAATGGACGGTATGCATGATAACCGTGTTTCCGCAAGCAAAGAACAAATGGACCATGAAATGAATATGAGAAATAATATGGGACAGTTTCATCATAATTCCGGTCCAATGATCCACAGCATGAACTTTCCGGGAGGACAGGGATTTGACAGAGGAGGAAGAGAAATGGGAATGGGAGGAATGCACAGAGGAGGTGGTGGAAGAGGCAGAAGATAAATAAATTCCCGATATTATAGGTAATAAAAAAACCGTTTCATGATGGGTATGAGACGGTTTTTTATTTTGAAGCACTTTATTCTTTTCATGATGTATCAAAGTTTTGTCAACCTTGTAATAGTCGCTTTATCAGACATTTCATAATGTAGTTCACCCCTCTGAATATCCAGATATCTTTCATTTTTTGTAATTCTGTATGGCCCAAATCAGTAACGCATTTTTTTCTTTTGGAATCCCCAATTTTTCTATAATTCTGGTACGGTGTCCTTCTACTGTTTTCTCGGACAGAAAAAGAAGCTCTGCGATTTGCTTACTTGTTTTTTGAGCGGCTATTAATTCTATTATTTTTCTTTCAGAAAGGGTTAGGAGGTTGAGTTTGCCGAGGTCATCTGTAGGTTCTATCGTGTAATTTTGGAGTAAAGCTCCGGAATAATATTTCTTTCCTAAAGCAATTTCCTTCATACATTTTTCCAAATCAGGACAAGCTTTTTCTTTTAAAATATAACCATCTACTTCAAATTCTTTTGCTTTGTTCAGAACGCCGATTTCATTGTGCATGGTAAGGATGATAATTTTAGTTCGCCATTTATTTTCCATTACTTTTTTGGCCACTTCCAATCCGTCCAAACCTGGCATATTTAAATCTAAGACGGCTACATCCGGCAAATAAATCTGAATGTAATTAAGTGCTGCTGTTCCGTTAGAGCAGGCACTTACGACGTTATATCCCAGATTGGTAAGGTAAGAAACAGTTCCGTTCAGGGTTAAAGGATGATCGTCTGCAACGAGAATTTTCATTGTATTATTTTTTTATTTGCACCACTATTTTTGTGCCTTTATCAGTTGATGTAATATAAGCTTGCCCACCAATTGCTTTGCTTCTTTCTATCATATTGTGTAACCCAAAAGCATCTTTTTTTTCCAAAGTTTCCTTTACATTAAATCCTTTTCCGTTATCCATAATTTCTAAAATAACGGTGTCTTTGTTTTCAGTTAACATTACTTTTGCTGCGATAGCATCTGCATATTTTATAATATTTGAAACCGCTTCCTGTACAATTCTATAAATCTGTAATTCCTTTTCAGTCGGGAGACCATCCTGATAATTGATTTCGGATGAGATCATAAAGAGGTGTGTATTTTGGATACGTTCTATGAACTGCTCCAAACTGGCTTCGAGTCCTATTTTTTCAAAAAGAACGGGATGTAAATTTCTGCTGATGGCTCTGATATCATTGATGATGTTATCCACTTTTTCGTTTAATTGAAGTTGGCTTACCTCAAACGAATGCTTAAGCGACAATAGTTCATGGCTCACGCTATCATGGAGATCAGAAGCAATTCTTTTCCGCTCTTCCTCGGTTTTATCCAGAAGGTTTTTAGTAAACTGTAATGAACGTTCTTTTTCTAAAGACAATTTCTTTTGTTTTTGTTTTAAATAATAAATGATAATTGCCAGTAACAATGCAATAAAAACGAGTATTAAAGCCATAATAACGGCATTTTTATTGATAATAGTTTCCTGTTGGAGCTGAATTTCCTGCTCTTTCTCTTTAGTTTCATATTTTGCTGCGAGTTCTAAATTGATCAGCTTGCTTTTTGCACTTGATAAACTGTCCTTTGTACGGTAAACTTCATTATTATAAAGGACAACCTTGTTCAGATCTTTGCTTTGAATTGCTTTTTCTAATAAAACACTATAAAATAAGTTGGCTCGTTCGTAGTTTTTATGTTCAAGCAAATTGGGCAGTGAATTTTCTATATATTTTGTGTTACATGTTTTTACATCTTTGGCGATTTCATATAAAGCTAATGTCGCCTGGTAATCCTTTTGCCAATTCTGAGAGGTGTTTTTTTCTGCAACAGGTTTTATTCTGTCTAAAACGATCTGGGCGTCGTTCAGTTTATTTTCTTCAATTAAAGCTTCTATTTCATAATCAGAAATACCAAGCAGAAGTACATCATTATCATATTGGCTGGCTATATATTCTTTGTAAGTTTCGTGGATGTATTTATTTTTCAGCGGATGCTTATTAAAAAAACCGTAAACCGAACATTTGTTATATTTACCCATAAAATAATCATAGGTATTCCCGGTTTCTTTAGAGATCTTTATTACTTCATCCGCACTTTCAATAGCTTTCTGAAAAGAACCATTTGCTTTATAAATATTGACATAATTCGACTCTACAGAAGCTATACTTTCCTGATCTCTGATTCTTATGGAGTAGTTTCTTGATTTTTCATTCGCTTCTATGCTGTTTTTCAAATCTCCTAACACAAAATAGGTATATGATAAGTCGTAATAAGCACGGGCTATTTTATAACAGCTCTTATAATCATCAGGTTCTAACGCGGTAATTTTTAAAAAATAATCTTTAGCCTTGTTGAGATGGTCTCTGTCAAATTCTAAATTGCCATAATAACTGTCAATATAAATTGTTTTGATGGGCGGTAATTCACTTCTGTATTTTTCATTAAACTCATTGACAATGTTGGTGAGACGAGGATCAAAATCATAGAAATAGACAAATTTTGTAGTCACTAAATCTAGAATTTTGGAAGCGTCCGAATAATCACCTTTACCAACTTTACTCTGATAATAGTCCAGAAAAACTTTCAGATAACGTTCTTTATTTGTGTTATAATTTTCATTTTTTCTTAACCAAACTTTTGTAGGCTCTTCTTTGGGTGGAGCTACTTTTTCAAAATAAAAATTTTCCTTGCTTTCTCTACAAGATAATATGAAAAAAGTAATGAATAAGAATATAATTTTCTTAATCGTAGGCATACCTATATTTTTTTACAAATGTATCAATTTCTAATATTGAAAATTGTGCAATCTTCAATTCAGGGGTTTACCCTTGTATGAATCTCGGGAAGAATACTACAATTTTGTGAGGTAATTAATAAAAATTATTATTATGAAAAGTAAAATACTTTTAATGCCCATCAAACTCAATTTTCAAAAAATTTGGATGGCATCTTTTTTAATGATTTTCCAAATTGGATTTTCTCAGCAAGGCACGGCATTAGATTTTGACGGCATAAACGATGATGTAAGCTGTGGAAACATTTTGCCTGTATCTTACACCAAAGAAGCATGGATCTATGTGAAAAGTTTAAGCAGTCAGAATAATATCATCTCTGGTGGTGATTCTGATGGATTGCACGCTTTCTGGGTACCCAATAGTTCCGGTAAACTTGCTGCGGGGCATAACGGAGATTGGTATGCTGTAGAGGACAGTGTTCCCTTTCCTGTTAATACCTGGCATCACGTAGCTGTAACTTATGATGCGGCTACCGCCACACTGAAGTTATACAAAGATGGTACATTAGTAGATAGTAGTAATGATATTGATCCGGTTGAGATGGGAAGCATGGTTAGATTAGGTGCCTTTAATAGTGCAGACAATGTATTTAAAGGAATGATGGATGAGGTAAGAATCTGGAACAGAGCATTGTCTCCCGGGGAAATAACAAGCACGATGAACTGTGAGCTTCCAGGTCCGGTAGCAGGATTAATTGCGTATTATAAATTTAATCAGGGTATCGCTAATGGGAATAATGCTTCCGTAACAACCTTGCTGGACAGCAGCGGAAATAATTATCATGGAGCTCTTAATGGTTTTGCTTTAAATGGAAATACTTCTAACTGGGTTGGCAATAGTGTTATCAGTACCGGAAATACTTGTACCACTTATTTAAATGTATCCTCAGTAGAAAAAACAACAAATTTTAAATTATTTCCTAATCCCGCTACAAATAAGGTATTCCTGACCTCTCAACAACCCATTTTAAATGTTGAAGTGATTAATTTTTTAGGACAAACTGTTATTGCACAAAAAATAAACAGCGTTAAAGCAGAAATTAATGTGTCATCTCTTACTCCAGCCACTTATTGGGTGAGAGTAAAAACTGAACAAGGTCTTGAGACTGTAAAAATCATAAAAAAATAGAAAATTTAAAACTAGAGTAAGCTAGTTGAACATTATAGAATGTTTAGATTCCTTCGGAATGACGAAGTGTACGGATGCTCTCAACATGCTGTTTGTAATTCCGTAGGAATCCAGCCTTAGAAATTATCATTCTTTTATGTGTTTTTATTAAACCGTAAATTGAAGATTCAACTCCGTTAAAAGCCACAACAAATTAAAACACTAAAGTGTTAAGAAAATAAAAAACTTTTGTGGTTAAGTTTGAACAGACATAAGACTAAGATAATCTATACTTTGGTATTTCAGGAACTAGAAACGTATTAAAATTATCTTTAAAAAATGGCGCCAACTATCTTTAATGGGCGCTATTTGCTTTTTGTAACTAAGACCAGTGGATCCTCAACCTCTTTTATCGATGATTGGTTTCATTCAAACCCAATTAAATAAGTATGTGCTATATTATATCCCGTATTCAATTTCTTGTAGGGTCAGTTTTTTTACTGTTTTATTTTAAATATTTAAATTCATTGAAGTAGTGGCAATTTGACTTTAGTTTATTCCGATTGTCTTTTAACGTTGCAGGGAAAAGAGAAATATCAAGTCAAACATGCTATTATAATATCATAAAATCTGTATTTTGATTACATTTGTTCTATAACCGTTAATACATGTTCGAAATCTTTCTAAAATACCTTACCGACAAAATAGAACTTTCCGATTCGGAAGTACATTTAATAGAATCTGTTTGCAAACCAAAAAAGCTCCGCAAGAAACAGTTTCTTTGTCAGGAAGGAGATGTTTGGAACTACAACGCTTTTATTTGTAGAGGCTTGGTGAAAACTTTTTCTATCGCTGAAAATGGAACAGAGCACATCATCAACTTCGCTCCCGAAAATTATTGGACCGGTGATCGTGAAAGCCTAATTAATGGAACCCCATCTCGTCTTAATATCGATGCTGTTGAACCTACAGAATTGATTTTAATAGAAAAATCAGATTTTGAAAAACTTTGCAACGAAATTCCTCAACTGAACCAAATGGTCAATCAGATTATTCAGAAAAGCTTTATTGTTTCACAAGGAAGAATTTTGGCTAATATCAGTTTTACAGCGGAAGAAAAATATCAGAATTTCCTTGAAAAATATCCTCATATTGTCAATCGTATTCCGCAGCATATGATTGCTTCATATATTGGCATTACTCCCGAAACCCTTACCAGACTGCGTAGGAATATGGTCAGGAAATAAGACGTTCCCTATTTTGCATCGAAATTTGGGGTTGAAAGTATTACCGAAGGTTTGCAGGGCGAATTGAAACAATTTAATATCGATAACGTTTCCATCCAGCCCGGAGAGTATCTCACAGAAATGAATACAGGAGAAAAAGCAGGAGTTAATGCAGACAAACCAGAAATTGCAACGTTGTATGATCCTGTGGCAACTGAGCAATTCAATGCGATTGGAGCTGCATTGTTTGGTAAAATGAAAGAATTTAATATGAATCCGCAAACCATCGCAGACGGAATTTTAGAATTGATTCAGATGAAAGGAGGCCCTCGGCCTTTACGTTTCCCACTGGATGCTGTTGCACAGGGAATAGATTGGGAATTCATCAATGCAAGAGCAGAATTGAAAACAAAATGGCTTGCAAAATACACTGAATAAACAGAATGTAAATAGTAATTCAAAGGTTGGAATGTTTCGTTCCGATCTTTTTTATTTTTTAAAATTCAATCAGTATTTATTCTTTGGGAGCTTAATCCCGCTTTCCACTATATCTTTTGATCCGCTTTGCTCCACAAAAGGATGCCGTTGCAATCGGGGCTAAAATGATGGTTTTAAAAATAAGACTATCATTTTCATTGACATTTGTTTGCTTTTTTTTCAAGCTTTTGTCAATGGAAGAAGGCCCCTGAATGTTGGAAATTTGCTTCATACAATAACAAACAAATTTATCACAATGAGCAATTTAAAAAAACAAATCAAAGCCAATGCAACAGCAGTAGCAAGTGCACTTTTATTATCAACAGCTGTTTCAAATACATCAGCACAGGAAAAAACAGGAATCCTTGGAATAGATCACACGGGAATCAACGTTCCGGATATGAAACAGGCGGTTCATTTTTTTACAGATGTTTTGGGTTTCTCAGTAGTTACCAATTTAGGTCCGATTCCTTTGGATAATACTTGGAAAAAGAATAACCATATGAATGCTAAAACAGGTCCTGTAACGATCAAAATGGTAAAGACCGGAACAGGTGCCAATATAGAGTTATTCGAATATCAGGATAACAGAGGAAGTTTACAGCACCCAGGAGGAGACGATATCGGAGCAAGCCATATTGCTTTTTATACTAATGATATCAGCAAAAGTGTAGCTTATCTTAAAGGTAAAGGCGTTCAATTTTTAGGAGAGCCATTTTTAATGCCTTCAGGAGATACGGAAGGTGAAACCTGGGTATATTTTGTAACACCTTGGGGCTCTAAAATGGAATTGGTTTCTTATCCAAACGGAAAAGGGTATGAGAAAAAAAATCCGGCAACAATTTTATGGTCACCTAAAGATGCTGTAAAAAATCAAACTGAAAAGTCAGATTCTAAAACACTTTCTGAAAAAGAGATTAAATCTTTGGTAGAAGGGCATTTGGCTATCTGGAATGAGAAAGACCCTGAAAAGCGTGAAGCTTTAATGTCAAAAATTTATGCTGATGATATTGAAATGGTCGATAGTCACTTTATCGCCATCGGTCATAGAGAAATCAATGGTTTTGTGGATGGATTGCAACAGAAAAGTCCAAATTCTAAATTTTCTCATATCAAAGCAATAGACGTCAACCATAACATTGCAAGACTGTACTGGCAAAACGGAACTCCCGAAAAACCGGATGCTGTTACAGGAATGGATTTATTCGTTTTTGAAAACGGTAAAGCTGTGAAACTATACGTTTTTGTAGACAACAAAAAGTAATTTCTATTCAATATCAAACCAAATTTTAATCAACTACTCTTTAACATATAAAATAAAACAGTATGAAAGCATCAGTAATCAATCAAAATTCAGCAAACGAAACATTAATCCGCGAATTGTACAGAATTGCCGAAGTTCAGGATTCGAAGGGATTTACGGAACTTTTTTCAGAAGACGGTTATTTTTGGGACGTATCTTCCGGAACTAGATATTATGGTCAGGACATTGGTAAAACGGTAGATGTTTTTGCTACCGCATTTCCGGACATGCACAGAGAATTATACGACCTGTATGTCCTGGAAGATGAAAATACAGTAATCGTAGAATTGTCGTTGAACGGAACTCACAACGGACCCCTTCAATTGGCGTCAGGAACTTTGGCCCCTACAGGAAAAACAATCGAAGTGCCTTGTTGCGACGTCTTCAAAATAGAAAATGGCAAAGTGAAATCATTTCATTGTTATAATGCAGGAACGATCCTGTTAGGACAGTTAGGAGTTCTTTAAATATAAAGCCATCAAGGTCGTTTGAATCATCATTTGCCTTGATTTAAAACATAAGATCGAATGAAAAATATAATAGAATTATTGAACTGGCGATACGCCACAAAAAAAATGACGGGCGAAAAAATTCCTTCAGAGAAACTCCGTAAAATTTTGGAAGCCGCTCATTTAGCTCCTTCAGGAATTGGACTGAAGCCTTACGAAATCATCGTCATCAGTGATGCCGAAATCAAAAAGAAAATATTGCCAATTGCAATGAATCAGCCTCAAATTGTGGAGTCTTCACATCTTCTGGTTTTCGCAGTTTGGGACGAATATTCTAAAGAAAGAATTGATAAGGTATTCGATTATCTGGTTGAAGAACGCAATCTGGATTTTGCTCATTATGACAAACAAAGAGAATTTTCAAAGCAGTTTTTCGGAAATATGAGCATCGAGGAAAATTTTCATCACGCAGCAAAACAAGCGAATATTGCTTTAGGTTTAGCAATTGTTGAAGCTGCTTCAGAAGAAATAGACTCTTCACCAATGGAAGGTTTTGACCCAATTGCACTGGATGAATTTTTGAAACTTTCTTCCAGAGGTTTACGAAGTTCAATGCTCCTGGCTTTGGGCTACAGAGACCCAGAAAATGACTGGAATCTTACACAGAAAAAAGTACGCAAACCCTTTGAGGATTTTGTTACTTTTCTTTAATCATTAATTTTTTAAATAAATAATATGAATCATTCAGAAAAAATAGGTACATCCAACAATCACGATAAAACGCAACCTACCGAAATTACGGTAAGTGCTTATTACAAAGTACATCCAGAAGACAGACACATTTTCATTGATGCAGTTATTCCTGAGATGATTGCTGCCAATCAATTGCAAGGCTGTATTTATTATGCTTTCTCACAAGACTTAACAGATGAAAATACATTTCATCTGTTGGAAGGCTGGAAGGATGAGGAAGCGTATAAACGCCACGAAAACTCAGAAACATTTTTAAAGGCGTTGAGTACTGTGGTGAAAAACGTTCGAATTCTCGACAGGGAAGGTGTTCGTTATGATGTTTCAAAAATTCATATAGACGATCCGCGTGGAAAAGTAGCCGGCAAAGCCTAATCAAGTACAAGGAACTCTTGAGCTTAAAAGGGCAGGAAAAATAGTTTTCTATTCTTTAGTCTTTTGCCTTAGAAAGCATAAACGCTCTCTCATTCATCATTCATATAAGGATTGTGAATAAATCCTTTATCAGTCCGGCAATAAGCCTGCGCTTTCTTTGGCAGGATTGAATCATTATTTCTTATTTATGTATTCTTCATGTCTGCTCTTTCAAATATATTTATTCAGTATCTTTAAATACGATTCTCTTTTTATGTATTTTTCCTTTTGATAGATTCAAGCATATTATCTGAAATTTATTGTAAGACAAATCCTGATTTGAAAATATCTCCTTATTTTTGAACAAATAACCAGATCAATGAATAAAATACAGACCTTAGCTGTGCTCTTTTTTTTCTTTTGTATGTCTTCAGCCAGCATTCCCAACAATCATTTTAACTATTCCGAACGATATTTGAAACGTTCCGTACAACAGGGAAATAAAGATATAGATGATATTAAAGCGGAATACAAAAAGATCAATGGAATGAATTTAAAGACAAAATCTTTTAAATATGAAGATCTTGAGTGTGTTGATGAAGGGGAGACTGCCTACTTTATGAAGGGTAATGATGTAAGGAAGATTGTTGAAAAATATATTAAAGGTGATGGATACACACTCACTGAATATTATTTTAAAGAGGGAAAATTTATTTTTGCCGTTGAGGCCATTGTCGGAGGTCCTGCAATGGGCCCTGAAACAAAAAGTGTATACCGTTATTATGCAAAGGATGATAAAGCAATCCGCCAGATAGATGGTAAGCAAATTGTCACTCCTGACAGTAAATTTGAGGATGCGCTTAAGCGTGCCTATCAGCTAACAAAGGCAAGAACTGCACCGAATTTTAATGAAGCTATTTGTACATTTTAATAAGAAGATAAAGTTGAGTGGAGGAGGAGAAGCTAAATAAACGTTATGAAAAACAAGATATAAAGAACCGTAACAATGTATCAAAACCTATTGAAACAGAATTTGTCCACTGTGAATCATGTTCTGATTGGGAATCTTGTGATAGATACCATTTGTGTTTTTTGAGATCATTGATATTCTAAAAATGAAAAACTTGTATTAGCAGTAAATACGGCTAAAGTAGATCTTACTCCATTGTATGTAGGGGCAGAAAAATATTGTTCGAAGTATGAGTAGAAAAGGAAATTGATATAATTTTGGCTCAAAAATGATTGCAGGCTCAGGAAGCCGCTTATAATAATTGGATAAACCTGGGGTTGGAATTATTTTAAATATTGCAGTAAATGATTGAAGTTAATTTTTATTTACAATACTCATAAAATTAAAAAAGATAGAACAGATGTTCTATCTTTATATTATACCGACGTATTTAATATTGTAATTATTTACTTATTTTTTTAGAAATTTAATTGATTGATTATCATAATTAAGAATATATATTCCAACTGGAAGTTGTCTGACATCGATATCTCTGTTATTATATTCTCCAGCCAAAACCAACTGCCCATTAAGATTATTAATTGTATAGTGAACTTTGGATTGAAGGTTTGTTAATCTTATAAAATCAGTGGTAGGATTTGGATAAATCTCTGTTTTATTTTTTGAGAATGTATTTTCAGAAGTATTCAGTGTTCCCGCCGTGATATTAAAGTTATTTGAAAAGCTATTTAGGTCAGCATAATTGCTATTCTGAAAGGCTATTTTAGCGGTTGCATTGTTGGCTGCAGATGGGTTGATAACATTTTTAATAATTACCTTAATTGTTGTGCCTTGAGAAAGTGCCTGAGAAATATCTATTTTCAATTCACCATTTCCAAAATTTCGTAGATATCCTGGAGTTTCGGTAGTAGAACCATTAAGAAAAACATCAATATCAGAAGTACTGGCAGGTGAAGCATTAGCAGAGAAAGAGGGAAGGGTAGATCCCGGTACAACTTTGGCAGAAATAGCATTCCAGGTTCCTCCTCCTGGACCAGCGGTTAAGTTAAAGGTATATGTAGTGGTTGCCCCTACAGTAGTTGAAGTAGTTGTGATAGAATTTTGTCCGAAAATAATTGCAGAGGACAATAGTAAAATAGTAGTTAATTTTTGTTTCATTAAAGAATTTAATTTGCGCGCAAAAGTACTGAATTTATTCGGAATTAATTGAGATTTTTTTTCAAAAAATCCTTATTTTATGGTAGTTTGCGGTGATTTTTAAAAATTAGAATAGCTATTAAAATAGGATGAAATTTCTCTTCAAAATAATGTCTGATTTTGAACCTGTTTTAAACTTATTTAGAAGAGCGTTTCCAGAAAATTAGCGATTTAGAATTACAAAAATAAAGTGAAAATCCGGGGCAATTCATTTTGGTTCCATCACAATCATTAAATTTTGAAAAGTATGATTTGAAGAATTTTGTTCTCAAAATTAAAAGGCTCCATCTTCATCTAATGGAAACTTTTGTGATCTCGTAAGGATTCTGCTCAAATCATTTGTCGGAAGTTGTACATCATTTTAAAAATCTTAAATTGTAAGTATATCTATTCTTTGAGTAAAATATTAGAATTATATTACATTTATTTTTTACATTTATAAAAAAACAGCCAAGTTATTTGATGATTATATCCTTACTTATATGTCACTTTCTGAATTAGAAATTTATCAGTATAAATTTTGTGAAGTACTGAGAGCAAATAATCCCAGTCATTATTTTAAAGCAGTACATGTATATAAATTTAATGCTGGCGAAAAACGTTATTTGGTTACCTTTGAGGAATACCAACATCACGTATATGTCCTTCAATTTTGCCTTGAAGAAAACCAAGAAATTGCTGACAAATTTAATGAACTTGCCAATGTTGGTCCTTCCATAGCAAAAAACGTGATCGCAACCTGTGTTCAAATCGGATTGTCAATCTATAAAGAAAATCCATTAGCGTCGTTTTTTTTTATGGCTAGTCCAACTATTGATGAGCTCAGTAATGTAAATAAGGCAAACAATAAACGTCTTTCAGTGTATACATATTTTGCCAGGTTTTTCTTTAATTCCGAACATTTCGTTCATTTAAACTCGCCTGAGCAAAACTCTTATTTAATACTTAATAAGGTATATGAACAAGAAGAACCAGAGGCAAAACAAAAAATTATAGACATGTTTACAAAGAACTAAAAAACCATCAAGTAATGAATTACATTTGATGGTTTTGTGATGATCAGGTGTAGTGACAGGTATTAATTGCCAAATACATTATGTAGTTCTTCTACAATTCCAATGTATTGTTTTTTGATGGAATTAATGCTGTAATAATTTTCAGGTTTCCAATTGGGTTTCCAACTGCTGCTGCTAAAGCTGTAAACATTTAAGTTTTTCATCTTTTGTATTGCATTATCAAGATGCTCATTAATGTTTTTGATCGCTGCTATATTGGTGTTGATACTTTGACCCTGCCATGTTGATGAGATATCTTTAGCCGCATCAAACTTTACCGGATAAAGCACCATATCTCCCTTTTTTAATGTTCGATTATCCATATCGACTTCAAACTTTGCAGCGATTAACGGGTTTTTAGAAAACTTCGCTCCATCACTATTGATCTGGTTTAGAATCATTTGTGAAGGGCCAAAAGCATAGATGTCTCCGGATGGTGTAATGAATGGAAGAACTTTTAAAAATGTACTAAAGGCACTGTAGTTATTAGGTAAAAAAGAACAATCTTCTGTTTTATACCATATATTGGTATATCCGGCATTATATTCTGTTTTTACAATGTCATTTCCGATGGATTTTTGACCTTTATAAAGTACACCTAATCCTAACTCTGCACTACGCAGAAACTTAATGTCGTTCCATTTTTTATAAATTTTCTGTGCATCTGTACTTAGTTTGCTGTATGCGGTTTGGATAACGTCTTCAGCATCAAAATTATCCCTGATATAACCTGCTTGCTGACTGAAGGAGGCTGCAATCTGATTAAACGGAGACATTTTAAAATCAGTATATGATATTCCGCTTGCTTCCAGCATATAATAGGTTTTTCCGAGGGTAAGAAAATCCTGAATCATCGATTGTTTTTTTAATAGCTCTTGTGTAGAACTTAAATCATCTATAGCATTTAAATATCCCGTAGCCATCCATGGGAATAAGTCGGGCCAGTTACTGATCCATACACCAAGCACAGTATAATTGTCATCTTTTTTTAAAGTTTCAATTTTTTCAATTGGTTCAGTATCAAGCAGCCCAATAGCTCTGGATTGTTTTGTAAGATTAACCTTTCTGAGTGCAGTATCTTTTTGAAGCACATCAAGATTATTTTCAGCAACATCTTTTTTAAGATCAACAACATTTTTCGGATCTGCTTTATCCTCAGAACGTTTTAAAAACTCTTCTAATGTCAGGTCTTTTTCGGTCTTTTTAGCTTCCTCAAAGGCGGATGCCTTTGCCATTTCTTCCAAATTATCCAGACTTTTTATTTCGTCTACTTTTTCCGTTACTTTCGGATCTTTTTCCGGTGTTTTGAATTCGGGTATTTTGGGTGCATCTGCTACTGAACTTACCTGTGGCGCTTTTTCCAGTAGGCTGATTGAACTGATCTCACTGAATGCTTTGTCCTCCACAACCTGACTCCATGCAGCAATCTGTTGTTGTACACATCCGCCACTGGACCAGGATGATGTGGTTACCTTGACATCTGATTCTCTGCGAGAATTACTTCCGTCATATGCCGCTTCTACAGTAATCGCCTTACCAATTCCTGAATACGTAAAATTCCCTTTGCTGCCATATTTCCAGCTGCTTTCACCAGATGAAGATATCATCTCCAAAGACACTGTTCCCATACCTCCCCATACTACTCCTACAACCATTCCGTCACCGTGTTCTTTAAAGAAAAGCTGAACAGATTTTACCCAATCATTGACTAGTCTCATAATTTCAGGATGTTCGTCCGGAGATTGCATGATCTTTAACAGGTTATCATTTCCTAATTTCTTTGTTAAAGCATTATAATTGTCTAATGCCTGCAATGCCATTTGTTTAGGGTTTTCTTGCAGTGAGTTAATTAAATCTTCGGCTTTTAAATCGTTGAAATTTATATACTCAACACCTGACAACATTTGTACGTTATAATTCACTGAGATCTTCTTTGTTAATTCTGCAGCTGAATTACCCACATATACAGACAATCCGGCATTAATACTCGAAAGTCCGGAGATACCGTAAGATCCTGAAACTCCTACAGAACCTTGGTTTAGGCTGTCGGTATAAACAAATGAACTACCACCTGTCATCGTTTGCTTTACTTCCTTGTCGGGAACCATTCTTGTAATATCTCCTTTTATGATAGTGGCCATGAATCGCCCTGTATCACTTTTTATAATGCTTCCAACCTCAACAGCATAAAAGGGATTGATTGATCCGTTTGAACTTTTTGTATTGCTCATGATTATTATAGTTTATAGTTTTTAGAAAATTGTATTAATCAACTATAGTTTAATACAAGTAATCGTTACATTACCAATTGCTCCGGAATTTGTATTCCCGCCTTCTCTGCTGGAAAAGTAGGAATCTTTGCTGGCATCCTGATTCCAGTTAAAACTATTGTCTTTTTTACCCCAAGGGCAGTCCCAGTTAAATTTACCAATCTTGGTATCTCCATTATACAGTTCAAAACTACCTTCTGTACCGGAAGAAGCGTCTGATCTTCCGCAGGAGCATATGGATGCATTTTTGCCAGATTCTACTGTGATTTTATTGATATCAGCAGTGCTGATTTCTTTATCTTTATTTCCTTGCTCATAAAACTTACCCCATGATAAGCTTGCATTTTTTACTGTTAAAGTCATGTTTTCTGATACGATTTTAACTTCAATCCATTGTGCGTATGCCATAATTTTATAATATTTAAGTTTCTACTATTGCTTTTCGTATACTAATTCTTTTTTTAGTGGGTGCTGCTCCACATGTTTTTACTTGCCTTCATCACTGTAACGAGTCGCCCATATTCTATTTACTTTTTATGATTTAACATGTATATGCTATGGCGACTTACAAGTTTTCTGATAGTTGTGTGAAAAGCTATTGATTATAATTTTTCAGCACTACTCCTTTCGGATTAAATCGGCAAGACATATAAATGTTGTCGTTATTGTTATGCGCCTTACAAATAGGGAAAATATAAGCAGTACCACCCTTGGCAACACTTTTTGCTGTAGTTCCCGGGATGACATGACCACCTACAAAATCTGTCCCACAGACAAATCCGGACTTGCCATTCGAATAGTTATATGAGGTACATTTTGCAGGGTAATAACCGCCGTTGCATTTATCGTTCCAGAGCGTAATCCAGGAACTATATCCAGGAGGTTTGGGATCATTGGTAGAGTACATAATATTGGCAAAAGAGTACATGGAGGTCCAGGTAATGGTCCCATAATAAGTAGAGAATACAACCGCCTGAACCTGAAGAATATCTTCTAATGTTGGCTGTTGTACATCTTCTTTCTCGGGCATGAACATTGCTTTGTAATCATTGTAGTTATCAGGTGTTACCACTGGAGGTGTTCCTGTTTGTATTACACCCTGTACTCCCGCATCCAACAGCTGTTGCACAAGCGTTTCTATGGTCTGTCTTAAAGCTATTTTATTGACTTGTCTGATTTCCGGGGATTTTTCTATAAAATCTGACCAGAGATTGTTGGAGCTTACCACAAGTCCTTTACTGTTCAAAAGATGAACGTACGTTGTCTCCGGGATCGTCTCCAGGTTGGTGATAATTCTAATCTGCCGATCGCTTGTATCGTCAGGTCCTGCTATAGTTACGTACTGCAAATCGGGGTCATAGCTGTAAGGAATCGATAGGTAAGCAAATATTTTATATTGAAAATAATTGCCTATTTCAATAGAATCACTGTTAATAATGTGATTGCCTTCTATGAGCTCCATTTCTAATGGTATTTCCTTTTGCATTATTTTCAGGGCACCTAGCGAGTAGGTATTCGAAATGGGTAATGTTAATTTGATTTTTTCCATTGTTAATTAGTTTTTGTGAATATTTTATCCTGGCAGATATTTCTGCAGGTTGATGTTATTTGAGTGCTTGTAAAACGGTATATCTTTTTTCTGTTATTCCGGATGGTCAACCCTTTTTATACCAGAAATGTTTTAAGGTGTGTTTTCAGAATAAGGATGTAACTGTGCCTATAATATATGATTGTTACCTATGTGCTTGTTTCCTAAAAATGTCACTTCAGTTTCATCTGTAATGTATAAATTTTGATAAGTCTTAAGATTTCAATTACAAAGTAAAATTAATAAACATTACCAATTATCTTTTAAGTATTTTTACTGAATTTGATGTTTTTTTTAGAAGTCGAATTTGACGAAAAAAGTCATCAAACAACTTAAATGAACATTGTTGATCAATGTATCTGTCGGTATAGTAATGGGTGCGAAAATGAAAGGAATCTTCAAATATAGGTCTTGTGAACTTTATGAGCGTTTATACAAAAACTTTTATTAATAAACCTGTTTAAACTTATTTAGAGAAAGAGTTTCCAGAAAATTAGCAATTTAGAGTTGCAAAAAAAAGAACTAAAATCTGGAACTTATAAGCAAAGATAAACTGGAAAAATGGATTTTACCTCATTTAAGCACAGGTAAGCGAGGCTTTTCTACAAGATTTGATTTAGGAAAAATATTCAAACTCATTATAAAACGATTAAAAACGGGTTGTCAATGGCGAGAATTAGGCCTGAAAGAATATTTTTCTGAAGAAAACGTAAGTTGGCAACTGATTTATTATTACTTCAATAAATGGTGTAAGGATGGTTCTTTCCGGCGAATTTGGCTTTCTCTTTTGCAGAATAATAAAAAGAAATTGAATCTTTCCAGCGTACAATTAGATGGAAGCCATACCCGAAGCAGAATGGGAGGAGAATCAGTCGGCTATCAGGGAAGAAAATCATCTAAGACGAGTAATTGTATTTTCCTTTGTGATAGTCAGGGGCAAATGCTTTCAATGGGAAAACCAATAAGTGGAGAGCATCATGACCTTTATAATATTGAAGAAACATTAGAAGAGATTCTTGGTCTTTTGCATGATGCAGATATCGAGAGCAAGGGATTATTTCTAAACGCAGATTCTGGTTTTGACAGTAAAAAATTCAGAGATATTCTAAATAAAAAAGAGATTATCGGGAACATTAAGGAGAATTCTGGTAACGGGGGATACAAAGAACGAAAAATATTTTGATCCCAAACTGTATAAAAGAAGATTCAAGATAGAAAAAACAAATGCTTGGCCTGATGGCTTCAAAGCTTTGTTAATAAGGTTTGAAACTTTGAATCTAACTTGGAGAAATCTACATTATCTGGCTTTTTCTATTTTGTTTCTCATAAAAATAAAAGTTTAAACAGGTTTATTATCAAATCAGCATCCATTGGATATCATATGTAGGGTAAGAGATAATGGAGTTGAAGTCACCCTTATTTATCAACAAAATGAGGAAGTTATACTTCAATTAGATGACCTTTTAGAAAGTGTTATCATCAGATAAGGCCCTTAAAATAAGATTTTTTTTAAAATTAATCACTAACAAAAGAATTTCTAAATTGAACATGTTTTCTTAAGAATTATATAAATTTACTATCTAAGTAATAACATGAATAACTCTTTTATGAAATTAAACAGAATGAGAAAAAAACTCAGGAACAAAAACTTTTTAATAGCACTATTTCTTTTAATTCCCTATTTGGCAATTTGCCAAATAGAGGTAAAAGGAAAGATAAAGAATAATACAGCTCCCGTTCCATTTGCAAATGTGGCACTTGTTGACTCCCTTGGAGTAGTAAAATCCGGAGCAACTACAGATAATAATGGTGCATTTACAATCAAGACAGTTAAAGGAGCTTATACTATTAAGGTTAATCTTTGGGGATATAAAAGTTGGGATAAAAAAGTCAGCTTAGAAAACAGTACTATTTTGGACGATATAATGTTGATCTCGGATTCAAAAAATTTGGAGGAAGTTGTTATCACAGGCAAAAAAAGAGTCTTTGAGCAGCAGATGGATCGTCTTGTATTTAATGTTGAGAATAGTCCTACTGCAGGTTCAGGTAATGCCCTGGATGCATTAAAAATAGCGCCAGGTCTTATGATTCAAAATGGGACTATTAGTATTTTAGGTAAAGGATCATCACAGGTAATGGTGAATGGTAAATTGATGCAGATGTCAGGTGATGACTTAATCAGTTTTTTGAATTCAATTCCTGCTGGCAACATCAAAAAAATCGAAATTATAACGAACCCACCGGCTCAGTATGATGCAGGAGGAAATGGAGGACTCATCAATATCGTTTATAAAGAAGGAATGAGAAACTCTTGGAAAAATTCATCTTCTTTTGCTTATGATCAGAACCGTTATAGCTCTTTTACATTAGGTAATGATTTCCTATACAATAAAAATAAACTTAGATTCTCTTTGGGGCTAAATGGAAGTATTGGTGCTTATAGGGCTCTTGAAAGTTTTGATGCTTTTTCCACAAATAAGTTACAGGAACTGGATTCTGATACGAAACAAAAAAAGAATAGTTTTACAGGAAGAGCGTCAGTTGATTATGATCTTACTAAAAATATCGTTTTAGGTCTTATGTACTTAGGTAATATAAGAAGACCAGATCAAGATAATAAATCAGTTACTCAATTATTTGATTCTAATCATAATCTTGAGCAAATAATTCAAAGTAAAGGTTTTAATGACAGAGAATATAACAGTAATATTTATAATATGAATGTTATGTCGAAATTAGACACCTTAGGAAGAAAACTTACTGTAGATTTTAGTTATTTAGATTACAATGTAAAACAAAATAATAGCTTTGCAACAAATACGTCAGTTCCCAATGACCCTGCTTTTATGCAACAGCGATCAGCCATTAACAATTCAGGACAGACTATTGAAAATTTTAGTGCAAAGGTTGATGTTGAGCATCCAACCAAATTTGCCAACTTCTCTTATGGAGGTAAGCTAAGTTTCAATAAATCAAATAGTGATGTCAAGTTTTTTGATGCTACAACAAATCCGCCAGTATTGGATGAATCGCAATCTAATGAGTTTGAATATAAAGAAAACATTCAGGCATTATATGCCAGTGGTTCAAAGAAAATAAGCTCAAAACTGAGTTTACAATTAGGACTAAGAATGGAGAATACAACCACAGAAGGTTTCTCAAAAACAATAAATCAAACAAATAAGCGGGATTACTTTAAATTGTTTCCTACATTTTATGTTTCCTATGCTGCAAACGATAAGAACAATTTTGTCTTTAATTATGGAAGACGAATTAACCGCCCCGGATTTAATGATTTAAATCCATATCGATTTTATTTAAATAATAACAGTTATTCTGTAGGTAATCCTTTTTTACAGCCTTCATTTAGTGATAATTTTGATTTAACCCACACTTTTAAGAAAAAGCTAAGCTCAAATCTGTTTTTTAGAGTTACCAATGATAATTTTGGGATATTTTTTACTACAGATACAGAGAAGGACTTACAGGTTATAACAAGAAAAAACTACTCAAAGGAATATTATTATGGTATTAGCGAAAGCTACACATTTGATAAATATTCTTGGTGGACAAGCCAAAGCAGCCTGTCGCTTTTAGGTTCTAAAACTACCTTACTTGATGATATAAATGCAGAGGTTCAGAACGGAGTTAGGGTTTATTTTAATACAAACAATACTTTTTCACTTACTAAAACAACAAAATTAGAAGTTAATTACTGGTATAGCTCGAAGCATAAAAGAGGATTGTTTGAAAATGGACAGTCCCATAGTCTTGATATAGGAGTGAGACAAAGTTTATTAAATGATAACTTAAAGGTTGTTCTGTTAATTACTGATTTATTTAATACATCGTACTTAAATAATAGCATATCCATTGTAAATGGGGTAAAGCAAATAGGAAATTTTAATTACAGTAACAGATTTTTCAGACTTTCTCTTCTTTACAGCTTTGGAAGCAAGAAAGTAAAAGCTGACAATAGAAAATTTGGTAATGAAGAAGAGCAAAGACGTTCTGGAATTTAATACCAAAGTTTATCAAATGTCCTCTAGTATCGAATACTAATAATAAAAAAAAACCATGAAATATCAATTATTCTTACTCCATTTTGCAGGAGGAAGTGTCTATTCTTTTGACTTTCTTAAGAAATATATAAAACCTAATATAGAATTTATTCCTCTTGAACTGCCTGGAAGAGGGAAACGTTTTAGCGAAGAATTGCTAAAGAATAAAAAAGAAGCCATCAAAGATTATGTCATTCAGATTAAAGCCTTGAGAAATAATAAACCCTATTTAATATTTGGACATAGTATGGGGGCCACATTAGGTTTATCTGTTGTAGAAAAGATGGAAAAAAACGGAGATCAACCAGAAGCTTTAATAGTTTCTGGTAATCCGGGACCGGGAATACAAAAAGAAGATAATACAAAGCGCTATCTATTAGAAGATGCTGAATTTAAGATTGTATTAAAAGAGTTAGGTGGAATTCCGGATGAAGTCCTTGAAAATGAAGAACTGTATGAATTCTTTAGCCCAATAATTAGAGCTGATTTCGAAGTACTTGAAAACGATAATTTTTCAGAAAAAGAAATCAGATTAAATACATCATTGTATGGATTAATGGGAGATGAAGAAGAAACTTGCGACAGATTAGAAAATTGGAGAAATTTTACGAATGCTGATTTTCAATTTAAAATATGTAAAGGAAATCATTTTTTTATTAATGAACATGCCCAGGAATTGGCAAAATTAATTGAGGGCTATTTTACTCATGTAATTGTAAAATAATTTATTATATTCAAATTAAAATTTAAAGAATTAATATATATAATCTTCTATGCACTTTCAAATACTATTTTAAGTTCCGGAATTATATATATAATCAATAGTACAGTTTCAGGTAAAGCCAAATTCCAAAATGATTATATGGCAATAGTCTTTGCCGCTTTCCCAGATTCATATTCTTTCAGAATATTGATAATCTGATGTTCTGAAAATTTACTCTTTTTCATAAGGTTTATCAAACTAAATTTAATAATTTTAATTTGTTTGAAAAACAGGGAAGTTTACCGATGTAATAAAAGGATTTAAAGGATTAAAATTAAGCGCACACAGAAGTGAAAACCTAATGGGTAAGTTTCTGGTAACCAATATTGTGTTCGAAGTTAAGTATTGGTAACGGCCAGCGTAGAAAACTAGGATAAAAAAGAAATAATAATATTATAGTTTAATCGATACTATTGTAATCACAAGATGTCAGCATAATAGCCGGGTTCATTCAACTTACAATTTTGTAAGTCCTTTCATGCCAATATCAGTCTCTCTACCTTTGATGAAAAATTAACTATAAATGGAATTATCAGAAAATATCATTGCTTTCCATCATGTATCCATTAAAGCTCAGGATTTAGAAAAAACCATCATCTTTTATAAGAAATTAGGGTTCGAAATGGTTCATGACTGGTCGTTACCTGATTTTAATCTTGAAAAATGTGCCATGCTGCATCATCAAAAAATCAATTGTTACCTCGAAATATGCGATAGAAATGCAGATATGCCAACACAGGGAAGAAAGCGTTTAGAAAGTGAGGAGTATGTTGAAAGTGCTTTGCTTCATATTTGTTTTACTGTGAAGAATGCTGAATATGCACGGAAAAAAGCAATAGAATATGGAGCAAAGGATCTTAGCGAAGGGGTATTTCAATTAGACCTCATCAATAATACTAAATCTGTGAATGTAAAAAACAGTTTGGTTTACAGTCCCAATGGTGAAGTGATCGAGTTTTTAGAGAAAGTAAATTTTTAGCAAAAAGTTTACTTTTGAAAATCTGATAATGAAAATAAAACCAGCTGCAATTTTTTTCCTTTTTCGGTCAGTGAATATATGGAGGAAATTTTATTTTTATCCTTTGTTATCAATTCATCCCGAATCAACTCATTCAGCTGTTTTGAAAGCGTTCTGTCGGTAATTTCGGGCAGAAGAATTTTAAACTCAGAATAAGATACATTTTCATCAATCAGTTTAAATAAAATTGAAAGCTTCCAACGACCACTGATCATCATCAATGTTTTAGAAGCATTACAGAAATTTTGTAATGCTTTTTCATTAATGGAATTCGTAGAATTTTCTTTTCTCATAAATAGAAAACGAAATTAATTATTTAAGTAAGAACTATCTCAATTTTATATCAAAAATAACCTCAATTTCACGAGATTAATGATGTATTTTTTCAGCCTTGTTTTTCTTTGTTTGAAAAGATAATCCATTTCGGGGAATTCTCTGCAGAGTTTTTCGCGGTCATGAAAGGAGAGCGCGAGAAGTTCACAGTCTTCAAGACATTCAATGGGTAGCTTTGCAGGTTCTTTTTTTAAATAAGCATCATAATCGCTGACCCACCAATCTTCCAGCGCAAATCTAATGATGCTTTCCTTTCCTTCTTCCGCAATGTATGAAGCTTTTTTTAACGAAATCTTGGTACAAGCTCATTGTCAAGGTTATACCCTTAGCCATATTTAGAAAATACATCTACCTAACATGATACTTCTAAATACTAAAAAACCGACCGGTAATAATGCCGATCGGATATTTTTGGTTCCTGGTGTACAACAAATGCTTCCCAGCCAGATATTCCGGCCCTGTTGCAGGTTATCTTCTGGGGTTAATTATAGCGTCCATTGTCGCTGTATAATGAGATTTTTCCAGTAGCATTGACCACCCATTCAAATTTTCTCTGGTGTCTGATAGACTTGCAACTGCATGTCATTTCGCCAACACCATTTTCACTCCTCACATACCGCTTGTTAAGTCCCTTAAGGGTAACGCTCTGGTCAATTGATGCAGTGGATGACTAATTGGTGCTGCCAGTCCATTTGAATGTGGCTGCCGAATTGGCAGGTATGCTATAGGTGAAGGATTGCGTCCCCCATTTGACTTTGGATGAAGTTGCTGAGCCGCTATTATTGTAAGCGATAAGAACCTTTGAGCCATCAGGATTTCTAAATGCCGTTGAGGAAACGTTTCCTGAATTATTTGATCCAATCCGAACTGCACCGGGAGTAACAAACTTTGAGGCATGGGCAATAATATAATAGGAAACATTACGGGTAATTGAGCTTCCCTGAATGGTAAGCGCTCCCATGGATACAGAACTTCCACCAGGGGTATGTGGCCCTTGGTTATTATCGCTAGCTAGGTTCCATTCCATTGCAGTTCTTGACCAGTTGTTCATGGAGCCGATTACTACATTCCTCATATGCCATGATAAATCAGAAAAATTTGTAGTAGGTGCTGTATATTGCTCCGTAAAATAAACATTTTTTCCAGTAGCGTTTCTCACAGTAGTCATCGCGGAAATGTCCCCGGCATATAAATGGAAGGCTGAACCATCCACATACTGGCTGTTGTTTGCTACATAGATAGGGTATTGGGTGTTGTCACAGTTGTGATCAAAACAGATGATTTTACAATTATAGCCTGCCCCCCTAAGCTTTGGACCGATATAGTCGTTGATTAATCCCAGCTGGTTTTCTTTGGTCAGAGTCATACTGGGTTCATTATGTGGATTTTCAGGCTCATTTTGCGGGGTTATCCCCCATATATTGATTCCCTGGGCTTTCATGGCGTTCATATAATCCAGCCAATACTGGCCATAGCTCTCATAATTTTCTGCCTTCAATGTGCCACCGACGAATGAACCATTCGTCTTCATCCATCTAGGAGCGGTCCATGGTGTAGCCAAAACTTTGATATTGGGGTTTACTGCCAATATTTTCTTTAAGACTGGGATAGTATACGTCAGATCAGGACCTGCAAGGCTAAATGAGCTGCCATCACGATAGGTATAAGAGTAATCACTCAGGTCGGTTGCCCCTATTCCTATCCTAATTATGGAAACAGCTATCCCAGAGGAAGGGCTGAACAGCTCATTCAGCAAGGAATTTTGGGTTGCCGATGGCAAATTGGAAATCAATTTGGCACTTCCTTGTGTCAGGGTATAGCCATATCCGTCTATCGTTTGAAAAGTAGAACCCTCATTAACCGTTATTGTAGTATTATTGGATCCTCCATCTGGGCCAAAGGTAACATTTGGCTGTTGCTGAAGAAGCCGGCTTTTATCACTGGAGGTAACCCAGATACTAACGGATTCTGCTGCCCTTCCCATAGTTGGGGAGACTGCATCAGGCTCATCATTAAGTGAATCAATGGTTTTATTGCATGCAGATAATGCAATGCAAATTATGGGAACAAAAATAAGACTTAGATGTTTTTTTTTCATAATTAAATATATTGTGGTTTAAAGTTTATTGATCTGTGTTTTGTATTAATAAGGGGGAAAGTTACAATGTCTAATATATTATTGATTCACTATTGTATTTGCCAAAATTATAGCATTAATAATAGGCCAGTTCGTCAATAATTTACAATTCATAATTGGTTGATTTATTTTTTATTTTATCAAATATAATGTAAAATAAATATATTTTTATCATTATTATATTTTTATAGTATAAAAATTATTATTATAATAAGAATGTGTGATGTTTTTCTTTTGTATAATGGAAATGAATTTATAACGATGATTTTTTAAGATCAGATTCCAAACGTCCAAAGAAGCTATTGTTGGGTACTCTAAAAACAAAATAAAAGATGTCAACTCTCTTTGTTTTTTTGCTAACTTGACAGGATAAATTACCCCATATTGATGATTTAGCACCTTATTAATTTAAGATATAATTTCATTTTTTAGATATTTGCACATGGCTCTATTGATAACTTTGGATAATGTCTATAAATTGTACAATCTTGATTCTTCAAAAAAGACGGAAGGAATAGTTATTCTCAATCAACAAAATGATCCTAAAAAGGAGTATACAAATAATAGTCGTCTATTTGACGGCTTATTGCTAGGATTCTTGATACAAGGATCTATGAAAGCACAGATTCATTTTTTAGAATATGAAATGAACGCAGGTGATATTGCTATTTTACAACCGCAATTGATGATCGACACAAAATCATTGAGTGAAGATGCTAAAATTGTAACAATTGGTCTTTCCTTAGATTTTATTACAGCATTTCCAATTTTACGTGAGTTTATAATGAACAACCAAATTAGATGGCAGCCCATTATCAGACTTCAGCCTGAAGAAATGAAGTTGCAAAATGAAGTATTGACGCTTATACAGAATTTCTACAATAAAAAACCCAGCCATAATAAAACGGAAATGCTTCGACATCTTGTTATGGTTCTAATGAGTATGATTTCTGAGGTATATTCTTGTTTACCGAGTAACAAAAGCTTTGTGAAAAACCGCACACATGAGATTATAGATGATTTTTATCTGCTAATCTCAAAGCATGCAAACCAACAAAGAAGTGTTGCATTTTACGCTGAAAAGCTACATTTAACACCACAATATCTTTCAACTTTCCTGAAACAGAAAACGGGAAAATCTGTATTACAGTGGATTGATCATATCACAATTCTACATGCTAAAACACTACTGAAATCTTCTAATTTATCAATTAAAGAAATTAGCAACGAGCTTCATTTCGAAGAAACAAGTGTCTTTTGCAGATACTTTAAAAGAATAGTGGGATTGTCACCAAAGACCTATAGAAACGAATAATAATTTATCTTCTTTTATACTTCTAAACTATTTATAGATTGCTAAATATCATTAGCTTTCAGATTGTACGTAAACACCATTAAATTGTTAATACCTGCTTTTTTTCTCTGTTTAATTTTACAACATGAAAAAAACAGGAAAAAAAGCAGCTATTGGATTTATATTTATAACGTTGTTGATTGATATTACGGGTTGGGGAATTATACTTCCTGTGGTCCCTAAACTCATTGGAGAACTTATCAACAGCGACCTTAGTGAAGCGGCAAAATATGGAGGTTGGCTTGGCTTTGCTTATGCTATTACGCAATTTATATTTGCACCTGTAGTGGGTAATCTCAGTGATAAGTATGGGAGACGCCCAATTATTTTAATTTCTCTTTTCGGATTTGCTATAGATTACGTACTATTAGCACTAGCGCCTTCTATTAGGTGGTTGTTTTTTGGAAGAATCATTGCCGGTCTTACTGGGGCTAGTATTTCAACAGCAAGTGCATATATCGCTGACATATCCACCGATGAAGATAGAGCTAAAAATTTCGGCTTAATCGGTGTAGCTTTTGGATTAGGGTTTATTATAGGTCCTGTAATAGGTGGTTTGCTTGGCCATTATGGAGCAAGAGTTCCTTTTTATTTCGCTGCTATATTATGCATGGTGAATTTTCTTTACGGCCTGCTTATACTACCGGAAAGTTTAGCAAAAGATAGACGTCGATCATTTAGCTGGAAACGTGCAAACCCTATTGGAACAGTTAATTTTTTGCGAAAACAGTCAAAAATATCAAATCTCGTCATAGCTTTAATTTTGGTTTATGTTGCTCTCCACGCCGTACAAAGCAATTGGCATTTTTTTACTATGTATAAATTTAATTGGACAGAAAGAACTGTGGGCCTATCGCTTGGTTTGCTTGGTTTATTGCTTGGCTTAGTACAGGGAATTCTAATTAGGTGGACAACTCCAAAATTAGGAGAACATAAAAGTGTATTTTTGGGGTTGCTATTTTATGCATTAGGTTTAATGCTTTTTGCATTTACTAATCAAGGGTGGATGATGTTTGTTTTTCTCGTTCCTTATTCCTTAGGTGGAATCTGCGGACCCGCACTTCAGTCAATAATCAGTAAAAATATTCCTGCAAATGAACAAGGTGAACTGCAGGGAGCATTATCAAGTTTAGTGAGTGCTACCTCTATTTTGGGACCACCAGTGATGACTAACTTATTCTATTATTTCACTCATGATGAAGCACCATTTCAATTTTCAGGAGCTCCGTTTTTTCTGGCCTCCATTTTAATGTTTATAAGTGTAATTATTATATATTTTGCTTTTCGACAAAAAGGTGAAAAAGAAGCTAATGATTAAAAAAATGCAATAATGTGAAGAGATAAGGGTAAAGGTTAGTTATATTAAATTGGTACAATACAAACAGGATATATTCAACAAGCAGACGGGATGAACTCACTGGAAATGTTGCCTGGAAATAAAACAAATAAAAACCAAAAATACCGTAAAATAATCTCCGGTTTTTTGTTGCAATTCCACAGATCATATTTTATAATCTATAAACTTCAAAGCAAGATTTTTATCACTCTGTCCCTATTTTTGAATAAGTAGGGATTATGGTATTTAAATAAACCTTTTGTAAAAAGTTATTTGAATACATATTATAATAATATTTATTTATTTTTAAATAATTTAGCGACTAATATGATGAACAATATCATTCCTGATAATGAGTCAGGAAGACTAAAAAAAATAGAATTTTTCGATCTCCTGAACTTAGGCAAAGATCCTCAATTTGATGTTTTTGCAGAGACTGCGTGTCTCATTGCCGATTGTCCTGCTTCTTTAATTGCAATTATGAAAAGTGAAACGCAGACCATCCAAAGCTGTATAGGCCTTGAGATAGATTCTGTAGAACGCGAGAATACGGTTTGCCAGTATGCGATAGCAAGTGGAGAAGTAGTGATTATTAATGATACGCTTTTGGATGACAGATCCCGGAACAATCCACTAATTTTGGAAGGCGGAATACGGTTCTATGTAGGCATACCAATTATTGACGACGAAGGTTTTGCATTAGCAACAATCTGTGTGATTGATTATGAACCCCGAACCATATCAGACAGGCAGATTGCAGCACTCAAAAAGCTTTCAGATGTTATTTCTAACCTTCTGATGGTAAAGAGAAAGACAATTTATGCAGAATATTTTCAACAACTCTTCAATATATCCAATAATCTAATCTGTGTTTTAGATGACGAATTAAAGTTTAAAGATTTCAATCCGGTAGTCGAAAAAGTATTTTCATTAAATAAAGCAGATGCAGTTGGACTGGGTTTCAATCAGGTTTTCGGTGAAGGGAGTAAAGAACTTTCAAAGCTTAAAAATCTTACGAAAATTTACCAGGAAGTATCTTTTACGACTTCTACCATAGTTTATGATGGCAGTTCTGTCATTGTAGAATGGGTTTTGAAACCCAATCAGGAACTTTCTGAAATTTTTTGCTTCGGAATCAATATTACTGCACAGACAGAAGAAAAACGTCAGTTGGAAAGCTCAGAGAGACGTTTCAGGAGTTTCTTTGAAAATGCTATCGGTTTGATGAGCATGCATGACATGGAGGGAAATATTATCGCTGTTAACGAAAAAGGAAGAGAAACACTTCATTATTCTGCAGATGAGGTAAAAAAATTAAACCTTAGAGATCTTGTTCCTGAGCATAATTGGCCTTCTTTATACCAGTACCTTGATAGGATTAATAGAAACAAAGAGGATTTCGGAACGATGATTCTTAAGGGAAAGAATGGAGTAGAGCAGATCTGGATGTACCACAATCTTGTTGAGATAGATAAAGAAGGCAAATCTTATATAATAAGCACAGCATTGAATGTCACGGAAAGAATGACTTTAGAGAAAGATTTGATTCATACCAAAAAAATGCTGGAGCAGACAAGTTCTGTAGCTCAAGTTGGAGGTTGGGAAGTCAATTTGAAAAAAGATACCGTATTATGGTCTCAAAGTACCAAAGAAATTCATAAAATTAGTAATGATTTTCAGCCTAATTTAGAAAATACTATCGGTTTTTATAAAGAAGATAGTAGAGAAAGAGTACAATTTTTATTCAACAGAGCGGTAACAGAAGGAATTCCGTATGATGAAGAATTTCAACTGGTACGTAATGATGGTGTTACAATCTGGGTAAGGGTAAAAGGAATCCCGGAATTTGAAAATGGAGTTTGTAACAGGGTGTATGGGATTATTCAGGATATTGATGTATTTAAAAATATGTTTCTTGATATTGCTAAAAAAGAGGCAATGATGCAGTCGTTCGTTACTTATGTTCCGGTTGCCGTGGCGATGTTTGATAAAGATCTTAATTACATTTCTGTAAGCAGCAGATGGATAGATGAATTCAGAATGGATGAGAATGATATAATCGGAAAGAATCTTTTTGTGGTATCACCAAACATTCCTGAAGAACGAAAAGAAATTTATCGTGCTGCTTTGCAAGGTAAAATTTATATTAATGAAGATTTTGCAATTAGTGTTGATGGCAAAGAAGAAATTCAGCATTTCGACCTTAAGGTGGGGCCATGGTATCTTTCAGATAATGAAATTGGAGGGGTAATTGTTTCTGTACAAAATATTACCAATTCTGTAAGCACCAATGAAGAGCTTAAAAATGCAAAAAAAATGGCTGACATCGCAAGCAAGGCAAAATCAGAGTTTCTTGCTAATATGAGTCATGAGATACGCACACCTTTAAATGGAGTGATTGGTTTCTCTGATCTTCTTTTGCGAACTCCTCTCAACGATATTCAGACTCAATATCTTAATTATATTAATGAATCGGGGGAAAATCTCTTGAACATTATTAATGATATTCTGGATTTTTCTAAAATAGAATCAGGTAAGATGGAACTTCTTATAGAGAAAAGTGATGTTTATGATATGGTAAGTCAGGTTATTAATGTCATTCTGTATCAGTCTCAGAAAAAAGATATTGAACTTCTTCTTAATATTGAGCAGGGACTTCCAAAAACTTTATTACTTGATGAATCCAGATTAAAGCAAATCCTTATTAACCTCTTGGGTAATGCAGTAAAGTTCACCGAACAAGGTGAAATTGAGCTGAAAGTGGAAAAACTCCGCATGGATGATAGAAACATTGTTCTGCGATTTTCTGTAAGAGATACAGGAATTGGTATACCTGTTGAAAAGCAGAAACATATATTTGATGCTTTTACTCAGGAAAATAGCTCTATCAGTAAGCGTTACGGAGGAACCGGTCTCGGTCTTACCATTTCAAACAATATTCTTGGATATATGGGAAGTCATTTATCATTGATCAGTATGCCAGAAAAAGGTTCTGTTTTTTTCTTCGATATTGAAATTCCTTACGAAATATCCGAATTGAGAGAAGAAGGTGATCTTAGTATAAAAAAAGTGCTTGTGGTAGATGATAATGAGGCAAACAGAATCATTCTTCAACACATGCTTATCTATAAAAATATAGAATCTACACTGGCTGCCAACGGAATGGAGGCTTTGCAGATATTGCTTAAAGGGGAACGTTTCGATGTGATCTTAATGGATTATCATATGCCAGTAATTTCCGGTTTGGAAACAATTGATAAGATCAAAGAGTTATTTAGTCAACGGAATGAGACTTCACCATTGGTCATTCTTCACACTTCTTCGGAGGAGCATGATGTCCTTAATTCTTTCCGTAAGGAAGATAATTCTTATTTTCTTCTGAAGCCTATTAAGTCTGATGATCTTTATAAAACACTTAGACGTGTAGATCAAAATACCGTGACAGAAGCGGCTGTTCCGGAACATTTTGAAAAAGACCAGTTTTCTTTTATGAATGAGCTGGAAGTTCTCTTAGTAGATGATAATCCGGTGAATATGGTTCTGAATAATAGAATGATGAAATCACTTATACCTGGCGTGCATCTTACAGAAGCAGTCAATGGTCTCGAAGCTTTGGAAGAATGTAAGAAAAAAGATTTTTCTATCATTCTTATGGATGTACAGATGCCAATAATGAACGGTATAGAAGCTACACAACAGGTCCGCCTCCTGCCTGCTTACAAAAACGTACCCATTATTGGGGTAACAGCCGGAAACGTTTTGGGAGAGAAAGAAAAATGTCTGGAGTCGGGAATGACCGATTTTCTGCCTAAACCTTTGCGACAGGGAGATCTTTTGGAGATGCTCAAAAAATATATTGTTATTAAAAAAGATAAAGATGTTGAAGCAGATGTTGAAATATTACCCGAGAAATATATCAATATGGATATGCTGAATGAGCAGATTGGAGGTGATGATGAATTCAAAGAAATCTTTTTAAACCTTGTGATTAACGAGCTTACACAGACCGTGAATAATATTGTTGGCGCCGCCGCAGTAAACGATGCAGACTCTGCCAAAATAATCCTTCATAAGCTTAAAGGCACCGCCGGAACTGCAGGTCTTTTCAGACTTTCAGACTCTGCGCTGAAATGGGAGAAAAAAGCTGATGAAAATATAGATTTTTCAGCGATGGAAAAAGAAATAAAAGAAGAAATAACAATAGGATTAGATCTGATAAAAAATGTACTAAAATAAAATCAAAAAGTTAGGTAAGAATATAATCTCCTTGATTTTGTGATAAGCAAATTCAAAAGAGAGGAATATATCTGATAGCACGGGAGATTCGTGAGCCTGGCTTCTGCCGATCTCACAACCTCCGGTTCTGTCAGTATAAAATGATATTTAACTAAAAATTTGCTGAAGATAGCGGAGTGAATCATCTTTTTGTGAGGTAAAAGATCCCGCAATTCTTCGGGATGACAAAGTGGGAAATAATAGATTGTTTACTGATTATACAACCTGAGAATCTCCACCAATTCAGGCACAGACCGTATTTTTAGCTTCTCAAACAGTCTGTTTTTATAAGTGCTGACTGTTGATGAATGGAGATTCAGTTGATTAGAAATTTCTTTGAGGGGAAGACCTTCTGCAATCTTATTGGCAATTTGCAGCTCGCGGTCTGACAGTGCTTCAAAGGGTGAATTTTTTGTCTCACCATTCAATGATTCTAAAAACATTGCTTCTTTTATGCTGTCACTTGCATACCGGCCGGTAGTTAGCATCTTCGTTAAAGCTGTTTCAATTACTGCAGTGGAGCTTTGTTTGCTTAGATAGCCCCCGGCACCCATTCTTAAATAACGCACTGCGTAGAGCTCTTCATCCTGAGAAGAAAATATGAGAATTCTTAAGTCGGGTTGGTGAATTTTTATGTAATCGATCGCTTCCTGAACAGAACCATTAGGCATATTAACGTCCATGATGGCCAGATCCCATTCTTCTTTCGAAATTGCTTTGTACAGCGATCTATAATCCTCTACTTCTGAAATTATAGCTTCAGGTTGGAGACGTTTGATGGTTTGTACCAATCCCATCCGGACGATGCCATGATCGTCTGCTACAATAATACGAACGTTTACTTTTAAACCCATCATTCTATTAATTTACTTAAAAAAAGGGAAACTGTAGTGCCTTTATTTTCAGCGGAAATGATTTGGATGTTTCCACGCATCAAGGATACAAAATTTTTAACAATTTTCAAACTTAATCCAACGCCTTTCTCGCCAGAAGTTCCCTGGAATATCGGGTTGTCAAAAGAGAAGATCGCAGATACATATTTTTCAGCCATTCCCGTTCCAAAATCTATGACAGAAAGTACGGTCTGATCGCTTTCTGTAGCTTCCTGAAGGTAGATATCTTGCCCGGGAAAAGAGTATTTCACCGCATTATTAAAAATTTTGTCTACAACATATTCAAGTAATACGCGATCAGTGGTAAGAGATGTATTGGGATCTCCCTTAAAATAAAATTTAATATTCTTTTCTTTCAATTGAGCAGCATATTTTTCTTCGAAATGGTGAAAAAGATCAATCACCAGCATTTTCACAGGCTTAATCTTAAAGTCCCCGTATTGTGTTTTTAACCAGGCCGTGCTGTCCTGAATGGTTTGCATATTCTTTCGTGCATCGCTTTTTACCTGCGGCAACAAGTTGAAAAAATCCTCTTCATTGATCATCTTATCTTCCAGCGCTTCTATAAGCCACAGAAAATTTCCAAACATTTCTTTTGAATCATGAGACAATATCGAGATCAGACCGTTCTTAAAACTGATTTCGTTTTCCAGTCTTTCGATTTTTAATTGTAGTTCGTTGATCACGTCATTCATACATTCTGTATTAATACTTAAAAAATCCGGCCTTCTGGCTTGCAGAAACTGCTCTCTTATAAGTAAGAATCCCTTCTGGCAGTGCAATAATAGGTATTTCAGTACATTTTTCCAAAACTCTTATTGTTTTGGTTGCTTCCATGCTTTTTTAGATAAGGCTATAAATCTCCATAGTCATAAGATCATGGCTCTCTTTTTGGCATTTTCAATCGTTTTAATGCCATAATTTGCTTCGAATAATAAATTTTTAGAAATAATATTATTTAAATATGTTTTAATAAGAAGTAAAATTAATAGTATTGTAAGAAGCAATTAAAATTTTTATTAGTGCTTGCTCACTTCATGTGCTAAATTTTGTTTTTGCTTCAGTTTGTCTTTTAAGGAGGACAACATCTGGTATATCTGTGATGTATAATTGGGCTTTGCAATTTGATTTTCCATTTCCAATTTGCCACATGCGTCTGTCAATTAATGCCATCGGAAGAGCTATACAGAACAATTCACGGCGCTACATGATGAGCGCTGTGAATAATATATCCATTTCCTAATGGTTTCAATGCTGTCCGATAACCGGACTCTGCTGATCCGTAATAATCATGTCAAAATCAGACTTGTCCATGCTGAGGATAAATCTGATTTTGATATGCAATGCTGGAAGTGAAAAAATAGACTGGCCTTTCAGCGGCAATATGCATTGTACAAAGCTCCATGTTGATCATCTTAGAAGCAGCAGAGTTTGAGGAGTATTGTCAAATTGCCGTAAAGCTATAATACACATTGATAGAGTAGGTGGTATTTTCTTTACCTACCAAACTTTGGGCACCCGCCGCTGGTATGGTATATCTCATGTTCAATCCCCGGTCCAAAACTGGTGTTCCGTTAAAAAGTATTTTTTGCGGAGTTTTGGATAAGGGAGCATTTACAGAACTTCCATCCACTCCAATTTGTAATAGGTTGGAATTGATGTCGGTCTGAAGACCGCCTTTCTTGAAATAATTTTCGTCCGATTTCACATACAGTTCAAAATTCTCATTATTGGACAATACAATCTGGTTTGGAATCGTTTGTGACTGACCATTAGTATACTGGGCAGCTGTATTAAAATTGAAATTTACATTTCGCCCGGAGCTGGGAATGGTGATTTCCGACAGAGGAAGCACCTTTAGCTGAACAGCAGTATTTTGCAAACTATTAATTGAGTTATCTGTACTTCTGGCATTGAAGTTCAGTTCAAATGTATAAGTTCCGGCTTCAAAAAAAAGGGTTTTGAAATCTTCTGCAGACACATAAAGCTCTGGACTGAAGTTGTTTCTGTTTCCCGCTACAACATTGAAATTAGTGGCGGAGAAATTCTGAAAATCACCAGATAAGGCTTTGGTCGTAAGTGTAGATCCATTACTGCCCAATTTAATGGCTGCTATGTTTCGGGTTCCAGGAACACCTTTAGAAGAAGTGAACTGAATATTTGTGGCAGCAGTTTTCGCCCATAAATTAAAATCAACGGTATGCGCAATTTCCGCATTATCTAAACTCAACACTCGCGTGCCTGCAACTCTGTAGTCATTTAAAGAAGATATTTCTATGTATTTTGTTAAAGATGTTGTGTTCCATTTGATGGATGAAGGAATGGTTAAAATTGCTTTAAAGTTACGTGGCGTGAAATCATTATAATTTTGACTGATATCCATGGAGTAATTCCCGGCTCGGTAAGCATTGGCAGCAAACTGTGCGGCTGGAATTTTAAATATAAAATTAATATTTCCCCGGTTGAATCCTCCCGCAATACTGATCGATGGTGGTTCAAACCATTTTACAGCGCTCGTACTGAACGACTGAAAACCGGGTAAAGAACCTGAAAATCCAGTAGCTGGAAGCTGGCCGCCCATACTTTCCAACTGCCACAGAAGAATGGAACTGGGTAAAGTAAATGCGGAAGAGGTGTGTGTAAAATTGGGCCCGGACACAGAGGTAAATGTAGGAGCTGTTGGCACCAATCCAAAAAAAGTATAATCCCAGTTTGTCCTGTTGGCGTTTACCATTACTCTGGTAGGCACTGAGGTAAATTCACTCCTGTTAAAAATATTATTTTCAGGAATCGATAGGTACATATCCTGAGCTTTCGTTGCTGTAGCCCCGCAGAACACCATGAAAATTCCTGTTAAAAAAGCCTTCATCTTTTTCATACGTCTAAATTTAAAACTTTTTTACCTTAATGGTAGTGTCTTTCTTTTTGTATTCAAAAATAACGGTTTCTGAATAACCATCTTTTGTTACCTTAATAGTTTGGATGGGTTTTGTATAGCTGTATTTATCATTTTCAATATAGAGATCGTATTTTCCATCTTTCAGGAAAAACTCAAACTCATTTTTTTGGTTAACCACTGCAGTATAGATCTTACCATCTTCACTTTTTGCGTACACCAGGATTCCCGTTACATCCGTTTCCACCACATCGTATGCTTGTCTGATCTCTGTTAATTTCCCTTTGATTCTGATGTTTTTTACCAAGCCTACTTTGCGGTTGATGTTGTTATTCACCATAATTACAGGATCCATCATCAATTGAGCCCCTGCACTTTCGTTTACTTTTAGGGTATACATACCTTCAGGCACATTCTGAAAAACTACTTTTCCATTTTTATCGGTTAATGCAACAAAATTGTCCAGTTTTACTATTTCATTGGCAAGTACCGATTCACCAGTCTCCAGAAGTCCATTGAAATTTTTATCTTCAAATAACTGTAACGTCACTTTATGATTTCCCAGAGAGGTCGCTGCTGTAAAATATTTTTTAATTCCGACTCTAAGCTGGTAATAACTGCCACTGGTTACATAATCAGCCGTAGATTTATAACCTGAAAAATTAAAATAACCTGTGCTGGACCAGGAAGGTGAAATCTTATATTCCAGATTACCGCTCACATTACTGTTTAAGTTTTTATAAAGTTCCGAATAGGAAGCTCCTGCTGAAAAAGATCCGCTCAGATGATTATTCATCATCTGGAAATTATACGAGGCATATAAATTATAGTTGGCGAAATTACGGTCTGCAGCATTGTAGTAAGAATTTAAATCAAATACACTTGTTGCATTCCACTGGGCAGTTCCGTTAAGGGAGAAGGATTTATACCTGTAAGACAAAGTTGTTTTCAGGCTGTTGAACCATTCTTCCCTGTTATTAGCTTTTGAATAAGAATATTCCGCCGTCCAATTCAATCCGTGAGCACCCAGTACAGCACTTATGCTGGTCTCCAGTCGGTAAGAAAAAAGTTCCTGCGATGCATAAAAATTGGCTGTTTTCTGCTTTTCAACCTTTGGAGCCAGTAGAAAATTCCACTTCTTTAAAGAAAACTGATAACCTAATCCCAAAGCTTCTGTACTGTTGAAATAATAACGCAGATTAGCGGTATTCCCAGGTTGTATGGGAGCATTCTGAAAGCTCAGGAACTCGGGATCTACCTGCGAATCCTGATATTGTATAAAAGCACGCTGAGAATTAGATAATTGGAGGCCGATTCGCTGATTTGAGATAAAAGATCCTCTTTTAATCCCTGCATAACTTTTGGTCGCAAAGGAATTAATAGATTGGATATCCCATTTCCCTATTTTCCCTTCGTAATTGGCTCCCATTAAAGCGCCTGTGTTTTCATCTTTGTTCGAAAGGCCTTTCTCGTTGCTCAATCCTACCTCTGTGCGGAGGATGTGTTTATCGCTAATTAAAAATGATGCTGTCCCGTTCGTCACTTGTGTATCTACGTTGAAGCGAGGATCATGGTCGAATATATAAGACACTTTCCCATTGAAAGATTTGGAATTCCCGAAACTATATTTTGCTCCCGCCATGGTAGATCCTTTTGTTTGTTGGAAATAAGTACCATATAGGTTATAATTATTTTCCAGTGCAAGAATTTCAATCTGGTTATTTTTACCAAATTGGGTAGCAACTTTCCCACCTCTTCCGAAAACCGGATAATCGTAATCGTTGCTATTAACATTTCCTACTCGTAATACTGTCTTTTTTCTCTCGACTTCCAGCCAGGTGTCATACAGGTTATAACGACCGTCAAGATAGTAATCCGCACCCACATTGAAGCGCGATTTCAAATTTTCGTTGATCCGAAACGCTGTGTTTCCCCTCAATTGAAGATAATCAAAACCAGAACTGTTTTCATTATAGCTGATTTCAGCAAAATTACTTCCGCTCACCGCTTCGTTTCCCCGGGCAATTTGTCTGTTGTGTGATAAAATAACCAGATAGAGCGTATTGCTTCCGACGATTTTATTATCAAGCATGTCTGTAGCGGTTGCATTAATATTAAATTCCGGATAAAGAGTATTCTGTTTTCTGACTGCAATTTTGATCTCAACCGTTTGTTTTTCTAAACCTTCCAGAGATACGGTTTGTTGCCTGGGCATCATTTCCAAGCCATCGGGAACTGATTGCAAATCAATCCTAACAGTTCGTTTACTATAGCCCTGGTTTTCTACAATCAGAAGAATTGAGGATTCGGGCGTGCCAGGATTAATAAAATTTTCGTACGTGGCCGTATAAATTGCGATGTTCTTGTTCTCGTCTTTTTTAACGAAGAATGACGAGCTTTCAGTGCCGGTGACCGTTGGGGTAGTGTACGAAACCTTGAATTTGATCTCATTAGATCTCAGCTTCATAAAATCCACATTAGCGATTAGTTTCACAGGAAGGTTTTTAGACTGACCCGCACCTAAGGTAAAGGTGTTTTTGGGATAGAAAAGCAATCCCGGATATTGTTCCTCCGGTATGATATTCTGAATGTTAATCTCTTCGGAACTTTTATTCTCAATAACCAGAAAATTAGTAAAAGTAGAACCCTTCTCAACAGCTACACTTTCATTTTCAAAATGAATTTGGATATCCTTCTTTTCCTGCGCAAAGGCTAATGAAAAGTGCAGGAGAGCCAATGCAAAAAATAAGATGGTTCTTCTTAGGATTGATATCGATATGCCACTCTGTTTCAAGACTTAATTTTAAAATTTAAAGTTTTTTTCGCCTACACGTAAATCATTGGATTCTGCCATTTTAATAATAGCCACGCCAAGAAAGTTTCCTGAAATGTTGTCTGGTAAAGAAAATTGAACGGTTTGGTTGGTATCCGGAAGCATGGAGATGGAAATTGAAGGTAATTTTATTTCCTTGCCACTATCGGTGTCGGTGAGTTCAAATGCAACGGTGGCATCATTGATGGTATTTCCATCATTATGGATGCTTACTGCGACTTTTCTGTTCGCTGCCTTGTCATTATTCACCTCTGAAATATTGGTAATATCCAAACTTTTTACATGGTTCCCCGGTGGTGTATAAAAGATGTGAAGTCCTACCTCAAATAAGGTGATAATACCAATGCCATTTTGAATACGTGCCTTATCTGCCTGCTGAGGAAGCTGGGTGAAAAACAACATGCTGTTTGTAACAGCAGACCTGGATGCGTTTGCAGGAATCTGCATGGTCACTACAATTTCTTTCGTACTTTTTGCAGGAACTGTAACAGCGTTTTCTAAGGTGGATATCCAGGAGGCATTGGACGTTTTTGAACTGCCTGCATCAAGATACACCTTATTTCCATCTTCTTCTCTCACCCAATCTTTATAGTTGAGATTAAAAACATAATCCTTATCCGAACTGTTTTGAAGCGTCACAGTCTGTGTCACTTTTTCACCAGGATTACCGGTAAAAAATAAGCGTGTCGGAGACATAGAAATACTTTGTGCCAGGATTGAAGAAGACCCTGTGAGGATAACGAAAATGAAGAGATGAATAAACTTGCGCATGTTGTAAATTGTTTAAAATAAAAGATTCCTAAAACTACTGAAAACGTAACAAAAGGAACCTTTATAAACTAAAAAAAAATATTATAAAGCAGTCGCAGTATAAGTTACTGTTTGCGTGTAAGTTCCTGCTGGTTTACCTAAAATGTCAGACGAAGATGATTTCGCTGCTGGAATGGTGTAGTCCAAATTCAGTGTTAATGCGCTTCCAAGCGGAGCGTTTGATACCAGCGTTTGATCGGTTGCAGATAAAACAACAGCGTTTTTTGTACCTCCCATAGTTCCGGCAGCTGTAGCTGCTTTGATGGTCAAAACATTTACAGGGATTACGTTGGTTCCATTCATGAAATTAGCACCTCCCGCTTTTACTTTTACATTAAAGTTCTTCGTTGAAGTAACTTTTAAAGAATTGGCTTTAGTAACGGTTTGATCAGAGTTATAATCTGCTGCAGTAGCATAGTTAAAGTCAACCGTATTACCAATTGCAGTACTTCCCGCGTCAATAGAGATTACATCGTTCAGGGTGATATTTACCGTTGTGGTTGCAGTGGTATTTTGAGCCTGAACATTGTTAGTTCCCAGTATAACGGCTCCGATAGTTAAGGCTGCGATGGCGATTTGTTTTTTCATGATCGTAATATTTAAATTTTATTTAATTGTTTTCTTTTGTATACTGCAAATCTACAGCAGCGTTAAAAGTTTCTTTGTAATGGAAAATGGATGTTGATGTAGTAAAATCACTACAGGATTGTTAATTTGGCTTACACATAAAAACCCTCAACACCGGTACAATGTTGAGGGCTTATATAATTGTTGTGTTTTTTTTATAAAGCGGTTGCAGTATAAGTTACTGTTTGCGTATAAGTTCCGGCTGGTTTACCTAAAATATCGGACGAAGATGATTTCGCTGCTGGAATAGTGTAGTCCAAATTCAGTGTTAATGCGCTTCCAAGCGGAGCGTTTGATACCAGCGTTTGATCGGTTGCAGATAAAACCACAGCACTTTTTGTTCCGCCCATAGTTCCGGCAGCTGTAGCTGCTTTGATGGTCAAAACATTTACAGGGATTAAGTTGGTCCCATTCATAAAATTAGCACCTCCTGCTTTAACTTTTACATTAAAGTTCTTCGTTGAAGTAACTTTTAACGAGTTGGCTTTAGTAACCGTTTGATCAGAGTTGTAATCTGCTGCAGTAGCATAGTTAAAGTCAACCGTATTACCAATTGCAGTACTTCCCGCATCAATAGAGATTACATCGTTCAGGGTGATGTTTACCGTTGTGGTTGCAGTGGTATTTTGAGCCTGAACATTGTTAGTTCCTAATATAATTGCTCCAAGAGATAAGGCCACGATTGCGATTTGCTTTTTCATGATCATAATGTTTAATTGTTGTTTAATTATACTGCAAATCTACAGTGGCTATAAAAGTTTCTTTGTAGTGGAAAATGGAAGTTCATGTAGTAAAATCACTACAGGACTATTTATTGGGTGTAAATAGAAAAGCCCTCAACACTTCCAAGGTGTTGAGGGCTTATATAAAATTGCTGTTTGTTTTTTATTATAAAGCTGTCGCAGTATAGGTTACCGTTTGCGCATAAGTTCCCTTAGGTTTTCCCAGAAGTACCTTAGATGCTTTTTCTGCCGAAATAGAATATGCAATATTTAAAGATTGTTTTGCTCCAGAACTTGCATTACCTACCAGGACCTGATCGGTTGCGGATAAGGTGATCTCATTCAGGGTTCCCATTAAACTTCCCCCCGGTATTGCTTTTATCTGTAATATATCTACTGGAATTACGTTGGCGCCACTTACAAAATTTGGGCCCTCAGATTTTACTTTTACATCGAAATTTTTGGAGGAGATAATGACTAAACTATTGGGCACCGTCACCTTTTTTGAAGAATTATAATCTGTTGTATTCACATAATTAAAATCTACAGTGCCTTGTGATGCAACAGTACCTATATCCATTGAAATAACATCTGATAACACAATATTGACGGAGTTACTAACTTGATCAGAATTTTGTGCCAAAACCTGCTCAGTTTCTAAAGCGATTGCTCCTAGAAACGACATCGCGATAACAATTTGTTTTTTCATGATAGAATAAATTTAAAGGGTAATACAATGTTGTCATTCAAAATTAAGCTCTACTTACAAATATCATTAAATCAAATCTAGCACCTTTATCTGACATGACCAAGGCCTTTATCGTTATTATTGATTAACTCATTGCGATTACATCATTATATTAAAAATATTTTTTTCTGCTGATGAAGGTGTATGACGATAGGCTTTTTTACTTAAAGCTTTGCAGGCTTCCTTTACTAATGTTCAAAAGCTGGTATACCTCCTGATTATTCAGTCATCTGTTTTTATGATAGTTGGATGGGTATTGTGAAGCCTAGCTCTGAAAGCAATTTGTTAAGCCCCTCAATTTCTTTATTCAGGGCTTCGCAGGCATTATTTTCCATAGGTAAAACTATCCTGATTGCTCATGATCGACTTTATTTAATGACTTGATGAACTACCAATTTGTACACCGATCTTTCCGTAAAAATCCGGATCATTATCTCTGAATTCAAGCAGTCTGTGTGCCTTACCTATTTCTGACAATTGGAAAACAATGTTCAAGACAGGCTTTAATTTTCCAGACTCTATCAGCTTCGTTAGTTCATCTAATTTGTTCCTATTCTGCCTTGTAAATACAAAATGATAAGTAGCATTTTTGCCCCATGCATGAATTAGATTTTGTGGGATTTCAATATCCACTAGGGTCACCACCTGTCCCATTTGATTTAAAATATTTCCGCTATCGGAAAGAGTATTACCTCCAATCGTATCGATGACAACATCTACGCCTTTATTATTTGTCAACTCTAAAATGGTATCAATATAGTTTTCTTTTTTATAATCAATAATATGGTCTGCTCCCAACTCTTTGAGAAATTCATGGTGAACGGTTCTGGCTGTCGTATAAACAGTTGCACCCATGGCTTTTGCTAATTGAATCGTAGGTATTCCTACACCTCCTGCACCTCCATGTATCAATATTGTTTGATTGATCTTAAGTTGGGCTCTTGTGTAAAGCATTTCCCAGGCAGTTCCTGCTGCTAAAGGAAACGTTGCTGCTTCCAAATGACTGATGTTTTTCGGTTTGATACCGATTATTGATTCCTTGGCAACATGATATTCTGCATAGCTTCCATATCCATTGAAAATTTCGGGAGTATAATATACTTCGTCACCAATTTTAAAGTTTTTGACACCCGTCCCAATCTCCACAATAACGCCCGACACATCATGTCCTGTGATTACCGGAAGCTGCAACTCATTTTTATAATCCCCTCTGCGAACCTGAAAATCCAATGGATTTACCGATGTGGCCATTACTTTTACCAGTACTTCATCAACTCCCGGTTTTGGGGTTGGAACGTCTAGTATTTCAAATTTTTCTACTGAGCCAAATTCGTTTAATACTGCTGCTTTCATAATGATTTTATTTCTTTAGTTATTTATATATTTAGGTAAAAATCTAAATTCTAGTTGAAAATTGTTTACTCATTATTAATCTTGAATTCATTCTTTCCTTTTTTGATAATGAAGATCGTAAGAAGTTGTTATTGTATTTCTGGTTAGTTTCTCTTGACTATAAAAATTTATATCAATTTATATTATGATAAGGAAACTTTGGCAAATGTTAATGAGTAAATTACCAATAGCCGATGCTAAAAAATCTTATTGGAGATTTTTTTATTCTCAAAAATTTTTCAGGAATATTAATTATATAATTAGGTAAATATCTAAATGCTGGTTGAAATTTTTTACAAATCCTCTCTGATGGATCTTGCTAATTCCTGTATTGCTTTTTCATTTCTCCTATAATAGGTCCATTGTCCCTTTCTGGTTGCAATAAGAATTTCAGCGGTCGACATTGTTTTTAAATAATCTGATACTGTAGGAACCGACATTCCGGCTTTTTGCGCAATATCAGAAACACAGACTCCTAATTCAGGAATATAATTACTTAATTCTTCCTTAGGAAAATGAGCGAAGGGATCTTTTAACCATATAAGGATATTCAGACGTGTCTCATTTGATAACGATTTGATGACCTCCAATAATTTCATACTCCATAAATTTTGTTTTGTAAATTTAGGTGTTTTCCTAAATCCCTACAAGTTTTCATTTGAATTAAATTTTTTACAATATCAAAGATATTTGTGCTAGTGTTAACTGTCCGGAGATTTTTTGAAGACATTTAGAAAAATAAAAGTAATGATGTCATTAAATCATTAACCGATCAGTTCAGGAAAAAATCCAGGTTTGATTTGGAGTAGGAGGAGAACTCCCGAATCTTTTGTAAAAGCCGTAAGTTTATGATTTCCTTTAATGGTCGCAATAATTGGTGATGAAACAGCACGTTTTTGTCCTTTGATCGATTTATACAGATAAGCAGGATATGGAACTGGTTTTGCCCCTGAACAGTTAAAAGTTTGTTTATATTCACTAGGTTATGAAGCTACAATTCATGGAGAAGCTGTTTCTGATTATTATTCTGGCTATGCAGAATTATGTACTAAAGCACTTATAGAAAGAGAATGGTATCCTGTGACAAAAGTTCAGTTCGATACTCCAGCTACTCCTCAAGGAGTTCTGATAATTGGCGGTTCGGAACAGGTTACAAAAGAAATCAATTTGAGAAATTACATTTAGGTAGCTATATTTTACTCTTATTCGAAATATTTGGTGGAGGATTTGGAAAGATTCACAGAAATAAATATTCCTATTCTGATAATTTTAATTAATTATTCTGACTACTATTCCTCCTAAGCTCTCGTTCTATCTCATCAATTTCCAATAAAGGAAGCTGATAACTTTCACTTATATATTTTAGAATATTTTCACTTGTTTTATCATTTACTTTTCTGATAAAAAGATAATTAGAAGATTTTAGAGTTTTGATGAGATTATCAGTATATTGGTCTTTATTAAAAAAACTTTTTTCAATAATTGCTCTTTTATCGTCGTTCACAATAATATCATTAAATAGGGTATTGAGAAGAACCGTCTGAAAAAATGATTCAGTTGGTAAAAGAGTATGAAGATAATAGTCTTCAAAATCCATTACCCTCTTATTATTGGTCAAGAAAAGACAGGTTTCTCTTGTAAAAATAAACCATTTCCCACCAATATAAGGGATAACTCCCTTCATGAAATCTCTTTTATATATTAATGAAGAGATTTTGTGGGTAAGCTCTGTAAAGTGATTTTGTATTCTCTGAAGTGTATCTGGCCTGTAAAACTTCTGATCGTAATAAAAAATATAGTTTCTTCCATTATTGACTGTAAGAAATTTACGTATAATATTTTGTGACTTAAGGGGGGAATCTTCACCGCTTAGATTGATAAAATAATCCCATTCATTGCTAACATTCAAAAGATATTCCATTGCATTAAGTTCAGCCTGAATCATACTAAACCCTCCAGCTACAATATTCATGCTTTCCAAAATATATACATTGGGAAAGTGTATTAAATATAATTGTATTTCTTCTGTAAATTCTGCTTTTGCCTTCCGGTCAATATGAATAAGATAAAATTGATCCCTTGTATAAATCTTCTGAAACATTTCTTTAAATACATCAGGTTTATGATGGATCATAATAAAATAAGCAATCCTCACCTGCGAAGCAGAATGTAGGTCTGAAGTTTGTGAATGGGGATGAGTTATAGGAAGTGACGTTTGCATAGGAGTGAAATTTAAAATCATCCGCACAGGCAAACAATTCAGTTTATGTGCGTAATCTACGAATATATTTTTGATAATCAGTTGATTAAATTGATTATGGCTCAGTTATTTTATTGTATATTTGCAAAGCACTTATAAAAAAGGTTTCTGCCTTTGCTATTCTGTAATAGTTTAAACTCACAATTTTTTCTTTCAGTCTTTGCTTTTTCAGCCACCCAATTATCAATCGTGTTTCTAATGTGAAATGCTATATAAATTTTTTCATCTTAGAATGATACGTTATTGCAGGCTTATTAATGATAATTACATATTAAGCTAAGCAAGGGAAAGTGATGAGAAAAGAAATTCTTTACTCATTCTATCATATACCAATTCAAATTCTAAAAACTGAATTTGCTTACAAAATATAGGGAAATGAGAAAATTATGATGAGTTTTAAAAGTTTAAATTTAATTAATCCAATAATCCGTGCTGTAACAGAATCAGGATATTCCAAGCCAACTGAAATACAGTATTCCGCTATACCGCATATTCTTGCCGGGAAAGATATTATAGGATGTGCCCAGACAGGAACGGGGAAAACGGCAGCCTTTGCAATGCCTATTCTGCAGCTGTTAAAAAAATATACTCCAGAACATAAAGAAATAAGGACATTAATACTTACACCAACTCGTGAGTTGGCAATACAGATTGAAGAGAGTTTTGCTGTTTACAGCAAATATTTACCTTTATCACAGCTTTCTATTTATGAGGGAGTTGCAGCAGGAAATCAGCTTGCCGCCCTTAGAAAAAGAGTAGATATTCTGGTGGCTACACCCGGCAGATTACTGGATTTGGTTAGTCAAAGACATATTGATCTTTCTAAAATAGAAATATTAGTTTTGGATGAAGCAGACAGAATGTTGGATACGGGATTTGTCAATGATGTCAAAAAAATTTCGAGGCTAATTCCCCAGAAAAGACAGACCTTGTTTTTTTCGGCTACAATGCCCGCAGGGATAAGGAAATTTGCGGAAACAATTCTGAATAATCCTGTAGAGGTTACTGTAACTCCAGTATCTTCAACTGTACAAATGGTGAAACAATCCGTTTATTTTGTGGAAAAAATAGATAAGACGGGTTTACTAATTGATTTATTGCAAAATGAAAATAATGCGCTCACTAGTTTTTACCCGTACGAAACATGTTGCCAATAAGCTTGTACAGCAATTGGAAGGAGTAGGAATTTTTGCAGCAGCAATTCATGGAAACAAATCTCATATGGCAAGAAGGCATGCACTTGATGATTTCAAAAACAGTAAGATTAAAGTGTTGATAGCTAGTGGTATATCAGCGAGAGGGATTGATGTTGATGATCTTCCTCATGCAGTGAACTACGAGCTTCCCAATATCCCGGAAACTTATGTCCACAGGATCGGAAGAACCGGTAGGGTAGGAATGGAAGGTACCGCTATTTCATTTTGCGATACCGATGAGCGGTTAGATCTTAAAAATATTCAAAAATTGATAGGATTCACAATGCCGGTCAGATCATTTTATAAATAAAATCTGTAGCGTTTACAGAAAGTACTAAATAATTTTTTAATAATAATTACAATGCAACAAGGCACAGTAAAATTTTTCAATGAAGCAAAAGGCTTCGGATTTATTTCTCCTATAGATGGGAGTAAGGACATATTTGTACATTCTTCAGGATTAAGCACAAGCGCAATCCGTGAAAATGATAAAGTCGTTTTCGATGTACAAAAGAGTGATAAAGGTTTAAATGCGGTGAATGTAAAATTGGCGTAATTAATCTTTAATATCATCTGTTTGAAATAAATATTATTTTCAATTTCAGTATTATATTTTTTTATTTTTTTACAATTCAAAGTCCAGTAACCTTTGGAGTTTGAAGTATATTGTTTGAAAGAACATTGGTGTAAGTTTAATTACTTTTTATTTTCATAATGTTCATTTGCCTCTCACAGTACGTGAGAGGTTTTTCAAGAAATAATTCTCATCAGCTTAAATACTAAGACATTCAACATGATTATTATTAACAATTTTATTGAATATAAAGCTTTGGAAGGACAAATGGTTGGTTTTTCTGAGTGGTACACAATAGACCAGAAGCAAATCAATAGGTTTGCAGAAGCGACTTTAGATGATCAGTGGATCCATATTAATGAGGAGAGGGCAAAAAATGAATGCCCCTTTAAATCCACTATTGCTCATGGTTATTTGCTATTAGCGCTAATCCCTTATTTATGGAAGCAAATTGCTGAGGTAAGGAACGTCAAAATGGAAATCAATTATGGGATTGAGAATCTTAAATTTGGCCAGGCCGTTCCGGTAGGGAGTGATGTGCAGCTACAGGCCACTGTAAAATCAGTGACGGATCTCAGAGGAACGGTAAAGGTAGTGGTGGAAGCGAAACTTTTGATAAGAAATTATTCAAAACCTGCTTATGTGGGAGATGTTATTTTTCTTTATCATTTTTTATAGTAAAAATGACAGACTAAAAAAGATTAAATTCTTGGAAGTTTATCGTTTGGATGGTTATTCTAAAATCTAATTAAATAACTTTTTCATATAAAATCATAGTGATCCAGTTTTATCACAAAGTAATGTTCAATTGTTTTTTGAGCTTTTTTGCACATTGATAAAAGATCATTTCTTGAGGTGTTGTCGAAACTAAAGTCATCATGGGTTTTCACGATATATTCGGTTACTATTTCAATATTCATTAAATCGAGGTCCGTTACATCGGTTTTCAACCTATGTTCTTCTTTGAAGAAAGGAATTTTACGGAAAATAGAATCGTTAAACCGAAAGAGATGTATTGTTTTCATTGCAAAAATATTTAATAAGATGAAAATTTAGTTTGAGATTTATTGTGAAGCTTATCTTTCATTTTTCTATTGATCCATCTTTTGGATAGGGTGATGGTAAGGGGAACATTCTACCTGAAAGTATATAAGCATAAAAGAGTAGAAGGTCTTGTAAACAAAAGGGATAGAACTGTCTAATATTCCATCCCTTTTTCCAGCTAAAAACTTTTGATAAATATCTCTTTTCATGGATTTTAGCTGTTCTTGAAACAATTTATGAAAGATTAATTTCTTTGATAATATTGAGAACTTCTTCACGGTTTTTTCTTAATCTGTTTCCGATTCTTTCAAGCATTTCCTTTTCTTTACCTTCTTCAAACTTCAGATCGTGATCCGTTAATGTTGAAAATTTTTCTTTCAGTTGCTTTGACTGCTCAATCCAGTCTCCAGGAGTTTTGAAAAATTTGTCGCCTTTGTTGTGATTTGTGTCCATAATGTGGATTTTAGTGTAACTTCATTGCTACAGTACAAAGGTGGACGTTTTACAATTTATTGTATTACAGATTGTTTCTTTTATGTTGCACATATCACACTTTTACAAAAACTCCGGATTGTTTTGAGTATCTGAATGTTGTTCATATAATTAAAATACTACTATATAATCCCCAATAAGTGATTGATTATTCGTATCTTGCTGAATAACTACATTGAACTGGCGATCGGGACTTTTGGTTCTGACATATTCACTTCTTTTCATTATTTGGTATTTCCAGTATATCCTCCAGTCTGCTTCAAATCATTTATAGAAACGCTCTTGAAAAAGGAAATATGAAGCTTGTGATTTTCTTCAAACGACAATTCAATTGTAAAAAATATTAGTGTTTTTATGAATATAAAAAAATATTTAGAGATGTGGACGTTTTTGATTCCTATCCTGGCGTGGCTTTCTTATGTTGGAAATTCTGTTTTCTCTTCAGGATATTATTCTGTGATTCTTGTTTTATTTTTGATGGGAAGTGTTTTGGCCGCAGTGTATCATTCCGAAGTCATTGCCCATCGTTTGGGTGAGCCATTCGGAACTTTACTTCTGGCATTTGCCATTACGGTCATCGAAGTAGGGCTTATTATTTCTATCATGATGGGAGCGAAAGGGTTAGAGACTATCACCCTTGCCAGAGATACTGTTTTTGCAGCAGTGATGATCATCCTTACCGGAATCATCGGAAGCTGCATTGTAATAGGCTCTTTACGATATAGAGAACAAAGCTTTACCTTACAAGGGGTAAGTACTGCATTGATTACGCTTACCTCAGTTATTATTTTTGTGCTTATCCTGCCCAATTATACCGTAAGCCATCTCGGAGGGGAATATACTTCCTTTCAGTTGCTTTTTATTGCTTTGATTTCTTTGGGGCTTTACCTCGGCTTTACCATGATCCAAACACTTAGGCACCGAAGCTTTTTCATTTCCCCACAAAACAAGCTATCCGAAAATCAGTCTGTACAGAATAGTCATGAAATGATTTCCCGAAAACAATTGTATATCAGCTGTGTATTGTTAATATTATCCCTGGGGATAGTCGTCTTATTGGCAAAGCTCCTTTCCAAAGATGTTGAGCATATAGTGGTTTCAGCGGGTGCTCCCAGGTCTTTGGTAGGGATCATTATTGCCGGTATTGTTCTTCTTCCGGAAGGGCTGGCTGCATTCAGAGCCGCAAAAAGTGATGAAATCCAGACCTCATTAAACCTGGCTTTTGGCTCTGCCTTGGCAAGTATCGGACTGAGTATTCCTGCCATAGCCATTATATCCGTAATAACCGGGATAAGAATGACATTGGGAATAGATATTAAATCAACCATACTTTTAGGACTTTCACTTTTTATTATTACCGTTTCACTGGCAACAGGCAGAACCAATATCATGCAGGGAATTGTACTGATTGCTATATTTTTAATTTATCTTTTCATTACGATAGTTCCATAAACTAAACTATTGCATATAAATATATATAAAGATAGCGGTAATCGAGGGATTTATCTTGGAAAACAGAGCCTTGCCATAAGATAGCTGACTGTTGACTCTGCTCCCTGATTGAGATTAACATTTTTCTCTTCAAGACCGTCATAACATCCTCCTGTTGCAGGGTTATAAATAATCTGATGTAAATGATTTTTTCCTAAAAACCAACTAAAAGCATTCCTCATCATCTGCAAATATTTTTCATCCTTAAAAACCTTATAGAATGTAGATAAGGCCAGTATGGTATAAGCAACATCTATAGGCTGTTCACCACCAATCGTTTCAGGATTTTTAATCGTTTCTTTCTGTAGCCACCCTTTGTTGGAAATTACTTTGATGCCTCCTTTAATGAATATTTTAGAAAGCAAAAACTTGAATGATTCGTCTGCAACTTGCTTATACATTTCGTCTTGGGTCGTAATCCATGCACACAATAAAGACTCAGGGAGTATACCGTTTCCGTAGGTAAGATAGCTTTCAAACCAATGCCAGTCTCTGTGTTTTTCATGCTGATACATTTTTACCAGTCTATTGGCCAGTTTTTTTAGTAATGGAATATTGTTTTCAGAATTTTGATAATGCAATCCCTTTATGATAAAAGCCATGGCACGGGTAGAATGGATCTTCTCAATAGATAAAAGACTTTTTTCAATGATGGATTCTGCCTCATCAGAAAATTGTAGTGGTAAGATCGTTTTTATCGAAAGAAGATATCCCAGAGCCCAGATAGCCCTCCCATTGGAATCTTCAAGATTGGTCTCATAATTCTGCTGTGCAAATTCCCTGTGTTGGTTGATATAATTGAGGAAACTTCCATCGGGCTGTTGGCAAAACTTAATAAGCCTCAGATAAGTTGAAATTAAATCAAGGTCAGATTCATCTTTGCTTAGTTCATAATGTCTGCAGGCTACAATCATAGCACGGGCATTATCATCTAAAGTATATCCGGAATTGATATCAGGTTTGTTGATGTTAGAAAACTGGATCATCCCAAAATCTGTTGTCATATTTTTGATATGGCTGAGATTGATGATGGGGAATGTATAATGTAATGTCATTTTATCTTTGCTGTATTGTTGAAATAATAAGGCGTGTGAAATTGAAGAATTCTCCCAGGCTGTAGGAGCCATTTTTTCTAAACTATTTGATCGTAATTTTTCCTGTACGGTTTCATTTTTCAGTAATGTATTCACGGCAGCTGCAAGTTGTTGCGGAGCTTCAAAATCAATAATAACTCCCAGGTCTTCATTTAATACTTCCAGGGCATGGGGAATAGGAGTGGAAACAATAGGGCAGCCACAACTGATGGCATAGGAAAAGGTGCCGCTTACTGCCTGGTTTCTGTCTTTTGAAGTGAAAAGATAGATATTGGTAAGCTGGAGATAATCTAGCAACTCATCCAAAGGTAGATATTGGTTGATAAAATAAGTGTGTTTTTCCAAATGGAGTCTGCTGATTGTTTTATGCAAGAAATCACGATATTCTTCACCTTCATACTTAATGATGCCGGGATGCGTTTTTCCAATAATCAGAAACATTACATCGGGGTTCTGGACAATAATTTCGGGAAGTGCTTCTAAAGTAGTTTCTATATTTTTCCCGGACCCCAATAAACCAAATGTTGAAAGTATCTTTTTATCTTTAAATCCGTATTTTGCTTTCAATGAACTTTTGTCGATAAATGGTAGTAAATGAGTGCCATGGGGTATCACTTTAATTTTATCATATGGAATATCATAATCATTGGACAGTATATCTGCAGAAATATCGGTCATCACAATAATAAATTGGACGAAACTGCTGATTTCTTTTACCTTTTCTTTTAATTCCCTATCCGGTTTTGGTAGAACGGTGTGAAAAGTAACAATGATATCTTTCTCTACATTTTGAAGAAAAAGCAGCAATCCGTTTTTGGCTTCGTTGAAAAATCCAAATTCATGCTGGAGCATAACCAGTTGAATATTGTCATTTTTGTTGATTTTAGAAGCCAGCTCCAAATAAGAAATAGCATCGGATGTATTTAAGCTATATTCAATGTTTTCGTTATAATGATAGTGTTCGTCCTCTGTTTCCATTGGACAGATGGTTATTGTAAATGATTCTCTGAACTTTAACTGTAGAGATTTTATCAAATCCTGACAATACGTTGCAATGCCGCAAACCTTAGGAGGAAAAGTACTTATAAAGATGATTTCTGGTTTATAATTAATTGTGTTTTTTTTATTTTGTACAGATCGTCTCTTTGTCTTTTCCTCCACGTCTGATTTTATATTTTTATTCATGTTGATATCTGTTTTAAAGTCTGACATTCTGTAGTGAATAGCCAGTTATGATGTGTATTGTAGTAATTCCTTTAGTAATTCCGGAACACTTAAAGAAACAACAGCTATTCTTTTATCTGCAGCTCCGTAGTAGATATGGAGTGTATCTCCTTCTACGATGGCTCCGGTAGGGAAGCAGACATTGTTCACTTCTCCCTTCTGTTCCCATTCTTCTTCGGGTTTGAAAAGAGGATAAGGAAGTCTTGAAATTTCTTTTTCAGGATTATCAAGCTCCAGTAAAGCAGCACATGCGCTGTAAACATAGCCTTCAATGGTATCATGTACACCATGGTATATCAAAAGCCACCCATGTTCGGTTTCTATAGGGGGGCATCCTCCGCCAATATAGCTTACCTCATGCTCATATTTGGGAGATAATACAATATGCTGATTAAAGTGAAGAAAATAATCTTTCCAGAAATCAGTATTCAGATCTTCTATATTTTCTATACCTGCAATTTGGATATCGGGTCTTATGCGATGAAGAAAATAAAGCTTCCCGTTAATTCTTCTTGGGAAAAATATCACATTTTTATCCCATAGGAAGACCTCTTTATTCTTGTTATGAGTAGACGGAAGTTTGTTAAAGCGTCTGTACTTTTCTCCAATTTCACCTTGCGATTCTGATAAAAGTCTAAATTTTTTGTATGGAATTCGGGGAACGATAATACCCAATTTTTGCCACGATATAAGGTTTTCAGATACGGCAAGGGTTCCCAATGCATTAATCCCGTCATAACTGGTATAAGTAAGGTAAAATAAATGATCGATTTTTACGATTCTCGGATCTTCAACCCCATGTTTCTCATATTCAAACTCGGGGATGATAACCGGATTATCCAACCGGGTTTCTATAGTTTTATAATCTGATAGTATACAGTATCCGATACTGGAGAAATTATTCTTGGCAAGAGCCCTGTACAGTAAATGTATCTTTCCGTTATCCTGTATAACCGCAGGGTTTAAAACACCCTCACTTTCAAAATCTAATGTTGTTTTTCTGAGTATAATTCCTTCTTTTTTCAGAGATACCATGTTAGTTACCGGTATTTCGGGATTCTGCTTCCTTGTTTCTTCGTTTATTCATTTTATCTTCCCGTTTCTCTTTTGCGGATTTTGCAGGTGGAGTTTTATCTGATTTTTTTTTTCCGTCTTTTTCCTTTGACATTGTAAAATATTTTTTTGTTACCTGTAAATTTCAATCATTAAAAAAGGAAAGCTTTACAATTGTCTTTTAATTTGTTGTATAAATCATAGATATTTCCGATTTAATAGACTAACTTTGGTAAATAACTGTCAATGAAATAATTGCAGATATAAACAGTAAGGGGAATGAAGTTGTATATAAAATATATGGTAAGTTTGCGCTGCAAAATGGTTGTTCATCAGGAATTGGAAAGGCTGGGCATTAAAAATGCTATTGTAGATTTGGGAACTGTAGAATTATTGAATGATATCAGCGTGGAACTAAGACAAATTCTGAAAGAAAATTTACTTAAGACAGGACTTGAAGTATTAGATGATAAAAAAAGCATACTGATAGAAAAAATAAAAAATGTAGTCATAGAAATGATTCATTATTCAGATGCGCTTCCAAAAGAAAATTTCTCAGACTATATAAGTGAAAAATTAGGATATGACTATACCTACCTTGCCAATACCTTTTCAGAAGTTAAAGGAATGACCCTTCAGCATTTTATCATTATTAATAAAGTAGAAAAGGTAAAAGAACTCCTGTTGTATGATGAACTTAACCTTACAGAAATCTCTTATAAACTCAACTATAGCAGTGTAGCCCATCTTTCTAATCAGTTTAAAAAGATCACGGGGCTTTCCCCTTCATTTTATAAACAGTTGAAACAAAGACGCCTTGGAAATCTGGAAGACTTATAAAAAAGTGGGATATATGTAAGAATATTCCGGATATATATAGCTTGGTATATACGGAAACGGTCATCTTTGTATTATAATAATCAGGAATTTATCAAACCTATTAAAGTCATATCACCATAAAGTAATACGTTTTTATACTGGAAAATAGGGTGAGCGGTTGAAAGTATTGAGCATACAAAATGCTGTTCTCCGGTATTTGAAAACACTGTAGTCTTAAATAAAGACTGGAAAAAAGCAATATACACCATGAGAATAGGCTTAAGAATTCTTGACTTTAATAATGAACATATTAAAATCCCTATAAAATAGTAAATCTGTTTTCAAAAGGTTTTAATTAATTAAGGATAGGAGCTTATGGTTTCTGTCCTTTTTCTCCATGTTCCGGGCTTTAGACGCTCATCTATATTATACTGAGTTTATTTTAGGGTGTTATAAAAGTGCATTGAATCAAATATTAATTTAAATTTGTCATTTATTCTCAGTTTAAAAGTGCGGGCGTACAGGGAGACCTTAAAACACTACACATTCCAAAAGGTTTAATGTTAGTGTTAGGCTGTTTGTCATTTTCTGTGGTTTGTAGCTTTCCATCAATACTCATAAAAGATTGACTTGTTACTGTGAGTGGAGTTGGTGAGGCTCCTTTGCTAAATTTCAGCTGGATGATATCTGTGATGTGTTGGGGCGTAATTTGAATTTATCACGGATTTTAATAATGTATATAATGTCTTTAATTTTATATTTTTACTCTGTCTGAATCCTTATATAATAATTCTCAAGATAGTCTTTCATATAATTTTCAACATCATATTCAGGTTCTATATTGTAATTTTTCTTATTTTCTACTAAATTAATGTACATCTTTTTCAAATCACTACCCGACCGATATATGCAATTACATTTTTTCTTTTTGTGATTTTTATTATAATTGGCAAATTGCTGTTTTATTACTTTACTACTTATTAGTCTGGGTAGTGGAAATAATAAATTATATTTTGAACCATATTCATCTTCTAAAGTATATGATTTGTTATTTAAACAATAAATTTTCCCAAACTCAATATATTGGTTATAAGAAATACTATCTTTTTTAAATTTAATTGCAACAGAATCAAATCTCGTTTTTTGTGCATTTAATGAAATAAAAAACACGGTAAAAATTACTATCCATTTCATAATTAAAACTTATTTTAATTCCCAAAAATAAACTGTTCCGCCATAGCTAACATAATTATGTCCACCAATTACATCTCTATTATTTCCAATCCATAAGGTAGCATGTCCTGTAATTCCGTCTACAAATCCACCTAAAATGATATAAACTCCATTTTTTATTCTGCTCTCGTTAATTTTATTAGCAACAGTCTTAATATCTGATGGACCAGTTACTGTTATATCAGCAGTACCCCACACACTTTCTTTTTCTAACCATTTTTTCAGACTTCCAGCACTGGCTATAAATCCTTTGTCTTTAAAATCTCCTTTCTGTATCTGAAAATCTTTTCTTACAATCATTTTTCCTTTTAATAGTCCAAGAGACACTCTAGTTGCACAAGCATTTCCAAAAGTTTTTTTATTATAATCATCACCCAAGATTTTAGGAAAAATTGAAGTTGCAGGCTCATCATCATTACCAACTTTAGGATAACCATTATAAACATCTGACCAACTGGGTCTTTTCACTCGTATTGTCGTAGATGCTCTTCCACATGTTGCAACAATCCCTCTTCGTTGCTCCAATAATATAGGTATAAGATTATTAATATTCATTGTAATAAATTTTTCATACATGTTCTGTTACTTACTCATCGTTTTCAAGCTTTAAGGAATATGACTTCAAAGGTTCTTTAAAGATTACTATTCCGTTTTTATCAACTACTCCCGATAGATTTAATTCTTGCAAGCCTTCAGCAATTGGTTCTCCATCCTCAGATTTAATCAGCACATCAATACTTTCTCCTTCCTAATAGTTTCTTGTGTGTACGACCAAATTCACATATCAACATAGAATCTTGAGTCATCTAATAATAGAGTATTGTCTTCTCCATATGCCCAATATATTGATGCTATTTGCTTCTCTCTGGTATACTCAAACTCACCATTTTGAGGAAGCTTATTCATTTGAGGAGCTTTGTACTCAATTTTATCTTTTGCAGTCAATAATGAGTTTGCTCCATATACATGCATCCTGTCTTTTGCTCCAAACTCTGTCTGGTCACCAGGCTTCGATTATAAGCATCAGTTCGAGATACTTGACTTTCATTATTATGATAGCCTAAATATACCCCTCCTCATGCAGCATGTGAGAGCACATATAATTCATTAATACACATAAAGGAATGACTTGTTAGTGTGAGCGAAGCTGGTGAAGCTCCTTTATCACATTTTAGCTGGGTGGTATCTGTGATGTGATGGGGCATATTATAATTACTTTGTTTTTAAATATTTCTCTTCACTCTGATAGTTGCTAATAAATGCATTTGGATTGTAAACAAGCTTCTTATATAATTCCTTAGTCATTCTATCCTCTTCAAACAATTTATTACAAAATAAAAATGGAGAGCTATAGTCATCTTTTATATGCTCATCTTTTTCTTTGTAAAAATTTACAACACTTCCTATATTATTATTATGAAAATCAGTAATAATTAGCTCTATTTCACTTTTTTTATAAAAAACTGGTAATGTGTATCCTAAATCATAAAGAGTATAATAGTGTCTATCAAACAAATTGTTGTTTTTACCTTTAGATTCAGTACGATATATTTTACTTTTTTGTATAAGAATATCCATACATTGACACTTACCCAATTCTAAAAAATGTATATATGCAACCTTATCATTTATTATTTTATTCTGAACATCATTCGATGTTTTTTGTGAATAAAAACTTACAGAGGTAAATAAAGCAATTAATAAATATTTCATTTTGTTTTTTATTTCAGTTCCCAAAAATATATAACTTTTGCATGCTCATAGTAATTATGCCCACCAATTGCGTCGCCATCATGCCACAAAGTAGCATGTCCACTTGCCCATCGAGAATCATTAGATATTAGTACATATATTCCCTTTCTATTTCCTATTCTATTAGAAACTTCACTAAAAGATTTTGGATTTTCAATTGTTTCATCAGGTTTACCAAATTGTTTATTCTTTAGCCAGTTTCCCATGTTTACAGCACTAACAATAATCCCCTTTCCTTTATTAAGCCCTTCACTAATTGGATATTCAGTTTTAACTTTAATTTTTCCATTGATAAGCCCCAATGAAACTCTGGTTGCACAAGCATTTCCAAATGTCACTTTATCATAATTTTCTCCAAATATGGAAGCAAATACCAAAGAGGCTGGTAAATCATTTTCATTAGATTTTCCAGGATTTACTTTTGGATAACCATGATAAACATCATCCCACTTAGGTCTTTTAATCTGAATAGGTTTAGTTTGCTGACTTCCACTCTGAGCAACAAACCCTCTTCGTTGCTCCAATAATATAGGTATAAGATTATTAATATTCATTTTAATAAATTTTTCATACATGTTCTGTTACTTCCTCATCGTTTTCAAGCTTTAAGGAATATGACTTCAAAGGTTCTTTAAAGATTACTATTCCGTTTTTATCAACTACTCCCGATAGATTTAATTCGTGCAAGCCTTCGGCAATTGGTTCTCCATCCTCAGATTTAATCAGCACATCAATACTTTCTCCTTCCTCATAGTTTCTTGTTTGTACGACCAAATTCATATCAACATAGAATCTTGAGTCATCTAATAATAGAGCATTGTCTTCTCCATATGCCCAATACATTGATGCTATTTGCTTCTCTTTGGTATACTCAAACTCTCCATTTTGAGGGAGTTTATTCATTTGAGGGGCTTTGTACTCAATCTTGTCTTTAGCCGTCAGTAATGAGTTAGCTCCGTATACATGCATTCTGTCTTTGGCTCCGAACTCTGTCTGGCCATCTGTATAACCTATGAATTTTTCTTTACCATAAAGGTCTAAGTGTGCTTTTGCTGATATTTCAGTATTGGTTCCGGCATTAATGATGGTCTTCTTACCACTGTCCTGGCTGATCTCCTGCTTGGCAATAATCTTGATATTCTGTCCAACATGGGTATCTATATTCTTGCCTGCTTTGGTTTCAATATTTTCCTCAATATCAAACTTCAGATTCTTTGATTTTATAGTAATGGTTTCAGGGGCTGTAATGTTGATGTTACTTCCTTTTGTATCAAACCTAAGTTCATTACCACTTTTATCAGTCAATACAATACTTTCGTCTTCTGTAAACACTAATCTGTGCCCACTTCTGGTCTGTAAAGATTTTACCCGGTTATCCATTCCACCTCCTAAACCTACACCTCCGTGAAACATTCCTCCCATTGCAAAAGGGAAATCGGGATGATGATATTCAAAATCCATCATTACCTGGTCCCCGATTTCTGGAACAGCTACAAAGCCTCTATTCTGGCTTACAGCATCTGTTCCCCCTGCATCAGGACTCATCATTCTGATAAAATGGGTGGTGTCATTTAATTGCCAGTCAAATCTAACCTGTATTCTTCCTTGGTTTAAAGGGTCAACGTTGGAGATTACAGTGGCCACTTGTGGCTCAGCTTTTGGCATTATAAAATCAGGTTTAGGCATGAAGCCTGTTCCTTCAGCGATAGCCTTAAAGCTGCCTGTATAATAACCTCTGGCATCCACTTCATGGCTTACTTCTGTCATCATTAATGTTGTGAAATGGGAAGTCTGGTTACTATCTTGATTTCTCATGTCTATATCTGCTATACAACCTACAAACAGAAAGGGAACTGTTGTATTTCCTGAAACCGTAAAAACTTCTACGGCTTTACTTCCTCTTGCACTTTTTTGGGAGTCGTCCACATCCAGAAACATATTAGCATTGATAGGAGTAGGGGTAAGAGACCTTGTTTTAAAAATGCCATCATTTAATTCGTATGCTTTTTGAGATAAATCTCCGAGGTGTTTTATCTTATTATCGGACCCAAGCATTTTTGCATGGCTGCTGCTATTATAACCAAAATATTCGGGTTTTATATGAACTGCCTTTAATTCTACCTGTACATCTGTAACATTACTTCCATAGATGAGTTGTATAGCCTTTTCAGATGGAGGAAGTTTTCCAAAATGTAAAATATACCCATCATAATAAAATTGCTCTCCATAGGCTTCTGCTAATCTTGCAAGATAATTGTAATGGGTTTCACAATACTGTGCACTGTAATTGATGTAACCTTTATTTTGAGATTCTATTCTGTAATCAAACTTACTGGTTCCCAGAGATTCTTTAATGATTCTGTCGGCAATAATAGAGGTGTTTACCGATTGATTTCCTCCAAAACTCTGGGTATGCGGGGCCGAATCCATTAAAATTGTTGGGCTATATCCTTCCAGAACAATATTACCAAGACTCATTTGCTTTTGGCTAAATGCAACCTGTGTAATAACCCCTACAAAAGTTGTTTCAGGACTTTCATCTTCAAAGTCTTTGTATTTGAAAGTTACTGTAATGCGTTTCCCTAAAAACTGCCTCGCTTCTTCAAGGTTATGATTCTGTACTTCATCTAAAGAATCATAAGCTAAAGTCAGTTTAAAATGATGATGCGTTTTGGCGCTTTGCTGTAAACGGAAGTGTTTAAAATGGCTGATGGATTTTCCTTCAATCACGATGTCCAGCTTAACCACACGGTTAATTCCGGGCATATGATTCTCTGAAATCCTTTCAGAATTAGAAAGATTTTTTTTCATCGATAAGAGTGATTTGTGTTGTTTTCAAATATAGATAATTAGACAATACCAACAATATAAATTTTGAAAAATCCAAAAAATATAGTAAAACTACGATTGATTAAAAAAGAGTTTGAGGGAGTTCGATAGGTTTGGGGTCGGGTATTAAGACAGAATTTAGTGTAATAGTGATGAGTTTTGAAAGTGGTCTAAAATGAAGGGAAAAATGGACTTTACCCCAAAGACAATCAGTTTCCATCCTTTTTAGTGAATATCCTGATTTGGAAAAAGCTGACGGCCTTAGAAAAATTTGTAATCACAACATTCCAAAATCTTTTGCAATGACTAAGCTGGCGCATTGGTTCAAAAATGTTGAAGAAGCAGGGTTTAAATCATTTTCCACCTTAAGAAAGACAATAATGAATCATTATAGGGATATCCTGAGCTACTTTGACAAAAGAAGCAACAATGCAGCAGCAGAATCTTTTAATGCGAAAATCAAAAACTTTAGAATGCAGCAGTAATACCTATCCAATCAGACAGAGATTGTATAGGATTCACAGGATGGATTGAAGCATTACAGGACGCAAGAAATACAGCCTCTGAGATTACTCCCGGTAAAATTGATCTATTGAAGTACGAAACCATCCATATGGGTTCTCCAATCTCGCTGTACAGCCCAGCTCCACAAATCTTTGAATTTGCCCGTAAAACAACTTTACAGGCAAGAAAGTAATTCTCTTCAACTCCATGAACAGCAAATTTGAACAGAAATATCAATTGAAGTTCAAGAAAATGATCCGACTAATAAAATTGTGCTTGAAAACTCTGGTGATAAACATTGTAGATTTTGTAATAAATCATATACCGAAACTTTATTTAGAAATTATAGCTAAGATATTACATACAAAAGAAACAACTTTCGTCAGGATTATTCATTTATAAGTTTAAAGAAATCAGATAAACTAATTTTTCTTGCTTCGCATATCTTAAAAAGTGTTTCAACTGGTATTCTGTAAGTTTCTTCACTTTTAATTTTTCTAATAGTACTTTCTTCTACACCATGATTTTTAGCAAAAGAATTTTGTGACTTGCCTTCTTGAAGCCAAGGTATCAACCATTTTTTTGTAATGTATAAACTAATTTTCTCGTTTATATCTGTCATAGAACAAATGAAATAATAAAAAATTACGATCGATCGACCGTAATCAAATTTCTTTTCTTGTATTTATAAAAAAATACAAACACATGAAAAAGATGAAAACAAATTTCAATCCCTGGTTTCGGGCAGGTAAGAAGCGCTCCGGTCTACAACTGATGGAAAGGTTCTTTCACTTCAATGAGCTGGATGTTTCCAAAGAAAGGCTCAGCAATATGATGAATTATGCAGTAAAGAGGAATAGCTGGATCCATGAAGATCCGGCAGAGATCTCTGAATTTTACCAGTCGATGCGGTCATTGATCCGGGCAAGCTATCTCATCATGCTAAAGGAAAGGAAATGGACGGCCTATACCAAGACTGAAAAGATTTCTCCTTGGGTTCTCGGCCTGCTTTCGGAGAAAGAATACCGGAATCCACTACTGGTTTTCAAAAAAGCATTCAGGGAATACACCCTCAAAGAATTTGATTATTTTATGTCCGGAATTGTCTATTTCTCAATGGGCGTCTATGAAAAACTCCCGGAAAGGAATATCGTGATGCCTTACATTCATACCGTTAAAATGCTGGATGCCGCGCACCTTATACTTCAAAGAAGGAGAGAAATGTTAGGAGTCAATCTCAATTTTTAGCGCATGATTCCAGTCTTGAATTTTTTTGTTTTAAGATAAAAGTATACATGAAAAAATCGCTACTTAAAAAGTAACGATTTTTTGTTATTGCTGGCCAAACAAGCGTATTTTCAAACACGTATTGTTAAAATTCCATTATTGAGTCTAATCCTCTTCGTAAACCTTTGAAAGTATCAATATTTTTGATGGCAAGGAGTACTCCTTTTACATAGGGTTCTGCACTTTCTCCGGAATCATGTCTTAGGATTAATTTTTCTCCTTTGAGTCCAAAGATAGTTTCCACGCCGAGTGTGTGACCGGGCAGGCGAACAGCATGAACCTGTATACCGTTTATTGTTGCGCCTCTTGTTTCTTTATTTCCTATGGTATCATCTATGGCTACGGATAGTTCGGGCTTTTGAACTTTAGAAAGACGATAAGCCAGTTCTGCCACTGTTCCGCTTGGTGCATCAATTTTTTTAGCATCCGCATAGTCAATGATTTCGTAGTGGGGGATATATTTTGCGGCCATTTCAGCAAACTTTTGCAATAAAACAACAGTGAGTGCAAAGTTTCCTGCAGCAAGAACAGAAGTATTATTTTCATTGGCAATACGTTCTATTTCCTCATAATCTTTATCAGTTAGTCCTGAAGTTCCAATGATGACTTTTTTGCCTTTTTGCAAAGCAGTGTGGATATTATGCTTCGCGATCTCCGGTTTGGTAAAATCTACAAGAATATCAAATTCTACATGTTCTATTGCTTCTTCTATAGATTTAAACAGGGGTATATTGTTATCCGATTTTAATGACAGAATCTCTGACAGATTTTTCCCATCTTGAGATAAAGAAAGTCCGCCCGTTAATATCATTTCGTCATTATTAAATATTGCTCTGCTAATTTCAGAACCCGCCCATCCGGTGGCTCCTGCAACAAAAACTTTTTTCATACTATTATTTTTTATGTATTGAATGTTATTTTTACTATTAATCTATCTCAAAGATAGCTTGAATTTCAACAGATGAGTTTCCAGGTATTGAATATATAACCTTCCTATGCCTTTCCCATTGATAAATTTTTATCTTTTAACAGTAAATGTTTACTACAAATTCATCTAATTATAGAAAAACAGGAAGTGTAACTATTTTATAATACAAATTTACAATTGGTATTATTATTAACTTTGCCAGAATTATTATATAAAACGCCAAAATGAAATGTGGGTTATTAGAAAAAAGAAAAGGGGAGTTTGATGATGAAATTAATATCGATGCTTATGTGTGGTATGAGAAAGACTGGGCACATGATGACTATGATCATGCTCACCAAAGATATCAGCTGACTTATGTTGAAGAGGGGTATCAGTATTTTCATATTGAAAATAAAATCTATCTGGTTCCGCAAAATCACTTAATCTGGATCCCTTCAGGCAAAAAACATCATACTCAGTCGGAAGCCAGTACAGTTAATCTTATGGTGATCTTATTCAAAACGGTTTTTGATAATGATTTTTATAATAAAGTGCATGTTTTTGCAGCGCCCCCGGTTTTGAGAGAAATGTTACAATATGCCTCAAAGTGGAATAAATTATTGGAAGAAGATGAAGAACAGGGGTATTTCCTGACCGCTTTACTGAATAGTCTTCCCCATTTCTGCACAGAGAAAGTAGGGTTACAGATCCCGATTCCAGCTGATCCAAGATTACTGCCTGTATGCAATTATATTAATAAGAATTACATGGAACAGGTGAATATAGATGATTTGGCTGATCTATCCTTAATGTCTGTAAGAAGTCTTCAGCGTATATTTAAGCGGGAAACAGGTATTACTATCCAAAAATATATGCAGCTGATTCGTATTTTAAAAAGTATTGAACTCATTAATACAGGAGAATATACTTTAAGTCAGATCGCTTTTATGATTGGCTATAAAAGTCTATCGGCTTTTACCAATTCCTACTTTGGGATTATGAAAGAAAAAGCAAAAATTATTGGAAAATCTTAAAATTATGATTTAAAGATCAATGATGAAAAAATCCTTAGTTATATATAAGAAAGGCAGATACAATTCCGTTTTTTTTTAACTGTTGAATCAAATAATCAATTAAAAAATAGAAAGAAACGAATACCACTAATTATTTTCCTTTCACTTCTTTATCATAATTATAACCCGTTGCCAAGAAACTTTCTTTGTCTTTTGCCGGAGGTTGACTGAAAGAACTGTTATTCATTTCCAATGGGGTCAAAATATTTTTCAGTATATAGTCTTCGTATTTTTCACTGGTTGTATTTTCAAGAATTAATTGAGAAATTGTAGTTCCGCCACCAGAATATTCGTATTTCAAACCGGGCTCAAATATAGACCAAACTGCACCAGAATTGGAAGGTTTCAATCCATCCAGCGTTTGAATGGTTGTAGGTAAAGTGACTTTTCATAACCTCTGAAACCGTGAACCGACAAACCTGCAGTATGACTTAATAAATTGGCTATAGTGATTTTCTTCCCCTTTTAAACATCATCATAAGGAAATTTCCAGGTTTTAAGATAATTATTAATATCATCGTCCAAACTCAATTTTCCTTCCTGAACCAATTTTAAAATGTCCCAACTATTAATTGTTTTGCTAATAGAACCAGCCTGAAATAACGTTTGAAGTGTAGCTGATCTTTTCTCGGACACATCTGCAACCGTATATTTTTACCCATTCTACTTTGTAATCTTTAATGACTGCAATACTTACCGCATTGACGTTGTAAAATGCCATTCAATCTTTTAAAGATGACTTTTTTCTCGATTTGTCCCAATGGAAAAAATCGGATTCAAATATTTTAATTTTATCATTTACATTTTGTGCAAAAGTGTTGAGTGATAAAAACAATACGATGATTTGGTTTAGTTTTTTCATTTTTGATTGATAGAGGGTTTTTATATTTTGTTTTATTTTTTTAATTCCTGCTCTATCTTCAAAAGCATTTCTTTTGCATTTTGGTTGCCGGGTTGCAATTCTAATACTTTCAAATAATCTTTTTTTGATAATAAATAATTCTTTTTATTGAAATAAGTTTCACCCCGGCTGTCATATACATTGGACGACATTGGAAATTCTTTTACATTAAGATTGAAAACATTGAAAGCAATTTCGCTTTGGTTCTCTGCAGAAAACTGGTATCCTAAATTATTCAGTGCATTTTCAAAATTAAAGATGGGATCCTTCATTTTTATCTGCTGATATATATATAATGCTTTTTCATAATCGTTGTTGCGAAAAGCATCATATAATTTCGTATCAATAGTTCTAAGTTTGTCAATAGGAATAATTAGCTTTTTTAGGTTTTCCTGCTCTTTAAAAATTGTCATTCCCGTTAGCTCATTATTTTTATTGAGATCAAATCGGATAAGATTTGGGTAATTATCAATCACAAAGGTATTATTACCAAGGTAAGACATCTTATTTTTCTCAATTCCTATATCTTGCTTCAAAACCGGGGAATTGATATAGAGTATATTATTTTCTTGAAAAATTGTATTCATCCCAATTCGGGTATATCCTAGAAGAAATTCGGTATAGACACCGCTAATTGCCTTAGCCAAACTCTTCGGTATCTTTTTTATACTCTTTTTATCTTTTGGAAGATTCCAATTAAGTATGCTGAAAACTTTGTTTTTAATATGACTCATCAAAGGATACCTGTTAGGTTTGTCACCGTTAGCTAAAATGACAATGCCACTACCATTCTTCATATTTGCTAAGACATCTCCACCAACTCCTGTATTGGATCCATCATGAAAAAACCACTCCTGATTTCCCCAGCCTACGCTACGTTGCCAGCCATATCCCCAACCTCTGGGTCCCATGAGCGTAACAATGTCCGTAACTTTTTTTGCGACGTTGGTGGAAATGACCTTATTATCTTTTCCGATTAATGCTTTTTGCATTTCGATGGCTATAACAGCGAGATCAGAAGGAGTTGACCATAGACCTGAGGGGGCAACCTGTGGTGTGATTGGAACTCCCGTTCGTATTATTTCTCCGTTATCATTATGTACTTTGGCAACATTAATCAGAAATCCTTTTTCATTGGGCTGGATCATTGTTGAGTTTTTAAGTTGCAAAGGATCAAGTAAATACTCTTTTACAATTGCTGGCATAGGCTTTTGTAAATGGTCTTCAAGTGCAAGCTGCACAATCACATATCCACCGCCGCTATACTCCCAGTTGGTACCAGGCTTAAAAAGAAATTTAATCGGTTCTTTAGTTCTTGGCAGTAAGATGCCATTTAGGCTTTGTACAATGGTAGGTATAGAATCGCCCTCATAATAATCTTCAAATCCACCCTGGGAAGTTCCGGAAGTATGAGATAAAAGGTGCTTCCAGGTAACTTCGGTATCTTTTGTGAAATCACTTTTTGGCAATTCCCATCTTTTAATATATCTTGAAATAGGATCATCTAAGTTAATTAGCCCTTTCTCTTCCAAAATTGCACATACAATAGCTGTTATAGGTTTGGATATTGAGGCTGTAGAAAATGCCGTATTCACATCGATCTTCTCAGCTGAGCCCGCTTCTTTTATTCCCCATTGATTTGTCCAGATGACTTTATAATCTTCAAAAACCGCAACGCTTAATCCATTGAGCTTTTTTTGTTTCATCAATTTTTCTGCTGTGATTTTCAGGCTGTCAAGTCCTGAATTAGTCTGATTTTTAAATTCTTTTTTATTCTGCCCATATCCTATTGTAAACAGGCATAGTAATAAAAAGACTATTATTTTTGGTGTCATAAATTTTCAAGGTTAAAATAGTTTCTAAAATATTTTTTATGGAACAGGTGTATTTATGGGCAATTTTAACATTATTTTTTGTTTAAAATTATCATTTTATTTATTGTCAGATTTCAACCAATTGATAAGCGCATCCATCCCAACTAAGTTATTTTCGGACAACAACTCTGTTGCTTTTTGGAGTTGTCCTTTTTGTAATTGATGAAGAATATTTGCGTGTTGATTACTTGATTTTTCAACCGTTTTATTCATTGCCATATAAGCGTATTCATAACGTTGAGATTGGCGATGCAGGGTTTTTATCATTTTTAATAATCTTTGATTGGGACAATTTGAAATCAGTAGAATGTGCCAGCTTTCATCTAACTCAACTATTTCTCTAGGTGATTTTGAATTGAGGATTTTTAAATTAATTTCATTGAGCTCATCTAAAGCTGTTTTATCCGGAAGGCCCGATAATTCTAAAGCAAACGATTCCAATTTTGCTCTCAACGGATAAATTTCAACAATATCAGCTTCCGAAAATTGAGCCAATCTATATCCTTTTCTCGGTTCCGAAACCACAATTCCTTCCCATTCCAATTGTTGAAGTGCATCCCTCAATGGAGTCCGACTAATGTTGAGCAATTCTGTCAATTGTACTTCTCTCATAGGTTCATTAGGCAATATTTTCCCATCAATAATCAATTGCCACAACGCCTTAATGATTTGACTTTTCAGGGATTCTTGTGTAATCATAATTCAATCTGCATATTGTATACAATATACAAATGTAGAGATTTTTATCTTATTACAACATTATCAAAACTTATATTCGATTTTGGCTAAAACCAAATTGGGTTCTTAACACTGAAAAATGGATAGTAAATTCAAAAAAGCTATGACAGAAACAATCGAAACTGATTTCTGCCAGAATAATTATACGAGAGATTATTACACATCATTGGGTTTAATATTGCTTACAAATTTGTAAAGCCAAAGGATGAAATCAAATGTACGAGTAGAAAAATTGAAAATAACGATCTGGCTAATTAAAAGACCGGGTCTGACTTTGTATTTCGTTACTCTCTAAATTATTGCAGTATCTCAATATATCAGCGAAAATCAAGCTTGAAGTTAATTTAATATTACTATATACTTAAATTTACCAGTCTTATTATTACACTGAAAAATCAATTATACTTCTCTACAAATAGTAAAATTGATTTAAAAAATAGTATTATATTTTTTTTCAGTACATCCAAGTATATAGTTGTCTTAATTTGTATTCAAGGTAATAAATCAAAAGTGTTGATATGCTTATAGTAAATTTTAAAATCGATAGCCAATACTCAGACCAAGCTTTAGAACCTGATCATGATCTGTTTTATCTGCATTGAAGACAAGTTTTCCGAAGGCAGCATTGGCTTCGAAAACAAATCCTTTCTTGGTAACCAACTTCCATCCGAGACCTGCGCCTAATGCAAGATCATATACATCTTTACCTTCGGTGAATGTCACGTTGTCTGTAGCGTATATTTTTTTTCCATCAATGGAAGTGAACATTCCAAATCCTTCGATAAAGAAACCGGAAGCATATTTTTTTCCAAAATAATATCTGTAGTAGGGAGAGATGTAGTAGTTCATATCATCATTTGTTGAATGCTCATATACCTTGAATGCAGAAATCCCTAATGATGAATTTTTGTTAAGAAACCGTTCATAACTTACTTCCACGGCACCGGAAAAGGGGGAAAGTAAATTTAATTTGATTTCATTGTTTTTTTGATAAGAATTTGCATCAGCTTTACTTTGAGCATTCACAGAATAAAAGGCAAGCAAAACAATGATCTGTAAAAGTTTGTTTTTCATAAATATTAATTTAAATTATTTAAGTGCAAAACTCAATTAATTCAAATTAGAACGGGTTTCAAAAGCTTAAAAATGGATAAAATAGTACTTATTTGTTGGTGCTTTTATATTCATTAGGTGTCTGACCGGTAATTTTTTTAAACGCTTTAAAAAAAGTTGTTTTTGAAGTAAATCCGGCTTCCAATCCCATTGTCAGTAGATTATAGTTTTCATATTCCGGATTTGATATCATTTCCTTTACGGCTTCCACCCGGTATTGATTGATATAATGAGCAAAGTTATCTCCTGTTATCGTGTTTACAATTTGTGAAACATATCCAGCACTTATCCCTAGTTTTTCAGCCACTTTTTCTCTGTTTAATGTACTGTCGGTATAAATGAACTGCTCTTTGCAAAGCTGCTCAAGTTTTTGAAAATAAAGATTTTCTGCTGTCATAGATTCTTTGGATTCTTCTACAGTGCTCTTTTCTTGAATAATATTGATACTGTTTTCTGCAATTTGCAAATTGGGATGTACAGTAACCAACTCGTTGTTTAGAAAATTGTAGATGGCATCTTTGTTTTTTGCAAGTTTGTATTTGTAAATGCCTATATAAGCTGTCCAGTGCATGATAAATGTTGCTGATAAAGCCAGTACACTCATGGTAGAGGAAATGTCTATTCCAAAAAAGAAGCCAACCATATACGTAATTAGCCAGGTAGATAATAATAAATACAGAGTAGTTAATAAGGTAATTACCCATTTTTTCTCTTGTGGGTCTTTTAAGTGCCTTATCATAAAATAAGAGTAAAAAGGAGGAAACAGGATGATGATAAAGGCAAATAAAAGCTGAATCAATCTAAGTATATTGATTATGAAAATGCCTGAATCTGTAATTTTATAAATTCCTAAAATATCATTAAGATGGTATGCAATAGTAAAAGTAGAGGAGTAGACAAACGGAATGTAATACAAATAGGTTTTCTGTCTGTTCTTTACAGTATCATTAATTCTGTTTATTATAAATAGGAAGATGAAGACGGGGAGTAAAAATATCCACTCAATATAATCCAGAAAACATAGCAAAGGATAGGACGTAAATGCACCTTCAATTTCGAAAACATAATTCAGTAAAACAATAGAAAGCGCAAATAGTAAGTATGCTAAATACTTATTTGAATTGCTATTGAATAGGGAAGATTTTAAAATAACTACGCCTAGGATTATTCCCTGAAAAATAGCAATATTTAAAAGTGTTGTATAAATCAATTTTTTATTAAAGTTGTTTTGAAGATTTGTGGTGGCATATCATGGCTAAATATAGTTCTTTCGTACGAGTTGATAAAAAAGAATTTTTATGAATGCTAATAACTTCTTGAGAGATTGAAAATGAGTTCTACTGAAATGATTTATTAATTTATATAAAAATTAATTATAGAGAACAGTGCTGGTGAATAAAAAAGACGCTTGCCAGGACGCTATTCAAACTCTTTTTTTACTAATTTAGAGAGTTTTTTTTGAGTTATGTTATTGGAATTAAACGTATTGTATGTTTTTTTGTTTTTAGTTTGAAGTCTGTTGAGTTTACTATCTTTAGTATTTATTTGTTTATGATTTTGGGGTAATGTTTACAAATTCTGTGAAGTAATTTTTATGAGTTCGTAAATAGTCTTGTATTTCTAAAAGTGTTCATATTTCATCTTTAGGTGTATTTATATGATCATACTGAAGCAATGTTAAATGCTAAGTTATCTTATAATTGTGAAAGTTTAGATAATTTGGGGTTTAAAGGGAAGGGGAGAAAGAAGCTAATCAAGGAACGTGTCAATGCTATAAAGTTACCAATGATCGTGATATCAAGATTTTGGGTTATGCTATTAATGCCTATTTAGATACTATCAAAGGTTATGATCAAGTAAAGGTTTCTGGGAATATTATTGATTTTAATTTGTCAAGTTTTCTGGAAGCTGAGATTTTATTGACAGAAAGTCTCAAAGCAAAAACTGTTTTTTGAATTGATTTAGATTGGGTAAATATAAATTTTAGAAACTACAAGTTGGTAGACTCACCTTTTTCAAGCGCAGTGAAATCAGATTTAAAAGTATCACTAGAGCAAGTGATTGCAGATCTGGTAGAAAGTATGAAAAATCAAAACTTTGAAATACGTACTGGTTTAACAAAAGCTATTTACCAAACCTATCTTCGTTCGCCAGAAAAAGCTTTAATTATGGTTAATGCCGCGACAGGAGCATAATATTTCATCTATTTATATCTAATTCAAACTGTTTCCTTATCCAAATAAGGGACAGTTTGTTTATTCTAGTTGAAAAATGAAAAAACAAAAAGTAATACCGAAAAATGAAAGTGTAACTGAATTCGAAAAGCGAAATTTGCTTTTGTAAAATAGCGTTTCTGCAGATATGTCATTTCGCTTTTTTAGCTCAGCCGATTGCTTGTCTGGAAATCCTATATTATACCGAAGACGAGATTTTTACAAAGTAAGTTTGTTGGACGGAAATTATGTGGTGCATTATGCCGATGAAAGTATCAAAGTAGCGGGTGTTTCATTGTCTTTTTTCAGTCCGTCGGTTCCTTATAGAAGAGATCGAAGAACAAGAAAATACAGGTTATTTTATTTTCACGGAAGCTTTTTATGATGCTTGTTTTAGAGAATATATTCAATCTTTCCCCTAATTTCAGAAAGCAGAAAAACCTATTTATCTGTAAAATAAGGAGCAGGTAAGATTGCCTATAATCTGGGCTTTAAAGACACATCACATTTTAATCATTTCTTTAAAAAGAAAGCCAATCATACGCCTTCATTTTATCGGAGTTGAATCTAAAACTAATCTTTTACTATCACATAATTTAATATATCTAACCAGTCTTTATCAATCACATTATATTGATCGATAAAGTCTTTATGAACATATAAATTTTCCCTAGTAAGTTCTAGAATGTAATTCCTAAATTATAATTCTACTTTCATAATGTTCACAATTATATTTTTGGATTGTAATTGTACATTGATGATTAAAAAAATCTCATAAATTAATTCTGAGCATATACCATTAATAAAAATCTTACTTTATCTTATATCAAAACTTTCCCTAATAGTCATGCTTCATGTTCTATTTAATTAGATAAAAATAGCTAATGATTTAACTTTGAAGTATTTTCGTTATGCAATAAATCATAAAGTAGAAAGTATTAAGATTATTTATTAGTATATTTACTATCCTATCTCAAGCTAATTTTTGAAACATAAAGAAATTGATTGTACGATATTAGTTTAGTAGATAAAATTATCACTATGACTTCTTTAGAATCTTATCTTTTTAAACCTATCAATAATCCGCAGCAAAATGTGCATATTATTACAATTTCTGAACGGTTAAAAAAAGGTGGGAATTCTGTAGAAATCCCTCATAGGACAGATTTTTACATTATCTATATCATGTCAGAAGGACGCTCAAAACACATGATAGACTTTCAAGAAGTGGAGATGTCAGTTGGAGACGTATTGGTAATATCTCCAAGTCAGGTTCATAAATTTATTAAAATAGAACCTTATGATGGTTACCTAATTGCCTTTCCAAAAGAATTTTTTTATCAAACTATTCAAAATAAACTATTTATAGAAAACGCTCAAATTTTTAACAACGTAGATTTACTGACTAAATTTCATTGTGATGCCCAGATTTTTGAAGATATACTTCATCTCATTAACAAAATGAGAATCGAACTTTCTAAACCTAATGATGAATTTCAGACGTCTATTCTCAATAATTTTCTATCCAATATTTTATTTATTTTAGAACGAAAATGGAAAGTTCTTAATCATCATACGGCATTTAATCATAACAATTATTCTAAAGATTACCAGTATGTGGCAACATATAAAAAAATGATTAAAGAAGAATTTAAGCAATCTTCAACAGTAACATATTATGCTAATAAACTTAACATTAGCGAGAGAAAATTACAGAAAGTGGTGATGGATATTTTGGGCAAATCGCCGAAGGAGCTTATTGATGAACAAGTTATTTTAGAGGGTAAACGTTTGTTGATACATGCATCGATGACCGTAAAAGAGGTTGCTTATGCTTTGGGTTTTGACGAGCCTTCTTATTTTACTAAGTTTTTCAGATCGAAAGTAGGTATTACCCCAACACAGTTTATGTTGAAAAATAGACAAAGCAATTAACAGATACTATTCTGAAAAGCACTTTGTAAAAGCTTGTAATAGAAGTATTTATTTTAGTCGTTTTAACGCTTTTTTCGTAAAAAGGCACTATAAAGTCGGATTTTTACCTTTCTTGACTTTTCCTTCCCTTATAATTTTGTGGTATTCAAAATGGTATATCCATACTTTTTTTGAATAATAATTTTTGTTAAATCTAAAATTAAGAAAAATGAAAGCAGAAAACACCACATTAGCCAGCTTAGTAGAATATGATTATATCATTGTTGGCGCAGGATCTTCAGGATCAGTTTTAGGGAATAGGCTATCAGAAAGTGCAGATAAAAAAATATTGGTGCTGGAAGCAGGATCAGTATTTGATAAAAAAGGCTTTCCAGATAGTATTGCCAGTAGTGATATTTTAGGTGCTAATGGCGATCGTCGTTACGAGTGGGGTTTTCAATCTGTAGAAGGCTCTTTTGTGAGCCACCCAATTGCAACCATACGTGGCAAAGTTTTAGGAGGTAGCTCTAGTGTTAATGGTGCGGTTGCGGTGCGGTCTTTACCTTCAGATTTCGAACGTTGGACAGAGAAATACAATATCAAAGGTTTTTCTTGGGATGATGTATTGCCGTATTACAAAAAAATGGAAAGCACTTCGATTGAAGATGCTACATGGCATGGAAATACAGGGCCATTTGTAATTCATCAAATGACTAAGGATGAAATTAGCCCTATGCAGAAGTTGTTTATACAGGCATCGAAGGCATTAGGTTATCAAGAAATATCAGATTTCAACGCCAATGAGCAGCATGGTGTAGGTTCTTACCCGATGAATATTGTTAATGGAATACGCAACAACGCAGGAATGGCTTATCTTAATGAGGCTGTTAGGGGTAGAAATAATTTAACGGTTGTTGGCGAAGCATTAACAGATAAAATTTTATTTGAAGAGCAAAAAGCGGTTGGGGTTTTACTGGCAGATGGTAGCGTATTTAAAGGAAAAGAAATTATTATTTCTGCTGGTACTTATGGTAGCGCAGCTATTTTATTACGATCTGGTATAGGTCCTAAAGCGCATTTACAACAATTAAGTATCCCTTTAAAAGCAAACCTTCCAGTAGGCCTGAAGTTATACGACCATCCTTTTTATTACAATGCCTATGCCCTTGATGCGGCACATGTAGGACGCCAAACACCAGTGATAGGTGCTAAAGTATGGACTAAATCGTCTTTTGCAAAAGAGGGTGAATTGGATTTACATATCACTGCAACCCATTTATTTCCACATGAGCAAAGTCCAACAAAAGTGGGCTTTGTATTAGCGGTTGCTTTAACCAATCCAAAATCGAAAGGTACGCTTAAACTTGCCAGCACAAAACCAGAGGAAGCACCTATTATCGATTTAAACTTTTTAGCAGAAAAAGAAGATCGGGATCGCTTATTAGAGGGGATCAAAATAGCAAGATTTATAGGTGAAACTGCTCCTTTTAAAGATATAGTGGTTCAAGAACTTAATCCAGGTAAACAGCTAATTGAGGAAGAAGATTTACTGAACTCTATGAAACAGAGTTTAGATACCTACCATCATCCTTTCTCGACGGTGCCAATGGGCGCAGAAAATGATCCGACAGCGGTGGTTGATTTTACAGGGAAAGTTTTTAATGTAGAAAACTTGAGAGTAGTAGATGCATCTATTTTTCCAGATGCCGTTTCTGCAGCCCCTAACCCAACGGTAATTATGATTGCGGAGAAGATTGCTGATGAAATAAAAAAAGGTAATTAAAAAATACTTAACTAAAATTAATCACAAAACTTTAAAGATATGAAAGCAGTAACAAATTGGATTAATGGAGAATGGGTAGATAATGGTATTTATAAAGATAGCTTTAATCCAGCTACAGGAGAAAAAATTGGATCTTATTCTGATGGAGGTATTGCAGAAGCAGAACAAGCTATTGCAGCGGCTAAAAAAGCATTTAAAGAAAGCGATTGGAAAAATAACAGGCAATTAAGATATCAAGTTATTAATGAACTAGCGAATCAATTTGAAGCTTATCAAACGGAATTAATAGAACTCTTAACCTTAGAAAATGGAAAAATTAGAGGTGAAGCGGAATTTGAATTTAATTTGGTAGCGCCAAAATTAAGATATTATGCAGCGCAAGTATTAACACAATCGGGTAGAGCCTTAGAAACTAAACCAGGTTCGTATAGTATGGTGATTACCGAGGCTATTGGTGTAGCAGGGATTATTGCTCCATGGAATTCGCCTATTATTTTAATGATTCGATCTTTAGCCCCTGCATTGGCAGCAGGTTGTACAGCTGTAATTAAAATGCCAGCGCAAACGGCACAGATTAATGCAAAAATTAATGAGGTTTTCGCCGCTGTTAAAAGTTTGCCAAAAGGAGTCATTAATCAATTTACAGAAAGTGGAAACGGAGGTGCTGCTTTAATGGTAGCATCTAAAGATGTGCCTACAATTTCTTATACCGGAAGTACAAAAACAGGAAAAATATTGATGAAGAATGGATCGGCGCAGCTTAAAAGGTTTGGTTTTGAGCTAGGCGGAAAAACGCCGATGCTAGTTTTTAACGATGCCAACTTAGAAGCGGCGGTGTCAACATTAGAAAAAGCGATTACTGTATTTGCAGGTCAGTTTTGTATGACAGGAAGCCGTATTTTGGTTCAAAGAGGTATTGCAGATGTATTTATAAAAAAGCTATCTGCACAATTAGAGCATGTAAAAGTTGGCCCAGCAGCCGATTTAAGTAGCGATATGGGCCCAATGATTGATAAGGTTAATGTGGAAAGAGTAGATGAAGTGGTAAAAAGAGCAATTGCAGAAGGTGCGAAGATATTAGTAAGAGGAGGAACAGTACTTGAAGGCCCACTTGCAACAGGCGCTTTTTATCGTCCAACGTTACTATTAGTAGATGATAATAAAATGTCTATTGTACAAGAAGAAACCTTTGGTCCTGTGGCAACGGTTCAAATATTTGAAACAGCTGAAGAAGCTATAGAGTTAGCTAATGATAATGATTATGGTTTGGCAGCATCGGTTTGGAGTACTAACGTAGATTTACCATTACAGGTGGTTAGAGAGTTAAATGCGGGTACTGTTTGGATTAATGATTGGGCAAAAGTTAATGACGAATTTGAAGAAGGTGGTTATAAATGTAGTGGATTAGGTAGACTTAATGGTTTAGCTGCACTTGAAGATTTTTTGGAGCATAAGCATATTTATCATCATGCAGGTATATTAAAAGCATAGTTAAGTTTATGTAAGTTATAAGGTATAATTGCTAAATAAACAATATTAGTTGCAAAATGATTAGTACAGTTGTTGTAAAGTATAAACTAAATGATGTTGCTAATTTTGAATCGACTGGTTGGCTTAAAAAATTAAAAGAAGTAACGGAGCAGGAAGAAGGATTTATTGATATGTTACAGCTGCCTCCAATTTTAGAAGAAGAGCACCTAACCATTGTATTGTGTTTTATGACTTTGAGAGATGCCAAAAATTGGTTAGAGTCAGAAAAACGGAAAAAGCTTTTAGAAGAAGCGCTAGGTGATATATCAAATAGATTAGAGCAAGTCATCCAGAATCCTTTTGGGTTTCAGCTTAATTCAGTTAAAAAGAAATCTCGTATAAGACAGGTGATCGTTTCTTTTATAGCTGTTTATCCACTTACCGTAATTATTCCTAAGCAGGTGACTACTTTATTTATTAAGCTGGAATTTGATTCAGTGATTCTAAAAGGAATATTAGTCGCTTTAATTATTTCAAGCCTTATGGTATATCTAGTAATGCCTATAGTATTAAAGGTTTTTAAAAAGTGGATCGAATAAAAGATCGCAAAAAATGTTAAATTATATATCTAAAAATATATACAATGGAAAAAAATAAAATGTCAGTTACTGACAGACAAATAGTTGAAACTATGCGTAAAGATTATCGCAATATGATACCTTTAGCGGGCATAAAAGATGAGGTCGCTCATATTCATGAGATAAATATCCCGACCGAAGATCCTAATAGAATCATTGGCTCTAAACTGTTTATTGGTTTGGGAAATGAAGATGAAAAGCGCCCAGTAATTTTGTTTATTCATGGTGGTGGCTTTGTATCTGGTGATTTAGATACGCACGAGGTGTTGTCCCGTGGCTTAGCCAATCATAACCAAGCACTCGTGCTATCTATAGATTATCGTTTGGCTCCAGAGCATCAATTTCCTGCAGGCTTTGATGACTGTTATACGGCTTTGCTTTGGATTAAGGAGCATATTGGTGGCTATGGTGGGGATGTCGACAAGATATTAGTGGCGGGTGATAGTGCAGGGGCTACCCTAAGTGCTTCATTGGTACAATATTTAAGAGATAAAAAAGAGTCGAAAGCTACTGTTTGGGCGCAATTGTTATTTTACCCATCATTATCGCCTTATATGAATACAGAATCGTTTAAAGTTTTAGGAGATAAATATTTTCCTACACTTGATGTTGCGAAGTTTGTAAGAAAAATGTACATCGAAAATTTCGAGAAAGAAGCAACTAATCCTTATGCTTTTCCTTTGGTTGGAGCCGTAGATAACCTACCACCCGCACTGATTGTTGTAGGAAGTTTAGACCCACTTAAAGATGAATGTAGAGATTATGCTGATAAACTAAAAGAAGCACAAGTGCCTGTTTTTTTTAAAGAATACACTGGAGTAGAACATGGATTTATTCAGTTTTTTAAGCAGGACGTTAATTCACAACAAGGCGCCGAGGCCATGAAGGATATTAGTGATTTTATACAAAAATTAACGTAGCTAATCTTTTAAAGAATAACGACTTCTATTCTATTAACTCAATATTATAATTGTAATTTAACATAAAACTGTCTATTAAAGGCCGTTTTATACAGTTAAGTATATAAAGAAAATTAAAAAAACATGAAATATTAATATTCGTTTTAAAATGAGGCTGTTCTTAGCTTGGCAGTCGATTATCATTTTCCGACTATCACGATTTCAATAATGGTAAAGATGTCTTTTATTCCTGATCCGAGATATGGTTATGATCCGCAGAAGCAATTGGAAGTTCATAAAAACATTAAGGAAGATATGAGCATGACCCATCGCAAGCCCTATCCACAAGAGAATGAGATTGGATTGCCAAGATGGAAGAGGGGGGATGATTTAATTCAATCTGTTGTTTGATGTAATTATTAACAATAGCATAAGATTTTCCGGACCCAGGTATTCCCAATACAATCGTTGCACTGAAGGATTGACAATATTTAATCTATCCGTCATTCCATTGACCTTTATAATGAAAATTTGTGAGAAGGTTTACTGAATATTCATTCTGCATCAACTTTGTCTCCTGTTGAAAACTGTCGTTTTTATTATTGAAAGAATCTTCTATCAGATTAGTTCTTAAAAGACGGCTGATCCAAACTCCAGACATCTTCAAGCTGATGTAACCACAACATGTAGTCAATATGTATAAAAATATAGAATATTTAAAAAAGGAGTTAAGAAGTAAACCGTTAAAAAAAGTAATACGCCAATTACTGAAGTAGTATTTATCATTTCTAGGTGGTTTTTTCATTTTTGACACCTTTTGTTCCCCAGCAGCTTAATGCCAAAAGAACTACTGTAAAGATTTTGGTGTATAAGGTATGAAAGAATAATCCTGCGGTCTTCTGAAAATTCGATAAGATCTTATTAATAATCTCTAAAACCGATCCATGCCCTAAAAAGAAGGATGGCTCATGGGAATTGCTCCTTATGGATGGATCAACAGAAGTCATGAGGATGGTAAGAATACATTGCTATCAAAGAACCTGAGCCTCGAATATCATCTGGGTCTTTAACGAAGTAGCAAAAGGGCACATACCAGCAGACCATGTAAGAATACAAATGAATAAAAGGGAGGGCGCATCGATGTCAAGAAGCGCCTTCGCCAAAGCGATGAGAAATCTGGTTTACTGCGGGAAGATCTATATTGAAGACTACAAACAAGAGGAAGCTTATTACGCTGAAGGAAAACATGAGGCATTGATTAGCGAACGATTGTTTAATCAGGTTCAACACATTATGGACAAAAAAAGAAAAGTAGAAGGTCCTGGTGGAAGAGTTCTTGGAAACGAGCGTTTTCCCCTTAGAGGTCTTCTGATCTGTCCAAGGTGTGGAAAGAATCTTACGGCAAGCGGTGCAAAAGGAAAGTCAAAAACCTATTATTACTATCATTGCCATTATAAGTGCGGATTCAGGTTTGACTCTGACAAGTTAAATGAGCTCTTTGAGCTTGAAATTTCTAAACTGGAATACAATCCGATCATCAAAGAACTTATGAAGGAGATACTTTTAGATAATTATAAACAATTCACCTATGATATAGAAGCTAAAAGAAAGTCAATTTCAAAAGAGATCAATTTACTTAATGAAAAGGTTGCTAATGCAAGAGATAAATATCTAGTAGATAAATTAGATGAAGAGGATTATAAAGAGATCAAAAGGATCACAAAATCACAAATTGAACAACTGGAACAGGAAATTCAGCAAATGGTTTCGGATAGCAAGGAGCTTGACATTAGAGCAAAAATAGAAAATGCACTTGACGGGATGGAAAACCTTGCAAACCTTTATCAGCAGGGAGATCTTCAAACAAAAAGAACGATAGGGTGTTTGATATTTCCCCAAAAAGTTGAATTTGACGGAAAAAGTTTTCAAACACCTAAAATGAATATTGTTGCTCAGTGTATCTACCAGTATAACAACGGATTAGGAAATAAAAAAAACCGACATCGAAGAGTGAAATCTTCAAATGTCGGTCTTGTGACCTCGACAGGATTCAAACCTGTAACCTTCTGAGCCGTAATCAGATGCGCTATTCAGTTGCGCCACGAGGCCGTTTGTTTTGTTGTTGTTTAACGGTTGCAAATATACCACTTTTTTCCGTTCTTTGAAACATGAAAAAGAAAATTTTACTTTTATTTACGGTATTTTCGCTAATTGCCTGTAAAAGAGAATCAAAAATTTCGTCCTCAGATTGGACAAATATCTCAAATCGCACCCAATACAAGGAACAAGATGGAAACCTGGAGCTGAAATCGGGAAATTTCACCTATAATTTCAGGCAAAATCAAACTCCTTTTAAAAAAATCATCCTTCTTAATGCGAGTATGGCGGGGTATATTTCTGAATTGGGAGTAGAAAATTTAATCATTGGAGTGTCAAGTCCGGAGTATATTTATTCGGAAAAAATTCAAAATCTGTTGAAGGAAGGAAAAATTCAGAATGTAGGGAGCGATCAGAAGTATGATGTAGAGAAAATTATTTCCATGAAACCGGATGCTATTTTCACCAATTATATTGCAAGTTTTGATAATGCGTATCAGTTATTGAAGAACAATGGGATTCAGGTGATATTTCTGGATGAATATATGGAGCAGCAGCCATTACAGAAAACAGCTTATATTAAACTTTTTGGTGAATTTTTAGGAAAAGAAAAAGAAGCACTCACTGTATATGATAAAATTGAAAAAAATTATAATGATCTGAAAAAATTAGCCCTTACAGCAAAAGAAAAACCTGTTGTGCTGGCTAATGAAATGTATGGTGACGTTTGGTATCTTCCTGGTGGAAACACTTCTGTAGCTCACTATATTGCTGATGCTAACGCTACTTATATTATGAAAGATAATAAGGATGAAAAAGCTTTAACGATGAGCTTTGAAGAGGTATATGCTAAAGCAGGCGGAGTGCAGTACTGGGTAAATGCCGGAAGTCATACTTCCAAACAGGAAATGTTGGGCATGAATCCTTTTTACGGAAAACTGGATGTATTCAATAAAGGAAAAATATATACCATTGCCGGAAAAGAAAAACTGAAAGCTAATGATTTTTTTGAAAGTGGTGTGGTAAGAGCTGATCTCATTCTTAAAGATTATATTAAAATCTTCCATCCAGAACTTTTACAGAATTATAAGCTTACTTACATGAAAGAATTGCAGTAACTCGTACTATTTGCTTATTTTTGTTCTTCCTTTTTATAAAGTTATGTGGAAAAAAATTAAACAACTTATCTTCATCATTCTTGTTCTGAATGTAGTTTTTATCATCTGGGGAAGATTCTTCAACCCACCCATTACCATTACCCAGATTGGTGGGCTTTTTGAGTACGGAAAACTCCACAGAGATTATATTTCCTATGACGAAATGGGAAGCAACGTGAAAAAAGCAGTGATCGCTTCAGAAGACCAGAAATTCTTTGATCACGACGGTTTCGATTATACCGCTATTGAAAAAGCGATGAAAAATAATGAGAAAGGGAAAAAGATCAGAGGAGGAAGTACGATCTCCCAGCAGACGGCAAAAAATGTCTTCCTATGGCAAGGCAGAAGCTGGTTGAGAAAAGGGTTGGAAGCAGTTTATACCTTTATTATAGAAAAAGTATGGGGTAAAGATATTATCCTGGAAAGATACCTTAATTCTATTGAAATGGGGCAGGGCGTTTTTGGGGTAGAAGCTGCCGCACAATATTATTTTGGAAAATCATCTAAAGATCTAAGTACTTCAGATGCAGCGTGGATTGCTGCTGTACTGCCGAATCCAAAGAAATATGATCCGAAGAGTCCATCTCCTTATTTAAGAAAGAAACACAATTGGATCATGAGACAGATGAGGAATGTGAGTTTGAAATAGTATCTTTGTACTAATGAAATTCTTTAATTCCAGCACAAATTTTGAGTCAGTTCTTAAAAAATATTTTTCTTTTAAGAACGAAACTCTTTCATTAGAGCCATTTGCCGAGTTTTTAGAAAGCATTAAAATGGCAGATTTTACCGATGTGCTTAATTTTTTTCGAAGCAATCCGAATTTTGCAGAAAACTTTAAATATTATATCCATAATATATTTAAAGGAAGGCCTTTCAACCTGTCTCTAACAGAAGCTAATATCCTTTCTGAAAATGCTTTCTTCCCGGAGCTTAAAAAACGAATCCTGAATAAAGTTCTCCCTCCCGTAGAAAATGAAAAAACGGTTTGGTATATGATTGATAATGTCAGTCTGAGACCAAAGAAGGATTTAAAATACCTACATAATCTTCCGGAGAACGAGATCAATGAATTTCTGACCATTTTAGGTACAGCTGATTTTATCATCAGACCCAATGTGAAAAAAGAACTTATTTTCTCAATGAACATCCTTTCATGGAGGGTTACAGGGATGGCAATGGAAGTGGAAGTAGTGAGAATGGCTCCTCAATACAGAAATCTGGACAATCCATTTCTGGCTTTACAGAATGAATTGGAAACACTGGCAGATGATCTGGTAAAAGATCCGGAACTGCAACTTCATTCCAAAGACAGCCGCTATAAGCAGATTAAAATTTATACAGAACAATGTCTTGAATTTGTAAATATTGCATTTAAAAATTCGGCAAAATATGGGATTTCAGGAAAGATCAATCAATCCCTGTTAAAGATCCGTCAGCAGACAGAAAGAATTTATGATATCGTACAGTTATTAGTAATTGATAATGAGGGAGATATTCTTATTAAATCCAAGCAGTTGGCATTTAATATATTGAGCTACAAATCTCACAAAAACAATATTGCTGATCTGATTAATGACAGCACGAGATTGATTTCCCATCTTATCACCAATCACACTGCAGAAGCAGGAACTCATTATATAACATCTACCCGCAAAGAATATATGACCATGTTCTACAAAGCAAGTGGTGGTGGTATTATTGTTGGGGCTCTCTGTGTCCTGAAAATGCTGTATGGGTACATTCCCGGGAGTGATTTTTCACATGCATTTTTATATTCTATGAACTATGCAATGGGGTTTGTCATGATTTATCTGATGGGATTCACCCTTGCTACCAAACAGCCGGCAATGACTGCTGCTACCATGACTAAAGTGCTTTCAGAAGAAGGAAACAGCCAGAGAAACAATACCGAATTTGCACATTTGGTATCCAAACTGTTCCGAAGCCAATTTATTGCTTTTGTAGGAAATGTTTTACTGGCATTCCCAGTAGCGCTAGCTATTATTTATGGTTTGGATGTATTCTTTTCACAAAATCTCGCGGTTGAGAGATCAGATAAATTATTAAAAGATTTAGATCCTTTCCAGTCGAAAGCCATTTTACACGCAAGTATTGCAGGTTTTTATCTGTTTATTTCCGGGATTATTTCTGGAAATATTGGGAATAACTCTGTTTTTTATCAGATTCCTGAGAGGATTGCAAAAAATCTGTCTATCAGAAGCTTTTTTGGAAAGAAATTCGCAAAAGGACTTTCAAAATATTATGCTAAAAACTGGCCGGGAATTGTTTCTAATTTTTGGTTTGGTGTTTTCCTGGGAGCAACGGCTCCTGTAGGAATGTTTTTTGGACTGGATTTGGACATCAGACACATTACATTTGCTGCAGGAAACTTCGCATTAGGACTTTATGGGAAAGATTTTTCAGTAGATTCCTATACATTCTGGATCTCTTTTGTGACCGTATTTCTGATAGGATTTTTTAACTTTTTGGTAAGTTTTAGTTTATCCATGTTTTTGGCATTCCGATCAAGAAAAATGAATTTTGGACAGGTAAGTGAGATTTATAAAGAGATTTTCAGTTACTTTATCAAACACCCTTTGAAATTTTTCATTCCGCTAAGTTCAGGATTGGATAAAAAAGCAGATGACCTGATGAGCAGTACAAAATCTAATAAATCAGAAGACCATTAATAAAATAAAAAAGCTACCATTTTTGGTAGCTTTTTCTATATATGGTATCGATGATTACATGCTGCAATCTGGTGATTCAGGGCACAATGCTGGTAATTGTGTCCAAACGGCACATACTGTGGGGTCTGAGCAGACTACTGCACAACATATCATTTTTCCAGCCCCTTGTATTTTTTTTAAATTTTCTCTCGATAATTTCTTTTGTGTAAGTACTTTTTTCATGGTAAATATTTTTTTTATGTACCTTAAATATATCACTTTATTTCGAAATAAGCTCAATTGTTTTTAAATAAATTTTCTGTAATATCTATGGATAGGAGAAACTTTATAAAATCTGAAGATCATGAAACTGTTCTGTGCCAAATTTATCCTGGAACTTCTTCAGATAGAAACTCTTACGCATTTTGAAATCATGCTTCAATAATGGGGAATCTATTTTGATAATGATAAAGCCATTTTCAATATTCACACTTCTGATTTCATTGAACAGGCTTTCATCAAGATAATCTTCTAGGAAATCTTTGATCTCAAATGCAATTAGTTTATTTTCAAAACCATAAATTCTGGCGAAAGATTTCACCAGTTCTGAGGATTGATATTCACGTTTTTTCTTCTTCATACTATTTTCTCTCTATAAATTCAGTAGTTAATCCCTTACTTTTAAAGAACTTTTCCAGTTCCGGGTAAAGGTATTCACACGCTTCAATAGGTTCCAGCATTTTTCTGGGTAAAGACTCTATACCTGAACACTCAAAGCAAATTTCAAAAAAAGCAAAAACCTTGTCGTTTTTATCATAAAACAGGATCGCATTTCTTGGGAAAAAACAGCCGCTTGTGGAGACAACACCTATATAATATTTTTCGCAGGTATTGTAGATGACATCCGTGAGCTCAGAAACTTCGGCTGAAGTTAACGTCCTCGATTCCTGGATGCCTTCAAAAGCTGAATGATCAATAGCTTCCCTTAATTCAAATCTCTTATTTATTTTAATACTGTCGTAATATCTTGTAATCCGGGCAGAATCTTCCTTGGTTTTTGGCGGTGGCGGCAGGGGTGCATAAGTACTGGCACTGCTTCTTTTTAAATTCAGATTATAAGAAATGATTCTTACCTGAGCCGCTTTATTGAAAGGAAATCTGGCCATTCTCTTATCGAGTGGTATAGGCTTGAAATCTTTTCTAAGATCACCATCCTTATAAGAATTATATTCTGATAGAAGATTCACATGCTTTTTCTTTTTTTTCTGACTGAAAGAAAAAAGAAAACAGAATGAAAACAGGATAAGTAAAACTTTTTGTATCATATCTCAAAGATTATACTTTCTTCATTGATCTTCTTTACCACGCTTTCCGTACGTTCTCTGTGAGTATCAGTGATGAAGATCTGGCCGAAACTTTCTTTATTCACGAGCTCAATAAGCTGCGAAACTCTGGTGTCATCAAGCTTATCAAAAATATCATCCAGTAAAAGAATAGGAGTTTTCTTCGTAAGCTCTTTCACAAGACTCATCTGGGCTAGTTTTAAAGAGATAAGGAAGGATTTCTGCTGTCCCTGGGAGCCTGTTTTTTTAATCAGAACATGATCCATTTCGAAAAGAAGATCATCTTTATGAATTCCTTTTGAAGTATAAGTTAACATACGGTCACGTTCAACACTTTCTTTTAAAAGTGTCTCAAAAGAGTTTTCTAGTAAATGAGATTCATAAATGACCGATACCGTTTCTTTACCGCCCGAAATGATCTGATAAAAATTCTGAACAATAGGGTTGAGCTGTTCAACAAATTCTTTTCTTTTCCTGAAAATTTTAGTTCCAAAACGGGTAATTGGATCATCATAAATTTCAAGAGAATCTTTATCCCAGGTTCTGTTTTTAGCAAAATATTTTAGCAGGGCATTTCTTTGCTGAATGGTTTTCTGATATTGTATAAGATCAAAAAGATATTCTGAATCGGTCTGAGAAATCATAGCATCCAGAAACTTACGTCTGCTTTCCCCGGAATCTGAAATTAAATTCGAGTCATACGGAGAAATCATCACACTTGGCAAATATCCAATATGATCAGCAAGCCTGTCATAGCTTTTGTCATTTTTCTTAATGACTTTTTTAGCTTCCTTCGGTTGAGTGATTCTGATAATGTCTTCACTGTCTTCATTTTGAATCTCAGCATCAATAGTGAAAAAATCTTCTTCCGTCTTAATATTGTTAAGATCTGTATTTCCCAAAAAGCTTTTGCCTACCGATAAATAGTGTAATGCATCCAGAATATTGGTTTTTCCCACGCCATTGTTGCCTACAAAGCAATTGATCTGAGGAGAAAATTCAAACTTTTTTTCTGAATGGTTTTTGAAATTGTAAAGGGAGAGCTTCTTGATAATCATGGGTCAAAAATACTCCATTATTAGCAAAAATAAAAAAGGAAGTGATGAACAAGTTTCCACGCCGAAGGAAAAATACGAGTCATCCCTTTTGTTGTCAGCGAAATAAATAAAAATATAAGAGATAATCGTAGTCAGAAAAAATGAGACTGCATAATTGAATTTAAGATAAAAGATGGCAATCATACTGCTTATGAAAACCAAAGCATAGGCGACATATTTTGTATTCTGTACCCCGATAAACATGGGAAAAGTTTTTACCGTATCACTTTCCATATCTCTGATATCGAAAGGAAGCACCAATGCTGTAATGAAGAAAAAGCTGATCAGAAAAATAGGAATGCTAAATTCGGGAAGGGTAAGCCAGCAGTTGACCAATGCCCAGACCAATCCCACATAAAATACCTTCAGTAAAGGAATTTTTCTGATATAAATATCCAGAAAAAAGCTATTATAAAGAAGCCCCAGAATGACAATAATAAACCATTTCAGAAGCCTGATCTCATTATGGTTATAAATAATCAGACAGGCGCAGATAATTCCTGCAACGGCATTTAAGGCTAAGATTTTTAGAAAATGTCGGGTATATTGATATTTAGTGTAAAGATAACCGCTGAAATAAGTAATGAAAATCAGAATCGTAGTAGGGAAACGGAATGTGTTTTGCTCTTCCATAAAAAATACTGCAAAAAGAGTTCCCATTAAAGAGACATAAATTTGGCTGTCTATGACAGTTTTTTTCAGTATTTTTAAGATGTTCATTTATCAAAAATAATATATATGAAAATATTTTCCAAGATTTTTATGCTTTTGCTTGTAATGCAAAGCTTTTCATCGGTCTTTGCTCAGAAATATTACGAAGACCAGTGGAAAAAAATCAATGAAAACACGAGCAAAGGAGCTTATAAATCTAATCTCCCCATTATTTTGGCCATACAAAACCAAGCTATGAAAGAAAATAACACCCTTCAGCTGATCAGTGCTCTGAAATCTGAATTTAATATTATCAATCGAACTTCGGATGATGATCAGAATAATTCTGTTTCAACATTTTTCAAAAAACTACAGGATACGGAAGGAAAACTGAAAGGTGACGAAAAACTGTTTTATCAGGTTTTATTAAGCAATTTTTTCCAGGATTACTATAATAATAACCTTTGGAAATTAACGGGTAGAACTAATATGAACTCTCAGGATATCTCCCAGATTGAGACTTGGAGTAAGCTGGATTTTAAAAACTATTTAACGAAGGTCTACAACGAGCTTGATTCTCGAAGTTCGGAAATGAAAAAGATCTCTCTAAAGAAATATGAAAATGTTTTTTCTGATACAAAGAATATGGCTTACTTCCCTTCGTTATACGACTGGTATGCTCTTCAGAAAATAAAGTTTTGGTCTTCCAGTTTTATTTTTACAAAAAATGAACTTACAGCAAATTATATTAAAATTAATGCTATTTATGATGAGTTGATTGCTCAGAATAGTGGAAACGCCAAGCTTTATCTGATGAAAGAAAAGATGCTGACCAACTGTGATCTGACTCATTGCAAAGACCGATTGGAACAGTATCAAAATATTTTGAAATCCAGTGAAGCAGGTGATTACAAAGTCATCATCATGGAAAATATAATGGATGGGCTTGTTGAAAAAAATAAAATTAAAGAAGCCATTGCAGTAGCTAAACAGGCCAAAAGTGAGTATCCAAAGTCACCATACATCGAAAATATAAAGAATAAGGAAGAACAGATTACCAATCCTACACTGAATGTCAAATATGAATCTCAGACTCAAAATAATCTTCCTATTCATTTTGTAGCAGAGTACAAAAATGTATCTGCATTTACTTTGAATATTTATGAAGTAAAAGATAATTATACTTCATTCATGGATTATATAAGAAATCCTTATAATAATACTTTTGAAAAAGTAAAGAAAAATCTGGTAAGAAAAGAAACGTTTGAACTGACAGATCCGAAAGACTTCCAGCTTCATAAAACTTCTTTGGAAATAAAACCGCTTCCATCAGGTATTTATGCGGTAGAATATAGTGTTGCAGGAGAAAACGCTAAAGATAGCGACTCACCTCTGAATTTTTATTTTATAGTTTCCGGAAATCGAGTGGTTTATCAGTCTAAAACAGACCGAAATGCACTTTCAAACGAATTGAAACTAGTCAACAGTGAAAATGGAAAACTTCTGGCCAATGAAAATCTGACATTCTATGAATTTGTAGGCAATAATAATTTAAGCAAAATAGAAGGAAAAACCAATGAAAAAGGTGTCTTTAAATTTCCAGCTACTGCCAATAAAGATTATTACAGAACCTTTCTGATTCAGCAGCCTAAAACCAATGATTTCCAGATCATGAGAATATATGGCAGCAATACCTATAACGAAAGCTATGATCCTAATAAACAAACCCGTACCACGGCACAGATTTTTACAGACAGAGGCATTTATCGTCCCGGTCAGACGGTATATTTTAAGGTGATCAATACCAGAATTGAAAAGGAAGTAGAAGCGGTAATGTCTGGTCTGAAACAGAAAATTACCCTATACGATGCTAATAATCAGGAATTATCTACACAGGAATTTACGACTAACGAATTTGGTTCTTATCATGGAAGTTTCATTCTTCCTAAAGGTAAGCTGAATGGTATGTTTTTCTTAAGAACCATTGGCGAACCTCGTGGAAATAAAGGAATCAGTGTCGAAGAGTACAAAAGACCTAAATTTGAAGTTACTTTCGAGCCTGTAAAAGAAGAATATAAATACGGGCAGGTCATAGAACTGAAAGGAAGCGCTAAAATGTTTTCAGGAGTTGCTTTAAGCAATACCGTGGTAGATTACGAAATTAAAAAACATAATATACGATGGAGATATTTCAGCTGGTATCCTGAAGTGTATGATAATGAAAACTCAATATTGGGAGAAGCTAAGACCAATGAAAAAGGAGAGTTTACCATTCGTTTAGATCTTAAAAAAGATGAAACCTTGGAAGGTATCCAGATTGATAATTATGAAATAAATGCTTCCGTTACAGATATTAATGGTGAAACCCAATCTGCCAATACCCAGTTGAAAGTAGCTTCAGTTTCTCACTACATTAAAGCAAATGAAATCAATGATACATTTGCTGATGAAAATGTAAAACTGAAAGTAGAAACTAAAAATTATAACGAACAGCTCCTTAAAAAAGCCTATCAGGTGAAACTGTCGAAGCTTGCAGCTCCAGGTAGAGTTTTCCGTAATAATTTTAAACTTGAAGTTCAGAATCTTCCGAAATATTCGAAAGAAGAGTTCATCAATAAATTCCCACATGATCTTTTCGATAAAAATGATGAGATTAAAAACTGGAAAACAGAAAAAGTTCTTGTAGAAAGACAACAACAGCCTTCCGCCGATAATGATCTGGATCTCGGAAAATTGGAAGCAGGAGATTATCAGCTTGAACTCTTCAATATCGAAGGAAAAGATACCATAAAGTCATCGCAGTATTTCAGTGTTTGGGATAAAACAATGTTAAAACCTGCTCAAAAAACATTCCTTACCGTCATTGCACCAAAAGACGAAATTGTAAGAGGTGAAAAAGCGAAGATCTATGTGTTTTCTGCAGTTCCTGATGCTTTGGTAAATGTCTTTGTACAGAACGGATCAGGAAAAACAATTACAGAAACCCATACCTTTAAAAAAGGAATTCTCGAATATACAATTGAAGCTCCAAAAGATAAAGAAGTTTCTGACCTGAATATTCAGTTTCAAATGGTAGCCTTCAACGACATCAACACTAAGAATGTTGTTTTAAAAATTAAAGATACCGAAAGCCCTTTAAAAATAGAAACGGTTACTTTCAGAGATAAAATAGAGCCTAACTCAAAAGAAAAATGGAGTGTAAAGGTAACAGGAAATGATAAAGAGAAAATCAATGCCGAGGTTTTGGCCAATATGTACGATATGTCTCTGGATCAATTTGCTGCTAATAATTATAGCTGGAACAGATTATATTCACCTGTTAAGAGAGTAGTTTCATATGGGATTCAGAATTATCTGGAGCAAAGCACTTATGAGAAAAGAATGAAATATTTTGGCAGTAACTCTGTAGAGATTCCTTATTTTAACTGGTTTGATGGAGGTGAGGTATTCGAGTTCTATCGTGGAAATATTCCGAGAAGTAATAATGTTGTAATGACTGCAGGCTATTCGCCAATGCCAGCGCCATCTGTAAGAGCAAAAGCGAGAATGGTGATGAGAAAGGATGCTATGGAAGATAAAATTGAAATTGTTCAGAATGTGGTTCCGGAGCCTTCCAAAGCTCCAAAAATGGAATCTGGTCCAGACGGTGTTTTAGATCAGGGTCACACACAAAAAGAGCTGGACAAAGTCGCTGTTCGTCAAAACTTAAATGAAACAGCATTTTTCTATCCAGATTTAAAAACAGACGCAGAAGGAAATGTAAATTTTGAATTTACTTCTCCGGAAGCCCTTACAAAATGGAAACTGATGTTCCTAGCCCATACTAAAGATGCTAGAGCCGCCAGTTTGGAGAAAGAAGTTGTTACCCAGAAAGAATTTTCTGTAACACCAAACTATCCTAGGTTTTTAAGAGAAGGAGACGAACTGAATCTACAATCCAAACTATCCAATCTTACCAATAAAAAACTGAGCGGATCGGCAGAATTGCAGATTTTGGATGCCTTTACCAATGAAAATATTTCTTCAAAATTCGGACTTTCATCAGGAACTCAAAATTTTGATTTGAATGAAAACGGAAACGGAGCCCTTACATGGAAATTGAAGGTTCCTAACAATATTTCGTCCATTATCCTGAAGGTGGTAGCAAAAGCTGGAGCTTATTCAGACGGAGAACAAAAAGCGGTTGCCATATTGCCCAACAGAATGCTGGTAACCGATGCTGTGCCTGTATTTGTGAAAGAAGGAGAAACAAAAACATTTGTAATTGATAATCTTAAAAATAATACGTCAGCTACAGCTTCTAATGTTTCCAATACGTTGGAACTGACAACCAATCCTATTTGGGAAATTATGTTTGCACTTCCAAGTTTGAAAAACGACCAGAATAATTCTGCTGATGTTATCTTCAACAAATGGTTTGCCGATGTATTGGCTTCCGAAATATTCAAAGCTAATCCTAAAATGAAGACCGTTTTCGAGGAATATCAGAATAAAGGACTGCTGAACTCAAACCTTGAAAAAAATCAGGAATTAAAACAGCTTTTACTGGAAGAAACGCCTTGGATTCTGGAAAGTAAAAATGAAGGAGAGCAAATGCAGAAACTTTCGTTGCTGTTTGATGCCAATACGATGAAAAACTCTATCAATCAGGATTGGGATGATTTCAGAGAATTGCAGAACCCTGATGGTGGATTCTCATGGTATCAAGGATATCCAAGTTCATACGGAACTTCATTATATATTCTTAAAAATCTTGGGAAAATCAATTCATGGTTAAAAGATAATGTGAAAGATTACCAAAATGAAGATCAGAAAGACTTAGTGTCAAAACTGATCCGCTATGTAGATACTGAGATCAATAAATATGCAGATGTGAAGAAAGGAAACATTTGGAATAACTGGACGCTCGACTATCTTGATACCAGAAACTACTGGGAAAAAGAATATCCGTTAACAGGAAAAGGAGCCACTTTGAAATCGCTGGTGAAACAAAAAGCTAAAACAGCAAAAATCACAGACTTCACATTCTTCGGATTGCACAGAGCGGCATTGCTTATGAATAATTATGATCTGAAAACGGTATCTGATAAGCTCATGACTTACCTGAAAGAAACATCCACAGACACTAAAACACAAGGTGTTTACTGGAAACAGAATCTGAACGACTGGGGATGGTTTGGTTCAAAAGTAGTGAATCATGCTGGAGCATTGGAAGCTTTCAATAAGTTGAAACCTAATGATCAGCAATTTATTGAAGAGATGAAAATCTGGCTTATTACTCAGAAAGAAGTCAATTCGTGGGGAAGCTCAAGAGGAACCTCAGAAGTGATCTTCACCATTCTGAACTCAGGGAAATCATGGACGGGTACAGAAAGTGATAAAGCGACGATCGTTTGGGGTGGCAAAGAATTGGCTCCTCAAATTCAGGCGACGGGATATGTGAAATCAACAGTAAAAACAGAGACTATTGATAAGAATCTGGCTACTGTTACCGTTACGAAACCTGGTCCGGGTATTGTTCAGGGAGGGTTATTCTGGCAGTATTACGAAGACCTGGATAAAGTGAAATCTTCAGAAAACTATATCTCGGTAACCAAAGAACTTTATAAAAAAGTGAAAACCGTAAACGGAGAAGAACTTCAGAAAATATCTACCGAAACCCCGTTGAAAGTAGGTGATAAAGTAACCGTAAGAATGATACTGAATACAGACAGAGCAATGGAATTTATTCATATTAAAGATATGCGTGCTGCAGGATTTGAACCTCTAGACGTACTATCAGGGTATCAGTGGAAGAATAATCTGGGCTATTATCAGTCTACAAAAGATGCTTCTACCAACTTCTATATTCAATATATGCCGAAAGGAAAATATGTTTTTGAATATGATGTTGTAGCCAATGCTGCAGGAAAATTCTCCAACGGAATTACAACCATGCAGAATTACTACGCGCCGCAGATGAATGCTCATACGAAAGGAAGTAATGTTGCCATTTCAGAATAAATGATAAAAGAGCTGTAGTAATTTTTACTACAGCTTTTTTATTACAGAATGGTTTATAAAACAGAAATAAAATAAAAAACCAAACAATTGTTTAATTTTGGAATGATTTTTGGAATTATAGTAATATCAATTAAAAAAATTATTAAAAGATGAAATTTTCTAAAACTTTAATTACAGGATTGATTTTAATGATCGGTGTAAATGCTTTCGCTCAAAAGAAAGCTGAAAGGTTTGAAAAACTACAGATTGAAATGTTCCCAAAAGCAAAAGATGGATATAAACAAGTGTATATTCAGCTTCCTATAGAAAAAAACGAAAACGATTTAAAAGTTGAGCTTTTTGTAGGAATGGAAAAAATGTTAGACTGTAACAATTATTTTCTGATGGGAGACATGAAAAATCAGGACCTTCAGGGATGGGGCTACAACTACTACGAAGTAGAGTCTAAAGGAGAAACAGCCGGTACATTAATGGGCTGTCTGGATAAGAAACAGACCAAAAAGTTCGTTTCTTTAAAACCTGAAATCGTAAGATACAACAGTAAACTGCCATTGGTATTCTATGTACCAAAAGATATCGAAGTTCGTTACAGAGTTTTACGCCCAGATAATACGATGAAAAAAGCAGTTCAAAAGTAAAATTTGCAAGCTTATTATAAACAAGCTCCTCACAGTAATGTGGGGAGTTTTCGTTTTTAATTGCTAGCAATGTATATCCATCCAGTTTGTCATTCCACAGGAATCCAGCTTCCAAAATTCAAAATAAAATATACAGTAAGTTTTCAGATCAAATATTATTTTACCCCCTTTATTTCCTCAAAAAAACACAAAAATGGAGAGTGGAAAAAAGTAGAGTTAAATATTTTTTCAAAAATTTTTAAGTTTTAATTAACATTTAAACACTTTAGCCAAAACTTTGTTTGTAAAGGTGTTTCACTTAAACATATTTTAAACTTACTTTAAATTCACTGTATTGTGGAATTATCTTTAAGTATTTTAACATTTTTTGCATTATATTTGTTATAAACATAAGCCATGAAAAACAATTTATTGATTTTTACGTTTGGTTTTTTGGCTTTTCCTGCTTTGGGTTGGTCACAGTCTGCTCCTGATTTTAAGGAACTTCTAGACAGCGCCATGGTTCGGGATTCGGATCTCAAAATGCAGATTACCCAAAATAAACTTACCGACCTTGATGAACATAAGCTAAAGGATATTTTCTTACCTACTCTTGAACTGAGTGGAAAAGCAGGGTATCTCAACGGAACGGCAAGATTAACCTCGCCGGAAATTAACCTTGCTCCTTTTATCAACATTCCAGAAGGTGCTTTTAATAACAATTTCAACGTGTCAGGATTTTCCGGTATAGCAAAAGCCGATGCTAAAATGCTTCTGTATTCCGGAGGAAAAGTGAAATACCTGAAAAAAGCCGTTGAAGAAAAGAAAAAGTCTGAAGACATCCTGCTGGAAAAAACAAAAGACGAAGTCGTGGCTACCATTTCTAAAGCTTATGATCAGCTGGCATTGATTCATCAGTCCAAAAAAGTTCTGGACGAAAGTACCAAAAGACTGGACATTAATAAAAAGACAGCCGATAAAGCACTGGGCTACGGACTGATCACTCCTTATGATCATAAGAAGATAGAATTGGCTCAGGCTACGTTAAATGCTAAACTGGTAGAATACGAAGGAAAAAAAGAACTTCTCCTTACCCAGCTCTATATTTTAACAGGAATCAACAGAGAACGTCTTAAAATGATCGATCCTGCCTTATCTCCGGTAGAGCTTCTCACAGCAGAAAAAGGAATAGAACAAAGGGCTGAGATCCGCGCGCTGGATCACGGGATCACTGCAGCAGATTATAAGATCAAAGCTGAAAAAACATGGATGATTCCTAAAGTACAGTTAATGGCGTCTGCCTATTATATCGGTCTTTACGGAAGCCATATCAAAAGTTCTGAAAACATAATTCCTGCCGTTCCTTTGCTTGGATATGAAGGCAAAAAACTGGATTGGAGACCCAATAATATCAATGTGCTTCCCCTTATTACGGCAGGAGTTGGATTCAAGTGGGAAATCTTTGACGGAAAAGAAGGAAAACATGCCGAAGAAACAGCGAAAGTCGGAAAAGAAGTATTGCAGAACCAGAAAGAAGATGCTTTAAAAAAGCTGACTCTAAATTTGGCTAACAATAAAACCAATTATGACATTGCTTCCGCTCAGATCACTTTAAAAGCTAAAGAAAAAGAACTGGCAAAAAGTGCTTTGGTGCAGGCTGAAAAAGAATTCAGATATGGGATGAGCAAATCCTCACAGCTCATTGATGCAGAAAATGATCTGGAAGCGGCCGAGCTTGAATATCAGAACGCAATTTTTAACCAGAGAAGAGCAGGAATAGAACTTATGAGGTCTACCCAGGAGCTGGATATCACCAAACTTTATTTAATCCCTTAAAATTGAAAATGATGCCTAAAAATATATCTATACTCTTTGCTGCTCTGTTGATACTGGGAAGCTGTGACAAGAAAAATGAAAAGATCACGGAACCTGAAGGAAAAACCAAAAAGGATGTAATCTCCTTTGCTCCTAAAGTTACCGGAAGAATTGTAAAAATATACGTTGCTGAAGGACAAACAGTGAAAAAAGGAGATACCCTGGCTCAGCTTGATGTACCTGAAGTTTCCGCAAAAATAGCCCAGGCCCAGGGAGCAGTGAATGCTGCCACAGCTCAGGAACAAATGGCAAAAAATGGAGCTACAGCAGATCAGATGAAACAGCTGCAGGCAAAATATAAAGGCTTAAAAGAGCAATACGAATTTGCCCAAAAATCTTACAAGAGAGCCAATAATATGTTCCGCGACAGCTTAATGTCTCCACAGGCTCATGATGAAATTTATGCTAAGCTTCAAGGAGCAAAAGCTCAATATGATGCCGTTGTTGCAGAATTGGATGATGTGACAAGAGGAACCCGTTTCGAAAAAGTAGAAATGGCGGCAGGGCAGGCATCTCAAGCTAAAGGTGCTTTGCAGGAAGCCAACGTAGCCTATTCTGAAAGATATATCATTGCTACCAACAATATGGAAATAGAAACCATCAGCCTGAATACCGGAGAACTGGCAACTGCCGGATTTGCATTATTCAACGGATATATTCCCGAAAGTACCTATTTCAGATTTACTATTCCGGAAAGTGCGATCTCAAAATATAAAAAAGGGCAGGATGTGAATATGCAGGTTGTTTATAATAAAGAAAATCTGGCAGGAAATATCGTATACATCAAACAATTGACAAAATACGCAGATATTACAACAGCTTACCCGGATTATCAGCTTCAGGATGCAATTTATGAGATCAAAGTGAAGCCAAAAGATATGAATAAGGCTAAAAATATCCTTGTCAATGCAAATGTTATCCTGAAATAATATGAAATGGGAAGGGCAGAAATATTCATTCCCTCTCCGTTAAAAATATAAAAATAAACAGATGAAAGAATTTTTCCGTCTTTTAAAACGTGAGTTCAAACTTTTTATTGGCAATTCTACCTTGAGGACGGTGTTCTTTTTGGCACCGGTTTTTTATGCAACTTTGCTGGGGTTTGTCTATAAAAGCGGAAAAGTTGAAAATACTCCTGTATTGGTAATCGACAGAGATAATACACCTTTATCTAATCAGCTGACAGAGATGCTGGACGATAATAAAAGTATCAAAATCATCAGATACCTTCAGGAACCTCTGAGTATTAAAGATGAGGTGATCAAACATGAAGCAGCCGGAGTGGTGATCATCCCCTCCAGATTTGAAGGAGATATGCTTCAGAAAAAATACCCGGAACTCAATGTTTACATCAATACCGGAAACGTTCTAACTGCCAATTTTGCCTCCAAAGCTCTTCAGCTGACCATAGGGACATTTTCTGCAGGAGCTTCCATAAAAGCGCTTCAGAAAGCAGGAATGCCTGCTGCAAAAGCAGCCACACAGTATGAGCCCTTCAAAGCCAATTATATAACGCTTTTCAATACAACGGGTAACTATCTTATCTTTATGTGGCCGGCAATGCTGGCGGTGGTTTTACAACAGGTTATTCTTTTGGCCATGGCAGTAAGTTTTGCCGCAGAATTTGAAAGAGGATCCTTTGTGAAAGAGTACCGTAATATGAAAAGATGGGCTTTTCCTACCATGTTAATTAAAGTAATTCCGATCTGGGTGTTTTCTATTCTTATCGTCAGCGTTTATTACTTTATGCATATGATTTTCAGGGTTCCTATGCCGGAAGGGATATTTAACTTTATCCTTCTTACCGCTGTGTTTGTAGGTTCCGCTTCATTTCTGGGAGTACTTGTAAGTATTCTTATTCCTGATGCATTGAAGGCTACCCAGATTTTGATGGTTATCGCCTCGCCGGCCTTCATTATCAGTGGATTTACATGGCCATTAAGTGCGATGCCTGCTTTTGTGCAGTTTATTGCTAATATTATTCCGTTGACTCCTTTTTTACAGGCTTTTAAGATTTTACTGATTCAAAAAGGATCTGTAGAACTTACTTTTCCTTATCTTAAACATTTGAGTATTCTTCTAATTATATATGCAATTTTAGGTTGGATTGCTTTGAAAATTAAACTTTGGCTGATCTTCAAAAAAGCTTCATCACAGGAAGTTGCTTTGGAAGAAACTTCCGGGAAAAAGATGGAAGAATAAAAAAGTAAGCCGGGAAAAACGTCTGCCTTATTCTTGAATTGGAACCCGTTATATCTTTCTTTTAAATACATTGGAAAGATCCTTTTATTTCTATCTTCAAATCCTGAACGAAATTGTGTCAGGCTATAAAATCAAACAAAAAAACTGATATATTTGTCTGTTAGAAAATAGAAAGAATATGGAAAATGTATTTGAAGCGAAAGATGCTCAAAGATATATAGATAGAATCAACAAGCTTGTAGAAGATACGCATGGTTTATGGGGAAAAATGACGGTAGACCAGATGTTGGCACACTGTTGCATCACTTATGAAATGGTTTACGAACCTGAAAAACATAAGAAACCGGGATCTATTGCAAAATTTATTTTAAAAACTTTTGTAAAATCTAAAGTGGTGGGAGAGAAAGCATATCCCAGAGATTCCCCTACCTCTCCTCAGTTTTTGGTGACGGGAAGAAAAAACTTCCACGAAGAAAAAACAAGACTTATCGGTTTCATTCAGAAAACTCAGCAGTTGGGAGCAGATGCTTTCGATGGTAAAGAATCTTTTTCTTTTGGAAAATTAAAAGCTCAGGAATGGAATAATATGTTTGCAAAACACCTGAATCACCATTTATCCCAATTTGGCGTTTAGACCCCTCACAATATGAAAAAACTTTTATTACTCTTTATTTTTGCGGCTCACTTCGTCATGGGCCAGATGCCGGATATTTCAAATGTTTGGCTCAACAAAAGCAAGCCTTATACAGGCACAATCGGAAGCAAAGGTCAGGAGCTTAAGCTCAAGATCAATACTGCCGAGCAGAACAAGAAGAATGATCAGGAATATTTTGTTTCGGGATATACTCTTGTAGATGCCAACTATGCAAAATTCGAAGGAAAGATTACCATTTCGAAGTATAAAGATGCTAAGAAACAGGGAACTGTATTCGGAGAATATGAGCTGGCGGAAGAAAACAAAGGAAAACATTCAGGGATGCTGAAAGGAAAATTTGTGTACAACTTCAAATGGGATAGGAAAGCAGAAAAGGTAGAAGGAGAGTATATTGAATTAATCGGCGACTGGAAAAGCTACGACGGAACCCTGGAATTTAAAACCCGTCTTAAAAATCAATAATCATCATCCAAATTTTAAAATAACCCAATATAACCATATGAAATTAGGAGCATTTTCAATCAGTTTAAGTGTGAAAGATCTGCAGAAATCTAAAGACTTTTATGAAAAGCTCGGCTTTACAGCCATGGCCGGAAATACGGAACAGAATTATCTGATTATGAAAAACGGATCAACGCTGATAGGCCTTTTTCAAGCGATGTTTGATGGCAATATGCTTACTTTCAATCCGGGATGGGATGAAAATGCGCAGAATCTTGAATCTTTTGATGATGTACGCACGATTCAGAAGCATTTAAAAGAAAATGGAGTAGAGATTGAAAAAGAAGCTGATGAAACCACTTCAGGTCCTGAACATATCTATCTGAAAGATCCGGATGGAAATATGATTTTGATCGATCAGCACAGATCATAAAAGATCTGAAACAACATTCAATAAAAAACTTAACGTATAAAAAAACAATCATGGCAACAGTAAATGTTTATTTAACATTCAACGGAAACTGCAGAGAAGCATTCGATTTCTATAAATCAGTTTTCGGTGGAGAATATCCTTACATGGGTACTTTTGGAGAAATGCCTCCAATGGAAGGCAAAGAAATGCCCGAAGAGGATAAAGATAAAATTATGCACGTAACGCTTCCGATTTCTAAAGAAACCGTATTGATGGGAAGTGATACAGGAGGAGAGTGGGCTTCTCACTTTCAGGCTGGGAATAATTTCTCTGTTTCTATCAATGCAGAATCTAAAGAAGAGGCTGATAAACTGTTCAATGGTCTTTCTGCTGGCGGACAGATAACTATGCCAATGGCTGATACATTTTGGGGCGCTTATTTCGGAATGTTTTCAGATCAGTTTGGAATCAACTGGATGGTGAACTATGATGATCCTGCGAAAATGCAACAACATCCATAAAAACAGATGGATATTCAAAATACGTATAAACCGACAGATAGCTGTCGGTTTTTTTATAGTATAGCTGATGATTGGTATTCTCTGAGATTTTAGTTCTTTTTAATAATCTTATAGCTTTCTGTTCCTGAGGTAATGATATAAACACCATCCGGTAGTTCTGTAATGTCAATGTTGTTTTCACCTTTTGAAGCGTCTACAGATTTTACAAGTCTTCCGGATTGATCGTATATAGAAATCGGATTGTTTTTTTTCAGATCAATATGGAAGATTCCTGAGGTAGGATTGGGATATACATTTGTTTTTGCTTCCCATTTATTTTCAAAAGTTCCCAATGTCGCTGTGGCTGACCAGGTAAAAGCATCCAGACACATATAAACATAGCCTCCGGTAGATTGCAGCTGGATTTCATCAATAACTGTATTGCTGTTGTTCTGATTGTTCAGAGTCGCAAGATCAATCAAAGTAAATCCGTTGAAATTTCCAGTTGTTCCGGCAGTAGCATTAAATGTAGTATTAAAACCTGATGTTTTGGTGGTGCTGAATTTGGTAATACCTGCCAGTTTTCCCGTAATAATTAACGTTCCTGATGAGGTAGATTGGTTCAAAGCGGTATTGCTCAGAAACACCCAAAACTTTGATACCGTAAATAGAGAAGTACTTTTCACACTGAAAGATGGGGAATTGATGTTGGTTGTTCCGGTATTGTCAATATAAACATTGTCATTGGCTGTACCATTCCAGCCAGTACCTGGATAATTGGATTGAATTCTGAATGTTCCGGCCTGTGAGACAATATTAAATACATATCCGTTGCTGGTAAAGCTTGTGCTTCCGCCTGTTGAGGTTTCAAAAGTTACAGTAGTTGTCTGTGCATTCATACCTGCAATATTGCTTATGAAAACAAAAATCGCAAAAAAGGTCAATTTTTTCATGATATGGATTTTTAGGCTTAGTATTCTCAAAATATTTTTAGAATAAAACAATATTGGGACAGTGTATTCTGCGGTAAAGTTTTATCTTAAAGTATAGATCAAAGTAACGGAGAAATAGAAAAAGAGAACAGGGTATAAAATGCCAAATTAGAAAACCCGTAGAAATACGCAATGTTAGAAGGGGACATTATCCTAATTTTGGAAAAGAAAAAGAAAGATTCTGTAAAATTGAAAATAAAATACATTTATTTTGGCGTTATAATGTGTTTTTTCCTAAATTGTGTGTGTTTTTATTAACACTATTCATAATAAAACTATTATTTAAATAAAAAACTAAAAACTATGGATTTACCAAAACATGCAGTAACACTGGATCAAGCTCAATCTTGGATTGCAAACTGGCAAAGTAGAAAAGATATTCCTGGAATGTCGATAAAAGCTAACTTAATTCCTGCTCAGGATGTTAACGATATCTTAATGAAAGATACAGGGTTTACCGAATATAGAGGGTATAACGCAATTAATGACGAAGGAGAGTTTAAATTTCTTTTGGTAGGCGTTAATGCTTCAGGAAATGATATGGTAGACTATGAAAAAGGCTATTATGTATATGATATGACAACACCTTGCCCAAGTGTATGTTCCCTGAATAGATGGTGGGAAAGATAATTCCAAAAACTTAGGATTATTGGATCATTGGATTGAAATATTGTCGCTGGTTGGAAAAGGCATCCTGCTGATTAATCTGGCGGTATACTGTATAGGCTTTTTCGGCTCCGGAAGGGCCTATACATTTTTTATAAGTTATCTGGCCTGGCTGTTAATATGTGAAGTTGTATTTTATGTATTAAACTATCAGAAGATCAATAACCTTTTTTTCTCCCATTATTATCTGATAGGACAGTTCCTGTTGTTGGGGTTATTCTTTCATGAAATTCTTACGGAAGCTTATCAAAAGAAAACAGCCCGTTTCCTTTTAGTAATTATTCCGGCGGTTCTTGTTGTACAGTATATTTTATATCCTGAAAAATATTATGTTTTTAACTTATTTGAAATTTTTGTCACGTCCTATTCCATAATTATTCTGGCGTTATTTCATTTATATAATACGCTGGACGCCCAGAAGAAATACAACTATATAAGCCTGGGGCTTTTGCTGTATCTTATAAGCAGTACCGTGATATTTTTGTCCGGAAACCTTTATACAGTAATGAATAGTCAGCTGCATAAAGAAATATGGGTCCTCAATGTCGTTATGTTTATTGTATATCAGATTTTTATTTTCACAGAATATCTTTCTTCCCGTAAAAAAAATGTGTAATTACTGTTATGATTTTACAAGATGAATGAGAATGCTATTATTTCCACTATTGTATACACCTTTTTGGCGTTTACCTTACTGGCTGTTACCCTAATTCTGTTTTATTATTTTTCCAACAAAAAAATAACGAGAAACCTTATTCAGAAGAAAGAGCTGGAAATACGGTACGAGAAAGACCTTACCCATGCTATTATTGGTGCTCAGGAAAAAGAGCGGTTACGTATTGCTCAGGACCTGCATGATGATATCAGCTCGAAGCTGAGTGTAGTTTCTTTAAATATTCATCTTCTGGATTTTGATAATCTGGAAAGAGAAGAATATAATGATCTGAAAAATAAAATTATCCATCTCGTTAACAAAACTGCAGAAAGTGCCAGACAGATTTCTCATGATTTACTTCCTCCTATTTTAGAAAAATTTGGACTGCACGCTGCTATAGATGCTCTTTGCTCAGAAATTAACCTTTCCAAAACGTTACAGGTTTCCTACTCTAATAGTTTGTATTTTGCAAAAACAGAGGAAGAGAAAAATTTGCATATCTTTAGGATTCTTCAGGAATTGATCAATAATTCTATAAAACATGGTGAAAGTAGCCACATTCAAATAGCGTTTATTGGAAAAGATGGAAAAAATACCTGTATTTATAAAGATGACGGTAAAGGATTTAACCTTGATGAGCGGACATTGAAAGGAGGGCTAGGCCTTCGAAACATCAGAAGCCGGGTAGAACTGATCAACGGTACACTGAAGATTGAAAGTGAAACCAATAAAGGAATCACCGTAGAATTTACATTTTAAATAATTATAAGATGGAAAAAGAGACAATCCGTGTCATAACTGTAGATGATGAAGCCCTCTTTCGCCAGGGTATCACATTGCTGATACAGAGAGAAAAAGATATTGAATTGGTTAGTGATTTCAGCAACGGAAAAGAACTGCTTGATGCGCTTTCAATCCTCCAGGAACTTCCGGATATTATTTTAATGGATCTTAATATGCCGGAAATCAATGGGGTAGAAGCAACGAAGCAAATTCATGTTAAATATCCCCAAGTCAAGATTATTGCCCTTACCAGTTATAATACAAAAGCCTTTGTTGTCAACATGATTCAGTCGGGAGCCTGCTCTTTTCTTAAAAAAAATTCCAGCCCTGCAGAACTGTTAAATGCCATCAGAGAGGTATATCAAAAAGGTTTCTTCTATAATGTTGAAGTAATGGAAGCTCTTCATCAGAACCTTACAGAACCTAAAAAGAAGGTTTCCAGTATATTTGATGCCAATCACATCTCAAAACGTGAAAAAGAAGTATTGGAACTGATCTGCAAACAATACAGCACTTCCGAAATCGCTGATCAGCTTTTTATAAGTTCCAGAACGGTGGAAGGACATCGAAACAGCCTTCTTCTAAAAACAGGAGCTAAAAATACAGCCGGTCTGGTGGTATTTGCCATAGAAAGTAAAATTGTAGATACCAATTATTTAAAAGATAGATTTGAGTAAATTTTATTGATAATTCTTGGCTTATCGCTCTCACATACCCTTCATTTTTAGATATTGGCACTCTTGCTTATATTGAACTTTTTATTGTATGATTGAACAGTAAATAGATAACTTTTTTGTATTTCTGATAAAATTAATATTATTTTTATCAATGGATTAACAGCAAAATACAAAAGAATGAAATTTACAATCGAAAACATCAAAGCAGCGCATCAAAAAGTAAAAAGTGGTGCAGATTTTCCACAGTATATCCAGGATATAAAAGAACTGGGTGTTTCTCATTACACCGCTTATGTTACTGATGGCAATACAGAATATTTCAATACAGATAACCAATCTGTTCATACCGGAAATAAATACGATCCTTTGACCATTTCTCATGATTTAGATCTCGACAGTTTTAAAGCAAGATTAAAACTTCATCAGCAAGGTGGTACAGATTATATCAAATTTTGTAACGATTGCGCAGCAAATGGAGTGGTTGGCTGGACAATTAACCTGGCGGAGATGACCTGTACTTATTTTGATCAAAAAGGACAAGATATTCTCGTTGAAAATATTCCAGGATAATAGAGGGTCATGATTTTATGAAGTGACACATTTAAAATGACTTGCTTCTCAAACCACTTTCAGGTTTGCTTCAATATTTGTTTGCTATTATTGATTTAAATTATTAATTTTGTTAAAAACGATAGATAATAGTAATTGATAAACATGAGAAAGGTTTTTACGAAGTTGGCTTTTACAGTATTAGGATTAAGCTCCCTCTTAACATTTGCACAGAAAAACGATCTTGGCGCCTGGTATATGTACTTTGGAAATAATAAGATCAGTAAAAAACTGAACTGGCATAATGAAATTCAGTACCGTAATTTTGATGGTATTGGTGATCTGGAGCAGCTTCTCATCCGAACAGGAGTAGGATATGACCTTACTGAAAACAATAATAATGTTTTGTTAGGATATGGTTTTATTCTAAGCCAACCCTATGTAAACGGAGAAAAGAAAGAAAATATCGAACACAGAATTTTCCAGCAATATATCACAAAACAGAAATTTGGACGTTTTAATATTCAACACCGTTATCGTTTGGAAGAACGTTTTCTGGAAGATGATTTCAGAATGAGATTTCGATATATGCTGGGTTTCAATATCCCCATTACTCAAAAAGAAATGTTGCCCAAAACGATCTACGCTTCAGTGTATAATGAAATATTTCTGCATTTCAACAGCCCGGTTTTCGACAGGAACCGAGTGTATGGTGCCTTAGGATATGTCATCAATAAAAATATGAGAGTAGAAGCCGGATATATGAATCAAATTCAGGAAAACAGAAACCGTGGTCAGATTCAAATCGGTTTTTATAACAACATACCATTTACCCGAAATTAGTAATCCTTTTTTACTGAATGCCGGGATGAAAAATGAAATCGTAATTTTATAAAATATCATTTATACAATTAAATAAACACATATGCATTCAGGGAAAAGATTTGGAGCGCGTGAGTTCATAGTATGGACCAGGCGCAGCATCTACGCACTTACGTTATTATCCGCAATTCCAACAGTTCTGTACTTTTTTGGTTGGAAGTTTCTTTCCGTACCATGGCAGCCTATCGCTATCATGGGAACCGCGGTTGCTTTCATTGTAGGATTTAAAAACAATGCCAGCTACAGCAGATTGTGGGAAGCAAGACAGATCTATGGAGCTATCATCAATGATAGCCGAAGCTTTGGGTATATTCTTAGAGATGCCCTTATTTCAAAGGATCCGGATACAGTAAATCAAATGTTTCTGCGTCATTATTCCTGGCTTACTGCTCTAAGGTTTCAGCTTCGTGAGCCCAGAGCTTGGGAAAACATGGGAACCGTTCAGTTTGACGAATATTCAAAGAAATATGATATTCCGGAAAGACTTACAAAACTGGACGAAGAATTAGAAAAATACCTTTCAGACGATGAGCTTAAATATATTCTAAGCAAAAAAAACAGAGCAACACAGTTGATGGCTGCCCAAAGCAAACAGCTGTCCGAAGCTTATGAGAAAGGAGAAATTAATGATTTTCAATGGACGCAGATCAACCAGCAGCTTGTAAAATTTACCGATAATCAAGGGAAAACAGAGCGAATTAAAAACTTTCCTTACCCAAGGAACTTTTCTTCTATTACGACTTATCTTTTGCTTTTATTCATCATTTTCGTTCCTTTCGGACTGTTGAAGGAATTTGATAAACTGGGAGAAGGAACAATGGTAGAGGGCTGGACATTGTGGTTTAATATTCCTTTTTCACTATTGGTAACATGGTGCTTTCATACCCTTGACAGTGTAGGCGAAGCTTCTGTAAACCCTTTTGAAGGAAGTCCGAACGACGTCCCGATTACCCAGATCAGCCGAACAATTGAAATTGACATGAGAGATATGCTGGATGAGGCAGAACTTCCACCCGCTATCACTCCAAAAAATAATATTGTGCTTTAAAAACTCAACATAAGGACTACTTTAAACCTATAAGGTTTAGATAAAAAATATATCATCTAAAGTATTCAATAACGTTTTATCAAGAACTTACTTAAAAACAACACTTAAAAAAACAACATCAAAATGATTCACAGCTATGTTATCATATCCATTGTCGTCTTACTGTCTGTAATGATATTAGTAATGATCGGGCAGAAGCTGAAGGTGGCTTATCCTATTTTTCTGGTTATTGCAGGATTGCTCATAAGCTTTATTCCAGGAATGCCCCGTGTGGAAATAGAGCCGGATCTGGTTTTCCTTATTTTTCTGCCGCCTATCTTATTTGAAGCGGCTTGGTTTACTTCCTGGCAGGATTTTCACAAATGGAGAAAGCAGATTTTTTCCATGGCTTTCGGTTTGGTATTTCTTACTTCCATTGTAGTGGCTTACCTTTCTTCTTCCATTATTCCAGGGCTTACAGTAGCAATGGGATTCCTGCTGGGAGGAGTAAATTCGCCACCAGATGCCGTAGCAGCAACTTCGGTATTGAAGCATATGAAAATTCCTAAAAAGATCACCAGTATTTTGGAAGGGGAAAGTTTGATCAATGATGCTTCGAGTTTAATTGTTTTTAAATTTGCTCTTGCAGCAGTTATTTCAGGACAGTTTATCTGGAGAGACGCTGTTCAGGACTTCTTTACGATGGCTATTGGCGGAATTGCCATAGGGGTTGCCGTAGGATTTCTGTTTGGAGCTTTATTGAGAATCATCCCAACCAATTCCAACATAGATACCATTATTACCCTTATCGTACCTTACATTATGTACGTGGGAGCAGAGCATTTCCATTTTTCAGGGGTACTGGCGGTGGTTGCAGGAGGACTGCTGATGTCTTATAACTCCCATTGTTATTTAAGCCATACCTCGAGAATTCAGTCGGGGAACGTTTGGAGTGTTCTGATATTTTTAATGAATACCATCATCTTCATCCTTATTGGTCTGGAGCTTCCTATCGTTGTGGAAGGTTTGAAAGACTATACTATTTCTGAAGGAATATTCTACAGCGTTGTCATTGGCGGAGCTATCATCGGAACAAGAATACTGTACAGCTATGCCTTAATGTATTTTCCCAGAGTTTGTTCCAAAGAATTAAGATTAAAAGTTCCCAAGCCGGATTGGAGAGAGCCCTTTATCATCAGTTTTGCAGCGATGAGAGGAGTGGTTTCTTTAGCAGCTGCATTGTCCATTCCTGCATTTTTACCAAATGGAGATGCATTTCCGCACCGAAATATCATTTTATTCGTAACTTTCGTTATTATATTGATCACTTTGGTAGGACAGGGTTTATTGTTAAGCCCCATCCTGAAATTGTTGAACATTCAGGATGCCGGAAGTGAATTGCCAGAGGAAAAACAGGAGGTCATTCTGATGCGTAAGCTAAAAGAAACAGCTTTACACAAACTGGAAAATGAATTTTCCGAGCTGACAGTGACCAATAGCCTGGTACGTCACCAAAAGCATAAACTTGAAAATGAAATGATGCTGATGGCAGATAAAGCTCAATGTATGGCATCTACGGGAGATTATGTCACAGCAATTAATCAAAACAAAGATGTGTTGCGCCAGATCATTCAGGCCCAGAGAAACGAATTGCACAGGATGAAAAGAGAGAAAATCTTTGATGATCACGTGATGAGAACCATTGAAATGCAGTTGGATTTTGATGAAGCCAAAATCACCGGATTTTCACATGGATAATTTTTAGCTTAGAATGCATAAACGTTTTACCTTGATTGGGAAGATGAAGACTTAAATCTATTAAATCAATACTATGAGTGAACCGATCATTGTTCAGTATGACATAAATGCTCCGGCTGAAAAAGTATGGAAAGCATTAACCGATAAAAATGAAATTCTGGTACTTTGATATTCAGGATTTTGTATTGGGAACAGGGAAAGAATTTAATTTCTATGAACCGGGCGGAGCCAATAAATACCACCATCACGGAGAGATTTTAGAAATAATACCTAATCAGAAACTAAAACACACATGGTCTTATCCGGATTTTTCAACACTGAAAACCATAGTGACTTGGGAATTACAGCCGAAAGACGAACAAACTTTAGTAAAGCTAACCCATGAAGATATTGAAAACTTTAAAGATCTTGGTGATGGCTTCTCAAGAGAAAGCTTTACAGGAGGATGGAACACCATTATCGGTCAAAGTTTAAAAGAATATGTAGAAAAATAGATCATGATTGAATTACAGCTTTTTACCATTCAGGACGCTCGAATGCTTATCTCTCAAATAAAAGATGCTAAAATGCTTCTTCAGTTTGCAGGGCCCAGGTATCATTTTCCCCTTACAGAAACTCAGTTGGAAAAGGATTTGTGTGACAACAACAGAACATTATTCAATATCATAGATCAAACCCAACAGAATACCATAGGGCATGCGCAAATCTTTTTAAAAGAAGAGACATTTCTCCTCGGAAGAATTCTTATTTGGGATGAAAACAACAGAGGTAAAGGATATGGTAAAAAAGTAATGCATGAACTTCTGAAGTACGGTTTTACCCATTTCGATAAAGAAACAGCAGAGCTCAATGTTTACGACTGGAATACCGGCGCCATTGAATGCTATAAAAAGTAGGCTTTACCTTCGATCCTAACGTGAAGAGTGAAGTTAAAATTGATGAAGAAACATGGATTAGCCTTAATATGAAAATCCATAAAAATACTTTTAAACCACAACCATGATGACAAAGTTTACAGGATTACGGCCTATTTTCTGGACAGAAAATCTGAAGGAAACCATCGAATTTTATACCCATATTCTTGGTTTTACATTACTGGCTAAAAACGACGATTGGCAGTGGGCTTCACTTCAAAAAGACGAAGTCTTTATTATGCTTTCCCAGCCTAATCACCATGAAAAGACTTCCGGAATCGGCTTTTCAGGATCATTTTATTTCAATGTAGAAACAGTGGATAAACTTTGGGAAGACCTTAAAACAAAAGCTAAAATCTGCTATGAAATCGAGACCTTTGATTGGGGGATGAGAGAATTTGCAATCTATGATAACAACGGCTATATCCTGCAATTTGGGGAAAACGTCGATAATATTGGCAATACGGAATAAAATTTGCTATTTTTGGGGAAATATTTAGAAATTCAATGAAAAAAAATATAATAGTAGGTTTCGCAGCCTTTGTATTACTGGTGTCTTGTAATAAGGATAAAGAGATTCTTAATACGCTGAGTACCTATAATACCTCGATGGAAGCAAAGGGATATCATTTTGGAGACAAGCTGGAGCTTCCAAAAGAAGTCACTGATAATGCAGAAAGTGTAACAATAAGTTTCGGAGATAAAGAAACAACCAATTTGACTATTGATCCTAAGTTTTTCACGTTAGGAGATAATGCAGTCACCTTTAATGTTAAGAAAAAAGGAGGAGAAGTCCTGAATCAGGATGCTACCATCAATGTATTTGCAAAAAATCCTGAAAAAAATATAGCATATCAGATTATTGCTGAATATCCTCACGACCCAAAAAACTTTGTACAGGGATTCCAGGTTGAAGGAAATACCATCTATGAAAGTGATGGGCAGAACGGATCGTCACAAATCTTAAAATATACTTTGGGAACCACTACACCTTTGGCTTCTACCAAGCAGGCTCAAGAAGATTTTTCCGAAGGAAGTACTATTGTGGGAGACAAAGTTTACCAACTGACGTGGCAAAGCAAAAAAGGATACATTTATGATAAAAGCTCTTTAAAACTCCTTTCTGAATTTCCTTATCCTAACGTTTTAGGGGAAGGTTGGGGATTAACGTATGATGGGAAAAACCTGATTGCTTCGGATGGAAGCAAACTATTGTATTTCCTTGATGTAAATGATCCTTCAAAAGTGGTGAAATATATCGCTGTAGCAGGAAGCTCTCAGGCTTATGATCAGTTGAACGAACTGGAATACCACAACGGATTTATCTATGCCAATGTATGGCAAAAGCCGATTATTTTAAAAATTAACCCTGCCACAGGAGAAGTGGTTGGAACATTTGATTTCACAGAAATTGCGAAACAGAATACCAAAGGAAGTGATGATGTATTGAACGGAATTGCTTTTAAAGGTGAAAATATGCTGGTTACAGGTAAGAACTGGCCGAAAATCTATGAAGTTCAGATCAAATAATAGAAAATAATACAATACAGATATAAAATAGCGTTCCTTAGTGGACGCTATTTTCATTGTAAGGATTAAATTTTAGTATTTTTGAAAAATGATAAAAAGTATTATAAAACTGAATATAATAACTGGTCTGGCCAATGTTCTTCTCCTGATGTCATGCAACAAAAATGAAAAGATGCTTGACGTGCTGGCAGATTACAACAACGCAAAAGAAGAAAAAGGATATCATTTTGGAGATAAACTTCAACTTCCAAAAGAAGTAACCGATAATGCGGCATCTATCACCATCAATTTAGAAGATAAAGAAACCTCCAGTTTAGTTGTAGACCCGAAATTTTTCAGATTAGGCGATAACAATGTCATTTTTGAGATTAAAACGAAAAATGGAGAAACCCTCAATCAGGATGCCACCATCAACGTATTTACAAAAAATAAAGAACAGACTATTCCGTATAAAGTTGTAGCAGAATATCTGCATGACCGGAATAATTTTATTGAAGGATTTGTAGTAGAAGGAAATACCGTTTATGAAAGTGATGGGATCGAAGGATCTTCTCAGCTTATAAAATATATATTAGGTTCAAAAGTTCCTTCAATTGTTAGAAAGCAGCCTGCTAAAATCTTTTCTGAAGGCTGTACTATTGTGGGAGATAAAATTTATCAGCTTACTTATAAGAATAAAATTGGCCTTGTCTATGATAAAAATACCCTGGAAAAACTTTCCGAATTTCCTTTGCCGAATATCATAGGAGAAGGTTGGGGATTAACCTATGACGGGAAAAATCTGATTGCTACAGACGGCTCAAAAAACCTTTACTTTCTGGATGTTGCAGACCCTTCAAAAGTTGTAAAGACCGTTTCCGTAGCCGGAAGTTCTCAAACCTATGATCAGTTGAATGAGCTCGAGTACCACAACGGATTTATTTATTCAAATGTATGGCACAAACCTTTTGTTCTAAAGATCGATCCTGCAACCGGTGAAGTTGTAGGAAAATTTGATTTTACACAAATTACTAAAGAAAATAGCCGTGGCGATAGCGAAAATGTATTGAACGGAATTGCTTTTAAAGGTGAAAATATGCTTATAACAGGTAAGAGGTGGCCTAAAATTTACGAAGTTCAGATTCAATAATTAAACAATCAATCTACAAAATGCCTCAAAAATAAATGGTAATTTGAACAATCATTTTAGTGAATGGCAAGGATCGTATTGTTTCCTAAAATGACCTTTTGGATGAAATTATTTTTCAGTATATTGAACACATTAAAAAAGCAGAGTGAAGTTTTTAAACATACTATTTTTTTTCCTTTTCTGTACAGCATTCGGACAGAATATCATTCCTTTAGACACTTTGAAACTGAAGGAAGCTAAAGATCTGTTGGCCGACGACTACGGAAATCTGTATATCTATAAAAATAAAGACTTTAGTCTTACGAAATACGATTCTTTAGGTAAACAGATCGGGCAGATGATGCTTACAGTTCCCTATAAAATACAAACGGTCCAGAATCCGCTCAACGTTCCTCTTTTTTCAGAAAATGCGCAGGAAATGAAATTTGTAGATCAAAACATGAACGAGATCCAACGGGTAGATTTCAAACAGAAATTTGGATTTATCAGAATGGCTTATGCCGAAGATCTTCAGCAAATGTGGCTCTTGGATGATAGTACTAAGCGTCTGATACAATATAATTTCAGAAACGATACAACAATCAATTCGTATCCTTTTGATGTCAGCTTCGATGATTTGATGGATCTTTTAGTGTACGAGGGAAAAGTCTATATTCTGACCAGAAAACATATCAGAATATACAGTCTTAAATTTGAAAAACTCTTTGAAGCTCCTATAGATAACGGAAAGAGGTTCAGAAGAGAGAACGATAATATTCTGGTGATCTCCAATAACTCCATTTCAAAATATATTCCCGAAAAAGGAATATCGATAATTTTCGATGACCAGGATGCACAAATTGTGGATAAAAACATCCTTTCTTATTTTGAAATCAAGGCCAACAAACTCTATCTTTACAGCCTTGAAAAAGTAGAAAAAGCCAAAAGGCAAAAACAGCTGGATTTTCAACCGGAACCTACTGAGAAACCTCAGGAGAATAAGGAAGGAATAAAAACGGAGAAGTCTTCAGACAATGCTTTAGAAAAATTGATTGAAACTGCTTCCGAAGTTCAGACTGAAGGCCTGGAAAAGCTTATCAATTAATCAGTAAATACAAGGAAAAAGAATATGCACATTGCAGTTACAGGAAACATTGGAGCAGGAAAAACAACTTTGACTACCATGCTTTCCAAGCATTACGGATGGGATGCACAATTTGAAGATGTAGATCATAATCCTTATCTGGAGGATTTTTATTCGGATATGAGCAAGTGGAGTTTCGCACTGCAGGTGTACTTCCTGGGAAGCAGATTCCGTCAGGTAAAAGAGATCAGAGAAAGTGGTAAAAATATTATTCAGGACCGTACCATTTATGAAGATGCCCATATTTTTGCAGAAAACTTAAATGATATGAATCTTCTTTCAGACAGGGATTTTAATAACTATTCCTCAGTTTTTGATCTGATGAAATCTTTTGTTTCAGCTCCTGATCTTTTGATCTATCTAAAATCAGACGTTCCTAATCTCGTAAAAAAGATCTATAAAAGAGGACGTGAATATGAAGCATCTATCAGTATTGAATATCTATCAAAGCTGAACCAGAAATACGAAAAGTGGATCTCAAATTATACCGAGGGAAAGCTCCTTATTATTGAAGTAGACGACCTTGATTTTGTTGAAAAACCTGAAGATTTCGGATTGATTCTTGAAAAAATTGAAGCCGAACTTCACGGGTTGTTTTAACAAACATTTATCAGAATATTAAGAATCCTTCAGGATTAATCTTCTTACATTTGTTATAGGCGAGTTTAATTTTTAAAAACAATTAAAAATGTTAGTTAAAGTCTTACACAACGGGAACTGTTCAAAATCAAATGCTGTATTGGAGTATCTTGATGAAAACGGAGTGCCTTTTGAGATTATTAATATCATTGAAGATCCGTTAAGTATTCTGGAGATCAAAACAGTTTTGAAGAAGTTGAATCAAAGCGTTTTTCACATTATCCGTAAGATGGATAAGCTGTATACAGAAAACTATGCAGATAAGAGTTATTCCGAAGAAGAATGGATTAAAATTCTATCCGAAAATCCTTCACTGATCCAAAGGCCGATTCTGGTGAAAGGCTCAGTCGCTATGCTGGGAAGACCGCTTGAAAATGTAAAATTTTTTATTGAAAAATAAATAAGAAAACTGCTCTGTGAAAAGAGCAGTTTTTTTATGTCTGGTATTTTATTACTTTTCCTCTTTGATCTCAATAGCATTATATAAAGCTTCTAGCTCCTTAGGTGGCTTTCCTGAATCAAAACTTGAAGAAGTATACTCTGTCCCTTCGGAAGTGATGATTATAGAAGAAGCCAGCGCACGATCAGAATTTCTGCCTGTAGTGGGGGATTGTAGTCTTGATATTTGTTTTAAATCAATGGTTTCAACCAGTTTGGAAATCTTAGCCCATTCAGAAGAAGCTATTTTAGAACTGACAACTTCTTCATTCGTATTGATGGTCTTTGAAGCAGGAGTAAGTACTATACTTCTTCTAAAGCCTCTTGTTTGTTCTGTTAGCTCAATCTTTTCAATTTTTTGTTGTTGAATCACGGTGGATGTATTTATTGTATGATTCTCACTCTTGTTCTGATGAACACAGCTTATCGAAGAAATCACTACAACACTACTAAATAAAATCAATGGAATGTTCATCATGCTATTGTCTATGTTTTCTGGAAATAAAAAACCGTTTCACGATGATGAAACGGCTATTGCTTTTTTATAATAGAATAACGCCTTCTACTTTTGCTACTTCTTTATAAATATGTACAACCTGATCTGCATCCAGTACAAATGCATTAATGTTGCAGGCCGTATATTTTCCATTTTTGCTTTCTCGGTTCCCCAATGTAAACTTGATACCATCAAAAACTTTGTAAATCTCAGTTAATTTTGACTGATCTGTGGGAACAATAAATTTAAATAAATAATCCTCAGGAAAATCGTGATGACCTTCCAGTTTGTCCTTTAAGGACTTGTAAAAATCCTCAGGACTTGCGTGTTGATTTCCTTGTAATATATCCATCTGCAATAGTTAATATAATATAAATATAGCGAAAAAATTCCTATTTTCCAAATGGCCCCAATAGGGATTTGGAATTCTGGTGCTCGTAATCTTCAATGATATTGAACAAGCCGTTCACAAGCTGCTCAGAGGCAAGTTGGCTCAATCCACCGGAGTTTACAGTGTTCTTGTTTCCTACTAAAAGACTCCCCAGAAAATTGTTTCCTGCTAAGGCTGTATTGATTGTTTTTACGATTCCGTACTCGTTCAGTTTTTCATCTACTTTCGGAGCAATGGCAGCTACAAGCTGTTGAGATGTTTTTTCTTTCAGAATCTGTGTAGCAGTTGTCCCCTGAATAATTCTGGTGACATCCTGAGCATTAAGGCTGTTGACGGCACCTTCTAAAATCGGTTTAGAGGTAGTTACCGTATATGCAGCTGCCTGCGCAATATAATCTCTCTCTTTGGCAACCAATGAAGGCGCAATTTTTTCAAGCATAGAGTTAATGTCTCTAAGTTCCTTTGGAAGGGCCTTATCTACCATATTATTCTGTAGAAATGCTTCTTTGTTTGCATATACTCCCATTCCTTTATCAATACCATTCAAAAGCATCCTCTTGATAATGGAAAGTCCCATATCACTTGTTGCGAGAGTGGTGCAGGATTGTACGGTGGTGGTAATAACTGCGCCGGTTCCGATAATAAAAGCGGCTGCAATGATATATTTTTTCATTGATCTTTCTATTGATTTTTTTCGTAATGCTTTTTTCAAAAACTGCACCAAAGGTAAATACTATTCTTTATTTAACAAAATATTAATTGTTGGGTCGATATTTGGGTAAGAATTGCATTAAAATTAATGTTTTGTTATTAGTAATATATTAATTTGATCGTGAATATTTTGAATTAAAATTCATAAAAATTGATTCTATTCCAATTTTCATTCAATAAAAACGAATTAATGTTAAATTTTTAAGATATTTTAACATGGTGGGATATTTTTTATATTTTTGGCTAATGTCTTTTTTTGAGATTTTGAAATAACTCCACTTATTAAGACATATTACAATTTGATTATTTGAATAAATTGAAACTATATGAAACAACGTGATTTAAAGTATTCATGTCTCATTGCCGTGCTGTATTTCGGAATGAACGTGAATGCACAAACTACTCCGGATTCTACCAAAGTCCAGAAGATTGACGAAGTCGTTATGATTGGATATGGTAGCCGTAAGAAAGTAGACAATACAACTTCTATCAGCTCTATCAGCGCAGAGGAAGTAACCAGAACCAAAGTATTGAATGCTTCACAAGCTATTCAGGGAAAAGCAGCAGGGGTACAGATTATAGCTTCTGATGCACCAGGATCTACTCCTACAGTTATGATTAGAGGTCTGGGAACCGTGTTAGGTGGTAGAACACCTTTATATGTTGTAGATGGAATGTTTGCTGAAAATATTAATAATATTAATACGAATGATATTCTTACATATGATATATTGAAAGATGCGGCAGCATTAGCTATTTATGGTAACAGGGCCGCTAATGGAGTAGTTATTATTACTACAAAATCAGGTAAAGGTAAATTAAGTATTTCCTATGATGGTTTAGTTGGGTTTAGAAGCCCATTAAAAACAATCAAAATGGCCAATGGTTCAGAATTTGCAAACTATAATAATGCAGGTCGTAAAAGTGATTATATAAATCCTAACCAACCTTATAATACAGATTGGTTTAAAGAAATTACAAGAACAGGTATTTATAATCAACATAATGTTTCTATTTCGGGCTCTTCTGAAGCTGCAAAATACTTTTTAAGTTTAGGAAACTATGATGAGCAATCTATTCTTAAAGGAACCAATTATAACAGAACTACAGTAAGAAGTAATAACGAGTTTAGAATTGCTAAAGGAATTAGATTAGCACAAACTCTAAGTGCAACATTCACAAATGAGACACCAAAATCATTTGGAGCTTTTACAAATGCTTATAAGCAATCTCCATTAGTACCTGTATATTATCCAAATGGGAAATATGGTCAACCAATTATTAATAAGACTACTGGAGATATAGGTTATGTGGGAGGGCGATTCAATAATGTAGCCAACCCTTTAATGCAGCTTAATTATGATGACCAAAAAGCAAAAAATTTTGTATTACAAGGAGGTCTGAAGTTGGATATAGATATTATTAAAGATTTAAAATTCACCTCTCAGTTTAGTGGAGAATATGGTAATTATAAATATTATAATTTTGTAAACTCCAGAGCTTTATGGTTGGATAGTGATCCGACGAGAACAGAGAATTTATATTCAGCTACTTCTCCGAAAACAAGATTGACAAACAAAAGTCAAAATTACTACAACTGGCTATTAAATAACTATTTAACATATACTAAGAAAATTGAGAATCATGATATTGAGGTTGTTATTGGTACGGAAGCATCTGTAAAGAATGGCCTTGAAACTTTAGTGATCAATAGAAAGAACCTTCCTGTTTCAAAAGATTATTGGAACCTAAATGGAGTAGATTACTATGGTGATTTATATAGTGATAATGATACCAAAGCTATTGAATCTATACAAGGTAACAGAAATACAACAATTTCTTATTTTGGAAGATTTCAGTATAAATTTATGAACCGTTATTTATTGAGTGGAACAATCAGGAGAGATGGTTCTTCTCAGTTTTCTGATGGTAACAAGTGGGGGACATTCCCATCATTTGGTGCAGGTTGGGTTGTTTCCGAGGAAGAATTTATGAAAGATGGATTCTTTAATATGTTAAAAGTTAGAGGAGGATGGGGTAGAATAGGTAACCAAACTGTGCCTCTGAATTATCTGCCACTTTCAATGGGAGCTAGCTATAATTATGCATTTGGAAGTTCTCCTGTAAGCAATGGAGTTACAGTGAATAAAGGCTATGATCCGGATTTAGGATGGGAAGTGACAGAAGAATCTTCTTTAGGATTAGATTTTGGTATCTTGAATAACAGATTAACAGGTACTTTCGATATTTATAACAGAAAAACAAAGAACCTTATTCTAGGAGTAGTACCATATATGGCAACAGGAATCTCCGAAGTGAATTATTCTCATATGGGAAGTGTTGTGAATAAAGGTGCTGAAGTAAGCTTAAACTGGTCAGATAAAGTTGGTCAGGATTTTACTTATTCAATTGGTGCAAATTATTCTTATAACAAGAACAAACTTACCAGCATGGATCTTTCTAAACCAGTTTCACAAATTGTAGGAGGAAATCTTGGTAATGGAGTAGATACAAAAATTTTCAATGCTGCGGCAGTTGGTTATGCTTTGGGTAGCTTCTATCTATATGAAGCAGATGGTTATGATGATAAAGGAAACCTGAAATTTAAAGATTTGAATGGTAATGGAGTTGTAGATGGAGGAGACAGACGTTTTTTTGATTCTTACATACCAAAATCAACATTAGGTGTGAATATTTCTATGGCTTATAAAAATTGGGATTTCGCTCTTAATGGTTATGGTGCTTTTGGATTTAAAGTATATAATGGTAAAAAAGCACAAAGAAGTGGAGGTGAGAATGTTGAAGCTTCTGTAGCTAATAATTTCTGGTCGCCAACAAACACCAATGCAGCAAATCCAATAAATCCTGAAAATATTCCAATTGCTTCTACATTTTATCTAGAAGATGGAGATTATTTCAGAATTAATAATATCTCTGTAGGATATACTTTCAAAAACCTAACGAATTACGTTAAATCAATTAAGCTTTATGTAAGTGCAATTAATCCATTTGTATTCCAAAAATATTCAGGATACTCTTCTGAGCTTTCAGGATATAATCCTGCTGATCCTACCGCTGAGGGTGATCCATACAAACGTGCAGGGGTGGAGTTAGATGCTTACCCAACATTAAGATCTTTTGTATTTGGTGTTAATTTAAACTTTTAAAAAATGAATAAAAAATATATAATAGCAGCAGCATTTCTGATTTTAGGAGCAGTAAACCAAAGTTGTAGTAATGATTTTGTTGATGTTTCACCTACAGAGGCAATCCCCGAGTCTGCACTTGGAGAAATATATAATAATAATGAAGGAGCAAATAATCTAGTCACAGCTATATATGCTAAGTTTCTAGATTGGAATATGAGTACATTTGCATGGATAGGAGTGACGTCGATAGTTTCTGATGACGCGGATAAAGGCTCTAGTGCAAGTGACTCTGGTTCAGATAAAGATATTTTGGATGCTTTAACTTTTTCGGCTTCAACACCTTCTTTTAAAGAATTATTTGCGTCTAATTATCAGGGAATTAATAGATGTAATCAAGCATTGAAATATCTTCCCCAATTGGATAAAGCTGATTCGCAGTTACGTGCTAGATTAGCAGGTGAAGCCAAGTTTTTAAGAGCATTTATGTACTTTACCCTAGTAAGATCTTTTGGCGGAGTACCTTTGGTAGATCATGTCGCTGTAACAGGGGTTGAGGCTGATAAATTAATGATGCTTACAAGGAAAAGTAAGGAAGAGATTTATGCATTTATAGAAAAAGATCTTAAAGAAGCTGCTGAGGTTCTGCCAACAGGAACGGGAGGTGCTAGAGCAACAAAAGGGGCTGCTCATGCATTATTAGCTAAGGTCTATTTGTATCAGAAAAAATGGCAATTAGCTGTAGATGAAACAAACTTGGTTACCGGCTATTCCCTTACACCAGATTTTCAGGAGATTTATAAAGTTTCAGGAGAAAATAATGCTGAATCTATTTTTGAAATTAATGGTAGTGGAGGAACAGCAGGAAGAGCAATTCAACAATATAGTCAAGTACAAGGAGCTAGAGGTACAACTGGTTGGGGTTGGGGATTTGCTACTCCAACGCAAAGTTTGTATGATGCTTATTCAGCAACAGATACAAGAAGAGATGCTACAATTATCCACAGAGATATGACTTTATATGATGGGTATTATGTAGGTCCAAATACAGAAAATAAATTTTATAATTATAAAGCTTACTCTTCTAATTATAGAGATCAAGCTTCAACAGATGTTAACATTCGATATTTAAGATATGCGGAGGTGCTTTTAATTAGAGCCGAAGCAATGAATGAGTTAGGGCAAACTTCTTTAGCTATTCCTTTTTTGAATCAGGTAAGAAACAGAGCTCATATAGGAGATACGCCTGCGTCTTCTCAAGGGGATGTAAGAGCAGATATTTGGAAACAAAGAAGATTAGAACTAGCTTTCGAGCATGATAGATGGTTTGATCTTGTGAGAACAGGACAGGCACAAGCTGCAATGGCCGCTGATGGTGGTAAGAAGTTCATTGTTGGAAAGCACGAGCTATTCCCACTTCCTCAGGATTTTATAACAGAAGCTGGAGGATTGTCTCAGCAAAATCCTAACTATTAAAAATTTAATTATAAACTTTAAGAGGAGAATGAAAGTTCTCCTCTTCTTTTAGAACCCCATAAAAAAGAGATCTCATGAAAAGGACTATATTATCAATTGCTATCACCTCTTTATTATTTACCTATTCCTGTAAAAATACTTCAGGAGCTCAACAGCAAGTTGGGAAAATTGAAGCCGTAAAAAACAATATTACAGACGAACAGTTAATGGACAGAGTTCAAAAAGATGCCCTTACATATTTCTGGGACTATGCTGAACCTAATTCTATGCTGGGAAGAGAACGTTACCATGAAGATGATATTTATCCGGATCATGATAAGCATGTGATCACAACAGGAGGTTCCGGGTTTGGATTGGCAACCATTCTCGTAGGGGTAGAAAGAGGTTTTGTCCCGAGAAAAGCTGCTGTAGAAAGACTTTCTCATATCATGGATTTCCTGGCAAAAGCAGACCGTCATAAAGGTGTCTGGTCGCATTGGATCAACGGAGAAACAGGAAAAACAGTTCCTTTTGGTAAAAAAGATAATGGTGGTGATCTTGTAGAAACTGCATTTCTTACTTCAGGAATTTTGATGGTTCGAGAATATTTTAAGAATGGAAACAAAGAAGAAAAAGCACTCGCTGCAAAATGTGATGAGCTTTGGAAAGGAATCCAATGGAACTGGTATACCAAAGGAGGTGAAAAAGTTCTTTACTGGCACTGGTCACCCGATTACCAATGGGAAATGAACTTCCCTCTTGAAGGATACAACGAATGTCTAATTACCTATATTCTGGCAGCCTCTTCACCTACTTATTCAATTGATGCAGAAACGTATTATAAAGGCTGGACCAGAAATGGAACTTACCTTTCAAATAACGAAAAATATGGACTTCCAATGTACGTAAAACATAATGGAGCGGAAGAATATGGTGGCCCATTATTCTGGACACAATATTCGTACATAGGATTAGATCCGACCCATTTATCAGATAAGTTAATTAAAAATTATTTTGATTTAAATAAAAATCAAGTTCTTATCGACTATAAATACTGTGTTGAAAACCCAAAACAATGGCAGGGCTATGGACCAAATTATTGGGGGTTAACAGCCGGTTATTCAAGAAATAAAGATGGCAGCGTTGGTTATGATGCCCATTTTCCACAAAATGACCACGGAGTAATCACTCCTACAGCTGCACTCAGCAGTTTTCCATATACACCAAAAGAATCTATGGATTTTTTGAGATTTATTTACACTCAAAAACCTGAATTTATAGGTTCGGCAGGACCTTATGATGCAACATCAATCAATTATAACAATTGGTTTACTCCAAGATATTTGGCAATAGATCAGGGAACAATTGCTCCTATGATAGAAAATTACAGAACCGGATTTCTTTGGAAACTCTTTATGAACGCTCCGGAAATTCAGCAAGGATTGAAAAAACTAAGCTTCCAATCCACAAAATATGGAATAAAATAACATCACATCCAAAGACTTTAGGCAAAACCGAAATCAATATGAAATTAAAACTAAAACACCTTCCGCTTTTACTTCTTCCGTTTTCATTACAGGTGAATGCGCAGGAAATAAAAGCAGAATTGAATAAAGAAATTAAAAGGACCGAAAAAATGTCCTATATTTTGGATTATCCACAAAAAGTAAAAGGAAATGTTCCATTAATTGTTTTCCTTCATGGTTCAGGAGAAAGAGGGAATAATCTTGAAATGGTAAAAGCACACAGCCCTTTTACTTACAGAGAACTAATCAAGGAACCGGTAGCTATTCTTGCCCCTCAGTGTCCGGAAAATATGTGGTGGGATACCGTTACGGTTTATAATCTGATCAAAGAAATTCAGAAAAAATATAAAATAGATGCCTCCAGAATTTATCTTACCGGGCTTTCTATGGGAGGTTGGGGAACCTTAAAACTGGCAATGGAACATCCGGAAATGTTTGCTGCCGTTGTTTCTGTTTGCGCGCCTACAGATCAGGTAATGACTGCCAATATTCAACAATATAAAAATTTGAATATGCAAATATACCACGGTGGAATGGATGATATTGTATTGCCAGAAAATGCTTTTAAGTTTTATCAAAAGCTTCATCCGGTAAATCCTAATGCCGAATTGACTATTTTCCCAAATGATAATCACAATTCCTGGGATTCTGCCTATTCAAACCCGCAACTATATGAATGGATGCTATCCAAAAGGAAATAAGAAAAGCAACAAAAATAGTTGATAAAACACAGAATGATAAAGAAAAATTCCGTTGAATTAAAATATAAAACAATAATTTAAGAAGATAGATTTATGAAAAAGTTAATTGTACTTGCAACTTTAGCACTTTCGCCGGTATTTTCTGCCCAGGAGATGGTGGATAAACCCGTACAGGCTTATCAGACCGCTCAATATCAGGCAAAAAAGAAAGCTTTTGTAGATAATCTTTTATCTAAAATGACACTGGACGAAAAAATTGGCCAGCTGAATCTTCCGACTTCCGGAGACTTTACCACCGGAATGGCTCAAAGTTCAGATATCGGAAAGAAAGTAGAACAGGGACTTGTGGGAGGATTGTTCAATATAAAAGGAGCAGACAAAATTAAAGCCGTTCAGAAAGTAGCTGTTGAAAAAAGCCGCTTAAAAATTCCAATGATTTTTGGTATGGATGTTATTCACGGATATGAAACTACTTTCCCTATTCCATTGGGATTAGCCGCTTCGTGGGATATGAATATTATCCAGCAGTCTGCCAGAGTAGCCGCCAGAGAAGCTGCTTCAGACGGAATCAACTGGACCTTCTCCCCAATGGTCGATATTTCCCGTGAACCGAGATGGGGGAGAGTATCCGAAGGCTCTGGTGAAGATCCATATTTAGGAAGTGAAATTTCTAAAAATATGGTATACGGTTACCAGGGAAAAGACCTTGCTAACGGAACCAATATATTAGCTTGTGTAAAGCATTTTGCATTATACGGAGCTGGTGAAGCAGGAAGAGATTATAACACGGTTGATATGAGCCACGTGAGAATGTTCAATGAATATTTTCCGCCTTATAAAGCCGCTGTGGATGCCGGTGTAGCTTCAGTGATGGCTTCTTTTAATGAAGTGGACGGAGTGCCTGCAACAGGAAACAGATGGCTTCAAACTGAGGTATTGAGAAATCTGTGGAAATTCAAAGGATTTGTGGTAACGGATTATACAGGAATCAATGAAATGGTTGACCACGGAATGGGAGATCTTCAGCAGGTTTCTGCTTTGGCCCTAAAAGCTGGTGTTGATATGGATATGGTAGGGGAAGGATTTTTAACTACCCTTAAAAAATCTCTTTCAGAAGGAAAAGTGACTCAGGCAGAGATTGATATGGCTACCCGAAGAATTCTTGAAGCAAAATACGATTTAGGCTTATTTGATAATCCATACAAGCATGGAGATGCAAAACTGGCCGCAAAAGAAGTTTACAACCTTGAAAACCGTAACATTGCAAGAAATGCTGCTGCCCAATCGATGGTTTTATTGAAAAATGAAAACCAGGTTTTACCACTGAAAAAATCAGGAACAGTTGCAGTAATTGGTCCATTGGTGAACAACTCCATGAACATGGCGGGAACCTGGAGTGTAGCAACTAAGCATGCTATTTCAGTTAATTTGATGCAAGGGCTACAGGCAAACTACGGAAAAGATGTAAAATTCCTTTCTGCAAAAGGTGCTAATATCGATTATGATGCAAAGCTTGAGGAAATTTATGCTGCTCACGGAAAGAAAACAGACAGAGATAACCGTTCCAAAGAAGAATTATTAAAAGAAGCGGTAGAAGTTGCCAATAAAGCAGATTTTATCGTTCTTGCTATCGGAGAATCTGCAGAAATGAGCGGAGAATCTTCTTCCAGAACGGAAATTACCATTCCTCAATCACAGATTGATCTGTTGAACGAATTGAAGAAAACCGGGAAGCCCATTGCAATGGTTCTTTTCACTGGTCGTCCATTAGCTTTAACCAATGTAAAAGATACACCAGATGCTATTTTGAATGCATGGTTTGCGGGATCTGAAGCAGGTAATGCTATTGCTGATGTCCTATTTGGAAAAGTAAACCCATCAGGAAAACTTCCAATGACTTTCCCAAGAAGCCTTGGACAGGTTCCAATTTATTATAATGCTAAAAATACAGGCCGCCCATTAAGCCAGGAACTGACTGATAAATGTGAATACCAGAGATTCCGTTCAAACTATATGGATGAGTGTAATACTCCATTATATGCTTTCGGATACGGACTGAGTTATACAAAGTTCAATTATTCTGATATCGCTGTTTCCAATACCAATCCAAAAGGTAACCAAACCATCCAGGCATCTGTGACGGTTACCAACTCAGGAAATTATGATGGTGCTGAAGTTGTTCAGCTGTACATCAGAGATTGGGTGGGAAGTATCACCAGACCGGTAAAAGAACTGAAAGGCTTCCAGAAAGTATTTTTGAAGAAAGGAGAATCTAAGAAAGTAACCTTCGATATCAGTCCGGAAAATCTGAAATTCTACAATGGTGACTTAAAATACGATTGGGAATCAGGTGATTTCGATATTATGATAGGAACAAGTTCCGATAATGTACAACATTCAAAGATCAATTGGACGAAATAAGGAAATAGAAAATTATTCACTGTTTTGGGGTTTTATGTTTTTTTGGCATAATTTTTAATAATACTTCGTAATTATTATCATATACAAACAACATGAAAAAAACAGTTTTACTTAGTGCATTGTTCCTTGGATCTTTAGTTCTTGCACAAAAAACACCTGTACTAGGTGGCGATAAAGATGCACATGGATGTATTGGTTCAGCAGGATATACGTATTCGCAAATTAAAAAAGACTGCGTACGAACGTTTGAACAAAAAATAAAGCTGACTGAAGTGGCTCCAAAAGGCAGTTCAACTTCAATGGCAGCAGTAATCTTCAGTAAGGATAAGCAAAAAGCTGAAGTTTTCGTTAAAGATGCCGGAGCGGAAAGTTTAATTCTTACCAGAGCAGGCGGAAAAGCCAAAGCCTGGAAAAATGGAGAATATATATTGGTTCCGTACAAAAAAAACGGCTACCAGCTTAAAAAAGATAATGTTGTGATCTACAGATAATAACAGATGTCAAAAAATAAAAAAACCACTCGCATGAGTGGTTTTTTTTGTAACTTATGAGGAAATTTACGAATATTCTTTCGGGAATATAGTTGACCAATCATCATCAAAAAATTTAAATATGAAAAAAACAATTTTATTCAGTGCTATGTTCCTTAGCTCTTTAGCTTTCACACAAAAAAAAGCTCCCGTGTTAGGAGGTGACAGAGATGTTCATGGTTGTATCGGATCTGCAGGATATACCTATTCACAGTTGAAAAACGATTGTATAAAGACTTTTAGTCAGAAAATAAAGTTGAAAGCTGTAAATTCAGATCAAAGTTATTCTTCAACGACCGCAGTGATTTTCACTAAAAACATGAAAAAAGTTGAAGTTTTTATTCCTGATGGAGTGGCTAAAAGCATCATTCTGGACAGAGAAGGAAATGAGAAGGTTTGGAAAAGTGGATCTCACATTAAAGATAGCTATGTTTTAACTCCTTACAAAAAAGGATACCAAATTAAAAAAAATGATGTAGTCATCTATCAGTAAGATCAGAACGTATAAAAATGAATAAGGCTGCCTCGATAGTGAGGCAGCTTTTTGTTTTCGTGTATTGTCTGTTTTTGTGCATTGCTTAAAGTTTGAATAATATTAACAATCCTGTAAATAAATATGTAGATTTGAGATCTAATTTTACCTTGAAAAAATGAAACTATTGCGTGCTGTATTATTCTGTTTATTAATCTTCTCTCAATTTCTGAATGCTCAGGATAATCCGCAGAAATATGTGGAAAATGCGATCTTACTGATGAAGCAGCATTCAGTTAATAAAAGTACAATTGACTGGGCTGGGCTGACTTCGGAGACGATGAGCGTAATAAAAGATAAAAAAACGATCAGGGAAACCTATCCTGCTATTATCAACAGCCTGAACTTTCTGAAAGATCATCATTCAGGGTTCTATCCTCCGGAAATGGTTGAGGCTTACATGAAAACATATCAGGAATCCGGGATTCAGTTTCCATTTCCTCACGATAGTCTTATCAATGGAAATCTGGGATACATTACACTTCCTGCAATTGGTAATCTCAATAATGATGATTGGAATCTTTACGTAAGTGATTTTTACAAAAAGATAAAAATTCTTGATTCTAAAAAGATTAAAGCCTGGGTTGTTGACCTTCGGGAAAATGATGGCGGTATGTTTTCTCCGATGTTTAAAGCTATACAACCTTTCCTTAATCAGCAAGATGTGGTTGGATCTAAAGACAACAATGGTAAAATAAGCTATTATAAATATAAAGATAAAAATATCCTTTTTGATGATACGATCATTGCTACAATAGATGTAAAGCAGATTGAGCTTAAAAAGAAAGATCTGCCCGTTTTTGTACTGGTAAGCAAGAAGACAGCCAGTTCTGGGGAATTTGTTACAGCCGCACTGATAGGACAGAAAAATGTAAAAGTAGTGGGTGTTAATACTCAGGGACTGACTTCTGATAATTCAGAATTCAGATTGTCAGACGGGGCGATATTAAAACTTACGACAGGAACTCTAATCAATAGAAAGCATGAAGTATATGGCGAGATAGGAAAAGGAATAACGCCGGATATCGTTGTTAAAGGAAATCATTTAAATGATTATATTAAGAATATAAATAACAAATAGTGCAGCTGGGAATTCTGAATTAAAGGTGATTTTTTTTAATTAAATAATTTAAAATGAATGCTTTGCGATTTGTTGCTGAAAAAATATGTATCTTACTGCTACCAAATTAAAGCGTAATCCGAAAAGCATATAGAGTAGGAAAAATCAAAAAATAGCAGTATGAAAAATCTAAAAAAACTTTCAAAAAAAGAATTGAAAACAGTTCAAGGAGGGATCCCTATGTGTTTGGCAGGATACTTCTGGTGTTCGTTCGAAAAGAAATGTATTCCTGTAGGATCACCGTGCGGACTTATTGATTAATTTGATTCATGAAAATCACGTACAACAGGCTGTCTCAGAAATGGGATAGCCTATTTTATATACTCTCCATTAATCGACTTAGAAATCATGGGCGTTAAGAAAATTTCAATGCAATCCGTTAAAAAAATTCCATTGTCTGAGTATGAGATGCATTATAGAACCGAAGCAGAACCATATGATCGTGCGAGTTGGGAAATTGTAGGAGTATATTGAAATTTTTAGCGGATGATTCCCGTCTTGAACTTTTATTTCAAGACAAAAATATAAGTTTGAATCTACACAAATCAATAAAAGTAGGGTGAAAATCATCAAAGCAGGATTTTCAACTCTCACTGAAAAATCGTATTTTTGTACATCTAAAAAGTAAAAGAACGAATGAATTCCTACAAAAATCCATTGGAAGAGCGATACTCCAGTGAAGAAATGTTATTTAATTTCTCACACAATAACAAATTCCAGAATTGGAGAAAACTTTGGATAGCTCTTGCTGAAATTGAAAAAGACCTTGGACTTGAAATTACAGACGAGCAGATCGCTGAGTTAAAAGCTAATGCTGAAAACATCGATTATGATAAAGCAGCAGAGTACGAAAAGAAATTCCGTCATGATGTAATGGCTCACGTTCACGCTTATGGGGATGTGGCACCTTCAGCAAAAGGGATTATCCACTTGGGAGCTACTTCAGCTTTTGTAGGAGACAATACAGACTTAATTCAGATTCGTGACGGACTTTTAATCCTAAAGAAAAAGTTGGTTAACGTAATGAAAAACTTAGCAGATTTTGCTATTCAGTATAAAGATCTTCCAACGTTAGGATTCACTCACTTCCAGCCGGCTCAGTTAACAACTGTTGGAAAAAGAGCAACCCTTTGGTTACAGAGTTTGGTTTTGGATATCGAAGAACTTGATTTCTTCTTAGAAACATTAAGATTCAGAGGGGTAAAAGGAACTACAGGAACTGCTGCAAGTTTCCTTGAACTTTTCAATGGAGATTATTCCAAAGTAAAACACTTAGATAAAGAACTTTCAAAAAGATTCGGTTTCGATAAAGTATTTGGAGTATCAGGACAGACTTATGACAGAAAAATTGATGCGAAAGTAGTAGCCTTATTAGGAAATATCGCTCAGTCTGCACACAAGTTCACCAACGATTTACGTTTACTTCAAAATCTTAAAGAAATTGAAGAACCATTCGAGAAAAACCAGATCGGTTCATCAGCAATGGCTTACAAACGTAACCCAATGAGAAGCGAAAGAATCGGAGCATTGGCAAAATATGTGATGTCTTTGACAACAAGTTCTGCAATGGTGGCTTCTACACAATGGTTTGAAAGAACACTGGATGATTCTGCCAACAAGAGATTAACAATTCCACAAGCGTTTTTAGCAGTTGATGCAATTCTATTAATCTGGAACAACATCATGAACGGAATCGTTGTATATCCAAACAGAATCAACAAACATATTATGGAAGAACTTCCTTTCATGGCGACAGAATATATCATCATGGAAGAAGTGAAAGCGGGTGGCGATCGTCAGGAAATCCACGAAGTAATCAGAGTTCATTCTATGGAAGCGTCTAAAAAGGTAAAAGAAGAAGGTAAAGAAAACGACCTTATCGAAAGAATCTTGAATGACGATTCATTAAAATTAGATAAATCCAAATTAAAAGAGGTTTTAGATCCTAAAAATTTCATTGGTTTTGCACCAATTCAAACGGAGGAATTCATCGCGAATGAAGTTCAGCCGATTATTGACGCAAACAAAGATCTGATAGGATTAGAGGCTGATCTTAAAGTATAATAAAAAATATGCAGCTTTTTCGGCTGCATATTTTTTTTCCATCCAATTTCTATGAAAAAACTACTGTTAACCATTCTATTGTTGCCAATACTTTCTTTTTCTCAGGAAAAGGAAATTTTAAAGTATTTTAAATCAAAAGATTCATTGGTTGGAGTTAAAAATCAAAATGGGAAAATCATCATTCCTGCACAGTTCAAAGTTTTTTCTTATTTGGAAGACGGAGAATTGGTAGAAGGTGAAACCATTCACTTTGATGGAGATAAAGTGGGACAGCAGCGTGAAAAAAATGCCTGGGGATATATATATGACAGAAAAGGCAAATTTCTCTATCAGCCTTTCCTATATGACAACGGAGCCGATTATTTCTCAGAAGGAGTAAGAAGACTGGTTAAAAATGGTAAAGTTGGCTTTGCAGACCGAAACGGAAAAATAGTTATTCAGCCGGAACATGATTTTGTTTCCCCTTTTAATTACGGATATGCTGTATTCTGCGACGGCTGCGACTGGGAAAAGACAAACGATGAACACAAATCAATTGTAGGAGGAAAATGGGGTGTCATGAACACTCATGGGCAAACTGTACAACCTCTGGTTCATTATTCTGATAAAGATGTCGATATTGACGGAAAATATTACCCCAATCCTTTTCAATACAATGAAAAAGAAAAAAATATTCTTCAATTATTTAATCAGCAGAGCAAAAAGCTTTCAGGTATTTATTATGTGAATTTTTCCAATAAGCTTTCTGATGATGAGAAGAAGCTTTTTTTTGAAATCGTAGAAAGACCCAAAGAAAACTTTCCTTATTATCAGGTAAATACGTACGATTACAGGAAAAAAGAACTGGATATGCTGTATCGCTTTAAATTTTTGGTTTCTGAAGACGGTAAAACATTGTATGCAATAGACGATTTTAACGAAAAAAAGAAGCCTTTTGCAGAATGGTTGAAAGAAGAAATAAAAAGTGCTGAAGATTTTCAGAAAGCACATCCGGATACTCCTAATCAAAGATAATAATCTGGCACTCGTTTTATAAGAAAAAGATAGAGGAAAAAGAAAGTAAAAGAGTAAATTTGTACTCCATAAAAGAACCGTATTCCGGATCTTGAAAATATTTCCGCTAAAGACGGAAGAAAAAACAATAATTTAGTTTTTATACTTCAAAAGTATTCAAACATAGAAAAAGTAAAAGAAAGATAAATCTAATATTAAAAAATCTGACATCTAATGTCTAATAACAAAAGAATTTTCGTAGAAAAGAGAGGTATTTTCGATGTTGAAAGTCCAAAAATTTTTGATGAAGTAAAAGCGGTTGTTCCGGCCGTTCAAAGTGTGAAAGTATATAACGTATACGATATTTTCAACCTGAATGACGGAGAATTCGAAAAAGTAGTAAACAATACTTTCGTAGACCCTGTTACTGATATTTTACACACAGAAAACCCGGCAAAAACGATCCACTTCGGAATGGAATTTTTACCAGGGCAGTATGATCAGAGAGCAGACTCTGCACAACAGTGTATTGCTTTGCTTACAGAAAATGAAAAATCAAAAGTAAGAAGTGGAAAACTGATCGAATTTGAAGGAGTTTCGGAATCCGATTTGACAAAAATCAAGGATCTTTTAATCAATAAAGTGGAATCTCAGGAGAAAGACCTGTCGATCTTAGATATTCCTGCCGATGAAACACCATCAAAAGTAATCATCCACGAAAACTTCATCAATTTCAATGATGCTGAACTGGAGAGTTTCTATAATGACCATGGTTTTGCATTAGGATTGGATGACCTGAAATTCATTCAGGAATATTTCAAATCCGAAGAAAGAAACCCTACGGAAACAGAACTGAAAGTATTAGACACCTATTGGAGTGACCACTGCCGTCACACCACTTTCGAAACAGAATTATCAGACATTCAGTTCGAAGGTCAGTTCAAACATACATTGGAAACTATTTTCAATGACTATATCGAGAAAAGAAAATTCTTAGGCCGTGAGCTGAAGCCAATTTCCTTAATGGATCTGGCAACAGTATGCGGTAAATATTTCCATAAAACAGGTAACCTGGACAATCTTGTGATTTCTGACGAGATCAATGCCTGTACCATTCAGATTGAAGCAGAATATGATGGTAAAAAAGAACCATGGTATTTATTATTCAAAAACGAAACCCACAATCACCCAACAGAAATTGAGCCTTTCGGAGGCGCATCCACATGTTTAGGTGGTGCTATCAGAGATCCATTATCAGGGAGATCTTTCGTATTCCAGGCAATGAGATTAACAGGAGCTGCAGATGTTTTAGAATCTGTTGATAAGACTTTGCCAGGGAAATTACCTCAGAAAACAATTACCAAACAGGCTGCCAACGGATATTCCTCTTATGGTAACCAAATTGGTTTGGCAACCACTATGGTTTCTGAAATCTATGATGAAGGCTACAAGGCAAAAAGAATGGAAGTAGGTTTCGTTACCGGAGCTGTTCCTGTAGATTGGGTAAGAAGAGAAAAGCCTGCCAATGGAGATTCAATCATCATTTTAGGAGGAGCAACAGGTCGTGACGGAGTTGGAGGAGCAAGCGGAAGTTCAAAAGAACAGGATGAAACATCAATTCACACGATGAGTTCTGAAGTTCAGAAAGGAAATGCCGTTGAAGAGCGTAAGATCCAGAGACTATTCAGAAACCCTGAATTAACAAAGCTGATCAAAAAATCTAACGATTTTGGGGCAGGAGGAGTTTCTGTAGCTATCGGTGAAATTGCAGACTCTTTAGAAGTTAATCTGGATGTATTACCTCTAAAATATGAAGGATTAAACGGCACAGAACTGGCTATTTCTGAATCTCAGGAAAGAATGGCGGTTGTGGTAGATCCAAAAGATAAAGAAAAGTTCATCAAATTCTGTGAAGCTGAGAATATTGTTGCTGTAGAAGTAGCAAAAGTAACAGATTCAGGAAGAATGCAGATGTTCTGGAAAGGAGACAAAATTGTTGATCTTTCAAGAGAATTTTTGGATACTAATGGATGTTCAAAATCTCAGGACGTAAAAATTACTCACCTTCAGGAAGTAAAAGAAGAAACCAAAGCATTCACGGAAGAAAACTTCCTGAATACTTTAAAAGATAAAAACGTAGCTTCCCAAAAAGGACTGCTGGAAATGTTTGACTCTTCAATCGGAGCTACTACCGTGGCGATGCCTTTAGGAGGAAAATACCAGCAGACTTTGATGGAAGGAAGCGTTCAGACATTACCGGTTTTAGGAGCAAAAGATATTAAAACCGTTTCTCTGGCAAGTTGGGGATTTGATGCTGAAATTTCAAAACAGAACTCACTGTTAGGCTCATCTTATGCTGTAGTAGAAAGTGTGGCGAAGATTGTTGCGATGGGAGGTGATTATAAAAACATCAGACTAAGCTTCCAGGAATACTTCGAAAAATTAGGACAAAATCCAGAAAAATGGGGTAAACCTTTAGCTTCACTTTTAGGAGCTTATGATGCTCAGATTAACCTTGGTCTGGCTGCGATTGGAGGAAAAGACTCTATGAGTGGAACCTACCAGGATCTAAATGTTCCGCCAACATTGATTTCTTTTGCTTGTGCCAACGGAGAAAAACAGAATATTATCTCTCCTGAATTTAAAAATGCAGGAAACAAGATCTATTTCTTCAACCACATTCCTCAGGAAAGCGGACTTCCGAATTATGATGCTTTAAAAGAAGTTTTTGAACTGATTTTCGAAAATATCAAAGCCGGAAAAATTGTTTCTGTAAAAACAGTAAAAGAAGGAGGTGTTGCTGTAGCTTTGGCAAAAATGAGCTTCGGAAACAGACTTGGTGCGGAGATCAATGCTGATGAAAAAGTATTATTAGCAAAAAATATCGGAAGCTTAATCATCGAATCAAAAGAAGAATTAGGTTCTGCAACACTTCAGTTCATTGGAGAAGTAAAAGATTCAGGTATTGTTAAGATCAATAATCTTGAAGCGAATATCCTGGATATGGTATCTGCTTACACCAATACATTCGAAAACCTTTTCCCAACAGCAGAAAAAGAAAAGATTACTGTGGAAATTGATGAGAAGCACAACTCTGTCAATCCAAGAAATATCATCATTAAAAAACACGGAATTGCACAGCCTAAAGTATTCGCTCCGGTATTCCCGGGAACCAACTGTGAATATGATACTCTGAACGCATTCCAGAAAGAAGGTGCTATTGTTAATAGTTTACCTTTAATCAATATTAATCACCAATTGCTTGAAGAAAGTATTGATGCTTGGGTAGAAGAAATTAAAACTTCTCAGATCTTAGCATTCTCAGGAGGTTTCTCAGCAGGTGATGAGCCGGATGGTTCTGCAAAATTCATTGTCAACGTTCTTAAAAACGAGAAAATGAGAAACGCAGTTCACGAACTGTTAGACAGAGACGGAATGATTATCGGAATTTGTAATGGTTTCCAGGCTTTGGTAAAATCAGGATTGTTACCTTATGGAAGAATCAAAGATTTAGACGAAAATTCTCCAACATTGGCTCACAACGCTATCAGAAGACATATTTCTCAGATGGTCACTGTAAAAGTAGTGAACGATGAGAGCCCTTGGTTAAAAGGAATGAAAGATCAGACTTTCACCATTCCAATTTCTCATGGAGAAGGACGTTTTATGGCTTCAGAAGAAGAAATCAAGAAGTTATATGAAAACGGACAGGTTGCGACTCAGTACATCGACTTCGATGGAAACATTGCCCACGGAATGCCTTTCAACCCTAATAATTCATTATTCGGAATCGAAGGAGTTACCAGTCCATGTGGAAAGATCTACGGAAGAATGGGACACCCGGAAAGGTTTACAGAAGGCCTTATGAAGAATATACCTACTGCGAATTATCACAATATATTCAAAAATGGAGTTGAATACTTCAAATAACAATACCAGAAAAATGATCGTCATCCATGGCGGTCATTTTTCGTCTTTAGGAGGTTTCTACGAAGAAGCCTCTAATGCACTGATGAAAGATGTAGATTGGAAAGTAGGAAGTTTAGATGGCTTTGATGATATTCTGTACGGTGGCTTTGGAGTATTTGAAAATAAAGAAGAGATTGAAATTATCTGGAAAGAATCACAGAAATCAAAAGAAGATCTGGGCGTTGACACCACTCGTGGATTCTATGAAAATAAAATCCGCCAGGGAAAACCTTTCAATATAGAACTGATTCAGCAAAAACTGGATGAATTAATGAAAGGAGAGGGACAGACGCTTTTTGAGATTTTAATTGAAATTATACAATCGCATCCCAATATTACATTGACATTAGAATGGTGAGTGTTTGATTTTAAACCACAGGTTAGCCTTTCATTAAAAATCGTATAAATTCAGCTAATTTATAATTCTTAAACAGTTTTTTCTTAATATTTTTACTCGTATAAATGAGCAAGAACTGATTATTGAATGAAAAAAATTATTTACGGGCTGTTCTTCGGTGACAGCATTACTTACGGAGAATATGACGGAGTATTTGGCGGTTGGGTAGATATTCTGAAAAGATACGCTTTACAGAGATTTCATGAAGGAAATGGAGATGAATTGATTCTTTATAACCTTGGAATTGGTGGAGAAAGCACAGAAGGTTTACTAAAAAGAATGCCTAATGAATTAAGTGCGAGAAACTCACCGGACGGAAATATTATTTTTATAAGCTACGGAGCGAATGATCTTGCGGTGAAAGAAGATATACAAATCGTAAATCCGGAGCAATTTAAAAAGAATATCAAAACAGCAGTTCAACATGCCAGACTGTTTTCCAATAATATTTACCTTGTCAGTATTCTCCCTTTTGCCCAAAAAGTAGATGGAGCCGTGGTAAGTTCAGGAAAGTTGAGAACGAATGATGAGGTAGTGAAATATAATGAAATCCTTAAAGAGATTGTAGCAGAGGAAGCTCTTACTTATATTGATTTTCATAGTGCCTTTTTACAGGATAAAGAGATCTTACTTTCTGAAGATGGAGTTCACCCCAACGAAAAAGGGTATGGAATGATGGCGGAGATCGCAATACCAATCATTGAAAAATATTTATAATGCCCAAGTTATTTTCTTACGGAACCCTGCAAAAAGAACAGGTACAGCTTGAAACCTTCGGAAGGCTGTTACAGGGTGAAAATGATACATTGTCCGGTTATAAACTTGATATGCTGGAGATAACAGATACAGAAGTTCTTCGCAAAAGTGGCCAACAATACCATCCGGTACTTATATTTTCAGGAGATGATAAAGATGAGGTGGAAGGAAAACTTTTTGAAGTTACAGAAGCGGAAATTCTTCAGGCAGATGAATATGAAGTAGATGACTACAAAAGAATTGAAACGCTCTTTAAATCCGGTAATATAGGATTCATTTATGTGGGAAAGTAATACTCATAACTACTCATAACAAATGTGATCTTAAAACCCTATAAAGCTACTGACATACAGTTGTCACAATCTGTCAGTATCTTTATTACACAAAAAAATAAACAATGAACATCACAAAAGTAGAACCTTTTCAGGTTATTGGAATTTCAGTAAGAACTACGAATGAAAATAATCAGGCAGCAAAGGATATTCCGGTATTATGGGAGAAATTTATGAAAGAGAATATTTCAGATCGTATTCCCAATAAAGTAGATGATAACGTATATTCTATTTATACCGAGTATGAAAAGGATCATACAAAGCCTTATACCACTATTTTAGGATGTAAAGTAGAAAACCTGGATCATATTCCTGAAGGAATGACTGGCATCTCCTTTGAAGGAGGAAATTATGTGAAATTTACGGCAAAAGGAAATTTAGCTGATCGTTTAGTAATTAACGAATGGATTAAAATCTGGAATATGGATTTAGGCAGAGAGTTTACAGCAGATTTTGAAATCTATGGAGAAAAAGCACGAAATCCCTCTGATGCTGAAGTAGATATTTTAATTGCTGTACAATAAAACAGATGTACTCATAAAAAAGCCTGCTTTCTTGTATAGAAGGCAGGCTTTTTTATAATTTTAAAAGTAAAGATTACTTATAGAAAACTGTTTTAATAAAGTCATTAACTCCATCTCCGTTATAATCATAGTTGTCATTAACTAATATGATAAGCTTATTGGCAGAAACTTCTATTACATCAGCACTACTATTGTTAATGGCTAATTTCATGATTACAGGATCGTACTGATAAGGCACAGTTGTTTGCGTTTTTACACAGTTCGAACTTACGTTGTTATAATCAGTCATATAATATTTACCATCATTTCTGAACTCATAGGTTCCCTGCTTCTTACAGTCATCAGGAGGAGTTTCTTTAATGACAGTCGTTTTATCAGTTCCTGAAATTTGAAATTGAGTTTGTATTTTCCATATTCCTACCACTGCGGATGTATTATTGCTGGAATTATCAGAAATAAATACACTGGCATCACCGGTATCACATGATGAAAGCGCTGCAATAGCCAAAATTCCTACTAAAAACTTCTTCATAAAATTAATTTTTGGCGAACTTAATGAAAATTATTAAATTATATGAATTTTTCGTTAAGTTTTATAATAAAATTAAGAAAAAAATAAACCGCCTACTCATTTAGTAATCAGACGAAAATATACTTCCGGTATACCAAAATCCCTACGATTACAGAGGCAATAGCCATCAGTATAACGGCGCCGGCAGCAACGTCTTTAATAAAGCCTATTCTTTTATCGAAATTCGGTTGGACGATGTCGCATATCCTCTCTATTGCAGTATTGAAAATTTCAGCACTTAAAACAGCAAATGAGACGATTAAAATAATCGTTGCATCTATACTGCTGAGCTGCAAATAAAAAATTAAAAACAGATTCACAAAGAAGGCAGTGAGTTCAATCTGGAAATTTCTTTCTGTTTTTACCATAGCAGAAATACCCCGAAAAGCATTCAGAAAACTTTTATGAAGGGGAGGTTTTCGCATGATGGTCAACTTTTACAACAAAGATAGGTTTTGTATTTTGATTATAACCTTTTATCTGCTATATTTGGGTAACAGGATTAAAAAAGGAGAGTGGCGGATGGTTTCGTTGATATTTTTCTCAAAAAACAGAAAATTTGCAGAAAGTATGAACTTAATATCCGCTCTGCGAACAGATTGATGATGTTTGTTAAAAACTCCTCCTTATTATTTTTTTCTTTGTTATATCTATTTATTATATTTGTAGAAACTTATTTTATAAATCTATGAAATTTATTATTTCAAGTGGTGAACTGCAGAAGGCTTTGCAAACTGTAAGTGGCGTAATATCAAGCTCTCAATCGAGACCGATTTTAGAAAACTATCTTTTTGAATTAGACGGAAATAATGTGACCATTACAGCATCTGACGGCGAGACGACTCTTGTAACTTCTTTGGAGGTGAAGTCTGATGACTCAGGTAAATTTGCTGTTCCTGCTAAAATTTTTCAGGATTTTATCAAGACTTATGGCGAACAGCCTCTGACATTTGTGGTAAAAGACAATGCAGAAGGTACTGGAAGTCAGCTTGAGATTTTAGATGAAAAAGACAATTTCGCAGTAGCATTAGACAATGCAGATGACTATCCTGAGTTGCCGGAATTCGACGCTTCTCAGAGTGTAACAATGCCGGCAGGAGTTTTGTCTGAAGCTTTAACCAATACATTATTCGCTACAAGTAACGATTCCCTTCGTCCAGTAATGACAGGAGTGCTTTTCCAGTTTGGAGAAAACGAAACCAACTTCGTTTCTACAGACTCCCACAGATTGGTTGTTTATAAAAGAGCCGATCTAATGAATGCTGAACCTATGGAATTTATCATGCCTAAGAAGCCTTTGAATATCTTCAAAAATATCCTGGCAAGTTCTAATGAAGAGGTGAAAATCGACTTCAATGAGAATATGGCTAAATTTACTTTTGATAAACATATCTGGATCTGTAGACTGATCGATGGAAAATATCCAAACTATACTGCGGTAATTCCTAAGGAAAATCCCAATGTATTAACGATCAATAGAAACCTTCTACTGGGAGCGATCAAAAGAGCATCAATCATGTCTAATAAATCTACAAATCAGGTAAGATTTAAGCTTTCAGGAAATATTCTTCACCTTCATGCAGAAGATACTGAATATGCAAACAAAGCAGATATGCAGATTCCATGTGATTACAACGGAGAAGATATCAATATCGGTTTCAGCTCAAAATTCTTAACTGAAATGCTGACGATTTTAGGATCAGATGATATTACTATGAAAATGTCTCAGCCTAACAGACCTGGAATTATCGAACCTCTTGACGGTCTTGAAGAAAACGAAAACATCTTAATGCTTTCAATGCCGGTAATCGGATTGTAACATTACTACATAACAATTACAAAAAGCCGGAATTTTTTCCGGCTTTTTGTAGTCATTCTAGCTGGTTTTTAGGATGAAAATCTATGAATGTTCTCTGATATTTTGTTTTCAATTTATCAAACCATATAAAAAATATACCTTAGGAATAATAATGAAAAAAATAACGACTCTTCTTTTATTATTGTTGTTTACTTTCTCATTTTCACAAAATAATATTAAAGTGTACCATGAGAAAAAAGGGGATACTTTGAGTCTTTATGCCGATAATAATGGTCTATATCCAATGTCCCTAGTGTTCTCAGGATCTCCTGAAGTAGAGAATATGAGGATACCGCAGCCTTTTAAAACAACTCAGGTGATTCCTGCAAAGTCGGTAAAAAATAAAGTCGGCTACTTCATTATTGATGATAAAACAAAAAGCTGGAAAGTGAAAAAAATTCCAGGTTATATGATGTATATTGGGGATGTTACATTAAAGAATTATGATAAAAATTATCATTACGACTTACCTTTTAAAAAAGGAAAATCTTTCAATATCTATCAGGGATATAACGGTACTTTCTCTCACCAAAACGAAAACTCTTTGGATTTTACAATGCCGGAAGGCACTGAGGTTATTGCTGCAAGAGAAGGGTTGGTAACAGATTTTGTAAGTGTTAATAATACAGGATGCCCCACCAGGAGCTGCGTAGATAAAGCTAATTATATTACCATTCTACATCAGGATGGGACCTTTGCACAATATTATCATTTAAAACAAAATGGAGTTAAAGTAAAAATTGGCGATCAGGTAAAAAAAGGAGAAGTTATTGGATTAAGCGGAAATACAGGATGGAGTAAAGGTCCCCATTTGCATTTTGTATGTTACCTTCCAAGGGTAGAAAACGATAAATATAGAGAAACCATCAAAACGCTTTTCAGGACAGGGGACGGAACTAAAAACGAATATTTAGCAGAGAAAAAAACATATTCAAAAGAATATTAAATTAGGTTAGTAAAGCAACCAGTTTGTACAATTTTTTTATTATGGAAGTAAAAATACATTCTCATTGTACCTCAGATTTTCCTTCAGAATTTACCACCGAAAACTATAGTGTTATCTTGTGGGAAGGGACCGGTGTTTTTTCTGTGGATCAGATTAATTATTCTTACAAAAAGTATAATATTCTTTTCCTTTCCCCTTATCAGAAAGTGAAGCTGGCTCCGGAATCTGATGAGAAAATTAATATTCTTTTCTTTCATGGAGATTATTACTGCATAGAATATCATAAAGAAGAAGTAGCCTGCAACGGGCTTCTTTTCAATAATATTTATCTGAACCCGGGTATTGAGCTTTCAAAAGAACATTATGAATATATTTTGGAGTTATTCAACTACATAAGGAAAGAAGAGACGGAGAAACATCCTTTTTCCGAATCTATTATTAAAACATACATTCAGCTGATTCTTGCCATCGGAAGTAAACAGAAAAGAAGTATTGAAAACAGTTTAATGGCTAACGAGAAGCTGCCTAATAAAAATGCTGCAGAATTTCAAAAACTATTAGAAAATTATTTTAAAAGTGAAAAAGAACTTTCATTCTACAGCGATAAACTGAATATTACCAATAATACGCTCGGCAAAGCTGTAAAGAAAGAATTTGCAAAAACACCAACGCAGCTTATCAATGAAAGAATTATTTTGGAGGCTAAAAAACTGCTGCATTTAACATATCGTTCTGTTAAAGAAATTTCTTCAGAGCTGGGATTCTCTGATGAATTCTACTTTAGCAGATATTTCAAGAAATCGGTGGGATGTTCACCCAAAAAGTACAGAGAAAAGGTAGGAATCTCAATTGTGGCGAAAATGTCCATGTAATATCCTTAAATATCTATGTTGTAACGTTCTGCGTCTGAATACATTTGTTGAAAAAATAAATCACATGCAGAACAATAACTTGTACACTCTTTTAGTAAGATTAGACAAAAGTTTTTTAAACTTTTTAAGAATTTCAATTTTCATTGTAATGGCCTGGATTGGTGGATTAAAGGCATTTCATTACGAAGCTGAAGGAATAGTTCCTTTTGTCGCTAATAGCCCTTTGATGAGTTTTTTCTATAAAAACGCGGACAATAAGGTCCTTAATGAAGATCAAAAGACCGTTTCGGAATATACCTTGTATAAAAATCCGGAAGGTAAGATGGTTACAAAAAATATAAATTGGCACCAGAATAATGGAACGTATTCATTTTCTTATGGTTTAGGAACTATGATTGTCATAATAGGAATTTTGATGCTATTAGGAATCTGGTTTCCCAAACTGGGTGCTTTAGGCGGGGCCCTGACATTTTTTATGTCGTTAACTACTTTATCATTCCTGATCACAACTCCTGAAGTATATGTTCCTGCATTAGGTGGGGATTTTCCCACATCTGAGTTTGGTTTTCCCTATCTCTCCGGAGCAGGACGTTTGGTACTGAAAGATATCATGATGATGGCAGGAGGATTAGTTGTGTTTTCTGATAGCCTAAAGAAAGTAATAAAACCCACTGCAGGGTAAATTCAAGAAATGCTTTGTTCTATAGATCTTTCCGGGAAAGTCAGGAATAGAGCCGGAGTGATTTATTTAATTCCGGTGCTGTAAATTAATGAAAATTAATTATCTTAAAATTGCTTCTAAATTTCTCTATTTCTCAAAAAAACACGACATTTGTACCGCGAAAAACCACGTGAATAGTTGCGTGAATTTTCAAAATGAAAGTTTCAAAATAGTACAGAAGAAACCATTGGTTTCATCTGACCAATTAAAAAAGTAGATAGATAAACAAATGAAAATATCAAACAACTGGCTGAAGGACTTTGTAAAAACGGAATTAAAAACTGAAAGAATCGGTGAATTCCTTACAGACATAGGTCTTGAGGTTGAAGGGATAGATAAATTCGAAAGTGTAAAAGGCAGTCTGGAAGGTATTGTAGTAGGTAAAGTATTAACCTGTGAAAAACATCCAAACGCTGATAAACTGAAGAAGACAACAGTAGAGGTAGGAAGCGGAAAAGTGCTGAACATTGTTTGCGGAGCTCCTAATGTAGAAGCAGGACAAACTGTACCTGTTGCAGTTGTTGGAACAAAAATCTATGATAAAACCGGAAACTTTTTTGAAATTAAAGAAGCAAAAATCCGTGGAGAGGTTTCTCAGGGAATGATCTGTGCAGAAGATGAACTTGGTCTTAGTGATGACCATGGAGGTATCATGGTGCTGGACGAAACCAAATATGAAGTTGGTAAAAACTTTGCAGACTATTTTGAATTAACTAATGACGAAGTTTTTGAAATCGGGTTAACGCCAAACAGAACAGACGCTATGTCTCACTATGGGGTAGCCAGAGATTTGCACGCCTATCTTTCTACGAACCAGCTGAAGTCTCAGTTTAACAAAGTAGCTTCCGAAGCTTTAAATAATGAAGGTTCTCACGATTTCAAACTGGAAATTGAAGATGCGGAATTATGCCCAAGATACATTGGTGCTGTGATTGAAGAGGTAAAAGTTGCAGAATCTCCAGGCTGGTTAAAAGACAGACTAAAAGCAATCGGACTAAGCCCGATTAACAACATTGTAGACATTACCAACTATATCCTTCACGGTTATGGCCAACCGCTTCACGCATTTGATGCAGATAAAATTGCAGACAAAAAAGTGAAAGTAGGAACAGTGAAAGCCGGAACAAAATTTACTACTTTAGATGGTGTGGAAAGAACGTTGAACGGTTCTGAAATCATGATCAAAGACGGTAAAGATACTCCAATGTGTATTGCCGGAGTATTTGGAGGTGAAAAATCAGGAGTATCTGAAACAACAAAAACTATATTCCTGGAAAGTGCTTATTTCAATCCTATCGCGGTGAGAAAAGGAGCAAAAGCTCATACTTTGAATACAGACGCTTCGTTCAGATTCGAGAGAGGAGTAGATCCTAATCTTACGAGAACAGCAATCACTCATGCTATCAAAATGATTCAGGAAATTGCAGAAGGAAAGCTGGTAGGAGAACTATTGGAAGAATATCCTAAGAAAATTGAAGATAACTATGTGATTTTAAGATTCTCAAAAATCGAACAGATTTTAGGAACGAAAATTCACAGAGAAAAAGTAAAAGAAATTTTAAAAGCATTGGAAATTCAGGTTTTAAATGAAATTCCTAACGGCTTTGAAATCTCAGTACCGGCTTACAGAGCTGACGTGACAAGAGAAATTGATGTGATTGAGGAAATTTTGAGAATTTACGGTTACAACAAGATCGATGCGCCACAAAAGATTTCATTTACCCCGGTTAAGCTTAGTGCAAATGACCAGGACGAATTGGAAAACAGCTGGGCAAGAACCTTACAGAGCCTTGGTTTCAATGAAGTAATGAATAACTCCCTAACTTCAGTGAAAGATGAAACCGATGCTGTAAAGTTATTAAACCCTTTAAGCGGTGACCTGGCATTCATGAGAAAATCTTTATTGGAAGGTCTTCTTCAGAATGCGGTGTATAATATCAACAGAAAAAATCAGGACATCAAATTCTTTGAATTCGGAAAGATCTATCACAAAAAAGATAAATACGAAGAAAGAAAACAGCTTGCTGTTCTTGTGACAGGAAGAGATGTTGCCGAAAACTGGCTTCAGCCTAAATCTGCAGTAAGTTTCTATAACCTTAAAGCGTATGTTAAAGTGTTATTGGAAAAACTGGCTGTAGACTATAAGGAAGTTGCTTTATCTGACGAAAGATTCTCAGATGCTTTAGTATATGAAGCGGACGGAAAAGCTTTGGTAAGAATAGGAAAAGTAGCTCCGGCATTATTGAAAGAATTTGATATCGATCAGGAATGTTTCTATGCTGAAGTTGAATTGGAATACGCTCAGGAACTACGTTCTAAAAATGAATTGAAATTCAAAGACATTCCGAAGTTCAACAAAATCAGAAGAGATTTGGCATTACTGATTGATAAGAATATCAACTATCAGGAATTGTATCAGACGGCGAAGAAAAACAAATCTCCATTCATCAAAAATATCAACCTGTTTGATGTGTATGAAGGGAAAAACCTTCCGGAAGGGAAGAAGTCTTACGCCATGAGCTTCGAACTGTTAAACGAAGAAAAAACATTGGAAGAAAAGGAAATCAGCGAAGTAATGGATTCCCTTATCAAAGCTTTCCAGAAAGAATTCAATGCAGAATTGAGATCTTAATTGTAAACTATTATATCATTATAGAAACGGACTCTTTTTGGGGTCCGTTTTTTTATAAATGTATTTTTTTCTTTATCATTCACAATGAAAAACTTGTGTACAATTGATGTATTTTCCTGTGTAAAATAAAGTGAGAAAGGATAATAAAATTGACCCCAACCCGTTTAAATAATATAATTTCCGTAAATTTGAATTAATTCAAAAAGTAAAAAATGAAAAATCTTTTTTTAAGTATATGTACAGCAGCAGTATTGGTTTCTTGTGGAAGCATGAGCAGCCCGTCTGCATCTAAAGTAGGAAAGGCTCAGCCTGCTCTTGCGAATACAAAATGGACGTTGGCAGATAATGTAAAAGGAAAAATTCCAACATTGAATATTGAAGGAGAAAAGATCACGGGTAATGCAGGTTGCAACAATTACTTTGGGACAGCTACCATAGATCCTTCTACAGGTGGTTTTACCGCTGGTCAGATGGGTTCTACCAAAATGATGTGTAATAATATCGGAGTAGAGCAGAACTTTATGGATATGATGGGGAAAGCAAACAAATATGTGATCTCTGGAAATACTCTTGAATTGTATAAAGACAATTTATTATTATTGAAATTTACGAAATCAGAATAAAAAACAAAAGGAACTCAATTTGAGTTCCTTTTTTATGTTTAGAGTATTATTAATCTTCCTCTTCTTCGTCGTACTTAGCCAATTCTTCATCGCACCATTTGAATGCTGCCTCTACTACTTTTGTAGCTTCATCTGCCATCGTTTCTTCATCATCACCTTCAAGATCATCTAACCACTCAACTTCTTCTTCTTCAACGTTTAGGATAAATCTTGGATATTCTGTATGAACTACGAATAGATCTTCTGGAAACTCCGAATTATCTGCTAATAAAAACTTTGGTAATTTCATTTTTTTAATGTTTTAACTTTCTCAAAGATAAATAAAATTATTGACTTAAGATTATTTCAAAAACATTTTTGAAACTTTTTCAGCTTTTTTACTTTCTGAATAATCGTAGAATCCTTCTCCGGATTTAACTCCCAGTTTTCCAGCAGTTACCATGTTTACAAGCAATGGATTGGGAGCATATTTAGGATTCTTGAAACCGTCATACATTACATTAAGGATAGCAAGACATACATCTAGGCCAATAAAATCCGCCAGTTGAAGAGGCCCCATCGGGTGAGCCATTCCTAATTTCATTACCGTATCAATCTCTTCTACCCCCGCAACTCCGTTATAAAGAGTCTCAATAGATTCGTTGATCATTGGCATTAAAATTCTGTTTGCTACGAAACCCGGATAGTCATTTACCTCTACAGGAACTTTGCCCAAAGTCTTACTCATTTCATAGATTGAATCGAAAGTCTCTTTAGATGTTGAATATCCTTTGATGATTTCCACAAGTTTCATGATAGGAACTGGGTTCATAAAATGCATTCCGATCACTTTATCTGCTCTTTTTGTAGCAGCAGCAATTTTTGTGATGGAAATAGATGAAGTATTGGTTGCAAGGATGCAGTTTGCAGGGGCAAGCTCGTCCATTTGTCCGAAGATCTTTAATTTTAGATCAAGGTTTTCAGTAGCCGCTTCTACAGTAAGATCAGCTGCTCCTACTGCGTCATTTAGAGCTGTAAAAGTGGTGATATTTCCTAAAGTCTCTGCTTTTTGCTCCTCTGTAAGGTTACCCTTTGCAATGATTCTGTCAAGATTGGTAGTAATGGTTTTTATCCCTTTATCTAAAGCGTCCTGAGATACATCTACAAGATTTACTTTAAATCCGCTTTGGGCAAAAGTATGCGCAATACCGTTCCCCATAGTTCCCGCTCCGATAACTACAATGTTTTTGATCATTTTTCTTTTATTTTTTATAGATAGTTAAATTTTTAGAATTGATAAGGTCCGATTGATGAACAACATTCGCCGAATCAAAATTGACCGTTCCATTGCTTTCCTGTTTTCTTCCGTTATTCTGGTTGGAAACAGTAGCCATAAGACCTCTTATAAGACGGCTTTTCTGATTTTTGGTAAGATAATCTGTGCCAATATACAACCTGAATTCGCCTTCTCGGCCCAAACCTCCGTGCTTTAGAATTTCCAGACTCCTGATATGGTTTTTCTTTTTGAATTCTTTCAGGTAACCGATGACAGGTTTTTCAGATGGAGGACCACAACATACGCTTGCATAGCCAATTTCCAAGTAGTTTTGATTCTTCTGTGAATAGAAAAATGTAAAACAAAATACAGCCGCAGCTGTTATTATCTTTTTCATAAATGATTGCTCAATTCTCTTCGCTAAAATTAAGCTTAATATTTTACTTATTAAAATTATCCCACACTGCTTTAGAGATATCAGAGATTATTTTACAGTTGATAGCATCGGTTTCCGTTGAATTACTTACAAATACGGCTAATGCATAATGTTTCCCATTGGGTAAAGTAACGATTCCAATTTCATTTTCTGCACCTGTTATACCTTCCTTATTTTTACCAGAAGATCCGGTTTTTCTTGCTACGGGAGTGTTTTTAGGAAGTTGCTCTACCATTTTGTTTAATCCTGTTGAAGTAGATAGCATTACCTTCATCAGATAATCGGTTGACTTTTCTGATATTAATTTTCTGTCATAGAACTTTTTAAGAACATCCACTGCAGATTTTGTGGTGCTGTAATTTTTATACTGAGCATTCCAGTCCTTGTGCATTTCTTCTTCATTGTACTGAATCTGAAAACCTTTTATCCCTTTGGAATCCATGAATTTTTGAACAGTCTGGGTTCCTCCCAATAATCCAAGCAGAATATCGCAGCCATTATTATCGCTTTTAGCAACAGTATATTCAATGATCTCACTTAGAGGGATTTCTACATTTCCTCCAGGATACTTGTCTCGAAGGGGCGACCATGTATTTTCAAGTAAATTAGACTTGTTAAGTGCAATTTTCTGATCCAGAGAAAGTTTTCCCTGATCTACATAATGTAGTACTGTTGCAGCAATATGAAACTTGAATACACTTTGCATAGGAAGCTTCTTTTCTGCATTTTGATCATACTTAAAACCGTTTTCAAAGCCTAAGACAGAAACCCCAACGGTTGTTCTTTTGTTCTTAAGAATTGAATTTATTTTTTGTTCCAATACTGAAGTCTGAGCAAATGAAAATGCTGAAATCAAAAGGAAAATAAATGCTGTTTTTTTCATAATATTCAAATTAAAAAGCTCTCCTCCAAAGACCGGAAGAGAGCTGCAATTTAATATAATTATTACTATTTTACTTCAAAATAATTCAGATTGGCACCGTCATTCTCAAACGCGATTCTGATCTTGTTTTCTCCTTTCTGAAGACTGATGTTTTTTGCCGAAACTGTTTTCCAGTTTTCATTTCCACCTGTAGATGCCAGTGATACCGTAGCTAAGACTTTTCCTGAAGCAGTTTCAATTCTTATTTTTGAATCTTTGTCAGCAGCATATCTTATATCAATGCTATAATTTTTATCAGCCTTGGAATTGATGGTATACTGAAGCCATTCTCCGGATTCTGTTTTCCCCACATAATATTGGTTGGTGATTTGATCGTTACATTTATAAATATCTACACCATCATTTCTCATTTGTTGGCCCGAGTTCCATTCTGATCTTTTCGCTGGATCACTTACCCAAAGATTTATAAAATCCTTATCCTGATAAGCCGCACCAATTCTTCCCAAATCATATTCCGAAGCAAATATTCTTCCGGGAATCTGATGGTTTTTAAATGGCTTTGTTGAAGCATTCGTCACCTGTCTGAACATTGCATCAATTACATCTTTCTTGATCTCCGTGTTGCTCAGTTTATAATTGTCGGCAATCTGCATCAATGCTTTCTTAGCATATTCTTTAGAAGGCTTCTCCCCTCCATTTTTCCAATAATCCAAAAGCTTTTCATATTCCGGAGTTATTTTCACATTGGCAATTCCTGCAATGTTGTCTATTTTTTTCATAGGCCAGAATGCATAGCCAATATTGTGCTTATCCAAAAGCTGAATAAGTTCTGTAAACCACACATTGGAATTCTCTCCGGTTTCTCCGAGCCATATCGGGACATTGTGCTTCTCTCTGAGATCCAGGGCGAATTTTACGGTCTGGTCATCATTATAGTTCCAGTATTTATGAAAACTAAAGGCCATATTTTTGTCCCAAAGAGCAGGGAGTCCGTTATAGTTATTTCCCCATCCGTTTCCTTCGATGAAAATAATATGTTTTTTATCTACCTCTCGAATGGCTGTTGTAATATCCTTCTGAAGTTTCCAAAGTGGAGCATTAGACATCTCATCTGTTCCGTTCGGGTTTTTACCGGTGAAGTTAATATTCGGTTCGTTGATGAGATCATAGCCTCCAATCCAAGGATTATCCTTATATCTTTCAGCAAGTTTTTTCCATAAAGCAACCGTTTTTCTCTGATTTTCTTCATTTTCCCATAAAGAAGGCTTGGATTTGTCATTATCAGAAATATTGGCATCATTTCCCTGCCCTCCAGGAGCTGCATGAAGATCCAATATCAGGTAAATTTTATTATCTGTACACCATTGAAGCAGATCATCGGTCATTTTAAAACCCTCTTCCAGCCACGTATCTTTTCCTTTTACAGGCTCTTTTTCAATAGGAAGGGTATAGAGGTCGTAATGCATGGGAAGCCTGATGGAGTTGAAACCGGCTTTTGCCAAAAAATCAATATCCTGTTTTGTAATTCCGTTTTTCAGATAAGCCTTGTAGAAATCCTTCATTCCGTCCTGGCCAACCAGTTCAGCTATTTTTTCCTTTATTTTATACTGTGGCCCCGCGAAATCTGCAGTTTTCAGCATATATCCTTCCTGAAGCATCCAGCCGCCAAGGCCCAAACCTCTTAACTGAATATTCTCTCCTTTATCATTGACAATCTTTTGCCCAGAGGTCTTTAATAATTGTGATGTCCCAAATTGAGACAATAAAAGTGTGGATAATAGAATAGCTCTTTTCATAGTAGTTTCATTGGTTTAAAATAATAGGGAAATATTAGAATTGATCATAAATGGTGACATTCCAAAATGAACCTGTTGTAAGCTCATTGATGGTGTCTGGTAGCCATATATGTAAAACAAAATCTTTCAATACTTTATTGAATTGTTCTTCAAATATATTATTTTTTTATTTGGAAAATGATTTTATTTTAAGAAACTGCTAATTTTTAACGGAAAATTTTTATTTCATCACATGGTTTAAAGACTACAGAGTAGAAATCAGTAGAATGAGTTATATCGCTTCATTAAATTGATGCAACCTTTGCTTACTGAATATAATAAAGGGTTAAAAATGAAATATTTGCGCTTATATTTAAGAACATCAGAAATTAAAAATGCTACCTCATAATCCATTATTCTGATTATAAGATAGCATAATTCTTTGCTGCTTAATAAGACAGCGTATTTTTAACTGATCAGTTTCATAATTTCCAAAGCCACCTTTAAAGCTTCGGTTCCGTCTTCTAATGAAACTTCTACATTTTTATCACCTGTAATGGCATCTGCAAAAGAATTTAGCTCATCAAGAATAGCATTATTAGGCTGAATATTCGGGTATTCAAACAAGATTTGATTCTTTTCGCCCTCCGCATTTTCAATGATCATATCAAATGGAGTAGGATTTTCTGGAGCATCTTTCATTCTAATCACTTCTGCTTTTTTCTCAAGGAAATCAACGGAAATATAAGCGTCTTTCTGGAAGAATCTGCTTTTTCTCATTGCTTTCATAGAAATTCTGGAAGTGGTAAGGTTAGCAACACATCCGTTTTCAAACTCTATTCTTGCGTTGGCAATATCCGGGGTTTTGCTGACTACACAAACTCCGCTTGCGTGAATATTTTTAACTTTTGATCTGGCAATGCTCAATAGAATATCCAAATCGTGAATCATAAGATCCAGCACCACTGAAACATCCGTTCCTCTTGGATTGAATTCAGCCAGTCTGTGGATTTCAATAAACATCGGATTGCTGATATATTCCTTCGTCGCAATAAATGCAGGATTGTATCGCTCAACGTGTCCTACCTGCGCTTTGATACCTTTTTCCTGACACAAATGAAGGATTTCTTCTGCCTGTTCAAGTGTTTGGGTTACCGGCTTTTCAATAAAGAAATGAAGCCCTTTTTCAATGGCTTTTAATGCATAATCATAATGATAGATCGTTGGAGTAACAATATCCAGCATATCGATCTGCTCAAGCAATTCATCGAAATTTTCAAAATAGGTATACCCGAATTCGGCTTCTAATTTTTTTCCGTTTTCAACATCTTTATCATGGAAACCTACAAACTCATATCTATCTGACTGATTAAGAAGTTTTAAATGTATTTTCCCCAAGTGTCCGGCACCTACCAAACCTGCTTTTAACATAGCTGTATTAAATTTTTGTAAATATAGTGAATGTACATTTATAAAATACATGACTTTTCACTTGAAGATAGGGAAGAGGATAAGTCTGTTTGAGATCACTAATTCATTAAATAAATTACAGTAAATTCACGGTCTGAAAAATAACGATGAAAAGAATAATTTCAATTGTATTGATCTTTGGGCTATGTACTGCCGGATGTTTAGGTGATAGTCCATATGATCCGCAAGCTAAATGTGGAACACCAACAAATTTGACATTTGAAAAAGGAACTAACACCCTTTCCTGGAACGTGAACACCGCGGGCGAAGGTCATTATGAAGTGCAGTATGGAGAACCTGGTTTTTCTTTAGGAAATGGAACCACGGTGGTTACCGACAAAAATTCTTATAGCCTCCCGCTTTATCAGAATAATAAATATGATCTTTATGTAAGAAAAAACTGCGGAATAGAGAATGGACGGAGTAACTGGGCGGGACCTATTACTGTTTTGGCAAGTAGTACGACAACCTGTGTACAGCCAGCCTATGCAACTTATACCAAAACGACTTCCTCCGCACTTTCTTCTACTTTTGATGCTACAGTATCCTGGGATAATGATGGGGTTTCTGCGTATGAAACTGTTTTGGCAGTAAGTTCTGCACCGCCTTCAAGTGGACAATTAGCAATGACCGGTCAAAAAGCCATTTACACAGGATTAAGTAAAACCCAGAACTATAACTTTTTTGTCAGAAAAAAATGTGCTGATAATACTTTTAGTGTGTTTTACGGACCTTATCTGATAAAATGGAATTAAGAAATAAAAACAAAGCAGTCATTTTTGGATTGCTTGTTTTTTGTGGATAATTCTTTTCTTTATTCCCCGGAATCTAAAATCTAATTTCTTACTTTTGTCCTATGCATGATTCGTTTGTACATAAAGGAAAAAGAAAAAAATTAGTCGAGTATCTTCGAAACAGAATTGGAATTTCAGACGAAAATGTACTTTCGGCAATGAATAAGGTTCCGAGACATCTTTTCATCGAAAGTATTTTTGAAGATTTTGCTTATGAAGACAGGGCTTTCCCCATTCTCGCCCATCAGACTATTTCACATCCCTCTACCGTAGCAGAGCAGTCAGAGCTGCTTAAGGTAAAAGCAGGAGAGAAGGTCTTGGAAATTGGAACAGGGTGCGGATACCAGACAGCCGTACTGGTAGCAATGAAAGCTTTGGTATACACGGTAGAAAGGCAGAAGGATCTCTTTGATTTTTCAAAGAATAAACTTAGGGAACTTCATCTGACTCCAAAATTTCAGAGCTTTGGAGATGGTTTTGCTGGACTTCCTACTTTTGCTCCTTTTGACAAAATTATAGTAACCTGTGGTGCTTCCACTTTACCTACGGAACTTTTAAAACAACTGAACATTGGAGGAATAATGGTAATCCCATTGGGTCCGACGGATGAACAGGTGCTGTTCAGATTTACCAAAATAGGACCTACAGAATTTGAAAAAGAAGAATTTGGGGCTTATAAATTTGTTCCGATGCTGGGAAACACCAATCAGTAATATCATAAGTTTTGATTGAATCTTTAAAATGAATCAACGGAATTGGTAAACGAGTTGGTCTCAAACACCAGTTCTTTGCGGGTAGAAATGTCCCTGTAAAAATTCATGCTTCCGGAACTGAAAGTGATGAGATTTTAAAGAAAATTTAAAATATTTTAACGCATTTCGGAATGAAAATTGAATTCAAGTAAACACTTCATTATTGAGATAAATATCAATCGATATATACCCAACAAAACATTCGGATGAAAAGAAATATTTTTAATATTAAAGTTAAATAACCTTACTTTTTGCGAGTGAGGTTTTTTTATTCAACACAATCAAATACATCACAATGAAAGTTTTTGTCAATAAAAGAATTCCGGAAATCGGGATAGAAATGCTTAAAGAAGAAGGATTACAGGTAATAATTCCCGAAAATGAAAACCTGTCTCATGAAGAATGGCTGGAATACTGTAAAAATACAGATGCCATTTTAAATGTGGGAGGAGATTTTAAATATAATAAAGATTTTTTTGATGCCTGTCCCAATGTTAAAGCTATTGCTCTGTATTCCGTTGGATTTGACCACGTGGATATTCAGGAAGCCAATCGTAGAAAAATTCCGATAGGGAATACTCCAGATGTTCTCAGCAGAGCGACCTCCGATGTTGCTTTTTTATTGATGCAGTCTGTAGCAAGAAGCGCAAGTTATAATTTTCAGAAAGTGAAAAATGGAGATTGGAATGCATTCGATCCCCTACATGCTTTGGGACAGGAGTTATACGGAAAAACATTAGGTATTTTCGGACTTGGCAGAATAGGTTTTGAAATGGCTGAAAAGTCCAGAAAAGCTTTTGATATGAATATCATCTATCACAACCGCCACCGTAACGAAGAGGCTGAAAAAATGCTGGGAGCAAAATATGTTTCGTTTGATGAGTTGATTGAAAATTCGGATGTTTTGAGTATTCACGCCAGCTTTACTCCCGAACATAAAGAGCTGTTCAACAGTTCTGTTTTTGACAGAATGAAATCTAATACGATCTTTATCAATACAGCGAGAGGCGGCTTTCACAACCAAAAAGATCTGTATAATGCATTGGTTGAAGGGAAAATATGGGGAGCAGGGCTTGATGTTACCAATCCTGAACCTATGTCATCGGATGATCCTATTTTGGAACTTTCCAATGTATGCGTATTACCCCATATTGGTTCTGCTACTATTGAAGCCAGAAATGGAATGGCCAGACTTGCCGCCGGAAACATTATTGCTTTCTCAAAAGGTGAAAAAATGGCTGCCTGTGCCAATCCTGAAGTTTATAAATAGCAGATTCATTTAAAACTTTTTAATGGGTGCTTTCTCATTTTATATCCCTTTTTTTATTAAATTAAATTACAATAAAATGAGGTTGGTTCAATGTTGAATAGCTAATTTCGATAGGGCTTTTAGAAAAATATCAATCGAAAAAACCACGGGTTGGAATTATTTTTGTTCTTATTCTATCAACTTAAAATATAAATACTATGGCACCAGAAGAAAATATAAACGAACAGAACAAAAAGCTGGAACAAATGGAGTACAGCCCGAATGAAGATATATTTAAAAGAGAAAAACATATTCCTATAGATGGTGATGGTAACCCTATTCTGGATGAAGATACTGATGAAGATAAAATAGATAAAGGATTAGACATTCCCGGTGCAGAAGAAGATGATGATATGGAAGAAATTGGCGCAGAAGATGAAGAGAATAATTATTGGAGCTTAAGTGATAATGACGACGATCATGAAGAAGAAAACGATGATGTTTTAACCTAAGTTTTGATTCCTAATAAACTAACCTTACTGATTTCAGTGAGGTTTTTTATTCCCAAGATCTGGATAGATAGGTAAGTACAACATTCCCCTCCTCCGGAGGGGTGGATTCAAAAATTCAAGAAATTTTTGAAGACGGGGTGGTTTTATAGTAAAGAACAATAAAATCCTCCAACTTCATCATCATCCCGCTCAGAAATCTTAAAAATCAATACCACAAACGATTCAAAGATATTCGTCCCTCATTCCGTCATATGGTTGTTTTTCATCTGTAGGGGTGGTTCCATAATGCAGAACAATAAAACCCTCCAGCTCTTTCATCACCCAACTCAGATTATGGCTTATATCAAACTCGGAAACCTTAAACATCAGTAATCCTAACGATTTAAGATATTCGTCCCTTATTCCGTCATATACTTGTTTTTCGTTGTGGCTTGAACCGTCAATTTCTATAATTAATCCAAGAGTTTTTACATAAAAATCGACAATATAATTTCCAATAATTCTTTGTCTGTCAAAATCAATCTTATGAAAAGTTTTTGCTCTCACTTTCTTCCAGAAGATGACTTCACCCAGAATCCGGGCTTTACGTTTTTCTTTTAACAATACTTTTAAATGAGGGTTGTAGGATAGATTTTCAACAAAATTCCTGCAGATAGGAATTCCTTCAATGGTCGTTAATATTTCTTTCATGATCGTGTGTTTTTACCACCCCATCTTCCAATGTTTATAAAACCTTGGAATCCACCCTTCCACAGGAGGGGAATGTGAGGTGCCTTTTTCAAAGATAGACAATTAATGACATGAAACCTTTCCTCAATCACAGGTCAGTAAAAAGCAAATCGACAGTTTTGCCTTTTACTTGCCTATATTTTCTAATTTGAATATCTTTAAAACTTCAAACATTGTTTACAACATAGACCTTTAAATAGTAATATGACATTTCAAGAACAAATCCAACAGGGAATACCAAACCAGCTGCCACAGGCTAAACCATACGAGACCAATATCAACCACGCTCCAAAGCGTAAAGAAATTTTAGGAGAAGAAGAGAAAAAACTGGCATTGAAGAATGCTTTACGTTATTTCGATCCTCAGTTTCATGCAGAGCTTATTCCGGAATTTAAGCAAGAACTGGAAGAGTACGGAAGAATTTATATGTATCGTTTCCGTCCGGATTATGAAATGAAGGCAAGACCCATCACAGACTATCCCGGAAAATCTGAACAGGCCAAAGCGATCATGCTGATGATTCAGAATAACCTGGATTATGCCGTAGCTCAACACCCTCACGAACTGATTACTTACGGAGGAAATGGTGCTGTATTTTCAAACTGGGCACAATACCTGCTGACGATGAAATATCTGTCTGAAATGACCAACGAGCAGACATTAGTAATGTATTCAGGGCATCCGATGGGGCTTTTTCCGTCTCACAAAGAGGCACCAAGAGTAGTGGTGACCAACGGAATGATGATCCCGAACTACTCCAAGCCGGATGATTGGGAGAAATTCAATGCACTGGGGGTTACTCAGTACGGACAAATGACAGCGGGGAGCTATATGTATATTGGCCCACAGGGAATTGTTCACGGAACAACAATTACTGTTTTAAACGCTTTCAGAAAAATAAAAAAAGAACCGAAAGGAGGATTATTTGTAACCTCAGGATTAGGAGGAATGAGTGGAGCACAGCCAAAGGCAGGTAATATTGCCGGTTGCGTTACCGTATGTGCAGAAGTGAATCCAAAAATTACCAAGATTCGTCATGATCAGAAATGGGTCAACGAAATTCATGAAGATCTTGATGCATTGGTAAAAAGAGTAAGAGAAGCACAGGAAAACAAAGAAACAGTATCTCTGGCTTACCTTGGAAATATTGTGGAAGTTTGGGAGAAATTTGCTCAGGAAGACCTTAGAATAGATATTGGTTCAGACCAGACTTCACTTCACAACCCTTGGGCGGGTGGTTACTATCCTGCAGGGCAGAGTTTTGAAGAATCTAATAAAATGATGGCCGAAGATCCCGAATTATTCAAAGAAAAAGTTCAGGAAACATTGAGAAGACACGCGTCTGGCATCAACAAACATACAGAAAAAGGAACCTATTTCTTCGATTACGGAAATGCCTTTCTACTGGAAGCTTCCAGAGCAGGAGCAGATGTAATGGCAGAAAATCCTACATTAGGCAGAGAATTCAAATACCCAAGTTATGTTCAGGATATTATGGGACCTATGTGTTTCGATTATGGTTTCGGGCCATTCCGTTGGGTATGTTCCAGCGGAAATCCAGACGATCTTCAAAAGACCGATGATATTGCCTGCGCCGTATTGGAAGAAATGGTGAAAAACTCTCCTGAAGAAATTCAGCAGCAGATGAAAGACAATATTCAGTGGATCAAAGGAGCACAGGAGAACAAGCTTGTTGTAGGTTCACAGGCAAGAATTCTCTATGCAGATGTAGAAGGAAGAATGAAGATTGCTGAAGCTTTCAACAAAGCCATTAAAAACGGAGAAATCGGACCTGTAGTTTTGGGAAGAGATCATCATGATGTTTCCGGTACAGATTCTCCTTATAGAGAGACTTCCAATATCTATGACGGATCAAGATTTACCGCAGATATGGCCATTCATAATGTCATTGGAGACAGTTTCCGTGGCGCAACATGGGTTTCTATTCACAATGGTGGCGGAGTAGGCTGGGGAGAAGTGATCAATGGAGGTTTCGGAATGCTGCTGGACGGAAGTGAAGATGCCGACAGAAGATTAAAATCCATGCTTTTCTGGGATGTAAACAACGGGATCTCAAGAAGAAGCTGGGCAAGAAACGAAGGCGCTATTTTCGCCATTAAAAGAGCAATGGAAGTAGAACCTAACCTAAAAGTGACCCTTCCTAACCTTGTAGATGAAAATTTACTTTAATCTATAATATTCAACATTGGCAACCATCAACAAAAAACTATTTTCACACCTGAATGTAGAGGATGACGACCCTATCTGGGAGAAATTTGCCCGCGTTGAATTTTCAAAGAAAAATCTATTTCCGGACAATAAAGCCTATCTTGTGGAAGATGGGCTGGTCCGTAAATATTACCTTCATACCCCCTCAGATATAGATACTGAGATTTGTGCAGAATTTTATTTTCCAGGCGATATCTTTATCGTTGACCATAATGATTCTGAGGGAATCTATGAATCTATTAACCAAGGTTTGGCCTGGGAAATAAGCCTGGATGAGGTGAAAGAAATGTTTGTCATCAACCCGGGATGCCGCTTCGTTCAGAATTACTATCTAAGCAGCAAACTCAATGCAGCCATGAAGCGGGAAATGCTTTTACTGAAAAACACTCCTCAGGATATGTACGAATATCTTTTGAAGCACAAACCGCATTATATCCAGAATATCCCTCTGAAATATCTTGCTTCCTATATTGGAATCACCCCAATTTCCCTAAGCAGAATCAGAAAGAGGATTACGTAGAGACCGAAAAATTAATAAAATTTGCTCTTATCATTAGCTTAGTCAGCGATTTAGCCGCAATCTTTGTTTCTTTTATATAACATCAGAATATTTTAAATCTTTGCTTTTCAACAATAACCTACACTGTTATCTTCACTCTTCCCTCCTTCATTAATTAACTTTTGTTTATTGTTTTACCCTTCTTAAGTTTTTTCCTTTGCTGAAAAGAAAAAAGTATGGAAATACAAAAATTAAACTGGGCTGGAATTAAGCTTACTACACAGAACAAAACGATTTTAATAGACGCTGTAGAAGACTTTTCCTATTACAAACCCGTTCTTGGAGAGGCTGCTAATGAACTGATCGTATTCTCTGATAACGTACAGGCAGACTACATCATTTTTACCCACATGCATTTGGATCACTTTGATAAAAGCGTCATTGAAAAATGCCTCAAAAAAGACGGAAAGCTGATCGTTTATTCAGCATTGGAGCCTTTGGTGAGAGAGCATGTAGAGCATGTAGAAATCGTTGTGCTGAACCTTAACGAAACCTTCACGGAAAACAATATTACATTCAAACCGGTGTATGCGATGGATGGAATAGGAGATATGCAGTCTTCGTGGATCGTTGAGGATGGCAGTACCAAAATCTTTCATGGCGGAGATACCATCTGGCACAACCAATTCTGGAAGCTCGGAAAAGAAAACGAAGATATCAATTACGCCTTTTTACCCGTGAATGGAGTGGTGGTCAATTTTGAGATCGTAGGATTGGAATACAGCCCTGTTGCAGCTTCGCTCAATATAAAAGAAGCCTTTTCAGCAGCTCGTTTACTGCATGCTCAAAAGCTGGTTCCTATTCACTACGGATTGTTTTCTCATGAACAATGTTACATTCCACAGCAATTTGATGACAAAGATCTGCAACAGTATTCAGCCGAAACAAAGCAGGAATACCATATCCTCAATGATGGAGAAGTTCTGATCTAAAGCTTTTTAGGATAAAACTGTTCAATATTCCGTTACTTTCTTGGTTTGCATTGAAATTTTAAACATCTTTAAACCATAAATTCAGAAGCGAAACAATGAAAAAAATAGGAATAATTGGCTGCGGCTGGCTGGGTGGTCATATTGCGGAGAAACTGTCCGGGCATTATGAAATTTTTGCAACCACCACTACCGAGTCTAAAATAGAAGACCTCTCTGCCAAAGGATATCATCCCACACTGGTAGATTTTCCGGATGAAGATATTGCTGAGAACATTCAGGAATGGGAAGTCGCTTCACAACTGGATGCTGTGATCATTACCGTTCCGTTTTCAGGAATAAGAGGAGTAGAAGTTCCTATGAATGGAAAGGCACACAATGTACTGGCATTTCTGGGTGATTATAAAGGCCAGCTGTTGATGATGAGTTCTACAGGAGTATATCCTATGATTGATAAAGAATTCACAGAAGATGATCAGCCTGCAGATGATATTCCAAGTGAGTATGGTATCAAAAGCAGATTTCCTGATGTCAATATTTTGAGACTCGCAGGGTTAATGGGAGATAACCGTCTTTTAAAAAATTATAACATTTCCAACCTGGATCTTTTGGTGAATCATATTCACTATGCTGATATCTGTTCCGTTGTGGAGAAGATGCTGGATCAGCAGTCTAAGGCTAAAGTATATAATGTAGTGGCTCCCGTTCATCCTAATAAGGAAGAGATAATCAATGCTCAGAAGAGCTTGCCGTATTCCGGGGAACGTACTTCGCACGGAAGAACAATTTCTCCTGCAAAACTGATCTCAGAACTAAATTTTGAATTTCAATATCCTGATCCAAGATATTTTCATCTTACAGAAGCAACGGAATAACAATATCCTAATAATAAAAACCTGCTATACAGCAGGTTTTTATTATTAGGATATTATACTTTATTTCATTTTTTGTTCTTTAAAGTTTTTACCTCCATATTCTCTATACTTTAAATCCTGAAAAGGGTAAAAGCTAATTGATTTTGGAACATCAAATGTAGACCAGGCAACAAAATGATCTGCAAATTTTAGATATTCATCTTTATCTAAAGGATATGCTTCTATTAGATTTTTAATTAATTTCGTGTCAAAAATGGAGATAGTGCATGTTGAACAATGCTTTTCTCTAAATTGCTTTATAAAAGCTGATATTTCATTTTTTGATAAGCTATTTGTATTAAGGTAGATATAATAATTTTTACTTACATTATTTTCAGTTGTTGAAATGATCTCATATTGTAACGGGGATAGATTTACATTGGAAGTTTGCCCTTCATTATCATTATTTTGCACAATGTTTTTTAGTGGGATCCATCCATAATGTGTTGTAGATAAATAAGAAGGATCTACAACTCTTACTTTAGCCCAATTATTTTTTTCTTCTTCAATAGAAACTAGACAAGTATAATCCACTTGCATATAGTTAGTTTCTCCCAAAGCATCTGTGGCTTTTTGATTTATTAATTTCTTATAATTTTGCCCTGGTCCCTCTCTAAGAAAAATATTTTTACCTTGTATTTCATATGCTTTATTAGAATCATCAAATCCGTACATTTTTAGTGAATCAATTTCATTGTTCTTATTTAAACTTACATCTTGTAATTTATCAAAATTATAATTTAAATAAATATTCGATTTTTTACAATTTATAAGCGAAAAAAAAACTAAAATAAGTATTAAATTTATTTTTTGCATAAGTTAATTTGTTGAAAAAATAACTTATAAGCCTTTAGCGTTGAAGGTGTAAAAGTTATATATTGTCGTAGATTAATATATCTAATCTATTAGTTTTGATATGGAATTTGCTAATCTTCTTTCATTACCAACTAATGTTGTATAAAAACGTTGTTCAATTCCGAAGATTAAATTTTTAAGATTATCTTCGTTTGATATAGTAAATTTTCCCCTTTCTTCTGAAAATTCAAGATCTGGACAATATTTTCTAATATAATTATGAATTTGAATTTTATCTTCCCCTTCTAGATTTGCAAGAGTCTCAACTACCATAGCAACCCTTTTTCTATTTGCTGTATTAACTTTGGACTTGTCAAATCCGCCATTTAAGGTAATAAAATCACTATTTAGAAAAGTTTCAGTTTCTTCATCTGTAGCCTCTCTATATAATTCAATTATTTCTGGAAAAATAGATTTTACATCGCTTAAATTTTTAAAGTAAAGAGTATCTGTTGATTTTTTATAAATGGCATCAGGAATAGATTTAATTATTAAAATTGGTTGATTAATTTTAATTTCTGGCTCTCCACTTAATGAAATCCATTTTTTATTAATGATATTGCCAAGCGTAAATCTTTGAAAACAGTAGTCATCATTGTCCTGAAATGAACAAAAGAACTTTACTAAATTATATTGATTTCGTCCTATTTGATGATGTTCAGCGCTATTGAAGTCTTCGATTAATAAAGGAATGCAATAATTAGTTTCGCTAAAATTTGTAACTCCAAACCACTCATCATCTTCTAATTTATAATTTGTATCGTAATTCTTGATGTTTTGTAAGTCTATTGGAAGTTCGTATATTTTATCTTCTTGAGATAATACAAGGAAAAAAGTATTATTTGTCCTCTTTTTTTTTGCTATTAAGTAATTCATAATTATTTGCTTTTATCTATAAAGGTGAAGTTGTTTACCCGTTTCAATATTGGAAATTCAATGTCATCTACTTTAGTTATTTGATTTTTAGATATTATAAATAACTTAGCTTTATTATTAGTTGTGACATTGTAAAAGTGGTATCTAAATATTAAAAATAAAGGGTTGAAGTATAAGGTTTGTGATAAAAAAGTAAAAATAAAAAGTATTATAAAAACAAAAATTAATGTTTCTTCATTGTTTACACTTAAGGCAACGAAAAAATAACCTAAGTAACTTGGTAAAAATGCATTATTTGCATTTTCTACTTCCAGTATTGATCCTTTACTGATATTAGCTGTACCTAAAAATTTAGAAATAAGTAAGCTTAAATATGTTAGTATAACTGGTGCCAAAAAATAAATAACGTATGATACATAATGAGGTAAGCATTGAAAGTCGTTGCATAAAGAATTTAAAGTGATTTCTTCTTTAATTAAAAAAACTACTATGATTAAGGACGTAGCGTTAAATGTTAGTAAAATTCTATAAGTGAGATTCATGGTCGTTATATATATATCGATGTTTTGTTTCAAAAACGTGTTTATAATATTTTAATATCTCAAAATTAAATAATGATGTTGGATAAAAATTGCGGGTTCCCATAACTCCAAAACTTCCAACCTCAAAACAACCTTACTCAGATGTGAATGAACTGATGAAAGCTGCTAGGCTTTTATTCATTATCTATAATGTAAGGACTCTTAACAATCTACTTTAAAATACTATTTTGCATGTTTGTAATTTCCTAACAAAAATTCTCCAACAAAAATATACAGGTTGGAAGTTCGCAAAGGCGCAAAGATTTTATATTTTTGGGCTTCATATTAACCAAAGAAATACTAATACATCCATGAATAAACTTTTTTTCAGTCTTATTTTTACCATTTTATTTTCAATACCTGCTTTGGCTTGCCTTAATGGAGAACAGATGGTTTTAGCCAATAGCCAAGTATTATACGCTGATCATAAAGGGAATGTTCCGTACGGTCATAGCTTTGGAACAAGAGAACAATTGGATGAGTTTCTTGTGACGCTGGAAAAAGGATACAATACTACTAAAGAATTAGACTACCTGTCGGATAAGGGATTTATTCTGATCGTGTTGGGAAGATACAAAGAAGCGATTCAGCTCTATAAAAAGATAGAATCTATGAAGCCTGGCAGATATTCTACCTATTCTAACATGGGAACAGCTTACGAACTGATAGGGGAGAATACAGAAGCCCTGAAATGGATTGAGAAGGCAGTGAAAATAAATCCTGAATCTCATTTGCGTTCCGAATGGATTCATGTGAATATCCTGAAAGCTAAAATAAAAGGCGACGATTATATTTCTTCTATGCATCTTATCGGAAAAGACTTCGGAAATGAAGAATATCCCAAATCCAATCTAAGTCTGGACGAGCTTGAGACCCTGAGAATGCAGGTGTATTATCAGCTGAACGAAAGAATATCTTTTGTAAAACCTGAAGATAAAATTGTTGCACAGCTTTTATTTGATCTGGGAAACATCGCTTTTTTAATGGATTCTAAGGCAGATGCAGGGAACGATTATCGGTTAGCAGAAGAATACGGGTTTGACAGTTCTCTGATGGAGAAAAGGCTGAAGCTTTGTCCACCTAAAGAGCCTGTAGATGAAGAAGTACTGAATTACGTTCAGGAATCTAAAGGTTTTGACAATATGGAAACACTATTGTCACTTGCTGCCTTACTGCTGTCGGGAATTGTTGTTTTTATTTTCAGAAAGAAAATCCTTTTACTGTTAAAATAGTTTTGAGAGTAAATGAAGAACTATCTTAAAAAAGCTCTTTTGTTGTGTAGTTCGATTTTGCTCTTACTGCTGATAGGTCTTTTCCAAAAAAGGATAATGCCAAGAGCTTTTCCGTTTGCTTTTGGACCGGGAGTACAGGATTTTTCTAAAAGTATGACGGGAGGATATGTGCTTGTCCGAAACTCGGCCCACGAAATATTTATAGCGCCCAGTAATGGCTGGAATAATGAAACGGCCATTATACCTTCAATGGTCATTAAAGTAAATGTATACAATGAATTTATTTTAGCTGAACGTCAGGGATTAAAAAGACGTAGCAAAGACCGTTTGGACACCTACGAAATTCCTGATAAGGATGTAAAGGATTTTTGGATTCTGAATACCGATAAAAACCATGTAATTGGTAGTTTAAATCATCAAGACTTTAAGAGGAAATTAGACTCTCTTCATATTCCTGTTGCGATTGAATTAATTGATATTTATAAATACTAGATTTTAAGATCTGTTTCCAACCTTTTGAATAACCCAGGCATCCTTATTATAAAAGATATTGTATGAAAATTACCATTCCAAAGCCCTGCCATGAAAATTGGGCTGATATGACTCCTGATGAAAAAGGCAGATTTTGTGCAGTTTGCTCCAAAACAGTTCACGATTTTACAGGTTTTTCAGACGAAGAATTAGTAACGCGCTTCAATCCGGAGGAAGGTATATGTGGAAAGTTCCGGGAAGATCAGCTGAACAAAAATCTGAACTTTTCAATAGCCGGAACATTAGCCCTGGGATTGTTGGTGGGCGGAAGTTTCGTGAATACAGTTCACGCCCAGGAAACAAAGCCTCATGAAATAAAAAGTACAAAACCTACTGCAATGATACTCGGGAAACCCTTGGCACTTCCAAAACCCGTAAGAACAGGAGCTCCACTATCACAAAAAACAGCTCCGCCTTTGATTATCATTAATGGCAAAAAAAGCTCAATTGAAGAAATGAAAAAATTACCTCCTGACGATATTGAAAATGTCACTTCTCTTTTACTTGAAGATGCTGTAAAACGATATGGTAAAGATGGGAAAAACGGGGTTCTTATGATCACCACAAAAAGAAAATAATTGAAAAAGTATACAGCACACTATCAGGAAGGAAATATCATACTGGTTTCAGATACCCAAAATGAAATAGGAAGAATAATAGAGACAAGGAAATGGTTGTATTATAAGCATTATATAGTTTTAGATTCTAAAAAATATGATATTAAAAATGTAGGATTTTTGAAGAACGATGCAGAGCTTTTTGATTCCAGTACAGTCGTTTATTTTACAGATCTGGTTAAAGAAAGAATCATTAAATCAGGGCAGGGCGTACGAATTTTCCATTTTAAATTAAAAAAGACAAACCAGCTGATAGAAAAAGGAAAACTATTAATCGAGATACGGGAAGAAAGAAAAGGATATAAACAGTCTGTTTTTTATATTGATGTAGATGAGTCTGTTGATGATTTACTTCTTTTGCTGTTTCTGCATTATTCGACAAAAGAATTTAACTCTCTTGGAGGTGGAGACGATTAAATGTGCTGCTGTAATATGCCTTTTTTACGGGTAAACAGGTTTTTGTACTACTAGAATAGAGAATGCTTTAAATACAACTCTCCGGCGATCTTTGATCGCCGGAGAGTTGTATTATTATATTATTATAAAGCCGAACCGTTTATTTTACAGCGGCAATGGCAGCTTCATAGTTGGGTTCGTTTGAAATATCAGCCACCTGTTCTTCATAAATGATTTTTCCAGAAGGATCTATCACCACAACAGCTCTGCTCAGAAGCCCTTTCATAGGAGAATCTATCATTTCCACTCCATAGTTCCATCCAAAGTCGGAACGGAAATCTGAAAGCATCACAACATTATTAATTCCCTCAGCACCACAGAATCTTTTCTGTGCAAACGGCAAGTCTTTCGAAATACAAAGCACTAATGTATTAGGAAGATTCGCTGCCTGCTCATTGAAATGATGAACAGATGCTGAGCAAACTCCTGTATCTACACTTGGGAAGATATTTAAAATGACATACCTTCCTTTGTAAGAATCCAAAGTCTGATCATTCATATTAACATCGGTAAGGGTAAACTTGGGAGCTGGTTTGTTGATAGCCGGTAAGTGGGAATAAGTACGTACAGGTTCTCCTTTCATCAAAACAGTATTGGGGGCTTTGGTATTTTGGGCGAAACTCATCGCAGAAAAGAATAATAGAGTACTGAAAACGAATTTTGAAAACATGAAATTTATTTTTTAAGCTAAATTATTCTTTTTTTAGGAGGTAACGTTAATTTTAATTTAAATAGAGTAAATCTATTAGCAGGTTATTTTTTGCAAAGAATTTTACCTCTACCTTTATATTGTTAAACCTCCGACATCAGGAGTATTATAATCACATTAAAAAATAGAAAGACGTATGAATTCAGAAAAGACAGCATCATTCCAAGATATTTTTAAAAACGAAAACGATATTCCGGAAGAATATAAAGTTCCGGTAATTCACCAGAAAACCTATCTTTTGAATGGTGAACTTGTAGAGTGGAAGGGAGAAGTTACCCATATTTATTCTCCGGTATGCATTCCTACAGAAAACGGTTTAGAAAGGAAACTATTGGGAAGTATCCCGAATATAGGCCCGGAAGAAGCAATGGAAGTGCTGGAAGCCTGTGTAAAAGCATATGATAACGGGCTGGGAGAGTGGCCTACCATGTCTGTAGAAGGAAGAATCAAATGTATGCAGAAGTTTGTATACCTGATGATTCAGCAGCGTGATCTGATCATTAAATTATTAATGTGGGAGATCGGCAAAACACTGGCAGACTCTACCAAAGAATTTGACCGTACCGTAGATTATATCAACCAGACCATTGATGCTTTGAAGGATCTCGACAGAGAATCTTCACGCTTTCAGCAGGCAGAAGGTACCATTGCTCAAATCAGAAGAGCGCCATTGGGAGTGGTGCTAAGTATGGGACCGTTCAATTATCCTTTGAACGAGATTTTTACCACCCTGATTCCTGCTTTGATTATGGGGAATACGATTCTGTTTAAACTTCCGAAACATGGAGTGCTTGCCCATTATCCTTTATTGAATGCCTTTAAAGAAGCTTTCCCGAAAGGAACAGTGAATACCTTGTACGGAAAAGGATCTGAAATTATTACACCGATCATGGAAAGCGGAAAAGTGAATGTTCTTGCTTTTATCGGATCGAGTAAAGTAGCCAATGGTTTGAAGAAGCTGCATCCGAAAGTGAACCGTTTAAGAGCAATCTTGAGCCTGGATGCTAAAAATGCCGCGATTGTGACTAAGAATGCAAATCTTGACGTAGCAGTAAGCGAATGTATTTTAGGAGCACTTTCTTTCAACGGACAACGTTGCACAGCTTTGAAACTGATCTTTGTACAGAAAGAGGTGGCAGCAGAGTTTACCAAAAAACTAAGTGAGGCGGTTTCTGCTCTAAAACCGGGACTACCTTGGGAAAAAGAGGTAAAAGTAACACCGCTTCCGGAGGTGAACAAACCTCCTTATCTGAAAGAGTGTATTGATGATGCACTGCTTAAAGGAGCCACTGTTTTAAATGAAAACGGAGGATATACGGAAGAGTCTTTTGTATTTCCGGCGGTAGTATATCCTGTAAACAGTGATATGAAGCTGTATCATGAAGAACAGTTCGGGCCGGTGATTCCAGTGGTTCCGTTCGAAGATATTGAAGAACCGATAGAATATCAGGTGAATGCTTCTCATGGGATGCAGGTAAGTATTTTCAGTGAAGATCCTCATGAAGTGGCCCAGCTGATAGATCCTTTTGTGAATCTTGTAAGCCGCGTGAATATTAACTGCCAGGCACAACGCGGACCGGATGTATTTCCGTTTACGGGGAGAAAAGACAGTGCGGAAGGAACGCTTTCTGTATTTGATGCGCTTCGTTCGTTCTCGATAAGATCTTTGGTAGCCGCCAAACTGACGGATTCTAACAAGGCATTATTGAATACAATAGTAAGAGAACACGATTCGAACTTTTTAAGTACAGACTATATTTTTTAGTAATTATTTTCAAATCTATTTAACATAAAATAAAATCCTCAATAAACAGTAGTGTTTTTTGAGGATTTTTTTAACTTGATGCCGGGAAATAAGTTTTGTGTTATAATGAGGGTAATATCTTTTTTTGATAGTATCCAATGATTTGTCTGTGCTATGTCTTCACGGGAAAAAGAATTTTTAGAGAAAATTGAAAAGCACAAAGGTGTTGTTTTCAAGATCTCTAAAATGTATATGGATAATAAGGACGATCAGAATGACCTCTATCAGGAGATCATTTACCAGGCCTGGAAATCATATGGTGATTTTCAGAAGAGGAGTGATTTCTCGACTTGGTTGTACAGAACTGCGCTCAATACTGCAATTGTTTTTCTCCGAAGTGAAAAAAAACGTAGTTTTATCCAGAATCAGGATATCGATGGGCTGCGTACTCCCCAGGAACCTTACAATGATACCGATGACCGGAATATGAAGCTGATGTACGAAGCGATTCATCAGTTGAGTCCTATCGATAAGGCACTTATTTTTTTCTTTCTGGAGGATTTTTCAGGAAAAGAGATTGCTCAACAGCTTGGAATAACGGAAGTGAATGCGAGGGTAAAGCTTAAAAGGGCCAAAGAAAAATTGAAAGATATTATTGCAAAACAGCAAAGGGCAGGTTCAAATTAAAAAACAAACCATGAAACTAGACAACTTTAAAGAACTTTGGAACAAAGATACAGGGCAGGAACCTCCTGAAATTTCTCTTGAAAAACAGCAGGAGATTCATTCTCCACTGCAAATGCTGAAAATTAATATGAAAACTGAGTTTTGGCTGATGGTTATTACGCTGCCCATGCTTTTGATCGGTTTTCCGTTTGCTTCGGGTGATTCTAATATTAAGATCATTTCTATATTTGTAACGGTTCTCACGCTTGCTTTCATGATGTATTTCTACTCCAGATTCCGTAAGCTTTATAAACTGCTTCGGAAGAACAGTATGAATACAAATTATGATCTTTTTAATCTTAAAACACAGCTTCTTGTATCTAAAGAAATCTACATCTCCTACTATATTGTCTATATTCCTTTGGGATTTCTTTTATCTCTGATCAAAATCAACTTTCATTTTGAAATGGAATATAACCTGGCGATTTTCGGAATCAGCCTTTTGATTACGGTTCTTTTAATCGCTTTTATGATAAAATATTGGGTCTACTATATGTACGGCAGATATATTGATCATGTTGTGCAACTGGTAGACGAACTTAATAGGGTAGACGTGAAACCTCAGAAAGAAAAGAAAAAAAGCTGGTTTGAACGGTCCCAAAAGTTTTTTATGAAGAGAATGGGAATTAAAGGAAATATCCTGAATACGGTCATCTGGTTTGTATCTGTTTATATTTTTATCATTGTATTTCTAACCCTGGTACTTTTGATTGTTATTATTATCGGAGCCAAGATGGATTGTATAGACCTCAGAAGTTTGCAGAGAGCTTTGGATAGATTGAATTAAAGCTTCTTCCTCATTTCGCTAAAAAGCAAATCTTTTTCAATAAGAATTGAAAAAAGCTGACAGTAGAAATATTGTCATTTTTTTTTGGAAAAAATATGTAACATTTTTGCTTTTTTCCTACTAACTGTGAAATAATTAATGAATTATAAGCTGATTTATGGTATTATTTGCCATACTTAGAGCTGAAGATAAAATCCTAAAAATTATTTCGTACAATACTATCCTAGGAAAATAGTAGCAGTTAAAAAACACAATGAGAGCCTGACAGTATTTTCTGTTGGGTTTTTTTGTATCTATATGTAACATTTTTTCTGAATGAAAACTAACTCTGCAGAGTAACAAGTTATGACCTCATTAGAACAAGAGTTTATAAGTAAGATAGAAAAGCATAAAGGAATCATTTTTAAGATTTCTAAAATGTACATGACTGAAAAAGACGACCGTAATGATCTTTTTCAGGAAATTACCTATCAGCTATGGAAAGCATATCCGAGCTTTAGAGGAGAAAGCGAATTTTCAACCTGGTTATACAGAATTGCTTTAAATACGGCTATTATCTTCCTCAGAACTGAAAAGAGGAGAAGTTTTATTGCGAATGAAGATTTCTCCAACCAAATCATAGCCCAAGAAGAGTATAATGATGCTAAAGAAGAAAAACTGTCTGAAATGTATACCGCCATTCATCTGCTCAATCCTATCGATAAAGCTTTCATATTCTATTATCTGGAAGATTTCTCAGGAAAGCAAATTGCCCAGGAAATGGGAATTTCCGAAGGTAATGTCAGGGTAAAAATGAACCGCGCAAAAAATAAACTGAAAGATATCTTAAGTCAAAATAAAAAATAGTACAATATTAAATCTGCAATCCCATGAATATCGATGAATTGAAAAATACCTGGAATGAAGATAGGACGGAAGAAACCCCGGAAATAAGTATCGAGCAACGAAATAAAATTAACCTTCCTCTGGAAAAGATGCGCAAAAATATGCGGAAAGAATTCTGGGGGATAATAGTCACTTTTATTTTTGCTTTTTTAGTGTGCTCTATGTGTGAACCTTTTAAACTTCAACTGTATATCACCGTTTTGATTGCTTCCATGCTTATTGTTACGGTGTTCTTTTTCAGTAAGTTTTTTAAAATTTACAATGAGATCAGCAATCCTGTACTGCAGACATACGATTCTCTGAGAGATCTTGTGATGCAGCTTACTCTTAATAAACAGTATTACCTTTCGTATTATATCAGCTTCGCTCCATTTCTGGTTTGTGAAATCCTGATCGTACTCGAGTTTATCCCCTGGCCTAAACCTTTGAGCGAAGTAAAGATTGCCACCATATTAATAAGCACTGTGATAGGAGGATTGTTTTTGCTTTACATAGTCGGTAAGTTTTGGTTTCAACATTACTATGGAAGATATATAAAACATATTGAAAGTCTTTTGGAAGATTTGAAAAGATAACGATCGACTCGGCGGGCTGAAAGCCCGCCGAGTCGATATTCTACCCTTAAAAAATAATATTATTTCTTTTTTTCTTTGGCAATTTCGCTCTTTATCCAATCCAGTTGAGGATCTTTTTTATCAATGATATCCTGCATGGTTTCTTTCACTACAACGTCAGGAAGAACTCCTTTTTTGGAATCTGTAAAATCAATATTAGGCTGTACAAGAAGAAGCCCTATTGGAAATTTGATTTCTGAGTTGGGAAGTTTCTGAAAAGAGTAAAAACCCGCCACTGTTCCGTCGTTGGCTCCACCCGTTTCTTCTCCCACAAGAGTTGCTCTCTTATCATTTTTAAGCTTTGAAGTAATGATAGAAGATGCAGAGAAGCTTCCTCCGTTAATCAATACAAAAACTTTTCCATGAAAGGCTTCCTTATTGGGTTTTGTAGGTTTGTCGGCTTTCATTTTATAGAATATCTTTCCGTCTTTTTTATAAGTACTGAAAGCCTGTCCAAAAAAGTAGCTTGGATAGGTAATGCTTTTATAAGCATATTCCAAAGGAGAACTTTTTCTGAAGTAATTGGTTCTCAACGGAGTGGTTCGGGACGTTACCTGAGATGGTTTTATCAAAGTAAAAGGCTGATCCGTTAAATAAGAATACAGGTTGTTGATCTCATAAAGGGAACCTCCGTAATTATTTCTTACATCGATGATGAGGTATTCTGAATTGGCATTTTTAATCTGTGAAAAAGTCTTTTTATAGAACTTATCAGAATACTCTCTTGAAAAACTTCTTACTTTGATATAAGCTATGGAACTGTCTTTATCAAGAAATCTGAAGCTTCGGTTATAAGAATTGCTGGAAGCCACATAATCGTTGAGTTTCTTTTCCTGAGTTCTTTTTTGCATTTCCTTATCCTTTTCAAGATCCGTATCAGACTTGGACTCTCTGCTTAGATTATACGTGTGCTTTTGTCCTTTATATAAGGTTTCAAGGGTTGCTTTGGTGGAAAGCCCATGCTCTGCCGTATAAAAGTTAAAGAAAAGGTCTTTTAAAAAATAAGACTGAAATGTTGTATTATAACCATCACTGCTAATCAGGCTTCTGTATTTTTTTATGTAGTCTGAAACTGGAATAGTATTAATGGATAAAATTTCTGTACCGGGCTGTATATTTTCAATAGAATCCCGATTTTGAGTAATAAACATTTTGTCTCCTTCTATATAATACTCAAAACGGCTGAACAATCCTTTCTGATGTTCAAACTTTTTAATTTCACTTTTCGTAAACTTCTTTCTGGGAATTCTTAATGAGAGGTGCCCTTCGCGGATTCCGGCAATGACAGGTTGAAATTTAAAATAAAACTGAAGTGGAGTAAGAGGTTCTGTGATGGTTTTCTTAAGGCTGTCAAATTTAAGATCCAATTCCTTCTTGGGAATGTACCAGTACAGTTGAGGATGCATCTGCTGCAATTTAGCATACGCATAATCTACATCTTCTCTAAGTTTCTCGGGGGGAATACATGAAGCCCGCTGCTCGTTATGTCTTCTGATAGAAGCACAGGACGTAAGAATAGCGAGTAGAAATATTATCGAATAATTTTTCAATGTATTTTGAGTTTTTAAGCTGCTAAAATAGAAAGATTTAAGATAATGATCATCTAAATGAATAATAAATTTTCCGAAAAACATACTAAATTTAGTTAAAAAGCTGTAAACTAACCATTCCAGTTTTTGAACTGGTTTTAGCTTTGCCTAATAATTGTATTTTTACCCTGAAAAGTTACAACGTTTATAAAGCAGATATATTGCTGTTATTTCCAATACCTGCCGTTTGACGTTGAATACTCCCCTGTATGATTCTTTTTTACGTAAAAAAGTAAAACAGTCTTTTCATTTAAAAACAAAAGTCAATACATTTGATACTTATTTTTTGCAGATGGTTTATTGGATTCTTACAAGTATCGTTGTACTTACTGTTTCGTTTTTTATGATCATCAATATGAAGGTATTTGGTGCGGTTCCTAAAGGAAAAAGGCTGAAACGTATCAAACAGTCTAAGCTGTATAAAAAAAGGCAGTTTCAAAATCTCAGCTATACTCCTTCCATTACCGAAGGGTATAAAATGTCAAAAGTTACCTATGATTTCTTTTTAGGTAAAAAAGATCCGTTGCTGAAACCACTGAAGCCCATCCCGTCTGTTTATACCCATTTGAAAAACATTGATAAAAATACAGATGTATTTATATGGTTGGGACATTCTTCCTATTATCTTCAAACCGATGGTGTTTCATTTCTGATTGATCCGGTTCTCAGTAGGTATGGTTCTCCTTTTAAATATTTTAATAAAGCATTTAAAGGATCCGATATCTATACACCTGAAGATATTCCCGGTTTGGATTATTTAGTGATTACCCATGATCATTTTGACCATCTGGATTATCCTACAGTGAGATCAATCAAAGACCGTACAGGTAAAGTGATTCTTCCTTTGGGAGTGGGTGCGCATTTTGAACGGTGGGGATACGAGGAAACACAGCTTATTGAAGAAGAATGGGGAACAGAAGTGGAACTAAAGAATGATATAAAACTGGCATTTACTCCTGCAAGACATTTTTCAGGCAGGAGGATAAAGCAGAATGATACCCTTTGGTCTTCTTATGTTCTCATCACTCCTACAAAAAAGATCTTTTTGGGCGGAGACAGTGGTTATGATTCTCATTTTAAAATGATTGGTGATAAATATGGGCCTTTCGATTATGCTATTCTTGAAAACGGACAATACGGAGAAGCATGGAGATATATCCATACTCTTCCTGAAGAGGTGATTCACGCAGCAATCGATATTAAGGCTAATCGTATTATCCCTGTTCATGCGACAAAGTTTGCCTTGGCCCTTCATCCATGGAATGAGCCTTTGCAGAAGATTACCCGTTTGGGAAAAGAAAAGGGCTTAGATATTCTTACTCCGAAGATTGGAGAAATGTTAGATCTTAACCTGCCGGATCAGCAGTTTGCGGTCTGGTGGGAAGACTGATCAGGCATGCCAGATGTCTTTATATCTTCTTGGATGATTTTCAAACTGTTGTCTTACAAAATCACATTCCGGGTCTACAAGAAGATCTTTTTCTTCTGCATAACGAACCAATTCATCAAGGAGTAACTTGGCATATCCTTTTCCTTCACGTTCTTCTTCAAGCTTGGTATAGTATACAATCAGCAGTCTTCCATCAACCTCTATGGACATATATCCTGCTTTCTTTCCGTCTATAAGTAGCTGCAATTCATCTTGATATGGAGATACTTTAAATATTATATTTTCCATAATTTCTGAAATTTGGTTGATTAAAAAATGAATCCGAGAACTTCTGAAAAACATTCTCTTCCTTAAAATTACAAAATAAATTCATATGAAATAACAGTTTTTAGAAATCTTAACGAATTTTATAATGATAATAAATTAGGATTAGGAATTAAGAATTTTCTTTGAATTACCATAGGTTTTAATATGCTTTTAATGAATAAGCCCCAACTCCTTCATCTTTCCAGAAGACTCTCTGTGAGGATTACTCTAAATATAATCAGTTATTTATGATTTTATTTGACAGGCCTTCTATTTTTAATTTCAGAATTGGCACTTTAATTGACTATATCATTATGTTTAATTTAAAAGAGGAATGAAATGAAAAAGTTGTTACTAACCGCATTGTTGATTGGGACATTCAGCATGAGTTATGCCCAGTCGGATTATTATAGTGATTACAGAAGGAGTATTTCGGATGTTAACTGGCAGACCGTAGTTGCCGATCTGCTGCTTTCTACCACACAGGCCAATCAGATACATGCATTAAATGACAGATACCGCGATTATAATTCATGGAACAGAGTATATGTCGTAGATCCGGGAAGATGGAGAGGAGACCGTTATAATGAACTGGAAAGAATTCTGGGAAGAGAAAAATATGTCATATTTAAGAAAAGATATTATAGAGGCCAAAATCCCGTTATCGTCTATGGAAGAAATAAAAATGACTATAAGCGATACCGTAAAGACCAACAGAAATACTATAAAGAGAAAGCGAAGTATTACAAAAAACAGAATAAGCATCATCATGGCCATGATGATTGGCATTAAGTATTAATCAATTATATATTCACTTGTAATGACTGACACACATGTTGGTCATTTTTTGTTTTCATTTTTAGTATTTAAGTTTTTTGTTTATTAATTTGTTTGATTTTTATAATTTTGATCTATGGAATATAATGAATCGTTAGCAAGCTTCTATGAACGAAATGCTTCCACTCTGGGAAATCCCTCTCTCGGGGTGAATAAGATTGGGCATTTCAATGTTTTTTCAAGAGAATACTGTTCACCAATGACGCCTTACAGCAGGAGAGATTATTATAAAATATCACTGATTGTAGGAAAAGGAAAACTTCATTATGCCGATAAGTGGATCAAAGTAGACCGACCTGCATTGCTGTTTTCAAATCCTATCGTTCCTTATTCCTGGGAAGCGGATGATGAAGATCAGAAAGGGTGGTTTTGCCTTTTTACAGAACAGTTTTTGCAGAACGGCAACCGCTTGGGAAGCCTACAGGATTCACCACTTTTTAAAATTGGCGGAACACCCGTTTTCTTTGTAGATGAAGACCAGCAGAAGACACTTGCAGATATTTATACTAAAATGATGACTGAGATACAATCAGATTACATCCACAAGTATGATATGCTCAGAGCCTATCTTCACCTGATGATTCATGAAACCATGAGAATGCAGCCCGCAGAAAGTTTTGAACCTTATCAGAATGCTTCACAAAAAGTAGCCTCACTATTTATGGAACTGCTAGAAAGACAGTTTCCGATTGATAGTCCTGAAGCCTTTCTGAAATTGAAAACACCTAATGATTATGCGAAAAGCCTTTCTATACACGTTAATTCTCTAAACCGTTCGGTGAAAGAGATGACAGGAAAGACTACCAGCCAGCAGATTACGGGACGAATTATTCAGGAAGCTCATGCCTTGTTAAAACATACCGATTGGAATATTGCAGAAATTGCCTACGGATTAGGATTTGAAGAACCTTCCTATTTTACCAATTATTTTAAGAAACAGACAGGATTGACTCCAAATGCAGTCAGAGTGAATGTTGTTTGAATTTTATAATTCTTAGTTTGAATTCTATATCGATGGTTCTTTATTCATGATCTAATTTTGTCTTATTAAAATTTAAATCAAAACCATCATGAAATTTAAAAAATTAGGAAACACAGAAGAACAGTTATCAGCAATTGGTTTAGGATGCATGGGAATGAGCTTTGCTTATGGCCCTACAGATGAACAGGAAAGCATCAATACTTTACACAGAGCTTTAGACTTAGGAATTAACTTTTGGGATACAGCTGATATGTATGCCAATGGCGAAAATGAAAAGTTGATCTCTAAAGTGTTGGTTCCGAACAGAGAAAAGATTTTTATTGCCACTAAATTCGGATTCAGATTTAAAGACGGCCAAGCTGGTCACAGCGGAGCTCCGGGAACGTATTTTGACGGTTCACCGGAATGGATCAGAAAAGCTGTTGATTTAAGCCTTCAAAGACTGAAAATTGATACTATCGACCTTTATTACGCACACAGAGTAGACCCAAATGTTCCTGTAGAAGAGACGGTAGGAGCAATGGCGGAATTGGTAAAGGAAGGAAAAGTAAAATATCTCGGACTTTCTGAAGCTTCGGCCGAATCTATTAAAAAGGCTAATAAAATTCATCCTATTACAGCTTTGCAGTCAGAATATTCTATTCTGACAAAAGATGTTGAAAAAGAAATTTTGCCAACTATTAGAGAACTGGGAATTTCATTGGTTCCTTATTCTCCGCTTGCGAGAGGTCTTTTTGCGAACATCACCGAAGTGCAGAATCTTGGAGATGATGATTTCAGAAAATCATTACCGCGATATCAACAGGAATACCTTGAAAATAATACCAAACTGGCAAACGAGATCAATGAATTTGCTGCTTCAAAAGGCGTAAAAGGAACTCAGCTGGCTCTGGCTTGGGTTCTGAACCAAGGAGATGATATCATCCCAATTCCCGGAACTAAACGAATCAAATATTTGGAGGAAAATGTGGAGGCAGTCAATATCGATCTGTCTCAATCAGATCTAGATACCATTGATGCTATTCTGAAAAAATACCCGAATGTAGGAGAAAGATATAGTGAAGGATCTATGAAATTGGTCAATAACTAAAAAATTAATAACAGCATTAGACTGAGTTCCTTGTACAGATGAGGAACTCAGTTTTTTTGTGAAAAATAATAAAAACATTACATTATGAACTGAAGGGAATTATTAAGAAACGGTTTATTAGCCGGTGGTTTAAGCATCATCCCTTTTTTCATTGTATGAGTTGGTTCCAGGCCTGTTTCGGGAAAATTAAGTGAATATTTATCTGGACGTTATGAATTAGAAAAAGAGAGAGAAATAGCTTTTCAATGATAAACAACAAACCCTCCCGGGCAACGAGAGGATCTGTTTCAAACATAAGAAAATTTTGAGTTGTATTAATAAGTTTCTCCAAAAATCAATTCAGGAGAATAAAGTTTTCTGAACATGATATAGGTTACCAAAAGTACAGAGAATGCGATCACTGCATCTAAGGTGGTTGAAATCCCCAATACCGCAACTTTTGAAAAGAAAGCAAAAGTAACGTCGAAGAACATTCCTGCAAATACCCATTCTTTAAGCCTCAGTAATCTGTTAGGAAGAAGAAGGACCAGAACTCCCAGTACTTTAAAAACACCCAATATATAGATAAAATGAGGTGGGTAACCGAGTTGTAAAGTAATATCCCAAACTACCGGGGATTTTATCAGTTCAAAGATACCGCTTGCTGCGAACCATAATGACATAAAGATGGCTCCAGACCAATAAATGATTTTTGTTGTTTTAGTAGTCATAATTATAGTATTTAAAAAGTTATTATTTTGATTATTAATTGAATGTTGTTTTCTTAACTCCGGAAATAGTTCCTGTTTTAGTATTTTGAATAAAAGCAATCACTTCCCAGTTTTTTGGAGAAAAATGATCCGGAAGATTAAATGTGGTAATGCCTTTTGGTTGCTTAGTCAAAGAAATTTCATTTTGCTTATGAACAATTTGCCAATGCTGTAAATGGCGGCCTTCATTTTCTCCTTTTTTCACCTCTGTAGAAGACTGTTTCTCAATAAGATTGACAAGCATGACATTCTTTTTGTCGGTGGTGCTGGCAGCATATTGTACATTAATTTTATTTTGAGAAACTTCTGCAGAAAGTTCAATGTCTGTGTTTTTTGAAGTGAGAAACGCTTTTTCTATAGCATTTTCCACCGCATCCTGATCAGAACCTACAAATTCGGTTTTACCGTTTACTACTAACTGAGGAGTATAAACCTGTGATTGCAGAGCCTGGCTATATTCCTGTTGCCGATGGGAGTTTTCTGGAGTACTGAAACGGTCCTTCCATCCTAGACGATTCCAGTAGTCAACATGATAGGAGAGAATGTACACCGGTTTGTCCTGATATTCTTTCCCGATTTTTCCCATCAGTTCATCCGCAGGCGGACAACTGGAGCAACCTTCTGAAGTAAAAAGTTCCAGTATAGCAAAATTGTTATTTCCTGCCACTTGAACATGCTCGGTTTTCTGTATTTTATCTTTTTGTACAAATGCGAAAGTGGCGAATAATAAAAAGGTGAAAATACTTACTGCGATTAAGTTTTTTAGTATCATATCTTTGATTTTGATTCAAAAGTAGGCAGTCTGTACTCTCCAGAGAATAAGAAACCGGGCTAAGCGGACAAATTGAAAGGTGAACCCGGAAATAGTAGAGGGAAATATTTTTGAGAAAAATAAAAAAGAGATTAAAACCTGAATATATTCTGAGTGCAGAGCAATAAAAGAAACCCTGATCACATGATCAGGGTTATTATATAGCTTAGTAGAGATGGGCTCTTTACATCTTTAATGGCCTTTTATTATCGGTCTTCCAACCAGGTAAAAAAGCTGTGTGTTTTTTCTTTATTGATCAAAAGCTTCTCTGGAGTTTCAATTACCAGTTTTACCAGGATTTTGCGCTGGAAATAATGTTCCATTTCTTTAATGGCTTTAAAATTAACAAGATACTGTCTGTTGACTCTGAAAAACTGCTTGTCAGAAACCTGTTCTGCGATCTGACCGAGAGGAGGAGTGAGCTGAAACTGTTCTTTCGAAAAAGTAACCAGATGGGTAATTTCATTATGAATATAAAAATACGCAATATCTTCAACAGGAATCGTGGTATACTTTTGATTTTTAAAGACCAGAAAGTTGCTTTTTCCTTCTGGCTGACTGATTTTTTGGATGAGAGATTCCAGATCGGGAAGTTCATTCTTTTGAAAGAATTTTTTTAACTCATCCACTTTTTTTAAAGCTTCTTCGATATCCTGTCGGGAAAATGGCTTCAAAACATAATCCACTCCCTTGCTTTTAAAAGCATCCAGCATATACTGATCAAAAGCAGTACAGAAAACTACCGGACAGGTAATTTCCACGGTTTTAAAAATCTCGAATGAAAGTCCGTCGGAAAGCTGGATATCCATAAAGATAAGATCCGGTTTTACGTCTTGAGATAAGGCTTCAATACTGCTTTCAATACTGTCGTAAGTTCCGAGAATCTTTGAATCGGGTCTAAGGTCTGATATTAAACTCTGAAGAGCTTTTGCTGCTCTGAATTCGTCTTCAATGATGATGATATTCATGGATTAATGGTAGTTTTATCTGAAAAATTTCTTCGTCTGAATAAATGGTAATATTCTGTTCCAGAAGATGTTTGTAACGCATCCTGATATTGTCAAGACCTACTCCAAGAGAGTCTTCTGTAAAAGCTTTACGCTGTACTGGGTTTTCAATGACAATTTGATCAGAAGTATTGTAAATTTTAATATGCAAAGGTTTACTTTGCGAAACGATATTATGCTTGATGCAATTTTCAACCAAAAGCTGAAGCGTAAAAGGTGGAATGAGGGTTTGGGTTATTTTTTCTTCAAGATCGTTTGTGAATGTAATTCCTTCACCAAATCTTGCTTTTTGAAGAAAAAGATAAGCCCCGACTATTTTCATTTCTTCCTGTACACTGATGAGGTCCAGCTTCCGGCTTTCAAGAGTAAATCTGTAAAAATCAGACAGTTTTATGATGAAGTCAACCGTTTCTTCATCATTTGTTTCAGCCATGAGCTTTAAGGTATTCAAACTGTTGAAAAGAAAATGTGGATTGATCTGGTTCTTCAGCAATTCGTACTGAGCCCCGATATTATCACTTTTTACTTTTTCAAGTTCCAGCTGTATCTGCTGACCGGTATAATTATTCTGCAGCAATGTTAAGAACATATAGCACACCAGATTGATCAAAATTCCTCTTACTTCCACCATCAGCATTACCGGACCAAAGTTGATATGAGAAAGAATCAGTTGTTGCAGCCACGCGAGCCCAAACATAATAACCATTCCGAAAGCCAGGATAATAAGCAGTCTCGAATAGGAGATATGCTGTGTGCGTTTTCCGGCATAGCGGTTCAACATATAAATATTGGCGTACCACATAATAACTGAAAATGCAGCGGTTATTGCAGAATTGACAACAGCTTCTTTCCAGTTAAAGGCATGAGAGGCAAGCTGAGGTACAGAAGATAAGATTCCGAGGAAAACAGAACTTATCCATATAATGGCTTGCGAAATTTGTATTTTTTGCTGCTCCATAGAACTGCGGATTTTCAAATGTTAAATGTATGATTTTTATTGAATATTTTACTAAATAAGTTGATGGATACTGAATTTAAGCGATTTTTGAATGTGAATAAATTCATAGGTAATAAGCAACCGCTGGGGTTGTCTTATCATCAAGGTCTGCTCACGGGGTGATAGCTCATGAAATACTGTATTCTTTCTTCTTTGTCAGGAATCGTATTTTTTGCATCATCCTCTATCTTATAACTGGTATTCCCTTTATCATCAGTCTGAATGGTTTCAACGCTTACCAGTTCGCCCGTAATTTTTCCCCCAAAATATTGTGGATTGTCGTGATATCGCCAGGTAACCAGTTTCATAAGCGTTCCTTCTTTCGGCTTTCCGGTTTCTTTTGATAAAGATTCCACTGCTTTTTCGTTACCGTATAAAGCAGACATCGTTTGCTTTTTAGGATGTAAAGACGTGGAAATAAATTTCAGATTTCCGGGGTCAAAAACGACTCTTACCAGTTCCTGATCTTGATGATTATTTTCTTTATTGCAGGAAATCAGTGAAATAAGACCTGCCAATAATATCATTACTGTATTTTTCATTTTTGTTGTAGATTTTTAATAAGTCTTTGTGTATTTACTTTCATAGGTACGTCAAAAAGATAGCCTGTATTTTCTGCAAGCTGTCTGTGGCAGGCTATGCATGATTCTTTAGCAAACGAAGCTGTTTTTCCGGTAGGATGCAGTTCTTTTCCTGAAAATTTAGCAAATCCCCATCCTTCGGTATCTGTATATTTTTTTGAATCTTTTACCATAAACTGAGCATTTACAAATTCTCCCGCTCTGATCTCTCCATTGGGAAGTTCCTGTTGTTTCCAGACCGATTTTACGATAATACTTCCATCAGGCCATGGGTGAAAGTTTTCAGTTTCAACGGCTTTTACGGCAATATCATTTCCATATATAACCCGGATTGAGTTATCGAAAAGAGTACTCATACTGATCACTTTCCAGTTTTTAAATTCATCCGTATATTTTACGCCATTGGGTGAAACAGGCATTTGAGGTAAGGAAGTTTCAATAACAGGGTCAATATTTTTAGGTTTTGGTGAAGGTTTTAGACTGGCTAAGGAAAGGGTATATTTTTTAATGACTTCAATGTCTTTGGATGTTATTTTAGCAGATGGATGGAGAAGAGTGTATTCATGTAGAGGCATTTTCCCACTCTGCATCATATTGAGAATGGCATACATTTTTCCCTGATGTTCTCCTGGTGAATATTTTTCCCATTCTGAAAAATTGAGAACTTCTCTGGCTCTTTTTATATCTTTATTCACAGCCCAGGAAACAGGCGCAATCTTATCATACCAACTTAGATTCTGCTGATTGGAATGACAGCTGAAGCATGAGTTTTCCAGAATAGCAATAACTTCTTTAGGAGCATCAATTTTCTTGGTAACAGGTTTCCCTTCCAAAGGTTTGCTGAATAGTTGCAGACCTCCAAAAATTCCGAGGATTGCTAAAAAGCCAATAGCAATAGGATTTCTTTTTTTCTTTACAGGATCCATAATGTACTTGTTTTATTTTTCTGGATCAAAAGTAGAAGGATAACGGCTGTCTTGAAATGTAAAACAGGCTGATCCGGACAAATTGAAAGGCGAACTGGTAATTTACCGGAGGGAAAATGCAAAAAAATCCCGGTAACTTTTTTACCGGGACCAATGATAACATCTCTGCTATAATTTATAATGTCATGCCGCCATCTATAATAATTTCGGTGCCTGTCATGAAACTGGAAACACTTTCATCAGAAAAATGAATCACCAGTTTTGCAACGTCTTCAGCGGTTCCTATCTTTTTTAAAGGAATTGAATCAATCACCCATTCATTAATTCCTTCCAAAGTTTTTTGGTCTAAACCGGCTTTATTCATAATCTCAGTTTTTGTAGGACCTGGGCTCACGATGTTAACACGGATTTTTCTTGGAGCCAATTCTACTGCTGCTGTTTTTGCAATTGAATTCAAAGCGGCCTTACTTGCCTGATAAACCGAACTGTTGGGATGATATGTTGATGCAACAATAGAGGATAAAAAGATAACAGAGGCTCCGTCATTCAGTAAAGGGATGAATTTATTTAACGTAAAATAAGCTCCTCTGAAATTGATATTCATTACCTGATCGAAATTTTCGACATCCATATTCTCTATAGAAGTAAGACTTCCTGTAATACCTGCATTAATGAACAGGATATCAACTTTGCCAAACTGCTTTTCTACTTCTTGTTTTAGAAGATCAATATCTTCAAGATTAGCCTGATCGGCAATCAAGGGAATCGCACCAAGTTCCTGGGCGGACTTTTCAACAGCTTCTTTTCGTCTTCCGGTAATGACCACCGTTGCTCCTTCTGAAATAAGTTCTTTTGCCGCAGCGTATCCAATTCCGCTATTTCCTCCTGTCACAATCGCTAATTTATTGCTTAATTTTTTCATTGTAAATTTTTTGACAAAGTTATTTTAAAACGGTATACTTTTGTAATCAGTATAACAGAGTATACCAGTGTAATCAATGATATCACTTAACTTTGTAATTGTATAAATAGCTTAAAATTAATAAATTGTAATATTTTAAAACACCCCGCATTGAACGATTACACCAAATGGGTTCACCTGTAATAACTTCCGGGATTTGAAAATAATGAAGGAGTAATTACTAAAATTGGAGTTTATAAAATGATTTAATAACTCAATCATCAAAATAAATTTTATATTAGTAGCATAAATGGCTTTATGAACGTTGTATCGGTTAGACTTGTAGGAATTTAAATATGAGCAGCCATTTTGAAAACAGAATATATCCATGTAAAACTTAACAATTAAATACAGAAAAAAAATGAGAAACACTATTTATACTTTGTTGTTATTCTTTTTATTCACAAGCATTAATGCTCAAGAATATTCAAAATTAATCAATGAAGCTAATAAATTATATGAAACAAAAGATTATAAAACCTCTACAGATTTATATAGTAAAGCTTTTAAAATTGAAAGCAAAAATCCAAGTCACTTATATAATGGAGCATGTTCATCTTCTTTAGCAGGAAATACGAAAAAAGCATTTAAATGGTTGAATTTATCAATAGAAAATGGTTGGGCAAATCTAAAACATTTAAAGTCTGATACGGATTTAGAAAACTTACATTCAAAAAAAGAATGGGGGAAAACAATTGAAAAGTTAGAAAAAAAATTGGCGTTAATAGAAGCTAATTATGATAAACCATTACAGGCTGAATTATTGGGTATTCTTGAGGAAGACCAAAAGTATAGAGTTCAAATGAATGAAACTCAAAAAAAGTTCGGTCAAGATTCTAAGGAAATGAATGACCTATGGAAAATAACAATTCAGAAAGACTCCCTTAACTTATTAAAAGTAAAAAAAATATTAGATGAAAAAGGCTGGGTGGGTAAAGACAAAGTAGGCGCACAGGCCAATAGTGCATTATTTCTTGTCATTCAACATTCAGATTTGGAAACGCAAAAGAAATACCTGCCTATGATGAAAGATGCCGTAGCAAAAGGAAATGCAAGTTCAGGTTCTTTAGCTTTGTTAATTGACAGAATAGAAATTCGAGAAGGTAGAAAACAAATATACGGAAGTCAGATAGGAAGCAAACCAAATGATAAAACGCTTTATGTTTTACCTTTACTTGATCCTGACAATGTAGATAAAAGAAGAGCAGAAGTTGGTTTAGGTCCAATCTCTGAGTATGTTAAAAATTGGAATTTAATTTGGGACGTTGAAAAGTATAAAAGTGAATTGCCCGAATTAGAAAAACTAAATAAATAGAAAAACGTCTGTTAGCAGCAATTCGCATAACTTTATCACTATGGAAAGAGATCAAACCGAGGAGCTTAGAGCATTGCAGGACACCCTTTATTTTATTGGTGGAAAGTGGAGAATTCCTGTTATCAATTCGCTTTGTAATGGCAATAGAAGGTTCAGAGAGATTGAAAGAAGTATTCCGGGAATTACTACCAGAATGCTTTCAAAAGAACTGAAAGATATGGAAATGAACAAGCTGATAAAGCGTACCGTTTATCCGGATACTCCTGTTTTAATTGAATATGAAGTCACAGAGTATTGCCGCACATTTGGAAATATTATTCAGGAAATGATTATTTGGGGAAGGGAACATAGGAGAGTGATTGTGGAGGATAGATAGGGGAGGGTTTGTAGGGATTAAGGATTATGTATTCACTGGTCTAGATAAGTAAATAGGTACTCAGCATTCCCCTCATTTGGGGGGGCAAAAATTCAAAGAATTTTTGACGGGGTGGTTATTATATAAAAAAAGCTCCTTGAAAAAGGAGCTTTCATTTATTTATTGTTTTAATAAAGTTTGTTTATGGACTATTTTTCCGTCTCTAATAATTGTTGCATAATAAGTGCCGGGTAATTGTCTTTCCAGATCAAAGCTTATATTGTTTGTATCCAGTATTACTGTACCTCTTGCATCTACTACTATTAATTTTAAGTTTTCCGTTTTCTTGGAGGTTGGAGTAAATCTTTTTCCCATTGGTGGAGGACCACAAGGGTCTATTTCTATAAAATATACCGATGGAGAGCTGCTGGATTTAGCAATTGCATATCGATCACAAGATTTCGGTGCAGGTGGCTGTATGGTGATTCCGCTTTTAAGGACACCACAGTCTGTTATCGCTGAGGTTTCAACAAAGAAACTCCAGTCATATCCAAAACCATTGGCACTGTAAGAAAAACCTGTTTGTGTTGAGCCATCATCTGTTCTTTTCCACATAAAATTATTTGGTGTTATTCCCTGATCTTCTAAAGATACATTTGGAATATCGCTGATGGCATAAAATGTAACATAATTGGTGTTATTTGGATCAGCTTTGAAACTATATCTTGGAGTCCCTACAAATATTTTTTTACTCAAACTCTTTGTCTGTCCACAAGAATTGGAAATATTAGCATTAAGCGTAAACAAACCTTGTTTCTTTAGAGATAGATTGATGGAAGTAGGTGAAGATGATATTATTTCAGCAATTGATGGGTCTGATACACTCCATGTTGTATTGGTAATCGTTGAAGAGTTTATGGTATAAGTCGCATTGGAAGGGAAAGAACATACATTGGTAGATCCAGTGATTGTTATTGAAGGATCAATATTGGCAAAGGCTGCTGAAGAAGTAAGTGTTCCCTGACCAATATTTTCCCATACCGGAGTCACTTTTACCAGATCAGGTAATACTCCTGGAGTGGTAGGAGTAAGTGTAATACTTGACCCTGCCGTAATCGTTCCTGTTGTCGGAACACCGTTCAAATTCCATCCCTGCCCAATATTCCACTTATAGCTAAAAGATCCTTCGTTTGTGTTGCTAGTACAGGTAAAAGTTACAGGTGCAGGATTGTTACAGTCTATATATGATTTCAGAGGAGATAAGCTGAAAGTAGGTTTCTTCTGGAATGTAATTTTATTGGAATACCATTCTACCCCATAAGGATTTGATTTGAGAAAAGCGACAAGATAATTATTATAGCTATAATTTAAATCAAAACTGTCAACATTTAAATCGAAACTTACAAAACCAGTAAGTATATTGCTATATGTAACCTCTTTAAGAACTTTATAGTTACCATTTCCTTTATATAAACGGATTTCAAACCAATAAGGACCGGCTTGATACCCTGTTACAACGTTATATAAAACATTGAATTTAACATTAACAGAGCCAGCTGTAGGCATTGATATCGGAATATTAATATCAGCAGGATTGTTGTTGACGGCTAAGGTTCCAATATTCATACTCAAGGTTTGTGCGTTTCCGATGAATGTAATCAGAAGAATACAGAATAATAAGATTTTTTTCATAGATTTTTAGATTTGAGGAATAAATGTAATTAAAAAACGAATAGAAATGTTTTTTAATTGATGAATAGTTGTAAAAGCTTTTGAATATTGGGTTTTATAAGTGTTTTTATTTCTTTAATTGGTGATTTTTAATAGTTTTTACAGTCCGAATTATTCATGAAAAGGTAATAAACAAAAAAAGCTCCTTGAAAAAGGAGCTTTTTTTATATTCAATCAGTTAGAAATTAAATTCCGTCAATGATTTCATTTAAAACAGTACTTGGTCTCATAGCAGCATACGTTTTATAGGTATCTGTTTTGTAGTATCCTTCAATATTTTGAGATTTACCTTGAGCACCGATTAGTTCAGCATTGATTACTTCTTCATTTTCCTGCATAGCCTGTGCAATTGGAGCAAACTGAGCAGCCAATTCAGCATCAGCAGTCTGGTTAGCTAGCGCCTCAGCCCAGTACATTGCCAAATAGAAGTGAGAACCTCTGTTATCAATCTGGCCTACTTTTCTTGCAGGAGATTTATCTGTAGCTAAGAATTTAGCATTGGCTTCATCCAATGCATCCGCTAAAACCTGAGATTTTGTATTCCCCTGAGTTTGTGCTAAATGTTCTAAAGAAGCCTGAAGTGCAAGGAATTCACCTAGAGAGTCCCATCTTAAATATCCTTCTTCAAGGAACTGCTCAACGTGTTTTGGAGCTGAACCTCCGGCACCTGTTTCAAACAAACCACCACCGTTCATTAATGGAACAATAGAAAGCATTTTTGCAGAAGTACCCAGTTCAAGAATTGGGAAAAGGTCTGTTAAATAATCTCTTAATACGTTTCCGGAAACAGAGATTGTATCTTTACCTTCTCTTGCTCTCTTAAGCGTTTCAGTCATTGCGTCTTTTACATCAAGGATTCTGATATCAAGACCTGCAGTATCGTGATCCGCAAGATATTTTTCTACTTTTTTGATGATCTCTCTGTCGTGAGCTCTTCCTTGGTCTAACCAGAAGATCGCAGGAGTATCGGATAATCTTGATCTGTTTACAGCCAGTTTTACCCAGTCCTGGATAGGAGCATCTTTAGTCTGACACATTCTGAAGATATCATCTTTTTCTACTTTCTGAGAAAGAAGAACGTTTCCAGCTTCATCCTGAACTTCTACCGTTCCGTCAGCAGCTAATTGGAAAGTTTTGTCGTGAGAACCATATTCTTCAGCTTTTTGAGCCATTAGACCTACGTTGGGAACAGATCCCATTGTGGTAGGGTCTAGTTTTCCGTGTGCTTTCATATCATCAATTACAGACTGATAGAAACCTGCGTAAGAACGGTCTGGAATAATACAAACGGTATCTTCTTCATTTCCTTCTTTGTTCCACATTTTACCTCCTCCTCTTACAAGAGCAGCCATAGATGCGTCAACGATGATGTCAGAAGGCACGTGGAAGTTCGTAATTCCTTTGTCAGAATTTACCATGGCCACTCTAGGTCCTTCAGCAAGAGCTTTTTCAATATCAGCTTTGATGTCAGCCTCCTGAGCATTTCCTTTGATTTTTTCAAAAAGATCAGCAAGACCGTTATTAGGATTGATGTCTAAAGACTTGAAAGTCTCAGCATATTTAGTAAATACTTCTTTGAAGAAAGTCTCAACGATGGCTCCGAAAATAATGGGATCAGAGATTTTCATCATCGTTGCTTTAAGGTGAGCAGAAAGAAGTACATTTCTTTTCTTAGCTTCCTCTATAGCTTCCTGAACAAATACTTTTAATGCATTTAAGTTCATTACAGAAGAATCGATTACTTCACCAGCCTGAAGACCTGCGAAGTCTTTTAATACAGATTCAGAACCGTCGTTTCCTTTGAAAACGATTCTGTATTTTGTAGCATTTTCTAATGTTGTAGAAGTTTCTGTACCGTAGAAATCACCATTATTCATGTGTGCTACGTCAGTTTGGCTGTCAGAAGCCCAGTTACCCATTCTGTGAGGGTTGGCTTTTGCATAGTTTTTAACTGCTTTTGGAGCACGTCTGTCAGAATTTCCTTCTCTTAATACAGGGTTTACAGCACTTCCTAAAACTTTAGCATATTTAGCTTTAATTGCTTTTTCTTCATCATTTTTAGGCTCTGCAGGATAATTTGGAACGGCAAAACCTTTACCTTGTAGCTCAGCAATAGCTGCATCCAATTGAGGGACAGAAGCTGAAATGTTGGGTAATTTGATAATATTAGCGTCAGGTTGAGTAGCCAGTTGTCCTAGCTCTGATAAAGCATCCCCAATTTTCTGATCATCTTTTAAGAACTCAGGAAAGTTAGCTAAAATTCTTCCTGCCAAAGAAATATCCGGGACTGCAATCTCAATATTTGCTGATTTAGTAAAAGCTTTTACGATAGGTAAAAATGAGTGAGTCGCCAACATTGGAGCTTCATCAGTAAGTGTGTAATAGATTTTTGATTTGTCTGACATTATACTGTTGTTTTTTATTTGAAATTTTAAGTTTCACAAATTTACTAAATATGATTGTTTTATTTGGGTATTTTGAATAAAAAAAGAGGCATTTGTCTCTTTAAATTTATATTGGTGCAATTGTATAGCTTCCGGTTCCGTCCAGATTTATTTTAAAAGTAATTTTATAATTTTTAGGAGTGGATTGGGCGTTGGGGAAATTAATTTCATTATCTCTTACACAGAAAACGTATGATTGGCAAAACTCAATGTCAGAAGAAAAGCTTTTATTTTTACTTTAAGATTAATTTAACCTTAATAAGACTGGGAAAATTTTCTTTTTTGACTAAATTTGAAAAACTAAAAAAATAAATATTATGTCAACGACAATCACTTTAAAAGGAAACGAAGTACACACAATAGGAACATTACCATCAGTAGGAAGCACTGTAAAAGATTTTGCATTAGTAGATTCTGGATTAAATGTGAAAAACCTGGAGAGCTTTGAAGGAAAGAAAAAAGTATTCAACATTTTCCCAAGTATCGATACTCCTACTTGTGCAGCTTCCAGCAGAAAATTCAATGAAGAGGCTTCAAAACTTGATAACACTGTAGTAATCAATGTTTCTAAAGATCTTCCGTTCGCATTGGGAAGATTCTGTGCAGCTGAAGGTTTGAATAATGTAGAAACACTTTCAGATTTCAGAAGCAGCTTCGGGGATGACTATGAAGTGACCATCACCGATTCTCCTTTAAAAGGACTTTTAAGCCGCGCAGTTATTGTTACAGACGAAAACAACAAAGTAGTTTATACAGAACAGGTTTCAGAAATTGCTAATGAGCCTAACTATGACGCTGCACTTGCTGCATTGAACAATTAATAGATTGAGTTGTGCTGTAATAAGCATGATCTTAAATTATAAAATAATAGAACCCCAAAGCAAAAGTTTTGGGGTTCCTGTTTAAAGACAATACTCATCATATAAACGACTCTAATTTGAGATCATCTTCATAATTTTTGTGATATTAACAGTGGAGTAGTCGATTCAAGAATAGTTTCCTCACTGCAATATTGATGTTCCCATTTTTCAAAGAGAGACAAAATAGGAAGAAGAGATATTCCTTTCTCCGTAAGTGAATACTCTACTCTGGGAGGTAATTCTTTAAATTCTTTTCGAACCAATACATCATCATTTTCCAACTCTCTCAACTGATCTGTAAGTACTTTTCTGGAAATCGGATGAATGCTAGCTGCTATTTCTCCAAAGCGTAATGTTTTTTTACCGATGGTTACAATAATGATGGGTTTCCATTTATTTCCCAGCACACTGGTTGCTTTTCCTAAGGGATATTCTGGCAGCCTTTTATTGTATAGATTCATGATAAAGCGATTTATAATGAATTGTAAGTTCTTCAATGCTGAAACCACGATTCAGGCCACTGGGATTGGGAAGTACCCAAACTGTAGCATTCTGCATTTTTTCAGACTGTTTTCCCCATACAATCTGTTTTTTCCCAGAAAATATAGCATACGCAGCTTTTCCTAAAAAGGCAATATATTTGGGTTGATACATCTCCATTTTTTCCTGAAATATTTTAAATGACTGTTCAAATTCTTCCTTTGAAAGCTCATCTGCTCGTACAGTTGGCCTTGCTACAGCTGTAGTAAGCCCATATCTAAACTGCAGGAGGTCTTTATCATGAAAGGCTGAAATTTGATAAGAAGTAAAACCTGCCAAGTGAAGTACCTTCCAGAACCGATTACTTTTTCCAGAAAAATGATGACCGTCCCAGGCTGATTTTAGGCCAGGATTTATTCCACAAAAAATAATACTAAGATTTTTATCAATAATATCTTCTAACATAGAAATTTGATTTGTAGGGTTAGGCTTTACTGTTTAAACTTTCTGAAAAAGTCTTTGGCACTTTTTGCATTCCCAAACTCATATAAGTCTTGTGCAGCAAAGGGATGATCATAATAAGAAGAGCGACTAATGATAATCCAATTCCGAATGTCATAAAAATGGCTCTGTTTGTCAACAACTGGCTTTGTTGAGCAATAACCTGAGCTAGCTGTGAATTTGCCATTAAAGAACTCTGCTCTTGCCATATTCCTTTTGAGATATAAAGAGTTTTATAGGAATTCAGACGGTCAATTGTATTTTGGTTTTCTGAAGTAAGGCTGTTGAGAAACCCTTCTTTGAAATACTGGTTAAAATAAAGCTGCAGATTATAAAACCCAACAAATGAATTTAACGTTGCTGTAAAACGGGTGTAAGCGGCAACAATTAAACCCGTCGTTCCTGTATGAGGAGGAGCCGAGGAGAGTACAAAAATCATGATAGGTACAAATAACAGTCCTGAAGCCGAACCTTGCACGAAAATCGGTAACATCAGATCTTCAAACGATAAATCCGGTGTTAAAAAGTAAGACATCCAAAAATTGAAACCCGCCAGAACAATAAATCCCGGAGCCAGAAAAGCTGTTACAGAAATCTTCTTTACGATGATCAAACGGATGGCAATAATCAGGAAAAGTACCATTCCGCTTAAATTACAAAGGGCCAGGGTAATCATGTCCAAGGTACTCCATTTAAGGACTCCTGTTGTATAATTATAGATAAGATTAATACTGTCTTTGGTTCCGTAATAAATAGCCAGAAGTGCAAGCCCAATCATGAATTTTGGTGAGTGAAATACATCTAAGTTAACAACAGGTCTTTTTGCAGTATACTGTCTATAAATGAATAAGAAAAGTCCGGTGGCTCCAGTAAGAGTACTCCAGCAAATGCGGGAATCTTCAAACCAATAATATTTTGATCCATATAAAAGAGTGTAAGCAATAGAGATAATAGTAACTGCAAATACAGCCATACCTGCAAAATCGGTTTGGTACAAAGGATAGCTTTTCATTACTGATTTTCTTTTAAGAACCAAAAGAACTAATCCCAACATGATGATCTGGAAAAAGATCAAACCATAGTAAATGAATTTCCAATCGAATGTTTCTACGATAATTCCGGAAGCGAGTCCAATTAAAACCGTATTGCTCAACATTGTTCCATAAAAAACGGCAGCGCCAATACTCCTTGATCGTTCAGGAGGCAATAGCGAAAAAACGAGTGTCAATGAACAGACAATTACATTTCCCGCGAAAATCCCCTGGAAAAAACGAAGCACCAAAAATAAGATAAGGTCCTGACAATAAAAGCAAGCTAAATTCAGTAAAATAGTTACAACAAGATTGAAAAGTAAGTAACTTCTGGTTTCAAAATATCTCAAAAAACGAAATTGTATAGGCAGGATCGTAATGATTCCTGCATAGGTAGCCATTACACCAAACCAGATATCTTCAGGCTGCGCTCCCCAATAGGAAACCATATAACTTTGAGTAAGAACAAACATTCCCAGCTGTACCAGTCCGGACAATAAGAGCAGAAATAAGGTTATTCGACTGATCCATTTCCAGTTTTCCGTCCAATCTTTAAAATAAACTGACTTCATGATTAAGATTTTTTTCTGATAGAAACGGTGACATTCATTCCCGCAACGATTCTATCTGTATTTTCTTCTGTAAATTCAATTTTTACGGGTACTCTTTGAATGATTTTAACAAAATTCCCTGTTGAGTTATCCGGTTGCAACAATGAAAAACGGGACCCAGTGGAACCTGCAATAGCAGTTATTTTTCCTTTAAAAATTCTATCCTTAATAGCGTCTATTTTTATTTCCGCCGGTTGCCCGATATACATATCCTCAATCTGGGTTTCTTTGTAATTGGCGGTGATCCATTTTGAACCTTCATTAATAATGCTCACCAACGGCTGCCCCGGTTGTATCTGTTGACCTTCCTGAATGGTTTTTCTTCCCAATCTTCTGGAATAAGGCGCTTTGATGACCGTGTAAGATAAATTAAGTCTGGCAAGTTTCAGAGCAGCCTCTTTTCTTTTAATATCTGCCTGTAACAATGCAAAATGGGTTTTTAGTTCTGTCACTTTTGCTTTCGTTGTTTTAAAGCTGTTTTGTGCAGCACTATAATCACTTTCAGATACATCATACCGAGCTTTTACCTGTTCAAGTTCTGCGCCTGTGGCAGCTTCTTCATGAACCAAATTTTCGTATCTTTTTATATCCTTTTCTTGTTGAATGTATTTGGCACGAGCTCCCTTTATCTGATCACGATTCACCTGAGTGCCGGATTCCGCAGAACTAATAGCTGCAGAAAGTACCGTTATCTGAGCCTTAGCATTTTCATAATCGGCTTCGGCTGCTGCCAACTGTGCAGAATATTCGCGGTTGTCCAGAATAACGAGTGTATCATCTTTTTTCACCATTTGATGCTCATTAAACATCACTTTTTCAATATATCCGCCGGCTCTCGCTGAAACGGGATTGATGTAGGATTCTACCTGTGCATCGTTGGTTTCTTCATAATTTTTATTGTATTTCAAATACTTGAAAAAATAAACGGCTCCTGCAATTATGATAAAAATTGCCACGGTTTTGATAACAATAGGGCCGGGATGAGTTGAGTAGTCTTTTTTCATTTTCTTGATGTTTTATAAATTTCCACTTGTATATAAAATATGATAATAAATTGTCAGAGCTTCTGTCTGTGCGCTTACAAGATTCAGCCTGGATTCCTGATATAGATGATCTGCATCCAGTAAATCCGTTAACAGAGAAAGTTGATTTAAATATTTTGTGTTTACGATTTTGTAATTCAGTTTTGCCTGTTCTACCGATTTTTCATTCACGGAAATTCGGTTGAGGGCTTCATTGTATTTGATGTAATAAGCTTTGATTTCTGAACGAACACTATTGCGATGGTCTTGTTGAATCAGTTCCAGCTCCTTTACACGTAATTTGGCAGCAGTTATTCTGTCTTTACTTTTATAAAGAGATGAAATATCGTAGTGAAGTTTTAAACCCACAAAACCAATGGAATATGCTTGGTCTACAGACGGAAAGAATAAATAATTGGGATAATTCAGTCCATATGAACTGTAAAAGCTCAAAGAAGGCATCGTATCACTTTGAAGTGTTCTTAGTTTTGTACGTTGCAATTCAATATTTTCGCCTGATTTCTGTACAATAAATGCTGAGTTTTCAGCCTTTTCAATAAGAGCAGGCAGCGATTCTACTTCAGGTTTTTCAACCCCGGCAGAATCTGTAGGGACTATAGTGACAGAATCCGGAAGATTCATGGCAACAACTAATTTCTGATTGGCAATGGCAATATCATTTTGATTTTGTTGTAAAGAAAGTTCAACATTAGAGACAATTACCTGTGCTCTGAGAACGTCACTTTTCGTCACTTTTTGATTTTTATATAATGACTGAATATTTTCCAGTCTTATCTGAGCTCTTTTAAGCTGATCCGAGATAAATTTCTGTAATTCGTTCAGCCTAATCAATTCGAGATATTGGCTTGCTGTATAAAAAGCCGTATTTCCAGATAAATCCATGGTATTTATTTGCGCGAGTTTTAATCGTGAGTGTTGCTCTTTCTGTAGAGATCGCTGCTTGCCGCCGCTGTAAATATTGAAAGTAACTTCAATCCCCAAATTAGCCGAATTGGATGACGGCCTTCTAGCTCCGGAATCGGAATGACTTAAACCATTTGTAAACAAAGTAAGATTCGAAAAGCGTTGATAAGAACTTCCTGCCTGCACGTTCGGTAAAGCCGCTTTATCAATATCTTTTTGATCTTCAAGTGCAGCCTGTTCTTCATAGCGGGCAGCCTGTACGGAATTATTCTGCTTTTTGGCAAGGCGGATAACCTCTTCAAGAGAAAGGTTGTATTTTTCTGTCAGGTTATCCTGAGAAAATCCAGCCACTGGAAATAATAGAGAAAAACATTGGGTTAATATAAAATAGAATCGTCTTTTCATATTAAAAAATATAGGGTAAAGTGCTGATCTTGTCATGAATTAAGATTGAATTTTTATAGGACAAAGTTCTCACAAAACCATAGAGAAAAGTCGACAGTTTCTCTTTACTATTCGTCGGAATAGCTTCACTTAAAAGCGTTGAAAAAAGTTTTTAATCGAATTGCTTTCTGTAATCGATAGGAGAAAATCCCGTATTGGCCTTGAAAAACTTTCCAAAAACCGATTGATCAGAGAAATTGAGAATGTCTGTAATTTGTGATACAGAAAGTGTTTTGTTTTGAAGTAGAACTTTAGATTCAAGAATGATGGCGTCATCAATCCATTTTCCGGCTGGCCTTCCTGTGTATTTTTTTATGGCTGCCGATAAAGATTTTGGCGTAAGAAAAAGCTGTTTTGCGTAAAAGTCTAGCTTATGCTCCTGCATGTAGTTGAGAGCCAGTAATTTTCTGAATTTTGAAAATAGAGGATGCTGACCTCTTATAGAAGACTGGGTATGCGACCCAAGATGCCTGTAGTAGGAATCTATTTCATACACCAAAGCAAAAATATAATTGCGGATAAGCTCATTTTCATGATAATCATGGCCTGATTGGCTTAGTTGAATCAATTCAAAAATTCTCCTGACTTTTGAAAGGTAAGAATCTTTTAGCGGTAAAACGTGAAGCCCGTTATTTCCAAAAAAATCGTATTTGAAAAGAAAGAAGAGATCAGCATACTTTTCCAGTAAAAATGATTCTTTAAAGAAGATTACATCCATGTTTAAGAGATCGCTGGTTTTTGTAAAATAGCGAATGACTTCCGGTCCTAAGGTGATGACGGAAGGGCCATCCGCAATCCACGATGACAATCCAGCATTTAGCTTTACAGTTCCTTCTTTTATATATACAATGGCATAGCTTTCTGCACGATAAGGCTCTTCGTGATAAGGTTGGTTGGTGGACTCTACAAACAGATAGTCTTTTTTACTGTATGGAACCGAAAAAAGTTTGCTGTGCGCAGAAAGTGAAAAAGTTTTCATCGGCTGTTATAGGATAAATTATAACATTATTCTTTTTTCTTGCTAAATGTTCTTTAACAAAGATAAAAAAGTTTTAGTTCAGGGATTATAAAATCAGTGGTAAATCTTAGGAATAGTGGCTTTGAAGTTGAGAGAATAGTGTTTTAAAATAGCAAAGACATTAAAATATTTTGTATAATTTAAGTCTTTGCTATAAACAACTATAAAACTTCAAACAACTTTTTGAAATCAAAAACAGATGCTTGCGAATAATGAATATCTATTAAAAATTAGCTTTTTACATCAAAAAAATTCTTTGGTATAAAACCGGGAGAACCTGTTTTTACAACCTGATTGTAGCGTTGTCTGATCTCGATACTGTTTATTCTCCTCATTTCTTCTTCAGAAAGTTCAGCAATATTGAAATTTTCCTTTGCTCTTTCTAATGTTTTTGGGGTTGTAAGTAAGGCTGTACCACGTTGAACGGCCCATCCCAAAAGGACCTGTGCTGCGGTTGTATTGCTCTTGTGCGCGATTTCTGTGATGATGGGATCGTCAAGTAATCCCGGTTTTATTCCGTGTCCCAGAGGAGCAAAGGCCAGAAATGTAATTCCTTTTTCCTTACAATATTCCAGAAGTTCTGTTTCGGGAAGATAGGGGTGAGATTCTACCTGTATGACTGCAGGTTTGATCCTTGAAGACTCGTAAATCTCTTTGAGTTGGTCAATATTCACATCCGAAAGCCCAATCGCTTTGCATTTTCCCTTCTCAACCAATTGTTCCATTGCTTTCCATGTGTCGTATAAAGTAACGTCATAATCATATATAATGTTCCCTTCTTTATCTCGTGGATCCTGTTCTTCTCCAGGCAGAAAAGCAAATGGAGTATGAATAAGGTATAGATCTACATAATCTAGCTGCAATCTTTCTAAGCTTGCATCCAATGCTGGCTCTACACGTTCAGGACGATGATTGGTATTCCATAATTTGGTCGTAACAAAAATGTCGTTTCGGGTGATATTATTGGCTTTTAATCCTTCTTTTAATCCTTTGCCCACTTCACTTTCGTTTCTATAACGTTCTGCGGCATCAAAGTGTCTGAATCCTGCTTCCAGCGCATTTTTTACAGAAGTAATTGTAGTTTCTGGATCCGGAATCAGAGTACCTACTCCTAAAGCCGGCATATTAAGTATATTATTTTTATAAGACATAATAAGTTCTTTTTTGTTTTTATATTTCGTTTTTAAATGATTGAAATATCTGGGTCAAATTTCTGACTAAAAGAATGATGTTATTTAGACCAAATATCCCCAATATTCGTCGAAATGGCTTACTTGAAATTTTTGATTTGTTTAAGACGAAAAGCTTTTTTTACCTTGATGTATTCTATAAAATTTTGTTTTTGTGGTATTTAAGGTGTTTGTAATTCAGTTTTCCAGTTTATATTTGTGAAAGAATTTCTATTTTTAAATCGTTTAACTATCACTCTGTATTATGGTAAAAAGAATTGTAGCCAATATAAAGGCAGCAGACCTGTCAAAGGCAGATCATTTTTATCAGGATATCCTTGAATTGGATGTGCTGATGGATCATGGATGGATCAAAACACTTGGCAATAAAGAAGAAAGGAGCGTTCAGCTTAGTTTTGCAGAGCAGGGTGGAAATCATACAGAAGTTCCTTACCTTTCTATTGAAGTGGATAATGTGGATCAAATCTATCATACAATGCAACAGGCAGGTTTTGAGATCGTTTATAAACTTACGGATGAAGATTGGGGAGTTCGAAGATTCTTTGTTAAAGATCCCTTTGGGAACCTAATCAATATTTTGCAGCATTTATAGGCACTTCGGCAGATAAAAAACAACCTTTACTTTACAATATCATGACAGCAGATCGTATTATTCCTATTCTAAGAATATTTGACTATCAGAAAACAAAAGAATTCTATGTAGACTGGTTGGGTTTTGAAATTGTTTGGGAACATTATTTTGATGAAAATACCCCCGTTTATATGGAAGTAAAGAGAGAAAATATAATCTTCCATTTAAGCGAACATCACGGAGACGGAACACCGGGAACCCACGTAGCTGTTTGGGGAGAAGGTGTACCTCAATATCATAAAGAATTGATTGACAAACAATACAAATACAACCGTCCCGGGCTTGAAAAAACGTTTTATGGAGCCGTATCCTTCACCGTTATAGATCCTTTTGGAAACAAAATCACATTCGAAGAACAATATGATGAGGTTAAACACAAAGACCTTGCATTCTCTTCCCATTATTAATTCAGATCATAATTGTTTTGAAATATTAAGACTAACTTTGTTCTCTTAAACTTACAGATGAAACGTTCAGGAACTGCAGATTTACCGCTACACTATGGCAAAGTACCGCCATGGCTGTATGAGCGTATGTCTATTCTTGGGCTTTCCATTGTAGAAGTGATTCTGATGGATTATGGTAAAGATGAAGTACTCCGCCGTTTGGCAGATCCGTTTTGGTTTCAGAGTTTTGGTGCTGTAATGGGAATGGATTGGCATTCTTCAGGAATTACCACCTCTGTGATGGGAGCGCTGAAACGTTCCATCAATCCCAATTCCCAATCATTGGGGCTTTATATTTGCGGAGGAAAAGGAAAATTTTCAAGAGAAACTCCATCAGAACTCATTAAAATTGCTGATCAGACCGGGTTAAACGGAACAGAATTGGTAAAAGCCAGTAAATTGTCCGCCAAAGTAGATAATACGGCTATTCAGGACGGTTATCAGCTCTATCTTCATAATTTTATTCTTTCAGATAATGGAAACTGGAGTGTCATTCAGCAGGGAATGCATGAATCTGACGGAACTGCGCGCCGCTATCATTGGCATTCGGAAAATGTAAAATCATTTATAGAAGAACCTCACACCGGAATCAACGGTGTTTCGAGAGGGAAAATACTCAATCTTACCGATGCCGAAGCTTCAGGAAATAGAAAAGGAATCTTAGATATTTCTCATACTGATTCTGCAGAAGTGATGAAAGATTTTTCAAGACTGATTCTTCCCGGACATCATGATGTAAGGGCATCTGACGTAGATTTGAAGCGCTTAGGAGCTCTTTTATATGTTACCAGAGAACAGCAGCCTCAAAATTTTGAAGATCTTCTGATGTTGGAAGGCGTAGGACCAAGAACCATGCAGTCTTTGGCTTTGGTGAGTGAAATTATTCACGGAGCGCCATCCCGATTTGCTGATCCCGCAAGATTTTCCTTTGCCCATGGAGGAAAAGATGGTCATCCTTTCCCAGTGCCTACTCATACGTATGACGAAAGTATCCATATTCTAAGAAAAGGAATTGAAAAATCAAAACTTGGAAATTCTGATAAACTGAATTCGTTAAATAAACTTCATCAGATTGTAGCGAAGGCTGAGCAGGATTTTACTCCGGATTTTGATATACAGGAGATCATTGAAGAAGAGAGGCAGAATTCATGGCGCTTCGGAGGAAAAACTGTATTTGGAGATGCCCAGAAACCAGATCCTCCAAAAGCAATTCAGCTATCTTTATTTTAAAATAGAGAAGCCATTTCTCTGTTTATAATACCTATACCCAAAAAACGACCCAAAGAAGTATAACCATTCCCCTCCTTTGGTGAGGTGGCAAATCGAAGATTTGACGGGGTGGTCAGAGGAAGCACATTAAGTTTAGCCTTTATTACCTTTATTCAATTTAAAATTTTATTTTTAAAGCCTTAAAAAAATTGACACCAATGACCACTACATCCTTAGAAGTTTGCTATGACTTCCCATTCTTTATGCAGGAAGAGCTTGAAGAAATATTTAAAGCTCATGAAAAAACATCGTTCCAGAAAGGTGATTTTATCCTGGAAGAAGGGAAAACAGCAAATGAATACTATATTCTGGACAGCGGATTGGCCCGTTCCTTCGTGAATGACTTTAATGGAAATGAAGTAACCACTCACTTTTTTGTAGAAAATGAAGTCATTATTGAAGTTCTTTCCATGTTTCAGCGTGTTCCGTCTCAGGAAAATATAATCTGTATTACCGATTGCGAATGCTGGAAGCTGGATTACGATACTTTTCAGGAGCTGTTTCACAAAATTCCAAACCTGAGAGAATGGGGAAGATTATGGATGTCTAAAGAACTTTTTGCCTACAAACAGAGATCTGTGGAAATGTTTACCCTTTCTGCTACCAAAAGATATCTTAATCTCCTGGAACAGAAATCTAAAGTTGTACAATTTGCACCGTTGAAACAAATAGCTTCCTATCTGGGAGTTACCGATACTTCGTTGAGCCGCATCCGCAAAGAATTGGTTTCCCATCCCAAGAAAAATTAAATCTTGCCTTATGACAAGTTGATTTTCATTCCACCTTGGTAATTTTGAGTATAAGTTTAACACTAAAAATTACAAAAAATGAAAGTTAATCAAATCTATGTAAACCTTCCGGTAAAAGACGTTCAGAGAACAAAAGAATTCTGGACCGGGCTTGGCTTTTCCATCAATGAGCAGTTTTCAGACGAAAAAGCAATCTGCATTGTGTTGAATGATATCATCTACGTGATGTTTTTGCAGGAAGAATATTTTAAGACTTTTACCAATAAGCCTGTTGCCAAAGAAAATACAAGTCAGGTAATTGTAGCAGTAGGGCTGGATAGCCGTGAGGAAGTGGATAAAGTAGTGAATGCTGCTGTAGAAAAGGGAGCATGGCAACATGAAGAACCTCAGGATTACGGATGGATGTATCAGAATTCTTTTTGGGATCTTGATGGGCATGGCTGGAATATTACCTATGCAGATATTTCTCAAATGCCAAAGGGATAGCCTGCAGATCTTCATTAATAACAGAAAATTAAAATATACACAATGAGTATCAACGAAATTTATGTCAATTTACCTGTAAAAGACGTACAGAAAACAAGAACATTCTGGGCCGCGCTAGGTTTTTCTATCAACGAAAAATTTTCAAATGATCAGGCGGTAAGTGTGATCATGAAAGAAAATCATATCTATGGAATGTTTCTGAGAGAAGATTTTTTCCAGACTTTTACCAACAGACCTTTTGCTAAAGGAGATACCACGCAGGTGCTTCTTACCATAAGCCTGAATAGCCGTGAAGCAGTAGATCACATGGTAAAGACAGCTCTCGAAAATGGAGGATCAAAATACAGTGAACCTATGGATCACGGATGGATGTATCAAAGTAGCTTTGCCGATATTGACGGTCATCAGTGGGAAGTAATGTATGGAGATATTTCCCAAATGCCTTCAGAATAATTTGCAGTCATCAACTCTATTAAATCTTATCCTATGAAAACACCATCAAATGATATAGAATTAATAAAAAATCAGGCGGCGGGTACTTTCTACGTCATTACTTTGAATATCGAGAGTATTACCAATGAAGAATCAATGATTTTTCCTAATGGCGAAGCCAATTGTATGAACTGGATTCTGGGACATATCATTTATATCAGAAATGCTTTCCTGAATGTTCTTGGAGAAGAGTCCATTTGGGACAAAGAAAAGTTTTCTTGTTATAACAGAGGAGAAATTCCTTTGAACAGGAAAGATGAGCTGATCAGCTTTGAAGATTTAAAATCTTACCTACAACAATCCCAAGATAAGCTTATCACTAAGCTGAGCTCTCTTGAAAGCTTTGATTCCGAAAAGATAAAAGATATCTCTGCCTTAAGCCTGCACGAAATATATCACAGCGGACAGCTAGGTTATCTCCGAAGAATCTTAGGAAAACCGGGAGCCATAAAATAACGTGTTATTTTTAGATTCCTTGCTTTGCCCGGAATGACAAATATACCGTCGAAATATTGGCACTATCTTTTAGATTAGGACAATTTTATCGAAGATAAAATCCTCGCGACTTAAAAACTAACAATTTGTAGAAGTCTTGCGCCTTTGCGTTTTTCCAACCACTAACCTCTAATTAAAACTAAAAATGGATACACCAAAATCAAAAAAAATAGAAGTCATTACTCCGGCTTACAGAATGCATTCCCAAAGTTTTTTGAATGTTCTGGAAGGTATTTCGGAAGACGACGCACTGAAAAGAATTAAAAATACAACCAATCATATTGTATGGATGGCCGGAAACTTTGTCAATATGCGATACAGCCTGGGCTGGGTGCTGGGCATGAAAGATGAAGACCCTTACAGTGAACTGTTTTTTCAGGGGAAAGCCTTAGATGAGACTAAAAAATATCCAAGCCTGGAAGAACTAAAGAAAAATTTTCATGAAATTTCTCCCAAAGTATACCAGAGACTGCTGGACGTTACCGATGAAGAGTTGGAAGAGCTATTTGAAATAGGAATGAATATCCCTTACGTCAAAGAAACCAAACTCAATTTTGCAGGGATGTGTATCGGACGTGAAGACTATCTCTGTGGGCAGATTGGTTTGATGCGTAGGATTTTAGACTATCCGGGAATGAAATATGAAGTGGACGAAACCCTTACATACTAGCTCATGAATCTTGTAGAAAAAGGCTTTAAAAAAGTAAACGGAATCCAGCTTTATTACGAGATCTATGGATTCGGGAACCCTTTGGTGCTTATTCATGGGGGTGGTTCTTCGATATTATATGATTTTGAGCAGGTTATTGAACGTCTGCAAGGTAAATTCCAGCTGATCGGTATCGATCTTCAAAATCATGGGCGCAGTGAGCACCGTGATATTCCTGAAACATTTGAGGAGGATGCCCGCGATGTTGCCGCTTTATTAGCAGAAATCAATATTGAGAAAGCTGCATTTTGGGGATTCAGTAATGGGGGCAATACTGTAATGCAGATTGCTCATCACTATCCGAAACTGGTAGATAAGTTGATTGTAGCTTCAGCATTTTATAAAAAAAACGGAATGATAGACGGTTTTTTTGAAGGAATGATGGAAGCCACTTTCGAATCTATGCCAGAACCACTCAAAATCAATTTTTTAAATCTTAATCCTGACTTTTCGAAACTCGAAAATCTCTTTGACAAAGATTGTAAAAGAATGCAGACTTTCGAAGACTGGGACGATGAAGTTTTACAATCTATAAAATCTCCAACATTATTCATCAGTGGAGATAAAGATGTCATGAAGCCCGAACATACCGTGGAAATGTGGCGTTTGGCAGAAAATTCAAAACTGATGATTCTCCCTGCGACCCACGGTTCTTATATGATGGCCGACTTTGATGGAAGCATTGATGAGAATCTGATCAACCTCACTATTCAGGAAGTAGAAAAATTCCTGACCCAATAAAACTCTGCACACTTTAAGTTGAAATAAAAAATATAAAGTTTGATACAGCTAATCATTCTTTAACTATTCAATAAGAACATATTAACATTTAAAATTAAAAATCATGGCTAAATTAAATCCTTACCTAAATTTCGATGGAACAGCTGAAGAAGCTTTCAATTTTTATAAATCTATTTTTGGAGGTGACTTTGTAGGAGAAGTTCACAAAATGGGAAATGCACCGGGAACAGAAAGCCTTTCCGAAGAAGAAAAGAATAGAGTAATGCATATCGCTCTACCTATTGGAAATGATCTGCTAATGGCTTCGGATATTGTTCCTGGATTTGGGCAGACTCTTACCGTAGGAAACAATAATTACGTATCGATATTCCCCGATTCCAGAGAGGAAGCCGATAGAATTTTTAAAGGACTTTCTGAAGGTGGAAATGTAGAAATGCCTATTGAAGATCAGTTCTGGGGAGACTACTTTGGAAGTTTTCAGGATAAATATGGTGTTCATTGGATGGTAAATTATAATGAAGAATACACAAAATAATCTTATATTTAACTCAATTATGAAGAGGTGCCCAACTTGGGCAGCTCTTTTACCAATCATCAAAATATAGAATTATGGAACCCATTACAATAGACATCACAATTTTAGCACCGGTAGAAAAGGTCTGGAATTACTTCAATGAGCCTAAACATATTACAAAATGGAACTTTGCCCACGAAAGCTGGCATTGCCCTAGTTCTGAAAACGATCTTAAAGTAGGAGGAAGATTCAAAAATAAAATGGAAGCTAAAGATAAAAGCTTTGCATTTGATTTTGAAGGGGTTTATGACGAAGTTATTCCCCATGAGGTCATAAAATACCATTTGGAAGATGGACGAAAAGTGAAGGTGGTTTTTGATAAAATAGACGAGAATACCACAAAGGTTACTGAAGTTTTCGATCCGGAAAAACAAAATTCTGTGGAAATGCAGCGAGAAGGCTGGTATGGCATTCTTAACAATTTTCACAAGTACGTTGAGAATCATTAAAAATATTTTTTGTAGTCATGATCAATTTAGTAATCATGTCAAAGAGTCTGAATTCTATCTATGCTGTCAACTATGACCTTCAAAACGGATTTCTTTATGGAGTTATTGCATTAGCAGCAAGAAGAGCCTTGGAAAAAGAAAAAATAGATTCTTTGGACAAACTGTGTGATTATTCTGAAAAAGAAATTATGCAGCTTCATGGTTTCGGAAAAAACACAATGGTGAAACTCAAGAATTATATGGAAGAACGCCAGTTTTTTTTTAAGAAATCATAAAAACATGCCATTGGAAAAGATTATTTGGTGCCCTTGTATGAAATTGGATAAACCTCTATAAGTACAAAGGTAAAGCCTCTATTTTGCTATATACTAAGCTTATAATAACAGATTTAAAGATCTTTTACTGACATCCATTATTCACTTTCCGATCTTCAATATTTTTGTCTTACTACTAATAGGTAGAATTATTTCAATTTTTTAGCGGGATATTAAACATAGAATTTGTTGTAAAAACATAATCTTAGAAAATTACGCAAAAAATTGCTAATAATTGCGTATAATTGATCCCGCTTATCAACAGTTGGAGAATAATCCAATTTACAGATCACAAATAAAATTAAAACTTATGAATAACGATATTTTCCCATGTCTCTGGTACGATGGAGATGCTAAAGAATCTGCAGAGTTTTACTGTAAAGTTTTCGGAGGCGAAATTACCGCAGATACTCCTGTTGTAATGAATATTGACCTTTTTGGACAACGTCTGATGCTCCTGAATGGAGGCCCGCAATTCAAAAAAAATGCTTCCGTTTCTTTCATGGTCATCTGTGAAAGTGAAGATGAGGTTCAGAAATATTGGGACCTGCTTGTAGATGGCGGAATGGCTTTGATGGAACTGGGCTCATATTCCTGGAGCAAAAAATACGGTTGGGTTCGAGACCGATATGGGGTAACATGGCAGTTATTTCTTGGAGAAAAAGCCAGCGATCAGAAAATTGTTCCCACTATGATGTTTATTCATCAGAATAACGGAAAAGCGAAAGAGGCGATGGAGCTTTATACGCGCACCTTCCCGAACTCAAGCATTGGAAAAATATTAGAATACGGTGACGGAAGCGAAGGGCACAGCACTCCAGAACCGGCTGAGAATATTCAGCACGCTCATTTTGTAATTGATCATTACAGCATATTCTGTATGGATAATTCTTACGACCATCAGTTCGATTTCAATGAAGGGATCTCAATGGTTGTGATGACAGACGATCAGCAGCAGACAGATCATTACTGGAATAACCTTACCGCAGATGGAGGAAGAGAAAGCATGTGCGGCTGGCTGAAAGATAAATATGGTTTTAGCTGGCAGATTGTTCCTAAAAGATTAATCCAGCTTATGAACGATTCCAATCAGGAAAAAGCATACAAAGTAGTTCAGGCTATGATGAAAATGCAGAAGATTATTATTCAGGATTTGGAAGATGCTTACAACTCTTAAACCTATTTCGGCGTATTGTTTGATATGATTCATGGAAGATAGTCATTCAAGATCGCAGAAACGATCGCAGAATGTATGATTTGAACACCTTTTATTCATTACATAAAATAAAAAATATGGAACATTTATCATATCAAATCGAGATCAATGCAGAACCTGAAAAAGTATGGAGTGTACTTTGGGGAGATATTACCTACAGACAATGGACGACCGCTTTTACAGAAGGATCTTTTTACGAAGGCACGCTTGAAGAAAAAAATATTATCAAATTTCTTGATCCCAAGAATAATGGGATGTACAGCCGCGTAGAAAAGGTAGTTCCCAATGAAGAAATAAAATTCCTGCATCTGGGTGAGATCTATGAAGGCATTGAAGTTCCCAAGGACTGGGGAGAGGCCACAGAAGCCTATTTTCTGGAAGAATATGATGAAGGAACAGTGCTGAAAGCAGAAATTCAGTCTCCTGCAGAATTTAAAGATTTTTTTGAGGAGAAATTTCCAAAGGCTCTTCTGATCATTAAACACCTTTCAGAAAACCAGCTTTAAACTTACATACACAACCAAAAACTATATCACCATCACAAAAATTAAAAATATGGAAACTCTTTCTTACGAAACGATCATTGATGCCCCGTTGCAGAAAGTATGGGACATTCTCTGGAGTCCCAAAAGCTATACTGAATGGACACAGTATTTTGGACCTCAATCTTTTATGAAAACCGACTGGAAAGTAGGAGGTAAAACTTATTTTCTCAACCAGGAAGGAGAAGGAATGGTCTCCACCATAGACAGCCTGGATGAACCCAATCAGGTTGTTTTTAAGCATCTGGGAATGATTAAAGATGGGGTAGAAGATACCCACAGTAAAGAAGTAATGGAATGGAGCGGATGCTTTGAAAAATATTTTCTGACCAATCTGGAAGGAAAAACCAAACTTCATACAGAAGTTCAAGTCGAAAAAGAATGGCAGGATCATATGGATACTGGTTTTAAAAAAGGCCTTGAATTAGTGAAAAACATGGCCGAAAATAATTTGTAAAAACCTTTATCGTAAACAAAAAATATAACCTTACAGGTCTTCAGAATCTGTAAGGTATCATTATAGTAAGAATCCAAAATATGAAATTATTAATAATTCCATTTGCTACCTTTATCTTAGCCTTACTGGCAACATTTCTACTTCACGGAACACCTGATTATGCACTCTCAGGAAATCTGGGAATGTCTTTATTTATACTATTTACAGGTTTTTCTCATTTTAAATTCCAGAAAGGAATGTCTATGATGATTCCTGATTATATTCCGGGAAAATTGTTCTGGGTATACTTTACCGGACTTTTAGAAATTGCAGCTGGAATAGGGCTGATGATTCCGAAAATTCGGGAACTTACAGCCATTTTGCTGATCATCTTTTTTATATTGGTATTTGTTGCTAATGTTAACTCATCTAAAAAAAGAATTAATATTTTTAAAGCCAATCGTAGCGGACCGGGAATGAATTATCTCTATAATCAAAGAATTCCCATGCAGCTTATACTTATTTTGTGGACCTGGTATTTCGGAATTTACCTGGACTGAGTCATACTGGAATAGGTTGACATACAATTATATAAACTTTAACCCGGAAGAAGCAAAAATAGCTAAAGAAGTTTCTCGGGTTTTCCCAATCGATAAAATTAAAAAACCATTATTTGTCGTACTGGGTGCTGATGATCCTAGCGTTAATATCAATGAATCTGATCAGATCGTAAAAGCAATGCGTGCAAAAGGATCTGAAGTTTCTACATGGTAAAATACGATGAAGAGCATGGCTTTGGAAAAGAGTCTAGGAGAATTGATCTGTATCAATCTATGTTAGTATTCTTTGCAGAAAACTTTACTAAATAAAAGAACGGTTTTATCATCATAAAAACGGAAGACAATTGTTTTCCGTTTCTTTTTGGATTTATTTTAGTGCTCTCCAGTATCGCAAGATGAATAAATGACTGAAATAATTCTTTGAAAAAATGATAAATAAAAAGCCGATGAATAAAAGAAAAATTGAAATTCCGGAAAAATATTTTAAATTTATTAAAGTAAAACCAAAAGGGTAGCCGTCATATCAATATGGAGGTTGTCGAAAAAATAACAATGCCACAGAAGGAGAAAGAAAATATCATCTCACAAACCGTTACCAATTACGGAGGAAAGCTGATGTCCTATATTCGTCCTAAAGTGAAAAATGCAGAAGATGCGGAAGATATTTTGCAGGAGGTATGGTATCAGTTCAGCAGTCTTACCAATCTTTCTGAGATTGTGAATGTAGGGGGCTGGCTGTACAGGGTAACGGCTAACAAAATTACAGACCGTTACCGAAAAAAGAAAACAGAAAATCTTGAAGATTTCGTCTATGAAGATGAAGATGGAGACTTTTCCATCAAAGATATCTTACTGATGGATGAAAGCGCGGGTCCTGAAGTGAAAATGTTTCAGGATGAGATCTGGAAGAAACTGTTTGAAGCTCTTGACGAACTTCCCGAAAAACAAAGGCTGGTCTACGTAGAAAACGAACTCAACGACAAAACCCTCCAGGAGATCGCCGATGAACAGGGAGAAAACATCAAGACCATCATCAGTAGAAAAAACTATGCTGTGAAGCATTTGAGAAACAGATTGAGAAAATTATACGAAGATTTAAAAAGTTAGTAAAAAGAAATTATGAATCATAAACACAAAAAGGGCTGGATTTTTTTATTCTTATGTCCGCCATTGATCTTCGCCGCAGTTACATGGGTAGTCATGCTGTTGTGGAATTGTCTGCTTCCAGAAATTTTAGGAGTGAAGACCATTACATTCTGGCAGGCGATGGGAATATTGGTGTTAAGCAAAATTCTTTTTGGAGGGTTCCATTTCGGAAAAGGAATGAGAGACTTTAAAGAAAGAAAAATGAGACAGAGAATGGAAGGTTGGTCGCCTGAAGAAAAAGAGAAATTTAAAGAAGTCTGGAGAAATAAATGTTCTGGCGGATTCTTTAACAGAAATAACGAATAATTTAAAAATTTTAAAGAAGTAGTAAAGTAAATTTAAAATTCATTCGTCTCTATAAAAACAAGAAGTAGTAAAATTTAAAATTTTGAAAAAATGAAAAATTCAGCATTAAAAGGAGCTCTTGGAGCATTGGCCGTAGTAGGTGTAGCCTTAATCGCTAAAAAAGCAGTACAAAGAAAAAGATTTATCAAAGGTATTTTTGATGAATATGGAATCAAAGAAAAATCCCCTTTCGGGTTGGCAGATAAAATCAGAGAAATGAACGAAGAGGAATATCAGGAACTAAAAGGAAAGTTCAAAAAAGAATTCCATTCAAAATGCTGCAGAAAAGATAATACCTGCGAAGCATAAAAAAGTAAGAACTAAATTGAAATTGTTAAAAAAGGTTCCGGGAAGCAAAGCTTCCCGGAACCTTTTTTTATCAAAGAAACCCATTTTCTTTGACCTTAAAACATATTTATGTACTAAATTTGTTTTTCTTTATTTTCTAAATAATTTATTTTAACTCTCATGAAACTTAGAAACATTTCGGCTGCAGCGATGTTATTTTTCTCTGCAATAGTATTTGGACAGAAATCTCAAGATAAGCAGTATGTTTTCTTTTTGCATAATAAATTTCTGGAAGAACATTCCCTTACGGATAAGCATCCTAAATATGGAGTGGCAGAATACGAACCTATCCTTCGTCAGCTGAAAAGCGAAAATACTGTTGTTATTTCTGAAAAGCGAAAATCAGAAAAAGATCCGTCAATATATGCTGTTAAGGTAAAAAATCAAATAGACAGCCTTATGAAAAAAGGAATTCCAGCCAGTCATATTACCATTGTAGGAACTTCGCAGGGCGGGTATATTGCACAATATATATCCCATTATGAAAAAAATCCTCAGTTGAAATTTGTCATTATAGGTGCTACCTTTAAAGAGGACTCCTTAGAAAAAGATAAAAATTTCAGATTGTACGGAAAAATACTTTCCATTACTGAAAAAACAGATGAAGGGCACGTGCAGATGTCGGAGGAACAGCGTTTTGTCAGATCAGGCATTAAAGACTTCAAAGAAATAGAGCTTAATACAGGGCTAAGTCATGGTTTTCTTTTTAGAGCTCTCAATGATTGGATTGCCCCGACTAAAGATTGGATTTCCCGAAAATAAGGTATGGTTGTAGCTTGTAAATAATGGAGGTTTCAGGTTGTAAAAACCTTAGTGTCTTTGCGTTTTCCAACAAACAATTTTTATAGATAATGTTGAGATTCCATGCTTTGCTCGGAATGACAAAAGCACCATTACACTATTTCATATTATTTTTAGAGAAGTACAATTTTATCGAAGATAAAATCCTTGTGTCTTAACAATATATGGTCAGAAAAAATCTTAGCGTCTTTGCGTTTTCCAACAAAAAGTTTTATAAATAATATTGAGATTCCTTGCTTTGCTCGGAATGACAAAAGCACCGTTGAATTATTCATGCTATTTTTAGAGAAGTACAATTTTATCAAAAAAGCTTTTTAAACACTTAAGCTATTGAAGTTATATACTTTGGGTATAAGAAGTATATTAAATTTTGTTAAAAATCAAGGGTTTTCATCCTCTATGAAATTCATTGTGCGGTATCGGTGATTTTTTTGGGCATAAAGATTATTTTTTTTCGTATAGAATTTCAACAGAATCGTTATGTTTGCCATTGATGCAAGTTACCTTTTGAATCTCACCAGTATTACCATCAAGCTCAATTATTATAATTGCACCATATTTATCATCATATTTTCCTCTATATTCTATTTCCCAACTCTCACTTTTAGTTTTATTGTTTAAACCTCTGTTTATTACAGTATATTCATCTTTTAAATTAATATTATTTTCAACACAGTATTTTGCAACGTCACTAAAGTTAATTTTATAGTTTTTATCTGTATCTGTTTCTTTAATGAGTTTGCCTGTATTGTCAAATTCATACCATGTTCCTAATTGCCCTCCATAATTTCTAAATGTAACACCTTTTTTCAGAATAATGCCTTTAGAATTATATTCTTTATGTATTGTGAAAATTGAATTTTTAGGTGTAATATTAGACATAAACCATTCTCCGTTCTCACCTGCAGACTCTTCTATCATTGTTCCATTTTCGGATTCATAAGTTTTGCCAGAGCCTTCATTATTATTTTCGTAAAATTTTTTAATATCGAAATATTCTGATTTATAGTTGGTTAGTTTTTTGTAGTCTTGTTCAGGACTCGAAATTGTATGCTTTACAGGTTGTGGTTTATCCATTGTTTTAATATCTTTTTTATCCTGTGAATTACAGGAAATAATAATTAGTAGGAAACTTATATAAATTATCTTTTTCATTCTCTAATCAATTTTTAAATATAGTAATAGTATCACTTCTTTTGAAAAAAGAATAGTCTATTCCTTTTCACATCTCTTTTGTGCTTTGGTCCATTGCCAATGATAAGTACTTATAACAGGTATAGCTGGAGTTGCTATGTCTGAGTAATCCATAATATTGTCTGTAATATTTTGTTCTAATGTAAATTCTCCACCATTATCAAAGCTATGGTATAATCCTAAGGAGTGTAGTGTTTCATGGGCAATGGTACTGTCACTAAATCCTTTTGAGTAAACTAAAATTGTTCTTAAGTCTTTATTAACACTTCTACCAATTCCATATAAACCTCCTGCCGATTCGTTTATGAAATATATTTTGTAATGACTTCTATAGTTTTTGACCTTATCATATTTTTTATATAGTTCATCATTCAAAAATTTATATATATCGTCACTCCATCCATTTTCAATTCTTTTCTTTATACCAGAACTAAGTACTAGCGTATTATTGAAATCTGTTTTTCGATTATGGGTCTTTTGGGTTATTGAATCTACATCTGAACTCAAATCTAAATTTAAGGATTTTTCAAAGTATGGATTAATTAACGCTTGATTCAAATATTTTTTAAGTTCACTCTCTCTTCCTATTGGAGCTCTGTTCATTCTCCCATTTCCAATATCTGTAGTTACCTGAATGAAAACAATTTTGGCTTTATATCTATTTTTATTTTTCGCAACTTTTAATTTACCTGCCAAAGATAGTTCTTCTTTACCTTGAGAGTCTTTATAAGTTGCAATAACCTTAATAGGTTGGTCTGTTGCAAATTCTTTCAGACAAGCAATGTTCATTTCTAATTCATGCTTTCCTATAGTTAACGGAAAAGGAGCATGGGTTATGTTGAAAAACTTATTTTCATATTCTAATGTTAATTTTTCAGGTTTCTTTTTTATATCAACTATTACTCGTAATGTAGCTACAGTATTTTTATATGTTGTGGCAAGTTCTTTAGGTATAACTTTTCCATTACTCTGTTTAATATTTTTGGTAATTATTTTAGGGTATAAGCTTAACCAAGGAACACAATAGTTTATCTTTATTTTTTTGCCTTTTTTATTTTTTACAGTATAGACATGAGGATTGAATAATGACATTAATTTAATAAATTCAGTCTTATCACTAACAAAAAAACTTACAGGAGGAAGATTAGGGTCATTATCACATACTTGTCGTAATGCTCCATTACTATCTCGATATTTTCCTATTCTATTTCCATAGTAAACATCCCCAGGAATCTTTGTATCACCAACTCTTACCCAGTCAAAACCATATCCTTTTCCTCCCCAATCATTTTTTGGTCTAAAACTTACCAAGCATCTTTCATCCACATAAACCGGAACATATTTGTAGTTTTGAGGTTTATTAGTCTGATTATTTCCCTGTTTACCATGCATATCTACAATTCCCTTACTGTTTATAATTGTATTTTGATCAGAATGCATAAACAGTTTTTGGGTTCCAGCTACATTGGTTTCCTTTGCTTCAATTTTGATCTCATTTTCAGAATTAAATACAGCTTTGCCTGCTTGTGTGTGGAAAAATTCTGTTATATTTTGCAGTAAGGTAGGAGAGTTAACCATCATTTTTTGAAAAATATTGAGCATTGCAGTATTTACAACATTGAATGTCATATTGTTTCCAATATTTATATCCAAATTATTTCCAGCCTCAAGTATGATGTTGTTAGGAGCATTTATTCTGATATTTCCTTCACCATCTAAATAAATAAAGTTGGTACTTCCATCCTCTGTTCGTATACTTCCCTGTCCTTCAGTATCATTAAAAAGGATCTTATTTCCACTACGTGTCTGTATGGATTTAAGATGATTATCAACACCACCACCTAATCCAACCTTTCCATGAAACATTCCACCCATTGCAAAGGGAAAGTCTGGATGATGATATTCAAAACCTACCATTACCTGATCTCCGATTTCTGGAATAGCGAGAAAACCTCTGTTTTGACTTACTCCATCTGTTCCGCCCGCATCAGGACTCATCATTCTGATAAAATGGGTGGTGTCATTTAATTGCCAGTCAAATTGCACTTGTATTCTTCCTTGGTTTAAAGGATCAACGTTGGAGATTACAGTGGCCACTTGTGGTTCAGCTTTTGGCATTATAAAATCAGGTTTAGGCATGAAGCCTGTTCCTTCAGCGATGGCCTTAAAGCTGCCTGTATAATAACCTCTGGCATCCACTTCATGGCTTACTTCTGTCATCATTAATGTTGTGAAATGAGAAGTCTGGTTACTATCTTGATTTCTCATGTCTATATCTGCTATACAACCTACAAACAGAAAGGGAACTGTTGTATTTCCTGAAACCGTAAAAACTTCGACAGCTTTACTTCCTCTTGCACTTTTTTGGGAGTCGTCCACATCCAGAAACATATTAGCATTGATAGGAGTAGGGGTAAGAGACCTTGTTTTAAAAATGCCATCATTTAATTCGTATGCTTTTTGAGATAAATCTCCGAGGTGTTTTATCTTATTATCGGACCCAAGCATTTTTGCATGGCTGCTGCTATTATAACCAAAATATTCGGGTTTTATATGAACTGCCTTTAATTCTACCTGTACATCTGTAACATTACTTCCATAGATGAGTTGTATAGCCTTTTCAGATGGAGGAAGTTTTCCAAAATGTAAAATATACCCATCATAATAAAATTGCTCTCCATAGGCTTCTGCTAATCTTGCAAGATAATTGTAATGGGTTTCACAATACTGTGCACTGTAATTGATGTAACCTTTATTTTGAGATTCTATTCTGTAATCAAACTTACTGGTTCCCAGAGATTCTTTAATGATTCTGTCAGCAATAATGGAGGTGTTTACCGATTGATTCCCTCCAAAACTCTGGGTATGCGGGGCCGAATCCATTAAAATTGTTGGGCTATATCCTTCCAGAACAATATTACCAAGACTCATCTTTTCCTGGCTGAATGCCACCTTCATAAGAACTCCTACAAAAGTTCTTTCAGGACTTTCATCTTCATAGTCTTTGTATTTGAAAGTTACTGTAATACGTTTTCCTAAAAACTGCCTCGCTTCTTCAAGGTTATGATTCTGTACTTCATCTAAAGAATCATGGGCTAAAGTCAGTTTAAAATGATGATGCGTTCTGGCGCTTTGCTGTAAACGGAAGTGTTTAAAATGACTGATGGATTTTCCTTCAATCACGATGTCCAGCTTAACCACACGGTTAATTCCGGGCATATGATTCTCTGAAATCCTTTCAGAATTAGAAATATTTTTTCTCATTAATAGAGTGCATTTGTGTTGGTATCAAATATAGATAAATACACAACATCAATAATATAAATTTTGAAAAATTTTGAAAGTGTAATACAACTACGATCAGAATAAAATTGATCTAAACCTGCTGTCATGTATCATTAAAGAAAGTCCTCTTTTTAAAAGAAGACTTTCAATACAAGATGAAATATTATTTGAGATGCTTCAAGTATTTTTAAAAGCTGGATTATTTTGGTAATTATAAAATGAACCTGTTTAAACTTATTTAGAGAAAGAGTTTCCAGAAAATTAGCAATTTAGAGTTGCAAAAAAAAAGAACTAAAATCTGGAACTCATAAGCAAAGATAAACTGGGAAAATGGATTTTGCCTCATTTAAGCAAAGGAAAACGAGGCTTTTCTACAAGATTTGATTTAGGAAAAATCTTTACACTCATTATAAAACGATTGAAAACAGGTTGCCAATGGCGAGAACTAAGTCTCAAAGAATACTTTTCAAAAGAAAGGATAAGTTGGCAATTGATTTATTATTACTTTAATAAGTGGTGTAAGGATGGTTCTTTCAGGCAAATTTGGCTTTCTCTTCTGCGAAGCAATAAAAGGCAACTGGATCTTTCTAGTATTCAGCTGGATGGAAGCCATATCCGCAGCAAAACAGGAGGAAAATCAGTCGGCTATCAGGGAAGAAAATCATCTAAGACGAGTAATTGTATTTTCCTTTGTGATAGTCAGGGGCAAATGCTTTCAATGGGAAAACCAATAAGTGGAGAGCATCATGACCTTTATAATATTGAAGAAACGTTAGAAGAGATTCTTGGTCTTTTGCATGATGCAGATATCGAGAGCAAGGGATTATTTCTAAACGCAGATTCTGGTTTTGACAGTAAAAAATGCAGAGATATTCTGAATAAAAAAGAAATCATCGGGAATATTAAGGAGAATCCTGGTAACGGGGATACAAAGAACGAAAAGTATTTTGATCCCAAACTGTATAAAAGAAGGTTCAAAATAGAAAAAGCAAATCCTTGGATTGACAGTTTCAAGGCTTTATTAGTGAGGTTTGAAACTTTGAATATAACTTGGAGGAATCTACATTATCTGGCTTTTTCTATTTTGTTTCTCAGAAAAATAAAAGTTTAAACAAGTTTCAAGATAAAATCCTTGTGCCATAAAAATATATGGTCAGAAAAAAATCTTAGTGTCTTTGCGTTTTCCAACAAAAAGTTTTATAAATAATATTGAGATTACCTCATCTTCGGTTCGCAATAAAAGAAGAGCTATTTTCTTTTCAAATCCCCATTTTCCAAGAAAAATTTTGTTATAAATATCCAACACAAAGGAAAATAAATCCTTATTTTTGCACTGCTTAATGAAAGATTACTACTATTTTCTCGGGATTTCTCAGGATGCTTCGGAAGAAGACATCAAAAAAGCATATAGAAAACTTTCTTTAAAATATCACCCGGATAAAAATGATAACGACGATTTCTTTGCAGACCGTTTCCGTGAAATTCAGGAAGCTTATGAAACATTGAGTGATCATGTAAGAAGAAAGGCATACGATCAGAATTTAGAAAGTCATCAGAGAAGTTTCAGGTACAATATTCCTCCTGCAATAAAAACTTTTACAGCGAATAAAATTCATGCGAAAAAAGGAGAGGAGATCATCATCAGCTGGCAAACGAGCAATGCTGACGTGGTAAAAGTATTACCCTTTGGTTTGGAAAAGCCTTATGGAGAAAGGATTTTTAAGATTACCGAATTTAAAGACGGCAAATTCCAACTCTTGCTTCATGCTACCAATTCTCTGTTGCATAAAACGGTCGTTCAGGGAATTACCATTACGGAAGTCTTTGAAAATGATACTGAAAAATTCAAAAATTCAGTAGAAGAAATGTTTAAGCCACAGCCCAGCACGCGAATTAATAAATCTGGTCAGCCCAAAATAATGATGCTGATCTGGGGAATTATTATCTTAGTGATTGCTTTATATATGCTGATCAGAAATGTAAGCTAATCTAAGCCATTTTCTTTCTTCCCGGACATTTTTTACATCTTTTCCCTTTTTTGAATTTTTTACAGCAAGATTTCTTTTCGCAGAACATCTCTTCGTTATTGAATGAGTAAGGAGCCAAAGGCGGAACTTTAAATGGGACAATCATATTCATGATGCAAATATATTAATTTAGAATAAATATAATTAATAAAATTTCATAAAATTCTTAAGCCTTGATTAATAGGATGAAAAGCATTAGTTGGATACTCAAATTGTAAGGGAAAGCTCTTTTAAATTCATCTTAGAATTACCTCTAATAGAAATCTCATTTTATGATATTGATAATAGAACACAACACTATTCTATAGAGTAAACTTTCTGATCTATTGTATGGTAATTTAGCGTTTTCTGGGATTTTTAATTAATTTTTAAGTGTTTTATTATTGTTAAATATATGATATCGTTGAATATTATTGATGAAATCAATCTAATGAATGAGTAAAATGCAGAAAATGCTATGTAAAGCCTGTTAAACGATCATTTACCTAAAATTCCCTAAAACTTTTGTGAATTATCACCCTTCTTATGCTCTTGTACAATCATTCAAAAAATTGTAATTTTACCCATCTTTTTACAAACAAAATCTAATAAATAAAAATGAATACAGAACAGTTTGTGAGCCGTCACATTTCCCTGAATGAAGCCGATAAGCAGGCGATGTTGGAAAAACTTGGCGTTTCTAGTATTGAAGAGTTAATTTCTCAAACCATTCCTTCTTCTATCCGTTTAGAAAAAGATCTTGAGATCTCAGCACCGCTTTCGGAGTACGAAATGTTGAATCACTCAAAAGATCTGGCATCAAAAAATACTGATTATACAAGTTATATCGGTTTCGGATACCATAATACACTTTTACCTTCAGCAATTCAGAGAAATATCTTTGAAAATCCTAGCTGGTATACTGCTTATACTCCTTATCAGGCAGAAATTGCACAAGGAAGACTTGAGGCTCTTCTTAATTTCCAGACTGTAGTATGTGATCTTACAGGTTTTGCATTAGCTAATGCATCGCTATTGGATGAGTCTACTGCCGCTGCTGAAGCAATGCATATGTTCTTCAACAACAGAACAAAAGACCAGAAAAAAGCAAATGCTAACAAATTCTTCATTTCTGAGCTTGTTTTACCTCAGACTGTTTCTGTACTGAAAACTAAAGCAGAAGGATTAGAAATTGAGATCGTAGTAGGAGACCACAAAACTCATGCTTTTGATACTTCTTATTATGGGGTTTTACTACAGTATCCTGGTAAAAACGGAATCGTTCTGGATTATACTGAAAATATTGTAGAATATAAAAAGCTTGATCTTCAAGTGGCTGTAGCTTGTGACCCAATGGCATTGGTGAAACTGAAGTCTCCGGCTGAAATGGGTGCAGACTGTGCAGTAGGTACTACTCAGAGATTTGGTATTCCATTAGGATATGGAGGTCCTCACGCTGCTTTCTTTGCTTGTAGAGAAGATTATAAAAGAGATATTCCGGGTAGAATCATTGGAGTTTCTCAGGATATGTACGGAAAACGTGCCCTTAGAATGGCTTTGCAAACCAGAGAACAGCACATCAAGAGAGAAAGAGCAACATCTAACATCTGTACAGCGCAGGTTCTTCTGGCAGTAATGGCTGGTATGTATGCTGTTTACCATGGTCCAAAAGGATTAAATTATATTGCTGATCAGATCCACTTTAAAGCAAATGCTTTGAACAGCGGACTTAATGCTTTAGGATATCAGACAGTAGAAGAGCCGATCTTCGATACCGTAAAAATCACCATGGGTGAAGATGAAAAAGGAAGATTGATGAGAATGATGCAGGATCACAAAATCAACCTTAACTACTTTACAGAAGGTGTAGTAAGCATCGCTATCAACGAAAGCACAACATTGGAAAAATTAAACGTTCTGATGGCTTCTTTTGCTCAGTTTAAAGATAAGCAGTCTTTTAAATTAGAAATCAAAGAAGGATATACTATTCCTGAAGAAAACCTTAGAAAAGACGAAATTCTTACAGAATCAGTATTCAATAAATACCATACGGAAACAGAATTGATGCGTTACATCAAGCGTCTTGAGAGAAAAGATTTATCATTAACACACTCAATGATTTCTTTAGGATCTTGTACGATGAAGCTGAACGCAGCTACTCAAATGTTACCGCTTTCATGGGAAAACTGGGGAGCTGTTCACCCGTTTGTACCGGTTAACCAGGCTGAAGGATATCAGCAAATGATCCGTGAGCTGGAGAAAGATTTAGCGGAAATTACAGGTTTTGCAGGAACTTCTCTTCAGCCCAACTCTGGTGCTCAGGGAGAATATGCAGGATTAATGGTAATCAGACAATATCATATTTCAAGAGGAGACGATCACAGAAATGTAGTGTTGATCCCACAGTCTGCTCACGGAACCAACCCGGCTTCCGCTGCAATGGCAGGAATGAAAATCGTAGTGGTGAAAAACCTTGAAAATGGTGAAATCGACTTCGAAGATCTGAAAGCTAAAACAGAGCAGTATTCAGCAAACTTATCTGCTGTAATGATCACTTATCCGTCTACTTACGGATTCTTTGACGCTAACATTAAAGAAATTACCAACCTAATCCACGAACATGGAGGTCAGGTATATATGGATGGTGCGAACATGAACGCTCAGGTAGGATTTACAAGTCCTGGAAACATCGGAGCAGACGTTTGTCACCTAAACCTACACAAAACTTTCGCTATCCCTCACGGAGGAGGAGGTCCTGGAGTAGGTCCAATCTGTGTGGCTAAACACCTGGTACCATTCCTTCCTTCTAATGCAAATATCAGAATCGGATCTAAAGATGCAATCGACGGTATTTCTGCAGCTCCTTACGGTTCAGGATTAATCCTAAACATTTCTTATTCTTATATTAAAATGTTAGGAACTGAAGGTCTTAAAAAGGCTACAGGTCACGCTATTATGAATGCAAACTATCTGAAAGAAATTTTAGCAGAACACTTCCCGATCTTATATTCTAATGAAAACGGAAGAGTAGCTCACGAATGTATCGTAGATTTCCGTCAGTTCAAATCTTTAGGAATTGAAGTGGCAGATGTAGCGAAGAGATTGATGGACTATGGTTTCCATGCTCCAACGGTTTCTTTCCCTGTTGCGGGGACTTTGATGATTGAGCCTACAGAATCTGAAAGCAAGTCTGAAATTGACCGTTTTGCAGAAGCATTGATCTCTATCAAAAAAGAAATCGATGAAATCGCTAACGGTGAAGCAGATGCTGCTAACAACGTATTGAAAAACGCTCCTCACACAGAACAATTGGTAATCTCTGATTCTTGGGATAAACCATACAGCAGAGAAAAAGCAGCTTATCCGCTGGAGTGGGTGAGAGACCACAAATTCTTCGCTTCTGTATCAAGAGTAGATGAAGCATACGGAGACAGAAACTTAGTATGTACTTGTGAGCCGATTGAAGCTTATATGTAAACAATATTTTTTCAAAATACATAGAAAAACCCGGACAAAAGTCTGGGTTTTTCTATGTATAGAGTGAAATTTATTTTTGGTTATGATTTATAAGATTTTTCTTTTCAAGAAATTTGAACAGATTTGGGAAGCTGTAGCCATGATTATTTTAAAATTGTAACCATAGCTATTGTAAAATTTTAAATAATTTCGTTTTTGAAAAAAATAAACAAATATGTGGTTTAAAGAAATTATTTTAGAAACAGATCGTATAAAGCTTATTCCCATTAGAGAAACTCATAAAAATGAGCTTATATCAGCTTCCAGAGATGGAGATTTATCAGGCCTATGGTTTACATTTATCCCGGAATCGGACTCCTTTGATTCCTATATTGCCAAAGCTATTGATGACTTTAAAGAGGATAAGGGATTGGCTTTTGTAGTAATTGATAAAAAAAGTAACACTATTATAGGAACTACCAGATATACCAATGCTACTCCAGAGCATAGACGTCTGGAAATAGGATTTACATGGTATGCAAAAACATACCAGAAAACATATGTTAACACAGAATGTAAATTACTATTGCTTACTCATGCCTTTGAAGTGTTAAAGGCGGTTGCTGTAGAATTCAGAACAAATTGGTACAACTTCCAGTCAAGAAATGCTATATTGAGATTAGGGGCAAAACAGGACGGGGTTATCCGGAATCATCAGATCATGCCAGACGGCTCTTTCAGGGATACAGTAATCTTTTCAATTATTGAAAGTGAATGGCCAACTTGCAAACGTTCTTTACAATATAAAATGACTCTCTGATTCAACTTTTATTCAGTCTGTAAGTATTCAGTAAAAATGCCTTACGGATTTGCCTTTTTTGATATTGAAAGCCAGAAAACAGGCGGTATAACTTTTGATACAGCCTGCTTTTTCATTCGGATACTATTCAGATTCTTTTTCTTTTACGCCGTTCCAATAATTGTTGGCGGCAGCAATGGTCGCAAATTCCGTAGCAACAGTTTGTCCGATAGCAATCAACATGGACGCATCTTCAGCATATACCGGACGCATCTTTTCACGAATGTCTGCATCAGGTTGTGTGACTTTAATAATCAATCTGGCCATTTTTACGGCGAGTTGTCGCCCTTCTTCAGGGGTTTTTGTGATTAAAGAATTGTTTGGGATTAATTGAATAGGTTCACTCATTGTATTGTTTTTTATTGATAGTTTATTGACGTTCTTTTACAGAGATCGGATAGGCTTTTGAACGATCTTCAAGCATTGGATCAGCAATTTCAATGCCTTCCGTGATATGATTAGGAATAAAAGAAAGCTTTTTGTCTCCTTCTAAAGTATTATCACCCAATATTTTGAGGGTAATTGTTCCCAAAAGAACCCTTTTTCTGCTGTCGCTCCACGCAATGGACGGATTGCTGATATCATCACCTCCTTCAGCAATTTGTGCATATAATTTGAATTGAACAGGCTTTACGGCAATATGTTTTTTAATTTCTTCCGATAAATAATCAGAGCTCGATTTCGACAATTCCTCTTTCGTCAAAAAGTGCTCACCCTCCACAGGGATAAACTGATACCTTATAAATGTTGTTTTCTCCTTCTTATTGGTAAACTTAAAAGAATTTACACCATAATAAGATAAGTTTGCAAAGCTTGTACTGGCGGGTTTTTGTGAAGTTAAAAACGTTTTTGCAATAGGATGCGTTACAAAAAATTGCTCCAAAACAGTTGGATGGGCAGCATCAGGTCCGCTTGACGAAATGGCTTGTAATAATTGTCTGAATTCATCCGTTGTGGCTACCGGAAAACCATTATAGCTATGGGCTACGATGTCGGTATCTTGTCCGTTTCCTATATTGAATTTAATAGCCAGTCCTCTTGGATTTGATAAAGGATTGGTATCGGAAATACTTGGAATTCCAGTGAAATCTGAAAAACGAACCGTAACAGGGGTAGATTTATTTTGGAAATGAATAGCTTTGGTGATTTTCTTAGCTTCAGGCCCCGGCGTAAATATTCCCTGTAAAATAATTCCTTTTGCGTGTACAGCTCTTGCATTGTCATGTTTTCCAAAAGTACTGTGTAGCGCATCTACCATTTGTTGTGGAGTAGAAGTTGTTTGAGCCTGCATTTCTGTGGCTGTTGAAATAGTGGCTGCAAAAACAAGCGTTTTGATGTTTATACTTAAGTACTGATTCATATTTGTTTATTTTATGCCACAAAAGTAGAAGTGAATGTTTTTGATATGAGTATCAAAAGTCACTGATCAATAACTTTATTTTTCTATGATTCTGTACTACTTTTTTATCCAGCTCAATTTTTTTAATCAGTCTTGAAATGACTTCTCTTGTTGTACCCAAATCGTCAGCAATGCTTTGATGAGATATGGCAAGTTCATGAGTGTTGGAAACCTTTGCTTTCGTTTGTAAATAACTCCAAAGTCTTTCTTCAAGTTTATAGCAGACGATCTGTTTGGTGGTATGAAGCAAATCATTATAATGTTTCTGAAATTCATTGATGATAAGGTTGTTGAATGACGGATAGCGGATGAGCCATTCTTTGGCTTTATCAATAGGAATAAGGAGAATCGTTGATTTTCCCTCCGAAATAGCCGAAAAATCAATAGGATTTTGATTGAAAAGGTGTACAAAGCTAAAAATACAGGAAGAACCCTGCCGAATAAAATACAGCAAAAACTGCATACCGTCTTCTTCACTGTACGCTTTTACATTGCCTTCTAAAACAATAGGGAGATAACGGATCAATTGTCCCTGTTTTACGATAAAATCATTGTTGGGGAATTCTTTTATTATTCCGAAATTTTCAATCTCCGAGATAAGTTCTTTGCCAAAATCAGGCAGACATTTTTCAAGAATATTGGTGTTGTTCATAGATGAGAGTACATTTTATAATGTTGAATATAGAAAATCCCTCTCAATATTGAGAGGGATTTTTACTTTTAATACTTTATAAACTTAAAATATTATTTTAAGTACTAAATAGTTGACTCAATTTTTTTTTCTAAGAACTCAGTATGACTTCTGAATATTGAGTCAGCTAGTCTAGTACCTGTAGAAACTAACTTTGATAAAACACGTAGTTGTTCTTTACAAGCAATACTTTTTGTTTCACATGGATAATTTATTGTATGATCAATTTCACCCCATATCTCTTCAAATAAGGTGCGAATTTGTATTTCACAACAAACAACAGCGTTTGGATTATTAGGTTTTACAAGATAGTGAATACTTGTATAAAAAGTATCTCTTAATTCAGTTGCAATACCTAATTGATCATAAAATTTGATTGATTCTGGATCCCATGTTAATGCTTTAGGACTCTCTACTAATAGCCAATCACCATTAGATATCTTTTCTTGTATTGCGTTATTGATTTCTACAAACTGTTCTTGATAGAGATGTAAAACCCTAACTCCTATGAAATCTGTTATTTCTTCAAATAAATTGCCTTTATTAATTTGTTTACCTTTTTCTAGCTTTCTGTAAAGTTTTGCTTCCAAATGATCGGGATCCTTGAACCTTGATTTTATTGAATGAATTATTGGAAAAGGCTTTTTATTTAGTAATCTATGTTTTTCAAAAAAAGCTAACACACTTGGTAGGAATTGTTCGAATTCAAATAATTTTTCTTTGTAAAGTTGAATAGCTTCTGTTATATGTTCGTTTTCCACATGTGTTAATTTAGATCTTTTACTCTTTCTAATAAGGACTGTGCGAAAGAAATATATTTGTCTTTTGTTTCGCGATATCGTCCATAGCTTCCATGATTTATTGGCTCTATTTCTTTTTCAATTAATATTTCAGGATTATCTCTGCGTAATTTGGAGTAAGCTTCAGGTACTTCCCAAATAGGGCAATTTAAACTTTGAGCAACAGAAGGATATGTGTTATGCGAGTGTATAACTGAACTATCTCCTATAGGGGTATAAAGCTGTTCTTCTGTAAGATGTATTCTATTAGGCTCTTTTATATATTCTTCTATGATTTTAGGAATTTTTTCAACATATGAATAATGAGCTTGTGCTAGATTGTATTTATTTTTACCTCCAGAATATTTAGTGGCTTTATATATTGTAAAACCTAAAAATTGCACAAAATTTTGAGGGAACTTGCTTCTTTTATCTGATGAGATCAAATTATATATTGTGTCAAATTCTTTTTTCCAAAGTTCAAGGGAACTGCCAATATTTCTAATACCATAGAGACTAAACATATCTGGTTGTGCAGGTATAAAGAAGCCATCTACAGTTGAAATAATCGTTTTGTTTAAAATGCCAAGGCTAGGGGATGTATCTATTATTATAAAATCATAATTATTTTTGGCAGCATATAAATTACATAATTCTCGAATTTTAGTAATCGTTCGTATTGATAAATTATCACCTTGATAAGCTCCATTCCATCTTTCAGCTAATTTATTTTCATACTTGTGAATTGACAATCTACCAGGTATTAAATCAAGATTTGAATTAAGTGTAACGGTTGGAGGCAAAATATCAAAATCACTTAAACCATCTTCTGTTGGTTTTAATAAAAAGTGAATACTTCTAGGTTTTTCTAGTATCGTCTGATTTTCTCTAAAAGCTTTTTCAAAATCATCAATAAATGGATCTTCTTCTTCCCATATTTTATGTAAGTCTTCAGTTTCAATACCACATATTGTTAAATTACATTGAGGATCTAAATCAATCATTAGTGTTTTTTTACCCAAAGCACTTAATGCAAATCCTAAATGATATCCTAGGGTGGACTTTCCTACACCTCCTTTGTTATTGAATAGTGAAATTATTTTCATTTTTAATATTAACTGTTTTTTAAAATAATAGTGTAAAAATCATAATTATATCTGATTATTTATTACGGGAAACCATATTTTTTAATTATTATATCGGGAAATTATAAGAAAGCCATATCATAAAGCCAATTGTGCTTACTAGAGAAATTAGAGAGCCATAAAAAAGACCAAACCCCAAACTTTTGAAGTGTGAAAGCTTTTCAGATTTTAAAAAATAAAGCAAAGCACCTACCAGAAGGCAGGCTATAAAAATCCCAATAATAATTTCAAAACCGTCTAACAGTTGTAAAGAAACAATTAGTGAGAACTGTATTGCAATCGTGATGATAAGAAAGATATATTTCATGGGTGTTATTATTTGAATAAATGATATTTCTCGGTATAATTTTCCTTTTCCTTAAAATGTCCTGTTTTTTTATCATAAAGAAAAATATATTCTACAGGAATTTTTTTGAAAGGATGATCAACGGAATAATTGACTTCTTTACCGTTAATCGTTTCTGCATCATACCAGTCTCCCTGCGGTGTTAATCCCTGAATCAGGACTATTTTTCCTGAAAATGCAAAGTCGTTGAATCCATCATTATTGAAGTCTTTAACGGTTAATTTTAACTCGTTAGGCTCGTAAATTTTACTGTCTTCATGAGCATCGTAAGTTCTCAGATCATAATCGTAATAGCCTTCGTAGACATTCTCCAAAGTATCTGCTGTTACTTTATAGATATCATGTCCGCCATTACCTTGTCCTGTAACAATAGTTGCCAGTAAAAAAGGGTTTTCTTTAGGGAAAATAGAAACAAATTCATAGCGTTGAGCTTCTAATGTTTTGACAAGCTTTCCTTCCTTTGTCAATATAAGCTGATATTTCCATGGATATTCCGCTGTAGAGCCAGCTTTCCAATCGTATTCGATAAAATAATAATCCTGGTTAGAACCATTTATTTTAACCTTTTTAAAAGCTGTAATTTTCTCGCCTTCCTGCTGAACCGGGCTTTCAGAAATCTTAAGATCAAACGCGCCTCTAAGATTGGTAATAAACTTTGCTGAATCTTTAATTTCGGGGTAATCGGAAAGATACTCGAACTTTATGGGGGTCTTAAATTTTGAATTCCTTTTGTCTGTGTATTGTATTGCGTTTTCTTTTTCAGTCTCTTGCTTCTGAATACAGCTACAAGAAAGTAAGGGTGCAAGTAGTAATGTGAGTATATTTTTCATGGAATGGTATACGGTAAAAGTTTTTTGAAATGTATTATATTTTTATGAATTTCCCATGAATTGTATCCGTAAATTCATGAAATTAAGTATAGAAATAAAGAAACTATAGTATACAATACAAAACCATCTCTCGGTTTGAAAGATGGCTCTTGAAATATTGTATTGTTTTTCTTTATCTTCTCTTATAGCTGTAAGCAATCAGAATGGCTACACCCATAGTAAGTACAGTAATCATTGAAATAGTTTCAATGGAGATTCCACTTTTCATCTGTGTGTTTTCTTTTTCACAAGAATAAAAGAATAATACTGTCAATAATAGACAGCCGAAGAGTAATTTTTTAATCATAAATGCATTTGTTTGGTTTCTAGTGATTTATAATCAAAAATTATACCGATTTATTAACCGGTATAGGCTGTAATAGGCTCTTTTCTTATTCCCCGGTTTTTGTTTCGTCCCAATAATAAATATCGGGAAGAGTTCTTGCTCCAAAGACAGCGGTTCCTAAACGTATAATAGTGGCTCCTTCTTCAATTGCTATTTCCATATCTCCACTCATTCCCATAGAAAGCTCTTTCATTTCTACATTAGGAATATCTCTTCGAATAATTTCCTCCTGTAGGTTTTTCAAGATTTTAAAGCAGGTTCTTACTTTTTCTGTTTCGGCACTGAAAAGCCCAATAGTCATCAATCCTTTTATTTTTAAGGTAGAAAATTCAGCGATTTTTGTGATAAGTTCAATAGCGTTTTCGGGATTTACTCCAAATTTGCTTTCTTCATTGGACGTGTTTACCTGAATGAGTACCTCAATGGTTTTGTTTTCAGCGAAAAGCTTTTGATGGAGTTTTTCAGCCAGATCAAAACGATCCAAAGATTGTACGCAGGTAACGTCATATTTCAGAATATCTTTGATTTTGTTGGTCTGAAGATGTCCTATAAAGTGATTGTCGTGAGGAATTGCCTTTAGGGCTTCATATTTTTCTTTTAATTCCTGTACTTTATTTTCTGCAATCAGGGTGTATCCTTTTTCCAAAGCAATTTGAATACGTTCTGCAGAAACGGTTTTGGTTGCCAAAAGCAATTGAACTTCATCAGGATTTCTTCCCACTTTTTTACAGGCATTGACTATTCGGAGGTTGATGTTTTCAAGGTTTTGCAGAATGTCTTCTTTCATGACCGGATAGGTTTTTGGGTTTCCAGTTTATTAATTAAAGCTGCTTTAACTGCTGTAAGAGCGTAATCTTTAGCCTCGGCAAAAGAAATAGAGTATTTGCGCTCAATAGTTCTCATATCTTCGGGAAACCTGCTCAAAAGCTGATCATAATAGGTATTCAGAAATTTGTCGGAGGGCATTTCGTAGTTGATTTTTAACTGGAAACGTCTTAATAAGGCTGTATCAATGATTTCAGGATGATTGGTCGCACAAAGTAAAAGGGCATTTTCGGGATAGTAATCAATCAACTGAATCAGGGTATTCACCAGTCTTCTCATTTCTCCTACATCTTTATCATCACTGCCCCTGGCTTTTCCAATCTGGTCGAGTTCATCAAGAAAAAGAACAGATCTTTCCCTGCCGGCTTTGTCAAATATCATTTTAATATTTTGAGAAGTTTCTCCAATTCGGGATGAAACAATATTGCTCAGATTCAGAATAATAATGTTTTTTCCCAAAGCGTTGGCGATAGCTTTTGCGGTCATTGTTTTTCCGCACCCAGAGCTTCCCTGCAGCAGAATTTTATTGTTTACCGGAAGTCCGTATTCCTGAAGTTCTTTGATATAAGTGTGTTCTTTGATGAGCTGTACAAGCTGCGCTCTGTTGTTGTTATCAAGAAATACCTCATTTAAGGTTACCTCTTCTTTATCTTGAATAATAAGATTGTACAAATTCATAATGATAATTCATAATTTGAATACTGCAAAGATAAAGCTTTATTGAATGTTGTATCACATCCTGAATGAGAATAAAAAGGTAGTCCAGAAGGCCGATTTGAGAAGAGTAGTTGTAAAAATAAAACAAAAAATAAAGCCCGACTGGAGCCCGGCTTTATTCATTTGGATATTAAATTTGTTATGAAACTAAGATTTTTCTGTTTATGTTTTTAGGCCCTTTTACCACAATGAGTAAAAGAGCAACTGATCTTCAGTTTAAAAAAACATAAAACAATATAATGAGTATAGCTATTTCTATAAACTTATGTTATTTTATTATTAGTTTCTTTCTCTTCTTGCTGTCATGAAATATGAAGTAAACACTACTAAACATGTTGCGATACCGATATAAGTTACCATTTTGTATTATTTTTAATTATTTGACTTTTTTTTATCAATCTTTCAATTGCAATATTACTGCTTTCAAATCACGTGCCAAAACAAAACATTATGATGTATATCAGTGTATTACGGTGTGTTTTGTTCATTTATTTGTGAATTTTTGTTTACAATAAATTAATACATTATTGAGAATTTATTAATACATTTTTTGTTCTGTGTGTAAAATAATGTGAAAACGATAACCTTTTAAAGACTTCTATAGTGGACTTGATAAAACAAAAAATAAATAATGTGACGCATAACACCTCCCTGAAGTGTGTTTTTTGAATGAAAAATTTTAGCGTAAAACTGCTTTTTTATGTTAACTAAATTTATTTTTGATGAATTTTGATTAACAAAATTTTTTCTTATCAAGTGTCAGATTTCATGACAATGGGAATTATGATATGTGGCAAAACGCAAAAAAATGACACAATTGTCCGATGAGTACCTCTACTTCAATTTGTGATGGCATGTTTTAATTTGCTATAAATGAGTTTATTGTGTATGGGGTTGTTTTTGATTTGTAGGTGTGCTCCTTTACAGCTTTATTAAAAAATAAATTATATATCTCTCTATAAAGGGATAAATATTTATGTGCTGCTGTTTTTTTTACGTGTTTATTTCGTGTACTTTATGGATGTGATCCTAGGAATGGCAGAATGCTTTTCTTATTTTTGTGTAAAGAATAAGGGTATGGGACGCAGTTATATTTTTCTTGCTTTAGCAATTGTATTTGAGATTATTGCCACTACTTTTCTAAAGAAATCGGAAGAATTCTCAAAGTTGTGGCCGTCTGTTGTAACTGTCATAGGCTATGCCTGCGCCTTTTATTTTCTAAGTATTACACTCCGCCATATTCCCGTTGGGGTTACCTATGCAATATGGTCTGGTGTAGGAATTATTTTCATCACCATTATCGGAGTCGTAGCTTTTAAACAGATTCCTGACCTACCTGCAATTATTGGAATTGCATTAATTGTTATCGGAGTGATTGTTATTAATCTGTTCTCAAAGATGGGTGGGCATTAGATAGAAGTCGGTTTCCTGTTAAATAATAATATCCTGACTTACCTGCAGCTGCTTCCAATGTTCAGATCTGTTTTTGTACAGGAAAAACTTACCAAGTTTATATTTGAATTTCAAATAGCCACGGAATTCAATACCGTCGAATAAAGTAAAAGGAATACTTGGATTTTCCTGCAAAGATTGTTTGATACCTTTGCTGAAAACTGTTGGGCCTGTTGTAGCATGTACATTATTCGGATAACGGTGATTTTCTATATTGTCAATCATCAATTCTAAGGTTTTCTTCAAAAAAGGATGATTCCTGTTGAAAATAAGTCCCCACTGTACATAAAGACCTTCATGCCTCTCTGCGCTGATGACAGCTTCATCACTTTCTCTGATCAGTTCCCTGAAGGGTTTTGTAATACTGCTGTCTATATCCAGATATATGCCTCCTTTTTTATACAGAACCGCATATCTGAAAAAATCAGCTTTTGCTGCTCCAATGGTGAGTTTGTGATAACTTTCAATATATTCAGGAGGGAATTCTTCCGTTATGAACTTTTCGATGTCGTGATCATCGTAGAAAAAATAGCTGTATTCAGGATTCTTCCTTTTCATATTCCAAATGTGATATCGGGTAATCAATGGAAGTTTTTTCGTTTTGAAAGTCTGAAATATTTGTTTGGGTACAGCCATATTCTATATTATTATGTATATTATTCTATGTGGAATATCTACTATTGTTTAGGATATAATATCTGTTCTCCTTTTTAGGAAAAGAAGAATTATCTATAAATGTTTGAAAATTCACACATAGATGATACTTTGATTTGTTTTTTTAGAAATAGTTAAAGAGTAAGGTTGAAAATTTTAATTTTTTTTTAATTCCGATGTTGGTAGGATCCGGTTTTAAATTCAGATATTACGAAATTAATAAGTTTAATGAGTTTGTTATCAGTTTTTTAACGGTGATAATAACTGAAATAATAGGGAGGTACGGCAGAAATTATCGGGTTCTTCGTTTTTCAAATGGATTGTATGAAATCCCCAAATTGAAGTAAAAAGAAGGTTTATAATTAGCTTTCCATATATAATCATTAAAGGAATCCTGCTTATTGAATGCTCTTGCATTGAGGTTATTTCTAAGCCCGGTTTTAAAAGTTCCTATAAAGTTCCCTCCGAGATTGTGCTCATAGATCGCTCCCGAATGAAGGGCTACCTGTCGAAATTCGTAAGTATTGTTATTTCGGTAGGTGTAGAAGGAGGTGTTATCCATTTCTGTACCCAGCGATATTCTGCCGTTGGAAAAAATATCTTTCCTGATCAATACCTTTTTAGGCAAAAGGAGATCCAATACCCAGCCATTGTTGAAACGGTTTTCATAGGTGAAAACAGGAAGGATGGGAATTTGTGTGCTGGGATCAATAATTCCTGCAACGCCCAGGCTCATTTTGGTTTTTGGAGTGGCTTTCAAAATTAAAGAAGCGATTACCATTCCTCTTACTCTTTCAAAATGTTGATCGCTTCCATCAGTAGAAACGGTGGCTGTATAAATAGCTGTTTTGTTCCACAGTTTTGAAAAATAGCTCAAATTCAAAGATTCCGAATGATAATGAAAATTTTCTTCAGTTTCTATACCCGGCAATACAGGCGCATCATTTTTTACGGACGTAAAGCGATAGTTCAGCGTAGTGCTCAAAAGCCAGTTTCTCTTTTTAATAAAGAAGATGTTGGCATCAGCTTTTACCTGCTGAAGTGTTTTTACTTTGTTGTTCGGCTGATCTTTTCCCTGAAACTGCGAAGAAAAAGAAGATGGCGTAATAAAGGTATATTCAAGATTAAAGTTTCTTGCCTGTGGAGTTTTATCTGCAAAAAAGGCACGGACCTTCAGTGGAATACTGTCCCTTTTCTGAGCATAAGCAATGTTTTTAAAAGGAAGTATTGCCAGTGGGAGAAGAGCTCTTCTCAATGTTTTCATGGTATTTATTTTAAGGGATGGATAACGGATTGGAAAAAGTTGAAGGAAAAAATTCTTTCATAAAAAATATCAAGACTGTTCTCGATAATTGCATCGGTATAGCTGTTTGTATTCGGGACAAATGTTTCCTCTACAAAAACGAACCACAGCTCTGAAAGGTTGTGCTTTCTTTTGAATTCTTCAGAAGCATTGCTGTTCGGTACAGAAGCATATTTAAGATCGCAGAAAAGAATACCTTTTTTATGGCCGTCGTGTTCTACAATATTAATTGGATGATGGAGGTAACCTAAGATCTTTATTTCCGGATCGAAGCATTCTACAAAATGATGCAAATCAATAAGCTGTATTACCTTTTCTTCCTGTTGGGCCTCCGTCATAAAGAAACATTCTAATGAGATCTCCTGTGTCAATTCGTGAAAAGCTGTTAATTCCATATGCGTTTTTTTAAACACTACAAAGGAATACAGAAAATCATTGTACAGATTTGTTTTTATACGAAACGGCCTGTATTTTATACGAAATCCGCGAGCTTTGCAATTAGTATAATAAAATGCAGGTTTTGTATAATAAACTAGCCTTAATTGCCGTTATTGACTATTTTTGTGAATGATATAAGCCTGATATTTATGAAATACAACCCCTGGAAAGTGAAAGAAGAATTGATGATGGGCTTTCTTATAGAAGACCGTTACAGAATGTACAGGCATCTGCTGTTTCTTGTTTTCTTTTTCCTTTTGATATACAGTGCAAGGTTCTGGCATTGGTACACCGGGATATATCAGTACTATGTCCTTTTATTTGTGTACAGTACATTAATCGGGATGGTTTATATTAATATTTATGTGTTGGTGCCACGGTTTTTCTTTAAAGCACGATACATTACTTATCTTATCCTTCTTATACTGATGGGAATTGTAGGTCTTAATTTTATAGGCACATGTTTTAAGTTTTTCTTTGATGATTTCAGGGTTGAAACCATTCGCCGGAACAGTGAAAGAGGAGGAATCTACGAAGGTGTTTTGATGTGTATTCCTATTATTATGACAACTACTACCGTTAAGCTTTTACAGAAATGGATCAGTGATAACAAGAGAATCAATGAGCTCAGCAATCTTACCTTAAATATGGAGCTCAATGCGCTGAGAAACCAGATCAATCCTCATTTTCTTTTCAATATGCTGAATAATGTGAAAGCACTCATCAGAACAGATCCTGCCAAAGCTTCTGTGGTGATCGTTAAGCTTTCAGAATTTCTGAGATATCAACTTTATGAAAACAGTGAAGAAAGAACTTTACTGACTTCGGAAATTGATTTTTTATCCAATTTTTTAAACCTCGAAAAAATAAGAAGGGACCATTTTTCTTTTGAAATCCTTACAGAAGTAGATCGAATAACGATCAACAGTACCTTTATTTCCCCCAATTTGTTTACGACTTTTGTTGAAAATGCCGTTAAACACAGTATTGATATCAGTGGAAAAGAATCTTATGTGAGAATAAAAATCAATATTGAGAATAAAGAACTTCATTTTGAATGTGTAAATTCAAAAAACGCTGATCATTTTGTGACGGATAAAAAAAACAGCGGACTTGGACTTGCCAATATTACCAGAAGACTGGAACTTCTCTATAATGATACCTTTGCACTGAATATAGAATCCAAAGACCAGGAGTATATTGTAAACTTAAAAATTCCCGTATGAACTGTATTGTAGTTGATGATGAACCTCTGGCAAGAGCAGAAATGCGCTCCCTGATTACAGAAACATCCAAGATTGACATTCTGGGTGAATTCTCCAACGCTCCTTCAGCATTGGATTTCCTAAAAGATAATGATGTAGATTTGATTTTTCTGGATATTGAAATGCCGCTTGTTACCGGCCTTGAGTTTGCCGAAATGCTGCCCAAAGGATCTCTGATTATCTTTACCACGGCTTACTCTCAATATGCATTGAAAAGCTATGAGCTGGAAGCAGTTGATTATCTCCTGAAACCTATAGATACTGAACGATTGCAGAAAGCTATAGATAAAGCTATTTTATATACAGAACTTCTGTCTAAAGAGACCGTGAAAAATACGGTAGAGTCGAATACAGCAGACTTTTTATTTATTAAGGCAGAAAGACGTTTTTATAAAATAAGTTTTTCAGAGATTAAATTTATAGAAGGATTGAAAGATTATGTCGTTATTCATACCCGACAGCAAAAGCTTATTACAGCGATGAATCTGAAAACCATTCATCAGAAAATCTCCGGAGAAAACTTTATAAGAGTAAGTAAATCATACGTTGTTAATATGAATTATATTGATTCATTTGATAACCATAACATCTATGTCGAAGACGCCGAAATCCCTCTTGGAGAAGTATACAAAGCCGATTTTTTTACAAAATTTGCAGGCGGTCTTCTGAATCCTGAATAAACACCAATTTGTACGTACTTTAATAAAGCTTCTGATCTTTTTCACAAAAGAAGCTTCTTCTTTTCCCCGCACCGGTTTGCTTTTTGATCAGTTTTTGACCACAAACCGGACACGTCGATCTGGTATGTACCAGCCAGTGTTTTTTTAATACAAACTCTCTTTTCCATTTCAGAAAATCAAAACTGTAATTTCTGGCTTCCTCAATAAGTTTTTTTATTTTTCCGGGAGGAAGATGGCCTAGAGGACTTTCAGGCTGTACACCAATTCTGAAAAGAACTTCGTTTTTAATGATATTTCCTACGCCCGAAAATATATCCTGATTCATTAAAGCATCACAAACCATCATTGTAGGGTTCGCTTTCAGCTTTTCTTTTGCCTTTTCAGGATTCCAGGAATCACTCATGATATCGGCCTCCCAGTCAATGTAAGAAAGATACTCCAGGTCAACACTTTTTACAGAACACGTATAAAAATAAATGCTTCCCGAAGAGAAAAACAAAGCGAGACGTAAACTTTTATCAGGCTTAGTCTGTTCATCGATACTATAAGAACCAAACATTAACAGATGAATTCGGATCACCTGCTTTCCGAAAGTGCGGATCTCGAGTAAAATCTGTCCTACAAAAGAATCCTTTTCAAACTGAGCATTACCGGAGATTTCTGTAACCTGCTGACCGGTGAATGGCAGCAGACTTTCTTTCATTAATATAATGGATGGACCTTCTGGCATAACTTTTTTGGAATAAAAGTTCAAATAATATTCCATTCCTATGAAAACCCGAGGGTTAATACTGAAAAAGTAAATCTGATCAGAAAGGTTTCTGTCCTGTAAATCGGATTACAGAACCTGTTCCATTGTGAAACAGTCCTTCATGAAGCTCGATTTCCTTCTCCGTAAGCTCAACAATCGTATAATCCGGAAAATCAGCTTTTATTTCCTCAATAGAGAACAATGATCCAATATCTTTTGGACCGCCAACTTTTTCATTTTTAGCAATATAATCAAGATGCTTTTTACTGAAAGCTTCAAAAATAATGTACCCCCCTTTCTTCAGATACTTTTCAAGCATTTTATGCAGTGAAGACTTTATCTCGGCTGGAAAATGTGCATAGATAAGAGCAATAGCATCAAACTGTTCCTTCTGATAACCCAGCGTAGAAAGTTCTCCCACCTGATAATCAACAGTTACGCCATTCTGCCCAGCAAGCTGAAGTGCTTTCTTCTGCCCATTGGAACTGATATCAAAAGCATGAACATTCCATCCTTTCGTAGCTGCGAAAACCGCATTACGCCCTTCACCTTCGGCAGGAAATAATATTTTACCAGGATCGAGTTGAGCCAATTGTTCTTTCAGGTAATGATTAGGTTCAGTTCCATAGGCAAACTCTTCGTTGCCATATCTTTCATCCCATCGGTGAAGCCATGTATTGTCTTTCATGATAAAAAATAATTTTAATTTGAATAAAGAATTAAAGAAGATTCTCCGGTTGTATTAGTTGTTTCAAAAGTAAGCTATTTTCCATGGCAATTCTAGGTCTTAAAGCTTTTACTATAATAGATTTTTTGTATGAAATATCTCTCTAATAAAAATCTAAATACTATTCCGTACAATTAAAATTTGGAGTAATTTTGAAAAATGATGAATTTAAACCAGATTTTCACCAATCAACGTACAGGGAACAATCCACATACCAAAGTTTCACGAACTGATTTTCAGAGAGATTTCGACAGAATTATCTTCTCTTCTGCATTCAGAAGACTACAGAATAAGACTCAGGTTTTTCCTCTTCCGGGAAGTGTATTTGTTCACAACAGGCTTACACATTCTCTGGAAGTATCCTCTGTGGGGAGAAGCTTAGGAAGTATTATTGGTGAATTTATTGCTGATGATTTTAAAAACGAACTTACAGAAGACTCCAAAAACTTCTACTTATATAATTTAGGAAATGTAATTGCTGCAGCATGTTTGTGTCATGATGTAGGAAATCCTGCTTTCGGACATTCGGGAGAAGATGCCATCGCAAGCTACTTTGAAAGAAATGAAAAGGATCTGAAATCCAAATTCAATGAAAAGGAATGGGCAGATCTGGTGAACTTTGAAGGGAATGCCAACGCCATCAGAGTGTTGGCTCAGCAGCAGCAGGGAAAAGATGCCGGAGGAATTCAGTTGACCTTTTCAACACTGGCCAGTATTGCCAAATATCCATGTGAAGCTGTTGCCAAGAAAAAAGGAATTATTCACAGAAAAAAATTCGGATTTTTCCAGAATGAAAAAGATATTTTCCTTGAAATTGCCAAAGGAACGCAACTGATTTCAGAATGTGAGGAACCTCATATTTTCAAAAGACATCCTTTTGTATGGTTGGTAGAAGCGGCAGATGATATCTGTTATAATATAATCGATATGGAAGATGCCCACAGATTGGGTATCGTTTCCACGGCAGACTGTAAAAATTTATTTTTTGAGCTGGTAAAATCTGAAACAGACGATGTTAAAAGAATTGAGACCAAGTTAAGTTCTATTTCCAATGAAAATGAACAGATTTCGTATTTAAGAGCAAAAGTAATCAATGCATTAATCAATAAATCCATTGAAATGTATAAACACAACTTTGAAACAATTCTTGAAGGAAATCTGGATAACGGTTTATTGGATATTTATAAAAAAGAAAATAAAGCGTTACAGGATATCAATAGTTTTTCTGTGGAAAAAATCTACAATCATAAAGCGGTGGTAGAAATTGAAAATGCCGGCTATAACGTAATGTATGAGTTGTTGGATCATTTTATTCCTTCCATTCTGAAACCTGAAGACGAAAGGAAGTCCTATGACAAAAAAGCTTTGAAATTACTTCCAAAGCAATTCGTTTACGATAACGGAACCGATTATCAGAAAGTTCTGGGTATCATAGATTTTGTTTCAGGAATGACGGATAATTACGCTACTGATCTGTATAGAAAAATTAAAGGAATAGAAATCGGTATGACCGTGTAAATTTTCCTTATCTTAATAATTCAGAGGCCTCTTCAATTAGTGATTTCATTAGTGTAGAGGCTTTTTTATATTGTATAATAGGTGCAATTTGTCCGGACCAGAAGAAAACAAAATCATTCTTCTGTTGTTCTAAAGCTGCTTTTCGGAGCGCTCCCATGAAATAAGTCTGTAAAGGAAACGGCAGTGTCTGGTCAGTAGCAGTCAATACCTCTCTGGTTATCTGAGTTGTTATTCCGCGTCCTAATCTTCCGGTGTAAGCTCTGCTCAGAGTCGTAGATCTGGCGACATCAGAAAATAAGAAATCCTTGTGTATCTGTAAAGCTCCCGATTCTTCTGTAGCGAGAAATGCCGTTCCGATTTGTACTGCTTCAGCTCCTAAAGTGAAGGCAGCTGCAATACCACGTCCGTTCGCAATACCGCCAGCCGCAATCACAGGAACTTTTACTTTTTCCCTGGTCAGCTGGATTAAAGCAAAGGTACCTGTAGTTGAAAGTTCTGCCTGATCCAGAAACGATGGACGATGACCGCCACTTTCAAATCCAGAGGCAACGATAGCATCTACGCCTGTTTTTTCTAAAGCAATCGCTTCATCAAGCGTGGTTGCATTTCCCAGCACAACAATTCCTTTCTGATGAAGATCTTCAATAATATTTTCGCTCAACAGTCCAAACATGAAACTGAAGACTTTCGGTTTACAATCAAAAACGACCTGCAACTGATTTTGAAATCTTGATTCAAAAGAGGGTGGAGGACCTGGAATTTCAGTATTTAAAAGGTCAAAATAAGGTTTGAAAGCAGTAACTGCTTTTTGATATTGTTTTTTTGTGTGTTTTTCATCAATAATATCATGATCGTTAACCCAAAGATTAAGATTGTACGGTTTATCCGTTTTGAGAAGAATCTCTTTATGAGTGTCATAAATTTCCTGAGGAGAGAGAGTGTAAGCTCCAAATCCGCCCAAGCCACCGAGATTACTTACCGTTGAGGTTAGTTGAACCGTAGAAAGACCACCTCCAAAAGGACCTTGCAGAATAGGATATTCAATATTCAATAATTTTGTAATTCTGTTTTTATTCCACATAATGGGTTGATTTTTAAGTGAAAAGAGAACTAAGGCTGTACGTTGGTTAATGTTTTATTGACGATAAGCCACTTTCCGTCTATATGATTGAAAGTTATGAAATTATAATAATTAAAATCATACATTTTTACATTCAGTTTGGCTATAGCAATACTGTTAATGACCTCAATTGAAATAATAGTGGCTTTAAAATCTTTTCCTGATTTTTCAGGGCTTACCCGGTTTCCGACGCCTTCAATATACTGTTGAGAGGTTTTAAAATAAGGAGCTCCGTTGATGTCACCGAAAAGTAAAGCTCCTTTATAAAATGCTTTTGAAAGAAGCTCGGTATTTCCTACATAAATTCCTTTGAAATAATACTGCTCTATGACGTTTCTTATTTCCGTTTCCGGACTTGGATTGGTTTTCATATCTTTTATATTTTGTGCATGGCCGCTCAACGGAAAGCTGAGCAGCCATGCTATAATTAATGATAGTTTCATGATAAATGGTGACCTGCACCCATTCCTCCGTCCACATTGATGATGGCACCGGAAATTAATGAATTTTTGGCAATAGAATAAATCATTTGTGCCACTTCTTCAGCTTCACCAATACGATTAATCAGGTGAATTCCCGCATTGTTGTCAATATCTGCACCATGCATCGGAGTTCTGATTAATCCGGGAGCAACAGTGTTTACCCTGATGTTGTCTTTTCCAAACTCAGCAGCCAGCTGCAACGTTAAAGCATGAATAGCCCCTTTGCTCGAAATAGGAGCAGTAGAAGGAGATTGGGCAATCGCATGATATACCAATGGTGTCCCAATATTGATAACCACTCCATTTCTTTGTTGAATCATTTGCGGAATCACCGCTTGTGTCGTGAAATATGTTCCTTTTAAATTGGTACTTAAAAATCGGTCCAGATACTCTTCAGTAACTTCCAGGAACGGTTTGTTTTCAAAAATACCTGCATTATTGATAAGGACGTCAATAGATCCGAATCTTTCTAGAGCTTTTTGAGCCAGCGCTTCTCCTGTTGCTTTGTCTGAAACATTTCCGGCAACCATCGCCAGATTTTCTCCTGCGCCTAATTCCTGGTATACTTCCTCTAATTTGGACGCTGTTTGTGAATTAATAATGACATTATCACCTCTGTCTAAGAAATAACGTGCAGTTTCCAGACCTATACCTGATGAGGCTCCTGTTATAATTACGGTTTGTTTTTCCATTGCTGATTTATTTTTTTTCTGTTGAAAATCCCTGTTCTTTTAATACCGAAACCTGTTCTCCGGCATATCCCCAGTTGTCATCTTCAATTTCGTTGATGACAATATGGGTTAAATGAGGATCTTTATTCAAAACTGAGGCAACAGCCTCACTGATTTTTTTGATTAATTCCTGTTTGATTTCGCGGGTAAGATCTTCGCGAAGTACATCTACTTTTATGAATGGCATGATGGTAAATTTTAAGATTATTACTAATTGAATTGTATTAATGAGTTTCCGCAACAAGACGAATTGTTAAGTCGAAGTTGTTGTAGATCAAAGTGTCACCAAGATTGGTGAAGAAGTTGGATGATCTGAATCTGATATTGAATTTCGTTCTGTCGATTACAATCTTTGTTTCTATAACAGCACCGTTGTTGATTGTTACGATGTGTAAATTTGTATCAATAGAATGAGTGATCCCTTTTACCGTAAGATTTCCGGTTACATAGTAATGATTATGATCACCCGGTTCTGCATGAGTGATTTCAAAACTTGCATCAGGAAACTGTTCAGAATTAAAGAAATCATCAGAAGCCAGATGGTTGGCAAACTGTGTGTTGGTTTCAGGATCTTCAATATCAAGAATTTTGATAGATCTCGTATCAATAACAAACTTTCCTGAAGTAAGCTGATGGTTTTCTAATGTAAAATTTCCTTCTTTTACATCAATTGTTCCGTTATGAGCACCGGTTACTTTTCTTCCGATCCAGTTGATCGTACTGTTCTCATTGTTGACTTTAAAATTTTTTGTGTCCATTTTTTATGGTTTTAAATGATGACACAAAGTTCAGCCGAATCAAAGAGAATGTTATGTGATGTACCTCACGAAAATCGAAAGTCTAAAAGAAAAAAGTTATTGGTGAAGTCTGCTCAAAGTTTCCCTGGTGACACCAAGATAGGACGCGATAAGATGCTTGGGAACGAGATTATATAGCTGAGGATACATCGCCAGAAGCTCTTCATAACGGAATTTGGCATCATTATTCATAAAAGAAAGCAGACGTTTCTGAGCAGCAACATATCCTTTATTGGTTCTCCATCTGAAAAAATGTTCAACTTCGTGAATTTCATTGCAAAGCTTTTCTCTGTTTTCATTGGAGATCGAAAGAATATTGGCTTTTGTAATGCAGTCTACATGAATGGTAGCCCTGGTTTTATTATAAAGTGCATCAAAATCTGTCACCCACCAAGTTGGCATGGCAAACTGCAGAATAAACATTTTCATATTGTCATTCAGGTAAAATGCTTTCAGGCATCCTTCTGTAACGAAATATTCATGATCCACAAAATCTCCTTCAGCGATCAGGCTCTGGCCTTTTTTTAAGGTAATTAAATCAAAATGCCCAAAAACATAGTCAAACTGTTCATCGGTAAGAGATGTAAATTTCGAGATATGTTCTTTTAATATTTCTTTAGAATTGATCATGATGTAAAATGAATATTCAAAAGTAGGATTTTTCGGAATAGTTTTAACCAAAAATAAGGTTGCTATTTATCTTCTTACTGTATTTTTATCTGATCTTCTGATACTTAATTTATTTTTATTATATTTAATGAAACACTGTACAAGATGTTTTTTAACAAAAGAGAAATTATTGCGACTTATTAAAAAAATCAAACCATGAGTATTTATTTAGCGCCCATTATTTTCTTTGGGCTAATCATTTTATTCGCGTCTTTTTTTGTGGTAAAGCAGGAAACTGCGGCCATTATAGAGCGTTTTGGGAAGCTTCAGGCTGTAAAGCATTCTGGGCTTCATCTTAAATTGCCAATCATTGATCAGATTGCTAAAAGACTGAATCTCAGAATTCAGCAGCTGGATGTGATTATTGATACAAAAACGTTAGACAATGTTTTTATCAGAATGAAAGTTTCTGTTCAGTATCAGGTTATTAGAAATCAGGTGGCGGATGCTTATTATCGTTTGGAAAATCCTGAAAATCAAATTACTTCATTTGTTTTTGATGTGGTAAGAGCGGAAGTTCCAAAATTGAAACTGGATGATGTTTTTGTAAGAAAAGATGATGTGGCTATTGCGGTAAAGAGTGAACTTCAGGAAGCTATGAACAGCTACGGATATGATATTATCAAAGCCCTGGTTACTGATATTGATCCGGATGAACAGGTAAAACACGCTATGAACAGAATCAACGCTGCAGAAAGAGAAAAAACAGCTGCAGAATACGAGTCTGAAGCACAGAGAATCAGGATTGTAGCGGTGGCAAAAGCTGAAGCTGAATCTAAAAAGCTACAGGGGCAGGGGATTGCAGACCAGAGAAGAGAAATTGCAAAAGGTCTTGAAGAATCTGTGAGAATGCTGAATAATGTAGATATCAATTCGCATGAGGCATCTGCTCTTATTGTGGTGACCCAGCATTATGATACATTACATTCGGTGGGAGCAAGTAACAGAAGTAATCTGGTATTATTGCCTAACTCGCCCACAGCAGCCAGCGGAATGCTGAATGATCTTGTCGTTGCGATGACAACAGCCAATACTGTAGGAGAAACGACTAAAGGTAAATATCCGGATCCTCCGAAAAAAGAAGGCGGTATATAAAAAGAAACCTTGCCGATATTATTGATAAAAAACTCCCGAAAAGATTCGGGAGTTTTTTTTATTATTTTTTCGTTTTAGAAACCTGTTCAATTAAAGTATATTGTATTGAAGAAGCATCTGCAGGTGGATTGGCAATTTTTTCTGTTTTTACTTTCAAAACATATTCATACCCGGGTTCGTACGTGAATCCTTCAATAGTGCTGTAGAAATTGGTCCAGTTTTCAGAAGCTTTTTCTTTAGCCTGCATACATTTCATACGTCCGGCTCCGGCAGAGCAGTCAACGGTTTGAGCTCCAATGATAAGTGTTTTTTCATTAGATGCTGTCATTTCTTTTTTCGTTTTGGAAACCTGCTTTACCAAAGTGTATTTTATTGAAGAACCGTCAGCCGGTGGATTAGCGATTTTTTCTGTTTTTACCTTTAAGACATATTCGTACCCTGGCTCGTAGGTAAAGCCTTCAATATTGGTGTACAAGTTGGTCCAGCTTCCTGAGGGATTTTCTTTTACCTGCAGACATTTCATTGGAGCTACTCCTGTACAGTCTGCAGTTTGTGGTCCCACGATGAATGTTTTTTCATCAGCTGCGGATACTCCTGAAGTGGTTGTACATTGTGTCATTGCGAATAATGCTAATGCAGGAGCGGTCCCTTTTAGAATTGTTGCTAAAATTTTCATAAACTTGATTTTAGGCCTTACCTCGCAATTACTGTGCCGAAATTTTTCATCAATTGTCGCAGTTCTTCTATTGTATTTTACTTTTTTAATTGTTTAATTTGAAGTTTTTAATGATTATAACCAAAACACAAAATTCGTATAACAAATATGGAAAATCAAATGCAAGTTGAAAATTACAGGATTCAAAAACCTGAAATATGGGCAGGAAATATCGGAGATCAGGAAATTATCAATCTCATCAAAGACTCCGAATTTGCCAGAAAGCAAACCGACGAAGGTCGCGACTACTGCTATTTTTTAGATAAAAAGTACTACACCAGCAATACCGAAAACAGTGAATATGCCTGTATGGCTTATACATTGAATGAGCCGGGAAACCTTGAGCGGGCTTCTGTTTCTGATGTGGTGGTGGAAGAAAATGAAGTCTATCAGATCCACAGAATAAGTGTAATGAGAGATGGTGTTCTTATCGATAAGATTCCGGACACAAAAATAAAGGTGCTGGATAGCGAAAACCAAAGCAGTGGAGGAGTTTTAAGCAGCAATAAAAAGATTAATATTACCATCAAAGACTTGAGGTTGTATGATGTGCTTATTTTGGAAGATTCTAGAGTGAAGGTTTTTACAGACCGTGATTTCCTGAGAAAAGAATTTTCAAAGTACGTTTGGGTAAGTCCTGACAATTATTGGGCTTATGGGAGTTTTAAATTTACATTTATCAACGAACGTGAGCAGAAAATCGCTTATAAGAAAACGTTTTTCAGAGATGAGAAAGGGGATGTTCTGGAACCAGAAATAAGTTACTTAAATAGAGGAGAGCGGTTTGTGATTGAAGAGAAAAACTATATCAACCCTGTAGATTCTGGGCGCGAAATATTTCCTTATATCGACTTTGCCACAGAAAGCAATTGGAAAGACCTTTCCAACTATATTGTTCCTATTTATGATGAAATTTTTAAAGGAGCCTCGTTACGGGATTTTGCTCCCCATCTTGTTGAGCAGCTGAATGCAATTACTCATTTGGATGAAAAACTTCAGTTTGCGATTGAGTATGTTCAAAACCATATTTATTACATCTTCAATGCCGATGAAATGAATGGTCATAAACCTCAGGCACCCGCCATTACCTATGAAAACAAACAGGGTGACTGTAAGGCAAAATCCGTTTTACTGAAGGTGATTCTTGATTATATCGGGGTAGACGCTTCGGTAGTACTCGTTAATTTCAGTACAGATTATTATATTAAGTATTATCTGCCTTCTTTGTTAAGCTTTAACCATGTGGTGGTAAAGATTCATTATAAAGAGCAGGAATACTTTATTGATGCAACCATTCGTGATGAATTTGGGCTGATCGAAAATAGAGGTTTTATTTATTTTATGCATTATCTGGAAGTGAAAGCTGATCAGGAACTTCAGGTGAGAAAGCCACATCGCTTTAGTTATTTCTGTGTAGATGAAAAAGTAGATTTCAATGTGCAGGGCAATACCGGAAAACTGAATCTGGTTACCACCTATAAAGGAAACAGAGCCAATGCCATGAGAAGGTATTTTAAAAGCACCAATAAAAGAGAAATTATAGACAGCTGGAACAGTTTTCTTTTTTATGCTTTAAATTATTCTAACGACCGCAATGGTACGGATGTACGAAATGTATTCAAAGACGCATCCATAGATGTAGTAAGTGATGATAAAAGGCTGAATGAGGTGAAGATTCAATACACCGCGATTATTGATAATCCTTACTATACCGATGCACAGAAGAACCGTTTTCTTATGTATTTCGACAGAAATGTTGTGAAGGCAAACGCCCGCGATTTTATGCATAAAGATCTTCCTTTCTGGCATAATTTAGACAGCGAAAAGTACGAAATCAATCTTTATACAGATCAGAAAATAGACAGCGAAGAAAAGTATACCCTTCAGGAAAGTACCATTAGCAATCCTTATTTTGATTATAAAAGCAGAAAGAAAATTACCAAAAACGGAGCCAGCGTTTATATTGAACACAGCCCATTGGTAAACATGGAAATTCCACAATCAGAATTTGAACAATTTAGAACAGATCATCATACGGTGGCAGATAGTAATTTCGGACTGGGAGTCGATATTATAGAGCCAGGACTCATGAATATGCTTAAGTTTAGTTTTAAGAAAAAGTTTAAATAGAGTATATGCATACTAAGACTTGGAGTTTCGGCGGGTGGCAA